>OZ245996.1:2290000-4379978 GCA_965230205.1 Cellvibrionaceae bacterium | reverse complement strand
TTAATAAGCTGGCAGTGTATAAATCAAACCATTGGGATTATGAAAGAGAGTGGCGGTTAATTACTGATTATAATAATAGTTACTATAAAGGAAATATAAAAATTAAGTCGATCTATTTGGGTGCTAGATCTGACGCTTCAGTCAGGAAACAACTTGAGGGGATTATGAAAAATAATCAGTCTATCCTCGATGTTAAGATTCATCAAATTACCAGACTAGAAAACAGCTTTGAATTAAAAGTCAGGCCATATTAGCCTCTTAATCCAATCAATGCGGGTTGATAAAATATCAGCTGTAGATCAGTAATCTATGTTTTCATACTGCCTTAAGTCATTCAGTCGAATGCATCAATGTATTGGGTTAAACATTAATAAAAAGGTGCTATGTGAATATTGTCTCTCCACTCTCTTTTTTTAAAATAGCCATTCTGGCTTATTTATTACTTGCTGCTAATACTTATGCCGGGGGTTCAAAGCTTTTAGATCTGGCTCGGCAGGGGGATGCGGTGGCGCTTGAACAGCTGCTTCGGAGTCGCTTTGTTAACTTAGAAGAACGTGATAAACGCGGTGATACAGCGTTGTTGATTGCTGCTCGTAAGAGTTATTGGGGTATCTTCGATGTTTTAGTGAAGTATGGTGCCAACATCAATGTGCTGGCTGCTAATGATCGAGATCTACTGAATTTATCAGTAAGAATTAGTAAACCTGAATTGGCAAGACGCGCATTGAATGCAGGAATCAGTACTCATACCTTTACTCCTACTTATCAAGGGTCGGCATTAATTTTTGCATCGGCTGAAGGGGAGGTTGAAATTGTTGAAGCCTTGGTTAAAGCCAATGCGCCGCTTAACAGAAGAAATAATCTAGGTTGGACCGCCTTATTAGAAGCTGTCATCTTAGGTGATGGCTCTAAGCCTTATCAACAAATCATCTCTTTATTGTTAGAGGCAGGAGCAGACCGTGAAATTACCGATAAGAAAGGAAAAACACCGTTGGCGCACGCCAACAGTAGGGGGCAAAAAGAAGTTGCTAAGTTACTGCAATTTAATTGAAGGGATGCAGTATTTTAATTTCCGTTTGCAAGTTAATAAAAATACCCCTGTTTATTAATGATTGCGCTGATTTTATTTTTCTATAGAATGTATAGGTGTTGGCCCAAAGTTAAATAGGGTTAAATAAAGAGTTAGATAAGGAATTACCTATTAAAATAATAAAATCAAGGGTTCTTATTGTTATGGCAACTTTGTTTGTAGTTGCTATTATTTACCCTCTTATAACGCAGAATATTTCCTCTAAAGAAAATCCAAGCTCATTGCCTGATTTTTCTGCCTTTACTGATACCAAACAAAAAAAGCATGAATTTTTTGAATTCCTTGCGCCTATTGTTAGTAGTGTTAATGCCGATATTAAAGCGCTAAGAGAGAAAGTTGTTGTTATTCAGAAACAATCTAAAGCGGCGACTGAATACACAGTAAAGAAGAAAGATAAAAAGTTTTTACTGAAACTCTCTGAGGACTATAACATTAAAGCAGACGATGCTATTGATGATGCTTTCTTTAACGCATTATTATTACGTATTGACCAGGTTCCCCCTTCTTTAGCGATGGCTCAGGCTGCCAATGAATCTGCTTGGGGAACCTCTCGCTTTGCCCGTGAGGCTAATAATTTATTTGGGCAGTGGTGTTTTACTCCGGGGTGTGGTCTTGTGCCCAAAGCACGAGCTCAGGGAAAAACTCACGAGGTTGCAAGTTTTGCATCGGTAAGAGACTCGGTCAAAGCCTATATTCACAATATCAATTCAGGCCGTGCTTATCAAAAATTGCGAAATATACGGGCTAAATCAACTGATATAAAATTTAAGGGTGTGATATTGGCTACGGGTTTGCTACGTTATTCATCCCGTGGTGCTGAATATGTTCAAGAGATACAACAGATGATCAAAAGTAATCAGCTGGCCTCTTATGATTTGCCTAAATTAAATCAAAATGGCCAGCCGAAAAAATAATGAACCACAATATTTATTTACTGGCTTTAAATCGGGAAACTAATTCAGAAAGGTCCAGTGCTAACTTATCCAAATTATCTGAAGCGGTATCAACTTGTTCGGATAACTCTTTGGTTTGCGCTGAATTATTATGAATATGTGTCACATTTTCATTGATCTTTTCACTCACGGTATGTTGTTCTTCGGCAGAGTTCGAGATCTGCGACATCATATCCTTGATTACAACGGATGATTGCATAATGGATTCAAATATTGCACTGGTTTTTTGAGTCGAATCTACCGTTTCTTCTACTTGCGTCATACTGCATGTTAACTTCTCTGCGACATTTTCGGTCTGGTCTCTAAGTCGGCTTAGCAAGCGATCAATTTCTTCTGTAGATTCAGAGGTGCGACCTGCTAACGTGCGTACTTCATCGGCAACAACAGCAAAGCCTCTACCTTGTTCGCCAGCTCTGGCAGCCTCGATAGCAGCGTTTAGAGCCAATAAATTAGTCTGTTCTGCAATGCCTTTAATTGTATCTAAAATAACAGTAATGTTATTAGATTCATCCGATAATACGCCCATTGCTTTATTGGATTCGCCCAACTCAATCTCCAGCTGGCTAACGGATTTAACTGTTTTTTGGATTAGTTGATGGCCTTCTTCTACTTGCCCTTGGCTATCGCCTGATGCAGAGGCAGCTTCAGCACAATTTGAAGCCACTTCAGTAGACTTGTCGAGCATTTGTTGAAATGAACTCGTGACTAATTCAACGGCATTTAGTTGTTCATTGGCGACGCTATGCATTTTTTTCGACAGCTGGCTCGAATGGCAGGAGATGTTTTTAATATCTCCACTGGAATTTTTAATACGGTCAACCAGGATATTGATAGATTTAACAAAGCTATTAAACGCGTTCGCCATTTGTCCGGATTCATCATTACCTTGCACATCCAAACGCCGGGTAAGATCGCCTTCACCTTGGGCGATATCTTCTAAGCCTTCAGCAATAACATTCATGGGTTTAGTTACAACGTTTGTTACAAAAAAGCCAACGGCAGTAAAGATAGCGACCATGGCAAGTGCCACTGCAAAAATATATTCCGTTAAGCTATCAGCTTGGGCATAGACTTCTGATGCTGGAATAAGTCCAATAAAATCCCACTCTAATGCTGGTGATTTATATTTATTGGCAAACCATGTTTCGCCATTAATCGTTAACTTAATCATACCGGTGAAGTCTTCTGCTAGTTTTGCATGTGCATCGCTAATGGAGACTAGGCTAGTAAAATTATTCTTTGGATTACTGGGGTCGGCAAGGACAGTCCCCGTATCCTCAATCAACATGATATAACCTTGGGTACCAAACTTAACTTTTTGCACCATTTCTGTGAGCTTGCTCAGCGTTACATCGACACCTATTGAACCAAATGCGCCATCTTTACCCTCAAAACGTACGAGGTAATCAACGATGGGCACACCTGATGTTAAATCTGCATAGGCAGGAACTCGTTTTGGTGTAGACGAGTCAATGGTCATTTTGTACCAGGCTCTGCCTCTGGGGTCGAAGTCGGCACTGCGTTTTCCTATAGGCCATTGCAGATAACCGCCATGATTCATCCCTAGGTAGATATAGGCTAGATCAGGGTGAGCGGCAGCAAATCGATCCATTAGTTGATAGGCTGCTTGTTCTACAGGGGAGTTCTGATCGGGCGTCATCATCATTTCAGGCTTGCCCATATAGGTCATTACACTACTGTCTAGCGCCTGAATTTCGGGGCTTTTAGCCAAATAGGCGGCTGCTTCCGATAAGCCATTTAAATACAAGCTAAACGCTGTATCTATATGCGAAATCTCTGCTCGACTATTTTGCTCAAAAGACTCTAAGGCATTATCTCTAACGCTAATAATAACAAGGGAGGAAATGATAATGACGGGTAATAGAACACTGGCCACCAGTGATAAAAGGAAACGGGTTTTGATCTTCATAGAGTCTCTCGAACATTCAGTTAACACATAAAGTATGGCCTAATATTTGGTATGTTCCATTGAGATTGACGTTTTTATGACAAAAATTATTAAGAAATGAGACTGTTAGGAAGTTGGTAATTTAGACCTTAGATAATAAGATGAGGATGATAATAAATAACAATAATTCTCATTATTAGTTAAATTAAATGATATCCCTTTATGTACGCTGGTTGAGGTAACGATAAAAGTAATACCTTTCAGTAAGTCAGAGCACAATTGTTTTTAATTAAAGAGTTAATAAAAAATAAATGCCACCCACTTTTTTGTCGATAATAAAAATGAAGCGAGATAGATTGTTTCTCAACTCAACAAATAATCTGTTTTACTCTGCCATATTTTTCAACATCGTTTCGCTATACCAATTGACAAAATTAATGACAGCAAATTCGTAATCTGGAGCATAGGGGCCCGGTTGGTAGCCAATAGAGTTTATACCGCGTTGATTCTCTTCGGTAAAGCGTTTGTCTTCAGCGTTCGTTGAGTTCCATACTCTGCACAGTTTTTCAACATCGTAATCTTTGCCTTCAACGGCATCTTTATGCACAATCCATTTGCTGGTGACTAAAGTTTCTTGTGCTGAAATGGGTAATACACGAAAGACAACGCAGTGGTCGCTTTGCATATGATTCCAAGAATTGGGTAGATGCAATATGCGGAGTGAACCCATCTCTGGATTGGTAATACGCCCCATCAATAAGTCGCAGGCACTGGTGCCATCTGCTGTCATACCTACGGTGCCTTTTTTCAATGGCATACGCACAAGGCGATTACGCAGGCCATGGTCTCGTCTTGCATGAGGTATATTTTCAGCGTCCCATTTGGCAGCTTGTTCTGCGTAGTAATCTAAAAACTCCTGAGGCGCGCGAGGATCATTGATATCGTCGTACTCTAATAAAGAGTTATTCAAATCCGGGTGTCCATTGGCACAGTGATAACACTCGCGATTATTTTCCATTACCAATTTCCAGTTCGCTTTTTCAATGGTACTTGATTCCGCTGCGACCTTGGTATTTTCGATATCGTAAGGTTCCATATATTCATTCATGGACTCTACGAAAGCCTGTATATCGTCCGGCTCTTCTTGGTTGAGGCTGACAAAAATAAAACCACCGCCTACGGCGCAATGGGCTTTATTTAATCCGTGTTTTGATTTGTCAAAACCTTCTATTAAATCCGTACCTGCAAATAACAAATTGCCTTTTAAGTCATAGGTCCATTGGTGATAGGGACAAACTAAGTTGGCCACTTTACCTTTTTCGGCAGAGCATAACCGCGAGCCGCGATGGCGACAGGTATTGTGGAAGGCATTAATCGAGCCGTCCGCATCACGAACAATCAGTACAGGGTTTTGGCCAATTTCTACGGTGATGTAGTCGCCACGATTAGGTACTTCGCAGCTCATGCCAACAAAGATCCATTCTTTTTGGAAGACCTCTTCCATATCCATCTGAAAAATTTGTGGGTCGTTATATAAAGGTTGTTCAAGTGTATAACTGGGATTACGCTCCGAAAGCATTTGCTGAACATGTTCTCTGGTGATTTCCGTATTCGATGGTTTAATTTTAAGGAGTTGGTAATCGCTCATATGTCTTCTCTGTTAATGAGGTGTAACAAAATTTTTTATTTTTAGATTATTACAGTCTAACGAAGATTGCTGTCGGCGCTTACCTAAAACCGACGTCGATTCGAATCAATTTCGACGTCTCCGATTTAATTGAGAAGAGAGCATTTTTAGGTTTGAAACGGAATAAACTTATAGTGTAATGTCCCATTATCGGTGAGAAATTCTGTGAAAACTGATAAGCAAGTTACAAAAAGCACGAGGAAATGACTGATGCCACTATCGGACAATAATAAAAATTCCGTAGACGCATTTGCGCCTATTAACACCCAAACATGGGCCAATGGTCGCCACAAAGTCCGCTGTGTCAAAGTCATTGAAGAAACATGGGATGTCCGTACATTTTGTTTTATGGCGAAGCAGCCGGTTATCTTTTTCTTTAAGCCCGGTCAGTTTGTGACATTGGAGTTAGAAATCGAGGGCGAACAGATTATGCGCTCTTATACGATCTCCAGTTCACCCTCAGTGCCTTACAGCTTTTCTATTACGGTTAAGCGAATTCCGGGCGGTAAAGTCTCAAATTGGCTGCATGACAATATGGAAGTGGGGGCAAGTTTGGCTGTTCATGGTCCTGTCGGGGCTTTTAACTGTATTGATTACCCAGCCGATAAAGTGTTGTTCCTCTCTGGTGGTGTCGGCATTACACCGGTGATGTCCATGGCTCGTTGGTTTTTTGATACAAATGTTGATATCGATATGATTTTTTCCCATAGCGCTAGAACACCGAGGGATATTATTTATCAGCGCGAGTTGGAACATATGTGCGCGCGTATCGACAATTTTTCGCTGCATTTAATTTGTGAGACTTACGAAAATGGCCAGGCCTGGCATGGTTATCGAGGGTTTCTGGATCAAGCTAAATTAGAATTGATTGCGCCAGATTATATGGCACGTGAAATTTTCTGTTGTGGCCCAACACCTTATATGGATGCGGTTAAAAAAATCCTTAAGGCGAACAATTTCGATATGACCCATTATCACGAAGAATTGTTTGGTGCGACACCAGAAGGTATTGCTGCCAGTGCAGAAGAGAGTGCTGCTCAAGTCTCAGAAGAACTGAAACAACAGACAACAGACGATATGGTTGAGGTGTCTTTCTCTAAGTCTGGAAAGAGCATTCTAGCCTTGCCCGATGAGACCATTCACGCTGCAGCAGCAAGGTTGGATCTGACGATTCCTCGCGCCTGTGGCATGGGTGTTTGTGGTACTTGTAAAGTCCGCAAGCTGGAAGGTGAGGTTGATATGGATGATAACGGCGGTATTACTGAGGAAGATATTGAGAGTGGCTATATCCTCAGTTGTTGCAGTGTGGCTAAAGGCCCTGTGACTATTGAATTCTAAGCTTTCCCGTCTGTTTTTATTGCGTGTGGCTATGCGGAATAATGTGCTAATGATGCGTAATAAAATGCGTAATAGGGCGTACTAAATAGTGTCGCAAATTAGTATTTAGTCGCCGTTTGTAGGTAACAGTCAGGGGATGTTGCTCTTTAGTATGCCACCCAATGTCGTGTTGATCGTTATGTTTTCAGCAGAAGGCTATTTCAAAGGCTTTTTAGGAGTAAGCAGTACATGCAAAAGTATTCAGGTTTTGGGCTGGTTAAGCATGCTCTTAGCCATCATGAAAACTGGCAGCGAGTGTGGCGCAATCCTGCTCCTAAGAAAAAGTACGATGTCATTATTGTCGGCGGCGGGGGCCATGGCTTAGCCAGTGCGTATTATTTGGCTAAGCGCTATGGCGTCACCAATGTTGCGGTGCTTGAAAAAGGCTATCTGGGTGGCGGCAATACTGCGCGCAATACGACGATTGTTCGCTCCAATTATTTGTGGGACGAAGCGGCGCATTTGTACGAGCATGCCATGAAATTGTGGGAAGGCTTGTCTCAGGATTTAAACTATAACGTGATGTTTTCTCAGCGGGGCGTACTCAACCTTGGTCATACCTTGCAGGATATGCGTGACATTCAACGCCGTGTCAGCGCCAATCGCTTAAATGGTATTGATGGCGAAGTGCTTGATACTCAGCAAGTGCAAGAGCTCGTGCCCATTATGGATTGTTCCAGCAATACACGTTATCCGATTTTAGGAGCATCCTGGCAGCCTCGTGCAGGTGTAGCCCGCCATGATGCTGTTGCCTGGGGTTATGCCCGGGCTGCTGATGCCTTAGGTGTAGATTTAATTCAGCAGTGCGAAGTGGACGATATTATCATCGAAGATGGCACTGCCATTGGTGTGTCGACTAAGCAACATGGCGCTATTCATGCCGATCGCGTTGCTTGTGTAGTTGCGGGACATTCTGGCGTCTTAGCCAAAATGGCTGGCTTTGAATTGCCTCTAGAGTCTCACCCATTACAAGCCTTAGTGTCTGAGCCTATCAAGCCTATTTTGGATACCGTCGTGATGTCTAACCATGTGCATGGTTATATTTCTCAGTCCGATAAAGGCGATCTGGTCATTGGTGCCGGTATTGATGGTTATAACGGCTATGGTCAACGAGGCTCCTATATGACCACGGAGCATACGATTCAAGCCATTGTTGAGTTGTTTCCTATTTTTAGTCGTGTACGTATGAATCGACAATGGGGTGGTATTGTCGATACCTGTCCAGATGCTTGTCCCATCATTTCTAAAACACCCGTTGATAATTTATTTTTTAATTGTGGTTGGGGAACCGGTGGTTTTAAAGCGATTCCGGGTTCTGGTGATGTCTTTGCCGCTTCGTTAGCCAAAGGCGAAATGCATCCTTTAGCTGAACCATTTTCTATGTTCCGATTTAACGACGGCGCTTTAATCGATGAGCATGGCGCCGCCGGTGTTGCTCATTAACAGCTATTTTTTTAAGAGAATAAAAAATGTTTTACATCTACTGTCCTCACTGCGAAGAGTATCGAGAAGAGGAAGAATTTCATGTGGTCGGGCAGGCGCATATTGATCGCCCCCTTGATCCAGATTCCTTAAGTGATGCTGAGTGGGCAAAATATTTGTACATGAGAAAAAATACACGGGGCTTGCATCATGAGCAGTGGTTGCATGCCGTTGGATGCCGAAAATTTTTCAATATGACTCGCGACACGGTTACTTACGAAATTAAAGAAACCTACAAGATAGGCGAACAACCAACATTTGTAGAATAATAACGAATGCAATGGCAAATATTATGAATCAAAAAAACCGCCTGTCCGCTAACAAAAGTAACGGACGAATTAATTATAACAAGCCAATTTTGTTTCGTTATGGTGGTAAACCTTACGGTGGTTATGAAGGCGATACCGTCGCTTCAGCATTGCTCGCCAATGGTGTCGATATTATTGGGCGTAGTTTTAAATATAGCCGTCCTCGCGGCATTGTTGCGGCCGGTGCCGAAGAGCCTAATGCCATTTTACAAATGGGAGCAACTGAGGCGACACAAGTACCCAACGTGCGTGCGACTCAGCAAGAATTATTTGACGGCTTGGAATGTAAAGCGACAAATGGCTGGCCTAACGAAGACTTTGATTTAATGAGTTATGTCGGTAAAGTCGGTGGCAGTGTGATGTCCCCGGGGTTTTACTATAAGACCTTTATGTCGCCACAGTCGATGTGGAAAACCTACGAGAAAGTTATCCGCAAAGCTGCAGGCTTTGGTCGTTCTCCGGTGGAAAACGACCCTGATATTTATGATCATATCCACCGCCATTGTGATGTATTGATCGTCGGTGCTGGGCCAGCGGGCCTTGCCGCTGCAGCGGCCGCGGCGCAAACCGGCGCCCGTATCATTATTGCTGATGAGCAGGCCGAGTTTGGAGGTTCTTTACTTCACAGCACAGAATTAATTGATGGCGAAAAAACGCAAACATGGCTAGCAAACGTTGTTGCGCAATTAAATGATGCACCGAATGTTGTTTGCTTAACGCGTTCAACCGTCAATGGCTATCACGATCATAATTTTTTAACCATTCATGAACGCCGTACGGATCACATTGCTGACTTTATTGCAGAAGCACCGAAGAAAACCGTGCGCCAGCGTATGCATCATGTGCGAGCTAAAACTGTGCTTCTAGCAACTGGGGTTCATGAACGGCCTTTGGTATTTGGGAACAATGATGTACCCGGTTCTATGTTGGCTTCCGCAGTTTCAACTTATATTCATCGGTATGCTGTTGTTCCTGGTAATAGCCTAGTGCTGATGACCACCAATGATTATGCCTATCAAGCGGCAATCGATTGGTTTAATACAGGACGTAAGGTCGTTGCTGTTGTCGATACCCGCGCAAACCCTCAGGGACAGCGTGTACAGCAAGCACGTGAATTAGGCATTACTATTATTGCCGGCTCTGCGGTCATTGATGTATCAGGCAAGCATCGAGTTAGTGGCGTCCAGGTCGCGCCTATCGATGATAAAGGCGAAAAAATTATTGGTGATATGAAATCTCTTACCTGCGATACCGTTGCGAGTTCGGGTGGTTGGAGTCCTGCTATTCACTTGTCTTGCCATACTGGCAGTAAACCTGTCTGGGATGAAAAAATATTAGGGTTTGTACCGGGTAAAACGTTACAGAAACAACTGACGGCAGGCGGTATCAATGGCAGTTATCGTTTAAAAGAGTGTTTGCAGGAAGGTTATCGCCGTGGTTGTGATGCAGCTAGCGATGCAGGCTTTCAGCAAGCTCCCAAGCCGAGTTTTAATGAGGTTACCGATGTTGTTGAAGAAGCTGCGATGGCGTTATTTCATATTCCTCATACTCAGCCTACCAGCAGGGCACCAAAGCAGTTTGTTGATTTGCAAAATGATGTCACCGCTGCAGGGATTGAAATGGCAACCCGTGAAGGTTTTGAATCTATTGAGCATGTGAAGCGATATACCGCTCTGGGTTTTGGTACCGATCAAGGCAAACTCGGCAATATTAACGGTATGGCGATTACGGCAAAGTCGCTGAACAAATCGATACCAGAAACCGGTACCACTATTTTTCGCCCTAACTATACGCCGATTACTTTTGGCGCAATTGCCGGTCGCCATTGTGGTGACCTGTTTGATCCGAAACGTTACACCGCGATGCATCAATGGCATGAAAAAAACGGTGCTCTATTTGAAGATGTCGGTCAGTGGAAACGGCCATGGTATTTTCCTAAATCCGGTGAAACCATGCAGCAGGCTCTTGATAGAGAATGTTTAGCCACGCGTAAAAGTGTCGGGATTTTAGATGCATCGACATTGGGTAAAATTGATATTCAAGGTAAGGATGCCCGAGAATTTTTGGGCCGTGTTTATACTAATGCCTGGGCAAAGTTAGCCGTAGGAAAATGCCGCTATGGCTTGATGTGTGGCGAAGACGGCATGGTGTTTGATGATGGTGTGACGTCTTGTTTGGGCGATAATCATTTCTTAATGACCACAACAACAGGTGGTGCTGCGCGCGTATTAGAATGGTTGGAGTTATATCATCAGACAGAATGGTCTGATTTAGAGGTGTACTTTAATTCGGTGACTGACCATTGGGCAACAGCAACAATTTCTGGGCCCAATAGTCGACAGTTATTAGCAGAGTTGACCGACGATATTGATCTTGATAAAGACAATTTTAAATTTATGGATTGGCGGGAAGGGACCGTGGCCGGTGTTCCTGCACGTGTTTACCGAATTTCCTTTACGGGTGAATTGTCATTCGAAATTAATGTGCAAGCAAACTACGGTATGTTTGTTTGGAAAAAATTAATAGAGCATGGCGAAAAATTTGATATCACACCCTATGGTACAGAGACGATGCATATTCTCCGTGCAGAAAAAGGTTTTATTATTGCGGGGCAGGACACAGACGGTTCTGTACATCCTTATGATTTGAATATGGGCTGGGCCGTCAGTGCAAACAAACCCTATAGTTTTATTGGTAAGCGTGGCATGGCGCGTGAAGATTGCGTGCGTCCAAATCGTAAACAGTTAGTCGGTTTAAAAACAAAAGATCCTAAGCGAGTGATTCCCGAAGGTTCGCAAGCGGTAAATGATCCTGATCAACCTTTGCCAATGGATATGCAGGGGCATATTACCTCAAGTTACTGGAGTGCTAATTTAGGTCATAGTATTGCGATGGGGTATATCAAAGGCGGGATTAATCGTATGGGCGAAACCGTTTACTATCCACAGGCAGATGGCTCTGCTATCGAAGCAGAGATTTGCAGCACTATTTTCTTGGATTCTAAAGGAGAGCGCCAAAATGTCTGATGTTGTGGTCATGGATCAGTTGCCTAAATCTCAAGATATAAATGCCAAGGCTGAGAGCCCTTTATCTCATGTGACGTCTTTGGACGCTACTCATGATAAGAAGGTAGATGATACTAAAATAGATAGCGCCGGTGTTTTGTTACGAGAAGATAAATATTTAGGCCATTTATTAATTCGCGGTAATAGTGCTGATGAAGCATTTAATACCGCTATTAATCATGTTTTAGGTGCAGGCTTACCTAAAATCTTACAGTGTGTTTACGTGAATGATTTATCTATCCGTTGGGTATCCCCTGATGAATGGTTGGTGATTTGCCCGGGTGACAAAGCTTACGATCTAGAAAACCAATTACGTGCTGCAATGCAAGGGCATTACGCTATTGTCAATGTATCCGGTGGTCAAACACTACTGATACTCAGTGGTAAAAATGCACGAGATGTACTAATGAAATCCACCGCGTATGATGTAGATGACAGTCACTTTCCTGTAGGTAAAGCGGTGACATCAACCTTTGCAAAATCACAGGCACTGATTTGCCGACAAAGTGAAGAGGTGTGGGAGTTAGTTATTCGTCGTAGTTTTGCAGATTATATCTGGCTGTGGTTAGAAGATGCATCCCGTGAATTTGGTTAGGATGTGAGCTCGGTATAAATGCAGGTGCTTAAGGGTTATTTGACTGCACTATACCTTTAAACCTAAATAAATCGAAAAGTCCTCATCATAAAGTGGAATACTACCTTGTTCCTCAGGGTATCCAAATTGATTACTGATTAATGTTGTATTGCCCATTTCAATACGATCATTCCAATGATTGTGCCCATACAGCCAGTATTTAGGTTGATGTTTTGCAATTAATGTATCGCAGTGTGCGCTGAAGTAAGCGTTTTTTTCTGTGATTTCAAAATGGGGGTGACGGGCTTTTAGTGATGGTGGGAAATGTGTAATTACAATGGTTTTGTTAGCGTCGTTTTCAGATAGTGTACTGTCAAGCCAGGCATAACTTTCTTTATATAATGTCAGTGCCATATCCGGAGAGAATAATTGTTGTTCATCTCCCCATCGAATTAAATTGAAGTCAGGTATCTCGCTGGATACTAACTCCATGACACTGTTTTGTTGTTCTACGCCTAGACCATCAAATCCACTCCATAACGTGCATCCAAGAAATGTCCAGCCATTGATCGTAACACTGTCGTTATCTAAAAAGTGGATGCGAGGGTTAGAGGAAAATGCGTGAGCATATGCTTGTTTGGTTTGATGAATATTTTGCCGATAGAATTCATGATTCCCCGCCACCCATAATATTGTCGTGGTGGGTAAAGCGTCCGCAATTCTGTTGACCGTGTTAACAGCTTCTAAGCCGACATCGATATCACCTGCCAGCACCAGAATATCTGGCTGCTCTGTGAAAGGGGGCAGCCAGTGAGTATCTCTATAAAATTCAGAATGCAAGTCTGACGCTAAAGCAAGTTTCATCGCCTTAATCAATAAAGTTTAGTGTGAGCAGACCCTATGAAAAGAGTAACCAATTAGTGGAGCAGGTTACACCGGAATGATCGCATTGATAACCCGGTAGCTGATTCACTTTAGATTGAAACTCAGGGTTGGAAAGTGTTGCAATAAAAGCTTGGATGTCATCATCTTTTTCCGCTTCTAAAGGATAAGCCCATAAATAGTATTCCTCGATGATAGGCGCAAAGCCTAAGCCAAATCGGCGAGCAGCGGCTTCAACACCAAAGCCTAAATCCGCCATATCGGAGGCAATATGGGCTGCGATAGCAGAGTGGGTATATTCCTGATTTTGATAACCTGAAATGGTGTTGGTATCTATTTCATTATCGCTCAACAATTGTTCCAGTAGTTCTCGCGTACCAGAATTGCTTTGTCGATTAATAAAGCGGAAGTCGCCGTTGCTTAAATCATTGATCCCTTGAATATTGTGTGGATTATCTGCCGGAAACATTAAGCCTTGTTGTCGTCGTACAAAGCGAATAATGCCAAAGCGTTGTGGGTCTAATAATTTTTGATAACGCGCCTTCTGCGAGGGGATATCCATGCCAATAGGCTGGTGAAAACCTGCAATACGGCAGCGGCCTTCATTTAAAGCAATGAGTGCGTGCTGGGGTGCGTGGTAGTGAATTTCCACTTGGTAGTCATTGGTAAACTGAGTCATTAAGGCAACCGCATAACCGTGACTGGCATAAATCCTTACAACCGGCGTATGGTTTGCCATACTGCTTTGTAGCTCTACATTCAGTTCTGTCGCAAGGCTTTCCATCTCTGGATGTAAGCGAGCTTCAATGCGCTGGTTGCTCCACAGCAGCTTCTGACCTAAGGCCGTGAGTTGAGCGCCTCGGCCTTTTTCCATTAATACGAGAGGACTGTTAAAAAAGGCAGTGCTTTCGTTTAACAAATTCCAGGCATGGCGATAAGAGAGGCCGCAATCTTTGGCCGCAGTCGTCAGGCGGCCACGTCGGTTGATGTGCTCCAATAAGGAAAGGACCATAGGGTGCAATCGCTGCCCTTGTCCATCTTCGTAATCCCATCTGGGTAAAATATTAATATGCATAAAAAAACATATTTCTGTGAAATTTGGCCTGTGTTATGGTGTATTTTATCGAAAATAAACCGTTTTAAGCTAAGTATATAAGCTATTTGGTACATATTTATACCGAATTAATCGGGTAAATACTAGACATTTTGTTAAAAAGGTAGAGATATGAAGAATTCTCAAGCTCGCAATGAAGATACGCTGGTATCTGCGATCGCTGCTCATATAGAAAATCATAAAAACAGGCCCGGCCCTTTACTCCCAATTTTGCACGATATACAAAATGATTTAGGCTATATTCCCGATGAAGCCATTGCTGAAATTGCCTCTCATCTCAGTCTATCCAGAGCCGAAGTTCACGGTGTTGTGAGCTTCTATCATCACTTTAGTACCAAGCCTCGTGGCCGACATATTGTCGAAGTTTGCTGTGCAGAATCCTGTCAGGCTGTGGGTGGTAGAGATTTGGAAAAGTTTGCTAAGGAAAAGCTGGGCCTTGATTGGTATCAAACGACTCGCGATGGTGAGATTACCTTGGAGCCCGTATATTGTTTAGGAAACTGTGCGTGCTCGCCATCAGTCCGTGTGGGTAAGGAAATCCTTGGCCGCGTTGACAATGAACGTTTCGAAGAATTAGTTGATGAGCTGACGACTGTGCCCTTAGATATCGCTCCACTGGAGGGTCGCTAATGTCTACTGAAAATACCACACGTGTTTATATCTCCCGTGACTCTTCTACCTTATCAATGGGGGCCGAAAAAGTAGCGTCTGCGCTGAAACAAGGTCTTGATGGGCAAAATGCCACGATTATTCGCAATGGTTCTCGTGCTCTCTATTGGTTAGAGCCTATGATTGAAGTCGAAACGCCAGCGGGGCGAGTGGCCTATGGCCCTGTTAAGGCGAAAGATGTACCTAGCCTAATTGAGCAAGGCTTGTTAGATGGTAATCAGGATCACCCGCTTTGTTTAGGTCTGACTGAAGAAATTCCCTATCTTAAAAAACAACAACGTTTAACCTTTGCGCGAGCCGGTATTATCGATCCTGTCAGTCTGGATGACTATCAGGCGACCGAAGGTTACAAAGGCTTAGAACGTGCCTTGGGTATGAGTGCCCAAGCTCTTGTGGATGAAGTCAAAGAATCTGGCTTACGTGGTCGTGGTGGTGCAGCTTTCCCAACGGGTATTAAATGGCAGACCGTACTCGATGCACCAGCAGAGCAGAAATACATTGTCTGTAATGCTGACGAAGGTGATTCTGGTACCTTTGCTGATCGTCTACAAATGGAGGCTGATCCCTTTGGTTTAATCGAAGGTATGACGATTGCCGGTCTTGCCGTTGGTGCAACTCAAGGCTATATCTATCTTCGAGAAGAATACCCTCATGCTCACGAAATATTAGATGAAGCGATCGCTATCGCAGAACAGAATGGTTATTTGGGTGATAACATTCTGCAATCGGGCAAGGCATTTCACTTAGAAGTCCGTTTAGGAGCTAAAGCGTATATTTGTGGTGAGGAGACCGCATTGCTAGAAAGCTTGGAAGGTAAGCGTGGCATGGTACGCCCTAAGCCACCTATTCCTGCTTTAGTCGGTTTGTTTGGCCAGCCTACGGTAGTGAATAATGTGATTTCATTATCAAGTGTTTCGATCATCCTCGCTAAAGGTGCAGACTACTATAAAGATTTTGGTATGGGGCGGTCTCGTGGAACGATGCCTTTCCAATTAGCTGGAAACTTGAAATACGCGGGTCTGGTAGAGATGGCCTTTGGTGTGACATTAAAAGAATTGCTCTATGATTTTGGTGGTGGCAGTTTAAGTGGTCGTCCATTACGTGCGGTGCAAGCGGGCGGACCTTTAGGAACCTATTTGCCTGAAGCTCAATGGGATGTTGCCATGGACTATGAGGAAATGGCTGCTCTAGGTGCAGTATTAGGACACGGTGGTGTTGTTGCTTTTGATGATACTGTCGATATGTCTGAACAGGCGCGTTTTTCAATGGACTTCTGCGTGGTTGAGTCCTGCGGTAAGTGCACACCGTGTCGAATTGGTTCAACCCGTGGTGTTGAAGTGATTGATAAAATTCGTGCGAACCAAGACCGTGAAAATAATATCGAATTATTAGAACAGCTTTGTGAAACCATGGTCGATGGCTCCCTATGTGCCATGGGTGGTATGACGCCATTCCCAGTACAAAGTGCACTTAAACATTTTTCTGAAGATTTTGCTAAATAGCACAAGCTATTGTTGAGGTTACCTATATGTTGCAACGCTCTGACACAATCAATCCAGATTCAATGGGTTTTAATCAGGCTGACTCTGCTGCAAAAATTGCGGAGCCACAAATTTTTGACCCGAGAACTGATCTAGATTCTGAAATAGATTACGGCACACCGGCACCGACCAATGACCCAACGCCGATATCTGAACTGATTACCTTGAGCATTGATGGCACAGAAGTACGTGTGCCTAAAGGTACCTCTGTCATGCGTGCCGCTACAATGGCAGGTATTAATATTCCTAAGTTGTGTGCAACTGATAGTTTGGAAGCGTTTGGTTCCTGCCGTTTGTGTCTGGTACAAATTGAAGGCCGGCGTGGTTTCCCAGCATCTTGTACAACGCCTGCCGAAGAAGGTATGGAAGTTAAAACACAAAACGAAAAAGTGGCTAACCTACGTCGCAATGTCATGGAAATGTATATTTCCGATCACCCATTAGATTGTCTCACCTGTTCGGCCAATGGCGATTGTGAATTGCAGGATATGGCGGGTGTTGTTGGTTTGCGTAATGTACGTTACGGCTACGATGGCAATAATCATTTAGAGGCAGAAAAAGATACCTCTAACCCTTATTTTACCTTTGACCCGAGTAAGTGCATCGTTTGTTCTCGTTGTGTACGTGCTTGTGAAGAAACGCAAGGTACCTTTGCATTAACGATTTCATCTCGCGGTTTTGAGTCGAAAGTCTCTCCTGGCCAAGACCAGCCATTTATGGACTCAGAATGCGTTTCCTGTGGAGCCTGTGTACAAGCGTGTCCGACAGCAACGCTTTCAGAAAAATCCATTATTGATAAAGGTCAACCTGACCATTCTGTCATTACAACTTGTGCCTACTGTGGTGTGGGCTGTGCCTTTAAAGCTGATATGAAAGGCGATGAAGTGGTACGTATGACACCATGGAAGGGTGGTAAAGCAAACCGTGGACACTCTTGTGTTAAAGGTCGTTTTGCCTTTGGTTATGCCACGCATGGTGATCGTATTACGACACCGATGATACGTGACTCTATCGACCAGCCTTGGAGAAAAGTCTCTTACGAAGAAGCATTTACCTTTGCTGCGGATCGTATCAAAGGTATTCAAAAGCAATACGGCCGTAATTCAGTGGGCGGTATTACTTCATCGCGTTGTACTAACGAAGAAACCTATCTTGTACAAAAGTTAGTGCGTGCAGCCTTTGGGAATAATAACGTCGATACCTGTGCACGTGTTTGCCATTCGCCAACCGGCTTTGGTTTGAAAACGACGTTTGGTGAATCAGCAGGTACGCAGACATTTGATTCAGTTGAGAAAACCGATGTGATGATGGTGATTGGTGCTAACCCTACCGATGCTCACCCTGTATTCGGTTCTCGTATGAAGAAACGTTTACGTGAAGGTGCCAAGTTAATTGTTGTTGATCCACGCAGCATCGATTTAGTTGATGGTCCTCATGTCAAAGCAGACTACCATTTAAAATTATTGCCGGGTACTAACGTTGCCTTTATTAATGCTATGGCTCACGTGATTGTTGATGAAGGTTTAGAAGCAAAAGACGCTATTGCAGAACGTTGTGATGTTGAAGCTTTTGAAGTCTGGAAAAAATTCATTAGTGACAAGCGCCATTCGCCAGAAGAAACCGAACAATATTCCGGTATCCCTGCTGCAGATATTCGTGCAGCTGCTCGCTTGTATGCGACGGGTGGTAACAGTGCTATTTATTACGGCTTGGGGGTGACTGAACACAGTCAGGGTTCCAGTATGGTAATGGGTATTGCAAACCTTGCGATGCTAACCAATAACATTGGTCGTGAAGGTGTCGGTGTTAACCCATTGCGAGGCCAGAATAATGTGCAGGGTTCCTGTGATATGGGTTCTTTCCCGCACGAGTTACCAGGTTACCGTCATATATCAGGTCAGGAAGTTCGCGACCAGTTCGAAAAAGCTTGGGGCGTTACTCTAGATTCTGAGCCAGGCTATCGCATTACTAATATGCTAGATGCTGCGGTTGAAGGTACCTATAAAGGTTTGTATGTTCAAGGTGAAGATATTGCTCAGTCTGACCCGAATACGCACCATGTTGAAGAAGCCTTACGCAATATGGAATGTTTGATTGTTCAGGATATTTTCCTGAACGAAACCGCTAAGTTTGCCCATGTATTTTTACCGGGTTCAAGCTTCCTGGAAAAAGATGGCACATTCACGAATGCAGAGCGCCGTATTTCTCCTGTACGTAAAGTGATGTCACCATTGGGTGGTTTATCCGATTGGGAAGTTACACTGGGCTTATCGAAAGCCTTGGGTTATGAAATGCACTACAACCATCCATCAGAAATTATGGATGAAATTGCCTCGTTGACACCAACCTTTGCCAATGTATCTTACGATCGTTTGGATGAAGAAGGTTCGCTCCAATGGCCATGTAATGATGAGTCACCGAATGGTACACCCATCATGCACATTGAAGAATTTACGCGAGGTAAAGGTTATTTCGCATTAACCGAATATGTACCGACAGAAGAAAAAGTTACCAAGCGTTTCCCATTGTTATTAACTACAGGTCGTATTTTGTCTCAGTACAATGTGGGTGCACAAACACGACGCACAGAAAACTCTTCATGGCATGGTGAAGATGTATTAGAAATACATCCCCATGATGCAGAAGATCGCGGTATTAATAATGGCGATAAAATTTCTCTGGCCAGTCGTGCAGGTGATACACATTTACGTGCGCTAGTCACAGAGCGTATGCAGCCCGGCGTTGTTTATACGACCTTCCACCATCCAGAAAGTGGTGCGAATGTCATTACAACGGATAACTCCGACTGGGCGACAAACTGCCCTGAATATAAAGTTACAGCTGTTCAAGTGAATAAAGTATCAAATACTGAAGAGTCTTCAGAGTGGCAGGCGAAGTTTGCTGAATTTACTAAAAAGCAAATTGCATTTTTAGATGTGTAATTTACATAGCATAGTTAGCATAACTTAAGCGATGAAACGAAAGTTGATAGATGATAACTCCATAGATAGCGGTACACGTATACATTCTTTGTTAGTACGTGGGCCGGATGGCTCTCAACTGAAAGATGACAATATTGCCGAAGAAAAAGCAGTGGCAATGGTTTATAACGGTATTAGCCACGCAGTGATGATGGCAACGCCTTTAGATTTGGCTGACTTTGCTTTAGGGTTTAGTTTAACCGAAGGCATTATTGAAAAGCCCAGCCAGCTAAAAGGTGTCGATATTGTTCAGTCTGATCTGGGCTATGAATTGCAAATGGATATTGCCAGTTCTGTTTTTATGCAACTTAAGCAGCGTCGCCGTCAGTTAAGTGGTCGTTCTGGCTGTGGTATTTGTGGCTTGGAATCATTAGAAGCAGTTAAACCTGCCGTTGAAAAAATCTGCAAAGATAAAAACACGTCTGAAAATAGACAATTACCCAGTTACGATGCTGTAGCCGCCGCAATAAAACAATTGCAAGAACAACAAGTTCTACAGTCACAGTGTGGTGCAGTGCATGCATCGGCTTTTGCCAATAATGATGGGCAAATAATGCTCTTACGAGAAGATGTTGGTCGCCACAATGCATTGGATAAATTATTAGGTGCACTAGCCTATAAAAAAATGAATAAGGACGATGGATTTGTCATTGTTTCCAGTCGCGCAAGTTACGAAATGGTGTATAAGACTGCCAGGCAATCTATTAGTACATTGGTAGCTGCCTCTGCACCTACAGGTATGGCAATAGACCTTGCGTTAGAAGCACAAATGAACTTGATTGGTTTTGTTAGACCAGGTCGACAATTAATTTATTGTCAATCTAATGGCAACCAATCATCAGCAAATAGTTAGTGAGGAATTTTTTGTGAGTACAAATGAATTAGGCCACCTGATAAAAATGGCTAACCAGATTGCGTCTAATATTGGGGTTGGTGTCTCTGAGGATGATGCCGTTGATCGAGTGGTGACTCATATCAGTATGTTCTGGGCACGTCCAATGCGCGAGAAAGTGTGTGCTAATATTGAGACTTCTGCTGATGAATTAAACCCTACTGCGACTAAAGCATTAAAGCAGATTCGAGCACAGCTTTAATTAATGTTCATCATACCCTGCCGATTTAAAATATTCGTTATAAAAATGATTGTGCAAATTTAAATTGCATAGTCATTTTTGATGACTCTACATGAAGGTTAGTGGTAGTTTTATACTACCAAAGTCATGCTAATACCGTTAAAACATTCATAAATATTTTCTCTTTCTTCCTAGCTATTTCTATTATTCTCATCAATACACAAAATATTTCGTAGAGTAACACTAAAAACTTGGTCAAATGACCGGGGTGAAAAAGAGTGCCATGCTCTTTTAACTTATTGATATAAAAATTAGTAGATAATTACTTTCAATGGTAAAACAATAACAAAAATACCCTTATCTATAACCAAGATGACTAATAAAGCAATAATCGCTACTCATATTGCATAACTATTGCTGAATTAGGCGCCGATCAAAAATTCCTATCGGATAGTTGGCGAATACAATTCTTTCTATCTACACTCAAAGTATTCACTTATTGATATAGCTCCATTTACAGGTGGTTTTATGACGGCCAAAGCAACGGTTGTAGATTGTGGTGATGCACTAACAATCTCCCATGCAACAGAATTACATCAGAAGATACTCGCAGCCTTGGAAGACTCTTCTGAGATTAAGTTGACTGCAGATGCAGTTGAAAAAGTCGATACAGCAGGCTTGCAAGTCATCGTCGCTTTGTCCAGCGAGCTGAAAAAGGTTGACGGGTCACTATCTTGGGATAAGCCCTCAGAAGCATTAGTTCAGGCAGCGAATACACTCGGCCTGACATCTCATATGGCTTTTGATTAGGGTACTCAGAATTATTCAACGTTAAATCACGGATAAATAACAGTTAAGTAGCATTAAACATAGTAATACCTAGAACACACAGTAGGAGAAAAGCATGGCACAAGTACTGGTTGTAGATGATTCGGCATCTATGAGAAATATGGTGATGGCAACATTATCATCGGCAGGTCATAACGTGAAAGATGCAGAAAATGGCCAAGTAGCATTAGACATAGCAAAGTCCGATAGCTTCGATGCAGTCATCACAGATCTTAATATGCCTGTGATGGACGGCATTACACTGGTTAAAGAGCTGCGTTCTTTATCGAAATATACCTATACCCCTATTTTGTTGTTAACCACAGAATCGGCTGGTGACAAAAAGGCAGCAGGCAAAGACGCTGGAGCGACAGGGTGGTTAGTTAAACCTTTTAATCCTGCAAAATTATTAACGACTGTCGATCGTGTTTTAGGCTAGAAGCAAAATATAGGGGCATTATATGTCGATTGATCTCGAACAATTTCATCAGGTCTTCTTTGAGGAAAGTCTGGAAAATCTTGATGTAGTAGAACAAGCTTTGGTTGAAATTAATGTTGATGCCGATGTGGATCCTGAAGTTATCAATAGTATTTTTAGGGCTGCTCACTCAATTAAAGGTGGTAGTGGTACTTTTGGTTTTACTGAAGTGACAGAATTTACTCATCTTATGGAAACGTTGCTGGATGAGGTTCGTGATGGAGATCGAGAATTAACGGCAGAGCTTGTCGATGCCTTATTAAAATCCTGCGATTGCTTAAGAGTCTGGTTTGATAGTTTGCAAACCAAGCAGCCTCTGGACACAGAAATATCTAAACCATTAGTTGCCATTTATGAAGCCATGCTAAATGGTGGTAGTGGAGATAGTACTGGTAAAGCTGAGGATGTAGGTGATAAGGCTATTTCAGCGGAAGATGAAACAACAGCAGAGGCAAATAAAAGCCGAACATGGGCCATTGAGTTTATTCCTGAATCTAATGTGCTTATGACAGGTAATGAGCCGATCAGGTTATTCCGTCAGCTAGAGCAGATGGGTGAATTCAAAGCAGCTGCAAATATCGATTCAATGCCTGATGTTAATTTGTTAACGGCTGATGAATGCTACCTAAGTTGGAATATCGAGCTCACAACAGAAAGTGACAAAGGTGATATTGAGGAAGTTTTTGAGTGGGTTATTGATGAATGTAAACTTACGATTACGGAGAAAAGCTCACAGGCTTCTGAAACTGAAACAAAGATAGAAAAAACGGAAGAAGTTAACACCGAAGCAAAATCCGCCGAAGCCGAAACAAACAGCAAACCCGAATCCACGCCTCAAGCAAAACCTGCCGCAGCTGGAAAAAAAGCGCCTGCAGCTGCACCAGCAACATCCTCTATTCGAGTAGGTATTGATAAAGTTGATAACCTGATCAACCTTGTTGGAGAGTTGGTGATTACTCAATCCATGTTGTCAGAATTAGGCAATAATTTTGACATGGATAAAATTGAACGTCTTTCTAGTGGCTTGGATCAACTTTTACAAAATACGAAAGAATTGCAAGAAAATGTCATGCGTATTCGCATGTTGCCAATCAGTTTTGCTTTCAATCGTTTCCCACGCATGATTCGCGACCTTTCAGTGAAAATTGGAAAAAAAGTGGATCTACAAATCCATGGTGAAACGACGGAACTAGATAAGACCGTCATGGAAAAAATCAGTGACCCTTTGGTTCATTTGGTACGTAATGCGATTGACCATGGCATTGAATCTGCTGAAGAACGCATAGCTGCCGGTAAACCAGAAGAGGGCACCATAAAACTGGATGCCTTCCATAAGGGTGGCAATATCGTTATCGAAATTGCGGATGATGGCAAAGGCATCGACGCCGCTGTTATTGCCTCCAAAGCGGTAGAGAAAGGTGTTGTCAGTGATACGAACGGTATGACGGACCAACAAATCTATGAATTAATTTTCGAACCAGGATTTTCTACCGCAGAATCAGTCAGTGATATATCTGGTCGCGGTGTCGGTATGGATGTGGTGAGGCGAAATATTAAAGCGCTGGGCGGTCGTATTGAAATTGAATCGGAAAAAGGCAAAGGCTCAGTCTTCCGTGTACATCTGCCATTAACCCTCGCTATTCTTGATGGTCAGCTAATAAGGGTTGGCCAAGAAGTTTATATTATTCCTCTTATCGCTATCGTTGAGTCACTACAGATTAAGCCTGAGTTAGTCAAAAACGTTTCAGGCAATATGAAAGTTTATCGACTGCGTGAAGACAACGTTCCTATTATTGCGATGAATAAGGAATTTGGTATCGAGACAGATGATACAGGTTTAGACGATAGATTATTGGTTGTTGTTGAAGGTGATGGTTGTAAGGTTGGACTTCTCGTGGATGATCTTCTAGCACAACAACAAGTTGTAATTAAGAGCTTGGAAGCCAATTACAAAAGAATTAATGGAATTTCCGGTGCAACAATTCTAGGTGACGGCTCTGTTGCCATGATTATTGATATACCAGGATTAATTAACATGTCAGCCAGGCGTTTGCCTAATGACGGTCAACACGCTGCATAATTTTCGATTAATTATTATTAATTACTTATTAACCATTTGTTAACTAAGAGATACTCGATCTCATGAATGCACAAATTGATGTAGACAAAATTGAAAAGGTTGGTGATGAAGATATCGATACAGAAGATAACTTTATTGCCAACGGTGAGCAATATCTGACCTTTGATTTAGGGCATGAATCTTATGGGGTAAATATTCTTTCTGTGAAAGAAATCAGCGGCTGGGATGACGCGACAATTGTTCCTAATTCCCCAGCGTATGTAAAAGGCGTTGTTAATCTTCGAGGCACAATTGTTCCGATTATTGATCTGCGTATTCGCTTTAATGTGGGTGAGCCGACCTATTTACCGACAACGGTAGTTATTATTTTATCCGGAAAAACTGAAGTAGGGGAGCGTACAGTCGGTTTTATTGTTGATGCTGTATCCGACGTGCTTAATGTAAGAGATGAAGAAATAAACTCTGCACCAGATTTCGATCGAACCGTGCCCGTTAATTATATTCAAGGTATGGTCAATAACGATGAGAATGTAGTCACTATTCTCGATGTATCACAATTATTATCGATGGATGATTGAGGATAAATTATGTCTGATCCAACAAATGAATATTTAACATTTATTCTTGATAACGAAGAGTTTGGCGTAAGCATCCTTGCTGTTCAGGAAATCCGGGTATGGTCCACAGTAACGGATATGCCAAATACACCTGACTATATTAAAGGTGTAATTAATTTACGTGGGGTAATTGTTCCGATTGTTGATCTACGCCAGCGGCTTAATAAGTCGCCAATAGAATACAATGAAAATACCGTAGTGATTGTGCTGAAGCAAGCAATTGATGATAAATCAATCATTGTTGGTGTTGTCGTTGATGCAGTTTCTGATGTGTATAATTTTTCGAGTAAAGATATAAAAGAATCACCTGATTTTGGCTCAGAAATTGATAATCGATTTGTTCATGGTATGGCAACAATTGACGAAAAAATCATTGTTATTCTTGATGCCATCAAATTGCTTGATGTTAAAGAGTTATATCAGATATCGGGTAGCTTAAATAAAATGGCTTCTTAATCGCTAACTGTAGTGAGAATATAAACCCTGATTTCAAGCCGTAATTGGAAAAGTTGATGATAGCCAGTAGTTCTCTTAGTACTAGAGATTTTAAGTTTATACAGCAGTTGATTTATGACGAAACAGGAATCGTTGTTGCTGATCACAAAAAAGAAATGATTCAGCGAAGACTGTCTCGAAGAATGCGTGATCTTAATATCGATGCTGTGAGTGACTACTGTAATATATTGCGCTCAGATGCCAAGGATGAAATGGTAAGCTTTACCAATGCGGTCACGACAAATCTCACCTCATTTTTTCGTGAAAACCATCATTTCGATTATCTTAAAGAAGAATTCTTTCCTGGATTTATCAAAGAAGGGAAACAACGCCTAAGAATATGGTCATCAGCTAGCTCTACTGGTGAAGAGCCTTATAGCCTTTCAATCACATTATTGGAATCAATGGGAGATAGGCTTCGACAATTAGATGCAAAAATCTTAGCAACTGACCTTGATACAGACGTTATCAAAACAGCAAAAGCTGGCATCTATAGTTACGATAGGATTAAAGATCTCTCTTCTTCACTTAAAAAAACATGGTTTGATGATATCGGTTCAGGAAAATACTCAGTGAAACCTGAACTTAAAAAACCGCTTACGTTTAATAAGTTAAATTTGCTAGGCCCATGGCCTATGAAGGGTAAGTTTGATGTTATTTTCTGCCGCAATGTATTAATTTATTTTGATAAGCCCACACAAGAGAAGGTCGTTGAACGATTTTATGATGTATTGGAGCCTAATGGCGTACTGATGTTAGGTCATAGTGAGTCTGTTCTAAAAGGCAGTGATGATTTTGAACAGCTTGGAAAAACCGTCTACCGAAAGAAGTTGAATTAGATTATGCATATAGGCGTAGAAAAGGAAGGTAAAGCTGTTGCTCGTTACTGGGATAAGGCGCGCAACGCATATTGTATAAAAATACTTCCAGGGGAATATTATTATACAAATGATAATGAATACATTTCGACCACATTAGGTTCTTGTATTGCTGCCTGCATATGGGATGAAAAACATAAAGTCGGTGGTATGAATCACTTTATGCTGCCGGCAACAGATAAAGATGACACAGATGTAACATGGGGAGATGTGCCAACAGATGCAGCCCGCTATGGTAACTATGCCATGGAATACTTGATTAATGAGCTGTTGAAACATGGCGGAGAGAAAGAAGATTTTCAAGTTAAGCTTTTTGGTGGTGGAAAAATACTGGAAGGCTTAGGTAATGTAGGTGAAAGGAATGCAAATTTTGTTTTGGATTATGTCAAAACAGAAGGTTTAAAATTAATTTCTCAAGATTTAGGTGATGTTTATCCAAGAAAAGTATTATTTGACCCGCTAAGCGGCCGAGCCTGGATGAAACGAATTAGAGATTCTGCCGATACAACATTGGCGGCACGAGAAAAAGCTTATAGCAAGACTATCAATGTTGAACCAGTTTCTGGTGATATTGATCTCTTTTGAGGTGAAAGTGAAAAAGATTACAGTACTTATTGTCGATGATTCAGCACTGATTAGAAATCTACTATCAGAAATTATTAATGACAGTGAATTTCTTGAGGTAATAGGCACATCAGCCGACCCTTATGATGCGCGTGAAAAAATCAAACAGCTCAATCCTGATGTAATTACTTTGGATGTTGAAATGCCTAGAATGGACGGCATTACATTCCTAAAAAACCTGATGCGTTTACGGCCTATGCCAGTTGTTATGATTTCAACACTAACGGATAAAGGTTCTGACGTTACACTACAAGCACTTGAATTAGGTGCGGTCGACTATATTGCAAAGCCCAAAATATCCGTCGCTGAAGAGCTTCCGGCATTGGCAAATGATATTGTGACCAAAATACGAATTGCAGCAAAAGCGAATATAGCGGCTTTTACCGAGAAAAAAACCAGCAATGTCGTGCCATTTAAGCCTGGTGTTGGTAAAAAAACGTTAAAAGATGAAATCGGCTTAATTGCTATTGGAGCATCAACTGGTGGCGTTGAAGCAACCAAGCATTTGTTAGCAGAATTACCAAAGGAAATGCCGCCGATTGTCATTGTGCAACATATGCCAGCTGGGTTTACCACGTCCTATTCCAGCCGACTGAATAGCATGCTTGAAGCCAATGTTATTGAGTTTATTGGTGCTGATAGGGAGCTGTTGCCTAATAATATTTATGTGGCAAATGGTAACCAACATTTGGCTGTGCGTACAAGCGGAGGGAGAATTTTAGGGCATTGTGAAGATTCAGATCCAGTTAATCGTCATCGTCCAGCTGTCGATGTGCTATTCGAATCTGTTGCAGAATATATTCAAGGGCGAACCATTGCGGTATTACTTACTGGTATGGGAGTCGATGGTGCAGCGGGTATGGAAAAAGTAAAGGCTAGTGGTGCAGTGACTGTTGCTCAGGATGAAGCGAGTTCCGTTGTCTGGGGTATGCCAAGAGTGGCCATAGAGCAAGGCGCAGCCAACTATGTTCTATCGCTGGATAAAATTGCCCCATTTTTAATTGAGCGTTGTTATGGATAGGTTATGGATGAATTTATGGGTTAATTTATGGAAGGTCTATGACATTTTTTAATACTTATCGAATACCTATTGCGCTTACTCTTGGATTTTTTGTTGCTTCCTTATTTGCCAATGAGTATTGGTTTCTATCATTTTCAATGATTACCATTGCTTGTATCTGGATGAGAGAGGTTTATCTGATTCATGAAAATAATGAAAAGCATGCAATAGTTGTTGAGAGAGTTAATCAATTAAAAAGTTTTAGTATTGAATTACAAGCTCTGGTAAATAAAGAGCTAGCACTGGTTCAAGACGATGTACTACGTATTCGAGGCGTTGTTATTGACTCTATTGGTATCCTTCAGGAAAGTGTTGGATCGATTAATACACAAATTGTTATCTGCCAAAATAAAGAATCTGCTAGTAGTTCGAATACTCATGAAAATGAGAGAGCAATAGGTAATTCAGCGTTAAGTTCTGTTGTGAATAAAATGCAAGAAATGTTATTGGCTGTAAAATCCTTGGAAGATATTTCTTTACAGGCACAACTGCTGGCAAAAAATACATCCATTGATGCCGCTCAAGCGACAGGTGGTGGCAATGTTGTTGCGCAAATGGCAGATAATGCCAGCTCTGTTATTCGTAGTTCATCTGTATTGGAATCAGGTGTAAAGCAGTGTATTGACACAATTTCAAGTGCTATTGAAACCATTGATCAGTCATCCATCAATGATGCCCAATATGCCAGTGAGTATCAAATTATTCAACAAAACATTGATGATATTCTTCGAGCCTTGCAGTTCGAGGATATTGTCAGTCAGATATCAGAACGTGTAGCCCAACATATTGGCGATATACGCTTCACGGTTGATATTTTATCCAAGCTTTGTGAAAGCGAATTTTCAGAGACGTTTGATGAAGACTTAGAAGTGATGAAGTCAGAACTAACAGGGATACGTAAAAAGCTATCAAATATATCGGCAAAAAAAATTGTCGCTCAACACAATATGGATGAAGGCGATATAGAGCTCTTCTAGGAGGAATTATGACATTAAAGATTGAAAAAAATGAAAATGACATTGTCATACATTTAAATGATAAATTTGATTTTTCTGGTGTAGATGAATTTAAATCTGCTTATGAAAATAATACGTCTGATAAGTATGTTATTGATTTCAGGGAAACGAACTATATGGATAGTTCAGGCCTGGGAATGTTGCTTAATATGAAACGATCTACCGATAATGCATCAATTAATTTGATCAATTGTAAGTCCCAAATTAAGAAAATCCTGGTTGTTTCACGCTTTGATGAGCAATTTCAAATTTCATAACTGACATTTAAATAGTAATTAATGCCAAATATTATTGTAGTTGACAAGGAGGATGAGTCTCGAGCATTGCTTGAGAGTTATTGTCAGCAATTAGAAATCAATAATATAGTCTTTGCAGGCTTTTCAGAATTTGATAAGTGGTTCTTAACTCATGACGATTATTGTATTGATATTATTCTTGTCTCTATTGATGCAGATGATGAAACAGGCTTTATAGAGTCGGCTCGAATAAGAAATAAGCTAAAAAGTAAGATAACCGCGTCCATTGTATTCCTGCTCTCTGAGCATAATGATTCTCACTATATTCGATCACTAAAATACGGTGATGGCTATTTACTCAAACCATTCAGTAGTGATCTATTAATATCCAGTATTCATTATCATTTAAAGCGTCGAGAGTTGAATCGTATGCTTGCTCAAAAAAATGATAAACTGCTGGAATATCAAAAAGCAGTAAAACAAGAGCATGACTTAGTTGAAAGTATTTTTGCTAACCACTATGAACGCCACTTAATCGATTCTGACTATATTCGCTTTTATATTTCTCCTGCATCCATATTTAACGGCGATGTATTATTAACAGCAAAAGGTCCTTCAGGCTCATTATATCTGGCAGTAGGGGATGTGACAGGCCATGGTCTGGCAGCAGCTATTGGTGCGATGCCGGTGTATTCTACTTTCCGCAATATGGCTAAAAAAGGCAAAAGTATTGGCAATATTGCCGATGAAATGAATACCTCCCTAAGAAATTTATTACCCGATAATATGATGATGGCTTTCGTCATAATGGAATTAGATTATTCTCGTGGTGAGGCCTCTATCTGGGCGGGTGGGATGCCTGAAGTTATTATCGCTGATAATAAAGGTGAGATTGTTAGGAAAATCGTTTCCCGTCATGCGCCTTTATCTGTACTAGAGCCAGGAAAATTTCGGCAAGATGTTGATGTTATTAAGTTACAGGATGGTGACCGTCTATATTTTTATACTGATGGTATAGAAGAAGCCAATAATAAAGACGGTGAAATGTTCGGTACAGAGCGTTTTCAGAGCTTATTCAGTGGTGAGCCGGATAAAATATTTAATCGGATTATCGAAGCGAATAATCATTTTATTGATACGAATGGTCAAGATGATGATATTACACTTATCGAAGTACTGTATTGTGATGAAAATGATTTTGAAAAAACACTAGAAAAGAAAGAACCATCCACAATTCCTAGTGTTCCTTGGTCAATGAATTTTCCTCTGACTGTACGTGAATTTAAAAGAGCAGACCCTATTGCACAAATCATTCGTTTTATGGATAACTCCATAGACTTGGATGCGCATCAAGACTGTATATCGACAATCATGTCCGAGCTATACAATAATGCACTCGAACATGGTTTGCTCCAATTAGACGCAGATATCAAGCAAGCAGAAGATGGTTTTGTTGATTACTATATTGCTAGGAAACAAAAACTCTCTACATTAGAAGAAGGCAAAATCAATATCCATATCGAATATGAGCCTTTAGAGGATGATGTTATCGGTTTGTTAACAATATCTATAACAGATACTGGGAATGGATTCGATTTAGACGAAATACAGTCCTCAGTAGACAATGAGCTGAGAAGTTATGGCCATGGTATTAATCTAGTTAAAAATTTATGCTCCAGTGTGGAATACCGCCATGGCGGCCGCACGGTTATTGCCAAATATTATATCAACTATTAAATCCCTACCAATAAGTGCTTATAAAAAAACTCATGTTTTTCCAAGCGCTTATTCTGACACTTAATTAATCATCCCCTACATTAATTAGCGATATAAACCCAATTATCTGGTTTTCATTCGTATTTAAACTAAGCTTTATTAAGATACGCAATTTTTGTTTTTTTAGTTATTCCTTATTGATAGGAGAAAAAAAGTGAGTTTTTCCGACAGTAAACAGGCGCAATCTTTTGCTGATAAGTTTGATGATTTTCCCATTGCCAAAAAATTGACATGGGGTTTCGGTGTTATTTTAGCGTTAATGGTTTTTATCGTTGTTGTTAACTTTTGGGCAGCGCAAAGAATCGCCGATGTGGAGCACGAAATTAGCCGCGTTCTTGTGCCTGTTGTTGAGGCTGAGCTTGAATTAAAAAGTGATATTAATGAGTCATTAGCAGCATTAAGGGGCTACATGATTCTCGGGGAAAATAAATTTAAAATACAAAGAGAAAATGCCTGGATAGATATTGATAAAAAAACCAGTACTATCGATAAAAGCATGCATCATTTTGATGAAAATATAAATACTAAATATAACCAGATAAAAGTATTGCTAGCAGAATTTAGGGATGCTCAAAGTAAAGTCGAAGCGACTGCCCATTCAAAAAACGAGCTTCCTGCGACTCAGATTCTATTAACTGAAGCCGCGCCCAGAGCGAGTAAAATACTGCAAGCCGTTACCGGCATTATTAATGAAGAGAAAACACTACCAGCGACGCCTGAGCGTAAAGCGTTGTTGGCTTTGCTTGCTGACTCCCGAGGATCATTTGCCGTCGGCCTTGCATCAATTCGAGCGTATTTATTAAGCGGAGATGATGCTTGGAAAAAATCCTTTGAGAAACGCTGGAAAATCAATGAAGCCCGATTCAATTCGTTAAAAGAAAACAGTTATTTATTTAATGATAAACAAAAAGCTGACTTTGAAATATACAGTAACGTTCGTGCAGAATTTGCCCCTTTGCCATCAGAAATGTTCTCTATTCGTGGCTCTGGAAAATGGAATATGGCTAATTATTTCTTGGCAACGGAAGCTGCACCAGTATCCACTAAAATATTATCTCTTTTAAAGGATATTACAGTAGCAGTAGAGGATTTATTGCATGAAGACGAAGCTAAACTTGATAGCCAACGTTTATGGATGGAAGTTTTCTCTGCAATATTAGCGATTATTGCTATTTCTATTGGTATATATTTATCACGATTTATTACAACAAGGTTGACCAATTCTATTAATAGTGTCGGGGATACTATCGGACGAATTGCCGAGGGTAATTTAGAGGCTGTCAACGTTAAGCGTTCTGAAGACGAAATGGGGAATCTTTTACTAACTATTAATGAATTGAGGGAAAAGTTACAAAATATTATTGAAAAAGATGTGCAGTCGATTATTAATAATGCGCGCCGTGGTAATTTATCAGAGAGAATTAACACAAAAGACAAAGTCGGTTGTTATAAAAATTTATCGGAAGGTATCAATGAACTATTGGTCATTAATAACCAAGTTATTGATGAGACAGTTGATGTTTTCTCTTCCTTGGCGAAAGGTGATTTGGATGTGTCGATTAAATCTAATTATGAAGGCGATTTTGCCAGAATTAAAAAGGATGCAAACTTTACTATAGAAAGGTTACGTCAAACTATTCAAGTGGATGTACAGAATATTATTAATTCTGCTGCATCAGGTGATTTGTCAGGAAGGATATCGTTGAATGATAAGGAAGGTTTCTTTTTAGAGCTAAGCGAAAAAATAAACCATCTTGTGAGTGAAAATCAAAAAGTAATAGATGACACTGTTCGAGTGTTCGGGGCAATGGCTCAAGGAGATTTAAGCCAGAAAATTACATCACCTTATGAAGGTGAATTTTTAAAACTAAAAAATGATGCGAATACAACACTAGAAAAAATTAAGAATGCTATTGAAATTGAGATTCAAGATGTCGTCAGTGCAGCATTGCAAGGTGATCTTAATAAGCAGATATCACTCAATGGCAAGCAGGGCTTTTTCCAGGCCTTAAGTAATAGTATTAATCAACTAACAAAAACCTCAGGTGAAATTATTGAAGATGCGTCAACCGTTGTTGGTGCTATGGCAGAAGGTGATTTAACTAAAAATATTGATGGGGATTATCAAGGCAGTTTTGGAGACCTTAAAAATAACATTAATGCGACGATTGACCGACTAAAAGGCGTTATCGCTGACATTCATGAATCATCAGAGCTGGTTAATTCTGGTTCCAGTGAAATATCGATTGGTGTGAATGATTTAAGTGTTCGTACCGAGCAACAAGCATTGTCACTTGAAAAGACAGCGCGAAATATGGAAAACATGACAATGAGTGTTGAGCAGAGTGCGACCAATGCCAAAGATGCAAATGAAATGACAAGCGCTGCTGAAAACTGTGCGGTTGCAGGTGGCGTAGCGGTTGATAGTGCCGTTACAGCGATGAAAGGTATTAACGAAGCCAGCAATAAAATTGCTGCCATTATTGGCGTAATTGATGAAATTGCTTTCCAAACAAACCTACTCGCACTAAATGCCGCGGTCGAAGCCGCAAGGGCCGGTGAGCAAGGCAGAGGCTTTGCGGTGGTTGCTGGTGAAGTGCGTGTTCTGGCACAGCGTTCTGCAGGCGCCGCTAAAGAGATCAAAGACTTAATCAGTGATTCTGTTGAGCGTGTGGAAAATGGCAGTAAGTTAGTTGATGAATCCGGAGAAACACTGAAAGAAATTATCGAGTCGGTAAAGCAGGTCAATAGTGCGATCAATAGCCTATCTGTTGCGACAGGCCAGCAAAGTACTGGCATTCAACAGGTTAATACCTCGGTTGTTGATATGGACCAAATGACACAGCAAAATGCCGCGCTTGTTGAGGAGTCGTCAGCGGCTTGTCAGGGCGTTTCTGAGCAGGCTCAAAAATTAATGGAGCTAGTATCATTCTTCAAAATTTCTGAATCAGATAAAGCGAATAAGAGAGGCAGTGTAAAATCAGCATCTGCTGTGCCAGCAGCACCAGTTTCTTCTACCTCGAGTAGTTCTTTTCCTACTGCAACAAAATTTGAATCGGCAGTAAAACCTCAAGCATCTAAGGTAAGTACCGAATTTAAAGAGCCTCCGGTAAAACCTGCTGTTGCCGCTGAAGTAAAAGAAGAGCCAGTAGCTACTGCTCCAGAACTAACGTCGAGCCCAAAACCAGTGATTGAAAGTAATCCTGATATTGGTCTGGATGATGATTGGGAAGAATTCTAAGTGTAAGTTCAGTGTATGGAATGAGTAAACCTAGTATATGAAGAGAGGAATTAATAGTGAAGTCACTATTTATGAATCAATCCCTAGCGCGTAAACAAATAATAATCTTATTGATTGTTGGTTTATTGCCTATGTTCATTGCTGCTTTATTAGCAGGTCGAGTGTCTGAAGCTGAGTTGGCAACACAGTCGTATCAGCAGTTAGAGTCCGTTCGAGAAATTAAAGCCGCAGCAATAAAGCGCTATTTTACTACTATTGAAGAGCAGATTGTTAACTTAGCTGAGACGAAAGAAACCATTGATGCTATGGCTTCCTTAAAGGAAGAATTTGCTTCAATGGCATCTGCTGATGGGTTCGAAACGGCAAGAGATATAGAGAAAATTAAAGTAGAGCTAGCCAATTACTATACCGGAGAGTTTCAACCGGAATATAAAAATCGAAATAGTAGTGATATTGATATTGATATTGATATTGCTCCTTTAATGGATGGATTATCGGCAAGTGCTATTGTTGCTCAATATCAATATATTCAAAACAATAAGCATGCCTTAGGTGAAAAACATTTATTGGATAAGGCAGATGGCCAATCAAATTATCACAACTTGCACGAACGCTATCATAATGGCTTTCGGCATTTTCTAGAAAGCTTCGGTTTCTATGATATTTTTTTGGTAGAGCCTGAAAATGGTGTCATTGTTTATTCTGTTTTTAAAGAGTTGGATTACGGCACTTCTTTAATCGATGGGCCTTATGCTAATACCAATTTTGCCAGTGCCTTCAGAGAAGCCGCTAAGGTAGAAAAAGGGCAATATATTCTAAAAGATTTTGCTACCTATCGCCCCTCGTATGATGCGCCAGCCAGCTTTGTTGCATCGCCTATTTATGATGGTGCTCAACTAAGTGGTGTTTTAGTCTTTCAAATGCCACTGGAAACTATCAATGAAATTATGACCCAGCGAGATGGGATGGGCGAAACTGGTGAAAGCTATCTTGTGGGAACAGACTTACTGATGCGTTCCGACTCTTATTTAGACCCTATCCATCATACTGTTTCTGCTTCCTTTAAAAATCCAGAGAAAGGTTCTGTTAAAACTGAAGCATCCGAGCGTGCATTTCAAGGTGAGAAGGGAACCGATATTATTATTGATTACAATGGCAACTCTGTTTTATCCGCTTTCTCGACGGTTGACATTGGCAGCGGTGTTAAATGGGCCATTCTTGCAGAAATTGATGAAGCTGAGGCCTTTGCTGGCGTCTCCACATTAAATGCAACACTTTCAATTATTGGCGTAGTAGGAGCGATTGTTATTGCAATTTTTGCCTGGTTTATCAGTCGCTTGCTATCTGCTCCCATTCTTGAGCTGGCACATACCATTAAAGAAGTAGAGGAAAAAGGTGATTTTACCTTGTCCATTCATAATAATTACTCCGATGAAATCGGAGATACCAGTCGGGCGTTCAATCACTTAATGAGTGATATTGCAAGGTCTATCAATGAAACTAATCATGTGTTGGAAAATGTTAGTCAGGGCAATTTTAATGAAACCGTTAATGATAAGCATCCAGGTCAGTTAGGGATATTGGCATCTGGTGTTAACGGGGCAGTGAATAAAATCCGTTCTGCCAACGCAGAGCAAGAAAAGCTGTCATCTGCGGCTGAAGAAAGTGCAGCGAAAGCACAGGAAATCGCCGAACGTGCTGAAGCTCAGACTCGAGATGTCTTAGTCATTAAAAAGGCATTAGACAGTTCGGCAACCTCTACCATGATCGCTGATGAAAATTATAATCTTCTCTATACCAATAAATCGCTGGTCAAAATGATGAGCGAAGCAGAAAGTGATATACGCCAAGTATTTCCTGACTTTAAAGCAGATGATCTAGTTGGCAAAAATATTGATATCTTCCATGTTAACCCAGCTCACCAGCGTGCGATGTTGGATAAATTAAGTGAAGCATATACTACCAGTATTGTTGTCGGTGCTCGCACGATGAAATTTACAGCGACACCAATAGTCGATGAAGGCAAACGTTTGGGTACTGTCGTTGAATGGATCGATCGAACATTAGAATTGGCCGTAGAAAATGATATCGACAAAATTATCAGTGCTGCTTCTAATGGTGATTTTGATAATAAGCTCGACTTGAATGGCAAGGAAGGCTTTATTCTCAATCTTAGCAAAAGCCTCAATAGTTTACTGGATACAACCAGTGTCGCGATTGATGATGTTAAGCGCGTATTCTCTGCACTAGCTCACGGTGATTTATCACAGCGTATTGAGCGTGATTATGAGGGTGGCTTTGGTCAATTAAAAATAGATGCAAACAATACGGTTGATAAGTTACGAGAAGTAATTGGAAATATTGATAGTTCAGCAGAGCTAATCTCACAAGGCTCAAAAGAAATCTCTATCGGCAATAATGATTTGAGTAACCGTACTGAAAGCCAAGCCTCAACCCTTGAAGAAACTGCTGCCAGCATGGAAGAAATGACCCAGATTGTTCGCTCTAATGAAGAGAGCGCTAAACAAGCGAATGAACTTGCGGTTCGCACGAGTAAAAATGCGCAGGGAGGGAATTCCAGTCTACAAGAAACGATTAAAGCGATGAACCAAATTACACAAGCCAGTACAAAAATTGCCAATATTATTGGTGTGATTGATGAAATCGCTTTCCAAACGAACTTGCTTGCCTTGAATGCGGCCGTAGAGGCTGCACGGGCGGGTGAACAAGGCCGTGGTTTTGCGGTGGTGGCAAGTGAAGTGCGTAGCTTGGCTCAACGCTCAGCCAGCGCAGCCAAAGAAATTAAGGATCTCATTAATGACTCGGTGAATAAGGTTAATGATGGTTCTTCATTAGTTGAAGCTTCGGGTGAGACATTAAAGTCTATCGTGAGTGAAATTGAGCAGGTTAGCGTCATGATTGGCAATATTGCCACTAGCGCTCGGGAACAAACAACGGGAATTGAGCAAGTCAATGCTGCTGTGGTTCAGATGGATCAAATGACACAGCAAAATGCAGCATTGGTTGAAGAAGCGGCTGCAGCCAGCCAAGGAGTTTCTGAGCAGGCACAAGATATGACTCAGTTAATCGCGTTTTTTAACCGTTAAATTATGAATTACATGCCGGATATTAATGTTATGAAAAAGAATGTATCAAATTTACTTCTGGTTTTTTTATTGGTTTTTTCACATTCAGTCCTCTCTACTGATGAGCCAATTATTATTGGTCTAGACGCAGACCTTTCAGCGGTCGCTGCTGAGGGTGGAATTGCAATACAACGAGGCGCCGAAATAGCAATAGATGAAATTAATCAGGCGGGCGGCGTACTAGGCCGGAAATTATTATTAGAGTCCAGAGATCATCGAGGTAACCCTGCTCGAGGTTTAAAGAACATTCAGCGCTTTGCGAAGAAAGACAATGTGGTCGCCGTGTTAGGAGGTGTACATACCCCGGTAGCACTACATGAATTGCCAGCCATTCATGAACATAAAATGATTTATTTAGGGCCTTGGGCAGCTGGCACCCCCGTTGTTGATAATGGTTATCAACCCAATTATGTGTTTCGCTTATCGGTGCGCGATGAACATGCAGGGCATGTTCTACTTAATCATGCTAAAAAAAGGGATTTAAATAAAGTGGGTTTGCTGCTTGAACAAACAGGGTGGGGACGTTCAAATAAAAAATCAATGGAAGCCGCTTCTAACAAGTTAAGTGTGAGCATCGTTGGTACAGAATGGTTTAATTGGCGGGAAAAGTCGATGGAAAAACAAATAGGGAAATTGTTGGGTGCTGGTGCGGAAGCCATTTTATTAGTATCAAATGCACCAGAGGGAGCAGCTATAGTCAAAGAAATGATGAAAGTTAAAAAGGCGAAGCGAGTACCTATTATCTCTCATTGGGGGATCGCAGGCGGTGCTTTTGTCAAAATGGCCGGTATTGAGAATATTGCAGAGTTAGATATTAGCATTTTACAAACCTATTCCTTTTTGTCTCCCAGTAACCCAGAGAAAATGCAGTCATTATTAACGGCGTATCAGAAAAAATATAATGCTGAGGTAACGGCGAGAAGTGTACCTGCCCCAGTTGGTGTCGTGCACGCTTATGACTTAGTACATATATTGGCGCATGCAATTAAAGATGCAAACACAATTGATCGGGCTAAAGTCAGAGATTCACTTGAAAATTTACATGTGTATAACGGTGTAATGAAAAAATTTAGTCCACCTTTTACTAAAAATAAACATGACGCATTAGTTCTGAGCGATTATGTAATGGCCAAATATGATGACGATGGCTATATAGTTCCTGTCACTAATTAATGATGTGGTGCAATGAAAAACAAGAGTATTAACTTTTTTATTGCCTCAAAAACCATCCCGCTACTGGTTTTAATCCTTTCGGTATCCTGCGGATTATTACTTTTCATGACCAAAAAAATTGTTGATGATCAATTGCAGAGTGATCATGAAAAAATTATTGATCAGTTTAATAAAAATTTTGAAACTACTCTTGGCAGCTTGGAGCAACAGATTGTTAATGCTGCTAATAATGAATTAATCATTAATAGCTTAATTGACCCTCAGGAGCGAGAACATTATATACCATTATTTATTCGTTCTTTTGCCTTGGCAGGTATCGATAAAGCCTATATTGCTATTACAGATTTTTCTGGTGAAGTCGTCACCCATAATGGAAAGCTACCTGAGACAGAAATATTTCAACATCTGATGTGGGAAGATGATGTCTTAGAAGATGGAAAGAATTATCGCTACTTTGACGAGAATGGATTGTTTGTTGCTGCACCTATCAGTTTTTCTAATGCTCCTGAAGGTGCCGTTATTGCCAAAATCCCATTTTCTGAAATGCATCAAAATATTTCTTTAAAGGATGTTGTTAATCCTCTAATTATTATAAATGATAGTAATAATATTATTTATAGCTCGGATCAAGATAACTTTCCCTTGCGTTCAAAATATAATCATAAAATTTACTCTGACTGGTTCTTATCAGAATCTATATTGACGGGTAACTATAAAGTTATTTCGGCAGAGCCAAAAAGTATTACTCAAAAGAAATTTTACTTTTTATTAGTGTTTATGATGGTGGCGATAGGGGTCGCTGTATTATGTACAGCGGTCAGTATCACCCTATCCTCTAGGGTGATTTCTGATACCTTAAATCGATTCATAAAGGCGCTAGAAAAACCTGACAGTATTAACTTGGTTAATGATAATGACCCTGATGAGCTAGTCAATATAGGCAAGCAATTTCGATCCCTGGCAGATGATTTGTCAGAAGCAAGAATGTTAAAAAGCAGTGTGCAAAGTATCTTTAATTCACTGAATGAATGTTTGGTTGTATTTGATACCTCTGGAAATGCCACATTAACTAATCGTGCTTTTGAGCGGCTGTCGAATAAAATTGATGTAGGGGTACAGGATAATTTTAGTGAGATAATCCCTCCGGAATATAAAGATAATTTTATCGATGCAAAAAAACAGATTGATGATTTCGAAAGCGTTTATACTCTGGTGTTACCTGATAACACTACAAACAGTAAAAACTGTATTATCCATTGGTCAAGAAGCCTTTATTATTCAGAATACGGTGAATTAGAAGGTGTTATTTTTGTTGGTGTCGATGTCACTGCCGCCAGAAGAATTGAGCAAGAGCTACATATTAAAAATAGAGCGATTGAAGAAGCGAGCAATGGCATCGTCATCTCTGATGCTCTAGAGAAAGATATGCCGTTGGTATACGTTAATCAGGCATTCGCCGAGATGACCGGATACAGCACTGATGAGGTTATTGGTAAGAATTGCCGGCTTTTACAGGGTAAGGAAACTGATTCAAATTCTATTAAAAACATTAGAGATGCGATAAAGAATAAAGAGCAAATATCAGAAACGTTGCTCAATTATCGCAAAGACGGTACAGAATTCTTCAATCAGTTAATGTTGACACCGATACGTGATCACCAGGATAAGGTAACCCATTACCTAGGCATCCAACTCGATGTGACTGACAATGTCAAAGCCGAACAATACCTTCTGGATGCCAAACTTAAAGCGGAAGAATCGGCTCAACTAAAATCTGAATTCTTGGCTAGTATGAGCCATGAAATTAGAACGCCAATGAATGGTGTTCTGGGGATGCTGGGTTTATTGGGTAACTCCAATTTAACACATCAGCAAGCCCGTTATACGAATCTAGCTAAATCCAGTGCCGAATCATTGTTACTCTTGATTAATGATATTTTAGATTTCTCTAAAGTAGAAGCAGGTAAAATGGAATTCGATATTATTGATTTTCATTTACCTGAAATGCTTGGGGAGCTTGCTGAATCTATGGGGCAGCGTGCTCAAGAAAAAGGCTTAGAGTTAGTTCTGGATGTTGTTAATGTCGATATTGCTTTTGTAAAAGGCGATCCGGGGCGGATACGACAGGTGATTACTAATCTAGTAGGTAATGCCATTAAATTTACTGATAAGGGTAATGTTGTTATTCGGGCATCGCTACAAGCACATGAGTCCAATCGCTTGGCCTTTGAATGCTCCGTTATTGACACTGGCATCGGTATACCAGATAGCAAACTTGATAAATTATTTGATTCATTCTCTCAAGTCGACGCATCTACCACCCGCCAATATGGTGGAACAGGTTTGGGTTTAGCAATCGTTAAACAGTTATGTGAGCTGATGGGAGGTAGTGTCAGTGTTTCAAGCCACTTTGGCCAAGGTAGTGAATTCAAAGTTACGATTTTGCTAGACGAAAGTGAACAGGAAGCAGACCTTACCCCCTTAATTGATATCAGTAATCATAAGGTTCTAGTGGTTGATGATAATAAAGTGAGTGGAGAGGTCCTTGTTGATCAATTAAATCAATGGGGTGTAGGGGCCACTCATGTTGAAAGTGCTGCTCAAGGTTTAGAGCTTATTAACGCTAGTAAATCAAGCCCCTTTACAATGGCATTTATTGATATGCAAATATCACAAAAGGGCGAAGAGGAGTTGGCTCAGGCGATCAGGGCTGATCATGATTTTGATGGTATGCAATTGGTGATGATGACGCAGTTGAATCAGCGTGTAGATGAAAAATTGCTTTCTGATTTAGGTTTTTCCTCTTTCATTCCAAAACCGGTGACGCTTCATGACCTGCTCGATATATTTAATGCTGAATCAGTTAAGAATACTACTGAAGTCAATACTGAACAGTCTGAAGATGAAGTAATCCCTATCAATGAATCGAAAGGTTCTTTTTCTACTCATGAAATAGTAGATAAAGTGGTGGTAGAAGAATCAGTTAGCCATTTATTGCTCGTTGAGGATAATCTAATTAATCAAGAAGTGGCACTGGGTGTATTGGAGATGTTGGGCTACAGTGTTGATGTGGCTAATGATGGCTGTGAAGCATTGGAAGCGCTTAATAATGGATCTTATTGCGTTGTGCTGATGGATTGTCAAATGCCCAATATGGATGGTTACGAGGCCACAAGAGCGATCCGCAAAGGAGAAGTTCCTGACCCTAATATCCCAATTATTGCCATGACTGCCAATGCCATGAAAGGAGATAAAGAGAAGTGCTTGGCTGTAGGAATGGATGATTATATTAGCAAGCCTATTGACCCAGAAAAACTTAAAGATTGCTTACAAACATGGGTAGATTCTCGCAGGAGAGTCCATTCAAAGGTGCAAGAACAATCCGTTGAATCGGAAAATAGTCAGTCAGTTATTTGGGATGAAGATGGATTTATGAAAAGGATTATGAACAATGAAAACATTGCCAATAAATTAATTGGATTGTTCAAAACCGATACGCCTAAAACTATTGATGAGTTAGAAAGTGCGATCAATGAAAATAAAGTTGAGGAAGCAGGTTTGCTGGCCCATAAATTAAAGGGGTCCGTTGCTAATTTAGGCGGTATTGAGCTTGCAGATTTAGCCAAAAGTATAGAGCAAGCCGGAAAATCAGAAAAGCTTGAGGAAGTGAAAGAGTTATGGCCTCAAGTGAGGCCCCAGTATAATAAATTATTAGATCATATTGATAATCGACGTTGAGTGTGAATTCCATGAATACAAACTCAACGTATCGAACGCCAATCGAAGAAGATGAATCCATTGATTTATTTTCATCAGAATCAGACACGCTTGATGTCGGCTCTGTTAAAAGGCCGCTTAAAATAATATTACCTATTATTAGCTTTGTTCTAATATTAGCTATTATTTTTATTTTAATTGTCTTGTTTTATAAGCAGTCTGAAAAGATTATCCTACATCAAGAGTCCAATGACTTGGTGAATACCGAGAATTTTATTAATCTAAGTTTTCATCATTTTTATGCCAATATCAGGCGTGATATGTTGTTATTGAGCCAGTCTTCAGATGTTAAGACAATGGCTAATTACCCTTCTAAAATTGAGACTTTTTTAAATTCAAAAGCTGTTTTTAAAAATCAATTAATTAATACCCCTTACTATGCCAATATCTCGTTTTTCTCAATAAAAACTAGTGAGGTTATGGGCGTTTTTAGAGATCATAATATATCAGTTGATTATTTCTCAACACAAAAAAAGTCTTCTATCGATTTCAAGAATGATATTGTTGAAGCCGTTCGCTATGCTCCGGGAAATGTTCATTTTTCTGATGTCTCATTAAAAAATTACTGGATAAGTGGAAAACCTTACTATAAAAAGATATTACGGTCCTATATCCCTCTAAAGAGTCAATTTACTAATGCTGTGACCCTGGTTATGGTAATCGAAGTCAATTTTGATATGTTTATACAGGAGCTAATTCATTCTGAAGTAGAAGGCATTAAACTGTTTTTAATGAATTATAAAGGTAATTACATATTTCACCCCGATGAAAAATATTTTTTAGATGATGAAGTAAGCTTGAATGCCATTGGTAGTGATTTCCCTGAGTTGATATCAATTGTCGAAAATAATGAAGATCGCTACCATGTCGCTCCTTCCAGAATTAATAAAATAATACATCCCGGGTTTTATTCTATTTTAAATTTAAGCCATCATGGTGCAACTAAACCTTTGAGATTGTTGTTGATTTACGATAACGATAAATATGTCGGGGAACTTAAAAATTTACGCCATCAATTATTTCTAATAGGTATAGTATTGGCTGTTTTAGCATTATTTGTTGTTTTTTATATTACACGGAAAATGTTAAAGCCTTTAGTGGATATGTCAGATGCTATATCTGCCTACGAAGCTGGCGATGCTGTTAATTTACTTCCTGTAAAAGCGGTTGATGAGGTAGGCGTCTTATCTCGTAGTTTTTACAATCTGTTTAAACATAAAAGGGAAAAAGAGCTGGAGTTGGAAAAAATTCGTCACTATATGGATGGTATTACTAATAAAGCGCCTGTCTTATTAGCTTATGTCGATAAGAATCTCACTTATAAATTCGCCAACCAGTGTTACGAGCGTTGGTCTGGCATACCGTTAAATAATTTCATTGGTCTTTGTGTTGAGGATGTCGTTGGTGAGGACGGTTTTGCTGAGCTAGAACCGTATATTACTCATGTTATGGGCGGTAATCCGGTCAGCTTTGAGACAGAAATTGCCTATGGTGACTCGGATAAGCGCTATGTGAATATCACTTATACCCCAGAAATTGATAAGGAGAATAATGTTGAAGGTTTTTACGTTTGTTGTGAAGATCTAACACTAAATAAAAAGTCTACAGCTGAAATTGAAGAATTAAGTACGAGGCTTGATTTTGCATTGGAAACTCCAGGTATTGGCGTTTGGGATTATGATATTGTTACAGGAGAATTGTTCTGGGATGAACGCATGTGCGATATTTATCATATCAAAGTAAATGATTTTTCTGGAGATTATAATGCGTGGACATCCCGCGTTCACCCTGATGACTTAGCGACTTCTGATGCTTTAATTAATGAGTCAGTATCAACAGGTGAGGATTTTGTTACAGAATTCAGAATCATTTGGCCTAACGGCCAAGAGCGTTGGATCGCTGCCCATGGACGAATTGTTAAGGATGACGATGAGAAACACGTACGTATGATTGGCACCAATGTTGATATTACGACGCGAAAACAATTGGCATTAGAGCGTGAGCAAGCTCTAATTAAAGCAGAGGAATCTGCTCAGCTGAAGTCAGAATTTTTAGCCAGTATGAGCCATGAAATACGCACACCGATGAATGGCGTCTTAGGCATGCTGGGTTTAATAAAACGAACCCAATTGAACCAACAACAGGCCCACTATGTTGGATTGGCGAAATCCAGCGCAGAATCCCTTTTAACCCTTATTAACGATATTTTAGATTTTTCTAAAGTTGAAGCGGGAAAAATGGAATTAGAAATTATCCCATTTAACTTATCGGCAATGCTAGGGGACTTTGCTGAAGCTATCGCACAACGTGCACAAGAAAAAGGTTTAGAGCTTGTTTTAGACTTAACAAATGTACACACAACGATGGTGCAGGGTGATCCGGGACGTTTGCGCCAAGTGTTGAGTAATTTAGTAGGTAATGCGATTAAGTTTACCGAAGAAGGCGAAGTTATTATTCGGATAGAGTTAGCTAATAGTAAAAATCAACAATTGCGCCTTATCTGTTCAGTCAATGATACCGGTATTGGTATCCCTCCCGAAAAAATAGAAACCCTCTTTGATTCTTTTTCTCAGGTAGATGCTTCTACAACACGTAAATACGGTGGCACAGGTTTAGGTTTGGCCATTGCTAAGCAGTTATGCGAATTAATGGGAGGAGATCTTGAAGTTTCTAGTGAGCTTGGTCATGGTAGCCAATTCACTTTTGATATTTATCTAGAGGAAAGCAAGGAGGCAAAAGATTTACTGCCGACAACGGTTGTACAAGATAAACGCATCTTAGTTGTTGATCAAAATAAGGCCAATAATACCGTTTTAGTGGAGCAATTGCGTCGTTGGGGGGCTGAAGCGAATGGTGTTTATAGCGGCCATGAGGCATTAGAAGTACTGGGTAATCAATCTTATGCAGCTGCTTTTATCAATATGAAAATGCCTGATATGGATGCTAAAGAAGTAGCGAGAATGATTCGTAATGACAGTCGTTTTAATGATATGAAGTTGGCAGTCATGACATCACTGGGTCAAAAGGGAGATGCCAAGCGGTTTGTCAATGCTGGTTTTTCTTCCTGGTTTCCCAAACCTGCAACGATCAATGACTTATTCCGCACACTGGATACTTTACTAGGAGATCAATCAGGATCGTCATCGCTAGTGAGTGATCAAGTTTCATCGCTTACTTCATCTAAAAAATTACAAGGCAGGCCTGCTAATAGTACTTCTACAATAGATAAAACAATTGCAGAATCATCCTCTATTCGCCTTCTGTTAGTTGAAGATAATGTGATTAACCAAGAGGTTGCTTTGGGCATACTTGAAGGCTTGGGGTTGGATGCAGATATTGCAGGTAATGGGATTGAAGCGATAGCGGCTTTGAATAATGCCCCCGCAGATGCTCCTTATGACTTGATTTTAATGGATTGCCAAATGCCGGAAATGGATGGCTATGAAGCAACTCGATCAATTCGTGCTGGTAAGGCCCCTAATCCTCAAATTCCAATCATCGCAATGACGGCTAATGCGATGAAAGGGGATAAAGAAAAATGCTTGGCTGCAGGCATGAGTGATTATTTGAGTAAACCAATTGACCCCGAAAAGCTATGGTCTCTTTTAGATGAATGGCTACGTTTAACGGCAGCAGCCCCTGATGATAATGATGAGCAAACAGAAGAGGAAATTGATGCGATGAGCGATGATGAAAATGTATGGGATGAAAGCGGATTTATGAACCGTATTATGAACAATGAAAAGATAGCGGCAAGGTTAATTGATCTTTTTAAAACAGATACACCGAAGACAATAGAAGAACTAGAAAAGGCCATTAACGAAGAAAAAGCTGAAGAAGCTGGCTTGCTTGCGCATAAGCTGAAAGGTTCAGTCAGTAACCTAGGTGGTATTGAATTAGCCGATTTGGCGCAAAAAATTGAACAGGCGGGTAAAAGCGACGATTTAGACGAAGTTAAGGTGCTTTGGCCTAATGTGATCCCGCAATACGACAAATTGCTAAGTACTATAGAGCAACGTGGTTAGATGGTAGAAGATCTAGACCATAGGCTCTTTAGGAATAAGCAGAGTTTTTATTGTGTGAAATCTAAGAGATTAATCGTACGGAAAGTAGAAATATTGACTATAGTTAATAGTATCTAACAGGGTTTAGATACGTTTTAAGTCAAAGGCTATTGTACCTTTTTTATTTGTAGGTCATTGAATTTAAAAGATTAAATTTTTAGTACGATCATGTTGTGATTGAACACGCACCCCTTGAACAAGTAAGAAAAACTATACAAAGGTAGATTTATGTCCAGTGCTACAGTGCTAATCGTTGACGATGCTGAAGATAATCGTATGTTGCAGCGAATGATCCTCGAAGAAAGTTATACCATCATGGAAGCGGTGTCGGGAGAGGATTGCATCGAAAAAGTACAAGAAACAGTTCCTGATATTATTTTACTGGATGTGAACATGTTGGGGCTGAATGGCTATGAAACCTGCATGCATTTACGTAAACAGGAAGCGACAGCGAGTACGCCTATTATCTTTGTATCGGCCTTATATAAGCCAGAAGAGCGTCTTCAAGGTTATGAAGCTGGCGCTGATGATTACATTACCAAACCCATTGATGGTGAAAAGTTACTAGAGCGTGTGAATTATCATCTGGAGTCACATTTAGAAATTGTTAAAGCCCAGCAAGAAGCAAAAGATTCCATGAATGTTGCTTTAGAGGCAATGACATATAGTAGTGAAATTGGTCAGTTAATTGACTTCGTTAAGCAATCACAAGAGATTAAAACGCTTGAGGAAATGGGCGAAAAAGTCTGTGAAGCAGCGGAAGAATTTGGACTAAATGCCTGTGCTTATGTTATTGGTGCCAGTAAGCCTTACGCGTATTGTGAACCGAATTCCCTAGAAGCCAAAGTGCTTGATAAGGCGAAAACGAGCTCCGAACGTATTATTAATATTGGTGTGCGCACTATCGTTAAAAGTGACCAAATCACATTACTAATTAAAAATATGCCGACAGATGATGAAAGCCTTTATGGCCGTATCAAGGATCACCTAGCTGTACTAGTGAGTATCTGTGATGGTCGATTAATGGCATTACAAGCCCAAAAAGATTTAGCCAGTCAACGCAGTAGTGTATTAGGGCGCGTTATTATTGTCACAGAAGATAAGTTAAAGGCCTTTAACGAAAAAATTATTCAGCATGATGATGAAGTACGTGAAATTATGACCAATATGATCACGGAATTGGAGGCTAAGTTGTTCAGCTTAGGCTTGGATGAAGATCAAGAGGCCACCTTGATGGCATTGGCTTACAAGGCAACAGAGCAACTTGATAATTCAAGAGAGTCGACTCAACAACTTGAAAAAGATCTTGGCATTGTATTAGAAGGACTTTATGAGATATTAAACAGTACGGAATAAGAGAGTGCTTAATAAAAGAGTACTTAATAAAAAGTACCGAATAAGAAATTGGTGAGAAGTGAGTAAGTAGTATGCCAAATAATATAATCGTTGCTGATAACAGTTTGTTTTCTCGAATGTTAGTTAAAGAAGCCGTATCACAAATTTTTGATGATGCAAGGTATATCGACGTGCCTTCGGGTCAAGGGGTGCTTGATAAACAAACTGAGATGTCAGATATCGATTGGTTTTTACTGGATGCCAATGTCAGTCAGCCTAGTGGTTATGAAACTGCTAAATTGTTAGTGGAGCGTGGAGTTTCTGTAGAGAAAATCACACTAATGAGTGGTAATAAGCTAGCTGAACTACAACATAAAGCTGATGAAATAGATTTGCACTATATTGAGAAAGCGATTAACCCGACAGATGTTAATGCCTTTGCTGGAAGACTTGATGCTTTTTTTAACAGGAAACATTAATGCTATTTAAGCTATAGGAAACTTAAAAGTAGAGGTAATGAGGTTTAACTATGGTAGCGTCCCATGTATTAGTAGTGGACGATAATGAAGCCGACCAGTTTTTGTGTCAACATTTTATAGAAAGTTACGATACATCCATTGTTGTTAATCGAGCATTTGGTGCCCAAGAGGCCCTATCTTTTATAGAAACGTCAGTTAATGATATTGATGTAATATTTCTTGATATCAATATGCCTGGAATGGATGGCTATGATTTCCTTGAAGTGTATGACGGCATAAACACGAACCACTCAACTGATATCATTATGCTGTCAGGATCTATAAAAAATGAAGACTACGAACGCTGTTTATGTTATCAGCAGGTTAAAAAAATACTGGTAAAGCCCATACATCCTGGCCAATTATGTAATTGTTTAAACTTGCATTAATTAGCACTAAAAGAGTTCAACAGAATTCGAATTGTCGTCATTCTCTGCAGTAATATAATTATCTTCTGATAAGCAAATTAATATTTTTTCTGTTAACGGTTCCAGCACGCCACTTTTAATTAATTCATCAATACCTTGTCGATAACTCACTAATTCAGTGACTTTACTTTTATTTGATTTTTTAAAATATCGCTCGCTATTTTCATATAACTCGCAAATGTAGATCGATATTTCTTCATTATCGGTATGTAAGGTTGTCGCTAATTGTGGGTATATATCATAAGCATCCAGTGAGTCATGCTTTTCTTGCTTATCAGAGGCAGATTTATAATACGCTTCAATAAAGTTATCTTTTAGTTCGTCTTCGGTAAATATACTGGGATCAATATCTAAGATAATGGCTTTCATAAGAAAGCTCTCACTATCCATTAATAGAATAGGTGTTTTTACTTCGCCACCATGATCTCTGTCGTAATAACAATAGACAGGAATAAAGGCACAAGAGGTACCAGAAACTTCAGGTATTTTCATACGCATAAAATCCTTATACGACGGCTCTCTTCATCTGGCGGTAAGGTTATTGTGTACAAGTATGGTGCCTTCTTGCCTTATTAAATAAATTTACTATGTATAAGAAAATTATAGTTTCTTTTGTAAAAATGATGTTTATTTAAATGCCAATCGTGTTTTTTTATTGATATTGTCGTTGATAACGAACATTTTTTGCCCTTGTCATTAGCCTGCTATTTAATTTTATCTAGATATATTCGGTGCTTTGGCATAGTAATGATTTTTTGAGACTAGATATAAATTTAACAGTTCTTTTTGTATGGTCTTTACTTGAGGGTTTTTGGCTACTGTATTGTTAGAAAGCCAGCCATTACCCCATTAGCTAATGACTATATTTGTCGGCATCGAAGAGAATGTCAGAAAAAGGGTAATCAACAGGGTATAATGCCGCCATTTTTACTATCCACTATAGAATGAATAACCTATGACCGTTCGTACTCGAATTGCGCCTTCACCTACAGGCGACCCTCATGTTGGTACTGCTTATATTGCCTTGTTTAACTATTGCTTCTCTCGTCAACATGGTGGGGAATTTATCTTACGTATCGAAGATACTGATCAGGCTCGTTCAACCAGTGAATCAGAACAAGCTATTTTTGATAGCCTGAGATGGCTGGGGTTGGAGTGGGCTGAAGGTCCAGATGTTGGTGGTCCTCATGGCCCTTACCGACAGAGCGAACGAGCCGATATTTATAAAAAATATGCCGACCAGCTGGTAGATGCAGGCCATGCTTTTTATTGTTACCGTACGCCAGAAGAATTGAATGAACTGCGTGAAGCGCGGCGTGCTCAAGGTGGCTTTACAGCGCTTAAACCAAGCGAGCTATTGCTGCCTGAAGAGGAAGTGGCCCGACGCAAAGCCGCGGGTATGCCCGCTGTTGTGCGTATGAAAGTGCCAGAAGAAGACGGCCCTTGCCCGATTGACGATATGCTGCGCGGAACCATTGAGCTGGATTGGGGGCAGGTCGATGCGCAAATCTTGCTTAAGTCCGACGGTTTACCTACTTACCATTTAGCCAATGTGGTGGATGACCATTTAATGGAAATCACCCATGTGATTCGTGGCGAAGAGTGGATTAACTCAGCTCCCAAGCATAAATTGCTCTACCAATACTTCGGTTGGGATATGCCGGTACTGTGCCATTTACCACTATTGCGTAACCCGGATAAATCCAAACTCAGCAAACGCAAAAACCCAACCAGCATCCTGTACTACCAGCGCATGGGCTTTTTACCTGAAGCCCTGTTGAATTATTTAGGCCGCATGGGTTGGTCTATGCCTGATGAGCGTGAGAAATTTACCCTAGATGACATGGTAAGCGAGTTCGATATTAACCGGGTTTCTTTAGGCGGGCCTATCTTTGATGCTGAAAAACTCTCTTGGTTAAATGGCTTATGGATGCGTGAAGATCTCTCAGTAGATCAGTTAGCGGACCGCTTGCAGACGTGGGCACTGAATCGCGATAACTTAATGAAAGTATTGCCTCATGCCATTCCTCGAATGGAAACCCTCAGCGACTTTATACCACTGACTGCATTTTTATCGTCAGGGATGTTGCCATTAGAGCCGGCTAAATTTGCTGAATTAAAACTCAGCGAAGAACAGTTAAAAGAAGTGCTGCAATTCTCTCTATGGAGAATGGAGGCCCTAAATGACTGGCAGCGCGATAGCATATTCCAGGAGCTGAAAGCCTTAGCCGATGGTATGGGCATTAAGTTGAAAGACTTCTTGGCACCGTTATTCCTTGCTATCTCGGGCACTACCTCTTCATTCTCAGTGATGGATGCCATGGCATTACTCGGCCCCGAAATCACGCGCGCACGCCTAAGGTATACGCTAAATGGCATTTGTGGTGAGCCGGGGAAAAAGCAGTTGAAGAAACTGGAAAAGGCATACCAACAACTAGATTCACCAAAGAGCGAGTAACCGCCTTCGGTAAATTTAAATATAGCGGTTGTCAGCTAGAGGCCTTAGCGGTAGAATGCGCGTCCTTCAAAGCAGTTCTTGCTATATGGGGCCTTAGCTCAGCTGGGAGAGCGCAACACTGGCAGTGTTGAGGTCAGCGGTTCGATCCCGCTAGGCTCCACCAAATAACCCTTTAATTTAAAGGAAGCCTAAAAAGCTTAACAGTCGTTGTTAGGCTTTTTTGTTTATGGGGTGGGAGTGAGTTTTGTGGAAGCTTTAAAGCCTTGGTTAGGAGAAGCTAACTAATAATGGCTATAAGTGTGGTCATTTCTTTCAGTGCTGACTAGATTCTATAAGGGTTCAATTCTTCCATAATTGACTTAGGTTGTATTTTTGAAACATCTTTTTGTTAACCTTGCATAGATAGTTATCTGTTTGTATGTAAATATCATCAAAAATCATAAAATAACTATTAATTATGCATCGTTTAAAATATCTAGGTAGCGCTTCATCTAGATCTAATGCGGGAAGCCTCCAGTTATCATAAATCAGTAGACTATTTTTCTCAAAATGTGAATAGCCTATTTTTTTACTAGAGTTAAATTTTCGGTCAGTAAAATGACACATTGCTTCAACCCACTCTTTTTCTACTGAATCTCCCATCCAAGGGCCACTTGGTTTATTCTCTTCAATTTCAAGAATTAGTTGTTTTGCTTTTCTCTTTTTCTCTCCAGGCTTTGAACGCTTAATGTAACGTACTTTGGGCCCATAACCTTTATCATTTAGAGCATCACTATGGGCAACATTTACTGATATTGCCTCTGTATGCTCAATCCCAGTTATTTTTCCTTTCTCAGATAGTATAAAATCAGGACGCTCTGATTTTTGTAGATCGATAGGATAGTTCAATACATCTAATTCAGCTAAGGTGGCAAGCAGGTAACAAATAGAATAGCGTTCAACATGATCTGTCGTCCTGCCATCAAACCGCCTTGGTACTGAGATATCAATGTTAGATAGAAAGTATAATAGTTCGTCTTTATTTTTTGCTGAAATCATACTTTCGTTATTAGTTGTTGGAATAGATACCTGCTGATTTTATTTAGGTCTGAGTCTTTAAGTTTGGGTTTTTAATACCTAAACTATCATAGTGTGCTTGAATAGCAGGCCCTATAATTTTATTAATGTTTTTGCTCATTTCCATTTCATGAATGCTCTCAATTTTTTGCTTTATTCTAGATACCCGTTTGAGTAAGAAAAAATAATTCCAAATTCCAGATTTCTTAGCTAAGTATTTAAGGTCATTTTCAAATTCTTTAAAAGCATCTTCCAATGCAAAATCTCTTAGCCTTTCTATGATAATATGGTTTGTTTGCGAATCTGGCTCTTGATTTTTCAGTGCATCAATATTTTTAAGGTATTTCATTAAAAATTGATTGCTATTCATTTCGAAAGCTTTGATAGGATATATGGAGGCTAATTCAGACACAGAGCTTGAATATTTGTCGAGAAATGACTCATTTTTATCAATAGAGATTAATAATGGTGTTGCAAGCAACATACCCTCTTTAATATTTTCTTTTATTGTTTCATCAATTTTTTCGGCAGGAAAGCTTTTTATTACTTCATTTGAAAGTTTGTCGATAAAATTTTTACTGCGAATTAGCTTTGCTGTACCAATTAATACCCAAACTTCCATTAACCTATATAAAGCTATGTTGAGCTTTTCTATTCTGTCTATTCTAAGCTTGTATTGAAACCCCAAAAAACTAATTACAGCACCAATTATCCCGCCAACTATTATTGATACTATTTTTACATCCATAGTTTGTTCTCTACTTTATCAGAGTGGGGGATTGCATTTAGTAAGCTTTTCATAACTTAACCCCTTTCATCGTAATATTCTATAAGAGATATAAGCTGATATTATTTACAATTAATCGATTTTAATTTATGGAGAGTAATTTTATAAGGAGGGATAATATTTCCTTAGACATCAACAACTCCAATTATTACTTTTGCTAAGAGTAAGTGATTCGATAAGCTTTTCAAAGTCATGAAAAGCTTTACATACAATAATGGCGTGAATTTCAACGATAAGGTGGCTAAATGCTGCAATCAGGTGTGGTTTTTGTTAGGTGTGAGCTGGTTCACATATACTGGCTTGCATCTAGGGTGTGTTTTTCTTACCCTTCGTGCACTACTTGATAGGTACATCAAGAGTAGGACGTTAATAATACAAATTTAAGGGAAGATTGATGGATGCCACCGATACTCTGATACAACAACTCGAACGCCCACTTAACAATATATCGGCAACGCCTGTTGTTTATAAAATTAAACCGGGTGACTCGTTAAGTCGAATTATTACGCGATACTATGGTATTAACTATACTGACCCACGCTATAAAACAGCGTTGGCATCGGTAGTGTATTTTAATGATTCCATTAAAGACCCTAACGAGATCTTTGCTGGCCAGTTATTGCGGTTAATGCCTTTGTACGAAGACAATGCAACCGCTTTTTGCCCAGTGCCGGATGACTTTTATCAAGAAAAGCCGGTTGCTGTGGCAACGCGTCATCGTTTAGAGCCGATGGGTAATTATCAAGAGCGTTTTAAACACCATATTCCATCCTCACCGCAAGAGCAGGAAGCCTTCTGGGCGTTAGCATGGCTACACGAAAATTATGGTATTTTGAGCACCACGAGTGGCGCTGGTTTTACGGCTTGGGGTGGTTTGGTTTCGCAATCGAATAATGCCTTTATTGCTGAAGTGAAAGTATTGTATGGTCAGTATCAGGGTGGTGGATTGTCTAAAAATCAATACGATTATCGCCGGCAATTGGCGCTTAAAAAATACGCACAAAAAATTGGCCCATTCGAAAAGCTATTGTTAAACGGTAAAACTGCGCGCGAAGCTGCCCGTATTAATCGTACAAAAGCGATTCCGGCTACCGCCAATATCGACCGCCATCTAGGGCGCTTAGGTCGTATGGCACAATATGCCAAACATGGGGGTACCATTTTAACGGCTGCGGGTGTTGGTATGGGGTGTTATAACATTGCACAGGCGCAATCAAAACAGGAAAAAAATGAAATATTTTTTGAAACTATTGGTAGTACGGCTGCAAGTGTTGGAACAACTTTTGTGCTAGGTGTCTATTTTATTGCTACGCCAACAGGTTGGATAACTGCGTTGGCATTAGGGGTTGGTGCTGCTGCTATTTCTATGGGGGCAGGAAAAACGGCCAAGTATGCATATAATAGGTTTGGTGAAAAAATGGATTTTGTAAAAATGTCAAAGGTTGATCAATTGTGCAAATAACGGGGCATCAGATTTTCATAGTTTGGTTTTGGATAACGTTTTTCTTTGTATTGTGGGCACCAATTACATGGTTATTATTAAGTATCTTTACGCCTAAAACTTTATTGGATAAATATTTTAAAGAGCCACATTTTACTGTGGTCGAAACCATTTTTATGGCGCAGTTTCCTGGTTTTTTAATGCGTACAGCTATGTTTGGTTGGGCGTTGTTTTTCCCATCATTAACCAAAAAAAGAAAGATTAAAGACCCCATAAAGTATATGCCTCGCTGGTATGCTATTACCTTAAAAGTACTTGTTGTGGGTGTGGGAATCACTATGATTATCTTTTTTTCACTACTGGGTATTTTGCTGTTAATGGACTCACCAGAAGCTTCTATGTAAGTCAATGAACTGCTTTACAAGTATTTGTATTAATGGTTATTTCTATTTAAGTCGCGTGACACAAGTTGAAAAGGCAAGTGATTCTTTCATGAGTGGGATTGATACCTTGTGCCGATAGACCAACCATTATCTTATATTTTATTTTTAATTCTTATGGGTATTTCTATCGCAGGTGTTATTTGGATGCCAATAACATGGTTATTGTTAAGTATTTTTACCCCTAAAACCTTGTTAGAAAAATATTTTAAAGAGCCGCATTTTACTGCGGTAGAAACTATTTTTATGGCGCAATTTCCCGGCTTTTTGATGCGTACGGCTATGTTTGGTTGGGCGTTATTTTTCCCTTCGTTAACCAAAAAAAGAAAAATTAAAGATCCCATAAAATATATGCCTCGCTGGTACGCGATTGCCTTAAAGGTATTTATTGTGGGTGTAGCAATTACTATGTTTCTTTTTTCTCGTTAATGGGAATTTTATTTTTGATGGATGCTCCAGAAACATCTTTGTAAAATAATGAGTTGCTTTACGAAATCTCTTCTGTAGTAACACTCTCTATTTACGCCATAACTCACTATTGTTAATAAAGCGGCTGACTTTAAATAGCGGATATATAACATTATCGAGCTATGTGAATTTGCCATGTAACGACTGCTTAAACGTATTAGGTAGCTGTTGCGTACGCTTATTTATGACTTTTCCCCCTGTGTTATTCTATAATCTGACTGCTTATATTCGTGGTAACCCCCTATTTTATGCCGATTCAGATGGTTTAACTGCCAGAAGGGGTTCTGTTAGCCTTGCGTATCAGGGTGATCGGCTTTCTAAGTGAATAGTCTGGCTCACCATACACAGGATTAACGCCACGTATTACTAAATAAAAGAGGTATTGCATGACCAACTTGAACACTCAGAGTCACCGACGCCGCCGTATCATTGTTGGGGATGGCGTTGCAGCCGCAGCTTTGACAGAAACAAGCACTGCGCAGGCGGGAGATACTCTGATTATTGTTGGTTACAAGGCATCACAGCTTGGGCGTGGACTGGCCTATATGGCTGAACCAGATGAAACGCCTTGGCGTTATGCTTATCTATTGAACTCTCCTGCAGATGACATTGACCCGGATTTCGGGCAGTGGGTTGTCGATAATTGGCAGCATATCTATGACTCAATGGCAGGCCGCAGACCTGACTGGATCGGAGCCGCTAAGCATTATCTCGATTGTGACGATAAGCGTGGACTCAATGTGCCTCGTTCCTTCTTTGGGGACTATATGGAGCAGCGATCACAGCAGGCGATTGCCGCATTGCGTGAGCGAGGAGTAACTGTCGACATTGTGGATGATGAAGCGGTATCTCTGGATCAGGATGGTAAGGGTTTTCAGTTACGTACTGCTTCAGGTTTGTGCTTTCAGGCAGATGCCGTCGATATTGCAACGGGCGGCCCTAAGACTCAGAGAATTGAGGGTGATGATGGGCTTTTCTGTGCACCAGAACTCTTCGGGCACGAAGAACGCATTGCTGACCATGCTAAGCGAGGAGCAGAAATTTGGTGTATCGGCACTAATGCGACCATGTTGGATGCATTGCGCCTTTGTCAGTCAGTGGTGCCAGAAGATCAGTTGCGATTCGCAGCCTGTAGCCCACGAGGTATTATGCCGGAGCCACTGATTGCCCGTTTGCCACGTGATATTACAAAGCCCGAACTCAATGGCCCTTATCAAAACGCCAACGCATTTCTTGATGATGTCCAACGCAATATGCAACTAGCCCAGACAGCAGGGCATCAAATGCGTGAGATAAGAGCGGGTTTTCGTGCATTTTTTATTGAGAATGGTTTGAAATGTTTTGTACCCGATTTACACGAAGCGCGTTTAGTGCCTCCCACATTGCGCCACTGGTTTAGAGGCGGGACGCGCGACACATTACATGATTTTCATCGGCTTAGTTTGACGAATCATACTCGTGTGGTGCGCGGAGCAGTGAGTGCAATTGAGTCGACGAACGATGGCGTTAATTTGCTATTGAAAGATGAAACGAATGCCTTAGTGCCTTATAAAGCAGGGTTTGTTATCAATTGTTCCGGGGCTGGGTCGACATTTGAGTTTGACTCATTGACACGTTCACTGATTGATCGTGACTGGGTTTCAATCTGCAATCGTAGTGGTGGTATCCGAGTGGGTGACGGGTGCGAGACCAATATGCCTGGCGTACGATATTTGTCGCCAGCGACAACTATAATTGGTGATGAGGTCATGCCGATGCCGCTTTACGATGCGCACCTACTGCGTACATGGGCTGCACGAGCGAATGAGCAGTTTGCTAAGGCATATTAAGGCAATAGTGGTTTAGTTATTTGTGTCGGTTAGAGTATTCAGCGTGCTAACCGACACCGATAACATATCGATATCGCCAAAGCTCTACCTATCAAATTTTCAATTATATTCGGTGGAGGCTTTACAATCTTTGAGCCTAAAAGTATACCTTTCTCTATGCTACATCCGTTGAATATTTCTCCTATATCTTTCTATTGGTACATCAATATTATTGTTTGGTTTTCAATCGTTGATGTCGAGTAACTCTGCTTAAGGTAAGCTTAAGTCAACGATTGATAAAAAATACCGAAAAGAATAAAAATAAAAACACATCATAATATTGCCTTGATAGTTAAGTTTATAATTTTTGTTATAGTCGTTAAGTACACCAAAACTCCCCCTTTAATTGTTTAATGTTGTCTGTTCCTAGCCTTTGGTGCATTGAGTCTACTATCTATAATATATTGACTGTGTTATGCCTTTTGGAATGCCCTTAAATTTTTTCAATTATTTAATTTTATCACTTTGAATGTTGATTAATTTGTACTAGATTAATTTTAGTTGTTTCATAGTGTTTAAAAAAAATAATATCAACTATTTACATTTGAGGGCTTAAATAATGGTTTTTAAAAATTTTTCTTTGGTAAGTTTTTTCTTTGTATTAATGCTTGTCGTTAGTGTTGGTTCTCAAGCAAGGTCAATCGATGAAATTAAGAGTAGTGGAAATTTAGTTGTTGCTGTAAAGGCAGACTATAAACCCTATGGTTATAAAAATGATCAAGGAGAAAATGTTGGGCTCGAAATTGATTTGGCTAAAGATGTTGCAAAACGTTTAGGGGTTGGTGTTTCGTTTATTGATGTAACCAGTTCTACTCGAATGCCGACTATAGTCGATGGTAAGGCTGATTTAATGATAGCAACAATGACAGATAAGCCTGATCGTAGAAAGGTTGTCTATATCATAGACCCTCCTTACTATTCTTCAGGCACTAATGTTCTTGCTGCTAAGTCAGCGAACTTGAAAAAATGGGGGAATATTAAAGGGCAAAATGTTTGTGGCAATAAAGGGGCCTATTATAACGAGTTCATTGCTAATTCATTCGGCGCTAAAATAATTGAGTTTGCTGGAACCAACGAATCACTTAGTGCGTTAAAAGAAGGTAAATGTATTGCCTATGTTTTTGACGACTCTTTAATTTTAAGCCGTTTATCAGAGGGTGAATGGTCAAAAGAGTATGAGATGCCTTTTAAAACCATTGATGATGCACCTTGGGGTTTGGCAGTGAAACTAGGCCAGCAAGACTTGTATGACTTCATGAAAAAAACGGTCATCGAGTGGCATAAGACTGGCTATATCATAGAGCTAGAGAAGACGCATGGCATCGAACCAACCCCTTTTACTGAGAAAATGAAAAACTTATTTAATTAAAAGGTTGCTAAGGTATTGGTTAAATAACTAAGGCTGATTCAGGGACGGATTGGCCTTTTAAATATATTCAACGTTAAAAATAAATTTATCCGCTCTTTTCCCGTTATCTGTATTCACTAAAGTCAACCTTTTGGCACAAATGATTTCATTTGTTGTCGGGCATTGACTTTTTCCCTATACCTGTGCATGACAATGACTCTCGTGAAAGGTGGCGATGGTAGTTATTTCATCATTATTAGGTTGAGTAAAATCTAGGGCCTGTTGACAAAGGGTGGTAGAATGCCCGCCTTTTTTTAGACGCTGATTTATGCCGCGAAGTGCCTTAAAGACTAATGCTCCCAGTTCTCCGTTAATGCAGAAGTTGCATAGTCTGTCGGTGCTGGATTGTGCGCAGCCACACTCGCGTTTTGTGGCGACAATAGGCAAATTTATCGATTTTTCGGAGGCGATGTCACTTTCTGAGCTTTTGAGTGATTTGCCTCATATAGCGTCTAGTAACGATAGTGCTGGTGATGTCAGTAATAATACCGGCGCAAAAACGGGCTCGGCAGGCGTTAAGGCGCACTATCTTCAGTCCCGTGGTGAAATGATGAATTTTATCGTTCAGAGTTTTATCACCGATAATTGTCCGGTTTCCCTGAGGCTACCAGTAGCAAGTGATGCAACCTTTACTCACGAGGATCAAGGTCTGAGCGCCTATCAGCGTTTTTATGCTCTGCATCAGAGTGAAATGGAAGCGAATATCCTAAAATTGCAGGCTTATATCCGTCGTTATATGTCAGCTCATTCGACGCAGCTGTCGCAATTAGTGGTGCTTGAAAGCAAATTAAACGAGATTCTTTTAGCTTACAGTCGCAAAGCGTTGGGGGCAATTCCTTCGCTGCTAGCCAAGCGTTTCCATTTCCTGCACTTTGATCCGCCTGAAACTACTGAGGGCGACGTTAAGGAGAGTGGTGGTAAAGAGGGGGGGAGTAAAGAAAATACCGCCCTGCAGACGTTCTTAGTAGAAATGCAGAGTGTATTGCTTGCGGAGCTTGATATTAGATTACAACCCACATTAGGGCTGGTAGAAGCCTTGATTAGAGAAGAGGAAGAAAGTACGAGATGACAAGAATGCTGTCTATTGCTGCGTTTATATTGGGCGCAGTTATTGTGGTCTGGATGGGCTTCAGCTTTATGGATGCTAACCTGTTAGCCTTTATTGTGACTGGGGTGATAGGCATCGTTTATATTATAGGCTTTATTGAATTACTACGGTTTCAGCGCGATACCGATACACTCGATACGGCACTGGTATCTACTGAGAATAAAGTCACCAATTTAGGCGAATGGTTAGGCTTACTATCACCTTCCTTACGTAGTAGCGTGCATTTACGTATACAGGGAGAGCATGCCTCTTTACCAGCGCCGATGTTGACGCCTTACTTGGTCGGTTTGTTAGTCATGCTTGGCTTGCTTGGTACCTTTGCTGGTATGGTTGATACCCTAAAAGGTGCGGTGTCTGCCCTAGAGGGCACGACCGAATTAGAGGCCATTCGTGCCGGACTAACGGCGCCGATTAAAGGCTTGAGCCTGGCTTTTGGTACGTCTGTCGCGGGCATCAGTGCCTCGGCAATGTTGGGGTTTATATCAACCTTGAGTCGTCGCCAGCGATCGTTGGCATCTCAAGTGCTCGATAGCAAAATGGCTGATGTTTTTCAGGACTTTTCTCTTGCTTATAATCGCGAGCAGACCTTTAAGGCTATGCAAGAGCAGGCGCAATCCTTACCCGTTGTTGCGCAAACCTTAGCAGCGGTTGCTGAGCGTTTAGAGCATTTCAGCAGTGATATCAGTCAGCAGTTGATTGCTAATCAAGAGCAGTTTCACCGTGAGCTTAGCAATACTTATTCGACCTTGGCCGATTCGGTCGACGGCAGTTTAAAGGATAGTTTACGTGAAAGTAGTCGGTTGCTTGGGGAAAACCTCCATCAGTCAATTACTGAACTACAGCCTTTAATTTCCACGATGGTAGATTCTGCCTCTGACAATATGACTGCCACGCAGACGCGTCTGGCTGATAACCTTGAGCAACAATTCAGTGGGCTTTCCCAACAAATGGGAGGTGTCAGCGAAGGTGTCGCTCAAATTTGGAAAGACGCTGTCAGTGACTATCAGCGTACCAATGAAGATATGGTTAAGCAGATTGAAAAGACCTTGGAAAGTCATAATAGCCAGTTTGCGGATGCAAACGATGAGTTGCTTACCCGCTTTGGCATAGCCAGTGAGCAATGGGTCGAGCATCAGCAAGCTCAGGACAAGTTGCGGCTTTCTCAATGGCATGAAGCGTTTGAGCAAACGACAACTGATACCCAGCAGAATATGAAAGAGGTTGCTGCCAGTAATCAAGCGCTTTCAAAAACAATGCTTGAAGAAGTGCGTGACCTGTTAACGGCGACAGAACAACTGGTTAAGAGCAGGACAGAAAGTGAAACTTTATGGTTGAGTAGCTATGAAACACGTATAGAAGCGCTAAGCACTCAATTGAGTGAACATTTGGTCTCATTGCGAGATGAAGAGGCACGTCGTGGTGATGTCGCTGTAGGGCAGTTAAAAGCGTTAAGTGCTGAGGTTGCAGGGCATCTGCAGAGTCTGGGTGCTGGGTTAGAAGCGCCAATGGCACGTTTGATTGAAACCGCTTCAGAAACCCCACGAGCGGCTGCTGAAGTCATCAGTCAACTCCGTGCAGAAATCTCCAATACCGTAGAGCGAGATAACGAGTTATTGGTAGAAAGGCAGAAGATTTTCGAACAGCTAACAACGGTTGCAAATGCATTGGAGCAATCATCTGCTGCTCAAAATGATACCTTGCAGGGGATTGCCAGTACCTCAGCTAATACGCTAAACGATATTGGTGCCCGTTTTAGCGAGCAAGTTGATACAGAGACCACCCGCCTTGCTACCGCAGCAGATCATTTTACGGGTAGCGCGGCTGAGCTTGCCAGTATGAGTGATGCCTTTGGGGTTGCCGTAGAGCAATTTACTCAATCCAATAGGGACGTTAGTGATATGTTGGCCCTTGTTGAAGGCTCTTTGCAAACCAGTGCTGAGCGTAGTGATGAACAAATGGGTTACTACGTCGCACAAGCGCGCGAGATCATTGACCACACAATACTGTCGCAGCAGGAAGTGATTGAGCAGTTACGCCAACTCGGCCGTAATGCTTCAATAGCTGAGAAGGCGTCAGCATGAGTCGGTTGAATGAAGGTATTGAAGATCAGCCAGTATGGCCGATCTTCGGCGATTTGATGGCCGGTTTAGTTGGCGTCTTTGTACTGTTATTAGTCTGGGCGCTGGGTTTTCAATTAGAGCTTGCGCAAAATCTGGAAACTGAGATTAACAAGCGCAAGTTAGAAGAGCAGCGTCGCATTGCACTAGAAGAAGCGCTTTCTGATCCGCTGGCGACAGGGCGAGTCACATTGCGTGATGGACGTATAGGGATTAGTGGTAACGTCTTATTTGCGATTAATTCATCGACATTACAGGACGATGGCCGGGAGTTGCTGAAAACACTGGTTGCCCCCTTAAAAGTGTATTTGGGTGAGCGTGAGCAACTCTTGATGGTGAGTGGCTTTACCGATGATCTACCCATTCAAAGCGGCAATTTACAGTATGTCGATAATTGGGATTTATCAGCGCAGCGGGCGCTTACGGTCACTCGTGCATTGATAGAAGAGGGGATGCCTTCTTCGATGGTGTTTGCTGCTGCCTTTGGTGATCAACAACCGGTTGTACCTAATACAGATCGCGCGAGTCGTGCGCAAAACCGGCGAGTTGAAATGGCACCTGTTCCTAAAGGTACGGGGCTGTAAAGTGTACGATATACAAACAGGGCAAGTGGTTGAATCGGCTAGCGAGGTAAGCTCGCTAGCCGAGCAATTAAGTCATTTAAAAGCTCAGCGATTTCACTGCTACGACTTTGCTCGTTTTACTTATATTGAATCATTAGTGCGCCGCGCTGCAAAGCAACGGGAGAGTGTTCGTCAGTTACTTGAGTCAAAAGCACAATTGGCTTTGGATAATTACTTAGTCGCTAGAGAGAAAGCACGCTTAGCATCTGAAGAGCTGATTAATACTTTATTCATAGATTCATCATTTATAGATGCATCGGATGATGAATTGAATGAGACAACTAAAGCCAGCCAACTCATTGTCCAAGCTAACGATTATCACCAGCAAGGGTATTTTGATAAAGTTCAACAACTTGCCCGCCAATGGCAGTCCAGTGCTAAGACGGTAGAAAACAAAAATTGTACGACTTCAGCTTTGATTGAATTACGGCAGTACCTTGCAGAACCTTTACGTAGTGAAAAAAGCGATAGAGCAGTTGAGGATGATTTTATTGAGCTGTTGCGACAACAAGATAAACAGTTATTCGATAAAAATAACCATTCACCAGCGAATAATGTTAACTCTAAATCCAGTACTGGTTCGTCTTCATCTGCTGTAACAGCGTTAAGATCGAGTCGTGTTTATCAGCAGCTCCAAGAGAAAAAACGTGTCGATAATTTTATCGATACTGCTTTTAATGAAACGCCTGAAAATCCTGGGCCGCTTAACCCGGAAAGACTTGCCATACGATTGTTGAAAGAAATTAACAATCGTTCGCCGGAGTATATGAGCCGTTATGCGAGTTATTTTGAAACCTTGCAGTGGTTGAATAAGGCTGGTTCTTAGTTGCTCTCATAGTTATAGATAAAACACTAATATTCATCTTTCATAGACTTCCCTGAGAATTAACTATACTCAATTGAGATGCTATTAATTGAGGTGGGGATACTGTGCGTTTATTGGGGTTATTGGTTCTATCATATTTGTTTCATACTTATGCTGCGGCTGCTGTTCCTAATTATCGCCATATTTCTGAAAAAGCGCTTAATCGAGTTGAAGACCAATATGGTATTGAAGCTCGTGAACGCGTAGGTGGTTGGCGCGATTTATTGAATCAGTTGGCGGACAGAGTGCCCGCTGAAGATGCTAAATATATCAGGGAAGCCAATAATTACTTTAATCAGGTTGCTTGGTTATGGGATATTGATCATTGGGGTCAGGAAGATTACTGGGCGACACCAATAGAGACCTTGGCCTCGAATGGGGGTGATTGTGAGGACTATTCTATTGGTAAGTATTTTTCGCTGACCAGTCTAGGCATGAATACGTCCAAGTTGCGTATTACCTATGTAAAAGCACTTGAGTATGACTTGGCGCATATGGTGTTAGCCTATTATCCGACGCCTTCCGCAGAGCCTTTAATTTTAGATAATATCAATAAGACGATTTTGCCTGCTTCGAAGCGCCGGGATTTATTGCCGATCTATAGTTTTAATGGTGATGGTTTGTGGTTAGCAAAATCACGTGCTCGCGCAGTGAAAGGCGATGTTTCTAAGAATTTACCAAGTTGGGGAAATTTAAAAGGCAAAATGGAAGCTGAGTTGAAGTAGCTTTTCTTGTAATCGAAGCCCAATGATCGAGCTTCGATTATTAATAATCTTTAGCACTTTTATCGATTGTTGTCAGATAACCATACCCTGCTTAAACCAATAGTTGAAATAGCCGTCAGGAATATTAATAAATATTTAAGAAATTGTTCTTTGGTCGTGAGTAAAAACCCTTTTTGCCCTAAAGCCAATCCCGCAAATAAAGGTATGATAAATAAGCTGGTTAGTTTTAATGAATCAACGGTAACGATGCCATTATAACTGCCTACAATAGTCCCATAGACATATAGAGCAAAGAACATAATCACCATTGTGGCTCGTGCTTTGATGACATCATAATTAACGCCCAATAACACAATCATTGCTGCCAAGCCGCCGATAGTTGCGAGTCCGCTACCGACACCGACAATTAAACCAATAATGACACCAAAAGTACGATTAACCGTAAGGGGAATTGTGATGCCACTTTGCAGAACAATAGTAGAGAGAACAACAACGCTGTAGAGCGCTATTCTGGTACTGCTTTCAGGCAGGTACAAGAGGAGCTCTTGTCCTATAGGCATGCCAATTGCGCAACCGATTAGCGCATATAGAAGTAAGGTTCTATCAATATCTTTATAAACAGAGCGCAGCATATGAACGCTTGCAATAATTTCCAATAGATAAAGTACTGGTACCAGCTTAACAGGTTCAATAAAAATGGCCCCTGCGGTAATCGCAACGGCAGATAAGCCAAAACCTGCATAACCTCTTGCTAAGCCTGCCACAAAAATAATAATAAATAACAGGCTTGCTTGTAGAATTGTAATTCCAAAAAGAGCTTCCATATGATTGCGCCTGTTGCTTGACTAGGGTTACTTTATATCTGATTTTGGTATTGAATAGCAATAAAAAAGGCCGCTGTATAAGCGGCCTTTTTTGCGAAAGAAATATAACTTATCTCTTATCAAGAGGTTGGTAGTCTCTAGTGGTAGCGCCAGTATATAGCTGACGTGGACGACCAATTTTGTAACTTTCACTCACCATTTCTGCCCAGTGAGCAATCCAGCCTACAGTACGCCCTGTTGCGAAAATAACAGTGAACATATCAGTTGGAATGCCTATCGCTTTCATGATGATACCTGAATAGAAATCAACATTTGGATACAGTTTACGTTGGATAAAGTATTCGTCTTCCAATGCGATTTGCTCAAGGCGTTTAGCAATTTCAAGTTGCGGATCGCTAATGCCCAATTCTTTTAAGACTTCATCACAGGTTTCTTTCATTACTTTAGCTCGAGGGTCAAAGTTTTTATAAACTCGGTGGCCAAAGCCCATTAGGCGGAATGGGTCATTCTTATCTTTTGCTTTTAGAACGTATTCATCGATGCGGTCAACGCTGCCGATTTCATCTAACATTTTCAATACAGCTTCGTTAGCACCACCGTGAGCAGGTCCCCAAAGTGCAGTAATACCAGAAGCAATACAAGCAAATGGGTTAGCGCCAGAAGAACCAGCAAGACGTACCGTTGATGTAGAAGCGTTTTGCTCGTGATCAGCGTGAAGCAAAAATATTTTATCCATTGCTTTCGCAATAATAGGATTAACATTAGGCTCTTCGCATGGTGTACCAAACATCATATACAAAAAGTTTTCTGCATAGTTGAGTTCATTTCTTGGATACATGAATGGCTGGCCGATATGGTGCTTGTAACACATGGCTGCCAATGTCGGAATCTTAGCAATTAGGCGTAATGCTGAAATTTCACGATGTTTTGGATTAGCGATATCTAATGCATCATGGTAGAACGCAGACATTGCACCTACTGCACCACACATCATAGCCATTGGGTGAGCATCATGGTGGAAACCGCGGAATAATCTGGCCATCGCTTCGTTGACCATTGTATGTTGAGTAATTTCTTCCTCAAAAGCGGCTTTCTGTTGTTTGTTGGGTAGCTCTCCGTTCAATAGAAGGTAGCAAGTTTCCAAGTAATCTGAATGTTCCGCAAGCTGTTCGATAGGGTAACCGCGATGTAGAAGTACTCCTTTTCCTCCATCAATAAAGGTGATTTTGGATTCGCATGATGCGGTGGATAAAAAACCCGGGTCAAATGTAAAATAGCCAGTAGAGCCTAAATTGCGTACATCAATAACGTCTGGGCCGATGCTACCTGAAAGTATAGGTAGTTCTGTAACTTCATCTGAACCATCTATTGATAGGCGGGCGAATTTATCTGTCATGGGTACTCCTTAATGTAATGTTAAGTGGAGAAATTCGTTAACTACCTTTTTACGCTTGCTTATAGGTAGCTGTTTTGCCAGAGAAAATCCCTTATGGGCTAGATCTTCGAAATAGCCTAGAGAGTAATTATGACAATTATCACCATTGTGAAACAATGTCCGAATTTCGGAGTAACGGGGCTATTATTTTAAAAATAATAGACGCCGGAGCCGGCCATTATAGCAACTTTGTTCTGGATTGGTGAATCATTATAATTTTTTGAATAACTAAAGATAACAACGGCTACATTTTATAGTAGCCTGTGCCCATGAGTGGTGCATGTAAAATAATATTCTTTAATAAGGTGCACTAATAAGAGAAATAAGAAACGCTTATTGATTCTTTCTGTACAAAAAGCAATCAGCGCAATAATAGAATAAGAAAAATAGTATAAGATTCAGGGATTTTATGCCGTTTGGTTTGAATTTTAAGACAGCAATCTCTATAATTTCGCGCGTTTTGGGGCTATTGTGACAAGCAAGCCTAAATAGGCTATCTTAATTAGGATATTTGTTTAATTCTAATTACATTGACCGGTTAAATTTCATACAGTCTGTTTATAAAAAGAGTTTGAGTTATATCTTAGCCAGAGCCAAAGGTAATAATAGAAGGTGAATACAATTCAACCTGATTCGAATGTTTTTTGCTTCATGCCAGCATCAATTGCTCATGTCGAGTTATCATCTTACTTTTGTGGATTTAGGTTTAAGTTACGATCGATAGCGCTTATCCCATTTTATTATTAACACTCATTACGTTCCTGATGATTATTCATTGTTATTGCAATTTTGATAAACCATTTGAACAAATAAATTTAAGCTAACAGGTGGAGTACAAACCATGACATCTATAAGAACCGTTTCTTTTGATGGCATTGTCGTTGGGGGTGGTGGCGCTGGTATGCGTGCCGCTTTACAAATGGCGCAGTCTGGTTTTAAGACAGCTGTGATCACAAAAGTGTTTCCAACACGATCACACACAGTATCAGCGCAAGGCGGTATTACTTGTTCAATTGCAAGTGCTGACCCAAATGATGATTGGCGCTGGCATATGTATGACACTGTTAAAGGCTCTGATTATATTGGCGATCAGGATGCCATTGAATATATGTGTACGGTAGGACCCGAAGCTGTTTTCGAGCTTGAGCATATGGGGCTTCCATTTTCTCGTACCGAAAATGGCCGAATTTATCAGCGTCCATTTGGTGGTCAATCTAAAGAGTTTGGTAAGGGCGGACAGGCAGCACGTACCTGTGCGGCAGCTGACCGTACTGGGCACGCTTTATTACATGCGCTTTATCAAAGCAATGTAAAAAATAATACCGTCTTCTTTAATGAGTGGTTTGCTGTTGATTTGGTTAAAAACCAAGATGGCGTTGTGACTGGGGTCATTGCTATTAACATTGAAGATGGCGAAGTCGTTCATGTTAAATCCAAAGCGACCGTTTTTGCGACAGGCGGTGCTGGTAGAATTTATGCATCAACCACTAATGCACATATTAATACTGGTGACGGTATCGGCATGGCATCACGGGCTGGTTTCCCATTGCAGGATATGGAAATGTGGCAGTTCCATCCAACCGGTATTGCGGGCGCTGGTGTATTGGTCACTGAGGGTTGTCGCGGTGAAGGTGGCTATCTTATCAATAAAGATGGCGAGCGTTTTATGGAACGTTATGCGCCTAATGCGAAAGATTTAGCTGGTCGTGATGTTGTCGCTCGGTCCATGGTAATGGAGATTCTGGATGGTCGTGGCTGTGGCGAAAATGGTGATCACGTTAAATTGAAATTAGATCACTTGGGTGAAGAGACCTTAAATGCTCGTCTACCTGGTATTCTTGAACTATCGCGCACTTTTGCGGGTGTTGACCCTGTTAAAGAGCCTATCCCGGTTATTCCAACGTGCCACTATATGATGGGTGGCATTCCAACCAATGTTGATGGCCAGGCCTTAACTCAGGTTGATGGTAAGGATACGGTCATCGAAGGCTTTTACGCTTGCGGTGAAGCGGCCTGTGTATCTGTTCATGGTGCCAACCGTCTGGGTGGTAATTCATTGCTTGATTTGGTTGTATTTGGCCGTGCTTCTGGTGTCTTTATCGAAAAAGCCTTGAAACAGGGTATTGAACATCGAGATGCATCTGAATCCGATATTGAAGCAGCAATGAGTCGTTTAAACCAATTGAATGCCAATACAGGTGGAGAATCATCATCGGTATTACGTACGGAATTGCAACAAGTGATGCAAAATCACTTTGGTGTATTCCGTCGCGGTGACTTTATGCAAGAAGGTGTTAAAAAACTGTCTGACTTGCGTGAGCGTATAAGCAATGTCACTGTTGAAGATAAGAGTCATGCTTTCAATACTGCACGCATTGAAGCCTTGGAATTGCAGAACTTGTTGGAAGTTGCTGAAGCGACAGCCATTCCTGCAGAAGTTCGTACCGAGTCTCGTGGTGCACATGCCCGTGAGGACTTCCAAGATCGTGATGATGAAAACTGGTTATGCCATTCGTTGTACTTCCCGGAAAGCAAAACCGTGGTCAAGCGTGATGTGAATTTTGATCCGACGACAGTCGATACCTTTGAGCCAAAAGCTCGTACTTATTAATCGGGGAGATAAGAAATGCTTAAAGTAGAAATCTATCGCTACAATCCCGAAACCGATAAAGAGCCCTATATGAAGTCCTATGATGTGGACACTAAAGGGCGCGATTATATGGTCTTGGATATTCTAGAAATGCTAAAAGGTGAAGATAATAGCTTATCTTTCCGACGCTCTTGCCGTGAAGGTGTTTGTGGCTCTGATGGCGTAAACATTAACGGTAAAAATGGCCTGGCCTGTATCACTCCACTATCAGAGTGTGTCAAAAATAATACATTGATATTGCGTCCTTTACCTGGTTTGCCAGTGATTCGGGATCTTGTTATCGATATGACTCAATTTTATGATCAATACCGTAAAATTGAACCTTTCTTACAAACAGATATGCCAACTGAAGGCCGAGAAAGGCTTCAGTCTCCAGAAGAGCGTGAAAAGCTTGATGGTTTATATGAGTGTATCTTGTGTGCTTGCTGCTCTACCAGCTGCCCCTCTTTCTGGTGGAATCCAGATAAGTTTATCGGTCCAGCGGGCTTATTGCAGTCCTACCGTTTCTTAGCGGATAGTCGTGATACTGAAACGGCTAAACGTCTAGAAAATTTGAGCGATCCGTTCAGTGTATTCCGTTGCCAGGGGATTCAAAACTGTGTGTCAGTCTGCCCTAAAGGTCTAAATCCAACTAAGGCAATTGGACATATTCGCTCAATGCTGCTATCACAGTAGTTGGTCGTTAGTTTTTTGACAGGCATGGTAGACTTGGAGTTTAAGTCGTTAATATGCCTTGTCTGTCAATCGACAAGCTTACTAAGTAGCTAAAGTGGCGGCTAGCCCCGCCACTGTAAAGTGTTTTTACGTTAATGGCTAAGTTGGCAACTTGGTTACAGGAGCTTCTGTATTTCAGTAGATCCTCATGATTAATTAACCTTAATTATGTAAACACTCTGAAATACATCAAGCTTTAATTTTATTGCTTAAATGACAACAGAGAGATTTTGTCCATGCCAGATAGTATGGAACATTTGTGGAGTACCGCTCATATTTCCGGTGGTAATGCAGTTTATGTTGAAGAACTGTATGACACTTACCTTCATGATCCTAGTGCTATTCCAGAAGAGTGGCGCGAATATTTTGACCAACTGCCTCGCATTAATAATGCATCTGCACACGATACGCCACATTCTGTCGTTCGTGAGCAATTTAGACTACTTGCGAAGTATCGGCCTAGTACTGGGTCGACGAACACCCCTGCGCATGCTGCAACTGCAGACCACGATCAGAAGCAGGTTAATGTTGCTCAACTGATTCAAGCCTATCGATCTCGTGGCCATACTAAAGCCACTATTGACCCTTTAGGCTTATCGCAAAGACATTCTGGTGATTATTTACAACTGCATTACCATGGTCTAACGCCTGCCGAATTAGATTCTGTATTTAATGCCAGCAACCTGTTTTTTGGTTACGAAAACGCACCTTTAAAAGACATTATTGCTGATCTTGAAGAAACTTATTGTGGCAATATTGGTGCTGAAGTATTGCATATTAGTGATGCAGATGAATTTAAGTGGTTACAGCAGCGCCTAGAAAGTGCTCGTTCCAAACCTGCTTATTCTAAAGACGTTAAATTGCGTATTTTGCAACGCTTAAGTGCTGCCGAAGGCTTGGAAAAGCATCTGGACAGTAAGTACCCTGGTACTAAACGTTTTGGTCTTGAAGGTGGGGAAAGTTTAATCCCTATGCTGGATGGCTTAATTAAGCGTGCAGGTACTTATGGCGCGAAAGAAATTGTATTGGGAATGGCTCATCGTGGTCGTTTAAATACACTGGTAAATGTTTTTGGTAAAAACCCCGCTGACTTGTTTGATGAGTTTGAAGGTAAAAAGCTTGTTGATACCTCTGGTGACGTGAAATACCACCAGGGTTTTTCTTCTAATGTCATGACTCCGGGAGGGGAGTTGCACATTGCCATGGCGTTTAATCCTTCTCACCTTGAGATTGCAGCTCCCGTTGTTGTTGGTTCTGTGCGCGCACGTCAGGATCGCCGTAAAGATAAAACGGGCGATTTAGTTGTCCCTATTAATATTCATGGTGATGCAGCATTCTCTGGGCAGGGTGTGGTGTTTGAATTACTACAAATGTCGCAGACTCGTGCTTATAAAACGGGTGGATCTGTTCATATTGTCATTAATAATCAGGTTGGATTTACAACGAACCATCCAGAAGATGCGCGTTCTACTCCTTACTGTACTGATGTTGCTAAATTTCTTGGTGCACCTGTTTTCCATGTGAATGGTGATGACCCTGAAGCGGTAATGTTCGTCACTCAGTTAGCGATGGATTATCGTTACGAGTTTAAGAAGGATGTTGTGATTGATTTGGTTTGTTATAGACGTCGCGGCCATAATGAGACAGATGAACCATCTGCAACTCAGCCATTGATGTATCAAGTCATTAAAAAGCATAAAACAACGCGAACAATCTATTCAGATAGATTAATTGCAGAAGGAATTCTGACTCAGGAGGAGAGTAACCAAATCGCAAATGATTATCGTGCGGCATTGGATCGTGGCGATCATGTTGCTGAAGGTTTGGTGAGTGAGCCTGATAAATCATTATTTGTAAATTGGGTGCCTTATCTAGGGCATGATTGGAATGATCCTGCGGACACTACGGTTGAACTTAAAAAGCTACAGCAGCTCGCACATAAAGCTTGTGAGATTCCTGATGGCATACAGGTGCAACGCCAGGTCCAAAAAATTTATGAAGACCGCAACAAAATGGCGAGCGGCTCTTTGCCTATTAACTGGGGTATGGCGGAAACACTGGCTTATGCGACCTTGATAGATCAGGGTGCTGGAATTCGCTTAACTGGACAGGATGTCGGTCGTGGTACTTTCTCTCACCGTCATGCGGTTATTCACAATCAAAAAGATGGTAGTCGGTATATGCCGCTATCTCATTTGTTTGAAGGTCAGAGAAACTTCCATCTTCATGATTCGTTATTATCGGAAGAAGCGGTTCTGGCTTTTGAATATGGTTATGCATCCACCAAACCAGATACCTTGGTTATTTGGGAAGCTCAGTTTGGTGATTTTGCCAATGGCGCCCAAGTGGTGATTGACCAGTTTATTACCAGTGGTGAACATAAGTGGGGGCGCCTATGCGGCTTAACGATGTTGTTACCGCATGGTTATGAGGGGCAGGGGCCAGAGCATTCGTCAGCACGTCTCGAGCGTTATATACAGATGTGTGCGGAACACAATATTCAAGTGTGTATTCCGACAACGCCTGCTCAGGTTTTCCATATGCTGCGTCGTCAGGTGATACGTCCTATGCGTCGTCCATTGGTTGTTATGAGTCCAAAATGGATTTTGCGACACAAATTAGCGACCTCGACATTGGAAGAATTAGCCGATGGTAAGTTTCATAATGTCTTAACCGATAATGAGATCAAACCATCAAAAGCTAAAAAACTTGTGCTATGTAGCGGTAAGGTTTATTACCACCTACTGGAGGCGCGTATGGAATCGGGGCAAGACGATGTTGCACTAGTTCGTATTGAACAACTATATCCATTCCCTAAAGCAGAGCTGCTTGAAGCAATGGCACCTTTCAAAAAATTGAAAGAAATTGTGTGGTGTCAGGAAGAGCCTAGAAATCAGGGCGCTTGGTTCCAGATCAGGCACCGTTTAGAAGATGCATTATCTGAAACCTATCCAAAGATTAAATTAGGGTATGTTGGACGTATTTCTTCTGCGGCTCCAGCCTGTGGATATATGTCTCTTCATCTAGAAGAACAGAAACAGTTAATAGACGAAGCATTAACCGTCAATTAATACTATTTTATTTAACCTTTTATCCAGTTTGACAAATTTATATAAGAGAATCGCGACTAATAGGAAATTAAAGAATGGCAATTGAAATTAAAGCACCTACATTTCCCGAATCGGTACAAGACGGTACCGTAGCCACTTGGCACAAACAACCAGGTCAACAAGTGAGTCGTGACGAGCTGATTGTTGAAATTGAAACAGACAAAGTTGTTTTAGAAGTTGTCGCTCCTGCTGATGGCGTTTTAGCTGATGTTGCAAAACAAGAGGGTGATACCGTTTTAAGTAACGAAGTGTTAGCTTTTGTTAACGAAGGCAGTGAGGCAGCCTCTGCAACTGCTGCGAGTACTCCAGCAGCAAGCACAGCGTCAGCAGGTACAAATGTTGAGATTAAAACACCTACATTCCCTGAATCAGTTCAAGATGGGACGGTTGCTGCTTGGCATAAAAATACCGGTGATGCTGTTAGCCGTGATGAATTAATCGTTGAAATTGAAACAGACAAAGTTGTTTTAGAAGTGGTTGCTCCAGAAAGTGGTGTCATGGGCGATATTATTAAAAATGCCGGTGATACGGTATTAAGTAATGAAGTGATTGCTTATGTCGTTGAAGGCGCTTCGGCAGCCCCTGCTGCTGCAACGCCAGCGGCATCAACAGAAGCAACTGCCAATGATGAAGCTGTTGCTAGCCCGTCAGCCCGAAAATTAGCAGCTGAAAAAGGCTTGGACTTGTCGACAATAAAAGGCACAGGTAAAGGTGGTTTGATCACAAAAGATGATGTGGCAAATGCTTCTGCAGCACCCGTTGCGCCAGCGCCAGCTGCTCCAGCAAGCGCACCGAAAGCTGCGGCGCCAAGTGTTGCACCAATAGCAGCATCCGGTGATCGCATTGAAAAGCGTGTGCCGATGACACGTTTGCGTAAACGTATTGCTGAGCGTTTATTAGAAGCAACATCAACCACAGCCATGCTAACTACGTTTAACGAAGTTAATATGGAACCAGTAATGGAGCTACGTAAAAAATATAAAGATCAGTTTGAAAAAACACATAACGGTACGCGCCTAGGTTTTATGGGTTTCTTTGTTAAAGCTGCTGTAGAAGCATTGAAGAAATTCCCTTCTGTTAATGCTTCTATTGATGGTGACGATGTTGTTTACCATGGTTATCAAGATATTGGTGTTGCAGTATCAACTGAAAAAGGTTTAGTCGTTCCTGTATTGCGAAATGCAGAAAACATGGGTTTGGCGGATGTAGAATCTGGCATTCGTGATTTCGGTATGCGTGCACGTGATGGTAAATTGGCCATTGATGAAATGACTGGTGGTACCTTTACTATTACTAATGGTGGTGTTTTTGGTTCATTGTTATCGACACCTATTCTAAATCCACCACAGACTGCTATTTTAGGTATGCATAAGATCCAAGAGCGCCCTATGGCGGTTAATGGTCAAGTTGTTATTCAACCTATAATGTATCTGGCATTATCTTATGATCACCGCATGGTAGATGGTAAAGAAGCAGTGCAATTCCTTGTAGCGATTAAAGATTTATTGGAAGATCCAGCACGTATTTTGTTGGAAATATAATTTTTAGACAGACTGTAGTAGTGAGGTAGTGATACCTCACTGTATTTTCCCCGTGAATATAGATTTTAATTTTGGAAATTAATTATGTCCGATAATAAATATGATGTGATTGTCATTGGTTCTGGCCCTGGTGGTTATGTTGCCGCTATCCGAGCCGCGCAGTTAGGTTTGAAAACAGCTTGTGTTGAAAAGTGGGTTAATAAAGACGGAAAAACTGTGAATGGTGGTACATGTTTAAATGTGGGTTGTATTCCATCGAAAGCACTACTTGATAGTTCACACCGTTACCATGATGCCCATGATGGTTTTGAAAAACATGGCATCAGCACTGGCAAATTAAAAATAGATGTACCTGTTATGCTTGAGCGCAAAGATAAAGTCGTTGCGCAAATGGCAGGAGGTGTGAGTGGTTTATTTAAAGCAAATAAAGTCACTTCTATTTCGGGTAAAGGTAAATTACTGGCCGGTAAAAAAGTAGAAGTGACTGATGCCAAAGATCAGGTGACGGTATACGAAGCTGACAATGTTATTTTAGCGTCTGGCTCAGTTCCTGTTAATATTCCTGTGGCACCTGTCGACCCCGAAGATAACGATATTATTGTTGATTCAACGGGCGCTTTGGAATTTTCTAGCGTACCGAAGACTTTAGGTATCATTGGTGCAGGCGTTATTGGTTTAGAGTTAGGTAGTGTTTGGAGCCGTTTGGGTTCAGAAGTGGTTTGCCTTGAAGCCATGGATGACTTTTTAGCGATGATGGATCAACAAATCGCAAAAGAATCAGGAAAGATTTTTAAAAAACAAGGATTAGATATTCGCCTTAGCTGTCGAGTGACTGGCACCAAAATCAAAGGTAAAAAAGTGGAAGTTACCTATGTTGATAAAGAGGGTAATGAACAAAACCAGACCTTTGATAAATTAATTGTTTCTGTTGGTCGCCGCCCTTATACCGAAGGTTTATTGGCGCAAGACAGTGGCGTTAATATGGATGAGCGTGGCTTTGTCTTTGTCGACGAAAACTGTTCTACCAATGTTCCAGGTGTATGGGCTGTTGGTGATATTGTGCGTGGCCCTATGCTAGCTCACAAAGCATCGGAGGAAGGTGTTGTTGTTGCTGAGCGTATTGCCGGCCAAAAAGCCATGATGAATTATGATGTTATCCCTAACGTTATTTATACTTACCCGGAAGTAGCATCTGTCGGTCAAACCGAAGAGCAGCTGAAGTCAGCGGGCGAAGAATATAAAGTGGGAACCTTTCCGTTTTTAGCCGTAGGCCGTGCAGTTGCAGCAGATAGCCAAGACGGAATGGTGAAAATAATTTCTCATGCTAAGACAGATAGAGTTTTAGGATGCCACATTGTTGGTCCAAGTGCTTCTGACTTGGTACAGCAGGTAGCAATTGCTATGGAGTTTGGTTCAACAGCAGAGGACATAGGAATGATTGTGTTTGGTCATCCTACTTTCTCGGAAGCAGTCAAAGAAGCTGCACTGGCGGCGAATGGCCACGCTATTCATATGCCAAACCGTAAAAGACGATAAATGCTGTAAAAGTAATTGGCTTACCTTGTAAGTCAATTACTTAGTGCTTTTTCGGTTCGAGAAACTGTAATTACAGACATAACTACATACATCACTATAGGTATATACACCTATTTATTTTAATAACGTTTCTAACTTTTAGTATAGATTGTTAGAAGTCAAACAGCGGAAAATATTATGAATTTGCATGAGTATCAGGCAAAACAATTGTTTGCCGAATACGGTTTGCCTGTTTCTACTGGTGTTGCAGCTGCGACAGCAGAGGAAGCGGTAGCAGCAACCGATACAATCGGTGGTGATAAATGGGTAGTTAAAGCACAGGTTCACGCAGGTGGCCGTGGTAAAGCAGGCGGAGTAAAGCTAGTAGACTCCAAAGACGAAGTGAAAGAATTTGCTGAGTCATGGTTAGGTAAAAATCTAGTGACTTATCAAACAGATGAAAATGGCCAGCCTGTTAGTCGCATTTTAGTCGAGTCATGTACTGATATTGATCAGGAATTATATTTAGGCGCTGTTGTTGATCGTGCGACTCGTAGTATTGTTTTTATGGCATCCACTGAAGGTGGTGTTGAAATTGAGAAAGTGGCTGAAGAGACACCAGAAAAAATTCTTAAAGCGATTATTGATCCTTTGGTTGGTCCTCAGCCATATCAAGGTCGTGAACTTGCCTTTAAATTAGGTTTAAACCCTGCACAGGTCAAACAATTCACCAAGATCTTTTTAGGCTTGGCAAGAATGTTCGAAGATTTTGATTTTGCTTTATTGGAAATCAATCCATTGGTTATTACCGCTGAAGGTAATTTACATTGCTTAGACGGTAAAATTAATATCGATGGCAATGCGTTATATCGCCAGCCGAAAATTCGCGAAATGCACGATCCTTCACAAGAAGATGAGCGTGAAGCTCACGCTGCTTCTTTTGAGCTTAATTATGTTGCGCTTGATGGTAACGTAGGTTGTATGGTCAATGGTGCAGGTTTGGCAATGGGTACCATGGATATTGTTAACTTGCATGGTGGTAAACCTGCTAATTTCTTAGATGTAGGTGGTGGCGCAACTAAAGAGCGAGTGATCGAAGCATTTAAGCTCATCCTATCAGACTCTAATGTTAAAGCTGTATTGGTTAATATTTTTGGTGGGATTGTGCGTTGCGATATGATTGCTGAAGGTATTATTGGTGCGGTCGAAGAAGTGGGTGTTGAAGTTCCTGTTGTTGTTCGTTTAGAAGGAACCAATGCTGATGCTGGTAAAAGATTGCTTGATGAAAGTACACTCAATTTAACGGGTGCAACATCCTTAACTGATGCAGCTGAAAAAGTTGTTGCTGCTGCGGAGGGCAAATAATGTCTATTTTAATTGATAAAAATACTAAAGTTATTTGCCAGGGTTTTACTGGTTCAAATGGTACTTTCCATTCTGAACAAGCGATTGAGTATGGAACACAAATGGTTGGTGGTGTTACTCCAGGCAAAGGTGGCACAACTCATTTAGGCTTACCTGTATTTAACACGGTTAAAGAGGCAGTAGAAGCAACCGGTGCAACGGCCAGTGTTATTTATGTTCCAGCTCCTTTCTGCAAAGACTCAATTATTGAAGCCGCAGATGCCGGTATAGAATTGATTATCACCATTACAGAAGGTATCCCAACGTTAGATATGTTGGTTGTTAAGGAGTACGTCGATAAGAAAGGCGTTACAATGATTGGCCCTAACTGCCCAGGTGTCATTACACCGGGTGAGTGCAAAATTGGTATTATGCCAGGCCATATCCATAAACCAGGTCGTGTAGGCATTGTTTCTCGTTCAGGAACTTTGACCTATGAAGCGGTTAAGCAAACAACGGATCATGGTTTTGGTCAGTCGACTTGTGTTGGTATCGGTGGTGATCCTATCCCGGGTTCCAACTTTATTGATATCTTATCTAGATTTCAAAAAGATCCAGCAACAGAAGCGATTGTTATGATTGGCGAAATTGGTGGTACAGCAGAAGAAGAAGCTGCAGCATTCATTAAAGCCAATGTGACTAAGCCTGTTGTTTCTTACATTGCAGGTGTTACTGCACCTCCAGGTAAGCGTATGGGACATGCAGGGGCAATTATCTCAGGTGGTAAGGGAACAGCCGATGAGAAATTTGCAGCACTAGAAGATGCTGGCGTAAAAACCGTTCGTAGTCTTGCTGACATCGGTAGCGCTTTGAAAGAAGTAACTGGCTGGTAAGAAAAATAAGTGAGCATAATAACCGCATCTTCGGTTATTATGCTATTTAAGACCCGTGGGAGATACATCAATGAATAATAAACGGCCTGTTAATTTGGATCTGGCAACCGTCAGATTTCCAATTACAGCAATTGCATCAATTCTTCACCGCATTTGCGGGGTGATAACTTGGGTAGCACTTGGCTTCCTACTGCTAGTTCTGTGTTATGCGCTGAGTTCACAGGAAGAATTTAAGTCAGTTACCGAACTATTCCAAACTAACTTTCTTTTGCAATTTGTTAGCTGGGGCTTCCTTACTGCATTTGGTTATTATTGTTTAGCGACAGCTAAGCATATTATTCAGGACTTTGGTTTTTGCGAAGACTTTGAAGGCGGTAAGCTTATTTCTTGGACAGTCATTATCGTTGGTGTAGTACTTGGGTTATTGGCAGGAGTATTGGTATGGGCATAATCAATAACGGCGTTAGACAATGGATATTTCAACGAGTCAGTAACGCATTAATTATAAGCTTTGGTATCTGTTTATTATGTGTCTTATTGTCGAGCGATGGTCTGACATATGCCTCATTAACAGAGTTGTTTTCAGGTCAAGGCTTTAAAATATATGCTGCGATTGTATTGATTTTTAGCTGTCTTAATTCGGTGCTAGCAGGCTGGCAAATTGATGGTGATTATGCCAAGAAATTTGGTATGCCGCAGAATGTATTAACAGTAACTGCTGCAATTGTAAGTTTATTATTCCTGTTTTTTGGATTAGGTTTGTTGTTTTAATTGGTTCGACTATATCCTAGCGATATAGAAATCAAACAATAAAAAAGGGTGCCAAATGGCACCCTTTTTTATTGTTGGCTGTAATGCTTAGATATTCATTGGCTGTAGTGATATTTCCCCAACAGGTTTTTTTACAACCTCAGCGGCTACATAATTTGTCATTTCATCGATTGATGAAAAGTGACGAGCCATATCGTACTGACCTTTAAACGTGTTACCCGATTCATCTTGTAACTTTGCAAGTTGAAATTTCGAGCCGCCATCACCACGGCCATTGATAATGTAATATTCAAGATTCATTAACTGTAATCTCCGATACAAACGAATTTATCTGGCAATTATAGCGGATAGAGGCTGCTGATGTCATTGAGCGTTTAGATTTAATGCAATACTCGACCAAGCTAGTAAAAGAAATCCTGTCTTTCGGGCTCAATGTTTGGTTGTTAAAGCAATACCTCCAAAAACGAATACCGCACCGATGAGATGAAACAGTGCAATACCTTCTCCCAGAAATATAATGGAGAGTGCCGCGCCAAAGACAGGTATTAAATGCAAAAAACCGCCAGCCTTGCTTGAGCCCGCTAACTCAACACCTCGATTCCAGCAGATAAATGCCAAAATAGAAGGAAAAATCGCGAGATAGAGTAAGGCAATATAGACGCTAATTGACCAATCTAATAAATGTTCATTGGGGCTGCTGAGTAGCGACATCGGTATTAGAAATAACACCCCAGTAACCATACTTCCAAATAACATACTGGATTGGGATAGCCCCGGAGGCCTTTTCCTTAGCGCTATTGAATAAGCTGCCCAGATGGCGCTTGCTAATAATATCCACAAATCTCCTGGTGCAAAAGAAAGCGTTTTTAATGTGCTTATTTGCCCATGGGAAATAAGGACCAGTGTGCCTATAAAAGACAGTATTACCCCCATCATGGCTAATTGGCCGGGCCATTCTCTGTAAAACAGGATATTACCGATAAATATAAGTACCGGGCATAGTGACATTAGCAGTAAGGCGTTAATAACGGTGGTGGTTTGTAACGATAGGTAGAGGAACGTTTGGAAACTGGCGACCCCTAAAAGACCTAACAATGCCATAAAGCGCCAATGCTTAATGATGAGGCCATAGTCTCTCTTCAATGGTTTATAGGCTATAGGCAAGAAAATAATGATAGCGATTACCCAGCGTATAAGGTTTATATCAACGGCCCCAGCATAGTCTTTTAGTATACGTCCAATAATGGCATTACCAGCCCAGAATAATGAAGATAGCGATAGCAGCAGGTAAGGTTGGGAATAAAGCCGTGTAAAAATGATGGGATCCTTCTTAGGTATAGAGAGTGGTGTGATATTTACATCTTAAATCAATGGCAGCGGTCAATACATTGATAGGTTATGCCGAATGGTATCAGACAAGCTAGGTGGCTCGTAAGTGCTGGGGCGTAATGATTAGAGTATATCAGGGCTTGAAATTATCAAATAGTTGCCCCATATGTAAGCACCATTACCCTATATTAATTCCTTTTTATTAACCTAAGGAGCTTCTCGTGACCGCGACAGCAGATTCAACTGCCACTCAGAAAGAAACACTTGGTTTTCAGGCTGAGGCTAAACAACTACTCCAATTAATGATTCATTCGCTCTATTCAAATAAGGAGATCTTCCTCAGAGAGCTTATTTCTAATGCCTCTGACGCTGCCGACAAACTACGTTTTGAAGCAGTTAAAGAAAGTGGCTTGTACGAAGGTGATCCTGATCTGGCTATTCGTGTTGATTTCGATAAGGAGGCTAAAACAATCACCATTAGTGACAATGGTATTGGTATGAGTCGTGAGGAAGTGATTAATAATTTAGGGACCATTGCCAAGTCTGGCACTGCTCAGTTTATGGAGCAGCTTTCGGGAGATCAGCAAAAAGACTCCCAATTGATTGGTCAGTTTGGTGTTGGTTTTTACTCAGCATTTATTGTTGCCAATAATGTAGAGGTGTTTACTCGCCGTGCTGGCGCTGATAAATCTGAAGGCGTGCACTGGCAATGTGAAGGTGATGCTGAATTTACCATTGAGTCTGTCGAAAAAGAATCACGTGGTACTTCTATCGTACTTCATTTAAAAGAAGACGCTATTGAATTTGCTGATGGTTGGCGTTTGCGTTCGGTCATTAAGAAATATTCTGATCATATCTCTCTGCCTGTCATCATGCAGAAAGAAGTGACTGAGCCTGTTGCTGAAACCGAAGAAGGTGAAGAAGCTAAAGAACCTGTTGTTACTTTTGAAGATGAAGTTATTAATACAGCGACAGCATTATGGACTCGTTCGCGCAGTGATGTTACAGACGAAGAGTACCAAGAGTTCTATAAGCACGTGTCTCATGACTTTAATGAAGCCTCAACATGGAGCCATAACAAAGTTGAAGGTAAACTAGACTACACTAGCTTATTATTTATCCCTAAAAAAGCGCCATTTGATATGTATAACCGCGATACTGCACGTGGTTTAAAACTCTATGTTCAACGCACCTTTATTATGGATGAAGCTGAACAGTTCCTACCGCTATATTTACGTTTTGTAAAAGGTATAGTTGATTCTAACGACATTTCGTTGAACGTTTCTCGTGAGATTTTACAAAAAGATCCTAATGTTGATGCTATGCGTTCTGCATTAACTAAACGTGTATTGGACATGTTAGAGAAAATGGCGAAGAAAAAGCCTGAAGACTATAACGAGTTCTGGAAAGAGTTTGGCCAAGTGATTAAAGAAGGCCCAGGCGAAGATTTTGCTAATAAAGAAAAAATTGCCAAGTTAATGCGCTTTGCATCGACTCATACCGATAAAGCTGATCAAGACCAATCTCTGGATGATTACATTTCACGTATGAAAGAAGGGCAAGATAAAATCTATTATGTTGCTGCTGAAAATTTTAATACGGCTAAAAATTCTCCGCATCTTGAAGTGTTCCGCAAAAAAGGCATTGAAGTATTATTGTTATCGGATCGCGTTGATGATTGGGCGATGAGTCATTTGCGCGAATACGACGATAAGTCTTTACAGGATGTCGGTCGTGGTGCTCTTGATTTAGGTGATTTAGACACTGAAGAAGAGAAGCAAGAGCAAGAAAAAATTAATGAAGAGCTAAAAAGCTTAATTGAACGCAGTAAAAAAGCACTGGAAAATAAAGTTGACGATATTCGCTTAACGAATCGCTTAACAGATTCTCCAGCTTGTGTTGTGGTGGGCGAAGCTGATATGGGTGCTCAAATGCGACGTTTACTCGAACAAGCTGGACAAGCGGTACCAGAAAGTAAACCTATTTTCGAACTTAACCCAGAACATCCTTTAGTGAAAAAGCTGGACCAAGAACCTGATGAAGATCGTTTTGCTGATCTGGTCAGTGTATTATTTGATCAGGCCAATCTTGCAGAAGGTGGTCAGCTAGATGATCCGGCAGCTTATGTGAGTCGCCTAAATAAACTTTTGTTAGAGCTGTCTAACTAATGACAATATCGGTAGCCTTTGTTAATCAGTGTTTATTCAAGGGCTACCGACTATCAACAAATTATTGATATTGGTTCATTAATCAATCAGTAAAAAATAGTTAACCCATCTTATCTACAACTCGTAACAGTTGCTTGCTATCATACAAGATCTAACTTGACTGCTTACATATAATAATTATGAAAAAATCTTATACAGTCGCTGTCCTTGGTGGCGGTAGTTTCGGTACTGCTATTTCCAATGTTATTGCCGGTAATGGTTTTCCTACTCGTTTATGGATGAGAGATCCTGAACGAGCCAATAATACTCAAGCAACCCGCGAAAATAGTGTTTACCTGCCGGGCTATCCTTTGGCTGCGTTATTGACGATTACCAGTGATCTGGGAGAAGCCGTCCAAGATTGTGATTTAATTTTTCTATCCGTACCCAGTTCTTCTTTTCGTGAAGTGGCCAAATTGGTTAGGCCATATTTACCTTCTGGTGCGATGGTCATTAGCACGACTAAAGGTATTGGCCGTGATGGCTTCGTGATGATGAGTGAAATATTGTCTCAAGAGCTACCGACGGCAGCCATTGGAGTGTTAAGTGGCCCTAACTTCGCCAAAGAGATGATCCAGGGGCAGTTAACCGGTTCTGTCATTGCCAGTCTGGATAATGAGTTAATTGAGCGTGTTCAGCACGTCTTAGGGTCTGGCTTATTTAGAATATATTCCAGTAATGATTGTTATGGCGTCGAGTTAGCCGGAGCGTTGAAGAATATCTATGCCATTATTGCCGGGATGGCTCATGCCAGGGATTATGGGCAGAATACATTGGCATTACTGATGACTCGTGCATTGGCTGAAATGGGGCGTTTTGCCCATGCTCTAGGTGCAGACCCTATGACGTTTCTAGGTTTGGCAGGGGTTGGGGACCTTATTTTGACTTGTAATTCTGATTTGAGCCGAAATTATCGAGTGGGCTATGCCATGGGCCAGGGTAAGTCCTTGACGACCGCAATGAAGAGCGTTGGCCAAGTTGTAGAAGGTGTCAATACCTTACGGTTAGTAAAGAATAAGGCAGAGGAATTACAGGTTTATATGCCCTTAGTGGCTGCATTGCACGCATTATTGTTTGAGGGTGCGTCTGCGGACAGTATTATTAAGCAATTGATGATGAGTGAACAAAATAGCGACGTAGATTTTACGGGAGCGATACGATGAATGATAAAACAGATGACAGTGATAACTCTGAAAAGCGTGATTCAACGATAGTTGAGCCAAAGGGTGTTGAAGCAGAAATAGTAGAAACGGTTGAACCTAGCTGGAGTGAACGACTTTTATCCACCGACCACTGGCTTAGATTCGTTTTTATGTTGCTATTCGCCTTTATTTTAGGAATTATTAGCTATGTGGTTACAGCACTGGTGTTATTGCAATTTATATGGGCGCTGGTAACTGGTGAAGGTAATGATAAACTACGTAAGTTCGGTAGCAGTGCCGCTCAGTATATTTATCAGATATTACGATTCTTAACCTACAACAGTGAAGATAAGCCTTTCCCTTTTGCTGATTGGCCAGAGAGTGAAAAAGAGGACTGACAAGTCCACTGTATAAAAATTATTAACAGGCTTTGATTTATGCATGCTTTTTTTATGCGCCATGGTGAGGCGACGACCCAAGCTGAGTCTGATATGGCTCGGCAATTGACCCTCGATGGTCGAGAAGATGTCATTGAGACGGTTTCGCGTTGCCAACAGGATTTAAGCATCGTGGATGAGATTTGGGCAAGTCCCTATGTGCGAGCTCAGCAGACAGCACAATTGGTCTCAGAGCGTATTCACAAGCCGATAACTACCCATGACTTCTTAACCCCGACAGATAATCCTGACAAGATTCTAACGGCCCTTCGAGATACAGAAAAAACAATACTCATCGTTAGCCATCAGCCACTATTAGGCACGCTGGTTGACCGTTTGGCAGGCTTAGAAACGGGTAGGCATCGTATGGGAACATCAGCGATTGCCTGTATTGAAACTGATGTCATGATGAATGGCTGTGGGGACTTGCTCTGGTTACATCAGCCAGAATAACCGGTTAAGAGAACCATGTATCCAATGAAAGCGGATAGTAAGCGCATTGCCTCAGAGTCAGAATTTTTCTTTAACGACTTTCGTTATATAGGGCAAACATGGGGAAGTGAAGGCCAAATACCTGCTGTGGCAATACATGGTTGGCTAGATAACAGTGCCAGCTTCGATGTCATGGCACCATTACTTAATGGTATCCATCTATTAGCCCCTGATTTGGCTGGACACGGTAAGAGTGACCACTACAAAGGTTTAAATGATTACCCCGTCTGGTCTGAAATTATGGCGATTTATGCGATGGCGGATGCTATGGGGTGGGAGAAGTTTGTACTCATTGGTCATTCCCGGGGCGCTATGATGTCTTTGCTTGCTGCTGCAATATTTCCCGAGCGCATTTCCCACCTTATTTTGTTAGATGCGATGGCACCACCACCTGTTAAGGCTGAATTAGCGCCAGAAAGAATGATAAAAAGTATTCAGGAAATTCAACGGCGCCTGAAAAGAAAGCTCTCTTGCTATCCAACCTATGACGCTGCTATTGATGCGCGTTGTAAGAGTGAGTTTGGTAAAGTAACTAAAGCAACAGCTAAACTCCTGGCCTCTCGGGGTTTAAGCCATTTAGAGCAAGGGTTTCACTGGCATGCCGATGGAAAACTATGGGCGCCTTCCAATGTCGCGTTAACAGTAGAGCATATACAAGGGTTTGTTAGTAATATCACTGCAAAGACATTAATTTTGTTAGGTGAGCAAGGTTTAAAGCCTTTGATTAAGTCGGGTTCTGATTATGACATCATGTTGAATCAATTGATCGACCAGTTAGATGCTAACGTACAAGAATTTGATGATGGACATTATTTACATATGGAATCTGCTGCTACCGATGTTGCACAATCGATTCAGGATTTTGTTTTTGATGAATAAATTGTATAGTCTTTTACTAGTATTTTTATATCTGATTAGTTCTCAAGCCTTGGCAGATAGCACACAGCCGCAATTACCTTCATTACAATTTTTACCTTATGATCAAGCTAAAATTTTTGTAAAAGACCAGCTGGTCGTTCAAAGCTATCAGCTGGCTTTAAGTCCATACGAGAAACGACAGAATCGCTGGAGGCCTAAAGATGTTATACGTTTGAAAGGCGAAGTCTTTAAGGAAACCCATGAATTGGCATCAGGCTTTGATGAGCAAGAAGTATTTGAGTTTTATCAAAGTCAAATCCCTGAAGATGCAAAGGTTCTATACCGTTGTGAACGTAGAAAATGTGGTGAGAGTAATATCTGGGCCAATAATCATTTCCGTATTAAGCAATTATACGGGTTAGATCAGTACCAGTTTTATACGACATATCAATTGAGTGAAGTAGAATATGCCACTCTATATGTTGTCAGGCGTGGTAATCGTCGGGTTTACGCGCATACCGAAATAATTGTGCTAACGCCGGCTTCTAAAGGGTAAAACGTTGTCCGTAGAATTTACCGAATACTCTATTCAAGATTGTATTGATCAAGGTGAACAATTATTTATCGATGCCAAATTATTTTTTGGTCATGGCACTGATAATGCTGCCGATGAAGCTCTGTGGTTAGTGTTTTATCAATTAGGTTTATCTTGGGACTGTGATGAAAGCATTCTCCAAAGCCAGATTAATGAAGCAGATTATTGTGCGATTAATTCATTGTTTCAGCGCCGTATCAAAGAGCGAATTCCTGCCGCGTATCTAACCGGAGAAGCATGGTTTGCAGGGTACCCGTTTATTGTAAGCCAAGATGTTTTAGTGCCACGTTCGCCTCTGGCAGAGTTGATCGTTAATGGTTTTCAACCATGGTTGGCAGTACAACAACCTCGTATTTTAGACTTATGTACAGGTAGTGGCTGTATCGGTATTGCCAGTTCATTGATGATCGAAGATGCTAATGTTACCTTGAGTGATATCTCCCCAGAAGCTATTGCCATTGCTAATCAAAATATTAATAAACACTCTCTGGGCGGGCGAGTTAAGGCAATCACTTCTGACCTTTTTGACGGCCTAGATGATCAGAGATTTGATCTCATCGTTTCCAATCCTCCCTATGTCGATGCTAATGATTTAGCCGCAATGCCTGAAGAATATCAGGCGGAACCTGCATTAGGTTTGGCTTCCGGTGATGATGGTCTGGATTTCACCCGGCGCCTATTGCGTGAAGCTTCTGATCATTTAACCGAGCAAGGTGTAATGATTATTGAAGTGGGAAATAGCTGGGTTAACCTTGAAGCTGCTTTCCTTGAAGTGCCTTTTTTATGGCTGGAATTTGAGCAGGGTGGCCATGGCGTATTTGTTATGACTCGGGAAGAGTTATTGATGTATCAAGCGATGTTCGTTTAATTCACGTATAATCCTCTCTCATTTATTTACATTGCGGTGCATAGTTGGCGCCAAGTAAGCATTCAGTTCGGTTGATATTATGTCAGGAAATACCTTTGGGAAATTATTTACCACTACCACCTTTGGTGAAAGTCATGGTTTGGCGCTAGGCTGCATTGTTGATGGTTGTCCTCCAGGCCTTGAATTGACAGAGGCTGATTTACAAGGTGATTTAGATCGCCGTCGTCCTGGTAAAAATAAGTTTGAAACCCAGCGTCGTGAGCCGGACCAAGTCAAGATTCTTTCGGGTGTTTTTGAAGGTAAAACCACCGGTACGCCGATAGGCCTGTTGATTGAAAATACTGATCAGCGCTCCAAGGATTATGGCAATATCAAGGATCAATTTCGCCCTGCCCATGCTGATTACCCCTATATGCAAAAATATGGAGTCAGAGATTACCGTGGTGGTGGCCGCTCTTCCGCTCGAGAAACGGCCATGCGTGTTGCCGCCGGCGCCATTGCGAAGAAGTATTTACAGCAGGAGCTAGGTATTCTTATTCGTGGTTGTTTAACGCAATTAGGTCCGGTTAAAACCGAACTGCCCATCGAGCAATGGGATTGGGACGAAGTAGAAAATAACCCGTTTTTTTCTCCTGATTCGGCAAAAGTGCCCGAAATGGAAAGTTATATGCAGGCTCTGAGGAAAGAAGGGAATTCTGTGGGAGCTAAAATTTCCGTTGTCGCGACGGGAATGGTTCCGGGCTTGGGTGAGCCCATATTTGATCGCCTCGATGCAGAGTTAGCTCATGCTTTAATGAGTATTAATGCTGTTAAAGGTGTTGAAATTGGTGCAGGTTTTGATTCGATTGAACAAAAAGGTACCGAGCATCGCGATGAAATCGTACCTGAAGGTTTTTTATCCAATAATGCCGGTGGTGTTCTAGGGGGTATTTCAACAGGGCAGGACTTGATTGCGCATATTGCATTAAAGCCAACATCCAGTTTACATATTCCCGGCCGTAGCATCGACGTCCATGGGAACCCTGTTGATATTGTGACTAAAGGGCGACATGACCCTTGTGTCGGCATTCGCGCAACGCCGATTGCTGAAGCAATGGTTGCATTGGTCTTAATGGATCATGTATTACGCCATCGCGGACAAAATGGTGATATAAAACACAATATACCTGTTATTCCTCCTCAAGCGTAACTTGCTATTTAAAGTAGGTAAATAAAAGTGATTGCTGGCATTCCTTATTGGCGCTTATCCAGCTTCTACTTTTTTTATTTTGCCTTAGTGGGTGCCCTTAGCCCTTACCTGAGCTTGTACCTCAAAGATATCGGGTTAACAGCCCAAGCAATCGGTGCTGTTAATGGAGTGTTAATGGGGACCAAAATAGTTGCCCCTAATCTATGGGGGTGGTTATGTGATCGCACTGGCCGGCGTTTACGCATTATCTCTATTGGCAGTTTTGTCGCGATGATGTGTTTTGGCGGTTTATTTTATTGGCAATCATTAATTCCTATTTTATTGATTACTTTTCTTTATAGCTTTTTTTGGAATGCTGTTCTTTCACAGTTCGATACTGTGACAATTCAATACCTTCATGAAGATAGCTATCGATATAGCCAAGTGCGTGTTTGGGGCTCTGTTGGTTTTATTGCTTCAGTAGTGATATTAGGTTGGTTGTTTGACCATTTTTCTATCCAGTATTTAATACCTATCAGCTGGACATTCTTGCTTTTTATCTGGTTGAGTACTTTGGTTGTGAAAGAACCTCCAGGTAGAGCACATCATCACGATCATATACATTGGTTGTTGTTATTTAAAAAGCCGGCCGTTATTGCTTTTTTTACCGCTGCTTTTTTATTGCAGTTCAGCTTTGGTGGGTACTACAGCTTCTTTAGTTTACACCTTGAAAGTCATGGTTATACGCGTACGAGTATAGGCTTATTATGGGCCTTGGGTGTTTTTTGTGAAGTGATTTTATTTCTTTTCATGCACCGAATTATGTCAAAAATTAATGTCGCAAACATACTTTTTTGGAGTTTATTGCTAACGGCTTTGCGTTGGCTAATGATTGCTTTTTTTGCAGATAATGTAGTGATTATGATTGCTGCGCAAACTATCCATGCTCTCAGTTTTGGTGCTGCTCATGCCGGTTGTATCGAATTGATTCGGCGTTTTTTTCATGGCCCTAATGCTGGTCAAGGGCAAGCTTTATATAGTGCTATAGGCTTTGGTATTGGAGGGGCATTAGGTGCTGTGACCAGTGGGTTTTTATGGGATATCAGTGCGCAGTTGTTATTTGTTGTCAGTTCATTTACTGTTTTCTTGGCTGCAATTGTGGTTTGGTATGGCTTATGTCGAATCCATATCGATTCCATTTGATTTATAATAACGGATAATAGTTATTCAACGTAAGAAAACATTAATAATAATACCTTTTCTATTGGGAGAATAAGTATGGACCTTGCTGAACTTCAATCATATGCTCAAACATTATTGCAAAATATCATTGATTGGTTTACCAGCCCACAATTTTATGCCCAGTGTGGTTTAATTTTTGTTGCGATTTTAATTGCCTATTCTATTGCTAAGTGGATTGTTAAGTCTTCCCCCTTATTACGTGAGCCGCCGGAACAAGATTCGGGACTAGGTTTTAAAACATGGGTTTATCGTTTTAAGGGTTTGGTTACCCCGCTAATGGTGATCCTGGCCTTAGCCATAGCAGCAGAGCTTAGTCGGACCTTAGTTCAACAAAGTTGGTTGGTTCAGCTGGTTCAAGGTATCGCGGTCCTCGTTACATTTTATACATTAATTTCTAATTTTATTGTCAGTCCATTATTAAAAGTATTTTTTAAATGGACTGTGATGCCTATTGCTGTATTGCAAGTATTTGGTTGGTTAGAGCCTACAATTGCCTACCTGGATACGATTGCTATTGATATAGGTAACATCCAGTTTTCTGCCTATGGAATACTCAGGACATTATTCTTTGGGCTTATTCTTTTTTGGTTAGGGAGAGTCTCTAATAATTTTGGCCAGCAACTGATACGTCGCCAAGAAGAAATCGATGTTGGTACTCGAGAAGTGTTTGCCAAATTATTTGAAGTGTTGTTACTTGTTGTAATCTTCTTTGTGTTGCTGCAAATAATGGGTATTAGTTTAACGACTCTAGCAGTATTTGGTGGTGCGGTTGGTGTTGGCTTAGGCTTTGGTTTGCAAGCGATCGCGTCTAATTTTATATCAGGTATTATTTTGCTAATGGATCGCTCTCTTCTCGTGGGCGATTATGTTGAATTAGAGGATGGGCGCAGTGGTACGATTCGAGAGTTGGGTATGCGTTCTGCCACTTTAGAAACATTTGACGGTAAAGATATTGTTGTACCTAATGAAACTTTTATTACAACTAGCTTTACTAATTGGACACACAAAGACATTAAGCAGCGGTATTCGCTTGAATTTCAGTTGTCTTATAAAACAGATTTTCACACGCTATTTCCCATTCTTAAAGAGGCTATTGCCAGTCATCCACAAGTACTTAGTGGTGATGATATCCCAGAAGAAGAATGGCCGGATGTCGAAATCAATGGTTTTGGTGATTCCGGTGTTGATATTCTAGTCGAGTACTGGATAGAAGGTATTGATGATGGTAAGAGCCGTGTCGATGCTGATTTAATGTTGATAATATGGGATGTATTAAAAGAGCACTTTATTGAAATTCCTTACCCTCAACGGGAAGTGCGCATTCTTAACTCTTCAGATTAATGTAATAACGACGGATTTTTATGGAATCTTCTTCTATTAAGCAAAGTTTTACCAACTTAAATATTGCACTACCGGAAAGTCGGCAACTAGATGTGTTGGCTAACCTCTTCGAAAAAAGAGGCGCTAACGTTTTTCGATGCCCCTTGGTATCTATTCATGATAGCCCCAAAGTAGACTTAGTAGAGCAGTGGTTGCGGCAGTTTATTGACTCACCACCCGATATGTTGTTGATATTAACTGGTGAAGGGATTAAGCGCCTGACTGGCTTTGCAGAAAGAGCTGGAATCGAAAATGATTGGAAGTTGGCTTTAGCTAAGGTCTATAAATTGGCACGTGGGCCGAAGCCAAATCGCATTTTAAAAACGCTGGATTTACAGGCGGATGAATTGGCCTTACAACCAACAACAGATGGAATGATTCAATCATTAGATGCGATAGATTTAAATGAGAAACGCCTAGCTGTTCAGTTGTATGGAGAAGACCCCAATAATAAATTACAGGATTATTTAAAACATAGAAAAGTGGATTACAACATTGTTGCACCCTATGTCTATGCTTCCGATGTAGAAACAGATCAGGTAGTGGAATTGATTGAGCGCTTGTCGCAAGGGCAAGTAGACATTATTTGTTTTACCAGTAAAGCACAATACCAGCGGCTTGAGGGCGTTGCTAACAAGCTCGATATGTCGCATTCGCTGGAAAATGGCTTAAAACAAGCTAAAATTGTAGCTGTTGGCCCAGTTGTTGCTGATCAGTTAGAGCAGGCTGGGTTTACTATTGCTGTGATGCCAGAAGAAAAATATTTCATGAAGCCAATGGTCACAGCTATTGAAGCTTTATTAGCTGGTTGATATTGCTATTCTTGATATATCTGAAAAGCTTTTCATACTTAAAAACTGGAATGATAAGGGTTTATAATTGGACAATGATCTGAAATTTGATGATTTAAAGCTCCTTCCTGGAACAAAACTAGACCTACGCTCGGAACAATATAGCTCTTTAAAAGGGCTGAGCCTTTTTTTGGGTCATCAAACTCACAATATAATTGTATCGACACCCCTACAGGGTGGTAAGCCTATCGCCTGTAAAAAAGACAGTCAGGTTGTTGTACGTTTCTTTGTTAATCATTTGAATTGTGCTTGTGCCTTTCGGACAAAAATAAATCATACATCGATCGCTCCTTTTCCTCATTTATTTTTGGCCATTCCTGAACAAATGGAAATCGGTGAAGTTCGCAATAATATACGAGCGAATGTTAACCTAATTTGTTCGGTTAATTCTTATGAGGAATATCGTAAGAAAAATCAATCGGCATTGATTAATAATTTGAGTATTGATGGCTTAAAATTATTGAGTAAGGAATTTTTAGGTGAAGAGCAAGAAGAGATTTCTATTACCACTAAGATTAAAGTATTAGATACAGAAAAAATACTTCAATTGGATGGAGTTATACGCTCTACCTCAGAAACAGAAGGCCAATTCAGTTATGGTATTCAATTCAAGGAAGTTAATGAATCAACTAAATTGTTAATTTACGCTTATGTCATGTCGCAAATTGTTCGCTAACTAGGGTAGAGCTTATTCATTAGAATAATTTTTTAAATACATACAGCCTAGGGCCGGTTAACCCAATCAAACTCCAGTTTTTTCTTATCCATATCAACTGAGGTTAATGTTACCTCTACATCCTGATCTAAAAATAACTCTGTACCATTCCAGGTTAATTCCATTCGTTGATTATTGAATGATATCTTGTCATAAGCAGCATCCGGGTTACTTTTATCTGCTTTTATGCCAACAATAAAGCCTTCCACGCCGGTATCGTGTAAGCGAACACCAATACCTTGATTCGTAAGCAAGGCAATATAGGCTTTGAAGGTTTGCCCGATCTTATCCTTCATGTAATCAGCAATTAACCATTGCTCCATCAACCTTGAGGCACTTCTATTGTTAGTGATCGCTTCTTTTAATTTATCGACCTGTTTATTTCTGAGGGTGACAGGTTTTTTCTTTTCCAACGTTTTATGAATCATGCGTTGGTTGTATAAATCTTGGTATCGGCGAATAGGCGAGGTGATCGTTGCATAATAAGTTGTGCCTAAGCCAAAATGTGGGGCCGGTGTTAACGAAGGTTCACTTGCTTGCTGAAAACGTTGTTGTTTAGCAAATAAAATTTTGCATGTATCATCATTTTGAAGCTGTCGGATAATCTTTATGTAATCATCAAGCTTTGCAGTGTCCCCTACGTTTTCTTCTCCCAGCTTCTCTGAAATTAACTTTGTAATATCATCACGGCGCTCATCTCGGTAGCCCGGTTGAGAAATGAATAGCCCTGTCTGGGCTTTTGCTAAAAACTCACCTGCGCATTGATTGGTGATAATCATCGATTCTTCAACGATGGTATGCGCATCGGTTCGTTCTATTTTTTCGATGGATTCCAGTTTTCCTGACTGGTTCAGTAAGAGAGCAAAGTCGTCACGATTCGGAGTTACCAGCTGGTGATAACTACGGTAGCTATTTAAGGCATCTGTACACTGTTTTAGTGTTTCTAATTGCTCTTTAAAAGGCGTTATATCAGTGAGGTGTGGAGCAGCAGTATAGGGCTCATTATTTAATGAAGCACTCACTTGCTGATAACTCAATTTGGCTTTTGATTGTATGACTGCCGATTCGAATTGATAATCAGCAACTTTTCCAGATGTATCGATGCTAAGTATTACAACAAGTGCAAGCCGGTCTTTTTCTGGTAGAAGAGAGTATCTTTCTGTAGACAGCAACTCTGGCAGCATAGGAACGGGTTTGCCAGGTAAGTATAGAGTGTGAGCTCGACGCAGTGCGATATTATCTAATGTTGAATTGGCTTCGATTTCGCTGCCAGGGTCGGCTATTGCTACGGATAATTGCCAGCCATCATCGGTTGTTTCTATAGCTAAAGCATCATCCATATCTCGAGTGCCCGCAGAATCTATGGTAATAAATGAGCGGTCTCGAAGGTCTACCCGCGGATTTGCCCCTTGGGCTTTCTTATCATGTATATCATCGGGTACGACAGGTAGTGCATGTAAGCCTTTTGCTTGCTCTAGTATCTCTTTCGGGAAGTTATCAAATAATTGGAGCATTGCCAGTGTATATTTTTTGGCAGTATCGACATTGGTTTCAGTACCTATATCGCCCATGATTCTGGCTTGAGCTTTACCTGTTTCATAGGGGTGCTGTGTAATTCGTGCTGTAACATAGTGGCCATCTTTGGCATTGGCCCTAGCTTTAGGTGGTATAAATATCCAGCGACTATGTTGTTGATGTTCGACAACAACAAAATGTCCTTTGCCTCTAATACAGTAACGCCCTGCTAATTGCTTTAAAGGGGAGTGGATCAGCTTTTCAATTTTGGCTTCGTATTGCTCTTTATCGTTTTCCGTGGTCTTGGTTTCAACCGTGACCTCAATCCTATCTCCATGAAAGACTCGATCCATTAACTCCGGTTTAAGGAATGCATCACGGCCATCATCAAGGGTTACAAAACCGTAGCGACCAGTGGTTCCGCGAACGGTGCCCTGAGCCGTATCTTTACTGGCACGGATTTCTTTTTTAAGGGTGTTAAGTTGGGAGAGGATATCGCCAGATAGCATAGTACAGGTGCCAATTGAGTTTATAATATTAAGGGTATTGAAGGCGGGCAATCATACCAGAGAAGCGTGGTTCACTGTAGAACAAATCAAACGAATTGATGACTACATACTTTAGGAATCTCTGATTAACCTCGAATGACTTCTGCGTGAGTCTAACATGCGCTTAGGCACTTGAAAAATGCTCCTGCGTTTTCAATGTACCCTCCGTCCATGGAGGGCAAGGCGGGCTTTTCTGCTAACGCTACCGCTCCTGCTATCGCTCATTACCTACGTCCTGTAGGCAATGGCCTTCGCCCTTAGCAAGAAGCTCAACACAGCATAAGCGCATGTTAGCCACGCCCTGTGGGGCCAGCAGGCGTTACCGATCTCGGCGTTGTTTCTTTTGCCAAGGTCTAGACATTACCTACAAGAGACGCCTTGATCTCGGCAACGCCTGTCGGCCAGAAGTTATCCGAGGTTAATCAGAGGTTCCTTAATTAAGCGACTCAAAAAACCAGGGAACAAGCTCCGTCGCTGGGCCGTAGTACTGTTCATCAAATCTAGAGGCTGTAACAGAGGGTTCCAGGTTTAGTTCCACGGTATGGGCGCCAAAATGCTTAGCAGTCTCAAAAAAGCCAGCTGCTGGGTAAACATTGCCAGAAGTGCCAATGGCAACAAATAAGTCACATTGGCTAAGTACTCGTTCTATCTCATTCATATACAAAGGCATTTCGCCAAACCAGACAATATGAGGGCGTAAATTGCCTGCAATATCACAGCAAGGACAGTGGTCTTCTGGTGACGTATCTTCATGGCAATCGAACAATTCTCCGGTTTGCTGACAGCGAATTTTTAATAGTTCACCGTGCATGGGGAAAATGGGTTTGCTGCCAGCTCGTTGATGAAGATTATCAATATTTTGAGTGACCAAGGTGACTTGCCCATCCTTTTCTTGCTGTTTCTGTTGGCTGAGAGAAGCCAAGGCCAGATGGGCGGCGTTAGGTTCTATACCGTTAAGTAAATGCTGGCGTCGTTCATTATAAAAGCGGTGTACCAGATACGGATCTTGAATGAAGCCCTCAGGAGTCGCTACATCTTCTACCCTATGGTCTTCCCACAAACCATCGGCAGCTCTAAAGGTTTTAATTCCAGATTCTGCTGAAATGCCAGCACCTGTCAGTATGACGATATTACGGTATGTTTTGGGCATAGGTAGTAAGCCTGGATAGTGTTAAGTCAGCTAGGTTATATCGGAACCCTAACTATTATATATTTTGATTATACATACGCAATCATTAGTGTTTTAGGAGCTCATATAAGAACTTTTTTAACGCAGTAAGCTCGAATCTATAACTCAATTATTATTGATGGTGATTGGCAGTAGTGAAGGTAGGGATCTTTAATCGATTCAAGAGATAAAGAAGATGAAAGCATGTAAATTATGCGGTACTGAAGCACAGAGGCTAAATCAAGAATTGGAAGATATCGTGATCAATATGATCAAGCAAGAACATCCTGAATGGGTGGAATCGGATGGTGCTTGCCAGCGTTGCCTTGAATATTATGACAAATTAGAAAGCGAAATCGAAGTGATAATGTAAAGTGTCTTTTAAACGATTTAATGACGTCTGTTTTACCCCATTTTGAGTAATTCATTTTTAAATTCAATAATCCAAGCTTCTACTTTACTGCGGTTTTTATTACCTATACGCACCATCAACTTCTGTGCGGGGGGGAGGTTTTCTAAATACTTGTCTTTAAATTTATAAGCAACCGATGAACTCGTTAGTTGAACCTTATCGCTTACTTTCGGTGTGCTTAGTAAAACGTCAATGGCTTGAATCGTTATTTGATGAAAATTAGATTGGCGAGAGCCTAATTCCTCATAAGCTTGTTGTAATAAGGGTAAATATAACTGATAAAGCTTTGCAACCGTTTTACTATCACTGCCTGTAAGTATATTAATATAGGGGGTATATCGCTGATAGTTATTCTCAGCGATGGTGTAGCTTGATTCTTCTGGTGCTTTTTTAGTAATAATTTTTTTGGCTTTAAATGAGCTTTTAGGTGAGCTAATAGGTCGATGGTCTTTAACTAAGCTACCTTTACTTAAGGCATAAACGGCGCGTACAGTTTTCCTCAAAATATCTTGAGAGGTTAGTAAAGGTAATAACTGTTGCGACGAGTTTAAAGGGCCTAAACTCGCAACGACTACTGGATCACTTTCATAGAGTACCGGTAGCGGTGTGCTGGCTTCAGTTTGTGGAATCGGTGGAGGCTCTGGTAGTGAGTCTAATGCTTCTTTAGATGGCTCAGTTGTATCTTGAGCAAATGCGCTTAAGGTTTCACTGTTTGGGTTAATTTCTAGTGTTTCTTCGGTTGGAGATATTGTAGAAATGATTTCATCTATTTTTTCTTCGCCACCAGGCATATACCAATAAGCCGCAAGCACTATAACACCAGTGATGACAACCCCCGTAAAGTAAATGAAATTATTGCTGGACTGGCCTTGATATTTTTTGATCAATATCGTCATACATACCTCTATTCCACTGCAGAAGATAGTTCGTAGACAGAAAAAATTAGCATAAGTTTTTTATTCTAAATTATAAACTTAGTGCTTATGAAGCGGTAAATGTGGCAAAGCCTTTATTCATTATTATCAAGCTGCTGCCATAGATACGCTTATTAGCGATCATGATAAACATCTTTTATAGTTGTGACAAGGTTGTTTTTTGAACAGAAGAGATGTAGCTTATCAATATTGAGTAGTTAAGTCATCGGTTTATAAGTATATCTTTTGTTCATTAAAAGATTGTGTTTATATAAGGAAATATAAACTGCGGTGACTTTCAAAAGCTAAACCTCATAACGTTTTAGAGTTTCTGATCATGTTGTGGAGCATGATATGTTGTAAAAGTTAAATAGGGATTCAATACTAAGTAAAATAATAATTTTTCTAAAATTACTAGTGCATAATAAAAATATTTATTTTTAATTATACAAATAAAAATGTGTTGGTAATCTGATCTATGCTGAACGTTTTATATTTTTAGTCATGCGGTTTTACAAATTCATTAAATTAATACCCTCTTAAGTTTATTCTAATTTTTTTACATAGATAAATTCATATAATTATTTTCATTTCAACAGTCTGTTTTATTTTTAACTTATGATAATACGTTCTATACACTATATTGGTTTTATTTTTTTGAAATAAATTAATTATCATTTATTTGTTTGATCCAAATTGAAGGTTGACCGTATTACCTTGTGTTCTTGATGTATTGGGACAGCTAATTAAATTTTAAAATTATATCGAGGCTTTTATGAAAATTTATCAATCTATTATTGCTATGTTAGTTCTTTCTATTTCGCTAGTAACGGCTGTTGTCGCAGGTAACTATAATAAAAAAGATATTGTTGATACGGCTGTTAATGCAGGTAGTTTTAACACCCTAGTAACTGCTGTGAAAGCAGCTGATTTAGTTGAAACGCTGAAAGGTGATGGTCCTTTTACTGTATTTGCACCTAGTGATGCTGCTTTTGACAAAGTCCCGGGTGAAACGTTAGATAGTTTGTTGGCAGATAAATCGGCATTAGCTAATGTACTGACTTACCATGTTGTTGCAGGGAAAGTAACCGCTGCAGATGTTGTAAAACTATCAGAAGCAAAAACAGTACAGGGTCAAAATGTAAAAATCGAGGTGAAAAATGGCAACGTTTTTGTCGATGGAGCACAAGTTGTCAGTGCTGATATTGAAGCCAGCAATGGCATTATTCACGTTATAGATACTGTTATCCTGCCAAAGGGCTAGTATAGTCTGTTTAAAAAAGTAAAGGGTGTCATTGGATGTAAGATATCTTTATCGCTTTTATTGCCGCTCTTTGCTTTATATTTGATTGCTCAAACCTTGTTAACGATAAAAATTAAGTGTTTTATCTATTATTTATTTTGGTTATTAAGAAAAAGAAAAGCTAGCCATATCAATCTAACTTTATACCTGTAAGTTATCGATAATTGTGTAAAAAGAAGCTATTCGTTGATCCCTTTTATCAGTGAAAACTATTAACGGAATTTAGTCACAAAATAAGTAGCTAGTGGCTGCAGAATAAATTTTATCCATTACTATTACTATGCACTGTACGAATTACACACAATATACATAAGGTTGCTTTCTATGGATATTAACAATATTTTACTGCTGGCTTCACTCACGCCTTTGGCTGTTTTCGTAATGGGTTTTTTGAGTTACGCCTATTGCCTTGAAAAAAAATGCCTTGAAAAACAGAATGCTGGCCAACAATTGGCAAGTGTTACTATTAATGAAAAGCAGAATTTCCAAAGCCTCTCTCACGCATAATTAATGTCGCTGCAGCAAGATTCTTTTTAGACCGACTTGCTTCAATCTAGCTTTCCGGAGCTGGAGTTTTTGTTAGCTGTGCTATACCTAGCATACCAACGGCAATAGCAACTAATAGCGCTGCCATTACTCCGTATAGTGTTGTAACCCAAACCTTAAAGGTAATTAACATAAGCGTTGCTAATACCCATAAAAAATCGCCTGCTGAAAAATACTGTATTAAACCCTTGTTCACTATGGCTTGCTGGGATGCCCATAAAAGATGAATGCCATGTAACGTTAAACCAATACCTAATACTAAGATAACAAGAGTAGGGGCTGGGTTATCATTACTTAAGAATACCGATACGGTGGTTGGGAATACAGTAAAAATCATCCCAAAACTCATACAGCTAAGCGAATTTAGTTGTAAAGCGTGTTTTAGCGTGACCATTGTGCATCTCCAATGTAAACTAAGTTGACATTAATTTACAGTAAGGTTGTATTTATGTCAACTAGGTTGACTAAAAAGGGTGTTCCAATGGTAGAGAGCCAATCACTAAAATTAGTGTTTGGGGCTGCTGCTGTTAATGAAAATATCTCACGTTACTTGTCTGTCTCATTAAAAGCCAAGGGATATGAATCTGTGACGCCTTCTGTTCTTAACTTTCTTAGTGCGCTTGAATGCGGAGAAAATTATGGGTCAGATATCGCTAGAAACCTTAACGTATCCAGACAAATGGTGGCTAAAACGGTTAAATCTTTATGTCAGGTGGGTTACCTTGAACAACTGGAAGCAACAGGGAAGCAAAAGCGAATTATATTCACCAAGGTGGGAGAGCAGTTGATGTCAGACTCCAGGCAGCTGCTGGCGGATTTGGATGTCATTCTTTATGAAGCGATAGGGCAATCGACTCTTCAAGAGAGTATAGCGACCTTACATAAAATCCAGCATATTATTGATGAATTAAATGCATAATATAAGTAATAAATTCTTAGCAGTTGCTGGGTTGAATTTTCGGTAATTGGATTAAAAACTTTTTCGACCAATACTTACCTGTTACCCATAACCCTTTTTTCTCAGGATCATAAGCAATACCATTAGTAATATTTTTATTGTCCGGTTTACTCGCTTGCCTGCGTAAGTGTTGGACATTAATTTTTTTGAGCAAGCAGCCACTGTTCCCATCAATGGCGTAGAGATGGTCGTCATACCAACGATTAGCCCAAATAATGCCATCAACATATTCTAATTCGTTGATATAATTAAGACCTTTGACGACAACTGTACGATTCATCTTAAAGGTGTCTATATCTCGGAATAGTAACTGATTGCTACCATTACTCATAATAAATTCCTTATCGGTATGAGTCAGGCCCCAGCCTTCGCCTTTATAGGTAAATTTTCCTTTTTGTTGGAATGTTTTCTTATCAAAAATTAAAACAGTATTTTCTTTCCAAGTCAGTAAATACAGCGTGTCATCTATAACAGTCAGGCCCTCTGCAAAATATTTTTTGGGAAGGTTATAGCGCAGGTTTTTCTTTTTACTTTGATATATCAAAAGTGATTTTCCATAAAGACCACTGCTGATGAAAAAGCCATCATTATCAAAATACAGGCCTTGGGTAAACCAATTCGAATTATGTTTGTGAGTTTCCAGTGTTTGAGCTTTTACCGTAGGTGCATCTAGAAAGGGGGCATTGCTATTTTTATTATCAGAAGAATATAAATTAGAATAAGCGGCACCAGAGTACCCCAATATAAAATAGGTAGTGCAGGTTAAAAGTAGTGCGTGGAGTTTCAATGGCGTTTCCTGAGAAAAAACGCCAGTCTAGGGGATTTTATTTCTTTCCGCTAGGGTACAGTTAATGTTCTAGCCCATCGTTCTGTTCTTCGGGTTTGCCTTCAAGAATATCTCGTTTCGCCTGCTCTCGTGTTTTAACAAACTCAATAGCATTTTTTACAGCTTTGTGAACCTTTTTCTGAATTTCTTCATGTTCAACAGGTGAAAGATAAAAGCTCATATCCACGTCGTGACGTATGTAGCGTGGTGGTAGGTGATTTAGTGCAACACAGGCAACATCGTCCATAAAATCATAATCGGTATTAGCACGAGGCTCCTGGCTTGATATGGCTTCAGTGACAAGTCGCTCATAATAGTTGTGGACACTGCTGGTATCATGAGGCGTGAAAGCCAAATTGCGACGGCGACTAAGTAGCATGGCAAATTACTCTATTGGTTGGTTAACTTCATAAAGTATAGATGGTATTAACTGTTTTTCTAGAAGGTGCGCTAAATAATCGTGGGAAGCGTATGTTTATCGAAATACAGGAATATCAGAGGTTTGTACGTATAAGATCACGAATCAAAAAGCGGGCAGGGTTTAAAGCATTGACCATAGCTTGGGGCATAGGGCTTGGTTCCCCTGCAATGATGCTGGCAAGTAATTCGGCTGCGATAGGGGTATAGGCAAGGCCTCGTGAGCCATGTGCAATATTCAGGTAGAGGCCTGGTAGATATTGTCCTGGCTGAGAGACTATCGTGCGTGCGTTATGACTAAGAGCTTTAAAATCATTCTCAAAACACTCGCTATCTGGTGCTAAGCCGACTAAAGGCAGGTAATCTGGGCTAGTACAACGAAACCCCACTCGCCCTCCATTTGCCTCAATGGGGGAGTCTACCCCTACCTGATCTAGCTGTTGGGTAAGGTGGTTGATATTAGCTTGGTGGTCTTCGTCAGTCAGATCAGTGGTGTGATTATGTAAGTTAAAGCTGGCGCCAATGGCATGAGAGGGTTGACGATTACTGTGATAGGCCAGGACAGTCGCCGGAGCCACATAACCATCAGCACAGATAACCGTTTGCAAGTCCCTTAATACTCTCTGAGATTCTATATAAGTGATTTGTCCACGGACTGGCTTTGTAGGCAACCAGTTTGTTTGGTTGAAGTGTCGCGCACTATTGGCATTAGCGATAACGACATGGTCAAATTCCTGTTGCCATTGATAATCAGCTTTTATTTTATTCTCTGTTTCGTGGCGTTTATTGCTATTTGTTCCTGTCAATTTCCACCTATTATTCGTCAACTCCATGTTTGTAATATGAATATTGTTGACGGTAGTAATAGGGTTAGCAACGGTTGAAGAGAGTAGCAGCCAGTTGCAAAGTTCCATTGGGTTTAGCCAGCCACAGTAAGGAAAAAATAAAGCGCTATGCTCTAGTGGTAGATTAGCTACCGTACTGGCTCTTTCAGCATTGAGGTAATTAATAAAATCAGCATGCTCAAATTGGCGACCGATTTGTTCATGCCCTTTTTTGTTGCGAGGTGTATGACTTAACTGCAAGACACCACAGCGTTGCCCATGCTCTGGATTTTTTTCCCAGAAGTGTTTGTAGTGCTGCTGGGCATATAATATGGCCGTTAAATTAAACTCGCTTAGCATTTGCTTATGTGCTGAAAGTTTGGCGTAAACAACACCTTGTGGGTTGCCTGATGCCTCTGCTGCAATCGTGCTGTTACGATCAATAATGGTAACTTTAAAACCCCGTTTAGCTAATGCATGTGCCGTATGACAACCGGAGAGTCCGGCGCCAATAATTGCAATGGATTGATTGCGATTGGTCTTTTTAAAATGTTTAGGCACCGTCCATGGTGTACTAATTAGGTTTGTGTGTGTTGTTTTTGTCTTTTGTTGTGGAAAGTTTTCCGTTGCTGTAGAGGATGTCACTGTTTTTGAGGAAGTATAGTGGCCTACCAACATTTCTCGCTTGTGTGCGAATCCGGGAACTTTAGCAACCGTAAAACCTGCGCTGATTAGGTTACGCTTTACCTGGCCTGCAGCGGTAAAGGTCGCAAACGTTGTGTTATTTTTACTGAGATTTCCGAGCAGAGTAAATAATGCTTCTGTCCACATCTCGGGGTTTTTAGCGGGTGCAAAACCATCCAAAAACCATGCGTCGACACCTAACCACAATGGAGTATGGAACTCGGGGTGATGGCTTGCTAAGAGCTGTTGGAAGCCAGTTTCTGCTCCATCAATCAGTAATAGTAAGCGAATATTGCCAAAGGTGAGTGTTTGAAACTGCGATAGTGCCTGACCAATAAAGCAGTTGCGGTATGCTGTGACTAGTTCTTCTTGGTATGGAGTTAATTCTGGCCATAAGGTAAGAGAGCGTTTTAGCTCATCTGGGTGTAATGGATATTTTTCGACGCTAATATAGGTTAGTCGAGCAGAGTCTGGTGCGTGCTGTTGCCACAGTTGCCAGCAGGCAAGAAAGTTTAGGCCAGTACCAAAGCCTGTTTCACCTACAACAAATGTTTCGTATTCTCTTAACTCAGTAAAACGTTTTTTTAGATGGTTGTGCTGTAGAAAAACATAGCGGCTTTCTTCCAGCCCATTTTTTTTAGAAAAATAAATGTCGTCAAATTCGGTTGATAACGGCTGCCCTTCTTCATCCCAGTTGACAGCGCTGTTGTAATTGGTTTCGACGTAATCAGTAGCCGTACAATTAATTTTCTCGGGGTCTCTTTCACGGCTATTTGAATTTTTTTTACTGGAATTATTCATATCATTTGCAGCGTTTATAGTACAAATGATAGTTTCAGTTGCTCACACCAATCTGCTATGCGTTGGTCTGTTTGATCAAATTGATTTTCATCATCCAGAGCAAGTCCTACAAATTGTGATTTGTCGGCCGTTAGTGCTTGGGATTCTGTAAATGTATAACCTTCATTTGGCCAGTAGCCAATCAGGGTTGCTCCTTGTAAGAGTACTTTATTATGCAGGTAGCCCATTGCATCAAGAAACCAGTCAGGGTAGCCGATTTGGTCGCCTAAGCCGAAGATCGCTACCGTTTTGCCTTTGAAATCAATGCTATCAATATCGTCCCAGATATCTTCCCAGTCTTCTTGAAGCTCACCATAGTCCCAAGTGGGGATGCCTAAAATCAATTGTTGATAATGTTGCAGGTTAGCAATAGGCTCATCAACGATATTAAAAATATCGACTTTATTCTTGCCTGAGTCATCTTCGCCAAAATAACGCTGAATTTTTTCGGCGCTCATTTCTGTATAGCAGGTAGAACTGCCATAGAAAAGGCCAATAGGGGCTGTTTTTGCATCGGTACTCATAGTGATTATATGGCGCCTTCAAAACCTAGTTGCCGCCACGCCTCGTAGACGATAACGGATGCTGCATTGGATAAGTTCATACTGCGACTATGGGGCTGCATAGGAATACGGAGTACAGTATCTATACTTTCGTGTTGTAAAATTTCAGGGGAAAGCCCTCGTGTTTCCGGGCCAAATACAACGCAGTCATTTTCTTTGAATTCAATATCAGTATAAGAGCTGGTTCCCTTTGTGCTAATGGCGAATAGTCTGCCAGGCTGCCCTGTCTTTAAGAAAGAGGCCCAGTCATCATGCACCGTTAATGTTGCCCATTCATCATAATCTAGCCCGGCACGACGTAGCTTTTTATCATCCAGCTCGAATCCTAAAGGCTTGATTAGATGAATTGTACAACCTGTATTGGCAGCTAGGCGGATAATATTACCTGTATTAGGGGGTATTTCTGGTTCAACTAAAACAATCTGGATCATGATTAAGGCAGCGATTTCAACGTTATAAAAGTAATTGCTGAAAATATATAGCTGGGTCACTGTAGGTTGCCACAATAAAAGCGAGAAATTTCAACGCTTGTTTTCGTTGCTCGCCAGCTTAGGGATATCGTCAAAACAATGGCGGCGATTATATAGAAATTATTGGCTTTATAGAACTGTTAATAAAAAAGTCAAAAGCTTGGCATCGAAAGGGCAAAGGGGTTGATTAATACGAGTATTTTATTATTAAGGGCATCGGGATAGCTAGCATTGCAGGTAATAGAGGCTAAGCTTGTATACAGAGCTATATCTTTATTTGGAGTTTTAATCTTGTCCCTTTTCCGTCGGAAAAAAAGCAGTGTACGCGTTGGTTTGTCATTCTCTGATGAAAGTGTATCTGTATTGGTTGTAGAGGGGGTTAATGGAAAGGTAGATAGCAAGAACTTTGTTATTAAGGAGGCTATCCACCATGAGTTAACAGCTGAATTTTCTATTGATGATTGCAAAGTTCAAATAGCCCAGTTTATTAAGGAAAAAAACTTAAGTGATGCGCCTTGTTATTGTGTTCTAAGCGAAAAAGATTATCAGTTATTGCTAGTTGATCCACCTGACGTCCCTGAGAGTGAATTGCAGGAAGCAATGCGCTGGAAAATACGGGATTTAATTAGTTTTGATGTTGAAAACGCAGCAATAGATATATTTCACCAGCCAGATAAAAAAATGCTTTACACCGTAGTGGCTAAAAAAGAGCATATTTTGTTATTGATTAATTTTGTGAGTGATTTGGGGTTGTCATTGCAATCCATCGATATTGCAGAATTATCCTATAGAAATTTCCTTGATACTCATTCTGTGATTGATAGAGGAATAGCGTTGATTGTTTTAAGAAGAGATGAAGGCAAGTTACTTATAGTAAAACAGGGCAACCTTTATTTTTCAAGACGATTTTCTATTAATTACGGCGCAGGATTTTTGGATAAATTGCCCGAAGACGATATCATTTTAGAGCTACAGCGTTCTCTAGACTATTATGAACGTCAAATGGGGCAAGCAGCACCAGCTGAAATAGTGTTTTCGGGTGCTGTGACTGAAGAAAAGATAACACCAATTATTCGGGAAAGCTTTCAGCAAAAAATTACCTGTATTAATGTCGACAGCATTGAACGCGAGTGTCAACTCGTTTTGGAAGATGAAAAAACTGTTGTAATCAGCGGCGCTGTACTGCGTCAGGATGCTGCTTGATGAGACAGAGTGTCAACTTATTTTCAGTAGAATTTATGCCAAAGAAAATATGGCTGTCATTCGACCATAGTGCTTTTTTTCTGTTTTTATTCTTGATTTTTCTACTTGGGTACTATTTAACGATGTATCAGGATTTGTCCATTTTGGAAAAAGAAAATGAAAGACTTTTATCGGTCTATGGAGATGAAAATATAGAATCTTCCGAAGATAGTCTGATAGATAAGATGATGAGCAAAAAAAACCATTTGGAGCTACAGATTTCAAATTTGTCACGGGATGTTAGGAAAAAGAAAAGGATAAAAAATGTCTATGAAAATAATGGAAGTGCTAGTTCAGCAAGCTTTTACGATGTCTTTTCTAATATCAGTAAATATTCAGATAGAGATATATCAATTTCAGAGATAGCGATATACGATGGTGGTGAAGAATTAATCATCAATGGTATCGCAAAGAAGAAAGAGAAAATTCCAGATTATTTAGGGCAGTTAAAAGAAGAAAGTGCTTTAAAAATGACAGAATTTGGTTTGTTGGTGATTAACCGAATGAAAGGCAGTCGTTATTATCAATTTGAAATGTTAAGGGAAGTTGATAATGACTAGCTTTTTAAATCGCTATATGCAGGTGAAATGTCAATATAATGCTTTAGATCTTAGACAAAGGGTTCTAATCCTGTGCTCTATTTTATCTATAGTGTATATGGCTTGGTACTTTTTGTTAGAAATTCCAATAAGTAAGAAAATTAAGCAACATCACGCAGAAAATATTTACCTTTCTGGTAGGAGTAGTGCTGATAATAATTCTTTCTCATCAATAGATGCTACTGATATTGCCTCCCTTAATAGCCAACTTGCTATTGTGAAGAGGGAAGTGGATCAGTTGAATAATGATCTATCCCATTACTTTTCAATTATTGGCTCTGTTGATGAGTTGTTGGTTATTGTTAAAGAGCTCTTAGAATCTAATGAAGGCTTAATTGTTGAAGAGCTAAAGTTATTGCCAACAGAAGTGGTCAATATTGAAAATTACTACGATATAAATGAAGGAATTGATGAGGGTGAGGGAGAACACAATGATGCTGAATTAAATCAGGACGAGATTGTGTTATATAAACACAAAATTCACCTCCAATTAAAAGGTAATTATGTCGATTTAACTCGCTATCTTCAACAAGTTGAGTCCTTAAAGTGGGGTCTATTTACCCAGGATATAAGCTATAAAGTCAATAAGCATCCTGACGCAGCGATCAGTTTGTTACTTTACACATTATCTTTTGAAGGGAGTGTGATAGATGCCTAAAGTTAACCATAAATCGTTTGTTTATTTGGGGCGGCTATTATCTGTTCTATTCGTCCTTCTTCATCCTAGCTTAGGTGCTATCGCCAGTGAGTCACCATTAAGGGATCCAACAACTCCTTTCATTGAACCAATATTAGAAGTTACCTCTGTCAAACCGGCTCCCTTAAAGGCACCGGTTAAAAAATACGTATTACAGGCGACGTTTATAAGTTTTGATAAAAAGATCGCTGTTATTGATGAAAAAGAATACCAAGAAGGAGAGAAAGTTGGACGCTATAGAATAGACCATATTAATCACGACAATGTCATTATGTCAGCTAATGAGCAACAGAAAGTGTTACATCTTTATGTGGTTAACAATAAAGGTGTCAGAATAAAATGAAGTTTATCGTTGTAGTTTTCTTAATAGGTTGTTTTTTATCTGCTTGCTCACAAATTCCAGATGTGACTCCTGTATCTGATGCCATTGTTCAAGCAGAAATGGAGACATCAAGAGCTATTAACAAAAAGCCAAGCACATTGAAAAGGCAAGAGACAGAATTATCGAATGACTATTTAAGCTCAGCGAAATTGTCAGAGAAAGATAAAAAGCGCTTTGATATTGCTGTAAATGATGTTCCTGCAAGGTTGTTTTTTGCTAATTTAATGTCGGGTACAAATATAAATATCGTAGTACACCCTGATGTTGAAGGTGAAATAACATTAAACCTTAAACAAGTAACGATTAATGAGTTGCTTCGAGTTGTACGCGATATTTATGGCTATGACTATAAGTATGAAAATAGTATCTATACGATTTATTCGAAAAAATTGAGGACACAAATATTTCCTATTAATTACATTGATGTAAAACGTGTTGGTGTTTCTGATACCAGTGTATTAACCGGTAATATAGAGTCATCATCACAGTCGGATGCCTCTTCCAATGATGGCGCTGAACAAGCTGATCTGATTGGTTCTGGAAACTCAATACTGCCAGGGTCACGAATTCAAACACACAGTGAAACTGATTTTTGGGTTTCATTAAAACAGTCCATTGCTGAAATTATTGGTGCAGATAGACAGCAAGAAGAGTCTGCGAGCGAGGTTAATAACAATAGTTTAAATAAAAGTAGAGTTATCGTTAACCCTCAAACCGGTGTTGTCGTTGTTACAGCAATGCCTGATGAGTTAGCCTCCGTTAGAAATTTTCTGGAAAAGGCACAATTAAATGTTAGAAAACAAGTGATTATCGAAGCAAAAATCTTAGAAATTGCACTCAGTAAAGATTATCAGACAGGTATTAATTGGGGGGAAATCAGCGGACAACTGCTATTAGGTAATAACGTCTCGGAGTTTACTTCACCAAACTCTATAACTGTTGCAAGCGAAGCTACTGGGGAAATTTTCTCTTCCTTGGTTAAAGTAACTGATATCAGTCAATTATTATCATTGTTACAAACTCAAGGTGATGTTCAAGTGCTGTCTAGCCCTCGAGTATCCACGGTCAATAACCAAAAAGCAGTAATACGTGTTGGTTCTGACAGATTTTTTGTCACAGGAGTTTCTAATTCAACAACAACTTCTTCTGGATCAACAACGAATAATCCTGAAGTTGAATTATCTTCTTTTTTCAGTGGAATATCTTTGGATGTGACTCCCCAGATATCCGATGATGGCGGGGTAATATTACATATACACCCCGTGATTAGTACTGTTACAGAAGAGCAGAAAGACATATCGGTTGGTGATAGTGAGTTTTCTCTACCTCTGGCTTTACGAGATATTAGAGAGTCAGACAGTATTGTTCGTGCTGAAAATAACCAAATTATAGTTCTAGGTGGATTGATGCAGGAAAAATCTATGAATGCTAATGGTAAGCGGCCTGTTCTAGGTGATATTCCCCTTGTTAAAAGTTTATTTCGTACGACCGGGCAAAGCCGAGTTAAATCTGAATTAATTATTTTATTAAAACCAATCGTTGTAGAAGAGAATAGCTGGCAAAGCGATGTTGTTAATAGTAAGAGAAGAATTGACCAGCTAAAAAATCCAACTGTTTTTTGAGAAAGATGCTGAGAGTGTAAATAGGCGAATTCTTATGAATGCTGCAAACAAAATAGTAAAGTCTGCTAATGTTCAAGGTCAATCTGTTGAAATGGATAATGTTATTGTCGATGAGCGATTCGTAAAACCTATTGAAAAATCAAAGGTCAATAAAAGGCAGTTGGCAATTTTAGTGTTACTGTTAATATCAATCTCGATATTTTTGGTGGATAAATATATAAAAAGTAATGTGGCTGAAGTAGTTGAAATTAAAGAACCGATAAAGATAAGTGATATTCTTATTGGTAGTACTTATTTTATTGAGAAAAAAGAGGATGTGAATAACACAGATTCGAATAAAGTTAAAACGCCGGATGATATCGTTACTTTTCTCTATGATGATTCTTCTATTGTTCATAAAAATAATACTAGTGATAAAAAAATTGTTATCTATGAAATTATCGATGAAAAAAAGAATGAGGAAAAAATAGAAGAGTTACTCTTAGAGGCTAAAGCTTTATTAAAAGCGGATAAATTAACCTCTCCAGAAGGCAATAATGCTTTTGATGCCTATGAATTGGTTTTTTCAATGGACCCTTCAAACAAGGAGGCGCTCAATGGTGTTAAGCGTATTGTGCAACGCTATACCTCGCTTGCCGATAAAGTGATCAAGAAGAAAGAATCTTACAAGGTGGCAGGTTTAATTAAAAATGCCTATAAAGTAGGTGATAAATACTTTGATATGTCTCCAATTCTGAAAAAATATGCTGCTTATATTAACGATGAAAATGTTTTTATTGATGTTGCAGAAAGTCGAATTCTTGAGAGTTCCATTGAGCCAGAAGAAGAGAGTGATGTTTCAGCTAAACGCTCTGTGATCGACGTTGATCGAGCGACAGCCATAGCTGCATTAAGGCTTATCGATAAGAAAGATTTCGATGGAGCTATAAAGGTGCTAGAGGTTTTTTCCTCGTTGTCTGATTATTGGGGCGATTCCTACCGATTACTATTGAGTCTTTATTTGCAACAATTACAAACCAGTAAGGCAGAAATATTAGTAAATAGTAATAAAAGCTTAGATGTTTTTCAAATGGCTGAGAATGTTTCACGTCTTTTTGTAGCTCATGATGACGTGGAGGGAGCTATTGGTTTACTTAATGGTCATGTCCCCAGTATGACAGCTTATAAAAGCTATTATGCATTGAAGGCTGGTTTATATTATGAAAATTCCCGCTATGAGGAGTCAGCAGAGTTATATAGAAACCTATTGAAAATAAAATATGAAAACCCACGTTATTGGCTAGGTTTGGCGGTTTCTTTAGATGCACTTGGTGATGATACAGCATTGCAGGCTTTTCGCTATGCTGATCAGTATGCATTGCCAAATTCTGATGTGAAAGAATATATAGAGCAGCGTATTTTACTGCTTTCTAATTAGTCCTATGAATCAAATACAAGAAAGAAAAAAAATACGTATTGGTGATATTTTGGTCGCCAGACAGATGATTAGTGATGAGCAATTATCGACGGCCTTGAATGAACAGAAAAAGACGGGGTTAAGATTGGGAAAAACGCTCGTCAGCCTAGGTTTTGTGGATGAAACAACACTGCTTTCTATTCTTTCAGAGCAATTGGATATACCTTTTCTAGAATTACATAATTTTAACTATAGTCGCGACGATGTTCGTTCTCTTAAGGAAACTATTGCACGGCGATACCGAGTAGCCGTATTAAAAAACGCTGATACATCATTGATGTTAGGTATGTCTGATCCAACAGATATATTTTGTTTGGATGAAGTTTCCCGTATCTTTAGCAAAACCATTGACCCCGTTATTGTCAGGGAGTCTGAATTATTGGATGTGCTGGATAATTCATATGGCGAGACTGAAAAAATTGCTTCTTTAGCAGAAGAGCTCAGTGATGAGCTTGAAGATGATTCGGTCGATGTAGATGCCATGGGTCAGGATGTTGAGGATACAGATGCCCCTGTTGTTAGATTGATACAAAAAATATTCGAAGAGGCTATACGTTTTGAAGCTTCTGATATCCATATTGAGCCTGATGAAAAATCCTTAAGAATTCGCTTGCGTGTCGATGGCGTTTTATCTGAGCAAGTTATGAATGAAAAGCGCATTGCTTCAGCATTAGTGGTTCGCTTGAAATTAATCTCAGGTCTGGATATATCAGAAAAGCGTTTGCCACAGGATGGTCGTTTTAATTTGCGGGTCAATAAAAAGAATGTGGATGTGCGCATTTCAACCATGCCAGTTCAGCATGGTGAGTCTGTGGTCATGCGATTACTTGTATTGGATGATGGAGTAAGGTCACTTGATGAAATAGGCATTGATGACTCCATAAAATCATCATTTCGTTCAGTGATTCATCAACCTCACGGGTTGATTTTAGTCACAGGGCCTACCGGTAGTGGTAAAACAACAACGTTATATGCGGCTTTATCTGAGCTAAATACATCAGATAAAAAAATAATAACAGTAGAAGACCCTGTTGAGTATAGGTTGCCCAGATTAAATCAGGTGCAGATCAAAGAAAAAATAGGGCTTGATTTTAGTTCGGTGCTTAAAGCGAGCTTAAGGCAAGACCCTGATATTCTTTTAGTGGGTGAAATAAGAGATACCATTTCTGCAGAGATTGCATTGAGAGCAGCCATGACAGGGCATTTAGTGTTGTCTACTCTGCATACCAATGATGCGATTAGCTCAGCTTTGCGTTTAATTGACATGGGCGTTGATGAGTTTTTAGTCGCTTCTGCTTTACGAGCCGTCGTTGCTCAACGTTTAGTTCGGCGTTTATGTGAGCGATGCAAAATACCAAGCAGCGCTGACCCTGAATACTTTTATCTATTAACTGATCAACAGCGCCAGTTGAACTACTATCGCCCTAACGGCTGTGTTCATTGTTTTAATTCAGGTTACAAAGGTCGTTTAGCTATTTTTGAATATCTGTCTATTACTGGTGCAATGGCTGATGCATTACGAGAAAAAGATATAACAGAATTTACTCGTTTAGCTAAAACATCCTCTACTTATAAACCCTTGAGTGAAAGTGCGATTCAACTTGCCATGGATGGAAAGACCTCTTTAGAAGAAATACAACGTTTTTCACTGCGTATTGAGAGTGATTGATAATGCCAAACTATCGCTATTATGGTCGAAATGCTCAGGGAGAAGCGGTCAGTGGATTTATTGATAGGGCAGATAGAGATAGTGTGGTGGAATATTTGTCTCAGCAGCGAATTATTCCTGTCAATATCGATCTCCATCAAGCGTCAATTTCATCAATTAACTGGAAAGTAATACATCGGCTATTTTCGACTAACTCTGTTCCTGACGAACAATTAATCATGTTTTGTCGGCAAATGTATACTATTAATAAAGCCGGCCTATCATTAGCACAGGGAATGAAAAGCTTATCTCTCAGCATGACTGATGGAGCACTTAAAGAGTCAGTGAACGATATTGTTAGCCGATTACAATCGGGTATGAGTTTATCACTGGCTATGCGCCAGCATTCTACTATTTTCAATAACTTGTTTATTAGTATGATACAGGTAGGTGAAAATAGTGGTAATTTAGATACGGTCTTTTTACAACTCAGTCATTATATCAAAAGAGATTTAGAAACACGCAAATCGATAAAGGCAGCAATGCGCTACCCTTTGTTTGTTTTAACGGCAATGATAATAGCAATGGTTGTTATCAATATTTTTGTCATTCCAGCATTTGCTGATATGTTCAGCCGCTTTGAGGCGGATTTACCTTTAGCGACTCACTTGTTAATCGGTTTATCCAATTTTTTTGTTAATTATTGGTGGCTATTGCTTATAGCTTCTTTATTGATTGGCATCGGGTGTATATTTTGGCTAAAAACTAATTCAGGTCGAGCATTATGGGACTGCAAAAAACTAAAAATACCCATTGTTGGTGCTTTAATTAATAAAGCCTCCTTAGCTAGATATGCCCGCTCTTTTTCAATCATGCTCAAAGCTGGCGTCCCTTTAACCGACGCCATTGGCCTATGTGCTCAAGTAATTGACAACCAATATTTTGCGGAAAAAATTGACAGTATTAAAAATGGTGTAGAGCGTGGTGATAGCCTGAAAAGAACTCACACACGCAGTGAAATATTTACTCCACTAATTTTGCAAATGATCAATGTTGGTGAAAGCAGTGGCCAGGTTGATACTTTATTATTAGATGTTGCAGATTACTATGAAAGGGAAGTTGAATACGACTTAAAAAGCTTAAGCTCAAAAATAGAGCCTTTATTAATTGTTGTTATGGCTGTGTTTGTATTGGTACTGGCGTTAGGTATTTTCTTGCCTATGTGGGAAATGTACAATATTCAAAAATAACATTTATCTGGCAGAATTAATAACAATTAATACTAATAATAATTTGTCGATATTAAGCGTTCATTCTAGCAATTGCTCAACCTGTCAATAATTTATCATTTTCTACACTGTTATTTCTTTTAAGTTACTAATTATTCTTCTTTTCTTACTCTTCTATTTTATCTATTCCATAACTATCTAGTTCTTTGGTGGAATAATCAAAGCCTGGCGCTATAGTTATTAATACATAAAGACTGTGCGTTGTTTCTCGGTTTATATGTGAATTATGAATAGTTTTTGGATGTAGATAAGTTGTGGAGTTTACTATGAGATCACGTGCTTCAGGTTTTACACTGGTCGAATTAATTGCAGTTATTGTTATTCTTGGTGTATTAGCGGCAACAGCAGTCCCTCGATTTATCGATCTATCTGATGCTGCACAGGACGCTGCGGTAAAAAATATTGCAGGCGCATTGACCAGCGCTGCAAGCCTTAATCATGCGAATAACATCGCTAATGACGCAGGCTTATCAACAGCAACACCTACACGAGTAACAACCTGCCGCGGAGCAGCAGCACTGCTTGAAGGTGGCCTTGATAGTCAGTATTTTATACAAGGTGGTCGTGGCACAACAATTAGTGGTGGTGGTGTAGGCACTGAAGGCGGTATTTCAGAATGTCGCGTTGCTTTCGATTCCAGCGGTAATGGTGGATACAATGCATCGGATGTACCTGGAGAAGTATTTACTCTCTACGGGGTACGCTAATCAATTTGCGTTAGTTCATTAATTTATTTCCCTATTTAATCGTTGTGGCCATCTTTAGCTGTAGTACTGGTGGCCGCGACGATTATTTTTCTAAGCTTCAACTATACTTATAATTATCCACATATTTGATTGTAGTTGAGGGTTCTTTGTCTAATTATACTGCTCGTGGTTTTTCTTTAGTCGAATTAGTGGCGGTTATTGTCATTGTTGGCGTGTTGGTTATTACTGGATCAACTCGTTATTCGAGTGATGGTATTCAGCTAATACGTGCAAAAAGCGATGTTATGGCAGCACTACGGCATGCTCGTCAAATTGCACTTGCCAGAGCAAGAAATGATACACAAATTGTTGTTATTGCATCGTCTGATTCTATTGATGTTCAAGAAAGTGCCGCAAGCATTCGATTTTCTGATGCTGAATATCCTATCAGATTTCCTTCCTCAATTACCTTGACTCAGGGACGAGGGAGGTTTGTATTTGATCGTTTGGGGAATACAAGGCCTGATACCATTCAGTTGACAGATGGTAGTACTACTGAACAAATCACAGTGGCAGGGAGTGGCTATGCGTACTAATATCTATCACCATTTTCCTTCTTATGTTTGTAAGGCTGAGCGCAATATTCAAGGTGTTACTTTAATTGAATTACTGGTATTTATAACCGTTACTTCAGTTATTGTTGCATCTCTGGCTGGCGTTTATCGTCAAACTATAGTGTCTGGCAATCACTCTCTAATCAATAATCAATTGTTATCTTTGGCTCAATCACAATTAGAAGAAATTGTTTCGCGTAAATACGATGAGAACTCTCCTATCGATGGAACTGCATGCGACAGAGTCATTCCTTGCTCTGGTATTGGCTTAGAATCAGGTGAAAATATTCGGGTACCTCAAAGTTTTGACGATATTGATGATTTTAATGGCTACACAGATGAACCGTTGCCTGGTTTCACTCGCCGAGTTAATGTGGCTTACTCTGGCGCAAATTTTGGAATCAATCAACAACATGTAAAACGTATTTCAGTATCAGTGATTGCCAGTAGTGGAGAAAGTATTTCTCTACATGGCTATAGAGTTAATCATTAATGATGACTTTTTTCGTTATAAATAAGTATCAGAAGGGATTTACATTATTTGAAATGGTTATAGTGATGACCATTTTATCTATCATTCTGGTCGTTGGCTCAAATTTAATAATTACCTTAATTAAAGGGCAGCGTTTAGTAAAAAGTGAATCTCAGTTGTTGGTCGATGCTCAATTAAGTGGCGATAGAATAAAAAAGCAATTGCGGAATGCATTACCTTTTAGTGCAAGAGTGACCAATAACCGTCGATGTTTAAGTTTTTTACCGATTATTGCAAGTGGCTTTTATTTAAATACCTTATCTGATCAGAGTAATACTATTCCTCCCAGTGGTAGAAGTTCTCCAATATCGGTATCGCCTTATCATGTCGTCGATGGTGAAAATATCAATAATGCAATATATATGTCTGTGGGCGCAGGTGCGAATACTGAAATATATGGTAATAATTCACATTCGTTAGTGAGCTTACGGTCTCGTACTGTTTTTGATATTACTTTAGTTCAAGATCATCAATGGCAGCGCAACTCTTTAGAACAGAAATTTTACTTGGCAGGAAGCGTTAAAGCATTTTGTTTGATTGGTGATGAATTACGTTATTACAATAATGTATCGCAAGCAGCTTCAAATGTTAATCTTTCAGCGTCATATGATCTCGTTGCGAGATCGATTAATGCTATTAATAGTCCATTTCGTATTGACGATGGAAGTAATGGGTGCCGGCACTGTGTGACTTTCTCGTTACAGTATACGAATGTTGATTATCAATTCAATAAAGTTGAAACAGTGGCGTTACGTTATGCCCCCTAAATTATATGATCAGAGAAGCGTTTATCAATCTGCTAAAAAGCAAAAAGGTTTTTTATTACCTCTTGCATTATTTATGATTATTGTCGCAAGCGGCGGCGCTTTATTAATGTCAAAGCAGGTAAATGACTCTACAACAGGTTTAACTCTTGCTTCAATGTCAAAGCAAAGTATTTATGCGGCGGAGACGGGTGCTCAATTAGTTGCTAATCAAGTATTCTTTCCAAGTGCCACTCGCCAACAGTCTGATACTCGTTGCAGCACGATCTCTATTAACCAAAATTTTTCTGTTCTTGGTTTAGATCAGTGTCAAATTACTGTGAGTTGTGCTTGCCATTATGGAAATGGTAATGCTTGTGATAGTACTCAAAATAATAACTATAATGGGGTCGCTGGAGTTAATGATAGCTTTTATCATATAGATAGTATCGCTGCCTGTGGTTCAGGTTCGCTTTTGGGGCGCCATCGTACGTCTTTGGATAAAAAATTTCAGTAGTTAGTATTTTACTTGCTATCTTAAAAAATGTTACTAAATTCTTCTAATATTTGCTCAAGTTATAATTGTTCAGTGACAGAAATATCGATGCCCAGGTGATCTTCTATTTCATTTAATTGATCTAAAAGCTCTTCTGTATTGATATTTTCTGGGGCCATCAAAATTCCTGTCGCTTCAAACAAGGGAGCGCCTGACCAGGGCATACTGGAGCAATGTGTTTCCAAATTGTCTATGCTAATGCCTCTTTCCAGAAAAGCACCAGAAATTTCACTCATAATACCTAAGCGATCTGCACCAATTAACTCAAAAGATAATACTTTGCCGCTAACTATAGGCTCGTAATCGCTCGCATTTTCAATCAGTACTTCAATTCCCGTATTAGATAACTCTTCGAGGGCTTCCTTGAGCTTGTCTACTCGGTCTTCGGAAATGCTGATGCTTAGCATTCCCGTAAACTTACCTTCCAGTTGTAGCATGCGGCTATCTAACCAATTGCCATTAGCTTTTGTAATAGTGTCGGCAATCTCTTGTACAATGCCTACTCTATCGTCACAGAGTAGGGTAATGATAAGGTGTTGATTAGACATATTTTTATACCTTATTATGTTTTCATCGTATTATGCGTTGATAAACCTTGTGATTAAAGCTTTATTAGTGTGATCGGCCCTAAATGGTGAAGCTGAATCATTCACCAATGTATAATATTATGACGGACTACCATCTATGCTAATACCTTCAGAACACTTAAGTCATGATGCGTTAACAGGCCTTATTGAAGAATTTATTACACGTGAAGGTACAGATTATGGTGTGCTTGAAATGGATTTAAATACTAAGGTTCAACAAGTTAAACAACAATTAGATCAAGGTGATATTGTTATTGTATTTGATGCAGCAACAGAAAGCGTAAACCTTATGACAGCAATACAATATCAACAGTGGTCAATGACAATTAATAATGGATAAATAAAAATATTTTATTTGCGAGCTAGTGAATTGTTGTCAAATGTTAGTGCAGCACAACATTAACTTGATGTTCATATTGTTCGCCAATCCTAATCCATTCATCCAATATAAACATTAAGCATTTTTGGCGTAGAGAATTACGGCTCTTTTCAGTAGGGTTATTAGGCTTTTCAGCTAGCCAATCTGTTCCTAAATCATTTAAGGCTTTAATAATTTCGGGGATTTTATCAGGGTCAAGATCTAGATCAACTTCGCTTCCTGGTGAAGGGTAATGCTCAGGACCAGGCAATAAGGATGCTAGCTGAGGGTGGTACTGTCTCAGTAAAATAATAGTTAGCTGTAATGCTTTTGGGTCTATACCTGTAATCATATGTTATATAACTACCCGTTTCGAGTTGCCCGTTTCCTAAAATAGCGCGTTATCCATTAAAGTATGTCAGCATTATTGCTGTCATCACACTCGCTACTATTTTAACTCTCTTTGCCCATCGTTTACAGTACTTAGTTCATATACTCTGGTCGTATTAGGCGACACAATGTAGAGGCAGGAATATTTTGAATTTTTGGGATATATAGTACAAAATGCCGCCCCATGACACATAATATTGATACAGTTCTTGATACAACCGGGTTACTCTGCCCAGAGCCGGTTATGTTATTGCACAAAAGTATACGTGAGCTAAAGGTAGGCGATACCATTGAAGTTCTTGCTACGGACCCTGCGACAACCCGTGATATTCCCAAATTCTGTCACTTTTTAGGTCATGTTTTAGTGTCTCAAGCTGAAGCAGATGGCCAATACCGCTACTGTATTCAAAAAGCCTGATATTAGAACAATAGCGCCAATAGGCCCTAGTCTTCTACTAGCAGTGATATTGCTGCAATAGCCTCAGGATCTTGGGACTTAATTTTATTGGCAATATGGTGTTGGAAAAAGTACTTAAACTTTGGGTTTTCTTCGGCAGGGTAAAGGCATTCATCCCCAGGCAAAATAGGCGTTGATATCACTTTATCTTGATCGGCCAACATACCGACAATAGAACCATCAAAGTATAAACGCCAACTAATCACTTCTGATAGCGTCAGGCTCTGAAAACCATCAGCAGATAATATTGCATGGGTACCAATAGTATCTGGTACTTCCTGAATAATGTCGGTAGGGTTTTCACACTGATATTCGTAATAGTCAGCAGCTGTTTCTAATTCAACCACTTTATGAATGGGTGGTTCCTCAAATACATCGTCAATACCGGGGTCATAATAACCTTCCCAATGACCGTTCAGAGGGTCACACAACTCAGGGCAGGACATAATCTGGTTTAACCAAGGAACTAAACCAACAACCTCACCACTGGCCTTGAGGCCCCAACACAAAACTTGCAAGCTGAACATGCGTCCGTCGCTCGCATCATTAGAGTACAGCATTTCCAAGCCGTCGAGTTCTGGAGATAAGCGAATAATACGTTCATCATCGAGTGTAGAGAGTGACTTGCCGCTAAATATATCAACGACATTGTCCTTGTTGCGGGTTTCGTCTGAGGTATTCATAATGCACCCCTGGCAATAAACAGTACGGTATACGATATTGAGCACAACCTATGGGGTTGAACCTTAGTTGAAAACACAATATCTAGCTATTTGTGATAAATAAATAGCTCTTCTATTAAAGGTATATCTAGTTGGCTAAAATCACAAGACATAAATGCGTTTTTTTACACTTTTTTATCATTTGATATAAATAATGGATACTTTTACATCAACAGTATTAGCTGATCGTTTTGCAAAAGCAATAGACTCTGAAGATCTAATAGAATTGTTTAATGGTTTATTTCTAGATAGCACAAATACAGTGTTGATGGGAGGTGGCCAAGAGCCAGAATATATACCTGCAGATACCTCCTTTCTTCATCATAGAATCATTTTTTCCCATGACTATAGTGCTAGCGCTCTACATGAAATTGCTCACTGGTGTGTTGCAGGAGAGGCTCGTCGAAAAATAGTGGATTATGGTTATTGGTATGTACCTGATGGCCGCAACGAAAGTGAGCAAAACGCATTTGAGCAGGTAGAAGTAAAGCCGCAAGCACTGGAATGGCTGTTTTCCGAGGCCTGCGGTTTACGTTTTCGAGTTAGCGCAGATAATTTAGATGGCGGCGCTGCTCCGAGCCTTAACTTTAAGCGAAATATTGCTAAGCAAGCTCAAAACTATTGTGTCGGCGGTCTAAATGAAAGGGCTAAAGCTTGGTTGGGTGTGCTTATAAAGCATTATCAGTCAGGACAGATTCTTGAAAGCTCCCGATATTGTGTCACACATTTAGGCTGATGATGACAGTAAACTCTTTACAGGAAGCGAAGCCCGCTTTATTAATCGATGCTTCTATTTTCATCTTTCAATATTATTTCTCGCTGCCCGATAATTGGTACAGCGAAAAAGAAAGTTGGCCCACAGCAGCAGTTTACGGATACAGTACTTTTTTAATACGTTTGCTCAGTGAGCAGCGCCCCCAGCGTATAGCTGCATGCTTTGATGAAAGCCTTGAAACCTGCTTTCGTAATAATATCTACCCCGATTATAAATGCAGTCGGGCTTTGCCTGACGAAGCTTTAGCCTTTCAATTGTCAGCCTGCCGTAGGGTAACGGAGTTATTGGGAATCAATACTTATGGCAGTAAAACTCATGAAGCAGATGATCTATTAGGGAGTTTATATCAGCGGCTAATACGTTCGCCTGTTCCTATTGCTGTATTGACTCGAGATAAAGATCTTGGTCAATTATTGAAGCGTGAGCAAGACTTTTTATGGGACTATTTATCAAAGAGCGGTTTATCAAAAGGTAGTTTGTCGAAAGATAATTCATCAAACATCAATGCGGTTGGGAAAAAACTTTACAGTAAAGATATTCAGCAGAAGTTTGGTGTTTCCCCTGATCAAATGATTGATTTTTTAGCATTAGTCGGTGACACCAGTGATGATATACCTGGGGTGCCGGGTATAGGAAATAAAACAGCCCAGGCGTTGTTGGCTCATTATGGTTCTATACAGCACTTATTAAGCAATATAGAAACACTACCTTCACTGCCTATTCGTGGAGCAAAGACATTAGGCATTAAAATTCTAGAATATCAAGAGCAGATACAAATTGCTCAACAGTTGGCGACTATTGTTGTTAATTTACCACTAATTAAAAGCATTAGCGAATTAACATTGGAAGAGCCAGAGTGGACGTTATTAGAGGAGTTTTGTATCTCTATGGGGTTTCCTAAATTGTTTCAGCGGATGAAAATTCTTGAAAAAAGTACATAGGCATTATAAGAACGTTATTTCGTTAGTATAAAAATTACTATATAAGTTTATTATTGGAAAATTATAAATGAAAATTGTTGCAGATCAGAACATTCCTTTAGCAAGAGAATTATTTGGGAAGTTTGGTGATATTCAGTGTTTGGCTGGAAGAGAAATTAATACTAGTGATATCGTCGATGCTGATATTTTATTAGTGCGTTCAGTGACAAATGTCAATCAAAAATTACTTGAAGGTAGCAACGTAAAATTTGTTGGTAGTTGTACAATTGGTGTTGATCATCTTGATATTGATTATTTGGATAGGCAAAAAATTCAGTGGGCAAACGCACCGGGCTGTAATGCCAATGCAGTGGTGCAGTATGTATTGAGTGCGATGGCTAAAGCGAAGCCAGATTGGATGAAAAAAACAATAGGAATTATCGGATGCGGCAATATAGGAGGTCGTTTACATCAACGGCTAAAAAAACTAGGCGTTTCTTGCCTTTGTTATGATCCACTTCTAACCGCTGAAGATAATGAAAACTTAGTTAGCTTCGAGGAAATATTACAAGCAGATATTATTACTTGCCACACTCCATTAACAAAAACAGGCCCATTTCCTACCTATCATTTATTAGATAGTGAAGCGCTAAATCAATTGAAATCGGACGTACTATTGATTAATAGTGGCCGAGGAGCGGCAATCGATAATGAAGCCCTGTTAAATGAGCTTGAAAAACGACCACTCAGTGTTGTGCTAGATGTTTGGGAAAATGAACCGATCGTTAACAAGGCATTAATAAAGCATATTGCCTTAGGAACGCCTCATATTGCAGGGTATAGTATCGAGGGGCGTGAACAAGGAACATTTATGATATATCAAGCATTGTGTCAATATTTAGAAATGCCTATTGACTCTGATGTTGTCAATATATTAACCAATGATAAAGCTAATGTTGATAATAGTATTAATGAAGCTATAGAAAATAATAATATTAATATGGATGAAAGGTTCAATCGCTTATTATTGTCATGTTATCCCATTGAAGAAGATGACCAACGCTTGCGGCAGGTTGATAATTTTGACGGTTTAAGAAAAAATTATATTTCACGCCGAGAGTATAATCACTTTATATTGCCTAAATCTTTACACGATTCTCCATTGGAGCATTGGTTTAATACGGTCATGGGTACTTAACATTAGCGGCTTTTATATCGCCTTTTAAATAAAATTATATGTCTACACAAGCTCGCCTATTTGCACGATATCTAAATGATTTGCCAGCTGGTAAGTTGGAATGGATCGGTTTGCGGCCTCAGCGTAAGGTGCCTATGCAAGTTGTTGATGAGGTTGAAGCTATCGAAGGATTAGGTTTGGCAGGTGATCGTCGTTGCCAGGGTACGCCAGGATCTGCTCGCCAAGTCACTGTTATTAGTGTTGAATATATTGATATTATTTCGCGCTTGTTAAAAAAAGATGGAATTGATCCATCAGTATTGCGGCGTAATTTAGCTGTTTCGGGTATCAATCTCACGGCACTCAGGCATCAGCGTTTTCAAATTGGTAGTGCAATTTTGGAAGCGACCGCATTATGCCATCCTTGTTTAAGGATGGAACAAGCGTTGGGGAAACATGGTGTGGCTGCAATGCTTGGCCATGGCGGTTTATGTGCAAGAATCACACAAAGCGGTTTACTGAAAACCGGAGATGATGTTATTCATCTAGGTCCAGTTGTGTGATGACTAGCCTTTCGACTAATAGAATTTTATGTATAAAATAGAACCGTTAGGCTATATACAAACCTGTTTTCCTGAGAAATTTGGTATTCCACGGCAACCGCTATTGTCACCCAGTGCAAAAGGTCAGCTGCTATTACTACCACCTTATAATAATCCTGATTGTGTTGATGGTTTAGACCAAGCCAGCCATCTCTGGCTGACATTTGTTTTTCATCAACATATAAATGATGGATGGAAACCGAAAGTTCGCCCTCCAAGATTAGGGGGCAATAAAAAGCTGGGTGTTTTTGCTACTCGCAGTTCATTTCGCCCGAATCATCTCGGTTTATCTGTTGTTAAATTAGATAAAGTGGATATCAATAGTGGACAGGTTGTTTTGTATTTGTCTGGCGTCGATTTGCTTGATGGAACGCCTGTTATTGATATAAAGCCTTATATTCCTTATGTTGATTGTATTGATAATGCAGTCAATACCGTGGCTGGTCAGGCTCCGCTTTTACTTGATGTTGTTTTTTCAACTCAGCCAGATGATTTTTGTAAAAACTATAATGCAAATAAAGAATTGAAGTTGTTATTAACTGAGGTATTGCAGCAAGACCCTAGACCGGCTTATCAAAAAGCGGATGAAGGTCGAGTCTATAAGATGCGCCTACTGGATATTGATGTGGAATGGTGTTGCCGGATGATGAACGAAGCGTGTGTGTTAGAAGTTTTATCGATCGACTATATTATTTGTACGGATTAATACTGATAGGGTACGGTGTGTACCCTATCATCTATTTTTTATTTATTTTTTCAGAACAATATTATCTAAAGCGATTTTCCCACCACCATATTTCATTAAATAGAGTAATGGTAGTACCCAATAAACATGCACTGTCCACCATGCATCAGGATAGACAAAAAACTGAATCACCATCGTCATAATGAATAGGCCTAACGCAGCAAAGCGAGTGAAAAAACCTAACAATATCATTATCGACAAAAAGAATTCGCCGAATGTGCCCATATAAGCCGCTAATGTTGTAGGAATAAGTGGTATGCCATATTCAAAGTCAAACAGTAAAAACGTATTATCTGTTACATTCCAAAAGGCAAAATGTTGACCTGCAATTGTCCATCCTGATATTTTAGTTTGTACCGCGAACCAAAATACTTTGAAGATAACTAATCGCATTGCTAAGTTAACACACCATTCTGGTATGCTGGATAGTATTCCATCAATAGGCGAAAGAATTTTTTGGATGATATTTTTCATATTGTTTTAATGTTCCTTTCAATAAATTTTATGTTGTTTAAATAATAGTGTTAATCTACCAACTAATTTCATTGAAAAATTAGTTGGGAAAAAAATCCATTTTGAATACCTAAGGCAATTGCGGAGGAAATATCAAACGTATTTTTTTCATTGATATGTCTTCTGTCAACCTTACTTTCATAAGCGTAACTAGCTGACTCGCTTATTGTCATGTATTGGCTAAGTGCGTCATAAAAACGGTAAGTTCCTCTATCAACATTAAATACCTGACATTCATAATTGTATCTGACAATAATAGCTGACTCAGGTTCATCCAGATGAATATCATCTTCATTATCTATATTATGATGATTGGCTTGCCATATCTGAAATACAGGAAAGTTGGAATCTACCATATTAACGGATGGATGTAATTTAACCTTAGAGTGCTCGAATTTAATAGCATCAATGGCTTCGAAATCTGCAGGTGTTAATACGACGTCATCAGCTGCATGGTATGCTTTATGACGAGCAAGCTCAAGTTGAGCGATATCAGCAAGGTAAGGCATGGCTTGTGTATGCTCGAAATTGGCTAAAAAATGAGGGAATTGCTCACCAAAGTAAACCATAGCGGCCCGGCTTGGTGGGTGTTGGCGGATATAGACAGATGCAGTTCCATTAAAAAAATCATCGCCAACCAGTTTTTTAATAACCGGATAAAGGTCTCCAAGTGCTTGGCTCAGAGAATAGAAAACATTGTTTTGATAAATGGCAAAGCGCTGCTGCTGGTGTTTTTCTTCTGTAGTTAATGTTTCAGCTAGAGACTTTGATAAACCATCAAATAAAGATTGCCTAAATAATGTTTGCCATTGTTGCGCTGTCATGTCTTTTTTGGTGTTATCGATACTATCCATGGTTGACACCTGTTAACGAAAGCTCAGCCATGATTTTTTCTGCTTTCTTTGCTTCATTTAATAAAATACTAAAATCAGGAATATTAGTATCCCATTCAATTAGAACAGGTACAGGTTTTTGTATTTTTTCTAATGTCTCTGAAAATAGTTGCCAAACATTATCAATAACAGCTGAGCCATGATCATCGATCAAGACAGTCTCGTTATCAACTATATCCTGCGCGTGCCCGGCTAAGTGTATTTCGCCAACGTGCTGGATAGGGTAGTTATCCATATAGTCTTTGCAATTATACTTTTGATTGTTAGCAGATACATAAATATTATTGATATCGAGCAATAGGCCGCAACCGGTTCGTTGAACCACTTCGCGTAAAAAGTCTGTCTCTGTCATGGCATTATTTTTTGAATCAAGCTCAATACCAAGGTAGATAGAGGGGTTTTCAATAAGAATAGTACGCTGTAGAGTGTCTTGAACTTTGTTGACATTATTGATCACAATGTTCAAAAATTCCTCAGTATAAGGAACAGGTAATAAGTCATTTAGAAAAATACTATTTGAATGACTCCAGGCTAGATGTTCTGAAACCTGTGCGGGCTGATGGCGTTGAACAACAGTTGCCAATGAATTTAAATGCTGCTGGTCTAAGCCTTCTGCGCTACCCAGTGACAGGCCGACACCATGCATAGAAATAGGGTAGTGCTTGTGAATCTCGGATAAAAAATAATGGGGTAGTCCACCATCACCCATATAATTTTCTGGGTGCACTTCAAACCAACCAATATCCGGTTGGGTATCTATAATCTCTTGATAGTGCTGGGCTTTTAATCCAACACCTACAGAATTTGGAAGTGTATTTATAGGCATCTTATTGTGTTTAGTTAAATGATATTAATAATTCTATCAATATAAATAATCGTCTGACTATTATAAAAAAGCCGGCGAAAACGCCGGCAACAGGGTTGGATAAGTAACTACTACTAAAAACGACGACTTAACCAGGGAGATTTTTGTCGGTTGGCTCTGCTGTGCCACCCACTAATTTTGCACATGTGCCTTTAGGAACAAACATCCAGGCATTACCTTGTGCATCGACAGTTGATGTGCCTGCACAACTGGTTCCTGGGCCTGCAGCACAATCATTTTTACCTGCTTTAGAAACGCCGTAGCATTTTTCTGCTTTGTATTTTGGTCCTGCCACTGCATCATTCGCTGTTGCTAAAAAAATACCTGCTGCAATAGCGCTAGAAAGAGCGATTGATGTTTTAACTTTATTCATGGTTGTCTCCATAGATGTTAAGATAATAAAAATTAATCAATAATACTAATAGTGTCTCTATATAAAATGCCTCTGTATAAATGTAGTAGAAGCTAGAGTCGCTATCAATGACATAACTGTGAGATATTACAAATAATTAAAAGTTCATATTTAATCGCTATGAAACGATAACAATTATTCATTGATGCCATTAAAAAATTATAATGAAACGTCAACAGACCCTAATGATGACTAAACTTTTGGTTCTATCCTTATATCTTATTTCTCAGGCAGCGTTTGCTTGGGGGCCTTTAGGGCATAAGGCAATTTGCGACGCCAGTTGGCGTGCCAGTCCACCACAAGTTCAGGATAAGCTGAAAGGTGCGGCTAAACGCTTAGGTTATAAAACCTTTGCTGAATCTTGTCTATGGGCTGATCAGGTACGTAGGCAAAAAAGGTATGGATGGTCTAAGCCTCTGCATTATATGAATGTATCGAGACGACAGAGTAATTTAAGTAGAGACCCTTGTAACGATAACGATTTGTTAAAGCCAAGGTGTGTATTATCGGCTATTAGCTATTACCATAAACGCTGGCTGGATACTTCCCTGTCCCGCGATGAGCGTGATAAAGCGTTATTATTAATGAGCCATTTCATTGGTGATATCCATCAACCACTACATGTCGCTTATGCTGATGACCGTGGTGGGACCCGTAAACAAGTGGTGTTTAATGGTAAATTGATGTCGCTTCATAGCCTATGGGATAGCGATATCCTGTATTGTGGAACAAGGGCGTCATGGAGGAAACTGGGGAAACAGCTACACCGTCAGCACAAAAACTATAAGAATTCCTCTGACAATAGCTACGATTGGGCCGAGGAATCATTTGCGCTTACACGGCGTATTTATGCTGAATCAGGTAAACGATTACCCGATGACTATTGTCGCCAATTTCACTCTATCGCGGTGATTCGGTTAGTCCTAGCCAGTGCTCGTTTAGCTAGTTTATTGAATACTACAGATAATCGTGAAATTGAGAGGAAGTCTGGTGGAGAGGGCGAAGCAGATGAGGTACAATTCGCGCCCAATTTGACCAGTAAATTCAGTGCCTTATGGAAATTAATCCTTACCTTACTACCTTGAGCGAACTACAAGAGCGTACCCAAGTGCTCAGGGGGTATCTTTGACTACGACAGCAAGAAAGAACGACTAACAGAGGTAGAGCTAGAGCTTGCCGAACCTGATGTTTGGAATGATCAAGCTCGAGCCCAAGAACTTGGGCGAGAAAGAGCCTCTTTAGAGCAGGTTGTTAAAACCATCGATGACCTTGATCAAGGCGTCAGCGATACTCGTGAACTGCTTGATATGATCGTTGAGGAAGGTGATGAAGCAGCATTAACTGATGTTGATGACGATATTAAGAGGCTCAATAGCCATTTAAGTACTTTAGAATTCCGTCGTATGTTCTCAGGTGAGACCGATGGAAATAATGCCTATTTAGATATTCAATCTGGGTCTGGCGGTACAGAAGCCCAGGATTGGGCAGAAATGATGCTGCGTATGTATCTTCGCTGGGGCGAGGCCAAAGGTTTTAAGACAACACTTGAAGAAGCATCAGCAGGCGATGTCGCTGGCATTAAAAGCGCGACTATTCATTTCGAAGGTGAGTATGCTTTTGGTTGGTTGCGTACTGAAACGGGTGTTCATCGCTTAGTACGTAAATCTCCTTTTGATTCTGGTAATCGACGCCATACCTCATTTGGTTCTGTATTTGTTTCCCCTGAAATTGATGACAACTTTGAAGTTGAGGTCGATAAATCAGAAGTACGAGAAGATACCTATCGGGCTTCTGGTGCGGGTGGTCAGCATGTGAATAAAACGGATTCAGCGGTACGACTAACCCATGAAGCTAGTGGCATTGTCGTTCAGTGTCAAAGCCAGCGTTCTCAGCATCAAAACCGTGATGCGGCGTGGAAGATGCTACGCGCAAAACTATATGAAAAAGAAATGCTGGAGCGCAATGCAGATAAGCAAGCGATGGAAGATAGCAAAGCAGATATTGGTTGGGGTAGCCAGATTCGATCTTATGTATTAGATGATCAGCGAATTAAAGATTTACGCACTAATGTGCAAACCAGTAATTGCCAGGCTGTGTTAGATGGCGATTTAGATCAATTTATTGAAGCAAGCTTAAAAGCAGGTTTATAAAAAATCAGAGGTTTCTATAACCCAAGTCGATAAACAAAGAGAATATGTGAATAACATATTAAAAATTAATTAAACAAACGAATTAGAAAATTATGTCAAACGACCAACAGCAAGATGAAAACCGATTAATTGCCGAACGCCGCGAAAAATTAGCTGCGATTCGTGGGCAAGGTGTGGCGTTCCCTAATAATGTAACTCGTGAGCATACTGCTGACGAGTTACAGAAAGAATTCGGCGAAAAAACAAAAGAAGAGTTAGAAACACTTGATCATAAAGTCTCAGTTGCGGGTCGAGTCATGGCAAAACGCGGGCCTTTTATGGTCTTACAGGATGTAACTGGGCGTATTCAATTATATGCAAGTAAAGATGCGCAAAAAACATTAAAGGCAACGTGTGGTTTATGGGATATTGGCGACATTGTGAATGTCACAGGTGCATTACATAAGTCAGGTAAAGGTGATTTGTACGTTAACCTTGAAGAGTTTCAATTGTTAACGAAGTCATTGCGCCCACTACCTGATAAATATCATGGCTTGGCTGATCAGGAATTGCGTTACCGACAACGTTACGTTGACTTGATGGTAAATCCTGAAGTTCGTGACACTTTTACCATTCGTTCACAAGTCATTAGTTTTATTCGGAATTACTTGAATGGGAATAAGTTTTTAGAAGTTGAAACGCCAATGTTGCAGACTATTCCTGGTGGTGCAACAGCTCGACCATTTGTGACTCAGCATAATGCCTTAGATATGGATATGTATCTGCGTATAGCCCCAGAATTATATTTAAAGCGCTTAGTCGTGGGTGGTTTTGAGCGTGTCTATGAAATTAACCGTAATTTCCGTAACGAAGGTTTATCAACACGTCATAACCCTGAATTTACCATGTTAGAGTTTTATCAGGCTTATGCTGATTACAATGATTTAATGGATTTAACGGAAGATATGTTACGTCAAATTGCGCAAAACATATTGGGTTCAACCGATGTGAAAAATACTGTTAAGGATGCAGAAGGCGAAGTGATTGAAGAAAAAATTTACGATTTTGCTAAGCCCTTTGCACGCATCAGTGTATTTGATTCTATCTTGCAATTTAACCCCGATATAAAAGCTGAAGAACTTGCCGATGAAGCGGGCGCACGTAAAATTGCTGAAGGTTTGCACATCCCATTAAAAGATTATTATGGCTTAGGTAAGGTGCAAATAGAGATATTTGAAAAAACCGTTGAACATCGTTTAGATGATCCAACCTTTATTACTGAATACCCAACAGAAGTATCACCATTAGCTCGCCGCAGTGACAGTAACCCTTTCGTTACCGATCGTTTTGAGTTTTTTGTCGGTGGTCGTGAAATTGCGAATGGATTTTCTGAGCTTAATGATGCAGAAGATCAAGCAGAGCGTTTCCAGCAGCAAGTGGCTGAAAAAGATTCTGGTGATGATGAGGCTATGCACTACGATGCCGACTATGTGCGAGCTTTAGAATATGGTTTACCGCCTACGGCTGGTGAAGGTATTGGTATTGATCGCTTGGTGATGTTGTTAACGGATTCTCCCTCTATCAGAGATGTATTGTTATTTCCTCATATGCGACCTGAATAAATCGGTTACAGAGATCTTAAAGGATTAAAATATGAGTGATTTAAAATCTGCATCCTATTGGGTTGGTCATGGCTTAGGTATTGCTGCAACCATTATTGGTATTTATTTAGCAGCAGTTGTGGGCTTTGATACGGCATTAAAACTGGAACTGGTAAAGGCTGATCGTAGTACTTATTACGTCACTGAATCTTTGCATAAAGAACTCACGTTTAATGATAAAAATATGCAGGCGTATATAGAGGCAATTAAAGGTAAGCCTTATGTGCTTAAGCAGGATCTTGCTGGTATTAAACTCAATGAATTTGTCTTTCAGGCGGCAAAGTTTTCAGAGTCTACCTTTGAGATAGATCCTGCACTGTTAACTGAAGTGTCAATTTATTATTTTTCTATTGGTAATGCCATTAGCCAATACTATGCTACAGGGCAAAAGTCACCAAGCAGCTTGATGAGTGTGGTTAAGCGAGAGACGAAAGCCTTAAAAGAGCAAAAAACATTAGAACGCTTGGCTAACTATAAACAAGCGCTTCGTACGATGGTGAAAGAGCAAGGTATTACCATTACTGATGTAAATTATTAGTTCTAAATAAAAATTATTTTTGTTGGGTTATTCATATATGCAAGCGACGATAAAACTAGATCAAAGTTGGCTTCAATATTTAACTAGTGAGTTTGAAAAGGATTATATGCTCGCACTTAAACAATTTTTACTGAACGAGAAAAAAAATAAAAAAATTATCTATCCGAAAGGGGATTTAATTTTTAATGCTTTTAATACAACACCTTTAGATCAGGTCAAAGTGGTCATATTGGGGCAAGACCCTTACCATGGTCCTAACCAGGCTCATGGCCTTTGTTTTTCTGTTTTGCCTGGTGTAGCCATTCCGCCTTCTCTCAAAAATATTTACAAAGAAATTGAAAGTGAACTGGGCATTACTATGCCTGCTCACGGTTGCCTCCAAGCTTGGGCGGAGCAGGGGGTTTTATTGCTTAATGCCACCTTAACGGTAGAGCAAGCAAAAGCAGGTTCTCACCAAGGTAAAGGCTGGGAGACCTTTACGGATCGAGCGATTCAAGTGGTTAACGAACAATGCGACGATATTGTATTTTTGCTTTGGGGAAGCTATGCCCAGAAAAAAGGCCAGCTGATCGATTCTAAAAAGCATCATGTTTTAAAATCTCCGCACCCATCTCCCTTGTCGGCACATCGTGGCTTTTTAGGGAATAATCATTTTACCTTGACTAACCAATGGCTAGAATCAAAAGGTAAAGCCCCTATTAATTGGGCCTTATAAGTTAAGCCTTACTGTGTTTTTAAAACACTGAAATAGGCAGGAATAATCTCACATCAAATAAGTCATCCGACGCTAAAAATTGATTTTTCCTATAGTGAACGAAGGCGGGCGTCGTTTGTAATTTGTAGCCTGAATTCGGCAGCCAACCTTCTAGTATTTTCCCAATCCAAGGTAATAATTCACCGTAACGACCTGTTAAATCGAAAGCTGCGTGTGTTCCACCAGGGATCGTCAGGCTGTTAACAACACCACGATGTTTTAACGGGTTATCAATCGTCATACAGGCAACGTAACGGCAATGGTCTAACTCAACCCAGGCTGGGTTGGAATGGTGAAGTCCGATCTGCTGGCCAATAGGTCTTTTTGTTGCTGTGAGATTAGTTGATGGCAAGGGGTGATAATCGGATGTCACTCCTGCTTGATTGGCCCATGCTTGCAGTAACAGCCAGGCTTTTTTAATCCCTCGTCCATAACCTTGATGACGAACATAAGCAACATGTTGGTTATCTAAAATAAGAATCTCAGGTTCTGGTACTGAGCATTCTTTAATGCGTTGATAGCCTTTACTAATTTCTGGGTCTGCTAAATATGGCGCTTCCGATGAGCTAATTTGAGTTGCTCTCCATTTTCCCGGTGTGGTACCGAAGTGTGCCTTAAACGCTTTACTGAAAGAGGATAGTGATGTGAAACCACACTTTTCGGCGATGGTTAAAATGCTACTGCTGTGGTCAAACATCAGTTGGTTGGCGACATGTTCAAGTCGAGTACGGCGAATATAGGTATTAATTGTTTCTCCCACAATTTGATGGAAAACGCGATGGAAATGTTGCTCGGAGTAGGCGGCAATTTTAGCGAGTTCTTTGGCTGATAAGGTAACTGAGATATCCCTGTGAATCTCATAAAGAGCATCATTAATTCTGGAGCGTTGCGTTTTATTATCCATAGGCTCTTTTCAACCTTTTAAGAAATTTTAATTAGCGGCTTAACGGTTACTATAATATCGCATATATGAACATATTTGATAGCATATATAGACAATCATTTATGATATTACAAGGCTAGTATGGCTTTTCTTTTTAACCTCTATAAGAAGCCAATCCTATGGAAACCAGTCGCCACCTGCAGAATATTCGCCCATCTTATATTCGTGAAATCTTAAGCGCTGCCAAGTCACCAGATGTTATTTCTTTAGCCGGCGGGCTGCCGGCAACTGAGCTAATGCCTGTTCAACTATTTGCAAAAGCAATGCATTCCATTGTCGATACTCCTGATCTGTTTCAGTATGGAGAAACTCAAGGCTATGCTCCTTTTCTGAAATACATTGATGAAACCTATAACCCATCTACGAATATGGAGTCGATTGTTTGTAATGGGTCACAGCAGGGGTTGGACCTTATTGCTCGTGCATTTTTAAACCCAGGCGACAAGGTTATTGTTGAAGCCCCCAGCTATCTTGGGGCTTTACAAATCTTTGGCTTGTCTCAGGCGGATATATTATCAGTCAATCAAACATCGGCTGGACCTGACTTAAATGAACTGGAATCTCTCTTTACGTCATATACGCCCAAAATGTTTTATGCAGTACCTGATTTCCATAACCCTACAGGGGTATGTTGGTCACTTGATGTTCGTAAAGGTGTGGCGAAACTTTGCCGAGACTATGGGGTGATTTTTATTGAAGATGTTCCCTATCGAGACCTGAGATTTACCGGAAAGACACTACCTCTAGCCTCATCATTTTATAATGAGCAGTCAATTGTTTTGCATTCGTTTTCTAAAATATCAGCACCGGGCATTCGCCTGGGTATTGTCTCTGCCCCCTCTAACTATTTGACGCCAATGCTAAAAGTAAAACAAGTATCTGATCTGCATACGAGCATCCCGATGCAGGCTGCGTTGATGCATGTCCTAAAAGATAAGGAATTCGCTCAACATATAGAGACTATTTGCTCAAGCTATAAGCAGCGCTATGGTGAACTTAAAAAAGCACTTTCTATTTTAGAGGGTACCGGTTGTCGCTTTAATGAAGTTGAGGGAGGAATGTTTGTCTGGTTAAAACTTCCGAATGTGGATTCTATGGGTTTGGCAAACAGGTTGATCAAAAGGGGTGTTGCTGTCGTTCCCAGTGCCGTGTTTTATCATGAGGAACAATGGGTATCACCAGCATTGCGACTTAATTTTACTCACAGCTCTCTGGCCAATTTTGAAGTGGCAATCGCTAAATTAGCACAAGAATTGAAAAATGAGTGATATTGTTTTGGGGTACAGCTTACGCGTTTAGCATCTCCATAGCGGCTTCCATATCTTCGCTAAGATCTGTTGATTCGATATGGCTGTCTGCTTCAATGCCCAGGCGTTTAAAGGCGGTGACTTGCTCGTAATTAACGTCGGCCATTTCGCTTTCGCTACCCATATAGCTTTGCAGCATGGCAACGGTCACTATATCGACATAGTCAGCTTCACTGACTTCCCTGTTAAATTTAAGATAGTTAGCAGGGATGATTTGTAGCTCTTGAGGGAACTCCCACTTTTTAAGAATGGCGTTGCCAATAATCGGATGTAGCTTCTTGATCACCATATCGAGGGAAAAGCTATCTTTGAGTAAGACGGGGTGTTCTTCTGCATAGGTTAATATGGGTAGTACGCCAATTTGATGAATAAGCCCACCCAGGGTGGCCTGATCTGGGCGCAGAGAAGTTCTATGGCGACACAGTACATGGCACATGCCTGCAATCTCACTGGAGCGCTGCCATACTTCACGCATGCGCTTATCGATAATATTGGATGTCGCCTGGAACATCTGTTCCATGGCCAGACCCGTTGCAATATTGGTTGTGTACTCTATGCCTAACCGCATTAATGCCATTTTTAAGTCGCTGATCTCTCGGGCAGTACGGAAAACAGGGCTATTCGCAACTTTAATGATGCGGGCCGATAAAGCTGGGTCATTACTGATCACTTTCCCTAGCTGGTCCAGATTGGATTCCGGGTCTTCTGCAACATCTCGGACACGCAGAGCAACTTCGGGTAGGGTTGGCAGTACCAGCTGGTCACTCTTAATTGCACCGATGATCTCCTGGCTGATCTGCTCGATTACGTTGCCCATGTGATGCCCTCATTATCGTTTGCTATTCATTAGTTATAGCATAGGGCAGAGCTTATGCCGGTAATTTGAGGGACAATTTTTATTAATATTGATCTGCCTTTGAATGAATTACTTAAGGTTCAAAGCGTAAGGTGGCGATTAAGCCTGGTGAGTTGTCAGCCAATAATAGAGTACCTTGATGCAATTGAGCGACGGCCTTGACCAGACTCAAACCTAAACCGCTGCCAGGTGAATTACGGCTGGACTCCAATCGATAAAAACGCTGGCTGACTTTTTCGTACTCTGCTGTGGGTATGCCGGGGCCCGAGTCGGTAACAATAAGCTCTATGATGCTTTCGGTTGTTTTACCGGTAATGGTAATTTTGCCTTTGGCGGGCGTATATTTAATGGCGTTATCGATTAAGTTAGCTAGTGCCTGAAAAAGCAAATCCCGGTCACCTTCAATCATTATTGGTGCATTGCTTTCTACTATAAATTCCAAATCGTTGGCTTCTGCTAATGCTTCGTAAAGTTCAGCAGCATCATTCACTAATTCGCTTAAATTGACCGAGGAAAGTTTGGTGGTGTGACCGCCAGCTTCAATACGCGCTATGCGTAGTAACGCGGCAAATGTCTTGAGTAATTGATCGGCATCAGCAATGCAGTCTTGAACAGCGGCTTTATAGGGGCTAGTGTCTGTCAGTTCGACTTGAAGCTGTTCTAATCGGTTACGCATACGCGTCAGCGGTGTACGCAAATCATGGGCGATATTATTAGAAACTTGCTGTATGCCTGTCATTAAGTGCTCAATTTCATCGAGCATATGGTTGAGGTTACTCGCGAGTTGGTCGATATCATCATTTCCTCCTCGTGCCAGAGGAATACGCTTTGATAAATCACCGGCAATAATATCGCGACTGTTCTGATTAATTAATTCGATGCGGCGTGTCATGCTTCGACTCATGATAATACCGCCACATAAGCCTAAACCGAGAATAATTAATAAGCCCCAAAGCATTGCGCGTTTTAGTAATTGCTGAATGGCCTTTAAGTCCCGGATATCTCTGCCTACCAGTAAATTAAAGCCTTCCTGCAAAATAAATAGTCGCGCACGTGCATGAAAATCTCGTCCTGATCGCTCGTCGTAAAATTTAAAATTCATCCAGTTATCTGAACTGACACTGACTTGAGGCCAAGAGGTAAGATTGCCTGCAACGGGAGTAAAATCTGGTGTAGTTAATAAATAAACTGAGGAGCTGTCAGGGTCTTTTTGTAAACGATCAGTAATGCTGTCGACGATGCCATTGACCCCTCTCAGCCTGTATTGCTCGGATAAGCCGGTGATATCTGATTTGATTGTGGTATCCATCTGATTCGCTGTAAAGCTGGCTGTTGACCAATAGATAAACCCTAACAATAGAAATGCCGAGCTGGCAAATAATCCCAGATAAATTAACACCAGGCGGAAAGAGGAGGATTGCAGTAAAGCCCTAAGCTTCATCTATGGGCTCTCGAATAATATAGCCGGCGCCACGAACGGTTTGTAAAAGAGGCTTTTCAAATTCCTTGTCAATTTTGTTGCGCAGGCGGCTGATATGAACATCTATCACATTGGTTTGTGGATCAAAGTGATAATCCCAGACATGTTCCAGTAGCATCATCCGTGTAACGATTTGGCCAGCATGGCGCATTAAATATTCCAGTAATCGAAATTCTCGTGGTTGTAATTCAATATTCTGTCCTGCGCGATGGGCAATTCGGTTGAGTAGGTTTAATTCCAGGTCTGCTACCCGTAGCACGGTCTCACTGCTAGGCGTACTTCTGGCTCTGCGGACTATTGCGTCCAGCCGAGCTAATAATTCGCTGAAGGCAAAAGGCTTGGTCAGGTAATCGTCACCGCCTGCACGTAGCCCTTCAACGCGATCATCCACTTCGGCCAAGGCACTTAATACCAGTATGGGGGTAGACTTGCCAGTAGCGCGAACACTTTTAACAATATCTAGGCCGTCGAGTTTGGGTAGCATTCGGTCGACGATGATAGCGTCATAATCTTCAGTATTGGCAAGGAATAAACCATCTCTGCCATCACTTGCATGGTCAACAATGTTGCCATTTTCCTGAAGACCTTTAATGAGGTAGGAGGCGACTTCAATTTCATCTTCAACAATTAGTAAGCGCATGTATTACTCATTTTATATGACTGGATAACCTTAAACTGACACAAAGTAAAGCCGATATTTCAGTATCTGGCTTGTTACTCATATTGTCCGCAGCCCCCACTATGGACAATATGAGTGCCCCTTAAGTTAGCCATCAAAGGTAGCCAACGAAACCTCTCACTTTCTATCATGCCAATTTAAGGCTATCCAACTATATTACACGAACTATCTGTTAATGAGGTCAGTAGAAACATTACAAAAATGTAATCTAGCGGCAAGGATGACATAAGTATTCATTGGGTAAAGTGTGCATCAACTAAACGACATTCTATGAGGAACGATGATGAGAACAAAACCACTATCTCAACATTGGAAGCGAACCATAATCGTTGGTGCATTCAGCGTTGCTTTAATAGGAGGTTACAGCCTTGGCTTGCCTAAAGCGACTGCAATGAGTGAAGCGTTAAATACCGAGAGCCAAGCGTTACAGTTAGGTCCTCCGAGCTTTGCCTCACTGGTTCGTCAGGTAAAGCCAGCGGTTGTTAATATTGCGGTGTCAGGAAAAATCCCCAACAATAGAGCTGGTGCACCTTTGGTGGTTCCTCAGCTACCCGAAAACTCACCATTTTATGATTTCTTCAGGCAGTTTCAGCCTCCAGGTTTTAACGGGCAGCGAGAGGGTTTCGAACGAGAATTTCAAGCGGGTGGCTCAGGGTTCTTTATCAGCGCTGACGGTTATGTAGTCACCAATAACCATGTTATAGAAAACGCCGATGAGATCTTGGTCATTATGCAGGATGGAAAGGAACGAAAAGCTGTACTTAAAGGAAGGGACCCGAAAACAGACTTAGCGTTGTTAAAAGTCCAAAGCGATGAAGAGTTTCCCTACGTTAACTTGGGTAATTCTGACCAGGCTGAAGTGGGTGAGTGGGTGATTGCCGTGGGTAATCCCTTCGGTTTAGGAGGCACAGTAACGGCGGGTATTGTTTCGGCTCGCGGTCGAGATATCCAGTCTGGCCCATACGACGATTATATACAGGTAGATGCACCGATTAATCGGGGCAATTCTGGTGGACCATTATTCGATAATCGAGGCCAGGTTATTGGTATTAACACAGCCATCTATTCGCCTTCTGGAGGCAATGTGGGTATTGCGTTTGCGATTCCTTCTAACCTTGCCAAAAATGTTGTGGCGCAATTAAAGGATAAAGGCAATGTTGAACGCGGGTGGTTAGGTGTACACATTCAGCCAATTGATGAATTGGCAGCGCAGAGTTTGGGGCTGGAAAAGCAGCAGGGTGCTTTGGTGTCCGATGTCGTGGAAGATAGTCCTGCCGAGAGAGCGGGTATACAAGTGGGTGATGTCATTCTCAGCATGGATGGTGAAGAATTAAAGACTCCTAAAGACTTATCGAAACAAGTGGCACAAACTCAGGCAGGCAGTCGTTCAACTCTGAAAATTATGCGCCAGGGTAAACGGCAAAACCTTAACGTTACGATTAGTCAGCTCCCGACAACGCCGGCAGAAATGGCCCAAGTTGAAGAGCAACAGGAGAAAGGCACAGCTAAACTGGGTATTTATTTATCCAGCTTAACACCAGAGGCGCGCCAACATTTTGGTATTAAGAAAAATACCGATGGAGTATTAGTGACTGATATTGAACCAAATAGCCCAGCTGCAAGAGCGGGTATACGCCCAGGGGATATTATCAGCATGATAGGGCAAGAAGCAGTTGATTCTCCACGCAGTGTGATTGAAAAGGTTGAGTTGGCTGAAAAGCAAAATAAGCCTTCGATATTACTACTGGTTGAAAAGCGCAGTGGAAAGCGTTTTGTATCGCTGGAGTTTATGCCAGCTTAAGTTTGTACTCTGATTACTTATTCACTTTTATTTACTTTCATACGTTACTACCCTTGATTACCGCTTTTAATGTCGAATTCATCGGCGTTAAAAGCGGGTTTTTTATTAAGCGGGCAGTAAAAAGCTATTCTTCCGCTGTTATCTCGTAGGGCAGGGGCAGAACGATGAGTTTTTGCTGGCAATTTTCATCAATATAAACCTGATCTGCCGTGACAGCTGCTTCTGTCGCTACAGCCAGTAGTTCTTGCTGTTCAGCATATTTAGCCGCAATAACGATATTACCAATACTTTGTTGCTTCCCCTGAGTGTATAAGGCGCTCCCAGGTACAAGAGTGTCAGAAGTGTCCGACGAAAAGCGGTACATATGGCGTTTCTGCTTGCCCAAGTATTGCATTCTGGCAACAATTTCCTGTCCGGTATAACAACCCTTAGTAAAGCTGATCCCGGTGCCTGTTGCCTGATAGTTGAGCATTTGAGGAATAAATTCTTCACTGGTTTCTGGGCGTACCTCACCAATACCGTCGCGAATATTACAGGCGGTCCATACTTCATTTGATTCGACAGTAGCTGTGTCATCACTGGAGAGGGAAGCTGCTTGTTCTTGAGTGATCCAGCATTCATAGCGGTGGTTGCCTTTATTGATGATAGCGGCTCCATTGCTATAGATAACCTCTCCATCTGCCTCAGGCAAAGTAGGGAATAATGAGGCAATAGAAGACAGTGGAGTGCCTATGAACCCAATGATGCTGTGGCTATCACTGGCATCAATAAGCTCAACTTTTGAAAAAACACTGTATTTTTTTAAGGCAGCCAAAGCGGTTTGCAGTAAATCTTTGTGGACCGACAATGCAATGGTTTGTTCATCCCAAGCGCAAGCGATAAAGCTGAAGATCATGCGCCCCTTGTGGGTGCAATGGGCCCCTAAGGTGGCATAACTGGCCTCTTGGCCGGTACTATTTTCAGCGATGGTCAGCTGTTCAACATCACAGGTCACTTGACCTTGTAAAAACTTCCTAGCATCTGGGCCTTTAACGAATAATAAATCATGATCGTCTATATCCATAAAGCCAGTAATGTCATTTATTTTCATAATATATCCAGAATGCATTCATAAAACGTTAGTGATTTTGGGCCAGAGCATTATAATGGGGGCTTCTGCCTTAAAACCAATGGCAGGTGAAAACTAATCATATGGTGATATTCACCGTTGATACTCATTATTAATACCAAAACACTTTAAAACGAATAGTGCTTTAAGGCTAATAAAATACTATGGAAAAAAACCGTTTATTCTGGGGCAGCCGTCGTGGCATGCTTGAATTAGATCTAGTCTTACAACCGTTCGTGGAGAATGTTTATCCAACCCTCGATGAGGCGGATCAAAAACGGTACCAGCAATTTCTGGAAGAGCAAGATCAAGATATGTTTGCTTGGCTTTTAAAGCGTGAAGACCCGGAAGATCAAAATTTACTAAGGATAGTGCAGATAATTCGTGACAACAGCAAACAATACGCCGAGAAAAACTCTTAATAACAGTAAGCAATCCGTTAGACTAGTTCGCTTACACCCTTCCCGAGTGCTGCTGGCAGCAGTACTCTTCATTCATTTTATGGCAGTACTGGCCGTTATTTTTTCGCGTCTGCCTTTTGTATTCCAACAAATAGCAATTGTCTTACTGTTTACTCATATGGGGTATTATTTTCATCAGTGGCGTAAATCAGCTGTCTATCGTTTGCAGCTGTTACATCAACGATGGAAACTGATCAGTAACAGTGACGATAAAGATAATGCTAAAAGTGAGTTAAAAATAGAGTATTGTTATTATTGGTCTAGATGGCTAGTGATAGTGTTTGTGAAAGATAAAAACAATAATTGTCATCATTTTCCTATCTTTTATGATAGCTGTAGCATCGATGAATTTCATTATATTCGCATCGCCAGTAAAACAGTCTTTTAATGTTGACGGGTACTGTTCAAAAATATTAGTTTCTATAAATATTTCCAAAATTTTTCATGGTCTAGTTCAATATTAAAAATTGGACCTTTTTTTAGTGTTTGTATTTGATAACCTACGCTTGCCTAATTTTTAAAGACTTGGATCACAAGTAGACTTATTATGACAAACGAAACCAAAGGTATGTTGCTAGGTTTATGTGGTGTGATTGCGTTTTCATTAACGCTACCATTTACTAGAGCCATTATTCACGTTTTTGACCCTCTTTTTATTGCCAGTGGTCGTGTCATACTCGCAACACTCGCTGCTATTGCGTGGTTGAAGTTCACGCAATCGCCTATCCCGAATAAGTCACAGTGGAAAAAAATTATTGTCGTTGCCAGCGGTATTACATTTGGCTTTCCTATTTTTACTTCAATTGCGATGAAGAGCCTACCGGCTTCTCATGGAGGTGTTGTTTTAGGTCTATTGCCGATGGCAACAGCTATTTTTGGTGCCCTTATTTATCACGAAAGACCTTCCATTGCTTTTTGGGCCACATGCTTAATTGGTAGTGCCTTAGTTGTTGTGTATTCATTGTTGCAGGGTGGGGGGCACTTACAGCAAGCCGATATTGCTCTGTTAATTGCTGTCGTGAGTGTATCTATTTCCTACGCGGTGGGAGCAACACTTTCGCGAGAGTTAGGTGGCTTGCAAGTCGTTAGTTGGGCCTTGGTGATTTCGAGTCCTATATTACTGGTTGTGGCTATTGCAACATCGCCGATTGAATTTGCGACAATAAAGTTTACCCATTGGTTATCTCTAATTTATTTAGCCTTAGTCAGTCAGTGGCTATCTTTTTTATTTTGGTACAAAGGTCTGGCGATAGGTGGTATAGCTCGGGTAAGTCAAATACAGTTATTGCAACCTTTCATTACTATTTTCGCCTCGGTGGTGATTGTCGGTGAATGGTTAGATACGAGAACGATTCTCTTTGCCAGTTTGGTGGTTGTGGTTGTCGCTTTAGGTCGAAGGTTAAAAGCGAGTTAACTTGAGATTTCTATAAATCTAAAGCAGATAAAAACTCTTTTGTCTGTAGTCTTAATTGCTTTGTTTGCAAATAGGTATTGGATATTCTAAAAAGCCCTTGAATATAAGTTACTAAAATCATAGCGAGTTGCTTCGCTGAAACCGTATTTGCTGTATAGCCTAGATCGATAGAGTGCTGAATTCTATCTTGTAAAAATTGTGCGAATAATTCAAAGTCTTTGTATAAATACTCTTTTAGCTCTTGTTCGCACAAAACCTCTTCAACCATACTATTTACAATTAAGCATCCATTAGGTTCATCCTTCGATTCTAGTGTTTTAAAGATTTCTATAAATAAAGCCTGTATTCCTGCTGAAAAATCATCATGTTTAGATAGTGCTTCCTGGCGCTTATAGGTATATTTTTCGTTATAATAGTCTAGACATCGTATAAACAGTGTTTTCTTATCTTTAAAACAATGATAAAAAGAACCGTTCAGCATATCCATTTCAGTTAATAATTGCTTCAGGGATGTATTGGTGTAGCCTTGCCTCCAAAATAACTTCGTTGCTTGATCTAAAGCGATATCTTCATTAAAGACTTTACTTCTACCCATATTTTTAAGCTCAACCAGTGTTTCGATAGCAATGAATTTTTAAATTATACAGTAGTTGAGTGTTGACTCAAATATATTTGTGAGATACATTGAATCTTTATTTGAGTGATTGATCAACTATTTTTAGGAGTAATTCATGTCTACATGTTCTGTTATTGTCAGTGGTAATGTTAAAAACCAAGAAAAAGTCGACCTGTATAAGAGTGTTGCAGGGCCCGTGATGAAAAAGCACAACGCTGCTATGCCTCCATCATCTTATAAAGTCAGCAATATTGTGGCAGGATCTGCAATGCCATCATTTATGCTTAAAATAGATTTCCCGAACCAAGAAAATGCTATAGCGGCTTTTAATGACTCTGATTATTTAGCGGCTATTGAAGATCGTGACAATGGATTTGGAGATTTAAGTATTTTTATGATTGACCAGTAAACGGGTAAAATTAACCTAAAAATATTACCCATTAGAATGCGCCTGAGTATTCTTTTGGGTACATGAATGATATGCTAATTTGAGTAAATAACGACATTAGTGATTAAAGTATTTTAGGTTATGAAAAATAAAAAAATCGGTTTTATTGGCATGGGTTTGATGGGCATTCCTATGACCAAACGCTTGCTTAATGCAGGTTATGAAGTAACAGTTTGGAATCGTTCAGTAGAGAAATGTGCTGAGCCTCAAGCACAAGGCGCAACAGTCGCCTCCAGTATTACAGAAGTAGTGCAGGGCAATGAGATTATTATGACGTGTTTAACAGATACCTCTGCCATAGAAGCCGTTGTTTTTTCTCAAGAGTTTTTACAATCGTCAGCTCCGGATAAAGTACTGATTGATTTTTCCAGCATTGATCCTGAGTTTACGAAACAGTTTGCAGCTAAATTAGCAGAATTAACAGGCATGTCATGGATAGATTGTCCAATGTCTGGTGGCGTTGCGGGTGCTGAATCTGGTTCATTGGTGATGATGGCGGGCGGGGATGGTGAGATAATTGATTCATTACGTCCTATCCTTGAAAACCTCGCACAACGCATTACTCATATGGGGAATGTCGGCAGTGGTCAGGCAACCAAAGTCTGTAATCAAATGATTGTCAGTTGCAATATTTTAATTATGGCTGAGGTGCTGGCATTGGCGGAAAAGTCTGGGATCGAAAGCCAAAAAATTCCCGCTGCATTGGCCGGTGGCTTTGCTGATTCATTACCCTTTCAGCTAACAGGCCAGCGTATGGTGAATAAAGAATTCGATGAATTGAAATGGCATGTTAAAACACTCGCCAAAGATTTGGATTTGGCGGCGGCAATGGCAAAGACGAATTCAGGAAATACCCCCATTTCATCATTAGCACAAAACCTTATGCGTCAGTATTGTAATGAGGGTTACGCTGATCTTGATCCAGCGAATTTAATAAAGGTTTATTCTGATTGAAAGTGAACAGGCTAACTTTGTTACGTTTTAATCGGTTTTTGCTTTTTTCATACTACCCACCGGGAGCTACTCCTGTGGGGCTATTGAAGTCAGAATCCGCCTCTGTAATGGATAGGCCCATATGCTCTCTTAAGGATTTGTATTTAGCAATACATCCTGTTTCCTTACGGTAATACGCAAATTCTGTGGCTTTGAGATATCTGGCATAGGCAAATTCTTCATTAGGCCCTGAGATACCGGAGTTTTCTATCAATATTTTAAGTTCAGAATACTTCTGTTTCTTAATCGGTAAAACTTTAGTGTCAAGGGCTCGTTTGTGTATGAGAAAGGCAAAACTTCGAATATATAGAAATATTTTAACCATATTGATTTATAACACCTTTGTTATTTACATTTCGCTTGAGGTGACGCCCTTGGGTAAAGTGGAGTAACTATCGCAAAATAAAGCAAGCAAAAAATATCCAGTTGGCTAAATTTGTTCGTAGTATTTAGAGATTCCATATCCTTTCTAACTTTGGGTGTGCAACTCCATATTTTCGTCTATGCAAGTATTGAATAAGCTCGCGAATAGCAATAAATGCTACAAAGCCTAGTACAAGCATAAGTAAATTTGGAAAAATATCCAGAGTTTCATCTTCGACTATAGGAGAAAGCCTAGACGCAGGAACAAACAAGAAATGCAGTAGCCCTAGTGCTCCTATGAAGCCAAATAGGGCTCTAATTATTCTTAGGACCGATATCATAATTGCACTCTATAAATCTACTAATACTTTGCTAAGGAATGGCCGAAGCAAGGCGCTCTAAGGAAGCCATGTTTTTGGTTAGAATGTACTTGGCCACATTGTTATATTTTTCTGTTTAACTTGGTGCTGATAAAATCATAAATACAGCAAATAATAAACACTAATATTGATCCTAATATCACTGCTTTGGCATAGATAATTAATGACTCTAAAATGCCATAGAATTCAATAAACCCTAATAATCCGCTTGCTCCCTCTGTTTTAATACCTTTTTTATTTATGTATGTAACAGAGCTCACATTAATTAATAAAAAATATAAAAGTGGTGAAATAGTGCCGACAGATAAGCTAGTTATTATTTTCGATTTCGTTTTGTTCATTCTTTATATTAAAGACTTAATATTGCATAAAAAGCGAGCATTTTTTAGTCATACTTTTTTTGCCAAAAAGATATTTGATAATCATCAAGTTGGTTTTTATCTTTCGGTATGTAGAATTCAACAATACAAGGCTTGTTGGGAAATTGATATTTGAGCTTTGCTTCATACAACTCCTTTAGTGTATTGCCTAATACTAATATTTTATCAATGCTAATATCTTCACAGCCATAATGATGAGTGTCGGCTATATACAGACGGTTTATTACTTGCTCGATGCCTTTTGGAGTAGGTCTTTGTTCACCTGAATGTTCACAATTACGAACGTGAGAAATGAGATTGTCATCAACCTTATCACCACGCAATATATAGTCTTCAAATTCTACAAAGCTTGGATTAAACAACGTTGTATATCCGACGGCAAGACGAAAGTTGCCTTCACAGCCTACCCAAGATTCCAAATCTATGCCTTTTCCATTGTTACAAGCTCCGAGCTCAGCTTTCATGCTCTCAGGAATTTTCATATCTATTATATATCACGCCGTTTTATGCATTTTTTAATTTTGGTTGATTATTGAGAAAAAGCACTAAATCTTTCACTGTTTCGACACGTTCATAGTAAGGGTTCTTTTCTGCTTCTTCAGTACTTATGCCAAGTTTCTCAGCTATTTCTAGATATATATCATCCAAGTCATCAGGATCCATGTTATATAAATGTTTAAATGAATCTTCGGATTGAACAGGGAATGGAGTGCCATCATATCTTCCTACCCATTCTTGAACTGAGTGGTACACTTCTCGCATGACTTTAGTATCCGTATTCCTAAAGTCAAAAGATCGCGCATAAGTACAAATATCTGGTTTTCCTCGATTCCTAGCTATTTTACGCATACGGTAATAATCAATAATCATCAATACTACAATAAATAAAACAAAGCCTACAATTCCGTAAATATAGTTCATAGTATTCATGCATAACACCCAACAAAGCGAGTAATTGGAGTGAGGTGTAAATTGCTCCTCTGATACTGCTTGCTAGTGATTGTCAGTTTCATAGTGCTACAGCCTGTTCTCTAAAATAGGAAATTAAAGCAAACGATGAAAACCACACAGGAATGATATAAAAAAATATTAATAACCCCACAGTTTGTGGAAACCCCCAGTAGATCCCCTGGCCAAAGGAAGCTGCCATCACTGGACCAAGACCTGTCATAAGCGCTATTTGATAAAGCATGTTTCTTGTGCGCCAAAGTCTTAGAGTCAGTACAAAGCATATTAAACCAATTGCAGCGCCAGGTAATAGTGCATATATATTAAACTTGAAAAAACCAACAAGGGACAAAAATCAGCATTAATGCAATCACAATAATGAAAGGAACTGCTTTAACTTGTTGTTCGATCATTTCGAAAATAGGTTTACTAAATTTTTTTCAATATGCTTTATTGGTCTCATGACTTCGCTTCTTTTACTAAGAGAGGAAGTGTTTTTTGTATCAATTAAGCTTATTTAATAGCATCTTCTGATGAATGGTAGTGAAGTCAGATGCTAACACAGATAAGCGGTAGCGAGTCCAATTAGTAAAAATTTAAGGGATAGTGACAAATAATAACGATAAGAATTCCTATTTGTAACTGACCCCTTTTAGTTCTATTCAACCCATTCATTATTAAGGTGAATGACTTTACATGGATATAAGTCTTCATGTTTTTTGTTGTTACGTTGGCAACCAATTAATGCACTTGTTTTTGCATGTTCCATTGATGTTCTATTTGATTTCCAATTCCAGGCACCGCTAGTTGATTGAGCGAATGCTTTGTTAAGTGAGGAATTTTTATACTCAGTAGTAAATGATTTGAGTGCTTTCTTACCTATTATTGAGTCTATTCCTTTAGCGTGATTTTTATATATCGTAATTGTTGCCGTAGAAGTACTTTTTTCATCAACTCTATCGGGAGCAGTTGAACAGCCTATTACAGACAAAACCCAGAGTGCTGAGAATAATTTTTTCATTCTTTCTCCTAATGTTGTTATGCAGGGTTAATTGTAATAGGCACATGTTTTACCTGAGTTAGCCCCTTTTTTGAAGGACAATCCTTGGGTTAATAAACCAATTTTTATATGTAGGGGAAGCCCAACTATCTGATTTGAAGTTTGCCAAGATTTTTTTTCGAAGCACTCACTGATATTTTTATGAACACAATACATTGGCTGCTTATCTTTAAAAGGGCGTTTTGGGCAAGAAAAGCCGTACTTGCAAATTTCTTCATAACTAAGTAATTCTTTATATTTTACTACTGTATCAACACATTTAGAGCGAGCAAAATCTTCTTTGCTTTTTTTGGGGTTCTCAAACAAATTTTGATCAGCGCCAACAGTCAGCAACGGAAAAAATAAAATTATTAAGCTAATGATACATTTCAATAACGACACCTTGAGGATGCATAATTTCTCAAATACGGGCGTAGTCTACTGCGCCCCTGACTCTAGTTTGATTTGCCAGAGTTGTTTAAACTTGACTCCAAAATAATTAACTAAACTATTGGATATTAAAAAATATTACAGTTTGCCTTCATGCTTGTTAATTTTATAATTATAATCGTAAAATCTTGCAAGTACCTTGCATGGATAATATCGATTAAATGAAAGGAGATCATTTGTCGTCCCTGCTGGTGGTAGCACAATCTATTAATCTAATCCACATCCTCACTTAGATAGTTCAATACATGAGTTTGCCATAGGGGGGGAATTGACATCAACCAATGACCGTTATTATCGCCAGCAACGGTTGCCTCTAAAAAGCGTCCTTTGCCTCCCGACTTTTGAAAAGCAGTAAAATTCTGGCGGCTATGATGCATTGAATAAAAATTATCATTTTTGCCATAGAGCCACAAAGTTTCATGTGGGAAAGAGGAGCCTTTCTCAAAAAGTGTTTTGTTTATCTGGTCAGCTGTATTACAGTTGTCGCTTATCCATCCGCCGACAAAGTTAATCGCAGCTTTAGTTTGATTGGGGTAAAGGCCAGCATAGGCAATAGATAAAATTCCGCCGCGAGAGTTTCCTGCAATTAAGATTGGATCATTGTTCACATCTGTACGACGGCGAAGTGTATCAACAGCGGCCTGTATATCTTTTAGTGCTCTATCGGCTCCAGTTAGCGACAGCCCTGCTTCACAGGTGTAACCCTTGCTTCGATCAGCTCCAAAGCCTTCGTCATAGAGACCTTGAGATTTTCCTCTTCCTCTTCGTTGAGGAAACGCAACAAGCCACCCTTGTTCGTTTAGAATTTCCGCAAACCATGGATTTGTCCATGTTTCTGAATATGCTGATGGATTATTTCCAATTCCAGTTGATCCATGATTAACAACAGCTAATGGAAAGGGACCCTCACCGGCTGGTTTGAATATTACCGCTTCAAGACTAACGGCTTTTCCGTCTTCCATTAAATCTGTATGTAAAAGCTGACTCGTACCACTATTCCATATTATATTTATATTAGCCTGTGTAAGTTCATCGATACTATGTCGTTTTAAAATACCAAATGAATAGCCGGCACCAAAGGTGGCTTTTAGCCTACCTGTTTGGGAAAGTTCAAAGGAGGCAGTAAAACCCTTCCCAAACATTGTCAGCACACGATCTACAATCTCAGCATCGTAACGAAACCATGTCGCTTTAATCCCTGCTATAGGATTATCTGCGATAGCATAGACCACTTTTACTTTACCTTCATGATTGATCGATTCAACTACGAGAATAGTCTTTAACATCCCATCCCACTGTCCTATCCATGTGCCGGCGAAGGGAAAGTCATTTGGGTTTGCGGTCAGTGGAGAAACGTCGGCTGGAAGTGGCACGCCATCAATAACTATATTCATTTTCGCAATTCCCATCGTCGAGTAAGTTAAAATAGTAAGTACTAATAGTATTTTCACTATAGTTTGTATAAGTAGCATTTTGGCTCCTTCAACGTTTTTAGCCTTAGTCTCTATAAGAATGAGTTCTAGCGATCTTAGAGTTATATGGTTGCGCTCATATAAGAACTACTAGCGCCTCATGATGTGATGGAGGTTTAGTGTCAGCCAGAAAGTGAGCCCTGTGACCGCGCCAATAAAAGCGAATACTGGTAAAGTAGCAGCCAGCTTATATTCTTCGCCATCATAAGCGCCCACAAGCCACAAAAGTAATAACGGGGAACATGAAACAACGATGCTACCTAAAAATAAAGTTGTAAAATTTATTAAGCCAAGCTTCTTGAACAGTAGGTAAATTGGCAGGCCTACTACGAGCTCTATGATATAGGCAATGGGCAAACTAAAAAAAGCTATTAATAATAAATTGCTTAGATAATCTAGGATGCCATACTGCATGTCAAAACCTGAGATACCTAATAAAAATGCAAAGGGTACCGCTAGTGGGGCAACGTAAAATGCTAATTTCTCACTTTTCATTATTAGTTCTAGTTACATAAGGCCTAACACAGCGGATAATTGGAACGAAGCGTAAATTGCTTCATTGGTATTTCTTGTTAGTTGTAATTCTTGGTAGAGCATGGTTGATTTATATACTTTATTAGTGCGTGTTGTACTCAGGCACTAGAACTGCGAAACCTTCCGTAATCTCGTTTCTTAATTTAGATAACTCTCGACTTTCTTCGGCGTCATAAAAGCTTTGCGCTAGCTCTTTGGTTTTAAATTTATAAACAACCATATGACTATATGGTGAAGAACCTTCTAATAAATTGGCATGGTTGGCAATAACTAATTCGCCACCAAACTTTTCAACTATTGGTAGTGATAATGGACCTAATTGCTCTATTCGGCTTTTATCAATAATATTATAATGATAAATAATATAACAACTCATTTTATATCCCATTCACAGCTACTAGTTTATTAATCACGCCGTCGGTCTCATTAATTACAAAGGTAATTGTAAAACCTTGCATATACCTTGCATATTAAAATAAAAGGAGAGTACTTGTTGGCTAAACTTGCTATGTGTTTTTCAGGTTAGTTTTAACGCTTAACTTCATACCAATTCTTATCGAGATACTCTCTTTCGTTACCGAAGATTGCTCTTTGTACACGGCATGGGTTACTAAATATGCGAACGAAATGCCAATCTCCAAATTCATCGAATTTTCTGCAGGATGTTGTAATTGATTCTCGTGAGATTGTTGTGTGCCTTTTTCCAGACACGCGTCCATATTTCTTTAGCCTTTTCAGAAAATCGACGTCTTCTGCAATATGTCTCTTTTCATCGAAGCCACCGATGACTTCAAAGTCTTCTTTCCTGAACCAATACATTCCAAAAGAAAGCCCAAGAAAAAAAGCAGGTACCAACATCATCCCATAGCCTAAGGCTATTCCAGGAGACAACCTTTCTGGTTTAATACGTATACCACCTCCTAAACAATTTGGTGATTTCGCGTATTGGTATATCTCAGCTAATACCCCTTTTGACATCCAACTATCAGCATCAATGGTTACAATCCATTCGGCATTTGCGTGACTAACACCTGTATTTTTTATAGCAGATATATTTTTTGAGTTATCTGAAACGATGACAGCACCGTGAGCTTTTGCAATTTCTTCTGTTTTGTCTGTACACCGATTCAAAACGACAATTGTCTCAACTTCCATATCATTGGGAATCAATTGTTTATTGATAGATGATAAACATTTGCCAATGTACTTTTCCTCATTATGAGCCGGAATCACTATACTGATTTTCATTTTATGTTAATTCCTGAGTAAAGGAGGTGTATTTATTTTCTCGATTGGTATAGCACAATCTATTTCTTTAATATCGCTTGGCAGTTTAGTCTTTAATTACTGAAAAAATTCAATAGTTCTTCAGCTGTTTCATCAGCACTTTCTTCAGGTAAAAAATGCCCGCAATCTAATGATTTTCCTTGTACTTGATTAGCATAATTTTTCCATACGTTGATTACATCATAGGTACGGTGTATAAACCCTTGTGAGCCCCATAGAACCAGTAATGGGCATTCTATTTTTTTACCGGCATCTTCTTTGTCGTGTTCAAGGTCAATGCTCGCAGCAGCGCGATAATCTTCACAACTGGCATGAATGTTTTCAGGTTTGCTAAAACAGCGAATATATTCTGCAACTGCTTTGGAGTTAAATTCCATGCCAGGAGCGCTCCATCGTTTCAGCTTTTCAGAAAGGTAATATTCTGGGTTGTTACCGATCATCTGCTCTGGTAACCCATCGGGTTGAATAAGAAAAAACCAATGATAATAACCCGTCGCAAAATGTTGATTAGTAGAATTGAACATATGAGAGGTGGGTGTAATATCCATTACACAGGCTTTTTTGACTCGGTCAGGATGGTCAAGTGCCATGCGATGCGTCACTCTTGCTCCTCGATCATGGCCGGCAACAAAAAAGTCGTGATAGCCAAAAGCGTCCATTACTTCAACCATATCTTGGGCCATAGCACGTTTTGAATAGGGGTAATGATCCTTCGTGCTCGATGGTTTTGAACTATCGCCATAACCTCTAAGGTCGGGGCATATAACGTGGAATTTCTTGGCAAGCTTTGGAGCAATTGCATGCCATATTACATGGGTTTGAGGGTACCCATGTAATAGCAATAATGGGTATCCCGTACCGCCGTGAACTAAGTGTATTTCACTGCCAGTTGTCTTTACTGTCGTTTTAGTAAACTCTTTTCCGAATAGCATCGAATTTATTCCTTTTTGTGTTTTAGCTCATGCTATCGATAAATGTAATAGCCTGTAATTAGTGGAGTTTTAAACGCGGTCGAATAATACGGTTGATACTGCCAGAAAACATAATTAATGCGGTCTTAATCCAACCATGTAATGCCATTTGATGCATGCGATAAAGCGATATATAAACAATACGTGCTGCTCGGCCTTCAACCATGGTTGATTTACCCATGAGGTTACCCATTAAGCTACCGACTGTTGAATAGCGGCTTAACGAAACCAAAGAACCGTGATCTTTATAGGTGTATGGCTTTAAAGGTTTATTATTGAGCAATAGACGTAAGTTTTTATACACATGAGAGGCCATTTGGTGAGCGGACTGTGCGCGAGGAGGAACACGAACGCCATTTTCCTGTGTGTAGCTGGCGCAATCGCCAATCACAAAAATATTATTGTCTTTGGTTGCTTGTAAAGAAGGTTTGACAATAATTTGATTGGTTGGTGTTGTTTCCAAGCCTTCAATATTGCCTAAAAACTCAGGTGCTTTAACACCGGCAGCCCATACGCGAATATCAGCAGGGATAATATCTTGATCCGCAGTTTCAAACCCTTGTTCAGTCACTTGGGTAACTTTGGTATTAGTTCTCACGTCAATATTCAGCGCTTTCAAGTCTTTCACCACAGCATCGGAAATTCTGGGTGGTAGGGCAGGCAGGACTCGTGGCCCAGCTTCAATAATAGTGACTTTGAGATTGTCAGCATTGAGTTTTAAGCCGTAAGCTTGTAATAGAGCCGTGGTATTGTGCAATTCAGCTGCTAATTCAACACCGGTGGCGCCTGCGCCAACAATGCCAACGCTAAGAATGACTTGTTCGCCTTCTTCTACTTTATTACTTAGACGTAAGTAAGTATTAATCAATCTATCATGGAAGGCATCAGCCTGGCGTCTGCTATCTAGAAACGCGCAATGGTTCGCAGCTCCAGGTGTTCCAAAATCATTAGTCTGGCTACCAACGGCCATGACGAGGTAATCATATGAGATTGATCGTGAGGGCTTTATTTCTATACCATTTTCATCAGCCATTGGTGCTAGCTGAATGATTTTTTTATCCCTGTCTAAACCCTCCATTCGGCCAATGTGGAATTCAAAATGATGATAGTGCGCATGAGATAAATAGCTGACCTCATCGATATCCGAATCCAGAGAACCAGTAGCCACCTCATGTAATAGCGGTTTCCATAAATGAGTAGGGTTGCTATCGACTAAATGAATACTCGCTAGCTTCTTTTTGCCTAACGAGTTCCCCAGACGTGTAACAAGCTCTAATCCGCCAGCGCCTCCGCCGATAACAACAATTTTTGGTTTTTCCACGATCAATCCCAACTTTACTACAATGATGAAAGAGGCGGCATGGTCTCAATTTATAGCATATTATGTCAATCCTATTAGGGTAATAACTATAGTTTCTCAAATGCCGGATGACATTTTATAAATAGCTAATGACATAATGATTATGGATACGATAAAAAATCTGATGTTTCTGTGTTTATTGATAACAGCGTAGATATCGTTCGATTACATTACTGGTATCGTTGGCAGAAAATAAAATAATGCTTGATAGTAAAAAATAATAGCTACGTCTCAAAAAAATCAAATAAAACTATTTTCCTAATTAAAGTGCTGAACGAATGAAATGGATTGCCATAGTAAAAATACTATGGAGATTGTGAAGGATTTCATAGAGTATGGCTTAATTCTTTACCAATGCGTTCACACTGATCTAATAGATTTTCAATATGCTCTGAATCTATTTGATCATTCGCTAAAATAAGCCTGACGCCAACTTTGCCTTTATACCTCGCATAGTCGACATAGGGCCCGCCTTCTCGCATCATGGTTTTACAAATTTCCATATTGAGTTTGCTAATCGATTCATCATCAGAGTAAGCAGGGTTATCTGATGGAGGTTCAAAGCGAAAAACAATATTCAAATAAGCGGACGGAGCCAGTATTTTAAATGATGCTCGTTGCTGAATCATATCGATACATTTATCTTTCATCATTTGTAAGTAATCGATTTTCTTGGCAAAGCCATTGTGTCCTATTGCTTTCCAACTTAGCCAGACCTTTAATGAGTCCGCACGTCGACCACATTGAATCGAGCGTTCTCCCAAATTGTAATTTGCATTATGGTCTTGATGAAAAAGATATTCACCACCGCCGCCTGCACAACATTCTCTGAGTGCACCTGCATGTTTCACAAGAACAACTGCAGCAGTAATAGGAACGTTCATTAGCTTGTGCGCATCCCAGGCAAATGAATCGGCTAAATGGCTATCGGCTAATAGATGTTTATGTTTTTCAGAAAAAAGTATGGGCGCTCCCCATGCACCATCAATATGCAGCCAAATATTGTGCTTACGGGCAATTTCACTACAAGCAGCAACAGGGTCGTAAGCACCAATAACAGTGGTGCCTGCCGTCAGGCCAATATAAAAAGGGGTGTGTCCTTTCGCTAGGCTTTTTTCGATTTCTTCTGCTAATACATCCGGACGTATTCTACCTTGTTCATCAGTTTTAACGCTGACTAAGTTATCCGTGCCGATGCCTAAGACATTGGCAGATCGTTGCTGAGAGTAGTGGCATTGATCGGAAACGTAAGCGACTAAGGTTTTTCCCTCTAACCCGCGAGCTTTAATATCAGGACAGACATGATGACGAGCCAGCATCATGCCAATCATGTTGGCTTGGCTGCCACCAGAGACCATCACTCCGTCACCTTGTTTAAAACCTACTAAACGGTTCCATTGATCAATGAGCTCAAGTTCCATCAATGTTGCGACTGGACCAACCTGATAAGTATGCATCGTGGCATTACATAAGCTGGTAATCCAATCGCCGAGTATCGCAGGCTTATTAGCACCAGAATAGAGCAGTTTATTAAAACCCGCTTGGGAAACATCAGGGCTATAGTGCACATAGTCATGAATTGCTTTTTCTAACTCTGCTGAACTACAGCCATCTTCACCTAATGAGAGGTCAAGCATTTTTTCTAACTCTGAAGCGATGGGTGTTTGCGAAACAGGACGATCCTGGCTGGCCCATTGCTCAACGGTTCGAGAAAGGATATCAAGGTTTTCTTGCATAATGATCGCTGCTCGTGGATTAGTTTTTATGAAGTATAAAGCTTGCTGGTACTATTAGCCCAATGCTGTTTGATTTGAGCTCTATAATTATTTGGCATAGCGAAGGCGAATCTTTTCCCAAAACTCTTTAGATATTTGATGGCGAGGTTGGCATAGGCGATAGAGTTTTATATTTAAAGTGATCGATGGTATTAATTCACTAAACAGGCAAAGTTCATTTCTTTCCAGTTCTTTTAAAATTAAGCTTTTTGGTAGCCACGCAATTCCATAACCTTTTAGCACGAGAGCTTTCAGTGCTTCTGATAGTGCATTTTCACAATGGCTCTGCATAATCAGGTTAGCCGGTAAGTGAGGTATGCAATCTCGCTGGATCAATTTTCCAAAAAATGATTCGGCAGGGTGTGCTAATAATTTAACGAATTGATCATCGACTAATTCAGAGTCAAAAGAATAAAAAGGAATGCCATGATTATCCACGCCAGTGACAGCAACCAGTTCATCTGTACCTACTTGTAAGCTTTCAACGCCTTGACGGCCTAATTGGCTAAAGATATCTGTTGACGCGTATGACAATAAAAAATCGCTATTTGCTGCCAGAAAAGTTTCAACGATATCATGTAAATTACCGACGTCAACACGAATCATCGCGCTTCCGGTAGAGGAATTTCCGGGCGCAATTTCTTCCATTAAATCTTCAAGAGTTTGCATCCAGTTAGGGAAGAAAGAAACCGACAGAGCGTGTTGCGATAGCATAACAACCTGTTCTTGCGCTGAACCAACGCCGCGTACATGGTTGCGGCTGGAATAGATTTGGTCGATTAAAAGGTGCGCTTGTTCTTCAAAGGCTTCGCCTGCTGGTGTTAGCCGAGTAGGGTATTGGTCGCGGTCCACTAAATTAACGCCTAACCAGGTTTCCAGTGAACGAATACGGCGGCTAAAAGCAGGTTGAGTCACAAATCGAGATTCTGCCGCTTTAGAAAAACTACCATGCTCGACCAGAGCTACAAAGTCTTGCAACCACTTAAGTTCCATTCACTATCCTATTATAAAATTATTTATTTTTGATGCGCATTAAAAGTCTAACATTAGCTACAATAACGTACCTATAACAAAAAGTAACTGATCTGCACTAAAAATAGCATTTGCTGAAGTTGCCGACCACTCTTAATATAGGCTCATCGGCTATATTAAATTACCTTACTAATAATACATTGAAAAACAATATGGGAGTTTCTAATGGAGTATTTAAAAAAATCCACAGCCCCAGTAGCAGAAAATGACGAACGTATTCACCAGACCGTTAAATCTATGCTTGCTAAAATCGAAAGCGAAGGGGAGGCAGCAGTACGTGAATATGCCGCTCAATTTGACCAGTGGGAAGGCGATTTTATTCTCTCTGATGAAAAGCGTGCACAATTAATTGAGCAAGTACCAGAGCAAACGCGCAAAGATATCCAGTTTGCTTTTCAACAGGTAAAAACCTTTGCTGAAGCGCAGCTGGCTAGTTTAAATGAGTTTGAAATTGATTCTGCTCCAGGGGTAAAACTGGGGCAAAAAATTATCCCTGCGAATTGTGCTGGTTGTTATGTGCCTGGTGGTCGCTACTCTCATGCGGCTTCTGCCATTATGAGTATTGCCACTGCTAAAGTCGCCGGTGTAAAAACCATTGTTGCCTGTTCGCCACCTAAAAATGGCAGCATTAACCCCGCTATCGCTTATGCGATGGATCTTGCTGGAGCTGATATCATCCTCGAAATGGGCGGCGTACACGCGGTTGCCTCAATGGCAAAAGGCCTATTTACGGGAGTTCCAGCAGATATTCTTGTGGGCCCCGGTAATGGCTATGTCGCTGAAGCGAAACGCTTATTGTTTGGTGAAGTAGGTATCGATGTGTTGGCTGGTCCAACAGAGTCGGCCATTATTGCGGATGATAGTGCGGACCCTATGACGATCGCGGTTGATCTTGTCTCTCAGGCAGAGCATGGTTATGATTCTCCGGTCTGGTTGTTTACCACTAGTCGTCGTATTGGTGAGAAGGTGGCTGAAATTATGCCTAAAGTCGCTGCAGATATGCCCAATCAAGAGGTCGTACAAAGTGCTTGGGATGTGCATGGAGAGATTATTCTCTGTGATAGTCGAGAAGAGTGTGTCAAGGTGAGCGATGAATATGCTTCTGAGCATTTACAGGTATTAGCAGAAGACACTGATTGGTGGAAAGCGAACCTTAATAATTATGGTTCCCTATTCCTTGGTGAAGGCAGTACGGTTACGCACGGTGATAAATGTTCCGGTACAAACCATATCCTCCCTACTAAGCGTGTTGCTCGTTACAGCGGCGGTTTGAATGTACACAAATTCCTGAAAATATTGACCTATCAAGAAATTGATGAGCAGGCTAATTTAGATTTTAGTTCTGTGGGTTCGCGTATTTCTCGCGTAGAAGGTATGGAGGGCCACGCGCGTGCATGTGATTGGCGGTTGCGTAAGTATTTTCCTCAGCAACAATGGGATTTTCATGTCTACGACCAAAAACGCTACGATTAATAAGGGCTGTGATGAAGTCATTTACTAAATCTTTTACTCAGCAAGAAGCGGTTCCTGATACTGGTATCGATGCTGCAATTGAAGTGATGCGTTCTGGTCGTTTGCATAGATATAACACATTACCTCAAGAGCTTAGTGAAACGGATTATTTAGAATTGGAGTTTGCCGAGTATATGGGGGTTCCTTATTGCTTGGCTTGTTCGTCGGGTGGTTATGCTTTACATATTGCGATGCGAGCAGGAGGGATTAACAGCGGTGATAAAGTGTTATGTAATGCTTTTACTTTAGCGCCAGTACCTGGAGCGATACATAATAGTGGTGCTATACCCATTCTGGTTGATGTAGCTGAAGACTATTGTATTGACTTAGATGATCTCGAAGCAAAAGCAGCGGCCAGTGGTGCTCGTTATTTTATGCTTTCTCATATGAGAGGGCATATAGCCGACATGGATCGAATTATGGCTATCTGCAAAAAATACCGATTATTTTTAATTGAAGACTGTGCTCACACAATGGGTGCCAGTTGGAAGGGAAAAAAGAGCGGTACCTTTGGTGATATCGCTTGCTTCAGTACTCAAACCTATAAACATATTAATTCCGGTGAAGGAGGGTTCTTAATTAGCCCTCATGATGATGTGATGGCGAGAGCTATTATTCACTCAGGTTCATATATGCTATTTGATCGTCACCAGGCTGCGCCACCTAAACCAGTCTTTGATCATATTCGTTATGAAACACCGAACTATAGTGGTCGTATGGATAATTTACGCGCTGCCATTTTGCGACCGCAATTAAAAAATATTGATAATCAATGCCAGCGTTGGAATAAGCGCTATCGCATACTTGAAAACACATTAAAGCAATGTGAGGCTATCTCTATACCTGCACGCCCTGACGCTGAAGAATTTGTCGCTAGTTCCATTCAGTTTTCATTGCCCAGCTTTTCTCGAAAAAAAATAATAGACGTTGTTGATGAATGTAAACAGCGTGGAGTTATTATAAAGTGGTTTGGTGACGATGAACCCCATGACTATACTAGTCGGTATGATAGTTGGCGTTATATTGATCAAATGCCTAATTTACCTAAGACTGAGAGAGTTCTTTCTATCTTGCTTGATATGCGTATCCCACTAACATTCAGTGAAGAGGATTGTCAGTTGATAGGAGAGATAATTATTGAAGTGGTTCAAGATTAAATTTGTATAACTTTTTTGTTAAGTAGTTTCAATAATTCAAAATATAAAAGGCTTCTTTGTTATAAAAGAAGCCTTTAATTTTTCAGACAATTAATAATTAATTACCTGGCTCTGAGTTAGTGTAGTCATGATCATGACCCGCACTTTTTTCGCTGGTAATTTCGTAAGGGTATAAATTACCTGGCTCTGATTCAAAACGCCCATCTTGCTCGGCTGCTAGTACAGATCCACTTAAGCCAAAAACACTGAAAGCTAAAGCAGAAGTAATTAATGCTACTTTTTTGTTAATCATGATATTCACCTTTAGGTCAAAAAATAATTTAATAATGTAAATGCTTACGGTGTTAAGAGTTTTAAAAAATAAAATAGTTCGTTAAATAAAATATAATTTATAGTTTATTTGATATATTTTTTTAATATATGATTATTTAAAAAATAAAAACTATATAAATTATAGGGTTAAATGAGGGCTTCAATAGATAAAATTCTTTATTGAAAATTTTATCTATTGCGTTGATAGTTTTTAAGTAAGATGAATTTAATAGGAAAGGTTTGGAAAGTCATGATGACTTTTTATTCGAGTCTATATATAAATGATGATCCTTCTTTGTTATAAGAGGAGCCGGGCTTTGTATGAGATAAATTTATATAATGAGCATAGGTTTCTTTGTTGACTTCTGCTTCTTTGTTTATGTCTTGTAAATTATTTTTGTGTGAATGTTGAGCATCAGTTACTTCAGTGTTTGAAATGATGTGAGTAAAGTGATTGTTGCCCAAGCTTTTATCTTTTGGCATATCTGGCATCGCCGTTGTATTTGAGCATAAAACGAAAAAGCCAATACCAATAATAGGTGTACTAAGGAGTGCTTTTTTCAATAATGACGATTTTCTACTAATCATGACGATCACTTGTAAAATAAAAATATGAATGTTGCTTATGCTAAATCCCTACTAAATGCAGTAGTTGTAAGCTAAGTATATGGGCGTAAGAGTAAATAGATTCTGAATAGTTCATGGCTCTAAACGTATTTTGAGAGCCGATAGACATTTGTTTTAAAGTGGGTTTGTTTAACTTTCAATAAACTATAGGTAAATCAGTAGGTTACAAGTTTTTCCTTTTGGTTTTCTACGCTTTAATAATTTCCTATTGTATTGATAGTTTCTTTCGATGATATAAGAGTTTAGTTATGGCATTGTGGTTAGAATAGTAGCTCAACAAAAAGTTCAATTTATCTGATGGTTTAATTGATAATTAGGTCTATGATAGAACAGTGTTTTTTTTGCGTTTTTATGCCTCTTTATAATCAGGTGTTAAAATAATTTTTTGCCGCCGCAGTTTTTCCTTGAGATAAGTCTAAAAAACCATTGCTGCCTTTAAATACTTATCATTTTTCCAGGGTTCATTATGCCATTGGGATCAAATACCATTTTTAGTTCTTTCATGATAGCAATTTCTTCTTTGCTTCTAGAATACGAAATATCATCACGTTTCAATAATCCAACGCCATGTTCAGCAGAAACACTGCCATTCATTTTTTGAGTCAACTCAAATATCCTGGGGTTTAATAATTTACATTGTTTAAAGAAATCATCAAGCTCCATGTTTTGAGGTTTAAGAATATTCAGATGGACATTGCCATCACCGATATGTCCGTACCAAAGTACTTCGAACTCCGTATAATTTTCAGAAATCAGTTGAACAACTGCTTCTAAGTATTCAGGAATAACGGATATTTTGACGGATAAATCATTTTTATAGGGAGTATAGGCGGATAGTGTTTCTGATATATCCTCTCTTAAGCGCCATAAGTTTTGTGCTTGTGACTTGCTTTGACTCATGACTCCGTCGAGTACCCAGCCTTGTTGTATACAGTGTTCAAAGGTTCTAAAAGCGTCTTTTTCTCTTTGTTCGCTATCATTTTCGAATTCAAGTAAGGCGTAGTAAGGTGTACGAGTATCAAAAGGTAGAGGTATGCCTTTATCTATATGAACATAATGCAAGGTGCGATCAGAAAAGCATTCGAAGGCAGTAAGGTCTAAGGTATTTTGAAATGCTTCAAATACCTTCATTAATGCGTCTATATTGTTGATTCCCAGTACCATAACCGTTAAATTTTTTGGTGGCTTAGTTAATCGCATTGTGGCTTCTGTAATAAAACCTAGCGTTCCTTCTGATCCAATAAATAAATGCCGTAAATCATAGCCTGTCGCATTTTTAACTAAGCCTTTATTTAAATCGAGTATTTCTCCATTTCCTGTTACTACTTTTAAACCTAAGACCCAGTTGCGAGTTAAACCGTAACGGACGACTTTTATACCGCCAGCGTTAGTTGCGATATTGCCACCAATTTGGCTAGAGCCAGAAGAGGCAAAATTGACTGGGTAATAAAGGTGATTATCTTTAGCGAGTTGTTGTAATTGTTGGGTAATAACACCTGCCTGACAAGTAACACTTCGATCTGTCGCATTGAAATCAATAACCTTATTCATCCGGTCAAAAGCGACAACGACTTCCTTATTCGATGCGACAGCGCCGCCACTCAAACCTGTACGACCACCTGATGGTACCAAGGCTAGTTCCTGTGCGTTGGCAAATTTAACGAGTGCTTGTACTTGTTCTGTTGTGCTTGGTAATACGATAGCAATAGGGTCTGGCTGGTGTGTTTTTGTCCAATCTCTTCCATAAAGCTGTAATGAATCATTATCTGTCAGGATATTTTCAGTACCTAATATCTCAGTAAGTTTGTCCAATAACTTCATAATGAAGTCCTCTTTTCCCGAATTGGCGATAAATTCTATGGCTTGGATCCTAACTTAGGCGTAATATGTTTAGCAAATTTTTATAAAATATGTTTTTTGATATAGTTATATTAAGAATTTCTTATGTAACGGTCTGGAGTGTAAGTATATGGCGATTAGATTTCTGAGAACCTTGATTGCTATTTCAGAGAAGGGCAATTTCAGTGATGCTGCGGATCAGATCTGCGTAACACCGGCAGCAGTCAGCCAACAGATGAAGCGCCTTGAGGAAATATTGGATGTGGAGCTGTTTGATCGAAATAGGCGTACCCCAGAATTGACATTAACTGGAAAGGTATTGGTGCCAAGAGCCAGGGAAATTGTTCGCTCTTATGACTCAATGCTCAATGATGCAAAAAGTGAATACCCTATGAGTGGAGAATTTACGATTGGGGCTGTTTCTTCGTCACTAGCGACTTTATTGCCTGTTAGTATTAAAGCATTGCTGAATGATTATCCAGAGATCCATATACGTTTATTGACAGCGCCTTCTCATGATTTATTGCCACAGTTAGATCGTGGTGCCATTGATGCGGCGGTGATGAGTAAGCCCTTGCAATTGAGAAACCATTTTAAATGGCAGACCTTTGCAGAGGAGAAGATGGTTGTTATGTGCTCGAAAGAGCTGGACTCAGATGATCCGTTTGAATTATTGAAGAATAACCCTTATATTCGCATGAGCCGTCATACAGTCGTTGGGGTAATGAGCGATGATGTTTTGCAGGATGCCAACCTGAATATTCAAGATACAATGGAGCTTGAATCCTTAGAAAGCATTACCAATATGGTGTCTCACAACTTGGGTGTCGCTATTGTGCCAAGACCTTGTGTAATGGATATTCGCCATAAAGGCCTTAAGCTCATTCCCATTGGCTCTGCCACACAATCGAGAGTGATGGGGATTCTCTCACGACAAGATAATCTTAAGTTCAGAATGGTAGATGGTCTGTTAGGCGCCTTGAAAAGTACGATTAAAGAGTACGAGCAACCCTAGTCGCCAAAATAAACCTATTGTTTTGATTTTATTAGAAAATCTTAATATCTTTATATATTTATCCTTTTTATATTAAGAAATACTTAAGTGAGGCTTTAATTTTTTTGCCTGTCCTTCCTGATATAGCTGTAATAAAGTGCTGAAAATAAAGTAATTATTCAGTTACAGCCATTAAACCATAGGAAGTAAATCAGCATGTCGATCAATGACAAAATTGTCTCCGGCTTTGAGCAAAATAATGTCGAGTTTATTACGACTGTTCCCTGCAAGCAGCTAGCGGGTGTTATCGATAAAATTGATAAAAGTGAGCGTATTTTTCATATCCCATCTAATAAAGAAGATGAAGGGATGGGCTTATGTGCAGGTGCTTATATGGGGGGGAAACGCTCTGCTATCATCATGCAAAATACGGCGATTGGTGTCACGATCAATACCTTAGCAACCTTGATCCAGTATTACCATTTTCCATTGCCTATGCTAATCAGTTACCGGGGTGAGTTAGGTGAGCCTGTTGCCTGTCAGGTTGAAATGGCAATACACACTAAAGCTCTACTTTCTCAAATGAATATTCCGACTTATCACTTTCATCGAGCTAATGATGTAAATGAGTTTGACGCGATTCTTAAACATACTTTTATGTGCAACAAGCCAACGGCGATATTAACCGATGCCAGTTTTTGGTCTGGAGTTAGTGCCAGTTCAGAAGGAACAGCCAAATGATACGCAGTGAAGTATTAAAAAGTTTAATTCCAGTCATTTCCGATAAATTAGTGGTTTGTAATATTGGGTTGCCTTCGCAAGAGTTGTATATGCTCGATGACCAGCCAAGTAATTTTTATATGTTAGGTACGATGGGCTTGTCATCTTCGATTGGCCTTGGTTTGGCATTGGCTCAAAAAGATAAAGTTATTGCGATTGATGGTGATGGGTCAGTACTCACAAATTTTGGCACTTTGCCGACCATTGCAAATAATGTTGCAGATAATTTTATTTTATTAATCATCGACAACGGCAGCTATGGTTCAACAGGGGATCAGCCAACTTATGCAGGTAAAAAAACTTCCTTAACAAAAGTGGCTGAAGCCTGTGGTTGTGAAAACGTTATTGAATGTCGTGCTGAAGAAACTGCTGAAGTTATGCAAGCTGCTCTGGACTCTAATCAAATGACAATTATTGTGTGTAAATGTGAATCAGGCAATATACCTGTATCTGTAATTAAAATGGATCCTGTCGTAATCGCTGATCGATTTATGACGGAGGTTCAAAAAAGAAATTAACATTTTTAGCCGTATGTTTATCTGTAATAGAAGCTATTAAATATCATCAACGAAATAACAATAATTTATCGGAGAGTGCTATGTTTAAAAAAATATTTAAAAGTCGCTTTAAAAAAATAAACTATCGATCATTTTTATCTGCCTCGCTGATTGCTCTGGCGGCATTCACTTTTGCAGTAACTGCACAGGCACAAGTGAATGGCCCTGTTAATTATGTCATTCCATTTGGGCCAGGAGGAGAGTCTGATATTTCTGCTCGACTTCAACAGCCATTTTTTAAAGAAAAATTTGGCCAAGACCTTGTGATTTCCTATAAGCCAGGCGGTGGCGGTGCTGTTGGTTGGGCGTCATTAAATAATCTGAAAGGTGATGGTCAAACCATTATGGGTGTTAACTTGCCTCATATTATTATTAAACCGGCACAGAAAGATGTTGGCTTTACAACGGATAATATTACCTCTTTCTATATGTTTCACTTTACGCCAGATGCCTTAGTTGTGACGGCAGATAGTCCTTTTAAAACCTTGCAGGATTTAATTGATGCCGCCAAGAAAAAGCCAGGCTCTGTAACACTTTCTGGATCGGGTAAGGCCAGTGCCAATCACCTTGCTCAAATTAAATTCGACAAAATGGCGGGTATTAAAACAACCTATGTGCCGTTTAAAGGAACTGGTGCTGCAGTGACTGCCTTATTAGGCAAACAGGTAAAAGCAGAGTGGGGGTATACAACAGTGGGTGCCAAGCAGGATAAAGCGGTTAGATTACTTGCGGTAGCGATGGAAGAACGCCACCCTTTATTTCCAAATGTGCCAACATTTAAAGAATTAGGTTATGACATGGTCGGTGGTGCTTATCGTGGTATGGCTTTGCCTAGTAGTGCCAGTGAGAGTACACGTAAAGCATGGTCAAAAATGGTAGGCGAAATTAATAATGACCCAGCCTTTCAAAAGAAAATGCTTGATGGTGGCTTTGCCATGTTGGATATCGCTTATGAAGACATGGGCGCTTTCATGAAAGAACGTGTTAAAGAATATATCAGTGATGCTCGTGCGGCAGGCTTGATTAAATAAGATAATTCTTTAACACAAGGTAGACGTTATGGACGCCAGTAATTTTTTGAATGCACTGACACCATTTAACATGATGTTGGCATTATTTGGTGTGATTGCAGGAACCGTTATTGGCTCCATTCCTGGCCTAACGGCCACGATGGCTGTTGCTGTTCTTGTTCCTATTACGTTCAGTATGGAGCCGGCATCTGCATTAATCTTACTTGGCGCTATTTATACCGGCGCCATCTATGGCGGGGCTTATGCCGCTATCCTTCTTAATACGCCTGGAACACCATCTGCTATTGCAACAACCTTCGATGGTTATCCTATGGCTAAAAGGGGGGATGGCGATCTGGCTGTTGCTATTGCCTGTTTTGCCTCTGTTGCTGGTGGTTTGGTGGGGGCTTTGGGGCTGTTGTTCTTGGCCCCTCCTTTATCCAAAGTCGCTTTAGCCTTTGGTCCTGTTGAATATTTTTGGCTATCTATTTTTGGTTTGTCTCTTATTGCTTCTTTATCCCAGGGCAATTTATTAAAAGGTCTGGTTGGCGGTGCTTTTGGTTTGATTCTATCGACAGTGGGCATCGCCGAAATCTCTGCTGATGTGAGGTTAACCTTTGGTAGTCAGACGATGATCGCCGGTTTCGAAGTGGTAGGTGCTTTGATAGGGCTTTATTGCATCCCTGTTTTAATTAACCTTGCTGCTGTACCTGATCGCCACTTAAAAGTTGAGAATGAAGTCGGCTCTTTACGTATTTTGGAAGCCGCTAAAGTCACATTAAAATCAAAGTTTAACTTAGTTCGCTCATCCGTTATTGGGACCGTTGTTGGAATATTGCCGGGGGCTGGTGGTTCAGTTGCCGGACTAGTTGCTTATTCTGAAGCTAAACGCACAGCACGTCCTGAACAGCGTTTTGGAGAAGGTGAAGCTGACGGTATTATTGCAACAGAAGCCTCAAATAATGCAACGGTTGGTGGCGGTTTTATACCAACACTCGTATTGGGTATCCCTGGGACTCCTCCTGATGCGGTTATTTTAGGCGCACTTTTAATACAGGGTGTCCGTACTGGTCCAACCTTATTCGAAGGTGGTGGTTCAATTGTCTATACGTTTATTTATGGGTTAATTATTGCCACAGTGTTGATGTTGCCAACAGGCTTACTAATCGGACGCTATGCCTATAAAACGATTATTACGATCCCTAAAGCGATTTTAGTTCCAACGGTTGGTTTTATGACAATCATTGGAACCTTTGCTATTCGCAATAGTATTTCTGATGTCATTATTATGATTTGCCTGGGCGTATTTGGTTGGTTGATCAGCCGTTTTGGTTTTGCTGCTTCGCCAATAGTGTTAGGTTTGATCTTAGGCCCTATTGCAGAGCAAGGCTTTGTGCAAAGCTGGATCATTGGTTCAGCGACAGACAACCTATGGGGAATGTTTTTTGGTCGTCCCATATCACTGGTTATTGTAGCATTTACAATTTTATCCTTAACTTATCCCTTGATATTAAAGCGTCGTATGCAAAATAAAAAATCGTCAACCGATTTAAGGGTCGAATAAAAATGAATGAGCAGATACACAATACAAATCAAAAAGATATAGGTTCATTGATTGTTGCATCGTTTTTTATTTTTGTGGCGGTAATGACATTTTATGATACCACTCAATACTCTGACCTTGACTCTAAAGTATTTCCTCGTGCTTGCGCTACTGTCTTGCTTATTTTTTCTGTGCTCACCATCGTATGGGAATTTATGAAGCCTTCACGCTCAGAAGGTTTTGGAAATGGTTATTGGTGGCGCCGAATAGTATTAGTTTTGGCGATGTTAATCGCTTGTATGGCGATGCCGTATATCACTTTTTTGCCCGCAGGAATGATTGCATTTGCCGGTGGTTTAGTTGCTGCGATGCATGATCGATGGTCACGTCGAACACTATTGCTATATTGGGGGTCTGGGCTTGTTATTATTATTGCCTTTTATGCAATCTTTCACTATGTTCTACATGTTCCTTTGCCTTAATATTGAATATCGTTATATTAAATACACTTAAAATATAAGAAGCTATTATGTTGTCGTTTACATCTTTACATACGACTGCTGACGCACGCAGGTTAGCGAAAAAAAAATTACCGTGGATGGTTTTTGATTATTTCGATGGCTCTGCCGGTGAAGGTGTCGGCGAACGATTAAATCGTCAAGTTATTAGCGACATACGATTACAGCCACGTGTGCTAAAAAATGTTGAGCATCGCAGCGTTAAAGGAGCGGTGTTTGGCAAAGAAACCTTATTACCATTTGGTATTGCTCCTATGGGCATGTGCAATCTTTCAGCTCCCGGTGCTGATTTAATGCTAGCACGGTTAGCCGCCACACATAAAATTCCTGTCGGTGTTTCAACAGCAGCTTCAACGCCACTCGAAAAAATGATTGAAACAGCGGAGGGTAATGCATGGTTTCAATTATATTTTGGGGGTGATGAATCCGTCAGTAATTCCCTATTAGATCGAGCAGAAGCCAGTGGCTATGAGGTGCTAACTCTGACCGTTGATGTGGCGGAAGTCGGGCGTAGACCTCGAGAATTACGACGCGGTTTTAAAATGCCATTTCGTATTGGCCCCAGCCAATTCATCGATTTTGCTTTACATCCTTGTTGGTCAATTAATACCTTGCTTAAAGGCCCTCCTGCTTTAGCTAATTTTGGGGGTGTAACAGGCCATTTTGACAGAACAAAAAGTCGAGCTGGTGCTGATTGGCAATTTCTCGAAAGAATTCGTGGGCGTTGGCAAGGTAAATTAGTAGTGAAAGGCGTACTTTCCGTTGAAGATTCCATTAAACTTAAAGCAATGGGTGTGGATGCTATTCAAGTGTCCAGTCATGGTGGTCGTCAATTGGAAAGTGTGCCTCCTGCTATTAATGCTCTAAGCAATATTCGTAATGCGTTAGGAAAAGAGTTTCCACTTTTTTATGACTCTGGTATTCGCAATGGAGAAGACATAATAAAAGCCTACGCAAAAGGAGCTGACTTTGTGATGCTAGGAAGACCATTGCTATTTGCTATTGCTGCTAACGGTGAACGTGGTTTATCGCAGTTAAGCGATGTCATCAGTGATGAAATTTCTATTGCTTTGGCATTGCTAGGCATGTGTTCAATGAATGAAATTGCTTCTGATATTATTGTGTAAAAGTAATAATTGTACTTATTTCAGGAATTAGTTTTCTAATTCTATTTTCAGTAACCTTTCATCTTATTGAATCAAATAATGTATTTTCTCTAATAACTTTTATTTTGTTTCTTAAATAATTGCGCCTCTTTCAGGTTTGACGATAAGGTTATTTTATTAAGTTATAAATAAATATTATCTATATGAAAAATAATTCATATAAAGTCTCATTTTTTCTGTTAAATATCATCTGGACCCATAAAACTTTGTTGATTTGTAACCAGCTTAGGAGTAATTTGTTTGCCGAAGCGTTAAATATGCGCAAAATTATGCATAACTTGCTGGAAGAATGATAATGTCTAATAAAATTCTAGTGGCTATAGACGGAAGTGAAGGCGGAAAACGAGCACTAACCGCTGCCGTTGAGCATGCCAAATTAACTCATTCAGATCTTATTCTGTCCTATATCATCGATTGGTCACCTTATAGTTTTCATACGCCTGAAGAATTAGCAGAAAGGCAAAAACGTCGAGATTCTGAAATTCAACGAGCTCGTGATTCAATTCTTGATCCAGAAATTGCGGCACTTGAAGCGCAAGGATTAACGGTTGAAACGGTTGTCCGTCATGGAAAGATTGCCGAGGCACTTAAGGGTATTGCACAAGAATATAATGCCTCGCAAATTTATATTGGTAAGCTGGGGGAATCTCGAATGCGTTCAATGATTTTTGGTAGTGTTACAGCGGCCTTAATTCAAACATCCTTGTTGCCGGTAACTGTTGTTCCATAAATTGATCTTTATAAATGGGATCATTTAAAATTTTTCATAAATAAAACTAATTAATAAAAAATGAGGGGCAACATGAAAAAGTTACTCTTAGCATTCGGCTTATTATTTATTCCATTTTCCAATGTCTATGCTGGCATTGATGAATCCATTAATAATGCTACAGCTCCAATTGCTGAATTTATTGGCAAGGTTGTGTTTTTTAAAATTCCTGTGTTTGGTGCTCAACTACCATTGGTTGTGTTATGGCTAGTAGCTGGTGCTGTCTTTTTCACATTCTATATGCGGTTTATTAATATTCGTGGGTTTAAGCATGCTATTCAATTGGTGCGAGGGGATTATTCAGACCCAAAAAGCCATGGTGAAGTTTCTCACTTTCAGGCGTTAGCAACCGCTGTTTCAGGTACTGTCGGTATTGGTAATATTGGTGGTGTTGCCGTTGCTGTAACGGTGGGTGGTGCGGGTGCTACTTTCTGGTTAATTGTTGCCGGTATTCTGGGTATGTCGACAAAATTTGTTGAATGTACCTTAGGTGTTAAATATCGACAAGAATTTGAAGATGGTCATGTGTCCGGCGGCCCGATGTATTACCTCAGGCAGGGTTTCTCAGACAGAGGAATGGCAGGCTTTGGTAAATTTATCGGTACTTTTTATGCGGTAGGTATTTTTATTGGTGCCTTAGGCATTGGTAATATGTTCCAATCTAACCAAGCGTATGTGCAATTAAATACAGTCGCTGGTGGAGGATTGGATGGCTTTGGTTGGTTAATTGGATTGATACTTGCTGCAGTCGTTTTTTCAGTGATCATTGGTGGTATTAAATCCATTGCTAGAGTGACAGAAAAGATCGTACCTTTTATGGCAATCTTTTATTGTATCTTCGCCATCATTGTTATTTTGATGAATATTGATTCATTGCCGCAAGCTATCTCTAATGTATTTACAGGTGCTTTTACGGGTGAAGGCGTTGCGGGGGGCGCATTAGGTGCAATGATTATTGGTTTCCAGCGTGCGGTTTTCTCCAATGAAGCAGGTATCGGTTCCGCATCCATTGCTCACTCTGCGGTTAAAACGAATGAGCCTGTTACCGAAGGTGTTGTTTCATTACTCGAACCATTTATCGATACGATTGTGATTTGTACAATCACAGCATTAGTCATTGGCACCGCGCAAGTTGCTGATCCTAACTTTGCCAATGGGGCTAAAGGTGTTGCAATGACGTCCGCTGCTTTTCAGCGTGAATTCAGTTGGTTCCCTGTGCCATTGGCATTTGCAGCATTATTATTTGCTTTTTCTACGATGATTTCATGGTCTTATTATGGGCTGAAAGGTTGGACATATTTATTTGGTGAAAGTGATAGTGGACAAACGGTTTATAAATTAATTTTCTGTGCCTTTGTTGCTTTAGGGTGTATTGTAGAATTAGGACCAATACTCGATATTTCCGATGCTCTGGTTTTCTTAATTTGTGTGCCTAATATACTGGGTTTATATTTCCTTGCGCCTATAGTGAAGCGAGAAATGGAATCCTACTTTGCAAGAATTGATAGCGGAGAAATTAAAAAGTATAAATAAAAAGGGTCAGAGGTTATAACTGATACTTTGTATGTTATAGAAAGTGTTTTCTCACATATACAAAGTATCAGCTTGATTCATTATTTTGCGGTAAACCCTCCATCCACCGCAATAATTTGTCCTGTTATATAATTGGCAGCCGCTGATGCTAGAAAAACGGTGACACCATCCAAATCTTCCAGTTCGCCATTGCGACCAATAGCGGTCATTTGTGCATTGTGCTTTAGCATTTCAGGGTTTTCATAAACGGCTTTTGTGAGTTCGGTAGGGAAAAATCCCGGTGCAATAGCATTCACCATTATCCCCTCAGAGGACCAGCTTTCAGCCATTGCCCGGGTTAGCTGGGCAATGCCCCCTTTGGATGCCCCATATGCAATGCTGTTAGGAAAGGCACGATAAGACTGCAATGACGCAACATTAATAATATGACCGCCGCCTTTTTCTTTCATCCCGGGTAAGCAGTGGCGCGCGAGAAAGAAAGGCGTTGATAAATTAATATCGAGTGTCTGGTCCCAGCTGGCATCAGTAATTTCATCATAAGGCTGGCGTAAATTAATACCGGCAGCATTGATGAGAATATCCGGCGCGCCAAAAAAATCCGTGGCCTCTTTGACAACTTGCTTCAGTGTCGATCGATCAAGTAAATCAGCCGCAAGTATGGCGACTCGGCCACTTTGATTGCTGCTTGAATCGTTGTCTGGTTTTAACTCTTTCGCAGCATCAGCTAATGCTGTGCTGTTGCGGCCGACTAAAATAACATCGGCGCCTGCCTGTGATAGAGCCCATGCCATGCGCCGCCCAATACCAGAAGAGCCTCCGGTGCAAAGTGCAACACGGCCTGTCAGGTCAAATAATTGTTGTATGGTTTTTTTCATTGTTTATTCTAATAGTTAGTCAATTGTAAATATCAGTGCTTTTTAAAGAAGGCCTCGTTCGGGTGAGGTTTCTTCTGTGCCATTTCTTGCATATGTTGTTGCTGTAGATCTTTCTCTCTTTTGATCTTGTCCCTACATTTTCTACAGTGTACTGCAGTTGAATCAATATGTCCTTTGGCTATTTCGTACCACCATTTTTGTTGCTTTGCAGTCCAAATTTCACTGGCGTTGCATAGCTGACAAGTAAACGGTTGGTCGACATAGAAATTGGGGAGAGGGCTATAAGTATTAATGTGATCAAGCTGTGAATGATCAGCTACAACAGAATAGAGTGGTTGCATGTTTTCTATACTGGAAGTCGTATCAATTTTCTTTAATGCCTTTATCTTTTTTCGACGTTGCTCTTTTATCTCCAGCCTTCTTTGTTTACCACTCTTCATGACTATTTATTTTTTTGTTCAAGATCTTCACCGAAACTTAGCATATGACCATCCGGGTCTTGCAAGCTGAATTCAGTCATACCATAAAATGTGGTTTCGAGTGTTGTAGTTTTATAACCACATTCGCTTACATGTTCATAGAGTGATGCTACATCATCAGGATAGAAGTAATAGATTGCAGGCCAGTTTGTTTGTTTATGTGGGTCGGTGATTTTCTCTATCGCGGGTGTGGAGTCACATTCTGCTAGCATCAGTTCGGTATTTCCCGACTTGATCGTTGCCCAACGCCATTCACTAACGCTTTCCTTTGGGCTGACAAGCTCAAAACCCAACGCTTTATTATAAAATGCCAGGCTGTTTTCGATATTGCTGACATTGAGCATAGGAATTAACTGTTTTAATTTCATATGATCCCCCGATATTGATTAAAAATGTTTACTGGTTATATTAGGTATAAAACTTGATAGGCTTTTTCCCTTCCCATAGGGCTGATATCCCTATTTCTTTTAACTTGGGTAGATCAGAGGTGATCGTGGCAAAGTGGTTGCCGGCTAATGTACCCGCCTTTGATGCAAACTGAACGCTACCATAAGCGATTAATATTTCAGTTTCGCTTTTTCCTTTAGGGTACAGCAAAATTTGGCCGGGAGCAGGGTAGGAGGTTGCATCTTCATAGTCGACATCGAAATCCATATCACCAAGCGGTATCCACATGCCTTCGCCACTCCAGCGAACGTGAACAACATTGCTGATAAAGGGTAAAGATCTGCAAAATGCATTGCATGTCTTTGGTGATTTTTCATTTTCTAAAATAGCGTCAAACTTGTAATTGTCTATTTCTATGATCATTATTAGTTATGTTCTCAATAGTAGTCTATCTATAAATTTTATTACCTTCTAAATACCTTAGCTGGAAAATAACACTAAGGCTCCATCGACAACATACTGCACTGACAGTGCTGCCAATAAGACACCTAGTAGCCTTGTCATCACCAGCCGTGCGGTTGCGCCAATGTATTTGTCTAAAAATTCTGCCGCAATTAATACAAGCCCGGTAATCGCCAGTAGAATAAAGATAACACCAATGAGTATTAATACGCCTAACCATTTATCCGAATTTAGATCCGCTGTCATTTGAGACGACAGTAGAATCGTGGCCGAGATGGTTCCCGGGCCAGCGAGTAGGGGAATTGCTAATGGGAATACTGCAATATTAGCGACATGGTCCTTTATAGCTGATTCAGAAATTTGGCCTTTTCGTTCCTGACGTTGACCATAAATCATTTCAAAGGCTGTATAAAAGAGTAGCAATCCACCCGCCACACGGAAAGCATCAATACTGATACCCATTGCATCCAAAATGCTGGTGCCGGTAATGGCAAATAAGGCAAGAATAAAAAAGGCAACGGCCACCCCTCGTATGGCTGTTGCTCGCCGATCGGCAGCCGCTAAACCAACGGTTAATCCAAGAAATATTGGCGCATTGCCAATAGGGTCTATGGTTACAAAGAGGGTTATAAACGAATTTAACAGAACATCGTATGAAACCATAAATAAACCTGTGACGATGATATATAAAAATAGCCTTAAGTGTTCGATATCTCAAAGCAGCTTTTTCAGTAGCACGAACCATAGAGGTTATGGCATTAAGGGTATTTTTAGAGGCTGAATTGAGACTGCAATCACAAAATAATAAAAACCTTTTAATCACTTTTATCAAAAGATGAATTGAATGACAAGGTATGTTGCTTGTATATAACTGCTATCGTAGCATGTTGATATAAAATATAAAAAAGGAATAAAAAATGCGTGCCTCTCATCTAGATGCTGAGCGTCGATATAATTTAATAAGGAAAGAATCACTGATTGCAACTGAACGTATTGTACAAAGAATACACCCTCAGTTGAGATTAACTACACTTAACACCCATGTTCTAAAAGCAACAGAAACTTGGAAGTACAATTTTAAACGCAAAGTTGATTGGGATTGGCTAGGGAGTTATAACGATATTAGATTTCGCTACCCCAAGCGCTTTGAAGCTGCTGTATGGTATAAAAATAAGTTAAATGGCCTTTCCATTGGGCGGCCAACGTATACTGGCGATAGCCTTCGGCTAGATTTTATTGAAAGAAGCCCCGGAAATTGTGATGTTGCTATTTTTGATATCATTGTGGTTGCTATGAGAACCTATGCTGATATGATCGACGCTAGAGAGTTAAGAATCATGAATCCAGTCAACGATCAAGTAAAGCGTTACTATGAATCATATGGGTTTTGTTATGTTAAAAAAGACGATTACTTATTTCTAAGAATATAGTATGAAAAAGATAACTGATATACGAGATAAGCGCCCTAAAAAGCTGCTTACAGCAGAAGAAATAGCAGAACGTGCTTATCGTGAACATTTTAGATCAACTTCACCAGAAAATGAGCCAGATTGTTTGGCATCTGGAAAAGTGGGTAAAGATGGCAAAATGATTATTGAGGATGATGAAAAAAATGGCTGTGGAAAAAAAGAATAATCAAGAAACATCAAAAAATAGCATTATAGATAAACAGTATTCTCCACTTCCAAATGAAGTTGATCCTAATAAGGTGACGACTCAAGCTCAATTCTCTGCTTTTCGTCATTTTCTTAAAATTAATAGAAAAACCTCACATAACAAATAATTTCTATTAGCTTACAAAGGGGTTTATTGAACCGTTTTTTCTCTATAATTCCTCTCACTATTTGAAGTGGTATATTCAGCATCAAAGCCTGCCATTTCTAATGCAATAGATTTTGCTATAAACACAAATCTTGCATGTCTGGGAATATCAAAGCGTTTGTATTCGCTCAGCTAAAAAATCAACAAATGCTCGTACTTTGGGAGCAAGTTGGCGTTTATTTGAGAATATCGCGTTAATGGGGGTACTCGAAGGAATGACTGAAAAACGGGTTAGTAGAGGCACTAACGTTTGCTGATTTAACTCATCGCGGACCATCCAGGTGGGGATCATAATAATACCGAGCCCGTTCAATGCCGTTTGGCGCAGGAAATGCAAGCCATTAGCGTTTAACCTTCCACTGATGGGGATTTCTGTTGAGCCTTCTGGTGTTTCGAATCGCCAATAATTTTTACCTGGCTTAGTACGGAAGGATAAACAGCTGTGTTGTATAAGGTCACTAGGGTGGTTCGGCATCCCGTGTTTTGCTATATAGGCTGGGCTTGCACAAACAACGGATTGGCTATCTGCCAGCTTGCGTGCTGCCAGGCTGGAATCTTCGAGGTGCCCGATACGTATTGCTAGATCAAGGTTGGTATTAATTAAGTCTTGAAAGCTAGCACTCATTTGCAAATTCACTTGGATTTCAGGATAGCGTGTTAAGAATTCCGGAAGAATGGGTTCGATAAAAGTGAGGGCAAAGTCTGCTTCAGCGGTAATGCGTAAGCTGCCAGATGGTTTATCGGTCAGTTGTTTGACGGCAAGCTTTGCGACCTCAAGGTCTTCAACTAAGCGTTGTGCGTGCTGAAAATAAATTTCCCCCGCTTCTGTCAGTCTTTGTTTGCGAGTGGTTCGCTGAAATAAACGGCCACCTAGCTCTTTCTCCAAATGGGATATCTGGCGAGAGACTGCCGATGGAGTCAGGCCAAGAAAGCGGGCGGCTGAAGAAAAGCTGCCTTCCTCAACGACGCGGACAAACAGTTGTATGGTTGATATATTGTTCATTTGTGAATTATACGCACAAATCTTATGATTAAAATACTGTTTTTCGCAATATAGGAACATGTCAGTATCTCTCTCAGGCAATCCAGACATTTAGCTTGCGCCTTAACCTCATTGTTAATTCATTTAGGAGAGATTCTTATGTCCAAAACCATACTTATTACCGGAGCCTCGACAGGCTTTGGCCGTGACACAGCGGAAACACTAGCTCGCGAAGGGCATAATGTTTTTGCTTCCATGCGCGATCCTTCAGGTAAAAATAATCAGCACTCAGAGGCACTAAGTGCCAAAGGTATTCATACGCTTGAACTGGATGTTACTGATGAGCAGTCAGTGATTCAGGCAATAGAACAGGTGAAAGCCAAAGCCGGTCAGATTGACGTTTTGATTAATAATGCGGGTGTTGCTTCAGCAGGCGTGACAGAGGCATTTTCGACAGAGCAAGTGGCTGCACTATTTAATGTTAATGTTTTTGGTTTGCACCGAGTAACCCGAGCTGTATTGCCGATGATGAGAAAACAGCAGTCAGGGTTGGTGATTAATATCGGTTCAATTTTAGGTCGAGTAACATTTCCCTTTTTCGGAATGTATGGGGCTAGTAAATATGCGGTTGAAGCCTTAACGGACAGTTTACGTTACGAACTATCCCCGCTAAATGTCGATGTGGCTCTAGTGCAACCCAGTGCATACCCAACTCAAATGTACGGTAGTGCACTTCAACCTAGCGATACGGAGTGTGTTACTAACTATGGGAAAACGGGTGAGATTCCAGGGGCGATGTTTAGTCAGTTTATGTCAATGTTTGAGTCAGAGGGGGCGCCCAACCCACACGATGTTGCCGAAGCTATTGTTGGCTTGGTAAATGCACCCAACGGTCAGCGTCCAGCGCGTACAGTAGTGGGTGCTAGTTTTGGTGCTGATTCTATTAATGATGCAACTGCACCAGTGCAAGCGGGTACGATTAAGGCCTTAGGGCTTGATCATCTTGATACGGCTAAGGCATCTTAATGCCGGATTGGTGTGAACTTTTAAGAATAAACGAGTATAAATTATGCCTTTAGTACAGGTCCATGTATTCGAAGACGAACTGAGTCAGACGCAATCTGAAGAGCTTGTGAGTAAAATCACAGATGCAATGACTGAAGTAACAAGCGAAAAATTACGTGATGTCACTTGGGTAACGATCAATGAAGTGAAAAGTGGTCATTGGGGAGTAGGGGGTAATACGCTTGGGCTTGATGATGTTAAAAAATTGATGTCGAGCAGTTAATAGTATTCTCTAATCATTCATTCAATGGGGTGTATCGTGGGATTGCCCCATTTATTTTCTTCCTTCTCTTCATAACACTTTTTATTTTGAATAACGTTATCTATTTTAACTTCCCTATCCAATAATCAGAGTGGCAGAATTTCTGTTAATCTCTATCTTGTCTATTTTTCTATGTTATTGGCAATTGTCAGAGCTTTGAATTAAAGTACTACATAAATCTTATTATTAAAATAAATGATATTAAACAATAGCCAACTTGCTAGATAACCTATCTTTTAATGAATACAAAATAAAACTTAAGAAGTGCCGGATACATTAGAGTATTGGTCACTTACTCAATTATCCCGTTAATCATAGAACGAATAAAATAAGAGGGTAATAATATTATGAATAAATTCCTTTTGTTGAGTAGTCTATTTCTAGTAATAACAGCAGTCGTTTCATGTAGTGAAAAAAAGAATAGTGCTGAAAATGCAGTTGCTTTAGTAATTAAAGGCAGTAGCAGTTCTAAAAAAATTCCAGCAAGGTATTCAGAAGGTGCGCCAGTTAATGGTGTTGAATTGGGAATGGGATGGGATTCTATTAAAGGCGAAGTGGTGCCTAATATCTGTATTGAGTTCTCACCTATTCGCGCTTCAGGTCAAGACATTACATTAACAATGAAAGAAGTATCTGATAAATCTGAAATCATGGATAGTTTAAATGTGAGTGCAGAGGTATCGGTTAAAACCATGTTTGCTGAAGGTAGCGCACAGGCGTCATTTGCCAAGGATTCAAAAGTGAGTTCGAGCAGTACGACATTAATGCTCAAAGCCAAAGTTGAAAATGGTGAAATGTTTGTTGGGCCACTAGAGTCTTCCGGTATCCCCAGAAGTGCATACCCTCAGATTCCTGAGGATACACTTGCACAATCGCCAAAAGTTAAGCCGTCGCCAATAGTTGCTGATCCTACTCCGATTCGCCTTAAAAAGTGGGCAAGTGATATTACAACGGATGAAAATAAATTCCGTCAGTCATGTGGTGATTATTTTGTAGGATCGATATCCAGTGGCGCCGAAATGATTTCAACTATATCGTTTGATTCGACTTCCTCAGAGGAAAATAAAGCAATTTCATCAGCAATAAAAGGAAAGTATGGTGCAGTTAGTGGGTCTGTATCTGCTCAAGAATCAGGTAAAGAAGCGTTGGATAAGACAAATTTAACAATTGCCTATATTCAAGTGGGAGGAGGGGCTGGACTTATACCTACTGATAAAGATGATATAAAAGCTAAATTGCAGAAGCTGGCATTAGAAGCAAATAATAACCCAAAATTTCATAATATGGAGTTGCGAAGTTATAAGGAATTACCTGAGCTTAGCGATATTAAAATAGATGATAGAGCAAGCGATAGCTACGAGGTAATTTCTGACTACTACTGGTTTTTAACATCATACTTTAATGATATAGAAGATATTTTTTCTAACCCTAATAAGTATTCTCCTCGAACTGGGCTAACTTTTGATGATTTAAAAAAATTACAGGATGTGACATTAGATGTTAGAAAAATAATATACAAGGTAATGGAAACCAAAAATGAAAACAAAGAGTTAAATGACCAATTGTTTAGCGATGAATTTAAGCAAACGTTTTTAAATCATGTCTCTGCATTAAGTAATGACAAGGAAAGCGTTGTCTTACAATTATTGAATACCGATAAACTGCCAAGCTTAGTCCAAAATGGTGCCGTATCTGCCGGTGACTCTGATGCATGGTTTAATAGCTTTATTGCCATTCTCGATCAAGTGGTTAAGTATAAAAACCCGAATATATTGAGGTTGCTACTTCCTCTTCCGGCAGGGCCAACTGATGCACATATATTAAATGAAGAAAACTTAAGAAAAGAAGTCGTTAATTGGTATGTAAGGAAGCAATCTAGCAGAATGTGTAAGCTGGATCCAACCGATAATGAATGTTTATCTAATGACCAGATCGATAGCTTGCTTGCTCTTGTTCCCAAAATTAAATCCTTGGGTAATGATAAAGAGATTTATGCATCAAAAGTTGCCTTTAAAAGTGTTGTTGGTGATTTATGTTTGCAAATACCAGCTCCCGAGAAAGACGATGCCAAACTCATAGGGAAAAATATCACGGTAGCTGGCTGTAAACAGGTATTTAATGTCGATAGCCTAGAGGATAAAGAAAAAAATGTCGGGTGGTTTCAGGTTAATGATAAGGGGCAAATTACGTTGTCTTCTATCGATGATAAAGCGAATGTTTGTGCTGTAAAAGAGCTGGTAAATAAAAAAGAAATATTGATATTCCAGGGGCGAGCTATATGTAATGATACTGGCACCGTATTCAGTAAAGGGGCATTAAAGTTTTCAGATGATGGGTTTTATATAAATGTTAGTCATCCTGGCCCGATAAAAGATCCAAATGTTATACGTTGTTTACAGTTAAATACTTTAGATTTTGAAGAGGGCGAGTCATTGTATACTCTACCTTCCTTTGAAGAATGTGATAAAACATTAGTTTCCCAGCGATGGCAGGCGATACTATGGAAATGATAGAATATATTAACGTTACTTAAAGCAAAACTATTTAATCGATAAAATAACCCCTGTCTCCAAATGATTGGTGTAAGGAAATTGGTCAAAAGCGGCTAAGGCTTTAATAGAGTGAGTTTGACAAAGCGTTTTTAAATTATCGAGTAGTGTTTCTGGGTTGCAAGAGATATAAATAATATTGTCGAAGCGCTGTATCATTTTTACGGTTTCTGCGTCTAAGCCTGCACGTGGTGGGTCGACAAACACTGTCGAGAAGTTGTAGTCATCGAGGTCAACCTCTTTTAAGCGCGTAAAGCTACGCACTTTATCCATGGCTTGCACAAACTCCTCGCTGGACATGCGTGCAATAGTGACGTTGTCTATATTATTTTTCTCTATATTTTCTTTTGCGGCATTAACTGACGTTTTTGAAATCTCTGTCGCCATGACTTTGTTAAAGTTTTTCGATAAAGGCAGGGTGAAATTGCCATTGCCGCAGTAGAGTTCTAACAAATCACCTCCAATATTTTGGCTATTATTAACGGCCCACCCCAGCATAGTTTCGCACACTTTTCCATTGGGTTGAGTGAAGCTGCCTTCGATTTGTTTGTAATGGTATGGGGTATTATTGACTGTTAAGGTTTCGTTAACATAATCTCGGTTGAGTACAATTTTTTGTTTGCGGCTGCGACCAATAATATGAATGCCTAGCTTCTCTTTAATAGGTGTAATTGCTTCAACCCAATCATTGCCTAAGGGTTTGTGATAAATTAAGGTGACTACGGTATCTTCTGTGAGTGTTGTTAAAAACTCAACCTGAAAACACTTTCTCCTTAACAGTTCATTACTGCTGAGAGCGTCCATCAATGGAGTCATCAGTTGATTAATATGCTGAGCAGCAATGGGAAAACTATCGATAAAGATAGGTTTTTTAGTCTCACTATCAGTCATTGCATAATAGCTGTTATCGCCTTCGTGCCATACTTTAAATTCTGCTCGTAAGCGATAATGGCTAGTGGGAGAAGAGAATATATCTAACGGGCAGTTTGGCTTTTCCGCGCCGAGTTGCTCCAATGATTGCTGAAATTTCTCGGTTTTTTTATCTAGCTGTTGTTGATACTGCTCTGGAGATACGCTGCTGATCGACATAAGAAGTGTGTTTGATAGAGGGAATAGTTTATACAGAGTTTTGTTGGCGCATTATAGGGTAATCCGAGAAGGGGGCCAATGGCAGCAACGATAATAAAACGTCAACAGGCCCTAGCATAGCAAGAATAAAAACAGGCATAATTCACCTTTTGCCAATATCGCGATAGCACGTAAACAGCGTTTATATGGAGTAGTATGACCTTAGCTGAAACCCCTTTAAGTTCTTCTGATCTTTCTCTTGATTTTCCTCTTGCTTACCCCCCATTGCATTTGTCCGGTGTGTTTCGTTCATGCCCAGAGGACTTTATTGTATACGAGAATCTGGGTTTTACGCCTTCTGGGGAGGGTGAACATTACTTGTTACATATTGAGAAGGTGGGGCAGAACACTCATTGGGTTGCCCAGCAAATTGAGATTGCCTTAGGTTTGGATAGAAAATCAGTGGGTTATTGTGGTCGTAAAGATCGACATGCTGTTACCCGCCAGTGGTTAAGTATTTATGACCCTAAACGGAAAGTTGATGTCGATCAGATTGCCATTGAGGGTGTGACCGTTCTAGGGCATACAAGGCATTCTCAAAAGCTACGACCAGGTGACCATGAAAGCAATCACTTTACGGTTCGTTTGCGTGACCTTTGCCTAGATGATAATAGCGATATTGATATAGTAGAAAATAAAGAACAGCAAATCTTTCTAATCAATGAGATTAAAGAACGCCTTGAAAAAGGTATTCCTAATTACTTTGGTCCACAGCGCTTTGGCCGTGCTGGCAATAATTTACTGGCAGCAAATGCGTGGTTAACCGAGGGTAAGTCGCCATCTCGACAACAACGCTCGATGGTTATGTCTGCTGCGCGCTCGTATCTATTTAATACTATTCTTGCTGCTCGTATAAGCCAAAATAATTGGTCCCTGCCTATTGAGGGTGATGTATTAATCGATGGTGTGCCGACGGCAGCATTGTGGGGGCGAGGGCGTTTACAGTCTCAGAGTAAAGCGCTATATATCGAAGAAACCGCATTAAAAGATTTGTCTTGTTGGTGTCATGGGCTTGAACACTGCGGTTTAAAACAAGAGCGTCGCCCTACTGTATTATTTCCAAAGGGCATTAACGTCATGTTTGAGGGTGATGATCTCGTATTGAGCTTTGAATTGGTCGCTGGTGCTTTTGCAACCTCTGTATTGGCAGAGATTGCGACGTTAAGAGAACTCACCATCACGCTAGAAGTACATTAAGAACCCATTGGATAAGTAGCGATGATTAAAACGATTAAAGTATCTGTTAATGGACAAGGTCTGCATGCCATTACGCCGAAAATTCAGCAAGCGGTTGTAAGCGCCGACATTACTGAAGGCTTGTGCACTTTATACATTCAACATACCTCTGCCAGTTTACTGATTCAAGAAAACTATGATCCCAGTGCAAAAGCGGATTTAGAAAACTGGTTGAATCGTCTAGTACCTGAAAATGACCCTTTGTATACACATACCCTAGAAGGCCCCGACGATATGCCTGCACATATTACAGCGGCACTGACGGCGGTATCACTTTCTATCCCTATCGCTGATGGGCAATTAATGCTTGGCACATGGCAGGGCATTTATTTATGGGAGCACCGTGATGCTCCACAACAGCGACAGATGATTATGCACCTTATGGCAGATTAATTATTTGCTCGTTTTAAAGGTTACCCAGTTGTTTAGATACTTTATCTGCAAAGGTTTCAGTGTTTTCAATCAAGCCATGAATTTCTGACAGCCTACCCATATATGCCAATTGAGAGGTGAGAGAAAATAGACTTCTATCTAATACCGACAAGGCCTCTAACCTTAGATCTCTGGGGTTTTTCAGGCTCTCGCAAAGATTAATAATCTGTGTATGCAGCTCACGCAATGTGAGTTCTCCTAACGATGCCTGGTGCAATTGGTTATGACAGGCGGCTAAGTTATGAGAGGCGATAAACATCAGTTCTATGCCGCTGATCTCGCGAGTTTTATTATTAACGCAGTGTAAAAGTAACTTGCTGATACGTATGCATTCCTGAAAAGCTTCTAATGCCCGTTTAGTTGATGATTGTTCATGGCAGCTACGACCTTTCTCTGCATAATAGCACCAGTAGGAATATAATCGTTGTTCCTCGTGATTTAATTCGAGTGGGGTATATCGGTGTTCTTGGGCGACAGATTGATCAGCTAACATAATCGAGAATTATCCTGTATAGATATGTGAATCTGGTTTTATTAAATGATAATCATTCTCATTTATATTGCCGGTATTTTACGATCAGGTCAACCCTTGTTTCACTCTTTATTCACGTTAAAGAAACTTTATTTACATTTTGTGGCCTAGAAGTGGGGTATATGCAATGTACATATGGTCAGGCCTCGATATAATGCCAGCGCAATCAACCTATGGGCTTATTTGACATGTTATCTGCTAAACGATTTTTACTATTGTTGCTGATTCTAAGTTTACCTTTCCCTGCTTTGCCAGTTGTCGATATTTATGAGTTTGATACTGAATCCCAGCGGGAGCGATACAATGTCTTAGTTGATGAGTTACGTTGCCCTAAGTGTCAGAACCAAAATCTGTCGGGTTCCAATTCTCAAATCGCGTCTGATCTGCGTAGAGAGTTACATCGCTTATTGCTTGAAGGTAAAACAGACCGGGAGATCAAAGATTTTATGGTAGCTCGCTATGGTGACTTCGTGCTCTATAGGCCACGATTACAAGGTTCAACCCTGATGCTGTGGTTATTTCCTCTATTGCTGCTGGCAGGGGGAGCAATAGCATTAATTATGATTATTCGTCAGCGTCGCCAGACCAATGCAGCTGTTAATGATCAGACACTGTCTGATACTGAAAAATCTACCCTTAATCAAATACTGGACGAATCCGAAAAGAGCTCTTCTCAATGATGTTTTTTTATATTGGTGCTGTAGCACTTGTTGTACTGGGTGTTGTATTTGCACTTTGGCCATTCATTAAATACCACTTTTTAACTTCAGATAATTCAAATGCCGACACTGTTGGTAGGCAAGCCATTAATGTGGCTCTGTATCGTGACCACCTTACTGATCTCGAAAACTCCTTAACGCAAGGTAATATTGAACAGTCTCAATTCGACCAACTTAAACAAGAGCTAGAGCGTAATTTGTTGGAGGACAGCCTTGAGCAGAAGGGTAGCGTTGAAAAAGGTGAAGTTGAATTAAGCGCTACTAAATCTGGCCGCCAGCATTCCCCTATATTTATTGGAATGATGGTTCTAATTCCGGTAATGGCTTTCTTTACCTATCAATGGTTGGGTAATTCCCATGGCTGGGAGTTAAAAGAGCAACTCGAAGCGCAAACGGTATTAGAAAATCAACTAATTGCCTCAAATGGTAATCCAGAACTGGAAAAAGAATTAAGTAATCTCAATCGACAAATCGTGAGTGGCCTTGAAGCTCATGTTGCCAGTAGGCCAGATGATTTAGATAGCCTAGTGTTGCTCGCTCGCAATGCGGTTGCCACCGGTCAATATGAAATTGCCATTGCTAGCTATCAAAAAGTAATAGAAGCCGAGCCTCAAGCAGCTCAAATCATGGCAGAACTGGCTCAGACTGTGTTTATTCAATCAAATAATCGTGCAGTACCGGTTGTAGGCATGTTGGCAGAAAGAGCGTTGGGTATTCAGCCCAATAACCCAATGGCTTTGGGGTTGATGGGTATTTTTACCTTTCAATCGGGGAATTATGAGCAGGCCATTCGCCATTGGGAGCAGGCTGTCGCTGTTTACCCACCGAATTCACCTAATGCGCAAGCCTTGCAAAATGGCATTGTTCAAGCCCGTTCTCGTTTAGCTGAAAACCCTGACGCGACGTCGGAGAGTCATCAGCAGGCTGGTTCTCAAGAAAAACCACAATCAAAGCCGCAAGAGCAATCACAAGAAACTCCTGCGGTAAAAGTCGCCGTTTCATTGGCTAAAGACGTACCCGTAAAACCAGAATACACCGTTTTTATTTATGTCAGAGCGTGGCAGGGCGCAAAAATACCTTTAGCGATTACTAAAGTGCAAGCCTCTGAATTGCCGCTTACCTTAGAGTTGGATGATTCGATGGCAATGGCACCAGGTATGAATTTAAGCAGCGCAGAACAAGTCGAAGTTATTGCCCGATTATCGCCCAGTGGCAATGCTATTGCGCAGGCGGGGGATTGGCAGGCAACCTTAGGGCCCATTAAGCCGGGTGTCGCATCAGCAACGGTTTATCCGCTAATTATTTCTCAGCCGTTGGCGAATTGAAGGCTTTGTTCATACTCTTGATGTTCTGGGATGCTACTATTGATCGTATACCAAGAGGCCTTTTGAGAAACCCAAATATGACTCTTTTCTTTAGCATTAGGTGTGTCGTCCAGCGACCCTAGGCGTAAAATGATATGTTTTGTTCCTTCCCTTTTTGCATAAATTTGCGTGCCACAGTTGGAACAAAAATACCGTTTTTTATCTTTCGAAGATTCATAAAAATTAAGTGATTCTTTACCGTGTATTTTAAAGTTTTCATCTGCTACAGAAGCCACGCTGGAAAATGCAGCTCCATGAGCTTTCTGGCAAGTCTTGCAATGGCAGTGCACTATATCGCCAATTTCCCCGGCTATTTCATATTTCACATTGCCGCAAAGGCAACTACCTCTAATCATTTCATATTCTCAACTTGATGGTTCATCTATAGAGATTGTTAATTTTTTGCGAAGTCTATTAATGCTTGGCCCTGTAGGCGATAACCAATCCATTCGCTTTGTGGTTTAGCGTTAATAGAGTCATAGAACTTAATGGCTGGTTCATTCCAATCTAATACACTCCATTCAAACCTTCCACAATTGTTTTCTATAGCCATTGCAGCGAGATATTTAAGTAGCTTTTTTCCCGCACCACTTCCACGATATTCGGGGCTGACATAAAGATCTTCAAGATATAGCCCGTTTTGACCAAGCCATGTTGAAAAATTCAAGAAATAGACAGCAAATCCAATCGGCTTATTATTTGAAATACAGATAATTGCTTCAGTTGTCGTCTTGTTATCAAAGAGATTCTTTTCTATGTCTTCAACAGTGGCTCTGACTTCATTTTCAGCTTTCTCATAGGATGCTAATTCTTTGATGAAATCCAGAATTAGGCTGGAATCGTTGGTGTTAGCTTTTCTAATTTCGATTTCTGACATTGACTCTTCCTATTTTTATTAATCATAACACTAGCCTATCTTTTTACAATCTTTGCAGCTTGCTTGGCAAGCTCCCCCGTTAACACCTATGGCTTTCTAAGAAATAAGCACTTCTATTTCCTTGTTTTGTAAAGTCAGCTAAAGATCAGTTTTGAATGTTATAAATTCACCATCAAAAAACAAAACCTCTTACTGACTTAACGATAATTCATGGGTAATACAGTAAATGATGTTAAAAAATTCTGAACAACGCTATGGCGTTATCGCCATGCTTTTTCATTGGCTAAGTGCTGTAGCTATTGTGTGCTTATTTTTTATCGGTTTGTGGATGATGGATGTTGGTTATGAGCATCACTGGTACGACCTTGCTGTCCACTATCATGAGAGCCTCGGAATTATTCTTGCCATAGTTATCATATTGCGATGGGTATGGCGTCAGTTAAATACACGGCCAACATATGTTAGCTCCTTATCTTCCTTAGAAAAACGATCGGCCACTATTGTGCATCATTCGCTGTATTTTTTATGTCTGGTTATTTTTATCAGCGGTTATCTAATGCCCACGGCAGATGGGAGAGGTATCGATGTATTCACTTGGTTTACGGTTCCAGCACTCATCGACCTTAAATACCAGCAAGTTGATATCGCTGGAGACGTACATATTTGGTTGGCGTATGTTTTGATGGTATTAGCCTGTATTCATACGCTAGCAGCGCTAAAGCATCACTTTATCGATAAAGATAATACCCTTAATAAAATATGCAAACTTCATTAAATCATAGGAGATCATTATGAAAAAAACATTGCTAGCCCTTGTTGCCGCGGCATCTTTTACTGCGTTTAGTTATGGCGCTTTAGCTGCCAACTATGTGATAGATACTAAGGGAGCTCATGCATCAATTAATTTTAAAATCAAACATGCGGGGTTTTCTTGGTTAACGGGCCGGTTTAATACATTCGATGGCGGTTTTAGCTATGATAAAGAGAATATTACGGCTTCAACTATTAATGTAAATATTGATACAGCTAGTATAGATTCTAATCATGCCAAGCGTGATAAGCACTTGCGCAGTGCTGATTTTCTAGAAGTTGATAAGTTTCCAAATGCCACTTTTGTGAGTCAAAAATTTACTGACAAAGGTAATGGAAAAATGGATATTGTGGGTGACCTTACTTTGCATGGAGTTACCAAAAGCATCACGATTAATGCCGAAAAAATTGCCGAAGGCGAGCGTAAGGGAAAATACCTGGCAGGATTTGCTGGTACCACTGAATTAGTACTTAAGGATTTTAATATTAAGAAAAGTCTAGGGCCGGCATCTACCTCGGTATTTATGGAATTACATATTGAAGGGATTCGTCAGTAATCAAAAACGAGTAAAATTGTATCGGAGTGCGGCGACAAGTAAAAACGCTTATGGTTATTACTTGTCGTTAATCTCTTTATTCTGTGAAATAAATAAGCGATATAGCTTGAAGCCGATTATTCAATTCATTCTTGGGCTTCGGGTGTCCAAGTAAAGGCTTTAAACGGGGCATCGACTTCGGTTTGGGTGAGATGGTTAGTATAGTTGGATAGAGTTTTTTGAGCTATCCCTACAAGAATATCCAGCACATGTCTTGGCTCGAACCCAGCAGCAAAGAAAGCATTTAATTCTTCTTGGGTCGCGTTACCACGATTGCGTACTAATATCAGTGTTAATGTACGTAATGCTTCCAGTTTTTCATCTCCTAATGGCTTTTTTCCTCGTAGTGCTGTGATGATATCCTGGCTAACTCCCTGTTGCTTTGCAATCGCCGTATGTGCAGGAACACAGTAGTGGCATTCGTTTTCAATACTAATAGCCAGCCATACGGTATTTCTTTCTTCGACGGTAAGGTCCGTTTTATCGAACAACTCATGCAATGCAAAATACGATTTTAGTAGTTGTGGTGATGAGGCCATAACCTGATAAAGCCCAGGGACCATTCCGTAGTCTTGATTTGATTGTTCCAGTAATGGCTTTGCATCATCTGGAGCGCTTTCAATTGTGTGCAATTCAAAATTACTCATATTTGGATCTACCTCTTTTGAGTGTCATGGGGACGATTTGCTATCGTTTCTTGATTTTATGAATATGTATTCATAAAATCAAGAAAAATTTGCGTCTCTCTATAATTTGACGATAATGGCGTTATGCAAAAGAATATGAAAAAGGGGAGGCCTCGTTCATTTGACGAAGAGCAGATATTGGAAGAGTCCATGGCTGCTTTCTGGAAATACGGCTTCTCTGCAACCAATTATGATGTGCTTGAACAGGCTACCGGGCTGAGGAGGCAGAGCCTCGTTTATGCTTTTGGTGATAAACACACCTTGTTTTTGAAATCCTTATCGCATTATTTTTCTACAAGAGTTGGAGAAGTCATCTCAATATTAAAGAGAGAAGGCTCTGATTTGAGTAATATTCGCTCAGTATTTGATACATGGTTAGCAACTGCTAAAGATGAAAACAAACGAGGTTGTCTGATCGTTAATACCTCTGGACAGTTTGGTTCAAGTGATAAAGAAGTTGCAGCCATTGTTAATGGTGCTGTAGCTGCCTTGCGCAAGGCTTTTGCTATGGCATATGAGTCTGCTCAGGTATCTGGGGAAGTGACGGGCAATGTGCCAGCTGAAGACCTTGCTCGACTGACAGTAGCTGCTGGAAATGGGGCATTATTGCATGTCCATTCCGATGAAGACCCTGAAAACACCATGCATGTATTCAATTCTCTATTGGCAATAGTAGCAACGGAACCTCGCAAAAAAGGTTAGTTTGTTGTGGGCCCGTGCTCATTATATTGTGGGGCGCCTTCAGGAATGACTTCCCAGCTTGCTTTAGAACCAACAAAGATGTGCCGGCCAATTTCAATTTCTGGATCTTCGTTAAGACAACCTAATGTTACCCCGTGAATTTTATTTTGGTAGATGCCACACAATGTCGAGCCACATTGCTTGCAAAACTGAAGGCCAAAACCTTGTTGATTTATATAAGAAGTGAGGAGCTCAGTGCCGCAAACCCAGCGAAACTCAGAGGGATCGACCAATGCATAAGCTGACGCTTGAGCACTAAACGCTTTTCTGCAACGAGAACAGTGGCACGATCGTGCATCTCGAAGTGTGCCGTTTATTTCATATTTGATTTCACCACAAAAGCACTCACCGGTTAACTTCACTTAATTCTCCACGATCTATGTATTTGTTGAATAATTGCATTAGCCCTTCAAATAGCTTTTGCTTACTTGTGATGGCTAAATATTAAGCGTTAGTACAGTTTTGACTTGTGACAAATCCTTTGTTTTCTTGAATAGAGCCCATTACGCTACTCGCTGTAAGTTTGAACAGGGGGTCAATATTCATTCCGAAGCTTTTTAGCCCTTTGGCTGTCCATTTATTACAGGTATTCATTAAATAGTAACTGCCGGTACCTTGATAAAATTGGCTATCGCCGTAAATGCCGCTCTTTAGAGAAATGACTTTTCCTTGTTGATCTTTGGCAAAACTCCCAACAACAAATTTAAGAAGAGACAACAGTTCGTTGTCGCTTAAGCATAGAAGCTTTACCTCGCTATCTCCAAAATACTCTTCAACCTCTGCGGGTACGGCTACCGCATGTATTACAGATTCCGTCGGCCAAAATATTGCCTGAAGCGTAAGGCCAGTAGTGATTTCTTTGGCTTGATAGAAGCCCTTATCTCCCCATCCAAGTTCTATATAAGGGGTTTGGTTAAAACGCTCGGATAACTCTGGAATGTGCTCGATTATTTGAGCTACCGGAATAATAAAGCCAGTATGCCAACCATGGCTAACAATATAAAGGCTATTTGGGCCTTTAAAGGAGTAGGGTTTGTTGTAATCAACGATATTCGGCTCATTCGAACAGCTTGAAAGAAGTAGGGCAATAGTGATTAAAAATATTAAGTTCATAGATGTGTATATAAAAAGTGGTGTCAGCTTATTAGATAGTACTTTGTAGAAAAGTCTTAAGTAAAGGGTTTAAATGGGTAGTTCTGGCGCTATAGCCGTTGCTTTCTTTAATTCTACATAACTCGTTATTTTTATAAATGGCTATATTTGTGATTGTTCTTCTAGAAAGCAACTTCAAGCTCAGGTAGCGATAGCTCTTTCTTCGCATTTAGAAATTTCTCTTTAGATAAAGGGCCTACTCTCCTAAAAAGAGATTGACTACTTTTGTCTTCAATATTCTTATCATAGTAATTATAGCCATATTGTGTTTTCACAACCAAATATCGTTCATCACTTCCAATAGAAAAAGGAGGGCTAGATATTCCTATATACCCTCCTTCAACTTTTCTTCCAAGCTTAATATTTTTAGGATTGTCTATCCAATAAACTGAAAAGTGTTTGTCTTCCCATAAGATCCCAGAATCGCAACCCAATAGAAATAATGTAAATAATAAAAAAGTAATTTTTTTCATATGGATAATGACTAAAAAAGTAGTGGCCGTTCTAATGCTTGTTCTTTAAGTGAGGATATGGCGAATTTTTTATATCAATGATAATCACTATAGATCTTGGATGTTTTTAATAAAGCTTGAGAATTAGTTTTGCTAATGCCTTCTCTCTTAATAATATATTCCATAGCGTAGACAATGATGAATGACACTAATAACCACACTAGCTACTTAAAACTATTTTGGATTAAGACGACATGGGTTGGATTGCCAATAATATAATCCATTAATGGTTGACGAATAAAAGCACCATGAATGGCAGCTAGTAGCACAAAAAATAATAGTGAAGCTTTGAAACGCCCCAGCTTGATAAGTTGAGTGCGTGAAAAGTAATAGAGTGTACAAGCTGCAAGGCCGTATTCTATAGATGTAATCCCTGCGATGTAGCGAACATCCCAAGATGGCTGAATAGGCAGGCCCTTCATTTGCGATCCAACCCATATTGGAAGCCACTCAATGGTTGCTACATGTACAATAAAACTACTTGTTGATGCTATGGCTGCAACTGTGATGAATAGAAAAAGCTTCATGATTAACCCTGGATGCTAATATTTATTTTAACGATTTGTTATGCTTTTAATTTCAGAAAACCTCCATCAATAATTAGCAAATAAATTCCATTAAAATTCTACTTATGCGCAATTAGTTCTACGTCTGGCAAGTTATCAGCGACTTCTTGATAAGTGTTGTTATTTATAAGCGTTTCGATAATGGTTGGTAATGGCTCGGCCCAAATTTCAGGTAAGTCAGCTTCTCCCTTCGTTACTATAGGAAAAGCCAATTTCTCAATTGGTGGGAAGAACTCAGCTGAAACTCCTTGTTTGTTACCTCTTGGGTCTATGCGATACCAGCCAATGTTTTTTAAATATACAGCATTTAGTCCGTGAAGGCAGAACGGAGGAGTATCAGTAATGGTTAAGCGTTGATAGCATAAGCCTGTTGGAATCTTATTTGCGCGTAACAGTGCAGCCAATAAATGACTTTTGGCATAGCAATAACCGGTACCATGTTTTAAGACATCAGATGCCCTAATCGTTACCGGATTTTGTTTATAATCCCAACTATGTTTAATTTCATCACGTACAAATTCGAAGCATCGACGAGCAATTTCTTCAGCATCAGATGAATCGCCTGCTAACTCCGTAGACTTTGCGAGTACTTCAGGTTCTTTCCAGTCTATATATTCTGAAGATAATAAATATTTATTCATAATATTAAAGTCTAAACGTATCTAATTCGTAACAGGGTGGGTTGCCATTACAAAGTGGCCCTATTTTTCTGATATCTTTTGTATATTTACACTCTGTTTTTTTCATAGCTTTCTTTATGTATATCTATAACTTCTGCAGTGATAGAACAATCTTTAATATTAAGGTTGGTGATATGTTTAATGATAGCTGCATTGAGTGTGGATTTTTGAGCAGTATTTCTACCTGATAGTATCTTTGATGATACATGGATAAATGAAGAATTAGATATCCCGACTCGATAATGCTCATAACAAATGGCACGAGTTTTAATATCATCTTCCTCAAATAAATTACTACTAAGTGTACCCAAATGCACGGCGTTAACAATTTTACTGATTTTATCGTTTAGGTCGTTTGAATACTCTATAACACAGTGAGGCAATTTAAATACTCCTTAAATACAAGTTCTTTAGTGTAGGTGTGGCTTTTTGCGTATCTTTCTGGTTGAGTTCGCTATGCTTTTAGTTTTAAGAAATCCCCGTCAATAATTAGCAGGTGAACGCCATTTTTTGAAATTGATTTATGAGAACTCAAGTCATCTGAAACAATATATGACATGCCTTCTGTTAATATGGATTCGCTCCCATCTTTCAGTCTGTTGATAACTTCGCCTTTAATGCAATACACAATATGGCCTTTTTCGCACCAATGGTCAGCCTCGTAATTCTCAGAATACTCGACATACCTTACACGCAAACCATCAAATTGCATAGTTTGCCAAAAGGCCTTGCCAGTGATACCTGAGTATTCTTCTTTAGGCAACTTTGACCAATTTATTGTTTGAAAAGGGATGTTTTGCATCTTTAAGTCCTATTTCTTGGCTAAAATTAATTAAACATATTTGTCTTCTATCTAGTCAGCCCAACAAAAGTAGTCGTAAAACCTTGCATATACCTTGCATAGCATGTCGATAAATTGAAAAGTATTCAGGCAAGTGCTCACGAAGGTAGGGGCTCTTGTCTTTTCATTATTAACGGCATTTCACACTTTTTTCACATTGTATAGTTTATAAAGTCGTGGGTATTAACCTAGGATATTATATGAAAAGTGTTATGGTTTACTTTATTATCCCTATAGTGCTATGTGTCAGTGGCTTCTTTGGGATAAAGTTTTATTCTGATAATCAGTTTGGAGAGCCGGATATAATAAATGGCAAGGCTCAGTTTGTGAGCAGTTGCGCAGCTTGTCATGGAATGAAGGGGCTGGGCGATGGCCCGATATCGAACACTTTGGCAGTTGCCCCTGATAATATTTACGAAGAACTGATTAACCCTTTTGGTTTTAAATTTGAACTAATTAGTTCAGTAATGGATGGCGACAATGGCCAGGGTGGCTTGATGCCAGCATTTAGGGGCATTCTCACTGAAAAAGATATTAATGACATTTTTGGATACATTGAAAGTATTAACTAACGTCAATATAAAATATAGCAACTAGAACCGGGTGTATTAGAGCCTGATTAATCACCGTTACACCCCCATTATTTTTGTTAAAAGTAGTCGTTAGTTTGTTACTAGCCTCTTTATATAGCTGAGTTAAGAAAAGAACCTAAATCTGTTTGATACTGTAATACTAAACTACAGTTTCTTTTAGTTTTTTCTCTAGCTTTTGGACTTTGCTTATAGCAATGATGCCAAATATAAAACCGATGGTTCCCATCGACATGCCTGTGATTCCAAAAATAAAGCCTAAATTTTCCATCTCTAACTCCTTGCCATCGTTTAATATGTTAATTCGTATTTGCTTATAAAGTAATGTAACGCCTCAAGCAGGAGCGCAGTTCTGTTACGTTACGAAGGTGCAAACTACCTATACTTTTGAGGATAAGGATCGAATTCTTTTGAGGCGCTCATGCGTCTAAGAATATCTATTTCATCACTCGCATTTATAGTTATAGGTTTTGTCCTGGAGCATATATTGGTTTGATAGTAACCATTTATATCTGGACCTTTAAGGTAAAGTAAATACTCTGCTTTTTTCACGAAATGATATCCGCACTTCACTTTAGAATCTGTAAAAAAACGTTTCCCATGTTTACCATTGAAAGATTCTAAGGCTACAAATCGCACCCTCTGTCTTTCATAATTAATCACTCTGCTAAATTTATAGTTTTTTTCTAAAATTTTTTCAGTAGGGTTTATATTTTCAATGCTTTCAACTTTAGCAAGCAGAACCGACGAGGAGTTTCTGTAGGAGCTTGCAACAACTTCTTCTAAGTCTCCTTTATCTTGAACGCAAGAACAGCTATGAGCTTCTATCGATGCCAAATATAAAGCTGTTATTAAGAATATTTTATACATTGTAAATCCTTTGCAATATCTCCTTTCCGGACTCCCAGGAGGAGAGCTTTGATTTTGAATTGATGTGGCCACACTTCCCAATATTGACAAATTCACTGCCCCATAAGTCTGATATCTGTTCAGCACGTTCAAAGGAAACGTATGGATCATTTTCACTTGCCACGATAATGCTTCTAAAAGGTAATTTTTTTACAGGCATAGGAGCAAAGTTTCTTACCTCATCTGGGGTATGTTTTGGGGAATCTACATCGCTGACTGAAACCAATAAAGCACCTGAGACTAAGCTAGAATCATATCTATCTGCCCAATGGGCAACAATAGCACAGCCCAAACTATGAGCTACGAGTATATACCTCGTATCTGTATTTGAGTTTACATATTGGTCTAATGTGTCTACCCAAAGGTCTTTTTCTGGAGTATTCCAGCCTAACTGTTCAACTCTTTCTATATCGGGATATTCATTTTCCCAATAAGTCTGCCAATGGTCTTTGTCTGAACCACCATAGCCCGGAATAGTTAGTATTTTCTTTTTCATAGAAGTCTCTTTGGCTTATTACTGCCAGTGGTACGGGAAAATATGAAGCGTAGTTTAAACAATATGGAAGCCATTGATTGTTATACCTCTTGCAATCAATAGCGTCGCTGCTTATATAAAAATAAGTGTAATCTATCTAACGTTTGAATCGGGGTAATGCTCATTTTGATTCACAAGATGTGATGCCAGCTAAATACTCCCCTTAGCTTTATAATAAACATAACATCTTGCATATACCTTGCGAGGTGTTGATTAGCTATTGATTATTTTAGGCCTTTCGTTAAGTTTAAAATCGATCTTCAATTAGCACTTCATTAATTGGCAGTTGACCACCTCGTGGATGGGCAGGAGAGCTGGCTTTTCCAATAACAACCATCATTGCAATAACATGGTTTGTGGGTAGATTGATTAAGCGAGCGACTTCTTCGGTGTCATAACCTATCATTGGGCAGCTATCATAGCCCATGGATTTTGCCGCTAGCATTAATGTTTGAGCGGCAATGCCACAAGACCTCATTGCTTCATCTCGCTGTGTTTGCTGTTTGCCTTCATAAAATGAGTGAATCATAGGTAGTAAAATCTCACGAGTCTTTTGATCAGCGTTGGCCCAATATCGTTCTGGTCGATCATTCCAGGCATTATTGTCAGCACAAAATATCAGCAATTCGGATGCTGCCGCAATTTGTTCCTGCCCCCATGCTGCCCCTTTGATTTGTTCTCTAAGTGCCTTATCTTTGATGCGTACAAATCGCCAATTTTGAATATTGTAAGAGGTGGGTGATAGCAGTAGTGCTGTTATCAACTTTTCAAAATCATTTTCAGGGATACTGAAATTCTTATCGTAATGTTTAACTGCTCTGCGCTGTTTAATAGCGTCTAATGTTTTCATCTGTGTTTGTCCTTTTGTGGGTGGTGTTGGTATCGACCTAGTAGGAATAAATTATAGGGTGAGTGTATATCGATTCTTTTTTGATGATAATATGGTTTAAAAGAAAGTTATTGTTGATTTTAATTCAACAGTTGAGCAGGTTAGTTAGATTAAATCGGTGGCTTATCTTTTGAATATGCTGAATACAACAAATGTCACATATGCTGATATTGGTATGTAAATATCGATGAATAATATTGTCATCATGGTGTAATGACGGGGTGATCCGTGTAAAATCACCGCTTTTATCGTTCCGTTAATGCGGAGCGGGTATTACCTGCTGCTATTTCTTAAAAAACTATAAAAATCAGTCGTTTATGGATGATAGATAGTCAGATGATGATCACTAGGATATTAGTTAAATGCGTTTAAAACATATTAAGCTTGCTGGCTTTAAGTCGTTTGTAGACCCTACGACGGTTTCTTTCCCCAGTAACCTTTGTGCCGTTGTTGGTCCTAACGGCTGTGGTAAGTCGAATATTATTGATGCGGTACGTTGGGTGATGGGTGAATCTTCAGCCAAAAATCTGCGTGGTGAATCGATGACGGACGTTATTTTTAATGGTTCCACAAGTCGTAAGCCTATTGGGCAAGCCTCTATCGAGCTGGTATTCGACAATAGCGATGGAACTTTAAAAGGCGAATATGCCGGTTTTGGCGAGATTTCAATCAAGCGTAAAGTGACGCGAGATGCGCAGAATATCTATTATCTAAATGGTAGTAAGTGCCGCAGGCGGGATATTGTCGATATCTTTTTGGGGACAGGCCTGGGGCCACGAAGTTACTCAATTATTGAGCAGGGTATGATTTCTCGCTTGATTGAAGCCAAGCCTGAAGAGTTGCGTATTTATATTGAGGAAGCAGCAGGTATATCAAAGTATAAAGAACGCCGGCGCGATACTGAAAACCGTATGCGCCGTACTAAAGAAAACCTTGAACGTTTAAATGATATTCGTGAAGAACTGGAACGCCAATTATCGCGATTAGAGCGTCAGGCTAAATCAGCAGAGAAATATACTGCGTTTAAGAAAGAAGAGCGAGACATTAAAGCGCAGTTAAGTGCACTGCGCTATCGCTTATTGGATGAGCAATCCAAACAGCAACAACAAGGGATTCTGGAGCGTGAGCTGAAAATCGAATCGTTTGTTACTGAGCGCGTAAGCCACGATACTGCTATCGAAAAATATCGCACGGAATATACCGAGCAGGGTGATAAATTCAACGAAATCCAAGGTCGCTTTTACGGTGTAGGCACTGATATTGCTCGTCTTGAGCAAAGCATCCAGCACGTTCAGGAACGTAATCGCCAGTTGCAGGAAGATTTGGCTCAAGTTGATCGAGAGAGCAAAGAAGCTGAAGCCCATATCGACAGTGATCGACAAAAAGTCGAAGCCTGGGAGGTTGAGCTACAAGAGATTGAGCCAGAGCTAGAGCTATTGCAATCCGCTGAAACTGATTCAGGCTCTGATCTTCTCGAAGCAGAAGAAGCTATGCAGGTCTGGCAGCAAGAATGGGATGAATTTAATCAGAGTGCGGCAGAGCCTCGCCAGCGGGCAGAGGTTGAGCAGTCCCGTATTCAGCATTTGGAACAAGTGCAAACCCGTTTACTTGAGCGCATTCGTCGCTTGGAATCCGAGGATGTTGAAGCCAGTGCTGATGAGCATTCAGAAACAGTATTGCTGTTGCAAGAGTCACTGGGTGAAGTTGAGTTGCAACGAGAAGAAAAGCAGCAGCAGATTGAAGCTGTGCTTGAACAAATCGACCAGGTTCGTGAGTCAAATGTTAGTGTGGAAGAATCCTTAAACGAGCAGCGAAGCCAGTTACAAAAAGCCCGGGGGCGCCATGCGTCTCTGGAAGCCCTACAGCAGGCAGCCGTATCTGGTGGGCGTAAGCTGGATGATTGGTTAGCCTCTCAATCTCTTGAGGAGAAGCCTCGTTTACTATCCCAATTGGATGTAGAACCACAATGGCAAAAAGCCGTTGAGATGGTACTGGGTGATGCCTTGCAGGCTGTGTGCATCGATGGCCTTGATGCTGTTGCGAATACTTTAGGCTCATTAGAGCAGGGCAGTCTTGTTTTACTCGATTCTTTATCCAATGCGTCTGAGAGCTCATCATCGGCTATGGCCGATAAAGCATTGATTCATAAGGTTAAAGTGAATGGTAATAGCAGCGCGGCTGATTTGTTGGCGGGTGTTTTCGTTGCTGATGATCTATCCCAGGCTTTAACCATACGCCAGCAGTTATCTGGACATGAATCGGTCATTACGCCAGAAGGTATCTGGTTGGGTGCCAGCTGGTTACGGGTGAAGCGTGAAGCGGATAGTGAAGCCAGCGTATTGGCTCGCCAGAAAGAATTAGAATCTGTTACGCAGAATATTGCAGAACTAGAGCAGGAGGTTGAAACTCTGGCTCAGCAATTGACAAGTCAGCGCGAGCAGCTTAAACAAGATGAAGCAAATCGCGAGCAATTGCGCCGCAGTCTGGATGAGCAGAATAAATATTTCCATGAACAGCAATCACAGTTAAGTGGCTTGCAGGTACGCATCGAGCAGGAAGCCGTCCGTCGACAGAAAGTGGAAAATGATATTGCAGAAGCAAAAGAGCAAATGGATATTGAGGCTGAAAATCTGGCGCAGTCGCGAATGGTACTGCAGGAAGCCATTGATTTAATGGAAAAAGATACGGATCAGAAAGAAGCTCTGTTAACTCGACGAGACGATATTAGAGGTCGCTTGGATCAAAGTCGACAGCGCGCACGCCATGATAAAGACAAGCTGCATGCATTGGCGATGCGTCACCAGTCGATCAAAACCCAGTTGCAATCGATTCGAGAAAGTATGCAGCGCTTGCAGGAGCAAAGCAGCCGCTTACAAAATCGTCGTGAGCAGTTGAATACCTCTATAGGCAGTAGTGACGATCCAACCGAAGAGCATAAGATGGAGTTGGAAGTATTACTCGAGAAACGTATTACTGTTGAAGAAGAACTGACAGCGGCACGGCGACAGGTAGAAGTCGTTGAGCAGCAATTGCGTGATTCGGAGCAGGCGCGATCCCGTGTTGAAAATGAATTGCAGTCGTTACGTGGCCTGCTCACTGAAGAGCGTTTAGCTGCGCAAACCATTCAAGTACAGCGTGAAACTATCGCTAAGCAATTATTGGAAGATGGCAATGAATTGGAGGCACTCTTGGAAGCGTTGTCAGAAGACGCTACAGAAGAGCCTTTCGAGGCAGAATTAGAGCAATTGCATAATCGTATTACTCGATTGGGCCCAATTAACCTGGCGGCTATTGATGAATATAAAATCGAATCAGAACGTAAGCATTATTTAGATGCCCAGGATGCTGATTTGAAAGATGCGCTGGAAACGCTGGAAAATGCCATTATTAAAATCGATAAAGAAACCCGGACTCGTTTTAAAGAGACTTTCGATTCGGTGAATGCGGGTGTTCAGGAGTTATTTCCGAAAGTGTTTGGTGGTGGCCATGCTTATTTGGAACTAACCGGCGAAGATTTACTCGATACAGGTGTAGCGATTATGGCTCGCCCACCGGGCAAGCGAAACAGCACAATTCATTTGTTATCGGGTGGAGAAAAAGCACTGACGGCAATTGCGCTGGTATTTTCAATTTTCCGTTTGAATCCTGCACCTTTCTGTATGCTGGATGAGGTTGATGCGCCACTGGATGATGCGAATGTTGGTCGCTATGCACGGCTTGTTGAAGAGATGTCTGCACAAGTGCAATTTATTTATATTACGCATAATAAAATTGCCATGGAGATGGCTCAGCAACTGATGGGTGTGACAATGCATGAAGCTGGCGTTTCACGTATGGTAACCGTTGATGTTAACGAGGCCGCAGAACTAGCTTCAGCCTAACAGGCTATTGAAAAACTATTTACGTTGCCATTGCTGCGTTAAAAACTGGCTCAAAATACTCATTTATTAGGCATAAACTCCGTTTTTTCGCCAATTTTTGCCTTGCACTGACCGCCTCAATAACGTTTTTCAACACCCTGCTAAAGAGGGATGCATTTTTATTTCAATAAAACGTTGTTTTGTTGAAATAATGCGATACAAAAAGTACGCTAGTGTTACTAGACGAATAATGCTAGCTAGGGAATAATTACTTAAACATTTTTATAGGCAGTAATCGAAAAAATATGGAACAACATTGGTTAACTATTCTTATTGTTGTACTGATTGTCGGTATCGTTTTTGATGGTATTCGACGCATGCGCAATGCGCGTCAAGACTCCATTAAAATGTCTCTTCGTCCTGTGCAGAGAAGCAATGAAGAAGAGGATGATGAAAATCCCAGCTACGGCAGTGAGTTCCCCAATGGTGGTGCTCGAGTCAGTAACCGCCATATTGATCCTGAACGTATTAAGCAAGTGCGCAACAAATATAATTTTGGCAGTGATATGTCTGCCTGGCGTGATAAAGTTGCTGAAAAAATTGCCGAACACACTGGCATAAAAAACAATTCTGAAGAGGCTGCTGTCAAACCTGATGCCCGTATAGAACCTTCCTTTGAAGCAGACCCTTTAATGGACGACGTCACTCAACGTCATACCGATGATAATGAATACATTGATGTCAATGGTGATGTCGAGTACGAAACAGACGTTTACGAGGAAACAGAATCTGCCATCGTTGATGACGAGGCCTACGATGCACAACAAGCGGATATAGGCCAAGCTGTTGAAACAGCAGAAATGGTTTCGGAAGAGCCTGTACGTGAACAATCTGCCCCTGAAGAACCTGATCGAGAGCCTGTTCAAGCCAGCCTGAATTTGGAAGACTCTGTCCCAATGTTAATGGACTCTTTAGAGACAGAAACATCGGATGCACCAGAAGAAACAATATCAAGTCAGAGTGGGAAAGCAGAGAAACCACAAAAAGCAGAGCCTATTGTCCCTGTAGCAACGCATATTACGCCTAACGAAGCAGAAGATGAGACAGATCTGCATACTCATTCGGCCAACAAGCCTCGCTATGAATCCAAATATGCCGATCATGGCGGCAAGGCTGCCGAGCCTCAAGAAGTCTTAGTGATCCATGTTAAAGCCGCTAAGGACGAATATTTTTACGGTAGCGACCTGCTGGATTTAGTCCTCAATAATGGCCTTCGTTATGGTGCGATGGATATTTTTCACCGTCATGCTGGTGAAGACGGCGAGGGGCCTATTTTATTCAGTATGGCGAATATGGTGAAGCCAGGGATTTTTGATTTGCACTCATTTGAAGAGTTTAGCACCGTTGGCTTGAGCTTTTTCCTTGCGCTGCCGACAGAAACAGGCAGTAATATGGATGCCTTTGAAGCTATGTTGGCAACGGCTAAGGATATTGCAAGCCATTTAGGTGGTGAGCTTAAGGACGAGCAGCGTAGTGTATTAACAGGGCAAACGATTGAGCATTACCGCGAACGCATTCGCGATTTTTCCCGGCGACAGCAGTTAGAAAAAAATAAACCATGAATCAAGACATCGCCGCTGAAATAGCGGCCCTGCGCGAAGACCTCCACTACCACAACTACCTTTACTACGCTCTCGATGACCCTCAAATTCCCGATGCGGAATATGATCGTTTATTGCGTCGATTACAGGTGCTGGAGAGTGAAACCCCCGACCTGATTACCGCTGATTCTCCTACATTACGAGTGGGGAGCGCACCTTTGGATGCTTTTACTCAAGTGAAGCATGAAATGCCTATGCTATCGCTGGATAATGCATTTAATGACGAGGAGTTAGCAGATTTTAATAAGCGTGTTATCGAGCGCCTGGGTGATAACTTAACAGATGATGTTATCGAGTATGCCTGTGAGCCTAAGCTAGACGGTATTGCGGTGAGTCTTATTTATGAGGCTGGTGTGTTGGTATTAGGCGCTACTCGAGGTGATGGCACAACTGGTGAAGATATTACTCAAAATGTTAGAACAGTGGGCTCTATCCCACTGCGCCTTAAGGGAGAGGGTATACCTGAGCGCCTTGAAGTTCGCGGTGAAATCTATATGCCCAAAGCCGGGTTTGAGAAAACTAACAAAATAGCCGAGGAAAAGGGCGAGAAATTGTTCGTTAATCCACGCAATGCTGCTGCAGGTAGTTTAAGGCAGCTGGATTCTAAAATTACAGCGCAACGCTCATTGGAAATGTGTGCTTATAGCGTGGGTATTGTCCATGGTGGAAAGCTGCCATCTGGGCATGGGCAGATTTTAGAGCAGTTATCCCAGTGGGGCTTTCGCATTAATCGCGAAATGCAGGTAGTACAAGGGATAGAGGCCTGTATCGCCTATTACACAGCATTATCTGATAAGCGTAATCAATTACCTTATGAAATAGATGGCATCGTCTATAAGGTCAATGATATCAAGCTCCAGAAAGAGCTGGGTTTTATTTCTCGTGCTCCTAGATGGGCGATTGCCCGTAAGTTTCCTGCCCAAGAAGAAATTACTCAGTTGATGGGGGTGGAGTTTCAAGTAGGGCGAACGGGTGCTATTACACCAGTGGCACGGTTAAAGCCTGTCTTTGTCGGGGGTGTTACCGTCTCAAATGCGACCTTACACAATGAAGATGAAATCCGTCGCTTAGATGTAAGGGTGGGTGATACAGTGATTGTGCGTCGTGCTGGTGACGTGATTCCACAGATTGTTTCTATCGTTGAGAGCCGCCGCCCCTCTGGCACAAAAGAGATTGTTTTTCCTGAAAACTGCCCGGTTTGCGGCTCCGCGATAGTGCAGGTTCCTGGAGAAGCTGTTAAGCGATGTAGTGGTGGGCTTGTCTGTGGCGCACAGATGAAAGAAGCCATTAAACATTATGCTTCTCGGAAAGCCATGGATATCGATGGTTTAGGCGATAAGCTTGTTGAGCTATTAGTTGACAAAAAATTGATCAGCTCTGTGCTTGATTTATATCACTTGGAGCTTGAGTCTATTGCTGAATTAGAGAGGATGGGGGCTAAGTCGGCGGCTAATTTGCTTGAGGCAATTGAAAAGTCTAAGCAGACGACCTTGGCACGTTTTATCTATTCACTAGGTATTCGTGAGGTAGGAGAGGCTACCGCTCGAAATTTGGCACAGTTTTATGGCGATATTGATCCATTGATTGAAACCGATGAAGAGACTTTGCTATCGATCAATGATATTGGCCCTGTTGTCGCTGGCTTTATTGTCAGTTTCTTTGCTCAGGAAGATAAACGTCAGCTGATTCATCATCTGCGTGACCAAGGTGTGAGCTGGCCGGTAGTTTTAGTCCAGCGCGAAGCGTTACCATTAACAGGTAAAAGCTATGTGCTAACCGGTTCGTTAACGGCATTAACTCGTGATCAAGCGAAAGAAAAACTACAGTTGCTGGGTGCTACCGTGACTGGTACTGTGTCTAAGAAAACTGACTATTTAGTGGCAGGCCCCGGTGCTGGATCAAAGCTGAAAAAGGCAGAACAGTTAGATGTGCCGGTGTTAGATGAGTCTCAATTGCTCGAATTGCTAGAAAGTCATAATGTTGCCATATGATGCTTTGCTTGCGAGACCTTTGAGATGAGAGCCATCGCTATACCGGTTGTGATTTTGTTATTTTTGTCGGGGTGTACGACATCCCCCCCTCGTCAGGTGGGGAATGTCTGTAGTATTTTTGAAGAGAAGTCGCGTTGGTATAAAAAAGCCCAAAAAGCGGAAAAGCGATGGAAGTCACCGATACCGACATTAATGGCGGTAATGCACCAGGAGTCACGCTTTAGGGCTAAGGCTAAGCCACCCAGAACTAAGATTTTGTGGATTTTCCCAGGCCCTCGTAAAAGTGATGCTTATGGGTATCCTCAAGCTAAAGACAGTACTTGGAATTGGTATAAAAAAAGTACAGGTAGAGGGGGGGCTGACCGTGATGACTTTGGTGATGCCATTGATTTTATCGGCTGGTACAATGCTCAGACCCACAAGAAAAATCGTGTCAAAATAGACGACACTTATAATCTCTACTTGGCTTATCATGAAGGCCATGGTGGTTTTCAAAGAGGAAGCTATAAGAAAAAAGGCTGGCTTAAAAATATAGCCAGTAAGGTTTCCCGCCAAGCGGGGACTTATAAGCGACAGTTACAAGGTTGTGAAAAGCGCTTAAATAAAGGCTTCACTTTATGGCCATTTTAACGCTGAGATTGAGTTGTAGCATTCATTACTAAAAGGTGTTTTGTGGATCAGGAATCAATAGTTTACGGTTGTATAAAAGGTTCATCTTCACTGGCAACCAGTGAAATGTTTGAACAAACAACAACAAATAAAAAAGCAATATTAGCTTTACCTTCCTCCGATTCGTGGCCATTTCTGACCCGCGAAATGTTTTCTATTCCCCGTTTTCAAATGAGCGATAATGTAGTACAAACCAATGTTATTCATTTTGGTATGTCTTATCGTGGTGTTGAATATGAATGGTCTGAATGGATTACTAAATTTGAAAGCTTATTGAAAGCAATGTACTGGCAATCAGCCGTTGTCCATTTGGAAACAGAGTTGACAGGCTTGCATACTTTTATGTGGGAAGCCGTTGATAAAAATCATGTGCCAGGTAGTGATGATTTTAATATTCGTTGTGAATGGAATCATGAACTAGGTCTTGTTGAGAGCATGGCATAATTTACTAGTGTAGTAATACATGAAGCTTCCCACTTCCCATAAGCTATATTCCCAATTAAAAAATACTCGGCCTGCACTGATTTTTTTTGATATTGACGGGACTCTACTTAATACTCAAGGGCAGTATTCACCTGAATTAAAAATTCAACTGCAAAGGTTGCACGACCAAGGTATTAAATTGGCTATTGCGTCTGGCCGCCCAGCCATTGCCACACAATTTCTTTTTGATGATTTACCACTAACGGATGCAGGATTGTTTTGTACAGGGGCTGAAGTTTATCATCCTAAAGAACAAAGGCATTTGTACCATCATTCTCTGGATCAAGTTTCAGTCAATAAGCTCTATAAATCCATTAAAGCTCAGGACTTATATTGTGAGTTTTACACCCTGGATTATTATGCGACTGAACATACTGGTGATATAAGTCAGGTACATAGTGAACATTTACGGGTGACCCCGCGGCAGATGACAGGCCTTAATTTCTTGAAACAGGAATTACCAATTACAAAATTATTGCTGGGTGAAAATAAAAAGACACAGGCTGGCAAGTTGGAAGCATTAGCCGCTGAATTTCCACAATTGGAATTTGCTTTTGCGCATTTTTTAGCGCGGCCAGATTGGCTATTTGCCAGTGTGGTGAGCAAAGCGGCCGATAAACGGCAAGGCTTCCAAGCATTGATTGATTATCATCAAGTGACGGCTGATCAAGTCATGACTTTTGGTGATTCGCACTCCGATATTGTCTTTTTACAACATGCTGGGCTAGGGGTCGCAATGGGTAATGCGAGTGATGATATTAAACGTCAAGCTGATTTTGTCACCTTATCTGCTGATGAGAACGGTGTTGCTGCGGCCTTGGCGTGTATTTAGCTTCTATTTGGTTTAAGAGCTATTGCTAAGCCATTGTTCTAGCTAGAAAAATTGATTTCTTGTGCAATTTTGTCTAAGTTATAGATATACGTTATAAGGTGTGAGAATAAGGCAATATTAATTGTATCAATAAAATACAACTGACTGCCTTGCGTGAATGTTGTTGTATTGCGTTGTTATATCGAAAGCAATGAATAATTCATCATTAAAGACCATAAAATAAAAGAGGTTCTACCTATGGACCAACATCAATCAATCAGTGAGTTATTTGCAGCTGTTTGTAATCAATATAAAGATTCACCGGCTTTTACCTGTTTAGGTAAAACAATGACATTTAAAGAGCTGGATGATTTAAGTCGGGATTTTGCCGCCTACCTTCAGCATCATACAACCCTAGCGCCTGGCGATCGCATTGCGGTGCAATTACCGAATTTATTGCAATACCCTATTGTTCTGTTTGGCGCATTGCGGGCAGGTGTTGTTATTGTTAATACGAATCCTCTGTACACTGGTAGGGAGTTAGAGCATCAATTAGAAGATTCTGGTGCAAAAGTGTTAGTTGTGTTGGCTAATTTGTCCAAGGCTGCTGAAGAAGTGATTGATAAGACCCAAATACAGCATGTGATTGTCACTGAAGTCGGTGATATGCATGATTTCCCCAAACGCCATATTATTAATGGTGTGCTGCGTTATATTAAAAAGCAGGTTCCTGATTGTCATTTCCCTTCTTCAGTTAAGTTTCGTCGTGCATTGCAATTAGGAAAGCGAGATGATTTTACGGATGTAGAACGAAGCTCCGATGATATTGCATTTCTTCAATATACCGGTGGTACTACGGGTGTTGCGAAAGGAGCGATGTTGTCCCAGGCTAATTTATTAGCTAATAAACGCCAAATATTAGAATTTTGGGGTGATAGCCTGGAGCCAGGAAAAGAGAATTTTCTGGCTCCATTACCTCTGTATCATATTTATGGTTTTACTATGCATTGTATGGTGCTTTTTGCCATTGGTTGCGAAAGTGTTTTGGTACCTAATCCACGTGATCTCGACAATGTCATTAAATCGTTTAAGAAAAATAAACTGACCGGAATGGTTGGCCTTAATACATTATTCGTCGCACTTGCTCGACATCCTGATTTTCAGGCTCTCGACTTTTCTTCATTGAGAATAACGACATCGGGAGGAATGGCTTTGGCGGAGGATACCGCGAAGACTTGGCATCAGCTTACGAATACCCGAATCGTTGAAGGTTATGGTTTAACAGAAACCTCTCCTGTTGTGACATCTAACGACCCTAAAAACCCACAGGTCAGTACTATCGGCCTTGCTCTTCCAGATACAGAGTTGAAAGTGATTGATTCAGAAGGTGAGCCTCTGCCTGCTGGTGAAGCTGGCGAGTTGTGTGTGAGAGGGCCTCAAGTGATGATGGGCTATTGGGAGAGGCCAGAAGCAACAGAAAAAGTACTTAGTGCTGATGGGTGGCTACGTACGGGTGATATAGCGACTATTGCCGCTGATGGTTATGTGCGTATTGTTGACCGTCAGAAAGATATGATCATTGTCTCCGGGTTTAATGTTTACCCGAATGAAGTCGAAAACGTATTGGTCTCGCACCCGGATATCGTTGAAGCCGCAGTGATTGGTGTCGAAGACGAAAACAGTGGCGAAGCTGTCAAAGCCTTTATTGTGAGAACTGAAGGTAGTGATATCGAAGATGATGAGATCAAGGCCTTTTGCCGAGAATCATTGACTGCTTACAAAGTGCCGCGTCGTTATGAATTCCGGGATGAATTACCCAAAACAAATGTTGGTAAAGTTCTGCGCCGCGAACTTCGTGACAGTGAACAAACCGCATAAGCTAAGAGACAAGGTAAAGTAATACTAAATGACTATTCTTGAGAATAACACAGCACTCGTGTTATCTGGCGGTGGTGCCAGGGCAGCATACCAAGTGGGAGTTTTGCGGGCCCTCAAGGATATTCTGCCTCCTCAAACAAATCCTTTCCCTATTATTGCCGGTACATCTGCTGGTGCTATTAATGCGGTGTCTCTTGCATCGAACAGCGATGATTTCCAGCATGCCGTAGAATTGTTGGAAAAATTATGGGGTGATTTAAATATAGAAAATGTATTTCGTACAGGTTGGAGAGATCTTTCTGGTGGGGTATTTCGCATTGCTCGATCATTCTTCCATGAGGGCGTTGATTATCACCGGCCATTGAGCTTACTGGATAACTCTCCATTGAATAGCTTTTTAAAGCAGAATATTAATTTTCCAGGTATTCAGACAAATATTGATCACGGTATCTTAAAAGCGGTATCAGTGGCTGCATTGGGGTATAGCTCCAGTAATTCTGTTAATTTCTTTCAGGGAGAAGAAGGGTTGAGTGAGTGGAGTCGTTTCCGTCGATTAGGTGTCAGTACGACTATTGGTATGGAGCATCTTCTTGCCTCTTCGGCTATTCCTTGGGTTTTTCCTACCGTAAGGATTGATCGTGAATATTTTGGTGACGGTGCTATGCGTCAATTGGCACCGATAAGCCCGGCATTGCATTTGGGGGCAGATAAAGTCTTTATTATTGGTGTCAGTGGCAACCGAGCCGTTGATTTAAGACGCCGCCGTACTCCTGCGCGTCATCCGCCATCGATGGCTCAAATGGCGGGTCAAATGTTGAATAGTGCATTTATTGATAGTCTTGAATCAGATATAGAGCACCTTGAGCGTGTAAACACCTTAATTGATCTTGTTCCTGAAGGGGTAAGAGAAGAGCAGCAGGTGCCGTTAAGGCCTATCAAAACATTGATTATTTCCCCTTCAAAGGAAATGGATAAAATAGCGGGCCGTCATATACGCTATTTACCTAAAAGCCTCCGCTTTTTCCTTCGCTCTTCTGGCGCGTCGGCACGTCGTGGCGGTTCAGCGATAGCCAGTTATTTATTGTTTTCTCCTTCATTTACTAACGAGCTTATCGATTTGGGGTATCAAGATGCGATGTGGGAAAAAGAGGCGATTAAGGAATTCTTTTGGAGTTGAGCTTGTTTAAGCTTTTATAAAATTAAGGCACTAAAAAAGGGCAAGCTCTTACGAGTTTGCCCTTTCTTTAAGAGTTTAGGCAAGCTGCCTAAATGTCTTAATGCTTAGATAGCAACGATATCTTCTGCTTGAGGACCTTTTTGGCCACTAGTAACAGTGAATTCTACACGTTGGCCTTCAGCTAGAGTTTTGAAGCCTGAACCTGAGATAGCACTGAAATGAGCAAAAACGTCTGGACCTGATTCTTGTTGAATGAAGCCAAAACCTTTAGATTCGTTAAACCATTTAACGGTACCGGTTACTTTGTTAGACATAATGTATCCTATGAGATAAAAGTAATTGAAGCCTTAGTTACACATAAAGGCGGTTGAGCAGGAAAATAGATCTATTACTTATAAATTTTAGGATGAGGCACTTCTATGATGAAACATCGGTACCCTTAAAATAAATAGAGTGTTCTTTTTCTAGCTGGGGAAATTGTACTTTGATTATTCCCTATGTCAATTGGTTTCCCCACTTTTACGGACCTATTGCGTTATTTGAGACGCCAAATTACACAAATACCTCTATCCTTGTTTTGAATGAATCATTTTATTGATTTGCATCAATTCATGAATTTACCGTCCTGATAAATTAACTAACAGATAAATTGTTTGGAGGTGTTTATGTATATCGATGGTGTCATATTATTTAGTCTATTAATGATTGCATTAATTCTTGTAATGATGGGTTATATCGGATGGTATTTTTATCGTCATATTAAAATTGATTCAGCAAAAGCTGATAAAGCTATCCCTAATCGAAGACACGGCGATAAAAAATTCTCTCAAGTAAAAGATGCGGCAGTCTAAAATAATTGTACAGAGCTCACAGAAGCGCAGTGTTTTTAAAGTGTCATACTTTTAGTATAAAGTCGCTTCGAGCAGGGTTTTTGTATAGGGGTGACTTGGCTGCGCAAAGATTTGCTTAGAGTTTCCGAACTCGACGATATCGCCTCCTTTCATGACAACAATGTTATGGCTGATGGCTTTAATAACCTGCATATCATGGCTGATAAAAATGTAACTGAGCTTACGTTTTTCCTGTAATCGTCGTAATAGATCAATCACCTGAGCCTGTACTGCAAGATCCAGTGCGGATGTTGGTTCATCCAGAAACAATACTTTGGGATTTAGTACTAGAGCACGGGCTATGGATATGCGTTGTCGCTGACCGCCTGAAAATTCATGGGGGTAACGATGGCGTGTTTCAGGATCTAAATCCACTTCTTTCATGATTTCTATAACTTGGCGTTCTGTTTCTTGTTTGCTTAATGAGAAGTGTAATGTTAAGCCTTCACTGATAATTTGCTGAATAGACATTCGCGGACTTAAGCTTGCAAATGGGTCCTGGAAAACAATTTGAAGATCTCGCCTGACAGAACACATTTCTTTTGGCGTTAAATTTTCAATAGGTGAACCTTCTAATAATATATGTCCATTTGATGGCAATAAACGCATCATTGCATAGGCTAATGTCGATTTACCTGATCCGCTTTCACCGACTACCCCGAGAGTACTGCCTTCATCTAATTTTATATTGATACTTTTTAGTGCATGAAAGAAATGCTTACAGCGACCAAATAAAGGCTTATAAACAGGAAAACTAACACACAGTGATTGTGTTTCTACAATAGGCAGCTGCCCTTCTTTTGGGCATTCTAAGGCCACAGGATCGCCACTAGGATGGCTGTCAATTAATAGTTGGGTATAGTCATTTTGTGGTTGTTCGTATAACGCTTGAGTTTCGTTGCGTTCAACAATTTGTCCATCGCGCATGACAATTACTTTGTCAGCAATATAACGAACAACACCTAGGTCATGAGTAATAAACAAAATACTCATTTTGTATTGTTGTTGTAATTCTTTTAGCAGGTCTAATATTTCTTTTTGGATGGTGACATCTAAGGCTGTTGTAGGCTCATCCGCAATCAATAGCTTAGGGCGGTTAGCTAATGCCATGGCAATCATCACACGTTGTCGCTGACCACCTGATAGTTGGTGAGGATACGCTTTTAACTTACTGGCAGCATCGGCAATGTGTACTTGTTCTAATAACTTAATGACTTCCTTACTAATATCTTTTTTACAGGTTTTATGATGTACCTTTAAAATCTCGCCTATTTGTTTTTCGACAGTATGTAGCGGGTTTAAAGCACTCATCGGTTCTTGGAAAATCATCCCGATTTGAGAGCCTCGAATATCACGCATAATACTATCTGACATCGAGAGTAGATCTTTCCCGTCAAACGCTATTTCTCCACTGGGATGAAAAGCGGTAGGGTAAGGTAGTAAGCGCATGATGGCGTGAGCGGTTAAGGATTTACCTGAGCCTGACTCGCCGACGAGGGCAACTGTTTCGCAATTGCTAATATCAAAGCTTATATTTTTGACGATATGAACATCGCTGTCTTTTTGGTGAAATGAGATAGATAAGTTATTAACACTAAGTACAGTAGACATTGATATTATTTCTTATTTTACTAATAGGCGTGGATCGAAAGCATCACGTACACCTTCGCCAATAAATACTAAAAGCGTCAACATACTAGATAGCACCAAAAAGGCCGTAATGGCTAACCAGGGGGCATGCAAGTTACCTTTGCCTTGAGACATTAGTTCACCTAATGAAGCTGAACCTGCCGGTAAACCAAAGCCGAGAAAGTCTAATGCGGTTAATGCAGTGATTGCTCCAGTGAGGATAAATGGCAACATGGTAACCGTTGCTACCACGGCATTAGGAAGGATATGTCTGAACATAATCGTTAGGTTACCAACCCCCATTGCTTTAGCGGCTCTGACATAATCTAGATTACGGCCACGTAAAAACTCTGCTCGTACCACATCGACTAAATCTGTCCAGCTGAATAGGAGCATAACAGCCAATAACCACCAAAAATTGGGTTGAATCACGCTAGCGAGAATAATTAATACAAATAATTGCGGTAAGCCACTCCATATTTCTAATAGGCGCTGACCGTAGAGGTCAACTCGACCGCCATAATATCCCTGCAGTGCACCGACAGCGATACCGATGATACTGCTACCGATGGTGAGTGCTAGGGCAAAAAGAATAGAGATACGAAACCCATATAATACCCGTGCAAATACATCTCGTGCTTGGTCATCAGTGCCTAGCCAGTTCTGTGTTGTAGGTGGAGAGGGCGCAGGTTGAGGTAGGTCTGCAATATGCGTGTTGTAGCTAAAGGGGACCGGTGGCCAGAGAATCCAGCCTTTCGCTTCAATTAAATTAATAACATAAGGGTCGCTGTAGTCAGCTTCTGTATCAAAATCCCCTTTAAAGGTTGTTTCGGGGTAGGATTTAAAAATAGGTGTATAGATGCCATTGTCATAATAAACTAAAACGGGCTTATCATTAGCGATAAATTCTGCAAACAAACTGATAAAAAATAAAAATAAGAAGAGTAATAAACTCCAGGCTGCCCGTTGATTACTAAAGAAGGCATCCCAGCGGCGCTGGTTTATAGGGGTTAGGTGTTGACGTAATTTATTTAATATCATCTTAGTGTCGACTCGCAAAATCTATACGGGGGTCTACTAAGACATAGACAATATCGGAAACCAATTTAATCACTAGACCTAATAGCGTAAATATAAATAAAGTACCAAAAACAACAGGGTAATCACGATTTAATATCGATTCAAAACCGAGCAAGCCTAATCCATCTAATGAAAAAATCACTTCGATAAGTAACGAACCAGTAATAAAAATTTTTAAGAAAGCAGCGGGAAAGCCAGAAATGATAATGAGCATGGCATTGCGAAAAACATGGCCATAAAGGACTTGTTTTTCTTTTAAACCTTTTGATCGCGCAGTCGTCACGTATTGTTTGTTAATTTCATCCAGAAACGAATTCTTTGTAAGCATAGTGAGTGTTGCAAAGCCACCCAGAGTATAGGCTGTCAAAGGTAAAGCTAAATGCCAAAAATAATCTTTAATCTTTTCAAATAAACTCATTTGATCGAAGTCTGGTGAGGTTAATCCACGCAAAGGAAACCAATCAAAAAAACTGCCGCCAGCAAAAAGTACGATCAGTAATATACCTAATAGAAAGCTGGGAATGGCATTGGCAATAACAACAATAAAACTGGTGCTGATATCGAAGCGCGAACCGTGATGAACGGCTTTATAAATCCCCATAGGAATGGAAACTAAATAGATCAGTAATGTACTCCATAGGCCTAAGGAGATTGTCACAGGCATTTTTTCTAATATAAGGTCCGTAACTGATGTGTTACGAAAAAAGCTATCACCAAAATCAAATCTGAGATAGCTGGTCACCATGTTATAAAAGCGAATATGGGCTGGCTTATCAAACCCGTAGAGTTTTTTAATTTCTTCGATAACTTCTGGAGGTAAGCCTTGTGCTCCGCGGTATTGGTTGTTTTGCTGTTGATTACTTTCAAAGTTGGTACTACTGCCACTGGTACGGTCGGTATTGCCGGCTTCATTATTTTCCAGCTTATTAATCATTTGCTCTACTGGGCCGCCAGGAGCAGCCTGAATAATGCAAAAGTTAAGCAGCAAAATGCCAAATAGTGTGGGAATAATTAGGAATAGTCGGTGTAGTAAATAATTGCCCATAAATTAATTTTATTATTAGTTTTGTTTAGTCGTTGATAGGTGTTCGGCTTTATAAGGATCATACCACCAAGTGTAAATGCCGGTTGTGTAGTACCGATCATAGATGGGAGCGGTATCTGGAATGCCAAACTTATTCCAATAAGCAATCCGGTTAGACGGTTTGTACCATTGTGGAATAAGATAATGATTGTGAAGTAATACACGATCTAGCACTTTAGTGGCTGTGACGAGTTCTTCTCGTTCTTTGGCATTGACAATGTTTTCTATTAGCTTATCAATCGCAGGGTTTTTTATCCCGATCAGGTTAGCGCTGCCTTCTGTATCAGCTGATTCTGTATTCCACATATTGCGTTGCTCATTGCCGGGAGACTCGCTCTGTCTAAATACGTGGACTCTCATATCAAAATCAAAATTACGAGTGCGGTTAATATACTGTGATGTATCTACTAAGCGAATATTGGCAATAATGCCTAATTTAGCCAACCCTTTAATAAAGGGGTTGGTGATTCGCTCAAAACCAGGAGAAACCAATAAGATTTCAAATTTGATTTTTTCCCCATGTTGATTGTATAGCTGATTTTTCTTTACTTTATAGCCAGCTTCATCAAGTATTTTTTTAGCAATGCGAAGGTTAGGGCGGTTGAAACCACTACCATCGGTTTTAGGGGGAGCATAAACATCGGTGAATACTGTTTTAGGCAACAGATTTCGATAAGGTTCCAATAGTCGTAACTCTTTTTCAGTGGGCAGGCCTTTTGCCGAAAAATCACTGTTTGAGAAAAAACTATTGGAGCGGCTGTAGGCATTGTAGAAAAGTGTTTGGTTTGACCACTCAAAATCGAAGGCATAATTCATTGCTTTGCGTAATTCGATATCTTGAAAGATCGGATTGCGAAGGTTGAATATAAAGGCCTGAATGCCGCTATTCGCTTTGTGAGGGACTTCGCGCTTAATTAAATGGCCATCATGGATTGCCGGTATGTCATAAGCTGTTGCCCAGAATTTAGAGCTATTTTCCCATCGGTAGTCATATTCGCCAGCTTTCAGTGCCTCTACAGCAACATTATTATCGCGATAGTAATCGACACTGATTTTATCGAAGTTATATAAACCACGATTGACAGGGAGTTCTCGTGCCCAGTAATCTTTAACGCGGGTGTAGGTAATATTATGTCCCGGGTCTACCTTGCCGATACGGTATGGGCCGCTACCTAAAGGAATTTCCAGGCTGCTTTTGTCAAATTCTCTGTCTTGCCAGAAGTGTTTAGGGAAAATGGGGAGTTGGCCTACTGACAATGCCAATTCGCGGTTTTCACTGTTTTTGAATGTAAATTTAACTTTGTGATTGGAGAGTGCTTCGACTTCTTCTACATCACCATAGAAGAACTTATACGCTGGATTCCCTTTATCTAGCAAAAGGTTAAAGCTATAGACAACGTCCTCGGCTGTCATCGGCTCATTGTCATGAAAGCGCGCTTCTGGTCGCATATGAAAAATAACCCAGCTGCGATCAGTAGGATATTCGATGGTATGGGCTACTAAACCGTATTGTGTAAACGGTTCATCCATAGCCTGAGTTGTCAGTGAATCATAGATTAGTGTTAGCTTTTCGGCAGGATTACCTTTGGAAATGTACTCGTTGAGGCTGTCGAATGTTCCGTAACCGAATAGCCGTATTTTTCCGCCTTTTTTGGCTTTAGGTGAAGTATATTCATAACGAGTGAAATCTGCGGGATATTTCGGTTCACCGTGCATGGCGATAGCATGGCTTTTAATAACGCTATTGGCGGTATATTCAGTGGCAGATGAGTAACTACTAGTCGCCAATAGCCAAAGGCTGATGGCTACTAGGGTAGAGCGCTGTACAAATAGTTTTTTCATGTAAGGTTTACTGTTGTCTATACTGAGTAATGAATTCTTGTTATAGCTTTTATACGCGTAAAACAGTGATACAAGGCAAACAGGGTAGATTATAGCCACAGAGTAAGCAAAGAGTCATGTCAAATAATAGTAAGGCTACCTGGGTTGAGAGGCTCAGTGCTACAGAAATGCCTGTTTTATCGGCTGTTATGCGTCAATTAAATCGCTTGACGGGTGATGATGATACGGAGGTGAATCAGCTGGCTGAAGTCATTTTAAAGGATCCTCATCTAACCTCTCAAATCCTTAAAATTGCCAATAGTGTGCAGTACAACCCTTCCAATAACAGCATCAGTACTATTAGCCGGGCTATTGTACTTCTGGGATTTCGAGGGGTACGTTCCTTGTGTATATCCTTAATGGTTGTGGATTCTCTACTAGGAAAAGAGCCTAGAGAGAGGCTATTGCAAATTATGGCAAGGTCTTTTCATGCTGCTGTTCAGGCCAAGGAGATTTTTAAGCAGGTGAGCGATAAACGCCATGAAGAGGTCTTTATTGCGGCATTACTCTATAACTTGGGGGAAATGGCGTTTTGGGCTTACGGAGGGCAAACGGCTGATAAACTGGATGATGAGCTAAAGCAATCCATGTCGGGTAACCATGAGTTGATCGAGAAAGAGCTGGGTATTAGTTTTAAGGTGCTTTCACGAGAGTTAGGGAAAGTATGGAATTTGGGGGATACTCTACAGGAGGCCCTTTCCTCTGGTAGTGCTTTATCATCGAACAAGCAATTAACTATGCAGGCTCAAGCGGTACGTTTAGGTGAGGCCATTAGCCAACTCGATATTAGTGATAAGAAGGGGCGAACGGCATTAATGCAGCAGGTAGCCACTTATACCGGTGGTGCGATGGCAGACACTCGACAACTAGTTGATAAGGCCTCGGAGTCGGCAGCGGCAGTGGCGCTAGAGTTTGGTGCAAGTCAAGTTTGTCATCTAATGCCTAGAGAGAAAGAAATAAAACAAGAGAAAAAGCAGCAGGTTACACAAGTGCTATCATCTGACCCTAATCTGCAACTTAAAATACTACGTGATCTGTCCAATTCAGTCGCGGAGAAGGTTGACGTTAATACAGTCTTCCAAATGGCATTGGAAGGTATGCACAGAGGGATTGGTTTGGAGAGAATGGTTCTAGCATTTTTTCGTCATGACCGGGTTAAAGCTAAATATGTATTGGGGCAATTTACTGAAGGCTGGCGAGAAAAATTTAATTTTGATGTTGCTACCGATGCCCGTAATATTTTTGCAGATTCGATACTTAAACCTCAACCCATCTGGCTAGATGAACGCTATATCAAAACGCATGAGCAGTATTATTCAGAAGAAATTCTGTCTCTGATGGGTAAACACCCGGCTTTTATTGGAATTTTGCGTATCAATCGTAGAAATGCCGCATTATTTTATGCTGATCGCGGATTTACTGATGAAAGCTTGACTAAAGATCAGTTCGATTCATTTAAGCATTTTTTATCTCAAGCTGAATTTACTATTCAATCTATGGCTGAAGAACGATAATTTGTAATAACGTATTGATATTAAAGAAATTTAATTAGTGTCAACAGGCCCTAGCCCACTTCTTATCTAAATATATGTGTATAGGCCTCTTTCAAATGTAAACCTTACACTGAAAAATTATTCTTGTTCTCCGTTTTTGTAAGGGAGATTTAAGGGGGAGGCATATAATATTTTTGGTGGAGAAAGGCGCCTTTTTTCTGGATTCGTAAGCAGTAATGGGTTTGTTGTCTATAATTAAATTTTACTATCTATTTATTAAGGATGGTTATCATTAACAGGGCCTCGCCAGAGCCAACTTACCCTCCCTTAGACGATAAAGTATTAGTATTTATCAATGCTTTATCTGATCCTGTTTTACTGCTTAACTCCGCGGGTATGGTGTACGCAAAAAATGATGCTTTTAAAAAACATGAGAGTCATGTCAGCCTTAATTCATTTAGTTTTAATGAATTGTCATGTTCTTTAAGAGATGCATTTCAAGAGTACGACTTTCCTTTGCCTAAAGATGCTCAGCTATGTCGATCGATAATGCAAGATCAAGTGAAGCGTCAGCATGCCGTTTCTTTATATCCGTTTGTTTTTACAGATACGCATATTGTCATTTTTCACCCTTGTGATAATGAAGATATTTTGCAGCGAGTATTAGACTGCATTCCAGCAAGGGTTTTCTGGAAGGATCTTAATGGTAATTTTCTAGGGGGGAATCATTTATTTGTCTCGGACTGTGGTATGACAAGTAAAGAGGAGTTAACGGGTTTATGTGATTACGATGTTTTTCCTCGAAGTGAGGCGGATAGTTTCGCTGCTGATGACCAGGAAGTTATTGCCTCTGGCCAGCCTAAATTGAATATTGAGGAATCGCAAACCCGTGCAGATGGAGAAATAAGTTGGGTGCAAACAAGTAAAGTCCCTATTCGTAATTATGCCCAAGAAGTAATAGGCGTAATGGGCTCATATACGGACATAACAGAGCGTAAACTTTATCAAGAATTAATTGAGGGGCAGGCGCGAAGAGATCAGTTAACGAAATTGCATAATCGGCAGGCTTTACAAGAGCACTTACAAACACTTAAGCAAGAGAAAGAAAATAAATGTGGCGTATTATTGTTTATCGATCTCGATAACTTTAAGACAGTTAACGATACACTAGGTCATGCTATTGGTGATGAACTACTTAAAATTGTATCCAGTCGAATTAAAAATGTCACTAAGTCAAATGATTTTATCGTGCGCCTTGGAGGTGATGAATTTGCTGTCCTTCTGGTATCTGACAGTAGTGTTGGAAAAGAAAATATTGATCAGGAAAAGTTTGAAAACATTGCACTAAAATTGGCCAATGATATAAAGGAAGAAATTCTGATGCCCTATGCAGTCGATTCTAACTTTATTCAGTTAGGTGTGAGTATAGGAATTACTTATTTTGATTCAAAAAAAATAGATTGGACTAATACATTTAACGAAGCCGATATGGCTATGTATGACGCAAAGGCGTCAGGAAAAAACACCGTTAAAATATTTGACGAAGAAATACGCAGTAGCCATAATCGTATTTATAAAATGCAAATGATGTTGAGCCGAGCAATTACAAACAATGAATTGTATTTGAATATACAGCCGCAATTTAATGCAGAGGATAAAATTATTGGGGCGGAAGCATTGCTTCGATGGAATAATAAAGAATTAGGTGAAGTTTCTCCCGTTGATTTTATTCCTCTTTGTGAGCAGTCTGGTGCTATTCATGAAATTGGTATGTGGGTGTTTGAGCAAGCCTTTAGAATAGTCGCGTCTTTATCTAAAAAATATAACAAGCAAGACATACCCCCGTTAGCAATTAATGTCAGTGCTAAGCAATTTCAGAGTAACGCTTTTTTGTCTGAAGTTGAAAACCTTCTGCAAAAAACCCCTATAAACCCTGGCTTAATCCATTTGGAGCTCACCGAAAGCCTGCTGGTTGAAAGTGAGGTTGATTCGATTGATCGATTAAAGGCATTGAAAAACTTAGGTTTCCCTTTGGCTATTGATGATTTTGGGACAGGGTATTCGTGTTTGAGTTATCTGAGTCAGCTACCGATTGATAAAATTAAGATTGATAAGAGTTTTACATTTAAAGTGACTGAAGATGAACGCCAGGCTGCATTGGTTGATACTATTATTACCATGGCTAAAAATTTAGATATGAATATTATTGCAGAAGGTTTGGAGACAAGAGATCAATTGGAGTTTTTGTTGTCTCATGGCTGTTCTGAATTTCAAGGTTATTATTTTAGCCGACCGATCAGCGAAGAAGATTATATGACGCTACTAGAGCGTAAATTACTGATTTAATACAAACGTAAAACAGTAGTCTTCATAACGTTCCTATAAAAAATATACAATCCTTCTCTTTGTTTTTTTGCTAACTTATTTATTCTTTTGTTGACACACGAGTAACTTCTGCCTTATAAGCTACGCTTAAAATAAGCGTAGTGAAACTGCGCTGATATATTCATAAATCGATTTAAAATATAGGCAGGAGAATTCATATATGTCTAAACCTATTGTGTTGATTACTTCCGCAAGTGGCCGTATTGGTAAAGAATTAGTCGCTCGCTTAGCTAAAGATAGTAAGTTTATTGTGCGTGCGTGCTATTACAGTAAAGATAAAGCAGAATATTTAAAAGCATTAGGTGCTGACGAGCTTGTTTATTTTGATTTAAATTCTCCAGAAACTTGGGATGCGGCTTTAGAAGGTGTTACAGCTGTTTATTCAGCATCGTTGGACCCAATGCTTGATGGACACCTAGCCTTCTCTAAAGAGCTAGGTAAAAGAAAGGATCAAATATCACATGTTGTTCGTGTTAGTTGTATGGGTGCAGATACTAATACTGCATCATATGATGCCGAAAAGCATGCGTCGCGCGAAGGGGCTTCTATTCCATTAATGCTGCAACATTATTGGTGGGGAGAAAAGTCACTGATCGATGAAGGTTTAAATGTTACCGCCTTGAGAAATAACTTTTTTATGAATCATCTGTTGAAAACTGATTGTGAAAATATCGATAAAGAAGGTTGGTTCACAAACCCATTAGGTGATACGCGTAACTCATTTGTGGCTACTAGGGATATTGCGGAAGCGGCTGCCGTTGTTTTAAGTGAAGGTCCAGAAAAACATGCTGATAAATTCTATGATATTACTGGTCCTCAACCACAATCGATGAAAGAAATTGCCGCTGATTTAGGTCGCGCGATGGGTAAAACCATTGAATATCGCCCACAATCTATGGCCGATTTTGAAAGTGATTTTGGTAGCACTCGTGCTGAATTTTTTGAATATCTTGCCAATGGCTTTTACTGTCGCTGCAGCCCTGATTTTTATAACTTAACAGGGCATAAGCCAATGTCTTACTATGAATATCTAACAACCAAGGGCATGTCTAATGAAACAGGCCTGGAAGAGCTGTGGCAAGGTAACCTTTGGAAAAAAGGTGAAGATGCAATGAAAGAAGCCGCTAACTTGAAACAATAAAAATATTGATTGTTGATGCAGCATTTGGAAATAATACCCAAGTGCTGCAATATTTATTCTAACAATAGTTATCTATGCAGAGCCATAAGCTATGTGGAATGAGCTAGTGCTAGATAGAAAAGCAGCGTAGATTTAACTCACCTTTATCGGCACAAAGATACCACCCTTGTTTATGCCAATCCCCCAGTACAATGCGTTCAGCAGATTTTTGATGAACTGTTAGAGGGTGTCTTGCTGGGCGATGGGTATGTCCATGAATCAAGAGAGAGGTTTGATTGTCGGACATGACTTTAACCACTTCTTCTGGCGTGACATCCATTATGTCCTCAGCTTTTAGGCTATTCATCGATTTGCTAGTCGATTTTAAGTGGGCTGCTAAGGCTTTGCGCTCAGCTAGAGGCTTGCTTGATATTGTTTTTTTCCATTCGTCATTGCGCACCATTTGACGGAAAGCCATATAGTCTTCGTCCTGTGTGCACAAGCTATCACCATGCATCAATAGGGTAGGCGTTTGATTGATAGTGATAACACTTGGGTCTTCCAGTAATACCATTCCTGCTCGTTGGGCAAATTCACTGCCCAGCATAAAGTCACGGTTGCCGTGCATAAAAAAGAGTTTATGCCCCTGGCTTTGATATTCGGCTAGAGCCTCTGCTACTTGTTGATACTCCGGCGTATCATCATCGTCACCCACCCAGGCATCGAAAAAATCGCCAAGAATGTACAGTGTTTCTGCATCTGCTGCCGTGGTTTTCAAAAAATTGAAAAAAGCCTGAGTAATATTGGGCCTTTCGGGGGAGAGATGAAGATCGGAGATAAACAGTAACATCGTTAGTTAAGTCACGTTGATTAAGCCATGTCGATTAAGCCACAAGGTCAATAAGTTTGCTAATCTTGTGGCTCTTGTGTCAACTTTAGGCGACAGTAACTTTTTCGATAATCACAGGGTCTTTAGGGACGTCCTGATGAAAGCCGCTGGATCCTGTTGGTACAGCTCTGATTTTATCAACGACTTCAGTACCTTCTACAACTTTACCAAAGACGCAGTAGCCCCAGCCTTGAGTTGTTTTAGCGGTGTGGTTCAAGAAGTCGTTATCTTTTACATTGATAAAGAATTGAGCACTGGCGCTATCTGGGTCCATTGTGCGGGCCATAGCAACAGTGTAGCAGTCATTCTTTAAGCCATTATCAGCTTCGTTGATGATTGTTTCGCGAGTCTCTTTTTGCTGCATGTCGGCGTCAAAACCACCACCTTGTACCATGAAGTTATCGATTACACGGTGAAAAATCGTACCTTCGTAAAAGCCATCTTCTGCATACTGTTTGAAATTAGCCGCCGTTACGGGAGCTTTGTCAAAGTCTAATTCAAGCGCGATATCGCCGAAAGTAGTGTGTAATGTAATCATTCTAAATCCTGTCTATTGCAAAATGTCATGCAGAGCCGCCTAGTTCTTGCCATGTAAGTTAGGCGTAAATACAAAAACTTCTCATATTTGGGGTGTGAACCCATCTGCGGGCCGCTATAATACGCTTTTTCCAACTAGACCTAAAGTAGATAATCACCCTATGACGGCTGATACCCAAACTGATACCCCATCAAACGAAAAACCACTGAATTTCCTTGAACAGCAGATAAAAGATGACCTTAATGCAGGCAAAAACCAACAGGTCATTACTCGTTTTCCGCCGGAGCCTAATGGCTATTTACATATAGGTCATGCCAAGTCTATCTGCTTGAATTTTGGCTTGGCTGAAACATTTAATGGTGTCTGTCATCTTCGTTTTGACGATACTAATCCTGCTAAAGAAGATCAGGAATACATTGACGCCATAATCAGAGATGTGGAATGGCTAGGTTATCGCTGGGACGGTGATATTCGCTATGCATCTAGCTATTTTCAGCAGCTGTACGAGTGGGCCATTTACTTAATTGAGCAGGGTAAAGCCTATGTTTGCCATTTATCAGCCGAGGAAACACGGGAATACCGTGGAACCCTAACGGAAGCAGGTAAAGATAGTCCTTACCGCAGCCGCTCAGTAGAAGAAAATTTGGCTGAGTTTGAAAAGATGCGATCCGGTGAATATGACGAAGGTGCCTGTATACTCAGAGCTAAAATTGATATGGCTAGCCCCAATATCAATATGCGAGACCCGGCTCTCTATCGTATCCGCAAGCAATCCCACCACCAAACTGGTGATACTTGGTGTATTTATCCAAGTTATGATTTTGCTCATGGGCAGGAAGATGCGATCGAAGGAGTCACTCACTCTATTTGTACTTTGGAATTTGCTGATCATCGACCTTTATATAATTGGTTTATTGAAAACCTGCCAGTGCCAAGTCAGCCTCGTCAATTTGAGTTTGGCCGTTTGAATTTAAATTATACGGTGACATCTAAACGTAAATTGAAACAATTGGTGGATGAAAATTACGTTGACGGCTGGGATGACCCACGTATGCCGACCATTGCAGGTTTACGCCGTCGTGGTGTGACTCCAGCAGCATTACGTAAGTTTTGTGAAATGATTGGCGTAACAAAATCGGATGGTATTGTTGAAATAGCGATGTTAGATCATGCGATCCGGGATAATCTTGATAAGAACGCGGCCCGTGCGATGTGTGTCTTAAATCCTATTAAAGTCACCTTAACAAATTATCCAGAAGATAAAACCGAGACAATGGTTGCCTCTGGCCACCCGAATCGAGATGACCTTGGGGAAAGAAAGCTACCATTTAGCCGGGAAATATTGATTGATGCGGCAGATTTTCGTGAGGAGGCCAACAAAAAGTATAAGCGCTTAGTGATCGGTAAGCGTGTGCGTTTGCGCAATGCGTATATTATCGAAGCTGATGAGTGTGTTAAAGATACCGAAGGCAATGTTGTTGAAGTGAAAGCACGCTTTATTGAAGGTACTGTTGGTAATGATCCTGAAGATGGCATAAAGGCGAAAGGTGTCATTCATTGGGTTGATGCGGCTAACCATGCTACTTTTGAAGTGCGTCTTTATAATCGCCTATTTAACGATGAAGCCCCTGATTCTGGCGATAAAAACTTTTTAGACCACATCAATCCAGAGAGTCTTACCGTTTTACCTAATTGTGTTGGAGAAGTTGGCTTGCTAGAGGCAGCAGCAGAGCAAACTTATCAATTTGAAAGGGAAGGGTACTTCTGTTGTGATAGAACCAGTGATAGCTTAGTGTTTAATCAAACGATTACGCTAAGAGATACCTTTAACGGATAAACCTTTATGGTCATTTCTAAAAATCCTAACCTTTAGAAGTGTCTATTATGATATTTTTTAATTATTGAGCGACTAATGACGTTAAAAATTTATAACACGCTTGCACGCGATAAAGTTGAATTTAAACCGATAGAACCGAAAAAAATTCGTTTATATGTTTGTGGGATGACAGTTTATGATTATTGTCATATCGGACATGCCCGTGTACTTGTTTCGTTTGATGTGATTACACGCTTTCTACGATCTCAGCAATGGGATGTTGAATATGTTCGCAATATCACTGATATTGACGATAAAATTTTAAATCGTGCGGATGAAAATGGTGAAGTCTATACCGACTTAACCGAGCGTTTTATTAATGCAATGCATGAGGATGAAGCGCAGCTCAATGTACTTCGGCCTGATCAGGAGCCGCGAGCAACAGCACATATGGATGGTATTATCGATATGGTGTCTCAGCTGATTGAAAAAGGCTTTGCCTATCAAGCAAATAATGGTGATGTTTATTATCGCGTAAATAAATTTAAGTCCTATGGGCAATTATCCGGTAAAAACCCTGATGAATTATTATCAGGGGCACGTATCGAAATTGGCGAAGCAAAGGAAGATCCTAGAGATTTTGCCTTGTGGAAAGCGGCAAAGGCCAATGAAGTATATTGGGACTCACCATGGGGAGCCGGGCGACCAGGCTGGCATATCGAATGTTCGGCGATGAGTAAGTCATGTTTGGGTAATACTTTTGATATTCATGGTGGTGGTCCTGACTTACCTTTTCCGCATCATGAAAATGAAATTGCGCAAAGTGAAGCGGCTAATGGATGTAAATTTGTAAATTATTGGATGCACGCAGGCGCTGTTCGTGTAGATGGTGAAAAAATGTCTAAATCGTTAGATAATTTTTTTACTATTCGTGATGTGCTTAAAAAATATCACCCAGAAGTGATTCGCTTTTTAATTGTCAGCAGCCATTACCGCAGTGCTATTAATTATTCTGAAGATAATCTAATTGAAGCCAAAGCTGGCCTTGATCGTTTTTATCAGACACTGAAGAAATGTGCGCATATTGAGCCAACAGCGTTAGTATCGCTAAGTGCCAGTACTTATTATCCACGATTTGTTGAGGCCATGAACGACGATTTCAATACTCGTGTTGCCTTAGCCGCTATGTATGAACTAGTGAAAGAGGTGAACTCTCTGGGGGAAGAGGATAATAATCTTATCTCCACTTTGCTTGCTGAGCTTAAGGCAATGGCCAATATCTTGGGTATTTTGCAGGCAGACCCAACGGAATTTTTACAAGCTGATTCTAGTAGTGATGGCTTATCTGCTGATGAGGTTGAAGCTTATATCGCTGAGCGTCAACAGGCGAAACTGGATAAAGATTATGCACGTGCCGATGAAATTCGTAAGTTGCTTGTTGAGCAAAATATCGTTCTAGAAGATTCTCGTGAAGGTACAACTTGGCGTAGAGAATAATAGCGCTAAGTTAGTTAAGAAGGCTTAAAAGGTAAAGATACATTAGTAGGTATTTGGTAAGTCATTAGTCATTAAAAAGGTGCGTTTATTCGCACCTTTTTATATTGAAAATGTCGGTCATAAAGTTGGTTTCGATGGGTATATGAAAGCAAAAAATTTACAAGCTCGTTTTGAACGTATTCGCTCAAATAAGGCATTCGAATTATTCGTTGTCGGTGTTATTATTTTTTCTGCTTTGGTTATTGGTGTTAAAACTTATCCAATACCTGATTCAGTGTCCCAGCTGATTATCGTATTGGACTGGCTCATTACACTAATATTTTTGATAGAGATTACCATTCGCTTTTTGGCGGAACCTATTAAGCGCAATTTCTTTAAAAATGCCTGGAATATTTTTGATACTACGATTGTTGCAATTAGTATCATTCCCGTTGAAGACAGTGAATTAGCTGTTATTGGTCGCTTAATCCGCATCTTTCGAGTGTTGCGAATGGTTTCAATCATTCCAGAGTTAAGGATGCTCCTCAACTCGTTATTAAAAGCATTGCCTAGGCTTGGCTATGTAATGTTATTAATGTTTATTATCTTTTATATCTATGCGGCGATAGGAACTACATTTTTTGCACATATTAATCCCACTCTGTGGGGAGATATAGCGCATAGTCTGTTAACTTTATTTCGAGTCATGACATTTGAAGATTGGACTGATGTCATGTATGAAACAATGGATGTTTATCCATTGAGTTGGATCTTTTATCTGACCTTTATATTTTTTACGGCCTTTGCTTTTTTGAATATGATTATTGGTATTGTTGTAAATGTCCTTGAAGAAGAACATAGGGAGCTTGATCGAGAGCAAGGAGAGCCCACTCTCAAGGAATTGGAAGCAGAGTTAAAAGAAATAAAGGCATTATTGAAAGCCAAATCTTAATTACTTATATTTTCTATCCTAGTGATTGAGCCTATCTGAGTTGCCATGATACACGATGGGTTCGATTGAAAATGCATGGCCATCCATGTACTGTAATGGATCTTAATCCATTACAGTACTGCCTTTATTCACTTTACTACTATGAGCACACATCAATCCGAGCCTGCCTACTTTTCTCGTTCTGCATTAGCAGAAAAGCTCGATATTTCATTGAAAGAGCTTACCCAGCTGATGATTGAGGCTGGCTGGATACTACAAGAAGGCAAAGTGTGGAAATTAACCGCTAAAGGCGAGTTTGAAGGTGGTATCTATAGGCAAAGCCAGAAATACGGCCAATATATTGTTTGGCCAGAGGCGGTGTTGGTACACCCTATTCTTAGAGGGACCGAGCAAACCTCAGTTCATGTGACCTTATTGGCAAAGTCAGTCAATTTGCCAGCTCGCCTATTTAATCGCTTATTAGCTGAATTAGGCTGGATCGAAGCCTTTGCTAAAGGATGGCAATTGACTTCTTTGGGCAAGCGATACGGCGGTGTACAATGCCAAGATGATGATTCTGGTATCCCTTATGTCATGTGGCCAAGGTCAGTTCGTGATATGCCAGTATTAACCCGGTCTATTGATGCGTTCATAGATCAAGAGTCAAATCAGGCATTGAATGGTCTGGAAGTTGAATCATCTGCTCATAGACAGATAGCTAACTGGCTGTATATTGTAGGGCTTAGTTATAGTTATCAACGTGAGCTATTGTTGCCAGACGATACTGAGCTTATGCCTGATTTCTATTTGCCTTCTCATCGTATTGCTATTGATTATTGGTCTGAGTCATTGAAACCAGATGAACTGGCAATGCAGCTGCAAAAACGAGAAGATTATAAAAAGTTTGAGATTCAAGTCGTAGAAATCCACCAGGATAAACTGAGCGATCTGGACCATGAGTTGTCGAGGAAGCTGTTACAGTTGGGTATCACGGTTTATTAAGCTTCTTCTTTTGGATGAGATAGTTGTTTGTTACTCATTACTATAAATAGAAAAACTGAACAGTAGAGAATAAAGGGGATAATAACAATGAAAGTTGCATTTATTGGCTTGGGTGTAATGGGCTATCCCATGGCAGGTTTTCAACAGAAGGCAGGTCATGACGTTTGTGTATATAACCGAACCAGTGCTAAAGCACAAAAATGGGCTGATGAATACGGTGGCGGTTATGCTGAAACACCAGCAGAAGCCAGTAGAGATGCTGATGTAGTCATGATTTGTGTTGGCAATGATGATGATGTTCGTAGCGTTGTCTATGGTGATGATGGCATTATTTCAGGTTTGAAAGCCGGTGCCATCATTGTTGACCATACGACTACCTCTCATGAATTAGCTATTGAGCTTAATGAAAAATGTAAAGAAGCACAGTTGGAGTTTTTAGATGCCCCTGTTTCAGGTGGTCAGGCTGGGGCTGAAAATGGTGCCTTAGCGATTATGATCGGTGGTGGTAAGCAAGTATTGGAAAAAGCAACACCGGCAATAGAGCCCTATGCTAAAACGATGACACATATGGGCGATACTGGTGCAGGCCAACTGACTAAAATGGTCAACCAGATTCTTATTGCGGGTGTTTTACAAGGGGTGTCTGAAGGGTTTACGCTGGCAAAGAAATCAGGGCTGGATTTACCGACCGTTATTAATGCCATTTCACAAGGTGCAGCAGGCAGCTGGCAATTGTCCAACCGAGGTCTAAATATTGATAAAGATGTGTTTGATTATGGTTTTGCCATTGACTGGATGTGTAAAGATTTGGGCTTCTGCTTAGATGCCGCTGAAAAAATTGGCTTATCTTTGCCAAATACACAATTTGTTAATGAACGATATATAGAATTACAGCAGCGCGGACTGAACCGATGTGATACTTCCGCATTGATAAAGCAATATGATGATTAAGCAAGGCATTAATTAATAGGTATGTACTACGATTATTTTGGCTTAAGCGAGGCGCCATTTTCTATTGCCCCCAACCCTGACTATTTGTTTATGACAGAGCGTCATCAGGAGGCTTTAGCTCATTTGTATCACAGTATAGAAAGTGATGCGGGTTTCGTATTGCTGACAGGAGAGGTCGGTACAGGTAAAACCACAGTATGCCGTAGCTTCCTTGAAAATCTGCCAGATGATACTCAAGTCGCCTTTATTCTTAATCCTTTTTTAGGCGCGAGAGAGTTACTGATAACGATATGCCAAGAATTAAACATCGAGGAGGTGCCAGACAATTCAACGTTACGGCAATTGACTGAATCTATTTATCATCATTTATTGGATAACCACGCCCGAGGTAAACAGACAGTATTATTAATTGATGAAGCGCAACACCTTCACGATAAAGTGCTGGAACTGATTCGTTTGCTGACTAATTTAGAAACAGCAACACAAAAATTGCTCAAGATTATTTTAGTTGGGCAGCCTGAGCTAAATGATACCTTAGAAAAGCCAGAGTTAACGCAACTCTCCCAAAGGATTATCGCGCGTTATCATATTAAGCCTTTAAGTGTGGATGAGACAGGTTCATATATCGATTATCGATTGCGAATGGCGGGTTATATTAGCGAGAAGAAAATCTTTCCTAAGGCTATTGTTAAAAAAATATACAGTGTGACCCATGGCATTCCTCGATTGATTAATGTCATTTGTGATCGTGCTTTGTTAGGTACTTATTCTCAAAACCGAGCAGTCGTTGATTCAAAAATTTTAAACAAAGCCATTGTTGAAGTGCGTGGAGAAAATCATTTGAAGAAAGCACCTCGCTGGATATGGATGACCGGTATTGCTGCTTTGATAATAGGGATATATGTATCTATTCAATTTTTTCCTGCTTTGGATCACCCTTCCGTTCATACTGATTTATCTAATAATTCTGAGCCAGAAAATGAGCGTGCTCAACATTCAGAAAGTATTGTAGTTGTAGATGAGCGTAATGATCGAAAGGAGAGTGATTTTACGGAGCAGCAAAAACCAGTTGAGGCCACTGATGCAAACCAAGAATTATTATCTGCATTAGCGCAGTCTCAAGATAGTAAGTTAGAGCAGTTAGCCAGTAATGTGATTAAAAATACTGAAATTGCTAACCTGAATACTGCAGCAGAGGCGATAGCAACTAATTCTAGTCCAAGTTATTACGTCAATATGGATAGAGCAATGGCTAGTCTTTTTAGCTCAGTTAAAAAAGATTCTGAGCTTTTTAATCCAACATGTAGCGATTTGAAAGAAATTGGCTGGCAGTGCAGGAAAGCCTTAGCAAGTAGTTGGCAAACAGTAAAGCAGTACAATCGTCCTGCTGTTATTGTATTAGCCAATTTATCGGGTGAAACTTATTACTTACCCGTTTTAGGGTTAACCGATACTCATGCAGAAGTTTTAACACCTAAAGGAGGGCGGTCTTTTTCTTTGGCTAGTTTGAGTGGAGAATGGACTAGGGAATTTATATACCTTTGGCAACCACCTAAGAATTTCGTGAATTATATTTATTTTGATTCAGATGAAGACTTAGTTGATTGGCTGGCAAATGCATTTGCCGTTGTTGATAACCGAGATGAAGTATTGGCCCGTAAAAATTTCAATAGTTTATTGAAAAAAAGAGTAATGTTGTTTCAACGAGAGAATAGCTTAACCGAAGATGGTATTGCTGGTATTGAAACACTTTTAAAATTAAATGAAAAACTAGGGATTGCGGTTACCCTCAGTCAGCCCTTGTCGGCATCCATTAATTCTTCTACCCGCTTGTTGGTGAATTAGAGAGTCTTTCTATGTCCTACATTCTTGATTCGCTCAAAAAATCTGATAAAGAGCGCCAATCAATTAATCATTCAGCTGCTATGGTGATGCGTTCACCGGCTTTTTTGGAGAATGATAAACGCCCCCATAACCCTATAATATGGATGGCTTTAGTGGTGGTCGTTTTATGCCTTGTTATTTATTTCGGTTTTTTTGGAGAAATTAACACAAGTCAATTTTTTAGTAGTGAAAAAAGTGAGGTGCTTGTTGATAGCAATCCCATTATTCATAAAGAAATAGTGATTGCGCCTCCAGTACAACAACTTTCCAAAGAAAAGCAAGATGCTATTTTGTTGTATGAACAAGCTCTACAGCAAAAATCCAAGCCTGAGGTTGATTCACTCTATAGGGAACTAAACGATAAGTCTGCTGCGGTAGCTGCTACTATTGAATCCCAGGAGTCGGATGATGATGATGCCAACCCGAATGGACCCACTCCTACAAATGCGATAGCAAAAGCCGCGGGCGTACCATCAACGCCAACATCAATATCGTCGAATCTGGAAAATAGTAGAACTGTATCAGCAGCACCGGAAGACGAAAGTATTGCTCCAGTTACAGCAACTACAGAAAAGGAAGATGAGGCATTGACTACAAGTGAGCAGCAAGAAAGTAAGGAGGGAGCTGTTATTCCTTCCATTTATGCACTTGAAAGTAATGTGAAGAAAAAAATACCCTCTATCAATTATGGTGCACATATTTATGCTACTGATAATAAAAGTGGTTTTGTTATACTGAATGGCGCTAGACGTCGTATAGGCGATAAATTGAGTAATGGTGTTTATATTGAAAAAATAGCAGAAGAAAGCGTAGTGCTTAGTTTCAATGGTACTGTGTTTTCATTGCCTGCTATGAAAAGCTGGCTTGGAGAATAGCGCATTAATGCATGAAACTAACCCCCTAGAAAGTTTGTTATTTTTTTTACTAGCTGCGGTTATTTTTGTTCCTCTATTTCGTCGTTTTCGTCTAGGCGCCATACTGGGTTATTTATTTGCCGGTGTGCTGATTGGCCCTCAAGTATTCCATTTTATTGACGACCCAAAAAGCGTTCTACATTTCTCTGAGATAGGTGTTGTCCTACTCCTCTTTATCATAGGCCTTGAACTTAACCCCGATAAGCTTTGGTCTATGCGCAACCAAATAGGTTTTTTGGGGGGAGGGCAATTAATTATCAGTTGCCTATTAATTACAGCAGTTTGCTTACTGCAAGTATCATGGCAGATAGCGTTAGTGATTGGTTTAGCTCTAGCTTTATCGTCTACTGCTTTTGCAATACAGTTAATGGCCGAAAAAGGGATATTAGCATCAGCTAATGGTCGGCGTGGTTTCTCTATTCTGTTAATGCAAGACCTTGCGGTTATTCCTATTTTATTAATCGTTCAAGGCTTAGCTGCTAGTCCTGGTGAACAGACACAACCATGGTGGTATGGTGTCGTAGCGATATTTTTATTGCTCTTTAGCGGACGATTTCTATTAAACCCATTACTCAGCATAGTGGCACGCTTTGGTAGCAGAGAAACAATGACAGCGACTGCTTTGTTAATCGTAGTGGGTGCAGCATATTTGATGTATATATCGGGCCTATCAATGGGTATGGGTGCGTTTATTGCCGGTATTATGTTGGCTAACTCCCATTTCAGGCATCAGTTAGAAACCGATATAGAGCCATTTAAAGGGCTTACATTGGGTTTGTTTTTTATTGCTATTGGCATGACATTGAACATTAATTTATTGTTCGAACGGCCTGCGATGATATTTGCGTTTGTTTTAGGGTTAATGGCCTTGAAAACCCTTGTCATTATGTTTTTATTGAAATTATCGAAAATGGAATGGCGTGCTAGTTTGCAACTTGCATTGATGTTGAGTCAGGGTGGGGAATTTGCTTTCGTCATCCTATCTCAGGCAGGAACTTTAAACCTTGTTTCAACTGACATTATTGAAATAATTAATTTAATCGTTGGCTTGTCAATGGCGTTAACGGCTCCTTTAGTTGCTTTGGCTGGTTTGCTATCTAAAAAACAACAGCATGAGAATTCAACATCAGCGTTGCCTGAAATTGAACAGGAGTCCGAAATACTCATTTTAGGTTTTGGTCGCTTTGCTCAGATTACGGGGCGTATTCTTTCCGCTAATAATATCCCTTTTACTGCGTTAGATAATAACTCTGCGCATATACAATTTATTAAACGATTCGGCAATAAAGTTCACTTTGGTGATATTACGCGCTTAGATGTTTTACAGGCAGCGGGTATAGATAAAGCAAAAATCTTATTAGTAACGATAGAAAATGCAGATAATGCTGTTGACCTGATTAAAATGATTCGTGAACATTATCCTGATCTTTACATTATCGCGCGTGCTTATAACCGGGTTAATTATCTAAAGTTAATTGCAGCAGGAGCTAACAAGGTTATTCGCGAAATTTTCTCTGGTAGTTTAGAAGCGGCAACAGAAACATTGACGACACTTGGCTTTACAACCAGTCAGGCGTTAAAAACAGTCGATATTTTTCGTGATCATGATGAAAGTTTACTAGAAAGAGCGGTTGAACATCATGATGACCTAGATAAACTTATAGAGATTGGCATTCAAGGTAGAAAAGAACTAGAAGAGTTGTTTAAGCAGGATAGAGATAATATTACTTAAGTAATGTCAATCAATAAGATAATAATCGTTTAATATTGATGAACTTTCAGATTTATCAATGAGAACTTATTTAAATCAGCTTTCTAATAATAAAAATATGATGGTTTATAAGCCGTATACATTATAACTCCACTATTAGATGCTAATTATTAGTTATTTGGTTATATCCATAGAACTAATTATTTTCTGTTGAACTCTTGTGATGAGAGTCAATCAAAAGGGTGTGAGTGGCTTATGATCTTAAATTTGTCTACTTTATACTTAGGGATGTTATAAATACAGCAAAGTATGTTGCTTATTTCTAGCTTATTCCTTGGTGTGTGTAGGGTAATTGTATATAAATCAATGAGTTATATTGTTTGTTAAGGTCTTGGCACGATATGATGGCATTGCTTTTTACTATAGTAAAACATATAGATAGATACTAAGTAGCAGTAATTTGAAAGAGGTAATGCATAAAGATGATCAGTATTGTGGAGTATGAGCCTACGTTATTTGAGGATGCGGTAGATATTTTTAGTAAGTTGAGTTCATACTACTTAAAAGAAAACTCATCGAGCAGAGATGTTGTGAGGGAAAATCTAGAGCAGAATGTCCTGGCAGCAGGGTCATCTGTAAAAATTGTTTTGGCTTATTATGATGGAATTGTTTGTGCTTTAGCCTCATATGCTATTTTGTATCCGGCTACTAAAGAAACCGGGCAGATGTTTCTTAAAGAATTATTTGTTGCACCAGAATATTCACGGAAAGGCGTCGGAATGAGAATGATGAGCTTTCTATCAAAAATTGCTTTAGAGCGAAATTGTTCTCGCTTTGATTGGACAACTCAAGAAAGCAATACGAAAGCAATTAATTTTTATGAAAAAATTGGAGCAGCACCAATGGAAACTAAGAAGTACTATCGCTTGTCTAGAGATGAGTTACAGAAAGTTATAGATATGGATAATAAGTAGTGAACTTTATATAAAGTTTATTGTTATAGAAACATTTTTTGATGATAGAGCTATGAAAATACTTTTCCTCGTAGAGGATGAAAAAAATATAACGGCAGCAAATTTAATTGCTGCATTGCGACAGACAAAAAATGATGTCGATGTTATTTCGTATTTTGGCCACAAACAGGATCAGTGTTCTATCATTGAAATTAATGGCTGTTATGAAATTTTATATCATGGACAGTTTTATTCTCCAACAGATTATGATGCTGCGTTGTTGTGGTGTTGGGGTACTGCTGCTATCGGCAGAAAGTATCTTCGTATTTTTGAAGATGCAGGAGTGATTGTTTTAAATTCTACTTACTATACAGAGACGACGGATAGTAAAGTGAGTCTTACCAAAATGCTCACTAAAGCAGGTGTTTCGACACCTCGTACAGTTTTTTATGGCGCAGGCTCTTCTGTACGCTCTGTTTGTTGCGTCAAAGAAAAGTTAGGTTCTCCGCCTTATGTATTTAAACCAGATTATGGTACACAAGGCCTGGGCATTGAATTTGCTTTATCGGAAGGTGAACTAGAGGTTTTTGCTGGCAATTTGAAAAACCAACAAGGGTTTTTGGTACAAGAGTTTATCGGTAATTCTGAAAAACCGATATCTCATTATCGAATTTTAGTGATAGGTGATTCTGTTGTATCTACAGCTATGAAAATAACAGCATCAAAGCCTTTAGCGGCTTCTAATATTGCCAGAGGCGGCGATGTAGAATTTGTATCTATTAATAACAACCTAAAAATATTAGCCCAATCTGCGACTAGAACGACTGGATTGAAAGTGGCTGGTGTCGATATTATGACTTATACCTGTGGAGGAAAGGAAAAAGCAGTTGTATTAGAAGTGAATGATGGCCCAGGTACGAAAACATTTGATGCAAATGGTTTGAATGTTTCCTCTCAAATCATTGATTATTTTATCCAATATGTTAACGCTCAGCTTTATACTTCTCGCCAGAAACGAGTCACTTTGGGTCAATGTTGATTTACTTTCAGTAGAATAGTAGCCGTCTAGTCATTTTACTCTATAGGAACCTCTGACTAACCTCGGATAACTTCTGGCCCACAGGCATTGCCGAGATCAAGGCGTCTCTTGCAGGTAATGTCTAGACCTTGGCAAAAGAGACAACGCAGAGATAGGTAATGCCTGTAGGCCCAGAAGGGCGTGACTAAAATCCATTTATGCTGTGTTGGACTCCTTGCTAAGGACGACGGCCATTGGCGGCGAAGCCCGCCTTGCCTTCCATGGATGGAGGGTACATTGAAAATGCAGGAGCATTTTTCAAGTGCCTAAATGGATTTTAGACTCACGCAGAAGTCATTCGAGGTTAGTCAGAGGTTCCTATACTTCTCAGGGTAAGATGACTATAGAGAATAATTATAAATAAATTAAAACAGTTAATTATTCAGCCTATATTTTCTATATAGTTTACATTTTTAAAAATACCTGATTAAAATATGTGGTGTAAACATGTATGTTTCAAGAGCTGTTATTTTTTTACTTTGTCTATTGCTGGCTAGCACTAGTTTTTCTTATTCGCCATATAAAAGCATTAACAATAAATTGTTACTCAATGAGGAGACTGTGGTTGATAAACAGCCTCCTATAAAAAGTCAAGAAAGCGTTTCTTCTCCAATCGTTTTGGATGATTATGATAGAGGGACGCCTAGAAGCTCCATTGAAAAATTCTTAGGCCTAATTAGAAAGGCGGAGTATGTTTCTGCTATTAATTACTTAGATTTTGATGGTGTTAATAACAAAATAAGAAAAATACCGCGTGAAAAAGTAGTTAGAACGCTAAAGCTTGTATTAGATCGCGCATTGTGGGTAGATTTGCCAACATTAAGCAATGATCCTGCCGGGTATAAAAATGATGGTATTCCCGGTGACCGTGATTTAATTGGGTATATACCACTTCAAGATAGAAAAGTCCCCATTTATGCTCAACATGTAGCTCGTGAAGATGGTGTGCTTATTTGGAAAATAGCCGGTGTGAGCATAAATTCACTACCAGAGCTCTATCGTGAATATGGAGATGGGCCCGTAGGAGAGGTGTTGACGAAAATTTTACCTGAAGTGTTTTTTCTGGGTTTACAGTTATGGCAATGGGTGACTTTGCTATTAATTATTATTATTTCTATTTTTATTGCAGTACTACCGACAAAGCTAATTGCATCTCTTATCCGTAAGCGTGATTCAGACATGAGCGAACAAATCGCTGCTATCGTTTCAGGCCCTGTACGTTTTCTGATAATTATTTTGCTAATTCGCGGAATGTGTCCATTGATGAGCCTTTCATTAGAGGCGAGGGAAGTCACTCAAGGCTACACTATTGTAATCATTGCAGTTACCTGGACATTATTATCAACTATCAGCATTGTTCGTGATTTTTTTGTTCATCGCTTAACCAATGATAATAGAAAATCAGCCGCTAAATTATTGAACCCATTAAGCAGCTTAATTAAAACAATGATTGTGATTACAGCTACTTTGGTATGGTTAGAAAACCTTGGCTTTAAAGCATCGACTATACTGGCGGGATTAGGTGTGGGTGGCTTAGCCTTTGCGCTGGCTGCTCAGAAATCAATTGAAAATATTATTGCTGGTATTACATTGTACGTGAGTGTCCCCGTAAAAGTGGGCAACCTTGGACGCTTTGGAAAATACATTGGCTTTATCGAAGATATTGGCATGCGGTATACCAAAATTCGTACACTTGATAGAACACTTGTTAATATTTCTAATTCTATTTTTGTTGATATGGAGTTGGAAAACTACTCAGAACGTAACCGTATCCGCTATAAGCCAGAACTAGTGCTATCTCATGAGTCAACAGCAGAGCAGATTGAGAGTGTAATAGCAGATATTAAGCAGTTGTTGGATGATCATGAACAGATATGTGAAGCACCTTGCCGAGTTCGTTTGGCTGATTATTTAGAATATGGGATTGCACTTAATGTAATGAGCTATGTTGATACGACTAAATTCCCTGTCTACGCTGAGGTTTCTAATGAGTTAAATTTTGCCATACTGAACATTCTTAATAAGCACAAGGTACGGTTGGCCGATATGGGGTTTGGTAGTTTGAGGAAAAATAAAGATCCATCCATAGAATAGAGGTGGGTTTGTTTAATATCATAAGTATGGATTAAGAATAGCGATGTATAACTACTTTGTTACGGCCTGTTTTTTTGGCTTCATATAATGCATTATCTGCTATCTCTATCGCCTTATTGAATGCTGGGCTATTTGTTTGGTGTGATACATAACAGACACCAATACTGGCTGTTTTATTTAATCGTTTATCAGTAATTGGAGCTGAAGCAATATTTGATCGGATTAAATTGGAGATCGTGAGTGCATTATCATAGTTTGTGTTACAAAGATAAACTAAAAATTCTTCTCCTCCATAACGAGCGATAGTATCTTTTTCTCGTTTAAGCGTTCTAACAATCTGTTGTGAGATTTCGATTAAACAGTGATCTCCAACTTTATGCCCGTAAGTGTCATTAATTATTTTAAAATGATCAATGTCTATCATGAGTAATGCTGCGCTAGTGTTATCTCTATTAGTTGCAAAAGTTTCTAAAAATTGCTCTCGTAATGTAGTGTCAATATATTCACGATTATAAATACCTGTTAAATTATCAGTAACAGATTTTTTTGCAAAGTAGTCAAGATAGGATAATTTTTGTAAAAGAATTATTGGTGTAATAATAGCAATAGTGATTAAAAGAAAAAATAAGGGGTAAAAGTAAAATAAATTATTAGATTGGTAATATATTTGTGATGCTAAGATTGCGCGTGTATCACCTAGTTTCCATTGCTTATATTGACTATCTGGATGATTGTTATGACAGTCAATACATGATTCATTAGTCATTTTAATGGGTATAGCATAGATATAACGTTGATTATCATAATATGTATATTCTGATAGATTATTCTTAATTATTTCATCAAGTGCATTTTTTTCATAAGAGTCTTTCGGTACTGCAGAGTTTTCACGTCCTTTAAATGGATGTTGACTAAACATACGTATAGTTAAGTCGCTGTTACTTACACTTTTTGAGAGTTCTATTGCAAATGTTGCGGGAATGGGCACCATAGTAGGATGATTGAGGTGATCGCGACCAGATTCTATAGGGTATACTTTTTTAAATTTATTAAAGACTTCAACACTGTATTTTCGTTGAGCTTCTTTTGTTAATGTTGCGATTATACTTAGAGAGGTATGATTTAATTCATTGCGCGAAGACTTACTTTGATAGTGTATATAATAAGCACCTACGGGTATCATTAGCCATGTGAGGATCAGTAGGCTCTGTATCAGGCGTAAGGATTTAAGCACAATTTACACTCTAAATAGGAAAAACATCTTTGATTATAGAAGTATAGCGAAAGATTGATGATAATGAGTGTTACTACTACTTAGTTGTAGTAGGGGTTAAATATAACGCATCAGCTGAAACTTAGAGATTGATGCTAAATATTTGCGTTACTTTGTATCAGGTGTTGTCTAAAGCCTATAAAAACCAATATCTTTCACTTAGCGTAATGTACTTTAACAATTACAAATAGGACACAAAACAATGAGTAATAACCCGTCATACGTCCCCCCTAAAGTCTGGAAATGGGATGCTGAAAATGGAGGAGAGTGGGCTAAAACGAATAGACCTGTTGCTGGCTCTACCCATGATAAAGAATTACCTATAGGTAAACATCCGCTTCAGCTGTATTCAATGGCGACACCTAATGGCGTAAAAATTACAGTCATGTTGGAAGAGTTATTGGCGCTTGGTTTTGACGGGGCAGAGTATGATGCTCATCTCATTAAAATTGGTGACGGAGATCAATTTAGTAGCGGTTTTGTTGAGATCAACCCTAACTCTAAGATCCCAGCTTTAGTTGACCACAGCGGTGAAAAACCGGTTCGTGTTTTTGAGTCAGGAGCAATCCTTTTATATTTAGCTGAGAAATTTAATGCCCTTATTCCCAGTGATTTTGAGTTGCGAACAGAGTGCCTGTCCTGGTTATTTTGGCAGATGGGGAGTGGTGGTTATTTAGGTGGTGGCTTCGGTCATTTTTACAGCTATGCGCCGTCTAAAATGGAATATGCTATCGATCGTTATGCCATGGAAACCAAGCGGCAGCTTGATGTCCTTGATCGCCACCTAGCAGACAATCAATATATCTGTGGCGATGAATATAGCATTGCAGATATCGCTATTTGGCCTTGGTATGGAGCTGTAATGTTAGGAAGGCTATATGGTGCTGCAGAGTTTCTCGATGTCGCTTCCTATAAGCATTTAATGCGTTGGACCAATCTAATTGATGAGCGTCCTGCTGTACAGCGAGGCCGAATGGTCAATCGTACTTGGGGGGATCCTAGTATGCAGCTTCATAATAGGCATGATGCCAGTGATTTTGACTTGCGTACACAAGATAAGCTTGATAATTCTGAAACATAACTATCTGCTAGTGTATATTTAGTTTTATAGTGTTAAAAAAGGACAAATAATTTTATTTGTCCTTTTTAGTGTTAGAGCTTTAAGGTGTTAAAAAGGAAATAGCATTTAATAGTTGTTCAGTTTAAATGCTAAGAATTGGGTAAATTGCCCATTGGCGTTAAAGTTGTTATCAGATACTAAGATTATAGTTTGTTCGCCACTGGATAACCTAGGACCAAAAGTAATACCTTCAATATTATCTAAAGTAATGCCTAAATCTGCTAAATCCAATAATAATTCTTTTTTCATTGGTTCAATAGAAGAGTTGCCCTGAATAGATTGTATTTGACTTACATCTGTTGCGCCATAAGTTGTAGTAAAGAATAATTTAATGCTATTGCCAACACCAACAGAGAATGAGCGTTCAATGGCAATCATTAGTTTGGGTGCAAAACTTAGTAGTTCAACTAGGCCATTAGTGTTAAATGTTCCTGCAGGTATTGATTCAGCAGCAACGGGCTCAGTTTGATAGATATATTCTTTGTTCGCTTTGCCTGTACTACGATTCATACGCAGTACACGTACAGGGCTACCGTTATCGACGGTAGCTCTAGGTCCATCCTGAGTTAATGCATTTTCAGTGGCTGTAAATAATTGCCTGTTATTATAAGAAAATGTTAAGCTTTCAAAAGCAAGATTGTTTTGAATGCCTGAGTCAATAGTCGGTACAAATTTTTCAGGTAAATCAAATTGGTCTACATACTGGCCATCTCTCGTCATTATGCGAACAAATGGTGATATTCCGTTGTTTGCATCGCCTTCGCTTGTCCAATATAAAAGATTAGGGAATGGTGCCAAACGAATAGATTCTGGATCTACACTCGCTGGCTCGAAAGAGGAACCATCACTATCAAGAATTTCTGTCACTTTAGTAAATACGACATCTCCGTTTTCTAATGATCCATCAGTTAGATCAATGGTTAAATCGTAAAAACGAGCAGGCCCATTTTCTGCACGGTCATCGCTGATAGCGATAAAAGAATTATTCTCTTTATCGTAATCAATCCCGGACAATCCACCAACTTCGGTATTATTAAATTGATATCCGGTTGGAAATGTGGCCTCTCCAATAAATTCAAGAGAGTCTGCTTGTGTAGAAGCTGATATTACTGCGAATGCAATAATTAACGGTAATCTGTAGATACTCATAAAAAACCCCATATTTGAATAATACAAAAAGAAGCTCTAATTTTGTGTAGGAATTACTACAATGGTATGAACAGAAAATGAAAACTCTATTAATATTTTAACCACGCCCTACGGAGCCTACAGATATTTCCGATCTCTATGAGCCTATAGTCTAGAAATTATCCGAAGTTAATCAGAGGTTCCTATAAATCGAATGGATATGTTGAATAATGATTCAGTATAACAGGGAGGGTAGAAGGGATAATTTTTTAGGGGGTGACAATAGCATCTAGGTACTCTTGCTCGTACTGGGCTTTTAGTTTTGCAATCTCTCCGCTTTCTCTCATTTCTCGAATAACAGCATCAACTTTAGGAACCAAATGAGCATGGCGTTTATTCAAGTAATGATACAGAGGGTTAACTTGCAAGGGTTGCCCGACTTCTTCCACATTATTTATTTTGCCTTTTTTTAATAGAATGAGTCCATTTAAACGCCCAGTTAATGCAATGTCTGCTCGGCTATGGCTTACGAAAGGCATCAGTAAATCACTAGATTCAACAATATGGATATTGTCCATGCCTTCAGTCATATTCTTAGTATGTTGTACCCCACTTGTGCGAACAATAACATAGTTCTCAAGGTCTTTAGGCTGTTCTAATGTAATATCAGTTCCTTTTTGTGCGAACCCCATAGTAAGAAAATCAAAAAGGGGAGTTGGTACGCGGATCAGATCTGGGTATTTTTCACCTACGGCGTAAATACGTACTGATTCGCCATCTTTTCGTCCGCTAATGGCTTCTCTTAATGCGCGTTTTCCTGGCATGGGGATAACTTCAGCGGGGATGCCAAGACGTTCGTAGACATCTAATAATATTCTTCCTCCAACCTCTTGTCCCGCCATATCCTGTATACGCACAAAAGACATTTTCTGAGGGGTGTCAGATATAACTGAATGGCTAAAAAGTGTAATAAATAAAAATATATATAAGGAATATTTTTTATTCGAATTACTATTGAAAAAATTGTAGATAATCATTTTCCTATCCATCTTATTTATCTTCATGATGTTGGAAAGTAATGCTCTTTTGACTAATAGCTTCGTGCTTGTTAATCAATATAAAAATGCTTGTAGGATTATTGTTTTAAATAGACTGTAAGCGGAAAGTACCTCATCTTCGAAACAATAAATAATACCGCAGAATGTTTAGATTTAAATAGGATATATTTAACCTATTAATGATAGTCAGACTTAAGGTGTATAACAAGAATAATGAATAAATATTCTCGTTAAATTTTTGATTTGATGAAGGTAATAACAAAGTGTAATAAATACACTTTGTTATTATAGAAATGAGTAATTTTTTAAAACAAATAAATATTAACAATGTTGTTGTTAATAACAATCACTTTTTGTTATTTGTAGTTGCTTTTTGTAGTGTTATCTTAATATAAAAATTATCGTTTGTTAAAAAGCAATAATAAAAGAAGGAAACGCTTTGCTAGATTATTTTTATCATTAGAGATTAATATTGTCATAGGCTGCAACAGTCGTCTCTTCTTGTTTTGCTGCATCAACCCATTCTTGTAATGCAGGCAATGACAGTATTTCGTTCATATAGGTTTGCTCGGTTTCGCCTACTGGAATACCATAACTATGAAAGCGTAAAACGATAGGAGCATAGAAAGCGTCAACAATAGAAAAGCTTCCAAATAAAAATTTACCTTGTTCCCCATAGTGAGCCCTACATTCACGCCAAATCTGACAGATACGATCAATATCTTTTTGAAGGTCTAAGGGAAGTTCATTAACTGTTGTTAATAATCTACAGTTCATGGGAAGTATATTACGAATAACCATAAAGCTGGAGTGCATTTCACTGGCCACTGAACGGGCAATAGCTCGGCTATCATTGGCTAAGGGCCATAACGCTTTTTCAGGGTGCTGCTCGGCGAGGTATTCAACAATGGCTAATGAATCCCAAATTGTCATATCATCTGCAATTAGTGCCGGTACTTTTCCTGCGCCTGAATATTTAAATAGCTCTTTTTTCGCTTCCTTGGAATATAACTCGATATTAATTTCTTCAAAATTAAGTCCTGCGACTTTCATTAACAACCATGGGCGCAATGACCAGGATGAATAATTTTTATTACCAATAACAAGTTGATACATGTGACCTGTGTCCTAAATGATTAATCTCGTCTTAATTTATCGTTAACTGCAATGGGGTTAGGTAAATTAAACACCACAATATAGCTGGAAATAAGGAATGTGATGATGGCAGTTGCTTGAATGAGGGTTGATGCTTTTTCCCCGATGAGGGCGCCTTTAAATGCCACCAGTGCAATCAATAATGAGAACTCACTGATTTGTCCTAATCTGAATCCTATATCCCATGCCAGAGATTTTTTTTCGCTTTGTTTGCCTAGTAACACACGAAATGTTGTTGGTTTTAATATCAGCATAATACCGCCTAAAATAAGGGCTGCAACGATAATATCTCCGAGTATTAATAGATTAAAACTTGCGCCGAGAGAGAAGAAAAACAGTATCAGGAAAAAGTCCCGTAGAGGTTTTAAATTAATAGCAATATATTGAGCGATCGGGCTTGTTGCTAGGCTAATACCACCAATAAACGCGCCAATTTCTGCGGATAAACCCAGTGCTTCACAAAGCTCGGCCATTCCCAAGCACCATCCTAGGGCGAGCAGGAAAATGTATTCATGAAAACGGTCAAACTTACTGATTAAGGGTTGGATAATATAACGTACAAAACCCCAAGCAAATAATGCAACAAAAGGCAGTGATATAACAGTCATTCCGAGCTGCTTAATATCGACTTGACCGAGCTCGCCACTCAATAAAATCATTAAGCATAATATGGCGAGGAAATCCTGTAGTAATAGTAAGCCGACCAATAACTCTCCACTATGGCGGTGGTGAAGAACGGTAGTAGGTAGTAATTTAATGCCAATAATCGTACTTGAAAACATCATAGCCATACCGATGACCATGGCTTCGATGGGCGTGTAATTAAATAAAATACCAATAGCATAGCCACAGCCTGCAAATAGTGCAGAGCTGATTAGTGCGACAGGAGTTACCTGTTTAATGACTGAGGCGAGAGCTTTCGGTTGCATATCCAAGCCCAGCAAAAACAGTAAAAATATAATACCAATGCGAGAGATCTCAGAAATCAGGCCGACATTAGTAATAAGTTTAAAGCCGTATGGGCCTAAGAGGGCGCCGAGTACGATATAAGCAACGAGAAGGGGCTGGCGTGTGTAAAGGGCTAGTGAGGCAATAATGGCTGCCCCAGTGAATATAAGGAAAAAAGACTGAAAAATTGATGCTTCCATAAGACCTATTCGTATTTATAAGCCTTAAGTCTAACAGTTAATCAATCAATCGCTCAAATCTAGCCACTCCACAACGATAGTGAAATGGCTAATAAAGTACTAATATTAGTTGAAATCCTGTATTAGTAGCTGTTTCGTTGCAGGGTCTACATCGCCTACATGATGAGTATAAGCGGGTAAATCAATGCCTACAGCGATATCTGCATTTTCTTTTGCTGCTTTAATCATATCTGGCGTTAACTCAAAGCGTAAGAAATGCACAGCACTGGTTTTTTCTTCAGTTTCTCTAGGTAAATCTTCGTCAGCAATGGCGTAAACACGCTCATGACCGTCGATTTTAATATAGGTATGACGCTCAATACCTTTCAGCTCGACTAATTTACGTTTACGCTCCTCTATATCCGGATATTCAATCGTTTGTGTTACTTTCCAGTTAGTGCCATCGGGTACTAAGGGATTATAGGCTTCTAACTCTTCTTCGATACCTTCTATTTCGAATGTTTTCTCAACACGGAGTACTTCTTGTATCTGATAGCGAATGGTTTTCTCGTCTTCAAACTGCAAGACGACATTTGATCCTACAAAAACTTTTCGAGCATTTTTATGTGAGATAGCTTCTTTGCGTAATGTAGGCCGAGCATTACTGTAAGCCTCTAACGTCATTAATGAATCGGGAGAAATTTTAGACATAATTATTTACCAATATTTTTGTAGTAATCGTTATATTCCGTAGGCTTTACGTACCAGAGTGATAGGGTGGGCCAATGCAATATTTTTCTCATGATTTTCTTTTAGTCCTTGGGCAATATGATGCCCGCTCATAGGACAATCACTAGAAATGTAATCTGGTTCCGCTTGTGATATTTGTCGAAAGACCGGCTTACCAATTTTCATTGACTGAGAATGAAACTCCTTTTTAATGCCATAGGTACCTGCATGCCCACTACAGCGCTCTGTTGTTTTAACTTCAGTTCCAGGTAAAGACTTTAAAAATTCTTCGGTTTTCTTGCCAATGTTTTGTACTCTGCCATGACAAGGTGCCTGATAGGATACCGCGCCTATTTCTTGTTTAAAGTCTGTATTTAGTAAACCATCTTTGTTGCGGGAGACTAAATAATTAAACGGATCCCAAAACGCTTCAGCAACCCGTTTGACATCATCGTTTTCTGGGAACATCAATGGTAACTCTTGTTTGAACATCAATGTACAGCTAGGGACTAGAGAGGTGATGGTATGGCCTTCATCTGCGAGTTTAACTAAATTCGGTATATTGATACGCATTAATGATTCAACGGCTTCAAGATCGCCTTGTTCTAGTTTCGGCATGCCACAACAGACTTCTTTCTCTGCGATAATCCAGGGTATTTCATTGTGTTCTAAAACAGCGACAAAATCACGGCCTATGCCGGGTTCGTTATAGTTAATATAACAACTAGCAAAGATAGCAATTTTCCCTGTCGTGCGTTTGCCATCTTTTATCTCAAATGCTGTTTTAGGGTCTGCATGTTTTCGAAAGGTTTTTTTATCATAACTGGGGAGCCAGGCATTTTTATCGACACCAAGGGCTTTTTCAGCGATAGATCGAGTGGGCTGCCAAGTGTTAACAGCATTGATCGTTTCATTGATTACAGGGATGGTGGCTAGCTTGCCGAGAGTATCTGTACTGGATAATACGTTGTCTCTGAATTGACCGCCTGTTTTTTTATGTTCTATGGCTTTGGCCTGCAGCATTAGATGGGGAAAATCGACATTAAAGGAATGGGGGGGGACATAAGGGCACTTAGCAATATAACACATATCACACAAGTAACATTCGTCGACGACTTTTTTATAGTCTGCTTTATCGACTCCATCCACTTCCATTGTTTCACTCTCATCAACTAAATCAAACAGTGTTGGGAATGACTGACATAAGCTGACACAGCGGCGACAGCCATGACAGATGTCGAATACTCGCTCAAGTTCAGCATTGAGCTTTTCTTCATCGTAATATTCTGGGTTTTTCCAATCAATAGGGTGACGTGTAGGTGCTTCTAAATTGCCTTCGCGTTTATTTTCTGCAGACATGACGATAGTATCCAAAAAGGTTTCGGCCAGAAAAATATGGGAGAATGCGCTGATTACTCAGCGCATTTTGAGTTGTAATAATTACCTTATCAGGTAATTATCGAGCATTAAGCTTCAGCTTTGTAAGCTTCTAAGGTTTTGGTAAATTTGTTCGCATGGCTACGCTCAGCTTTACCTAAAGTTTCAAACCAGTCAGCGATTTCATCAAAGCCTTCATCACGCGCATCTTTTGCCATACCTGGGTACATATCAGTATATTCGTGTGTTTCACCAGCAATCGCTGCTGCTAATGCTTCACCTGCGTTACCTGCTGGCATATCTGTTCCAGGCTCACCACAACCACCTGCAATTAGATGCTCCATATGCCCGTGAGCGTGTCCTGTTTCACCTTCAGCTGTATTACGAAATACATTAGCAACTTCTGGTGCACCTTCGATATCAGCCATGTTGGCGAAATATAGGTAACGACGGTTTGCTTGTGATTCACCAGCGAATGCTTCTTTAAGATTAGCTTCAGTTTTTGAGCCTTTTAATGACATGGTTGTCTCCAAGTTCTATGTTATGTGGGATGCCCTGAGAATTAAGGTTGCACAATAATTCCTTCAGCATAGGCAATATATCCCTGCAAAATCAATCAGTGAAATAAATTTAATTAATCTAATTAATAAATAGAGGCTATTTAATTGATAAGGCTCATTTATTTTGACTTAAGGGTATCTCTAAAAATTAGAATTTTTGTTCGCTGGCAAGGCGTGGGCGCACAGAAAAGCGCAGTGTATGCAGTATACACGAGCATTTGAGTACGACCGCAACGCCGCCAGCGGGTAAAAAGGCAATTTTTAGAGGTGCCCTTAAATGAATAACTTAGAGGAGTGTATTATCTGCCCATTAAAAGCAGATAATACCTATAGGTCACTATGCACGACGTCGGAAAAGAGGTGCAGGTCTATCGACTGAGGTTTGATAGGCTTCAGTGAGGTCATTAAGAGAGGTAACTGTGCTTTCTAGGTCTATATCTTCATTAAAGCTAAATGCATTGAATCCACAGCGCTTCAAGTAGCACAGTTGATCACGAATGACATAGCCAGTGGCACGAATTTCACCTTTGTAGTTATAGCGTTCGCGAAGTAGCCTGGCTAGTGAAAAACCTCGACCATCCATAAAGGTAGGGAAGTCGATAGCGATTACCGGGAGTTTGATGATGCTATCAGCAACCGTGTGAATATCCACATCATTGTTTATCCAAACACCGATATCATCACGTCCAGCCAATTCTTTTCGAGCTTCAAAAACTGATAAAGGAATTATTGTATTGGGCTCAATGCTAGCATCTGTCTCATCATTGCTGGAAATCAGCTGCCACTCATCAATAATAACTTTGCCGTCTTTAATAATTTGTTGGTTTTGATCATTGTTTGGCATATACGCTCTCCTTGAATGGCTGGAGGCCAATACGGCTATAGGTATCGATAAATAACTCGTCTTCATTACGCTGATCAATATAAACGTTCAGTAATTTATCAATAATATCGGGCATATCTTCTTGCTCAAACGCTGGGCCTAATACTTTGCCAAGAGCAGCATTTTCATTGGAGTTACCTCCTAGCTGCACTTGATAAAACTCTCGGCCTTTTTTGTCCACCCCTAGGATACCGATATGACCGATATGATGATGTCCACAAGCATTCATACAGCCTGAAATATTAAGGTCTAAATCACCAATGTCATAGACATAATCTAGATCATCGAAACGGCGTTGAATTGCTTCTGCAATAGGTATGGATTTAGCATTTGCCAATGAGCAAAAATCGCCACCAGGGCAGCAGATCATATCCGTTAATGTACCGATGTTGGGTGTCGCAAAACCGGCTGCTTTAACAGTTTTCCAGAATTCGAATAGCGCTGACTTTTTGATATCAGTCAGGACGATATTCTGATCATGGGTTGTACGTGCTTCACTAAAACTGTATTTATCAGCTAAATCAGCAATAATTTCTAATTGACTATCCGTCACATCTCCTGGAGCGACACCGGTAGGCTTCAGAGAAAGCACTGCTGCTACATACCCCGGGACTTTGTGGGCAAAGGTATTGCGCGTTAGCCATTTGCTAAAAGCGATGTTACTCGCTGCTAGGCTATCAATCTCAGCTTGCACATTGGCATCATCAATTTCTTCATAGAGTGGTGATGTGAAAAAGCTCTTAGAGCGGTCAATTTCTTCTTGGGTTAAGGTTCCTGGGCCATCTTTTATATGGGCCCATTCGGCTTCCACTTTTTCTTTAAACGCCTCAATACCCATCGCTTTTACCAGGATCTTAATACGTGCTTTGTACTTATTATCCCGTCGGCCAAGTAAGTTATAGACACGTAAAATGGAATCCAGATACGTAAGCAGGTGTTCCTGAGGTAAAAACTCACGTAATAGCGAGCCAATCACAGGTGTTCGGCCAAGCCCTCCACCGACTAGAACACGAAAACCGATTTCTCCGTCTTCGCTTTTAATTACCTGTAAACCCACATCGTGCACCTGAATAGCGGCCCGATCAGTATCTGAGCCTGTGACCGCTATCTTGAATTTGCGTGGTAAGAAAGCAAATTCCGGGTGTAAGCTAGACCATTGGCGAACAATTTCGCAATAGGGGCGAGGGTCGACTATTTCGTCAGCGGCAATGCCTGCAAATTGGTCAGAGGTGGTATTGCGTATGCAGTTACCACTGGATTGAGTTGCGTGCATTTCTACTTCGGCTAGCTCAGCCAAAATATCAGGTACTTCGGCTAGATCAGGCCAGTTAAATTGAATATTCTGGCGTGTGCTGACATGGCAATAGCCTTTGTCGTAGTGACGGGCAATATGTGCCAAACGACGTAATTGAGTGCTATTAATCATTCCATAAGGGACATTAATGCGAAGCATTGGGGCTAAACGCTGCACATAAAGGCCATTTTGTAGGCGTAAAGGAAGGAATTCATCGTCTTTTAATTCACCACTGAGATAGCGTTGGGTTTGTCCACGAAACTGTTTAACGCGATCTTGAATAATCTGGTGATCGTATTGATCGTACTTATACATAAAGAATTCTGGCAACTTGAAATATAAAGGTCGGGCAGAATACCTCAAAATAGATCCGTTCGCGAGGCGTCATTTAAGACTATTTTGATCAAAGCATATTGCAAAAATGTATAAGCAGAATCAAAGTACTTGAGTTGTTAAAGAGTATTTGTTAAAACACATCCCAGATTGAGTTATTTGAGCTCAAATCAGCTAATAACAATAACGAAAGGGCCCTATTATGAATGACCGGCTTGATGTACAAGATAAAGATGATAGCTCCGCAGATGCTATTGCAGCGATTGTTTTAATTGTTGTATTTGTTGCAGCTTGCGTTTTTTGGGTAAGTTCTCAGTAAGTAAGAGAGCGCAGTACAATCACTCTCTTACAGAGAGTCTCTGTTAGGCTTATATTGCGAGTCTGCTCGATAATCGGCCTACCTGTAAATTAGCAGTATAAAAACAAATGAAATCTGACTTCAAGTTGCAAAATAGCTTTGCCTTCTGGATACATCGTCTTAATAATTTGTTGCAAGAGCAATTTAATCGACAATTGAAGGATTACGACATCACTTGGCCACAATGGATGTTATTGAATGTATTAGATGGGAGTGAAGCGAATACACCGGCAGTGATAGCAGATCATTTAGGTGTTGACCGCTCCGGTATCACCCGTTTGCTGGATCGTTTAGAAAGTAAAGATTATATCGAGAGGGAACACGATAAATTGGATCGTCGTTCGGTCAAGCTGCATATTACGAATAAGGGTAAAAAATTCATGGCTGAAATTAACGCCATTGCTTATCAACATCAGGAGCAATTTTTAACAGATTTACACCTGTCTGAGCGTAGAGGCTTTAAAAAAGAATTACAGAAAATGCTACGTACTAGCGGGGTAGATACATTGTCGACATGGCAGCGTATTGACTAAATATCGTTTACTTTCTTCTATGTTGGCTAGTTTATCAGTGAGACTACAGCCCACTATTTGCCAACACCACTTTCACTACAATAGCGACTGTGATTACAAAGAGCACGGTAAAAATAATACCGGCTGCAATATAGGTGTAGATATTGCCGTGCTTGAAATCTTTTTCCAGATTTTTTCGGTTTTGAACACCAAATGCGGCAGCGAATGTACTTAGCACAATAGACCAAAAGGTGGGTTTATCTGATTCTTCTGACACTGTTTTTTCCTGCTGAATCTTGAAAACGGACTATATTACCCCATTTTTTATAGGGTAGAGGAATTTAGCCAATCGTGGCAATATTCACAATTATTAAGTAGCTTATACTTAAAATCGTTTATATAAAAGAGACAGCAATACAATGATGGTGACAATCACTGAGTCCGCACAGGGCTATTTGAAAGAATTATTAGACAAACAAGATGCTGAGGGGATTGGTATCCGTATGTTTGTTTCGAAGCCTGGCACCGCTCAAGCGGAAACATGTATTGCTTATTGTCGACCTGGTGAAGAGCAAGAGGACGATGAAATTGTCGATTACGGTAGCTTTAAAGCGTACTTTGAAGGTAGGAGTATACCTTTCTTAGAAGATGCAAAAGTTGATTATTCTGCCGATAAAATGGGAGGCCAGCTAACTATCCGTGCCCCCAACTCCAAGATGCCTCAAGTGACAGATGATAGCCCCTTAGAAGATAAGGTTAATTACGTCCTTTACAATGATATCAACCCTGGCCTTGCGGCTCATGGTGGTTTAGTTGAATTGATGGAAATCACTGAAGACAATTATTTAGTACTTAAATTTGGTGGAGGTTGCCAAGGGTGCAGCGCTGTCGATTTGACATTAAAAGAAGGCGTTGAAAAAACACTGATGGAAAAAATACCAGAGGTAAAAGGTGTGCGTGATGTTACAGATCATTCGGATACATCTAATGCTTACTACAGTTAATTATTCCATGTGATAGATTGCAAAAAGCCCATCATATGATGGGCTTTTTTGTATCTGACAATTGTCTTTGTAGTAGCGGGCAGAGAAGACATGAAATATTTATGCTGTATTTATTTTATAGCCATTTTTAAGTTCTTCGGAGTCTGGTACCTCAAACTTGGGCTCCATAAAGTTGAACATCATGTCGGTAACGTCGAAACAATAAATCTCTGGGTCTTTTTCTATATTGCGCTTTTCTACGCGTTTTTTACGAACACTTTTGGGCGCATCTAAATAGTGTATTTCGGCGTCTATACCCAGCTTCGTTGCGCGGTTAGAAAATAGATCTCTTTGCGCTTTAGTGGTGAAGCCCAAATCCAAAACCACATTCCCATTCAATGTTAAAATCTGTTCGCTCACTTGCCAAATTTGTTCATAGCATCGATTGACTCGATCGATCATCCACGAGTAATCAAGGGATGTCATATCTTTTGCGAATAATGTTTGCATCCACGAATCTATAGAAAAACGAATTGCTCCTACTTCTTTAGAAAGGGACAGTGAATAGGTTGTTTTGCCGGCCCCAGTGGGCCCACAAACGAGAATTAACTTTGCCATATAATCTTGATAGTTATCGATACAGGTTTTTCTAAAAATTTTTTCACACTAATGACATTATTTTATTGAAGCAATAACTGCTTTCATTCCTTGTGTTAAACGTGACAGCTCTTCAGGCTTGATGATGAATGGCGGCATAATGTAAACCAGTTTGCCGAATGGCCTTATCCAGACACCTTCATCAACAAATCGGGGTTGTATTACCGTCATATCAACGGCTTCTTTTAACTTAATGACACCAATAGCACCGAGGATCCGCACATCGGCAACATGAGGCCAAACTTTACATTCGTTTAATTCTTCAATTAATTGCTTTTCAATGGAAGCGATACGTTGTTGCCAAGGAGAATTAAGTAATAAATCGATACTGGCATTAGCAACGGCACAGGCAAGAGGGTTCGCCATAAACGTTGGTCCATGCATAAGAACTCCCGCTTCGCCTGAGCAAATAGTTTGCCCGACTTTTTCCGTGCACAATGTGGCTGCGAGTGTCATATAGCCGCCAGTGAGCGCTTTGCCAAGGCACATAATATCAGGGCTGATATCAGCGTGGTGACAGCCAAATAATTCACCGGTGCGACCAAAGTTTGTTGCTATTTCATCGACAATTAATAAAACATTAAATTCATCACATAATTCGCGTACGCGTTGCAGATATTTCGGAGAGTAAAAGCGCATTCCCCCAGCTGCTTGTACGATAGGTTCAATAATAACGGCAGCTAATTCGTGGTGGTGAGCTGAGATTTTTTCTTTAAAGTCGGCAATATATTTTTCATCCCATTCTTCATCGAAACGACATTGTGGCGATTCTGCAAAAAGTTGTGGCATTAAAAGATCTGAAAATAAATGATGCATTCCAGTGACAGGATCACACACAGACATTGCTGCAAATGTATCGCCGTGATAACCGCGTGAATGGCTTAATAATCGCTTTTTTTCAGGTTTATTTTGAGCATGCCAATATTGCAAAGCCATCTTAATAGAGACTTCAACAGAGACAGAACCTGAGTCAGAAAAAAAGACGTGCTGAAGTGACTCTGGGGTGATGCTGACGAGTTTTTCTGCCAGTTTAATTGCAGGTTCATGTGTCAACCCACCAAACATGACGTGGGACATTTTTTTTGTTTGATCGATAATGGCTTGGTTAAGCGTTGCATCATTATAGCCGTGTAGCATGCACCACCAGGAAGACATGCCATCTACCAACTGGCGGCCATCATCTAATGTAAGTATAACGCCTTCAGCTGAAGCAACAGGAAAAATTGGGCCAGGTTGTGTGATAGAGGTATAGGGATGCCAGATATGTTGGCGATCAATATTGAGATTCATTAACGTTATTCACTAACACAAATGAGCTAGAGTATAACAGAGGACATAATTTGAAATAAATGGAGCGTTAGATTTTTATGCAGCAATCGCTAATTGTTCGACAGCTTGCCGTAGCTCGGCATGATCATCTTCACTCATTGATTCAAAAGCGATACTAATTTCTGTACGGCGAAAAGGCCGACCGTGATAGCTAAAGGCTTTGACGCGCCCTTTGCAAGGGACCTCACTACCATTTGCCAGTGTGATATTACATTTTTTGAGGAATTTATTTTTGTGGAGGTTATTTCTTAAATCACCAGTAACCAATATTCTCATACCTCCAGTGCTGATATTACTAATGCTGGCATACCATGGTGCACCGTATAGAGGATCGATGGTTGCTGTTAGAGGGGCTGAGCCGGTTAATTCGACGCGTAGTTCATGCCTTCGCGGTTGATAATTAACATCTTCGGGAAGCGTTAGCAGTAAACAGTGAGATTTCTCTTCCCAGCCTAATACCTCACATGTGACTTTAATCATCTGCTGGTTATGTTGATGTCGTAAGACCAGTGTTCGCCCAACGAGAGCAGTAGGGTTTTGAATCTTCGGGGAAAACTCATCAATAATTAATTGCTGGTTATAGAGATCGACACCGACGATCATGCTTTGAAAACTATCGGTGTGATCAGGTGATATGACCTCAATCAACTGACGTTCATCTTGTAGACGAATCAATGAAGCATAGCGATTAATTTGAGCTAATAATCGATTGTTAGTCGTTGTGACCGTGGCTTCGGTCTTCTTTTTGGTAAAGTGGTCTAAGACACGATTAAATATGCCCATAAAATGTCGTTCCTAAAGAATCATTATTGCTTGTCTATAGAATATTTAGCAAGGCCTATGCCAGCTAATGAGTTATCTTTAACTGTATGATTTTAATGGTTTTTTTTATTTTAATAGGGGCCCCCGGAAAATTGCTTCCTGATATGTGGCAATGCTTGTTTTACCTTATTGCCGCTGCTACACAGAGAGCTACTTAAATAATCATCTATATCTGTTAAGCTGCTGAGCAAAATATAGTCAATAAAGGCCTATACCTTGGATAATCATCGGTTATTTCGCTAGAATGCGTCCTGCAAAATACCATTTCTATTCTTCCTGTGACTTTTTCATGCCTGATTCTGATAACCGTAAACACCACTATGAATTCAATAAACTACAAAAACGCCTGCGTCGACATGTAGGGCAAGCAATTGCTGATTTCAATATGATTGAAGAAGGCGACAAGATCATGGTGTGTCTGTCTGGTGGCAAGGATTCGTACGCTATGTTGGATATATTGCTAGCGTTGCAAAAGACCGCTCCCGTCAAATTTGAATTGGTAGCTGTTAATATGGATCAAAAACAGCCAGGCTTTCCTGAAGAGGTATTGCCGGAGTATTTAGATAGTCTGAGTGTCCCGTATTATATTGTTGAAAAAGATACTTACAGTGTTGTGAAAGAGGTGATCCCTGAAGGTAAAACCACCTGCGGTTTATGCTCTCGACTCCGGCGTGGAACTCTCTATGGTTTTGCGGAGGAAATCGGTGCCACTAAAGTTGCTTTAGGTCACCACAAAGATGACATCGTTGAAACATTATTTCTGAATCTATTTTATGGCGGTCGTTTGAAAGCCATGCCACCTAAATTACTGGCAGATGATCAGCGCAATATTATTATTCGACCTATGGCCTATTGTCGAGAAAGTGATATAGCCCGTTATGCTGAGCAAAAGAAATTCCCCATTATTCCTTGTAATCTTTGTGGTTCACAAGAGAATTTACAGCGACAAACTATTAAGCAGATGTTAGTCGAATGGGATAAACAGTATCCAGGTAGAACAGAAACTATTTTTGGTGCTTTGACACGTGTATCGCCTTCTCATTTAGCGGATACCAAGCTATTTGATTTTTTGAATCTGGACTTAGATCGTTCTCAACCTTTAGCTGAAACTAAGTTCGAAGACAATAAAGTAGTCACAGGTAGTGCTGTTTCTATGTGGCCAGAAAATGGATGGGTAGAAGAAGAAAGTATTAAAGCCATTAATTTATAAACGATAGGACATAAATTATGAAGTCCGTTAGTTTGCGGGTAGAAGGAAAAGTGCAGGGTGTATGCTATCGGTCTGTCACCGTAGCGATGGCTGAAAAATTACGCCTTGCTGGCTGGGTAAAAAATGAAAGGGATGGTTCGGTGAGCATACATGCACAGGGTAATGACGAAGCCATTGATGAATTAATTCTCTGGGCTTGGAAAGGGTCAGATTTGTCGGAAGTTAAACAAGTCACTGTCACTGATGTTGAGGCTAAGCCGGTAAAAACCTTCGAAGTACATTATTAATATTATCTACAGGGTATTAATAAGGTATGAGATTAAAATAATTTGAGGTAAGGAAATTAAAGGAAGAAATAGTGCTATTTTCCAAGAGTTGGTTGTGTCTTTTAATATCATGATTTCAGTATAGTCTGTCGATACTCCCCCCATTAAAAAAGCAAAACTATTGCCTGGCGCTTGGGCTCGAGTGAGAAAATCTGCTGCGATGGGGGTGGAGCCTTCTGAGCAGACTTCAAGGATGGTTGCCATGATAATGGTTAGACTTAAACCGAGAACTGTTGGTCCAAAATAATCTTGAAATAATTCCGTGGGTAAAAATGCCCGTAACAAGCTGGCTAAGACAATACCAAATAATAACCAGCGTAAAACCATTCCTGAATCTTTAATACCACCAATAATCATTTCTCCAAATAATTTACCGGTAAAGCTGGTTGATTGTAAACGTTGCTTTGCTTCCTTCCAGAAAGAGAAATTCTCAGGAAGGTCTAGAGTGGCAGGATTACCCGGCAGTATTTTCTTCTCAACCAAACGATCAAAAATAAAGCCTGTAATCAGTGCGATGATCATAGACAACACAATGAATAACAGTGTCCAGCCCACACCAATTAAAGTAATTAAAATAATCGTGAGAGATAATGAATTCCAAGGGCTGGCGATAATGAATGCCATTACTTGCCCGATTGATGCGCCTCGCTGGTAAAGTTTTGCGCCAACCATCAATATGCCATGGCTGCATAAATCTAATAGCACTCCGGCCAGAGTTGCACGGAAAATTCCTTTTGTTCCTCCGTTACCTAATATAGCCATAACAAATTCACGAGGAATTTTGCCTAATATACCAATCATCATAATGCCAATAATAACCCCCCAAAACATAGTGTTAACTAACTCGTAGGTGGAGGTAGTGAGGTGATGGAACCAGTGATGATCTAATAGGTTAAGAATGACATGCAAACAATAAAATGTTACTACCAGTGTCAATGACCCCCATAATAACCAATCAACTTTTTTATTTGTATTGGCATTACAACAAGGAGAACTAACACTCTCTTGAGGCGGTTCAGGTTTATTGCAGCAGCTAGACATTAATTGGCTATTACAGTTAAGTGGATGTTATAAGACATTGGGGCTACGTTAATCTATTCAAGTAAATTAACGTAGCTTTAAGAAAATTTATAGTAGCCAGTTTACTATAGGGCTGGTGAATAGGATAGGTAGAGCGGCTAGACAAAGAAAGCAGATTAAGGTTGCCATGTATTGGATGGCGTATCATAAGATAAATATTTCTCTGCTCGGTCGCCATTGATAGCTGCTTTAAAAAAGCGGTACAGCTTACTACGCTTATCCTTTGTTGCATCTCCCTCAAAGTAGGCATGAGAGCTACCGACATTTTTTGCTTCGGTCACATTCACATATAATGCTTGAGTAGAATCTAGACGATGCAAGTAATGCCCAAGGCGAGCACGTTGTTCTTCACCGGATTTAATACGGGAGAAACGCAAGGCTGAATCATCTTCATTGATCGTAATATAAACACGACGACGGCAGGCAATTCTGTCTACCCACTCAGAGTGCTGTTCATTATTGGTGTCAGCTGCAGCGAGTATGACATTATCAAATAACATGTGATGCCCATCGTATGTGCTCGAACATTGAATCTTTTTAAATAGATAATTTCCCATGCTGTGGAGCAATAATGATATTTTAAATGGGCAGCCCATCTCTGCCATTCTACAAAAATGCGTTTGGCGTAATTCCAGGTTATCTGGGTATTTTTCTGCAAGTTTAGAGCGAATATCGTCTAGACGTTGTTGGTTAAGAGCATCAAGGTAGGTTCGCATTTTTTCCATTGTTCGGTAGACTGCTCCTGCAGAGGCAATGGCATCGCGTTTATCGCTTTTGTAACTGGTTACACCTTTAACTCCGCCACCATTCGCTGGCCAACTAAATGCTAATACTTCAACGCCATATTGTTTTTCTAAATTCTCTGCTCGTTCCAGTACAGCCTCAATATCATTATTGTACCCATGAACAAAAAAGAGCAGGTTTTTTTTCTTTTTCCTAATGCGATCTAACAACTGTTTGGCAACATATTGGCTGGCATAAGCGGTTTTATTGGATGGTATATCAACAGATGCTTTCTGTTCTTTTGTGAGTTTGTCTGGTAAGACATCTATATGCCATTTATTTCTGCGCCGTTTAGCTTCGAAAATTCTGATTTCGTTTGGACCTTTTTCATTTGGTGACTTACCGAACTGTTCAATTCCTTCCTTGCTGGTATCAATTTTCCTATTCGTCACAACAAACATAACCCTCTCCTTAACTTATTGATAAAAATACAATTATTATTCGTGGTGCTTGGCTTGTAATAGTACTAAGAGTAATGACTACTAGTCGGTGCTAGCAATAGATGGGGCCATTAGAGGGGAATATATCAAATATACACAAAAGATATCAGCCAAATGTATTAAAAAATCTAGTTATTTTTAGGGATTGCATAACGGCAAACACTGTGCCGTTGCTGAGAAATATTACATTATTAGTAATAATTATCCGCTGCCATAAACTAACTTTGGTAACCACAGTACAACATTAGGAAAGATGATACAAATTGATAGCCCTACCGCTTGTAAAAACAAAAATGGTAAAGATGATTTGTAAATTTGCCCCATCGTTACCTCAGGTGGCGCGACACTTTTGAGGTAGAAGAGGGCATAGCCAAAAGGTGGGCTTAAAAAGGACATTTGCATATTCACCATATAGACGACACCAAACCATAAGGCTAAATCTTGTGGGGCTACACCAGGTAATCCGAATACTCCATCAAACGACATTGTTTTGAGCAAAGGAATAAAAATAGGTACCGCAAGCAGTAAAATACCTACCCAATCTAGAAACATACCCAAAATAACTAGGATGACCATCATCAATACCAATATGCCATATGGCCCTAAACCTGTGCCGATGATCGTTTCATTAACAAATGCCTGGCCACCATTGACGACATAAAAGCCGACAAATAAGGTCGCACCAAAAATAATCCATAACACCATGGCTGTAACCCGCAGGGTTGTTAATGCGGCTTCACGTAAGTTTTCCCAAGAGAGCCTTCTATATAATGCGGATACAACCACAGCACCAAACGTACCAATACCAGCTGCTTCTACAGGAGTGGCAATACCAGCAAAAATAACCCCTAAAACAACGGTGACTAATATAATGGGTGCCAATGATTTTTTTAGCAGGCGAAGCTTCTCACGTTTACCCACACGCTCGCTTTCAGGTAGGGCTGGTCCTAATTCAGGATTGGCATAACAACGGATAGTGACATATAGAATGTACATTCCGGAGAGAATAAGCCCTGGTACTACTGCACCGACAAATAATTCCCCTACTGATTGTTGTGCAACAACGGCGAATAGAATCGCGAGTATTGATGGTGGGATTAGAATACCTAAGGTGCCACCTGCAAGGATAGAACCGCAAGCAATGGTCGGATGATATTTGCGACGCATCATTGCTGGCAGTGCAATCAATCCCATGGTGACTTCGGTAGCGCCAATGACACCGCACATTGCGGCTAGAATCGTGGAGGCAATAATCGTGCTGGTTGCTAAACCTCCTTTTAGGCCTCCTAATATTTTATAGATCATATCGAATAACTCTTCGATAATGCCGGCCCGTTCGAGCATCGATGCCATAAAGATAAAGAGTGGAATAGCAGATAGTTGATAATCTGTCATCAGTGGAAAAATGCGTGACGGTAAAATATTTAATAAATGTGCATCACCAAAAATAAACAGAAAAACACAGGCCAGGCCGCCAGTTACAAAAGACAAGGGTAGCCCTGCCATAAGCAGGATGGCTAAGGAGCCAAACATAATAATAGTGAGCCATCCTATACTGATTTCAATACCCATGGCTATTTGCTCCGTTGTTTTCTATGCTATTTACTCCATTCTTTAAAATCATTATATCCTTAGCAAGTCTCGATAGCCCTTGCAGTAATATAAGTGCTGCTCCCAATGGTATTGAGAACTTTATGGGCCAATATTGTATTGCCCATTCGGTAAAAGAAACTTCAAGTACGGAAAAAGAGTCATAGAAGAAAGTCCATCCTGTCCATAACAATGTACAGACAAAAATGAAGAAAAAGGCAGAGGTAATTACATCAACTAACGCTTTCATTCTGTCAGAAAAATGCATATAAATAACATCGACTCTCACATGTGCATCCTCTTTTAAAGCGTAGCCTCCGGCTAGTAAATATTGGGCTCCAAACATTAAAAACATACTTTCGTGGGCCCAATTAGTAGGGGAGTTAAATACGTAGCGTGCGATGACTTCATAGTAATAAACGATGACAGCAATAGCTGACCAGTAAGCGATAAAATTTCCTGTAAATTCGTTAGTTTTATCAATCCAGCGGGTAATTTTACTATCAATGTTTAAGGATGCACTGTGAACACTTGGCTCTATAGGGCAAGCAAATCCACTAGCTTTATTTTCTTGCCCTTTTTCTGCTTCTCTGCACTGGGCAATTAATTTTGGCAGTAAAAAAGCATCAATAATAATCAGTACTAAAATACTGGCGGCCAAAATACGAACAATAAGGTTCCATTTCGAAAAGTTTTCATTCGCGTCAATGTTTAACTGTTTGGCAACAATAAGTTGTTCTTTAGCTGCCTCTAATTTCGGTTGTGCATCTTCTTCGCCTTCTTCAATTTGTTTTGAGAAGCGATTGATTAGGAATTCAGCCGATACGATTTCATTTTTTGCATTTGAGATGATGTTCTGGCCATCTCGAATTTCTACATTAGCTAGGAGTAACCCAATAAAAAGTGGAATAAAGATGTAGCCCCAACGGCTACGAAGATAAAATCGATGGATACCAATAAAACCTGCAGTAATTAATAAAAAGTAAGCAAGAGAAGTTGAAATGTTTTGATCATTGTTGGTTGATTTATTATTTTCTGAATTACGTTTGATGATAAACATTGCCACAAGAGGAAAAATAATTAAGCCTGCCCAATACAACCAGTGTGGCAAAACAAATGTTAAATTCGGCATGTTGCTAAAATACCTCGCTTAATTATTTGTGGAAAATGAGGGCTAACAAAAGACTATGTTAGCCCTGTAAGCTATTTAAAGGTCGATATTATGAAATTAATTTTTGACCTTTGATCATACTCTTCGTGACGTAACCTAAGCTGCCAGACATCATATAATCGAGTTGTACTTTAAAGACTCGAGCTGCATCCTTGTCTTTATTGGCCCACTTGAACCACAGTGGAATTGCCAGCTGAGTAAATTTCTCAACGTCGCTTTCAGATAAGCGGGTAACAATGGTGCCAGCGTCATCAAACTTTTTCCAAGCTTCCTGGTCTGCTTTTTGAATAGTGGCATGATGAAGATCTGAATAACGGTGAACTTCCGATTCAACAAAGTTTTGCATTTGAGGAGATAGTTTATCCCATGAACGTTTGCCTACCGTAAGATCCATTAAGTCAACCGGTTGATAAATTGACATGAAGCCAGCAGGGCCCATAGAGATGTACTTAGTTACTTGATGGAAGCCCAATGCATAATTAATCGCAGGACCTACATAGTCAGCTACATCGATTGTGCCTTTTTCTAATGCAGGGAAAATTTCACTGCCCGGTAATAGCGTTGTTTTTGCGCCTGCTGCTTGGAATAGTTCAGCAACCATGCCTCCAGGAAGCCTCATTTTGCGACCTCTAAAATCATCAATAGAGTTGATTGGTGTTTTAGAGTGAATGATATTCGGCCCATGATGAATTGGCCCTACATAATGCATATCAAACTTAGCGAATAAGTCTCTTGCCATTTGTAAGCCACCGAGACCGTAATAGAAGGTATCCCATTCGTGTGGATTACGAGGTCCTAAAGGGTAGGAGCTTAAAAATACAGCGGCAGGCATACGGCCAGCCCAGTAAAGTGTGAAAGGGTTCATTGCATCGATGACGCCATTTTTAACGGCATCGAATAATTGGAAGTCACCAACAACATCTTTGGCGCCAAAAGGGGTAAATGCCAGTTCGCCATTAGTACGTTCTTTAATGCTGTTGCACCATGCCTTAAATGTTTCTAATCCAACGCCTCCAGGCCAGGACGACTGAATTTTCCAGGTTGTTGTTTTGCCCGCAGCGGCATTGGCAATATAAGGCGCGCCTAGAATAGCAGCACCACTAGCGGTAGCAACAGTGCCTGCGGTTGATAGAAATTGTCTACGGGAATTGTCTTGTGGTTTATTTTTATCTTTTGATGTGAGGTTTTCATTCTTAACTTTTATGGTCATCAGAAAGCTCCTTTATTAGTAAGTTTTTAATAAAGTTGTTTATAGAGATGTTGGTTATTAGAATGTATTTTTTTTATTTAAAATGTGAATAGTTAATACATTAAAGTAATCAACTATAAGCTGCTGTTCTTAGAAAGACGTTCTAGATGGCAACAAGCGGAGCCTATTTATTATTATTAATCGTTTAAAAATGGAACAAATTCATTGTAGAGAAGATTTTTATTCAAAGATAGAGAAATATATTTGAATTGGAGAAAACTGGTAAGACCAGAGGAAGAATGTTAATTTAATTGATAATTTTATTAGACTAAAGTCTATTGCGATAAAAATTATTTAATTAATTTTTATCGCAAATGATACATGTTGGCTTTTTATAAAATAAATTTATCCACTATTTTTTCTAAACGATGATTGCTGTTTGTTAAATTATCAGTTTCTTCAATGGTAAATTTACTACTGTTCATTAACTCTGCCACAATGTCGTGAATGTGGCTTATATTGTCTGCAATTTCATTGGTTACTGAGCTCTGTTCTTCAACAGATGTGGCGATCACTTTATTGAGACCATTCATTTCTTCAACGGAATGAATAATTGTATCTAATTCCTTATTGATAATTACCACACTCTCTGACGTTTTTTCGCAGGTAACTTTTGATGAATCTGCTGCTTCAATTGCTTCATTTGATGATGCTTGTAATCGTGTAAGTGTTTTCTCGATTTCACCCGTGCAGGATTGGGTACGTGCCGCCAATGCTCGCACTTCATCTGCCACTACTGCAAATCCGCGACCTTGTTCACCGGCACGCGCTGCTTCAATTGCTGCATTTAGTGCGAGCAGGTTAGTTTGTTCTGCAATCGCCCCAATCATATTTAAAACATCAGTGATGTTATTAATCTCACTATTGATGTCTGTAATCTGACTGGATACATTTTTAACATCATTGACTAATTGTTCAATGGTGTTGTTAGAACTGGCGATTGCACGTTTTGATTCGTGCACATTGTCATTAGTTTGAGCGGTAAGTTTTGCGGCATCAGCTGCATTATCGGCGACGGTGGATGCGGTTACACGCATATCTTCAATGGCTGTGGCAACTTTGTCGGTTTCCGTACCGTGCTGACATAACATCACATCATTTTTACTATTTGATTCACTCAATTTATTGGATGAGTTACTAATAATTTGTGATGAATCTCTGATCTCGATAATCATATTGTGGATATTAGAAATAAAATGATTAACTTCATTGGATATATCACTGATTTCATCTTTACCCGTTACCGGTAGGCGTTGTGTTAAGTCGCCACCACCACCGGCAAGATCTGCAATGGTATTCTTTAAGTTCGCAAGTGGACTTAACGAACGGTTGATAATAAAACCAATCGCAATAATGGAAATAATAAAGCACACAACACCAACAAAAATAACTTTTTGTAAATTTTCATTAGAGTCTAAGAAAATATCCTTTGATTTTTCATAACGCCACACTTTCCAGCCCAAATTTGGAATAGTATTGAAAGCGATTTTATATTCTTCACCATTAAGATTCACCGTATCAAATCCTGAATCACTATCTTGATGCTCTGCAAGGTCAGGGTAGCGTTCGTATTGGTTTTTTCCAATCCATTCTGCTGTTGAAGCAATGATATAACCATCAGGGCGAATCAAATCGAAGTTTTCAGTGTTAGATAAGGTATCGGTAAAAGATTTGATGTCATCTAAACGCAGGTTGATATTCATTGTGGCAAGAACTTTACCTTGTCTGACCACTGGCACAGCTAGTGCCATAACAAGGTCACCATTAGAAGATGTATAAGGTTTGGTAATTAAGCGCTTTTCCCCTGAAAAAATACGCAAAAACCACTCTCGCTTCAGATCTTTTGCATTAAATTTAGGAATTGCACCATTGCGTAGTGCTGAATAAGTAATACCGTTAGCATGACCTGAATACGCTTCTAAGGCATTTGATCGACTTTGTAAGCTTTTCAAAACATTAATATCTGCAACCATTTCCTCTGGTGAACCAGCACTAGCTACGCGCTCAGGGTTATAGACACTTGCCGCTAATTCCAAACCGCGAAAATAGACTTCCATCTTCTGTTCAACAGCATTGATACCACCGCTGACTTCTTTTTCCAGTTGCTCTGTAGCATGTTTCACTGAGGACTTTCTAAAGTCGCTATAACTGATAGTGGTTAGCAGTGCCACAATGGTGGAGATAGAGAGAATAAGATAAAGGATAATCTTGTTTTTAATCGTCATTTTTACATATTTCCTGCCGTAGATCGGCATTAGTGCGAATTACTATGCTCTTATTAAGAGCATGGGTACTATTTTTCGGCACAAGAGTGAAAGTCGTGCACCAAAGTAGTTAGGGGTATAAGTTTTAGCATAGTAGTAATTTGAACGACGTCAAACGAACAAATGGCGTAATTTTAAACAGAAAAGTTATTTTTTGAGACTTTGGAGGTCAACATTGGTGCTTAGGTTGCTGATATTGACATTGCTTTTAGGTCGGTCGCTTACGATTGTTACCTATTAAAACGACTATTTTTCGATGTTAAAAATCGAATAGTTTCGATAATAAAACGGGTACAGCGGTTTCCACTCGAAGTATTCTGTTGCCTATATGGATACTTTTACACCCGGCTTGATTTAGCTTATCAATTTCATAGGGGATAAACCCCCCTTCAGGACCGATGACTAGAGTACACATTTCATCAAGGTTTGTAGGACAAGGATGGGCGCTATTAGGGTGTGCAACCAAAGCCACAGTATTTTTGCAGATGGTGGGAAGCTGATCTTCCACAAATGGCTTAAAACGCTTTTCGAGAATAACTTCAGGCATAACCGTGTCTTTTGCTTGCTCTAATCCTAATGTTAAGTATTCACGGATATTGACATCACTCAGTAAGGGGGTTTGCCAGTAGCTTTTTTCAACACGATAGCTATTGATTAAGATGATTTTTTTGGCGCCCATCGTCGCACACGTTTGCAGAATACGTTTAAGCATCTTAGGGCGGGGCAGAGCAATAATCAGTGTTAATGGCAAGCTAGCGGGTGGTGGGGTATCTAAGGCAACAGTCATTAATACTTCATCATTATTAATAACTGTTATTTTTCCAGAACCCATATCGCCGTTTATAAAGCCAACAGTTAAGGTATCACCTACCTTGGCTTTATGAATCGTTTGTATATGAGTCAGGCGACGATCAGTTAGTTTTACCTGATCGTCATTAATAAAGTCCTCTTGAAAAAGTAAAACAAGGTTCACTGTTTCTGGTCGTTACATTTATTCTGACTCAGAGAGCCCCATAGGCTTTCCGCAGACATAAGCTTTCTGTAGCTTTTTGAAGGCTGCTTTAGGCATACCTTTAGGAAGGTCGACAGTTGAGTAATTGTCATTAATTTTAATATGTCCAATATGTTTGCTATCGATATCGGCTTCATTGGCAATTGCTCCGACAATATTGCCCGGTTTTACGCCATCATTGCGTCCGACTTCGATTCGATAAGCTTGCATATCTTCGCTACGGTGAGAGCCTTTTCTGTCGCGTAATTTTCTATTTCGGTTGCCCTGTGAGGAATCACGCAAGTCACGAGAATCACGAGCATTGGATTTGCCTCGGCCTCTATCCCTACGGCTTTTATCTCCACGGTCAAATTCTCGTTGAGAGGGTTTGAAGTCTTTTTCGGATTCGAATAGTGGTTTAGCCTCTTGTGAGATATATACGAGTGCTGCGGCAATGGTTTCTGGGTCATGATCGCCTTCTTGAATACATTCCGTGACTAATTGACGGTAACGTTCTAAATCGACTTTATCGACGGCATCAGATACACGTTGTTTAAAATTAAGTGCACGTTTTTTATTGATATCACTGGCGCTAGGGATATCCATTGGCTCCATTGGGCTCTTGGTTGCGCGTTCAATGGCATTGAGTAGTCGACGTTCTCTAGGTGTGACAAATAAGATAGCCTCACCAGTACGGCCAGCTCGACCAGTACGGCCAATGCGGTGTATATAGGATTCGGTATCCAGTGGGATGTCGAAGTTAATCACGTGACTAATACGATCAATATCTAAACCACGGGCGGCGACATCGGTTGCCACGAGAATATCAAGCTGGCTTCTTTTCATCTTTTCAACAACTTTTTCTCGTTGGTTTTGTGGTACGTCACCATTTAATGCCTGGCAGCGGTATCCGCGCGCCGATAATTTATCAGCAACGTCGACGGTAGCTAATTTGGTGCGAACAAAAACAATCACTCCTTCTGTTTCTTCAACTTCTAACACACGGGCGAAAGCAGATAATTTTTGATTGTTATTGACCAAAGAATAACGTTGTCGGATGGTGCTGGCAGTGGTTGTTTTATTTTCAATTTTGACATGCTCTGGGTTATTCAAATAAGTATTAGCTACTTTTTGAATTTCTTTGGGCATTGTGGCTGAAAACAACGCGATCTGACGCTCTTGCGGTGTATGTTTTAAAATCCACTCAACATCATCAATAAAACCCATACGCAACATTTCGTCTGCTTCGTCTAACACCAGAGCCTGCAGCTGGTCGAGTTTTAATGTGCCGCGGCGAATATGGTCCATAACGCGCCCTGGAGTCCCAACAACGATTTGTGTGCCACGTTTTAACTGGCGTAATTGATTGTCGTAGGATTGCCCGCCATAAATAGGTAATACACTGAACCCCATGTTGCGTGAATAACGCTGAAATGCCTCTGCTACCTGAATGGCCAGTTCACGGGTAGGGGCCAGAACCAATAGTTGAGGGTGAGATTTTTTTGGGTCTAGGCTAGTCAGCATAGGTAGTGCAAATGCAGCGGTCTTACCAGTACCAGTTTGTGCTTGACCCAATAAATCTTTGCCTTCTAACAGGATGGGAATACTGGCCGCCTGAATTGGAGACGGGTTCTCATAACCGAGTTCGGACAGAGATTTTAGCAATGGCTTTGGTAAACCTAAATCTGCAAATGAGATCGCAGAGGTCGAAGTTGATGACGTCATAACTACCTAGAGAGTAAAAAAGAAAAGGAAATACCTGGAGGGCAGGTGCACTAAAGCGCGGAGTATACCAGATTTGATATTAAGATGCTTAATAATTCGACATTGACCCCAGGACGCAGAATTAGATCGTTATACGCACCCACTATGCTGGCACTAGAATCATTAATCTACCCATTAACAGTAATATTAGAGCTTTCTCCTGTTATTAGCCTGTAATCAAGGCATAGCTATAGGCCCTCTATGGTTTATGCCAAGCTTATAAGCATGTTGTTATTTAGCATTCTCATTATGGCTTTTCTAAAAAGTTATTGGTAATGCTGTTGTATATGTTAATTCTATAGGTCACTATTTTGAAATATTAAAAGCCACTTTTTTTACAATAATGCTATCGACATAGATATCAATTAAGTATTCTCCTGGAATATCATTTTCGTCCAATTGAAAAACTAAAAAGCCTATCTGCCTCGACTCAATAAACTTAGAGGGAATGGGAGTTGTTCTAATCACTAAAACATTATTGACGGTTTTTTCTGAATGGCCAATCTCGCTTTGAAATATCGCCGAAGGTGATGGAGGCAGTGTCACTTGACCGTGTACCGTAAATGGCTTATTAGGTGTTGCTGTATTACTTTGAGTTCTTATAGTGCAGCCAAAATAGAAGTCCGGATTTTGCTTTTCAGTGATAAAAGGAATATTTGTACCGACTTTTATGATTTCAAAAGTTTGCGATAATTTTTGAGCAATACCACAGTTGATATGGTAATTCACTGGTAGAGTCGATGATGGATACGATGAAGCTGATACGCCAAGCATCGATAATAGAAATAGACTGAAATAGTACGGAGGCCACTTTCTCTTATTCATATAATACCTGCGTAGGTAACTATAGATTGAGTGATGAGAGTAAAAAATTAACAATAATAATCTTTGCGGTGAAAATTATAGTGGATATCGGTCTTAGGTCAAAACACTCTTACTATAATATAGCTGAGAGTGCTTTCTTGTAATGGAAAGAAAATAAGAGAAAAGTTATGCAGCTGCAGTATGGTATTGTGGCAACTCGAAAATAAACGACGTCCCTTTATCTAACTGGCTTTTTACATTGATATGGCTTTGATGTAAGTCGAGAATACGCTTGACAATGGCTAGGCCTAAACCCGTTCCAATTTTATCTGCTCGTTGCAGTTGATGAGATTGATAGTAGCGTTCAAAGATATAGGGGATCTCATGAGTTTTAATACCTCTGCCGGTATCAGAAACTTCGATGGTAGCATTGTTATCATTATCACTGATTTTAATCTGTATGCTGCCACCTTGTGGTGTGTGTCTCAAAGCATTTTCGATTAAGTTCTGTAATACCCGGTGAATCAGTGCAATATCGGCAATAACAAAGCAGTCTGCTTCATTAGCTTCTATTGATAAATCTATCTGTTGTTTTTGAGAGGCGAAACTAAATTCTTGTACGCAATCGTGTGCGAGTTCTAATAATGAGAATGGCTCTATTTTGGGCTTAATACCATTGGATTCTAATTTTGATAATTCAAATAATTCACTGATTAGGCGCCCTAAACGTTTGCAGTGCTTAAATGCTATTTTTAAATAACCCTTTCTTTCTTCTTGATTTAGTGTTTCATTTTTAATGAGTAAAGTTTCAATATACCCCTGCATCGATGCGAGAGGGGTACGTAAGTCATGAGAAGTATTGGCAATTAATTCTCTGCGTGTTGTATCCAGTGTTTTTAGCTCTTCAAATTGTTGATGGATCTGTAAACCCATAGAATGAAAGGCATTATGTAATTCATTAATTTCGTCTTTAGCGGATGTTTTGGGTGATAGTAGTTGATTGTTTTCTAATGGTTCAGCAGGGTTGAATTGGTGTACTGCTGTACGCAATTTTGTTAATCGGCGGGTGAGGAAAAAGAAGACTAAACAGCCAACGAAGCCCGCAGTTAAAATGCTGCTTACTATCAATAGAATACCAACCTGAATAGCATAGCTATCCATTACTGAATGTCGTAGATCTTGATACATTTGTCCACCTACAATGGCATAGATATAGCCCTGTAGTTGTCCAGATTGAATAATAGGGGATACTGAAAAAACGTTTAAATTTTCGGGGTTTCGTGGATCTTCACCTAAAATAGGCCAGGTGCCTGTATTATTTAAGTAGGCTTTAATTGGTTCTTGTGATACAGCATTTAATTGCACAGCCCCTTGAGGTAATCGGTGACTTAGGATTTTACCTCGTGGATCTAATACATAGAGCTCAAGGCTGGGGTTGAGTATCATTGCTCGATTGGTTATTTCATCAACTGCTGCTTCATTGACATTACCTCGGTCAATTAATAATTCCCTATCCGTAATATACATCGCGACAGATTGGTTGAGCCTTTGCATTATCTCCTGACTATAGGTTTCGCTCATAGATTGAGAAATAAATAATGATGCGCAACCAAGGATTGTTACTAAGACTAAAAATGTAGCCGCAAGTTTTGCATATAAGGTGTTAAATATTCGCATAAGGTATTTTAGTTTAATTCATTCAGTTTATAGCCTACACCCCAAACGGTTGTAATAATGGTGGGTTTTGTTGGGTTGTCTTCAATTTTTGCCCGTAATCGGTTGATATGAGAATTGACAGTGTGTTCATAACCTTCGTGGCCATATCCCCAAATTTCGTTGAGGAGTTGTGAGCGGGAAAATACGCTACCAGGATTTTGCAAAAAATAATAAAGGAGATCGAATTCTTTTGAGGTTAAATCAATTTCTTGGTTGTTCTTAAAGACTTTATGTAAACGAGTGTCGAGCTCAATGTTGTGGGTATTGGCTCTGATTTTTTCGGTGACAGTGTTAGCTTTATTACTTTTGGCCAACCGCCTCAATATTGCTTTAGTACGAGCGGCTAATTCGATAATGCTGAAAGGTTTCGTCACATAATCATCTGCCCCCATTTCCAGCCCTAAGACTCTATCTAATTCACTGGATTTACTAGTCAGCATTAAAATAGGAACATAGTTTTCTTCAGCACGTAAGTTTCTGCAGATTTCCAGCCCGTCTTTGCCGGGTAAGCGAATATCAAGGATAATCATATCCCAATGTTCAGTTGTCGCTAATGTATGCCCCTCCAAACCATTGTTTGCGATTTTGACGGTTTCATAAATGTCGTCAAAATGTAATTTAATTAGCTCGGCTATATCTGAGTCATCTTCGATGATAAGGATTTTTTTTGTTTCAAGTGTTTGCAAATGACTTGGCTCTTGATTGCTTGAGGCTTGGTTGTTTGAAGCTTGATAGGTGCTGGCGTAATTTTGTTGCATAGTTTAGTAAGCTCACTTATGTAAAAAGCGGAATCAAAAGGTTTTTCGTCCACTGAGTTCTCGTTATTAGAGTAGGTTTTACGATATCTTTTACAAAACAATAAGCTCTAGAGTCAGTTTTTATAGCAAAGTTCATTCTCTCTGGTGTCGGATAGACCAACTCAGAGGAATGAACTTGCTTGTTATTTACTGAGTGCGTGTTACAGAGATACGCGCTATAGGGTTATCCCAGCGATGAATATCCGTTAATACTGACGTCGATAAGCCATCGTCAGAGGTAAGAACACCGCTATGCATTGTCACAATATCCGCAATATCATCTCGTGCCGAATTAAAGCCTTCCCCTCCATCAACTGGGCCCGGTATGCTACCCGCTGCTTCAGAGTTTGCCTCAGTTCCAGAATCATAGCTGATAGTATTGACTTGGCGTGTTTCTCCGACCGCCATATTGGCTATATTGAGATTGTTGAGCGCAGTAAACGCATCATTACTATTCACTAACATAGTGGTCGCGATTAGCTCTAGACCCGTTGTTTGATCTTCTTCGACAGTAATTGTTAGTGATGTCGATGCGCCTGGTCCTGTTGGTGCAGTGTCGCTTGCTGTGGTGATGACCGATGCGCTGGTACTGGCATCCGATAGTAGATCGCCATTGTCTCCACCTTCTGCAAGTAGTTCGAGTGCGTCGCTTGCAGGTGAACCAACGGTAAATAGCGAGTAGCTTCCATCATGCGCTATTACTGCCACTGGTGAAAAAGGTTGTGCTGCGGTTAAGTTAGTGACATCAATGCGAAATTCTTGCGTGCTTGTTGTGTCATTGTCGTCATCATTATCGTTGCTACTACTGCCACAAGCCGCCAAACCAAGGCATAAGGCTGTGAGACAACAACGACGTACTAGTTTTGTCGTATTCACGTTCATAGGATCCCCCTGGTTTAGTTAACAGTGATAACTACACGAGCAACTGGGTTAAGCCAGCGGTGAACAGTAGAATCAATATCACTGACGCCACCGGTGGCATCAGTATCGCCAAGCACGTTGCGATGAATATGAACAAACCCTTCAGCTGTAGCGCCAGGGATACCTGTGCCACCATTGCCAGAAGAAGTATCGACAGGGCTACCCGGTGGTACTGGGAAACCAGGAGCACCAGGCGCTCCCCCACCACGTACTTCATCATTTGCTTCGGTCCCTGCATCATAAGCATTGACGTTATAAGTATAGGTGCCGGGTTCTGTAGGAATAGTAATACTGTTGAGGCCAATAAAGCCGTCGTTAGAAGGTAATATCATCGCGACGACAGACAAATTGGTGTTGGCAGGAGTCGCATCCGTGTTTAATGCGATTGGGCCAGTATTTGAGCCAGCATTAAGTAATCCTGGATTTGTTGCAGTAACAGCATTTAAAGCAGAGAGGTCACTATCTAATGCAGCAACACTACCGCCTTCGGCCATTTCTTGAAGGCTGGCACTTGCGGCTGTCCCTGAAGTGAATAATCGATTGGCGGCGGGGTGGGCGGCAATCAATATCGGTGTAAAAGAGCTTCCGCGAGTTAGGTTAACAACGTTAACTGTAAAATCTGCGGCCATACTATTGAAACTTGCTGCGCAGGCTAAGGCACCTAGCAAAGTAGATCGTATTTTAGACATTAATCTCTCCCGTTATGAATATCGAAAATTAAAAGTGTTAATATCGAATATCACACCGGTCAGAAGTTAAATCCTCACGAAAGTATCACAAAATAATAACGTTTATATTTTGTTAGAAATAGCTCATATTTATGCTGAATAAAATTTTCATTAATGGTTTTTCTCTATGCTTAATTTAATCGTTAATAGAAGAGAAAACTTTATATTTATTCAAGCTGTTTGATCCACTCATCCACAGAAATAGGGTAGTAGCCGGTGACTTCCAGTTTTCTATCTTCTAAAGCATCAATTGTTGGTTTATTCATTGCCCAGTCAGCAATAACGTGATCTCGATGGATAAGCAATTCTGCTATATGAAACTTAAAGAGTTTTAACATCGCTGTTAACCATTGATTAACAACAAGATTTGGATGAGCGTGATCGATTTCGAAACGATCCAGTAAGGCGATAGTATTTTCTGCAGAATACCAGGTTTGATCGGTTACCCAGCGATTGGTTGCAAATAAACCAATTGGGAAACCCTCGGCGTTCATGGAAATGCTAATAAAGTGAGTAATAGCGTCTTCTTCGAGTGGCCAAGATTCAGAGCGTTTAAAATCATCGCTAGGTTTAATATGTTCAGGTATTGCCTTTGCTCTTAAAAAGGTATGGAAGTGGCCATGCTCATTGTCTAAACCGCGGTGGTTATGGTAATAATATTGACTGTGGCTGTCGCTGTCATAAACATCATCCTGAGGATAATGTTCCATTTCATAGAAAGTACCTTGACCTTTTAGTACTTCGCTAACAATATTAATGCCTGCTTTATCAAGTAAGCGGTAAGCCTCTTTGATTTGTTTTCCTGCATTTTTCATAGAAATAATGTCGTCATCACTTATCGCTTTTACATTGGGTTGTGCTAAACACTCTCCGGCCGTCACTGATGAATAAGAACGCATTTCCATAAAAACTAACTCGAAAAAAATGAAGAAAGGCTTTAATAAGTTTAACATGACCCATAGTATATATGGGTCAATCACTTATATGGTATTGACCATTAATATTTTTTAGCTGCGCAAGGGTTTTTAGCTGCGCAAGGGTTTTTAGCCGCACATGGATTTTTAGCTGCGCAAGGGTTTTTAGCCGCACATGGATTTTTAGCGGCACAAGGGTTACTGCTATGTGAGTAATCTTTTGCGCCACATGGTGCACAAGCAGCATGAACTGGTGAAGCGCTTAGGAATACACAAAAAACACCTGCAGCTAAAGCCATTGGTTTATTTTTTAGTATTTTCTGGATAGAGAATTTAGATTTTGCCGTTTGATTAGTCATAATAAATATCCTAAATGGTCTAGTTGATGTTAAATGAAAAAGTTAAGTAAAAACTAAGTATAAAAATTGTAAATCTGTGAAAATTAAATCACTTGCTATGTTGCATGCCATCGTTCTGACTGGGGCGAATTGGCAAAGTTCATGTAGAAAAGTGAATTAATTAGGGCTTATATTTTTTGTTTAACAGAGGTCAAAAAAGATTAACTTTTCACAGGAAGAGTTTAACTTTTTGTGAAGAATTATAGAGTTTTGTGAATTTCATTATATTTTTTAAGGTTATTGGGAGGTTCAGTTATCTTCTTTATCTGAAATTTATAAGAGGAGGGTAGCAATGTTGCTGGATATTCCTAAAGGTCACATTACGCTATACTGATACGATTACAGGGTAGTGCTCCCATAGACGTAAAAGCTAAGTATTCTAATACCTTTAGAATGATGGCCCGCCCGAGAGGATTCGAACCTCTGACCTGCCCCTTAGGAGGGGGCCGCTCTATCCAGCTGAGCTACGGGCGGAAAGACTAATGTGTTTATATTAAGGCCGGGCATTCTAACAAAAATAGTAAACTTTTTGTTGTCATCTTTGTCTGTGATGGCCTTGATCTATGGATTTACCATTATAATAAGAGCGATATCTGGAGATATTGATGCTAAATACCAAACCTTTACTGCTGAATACTGATTTCCCGGCGATTTCCAGAAAGTCTACTCAAACGCTTCAGGTTAACCTTGGCTATCTTTGCAATTTGAGCTGTACCCATTGTCACGTTAATGCAGGCCCGAAAAGGACTGAGTTAATGGATAAGCAGACAATCGATGATATTTTGTCCTATATGGATAAAAATCATATTAAGTCTCTGGATTTGACCGGAGGTGCGCCGGAGATGAACCCTCATTTTCGTTATCTCGTGAAAGAGGCTCATCAGCGTGATATTCATGTTATAGATCGTTGTAATCTGACCATTTTAATGGAACCAGGTTATGAAGATTTAGCGGAATTTCTTGCTCAACATAAGGTATCAATAACAGCATCTTTGCCTTGCTATTCCGAGCAAAATGTGAACGAGCAGCGAGGGAAAGGTGTTTTTCAGGAGTCAATAGAGGCACTGAAAAAACTTAATTCACTTGGTTATGGAATCAACGAAATATTAGAACTTAACCTAGTGTATAACCCTAATGGCACATTTTTGCCGCCTAACCAATTTCAACTAGAACAGGAATATAAGAAAAAGCTAAAGGCAGAATACGACATTGAATTTAATCAATTGCTGACAATTACCAATATGCCAATTAGTCGCTTTGGTGGGATGTTATTATCAAAAGGTTTGTATGAAGATTACATGCAGTTGTTAAAAGATAACTTTTCCCATGCAAATTTAGATAATGTCATGTGTAAAACATTGCTCAGTATCGACTGGCAAGGTTATGTTTATGATTGTGACTTTAATCAAATGCTGGAAATGCCGCTAGAATATAAAGAGCAGTATAAGAATCAAAATAAAGATGCGTTAATTGTGTCTGATAAAAAACGATGGCATATATCGGAGTTGCTTGAAGTAGAATTACAGGATGCTAATATTGTGATCGGAGAGCATTGCTACGGTTGTACTGCAGGGCAGGGAAGTAGCTGCGGAGGCGCGCTTGATTAATCGAGTTACTGATTTCTATTAAGGCCTATCATTGAAAATTAGTATAATCATTCCCGTATTGAATGAAGCAACTGTTATCGAACAACAGTTGCATTATTTATCATCTATTTTTAACAATAACTGTGAAATAATCGTTGTTGATGGCGGCAGCCACGATAATACTTTAGTGTTGGCTGAACCTCTGGTTGATAAGCTTGTTGAAAGTAAAAAAGGGCGCGCAGAACAGATGAATTGTGGCGCTGCCGTAGCGACGGGTGAGCTATTATTGTTTTTACATAGCGATACTCGATTACCTGGTAATACACTTAAATTATTGCGTTCAGAAAAATTAAATGGATGGGGCTTTTTTCAAGTTAAGCTTAGTGGTAATGTTTGGAAATTTCGTATTATTGAATTTATGATTAATCAACGTTCGCGCTTTACTCGCATTGGAACAGGAGATCAATGTATCTTTGTTAAGCGATCATTATTCGAAAAAAATAATGGTTATGCGGATATTCCTTTAATGGAAGATGTTGAACTAAGCAAACGCCTGCGTACTCAGATTAACCCTTCTATTATTAATACTGCTGTCGTTACGTCTAGCCGTCGCTGGGAAAGTAATGGTATTTGTAAAACTGTGTTGCTTATGTGGCGGTTGCGGCTTTTATATTTTTTAGGATTTTCTCCCAATACTTTAGTGAAGTACTATTACCAATAATCATGTCAATACTTCGATTTTCGGACTGCACATTATTAGTGTTTGCTAAAGCGCCTGAGCTTGGTAAAGTAAAAACACGTTTGCAGCCTGACCTTCCTGCTTCATTTTCTTTAGAGTTACACTGCGAACTGGTCAATTATGTCTTAAGCCAATGGACTGATTCACAACTTTGCTCCATAAATTTATGGTTAGCCGGAAATCAAGAAAAGTTCTTGGAATGTTTGCCCCAATGGCAATCATTGACACGTTATAGTCAGCAAGGTGCAGATTTAGGTGAACGAATGCACTATGCGGTTAAGCAAACGTTGAGTAAAACTGAAAGTGCCATTTTAGTGGGTACAGATTGCCCATTTATTGATGATGACTATTTATCAAAGGCTTGTATTGCTCTTAAAAAATATGATGTGGTTATAGGGCCAGCAACAGACGGTGGTTATGTATTATTAGGTCTTAAGCAAGCTCACTCGTCACTTTTTGAAGGTATTCAATGGGGAGAGGCCTCTGTTTTTGAAGCGACATTAAGCCAGATTAAATATTTGGGCTTAAGCTATTCGGTCTTGCCTGAACTATCCGATATTGATCGGCCAGAAGACCTGCAAAGCCTTCAGCAGATAAATAAACTAAAGCAATTTTCTGTCCTGTAGTTTACGTTTTAACTATTAAGCCTGAGTAACTGTTCCACCGAAATGAGTTGATTGTTTGCTGCCTTTGGCATTATAGATATCCGCTTGCTGGATGTTGCCACGCATAATTTGTAACAGTCTTTGGTGGGAATTAACGCCTCGATTAACCAGTTTTCCATTTGCCTCGTTCACCTTTTGGCAGTGTTCAATGGTTGTTTTTACTTCATGCCATTGTTTTTGCAGATTTTCATCGTTAAATGATTCAAGCAATGCCGTCCAACTATTTTCATTACTTGAGCGATTGAGTGAAGTTAACCATTGTGAGCGAGTTTGAGCATTTTGTTTGAGCTGTTCTAACAGTGGTGCTTTCTCTTTAAGTAATTGTCCCATGGTCTCGTAATCACGAGATTTTGTTGAATCAATTTCCTGTTCAAGTAGGGCAAGTAATTGCCGACTTGTGGCAAGGTCTTGATGGATCATGGTATGGATATCGTTTAAATCGTTGGTATTCATAGCTTTGCTCAGGCATCGGTAAGTCAATAAATAGTTATTAGCAAAAGCGATGCCAGTTAATATTTAAAAGCTAGCGTTAAGATATTTGTATTGGCAGATGGATTGTAAAGTGGAGAGTTATAGGGGAAGTAAATAATGTGGCTGACGAACTAAAACAGAAGAGAAATTATAGTCGTTCGTCAGTTTCCAGAATTTTAGCGGCGATGCTGTCAGCATCAATGGTGTAGCTACCATCTTCAATCGCTTGGCGTATGCTTTCAACTCTTGATGTATCGACATCGGGCGAGGCAATAATTTGAGTTTCTAAACGTTTAAGGACCAATGCTTCCTGGCTAAGCTCAACACTGTCGCCATCTGCACCACTTGCAGCATTCTGACTGGTTTGAGCCTTAGGTGATTCACCGGCCTTTTGGCTGTTATTGGCATGGGTATTATGAGTAATACCGTTGTTGTTAATTTGCATAACGTGATACCGCTTTTCCCATTTTCCGAAAAAATTACCTAGTGTGTTAAGACTAGATAAATCTCATTTAAAGGTTTCTTAGACTGGTTATCGGCCATAGCTATAGACACTTTAGGAAAAATTTAAAGAATTTTCTACTTTTTACCTGTTTAGCTTATGAAATACGCCCTATATGACTTCTACGGTGCCAGGGGCAACGACTCTAGCCTGAATGATACGTGATGACTTCTGGTTTTCTATCCGTACATTTTCCCCCTCACTGGCATTACCAAGCGCAATACCTTGGCTTATCACTGATAAAGCACCCCGTTTGGCAATGACAGTGACTCTATCACCTTTTTTAATAATATCAGGCGCTTGTAGCTGATAGTTATAAATAACGTTACCTGAGCGCAGCGGGCGTTTGAGCTGTTGACCGATGATATCTTCAAACCGGGTGCTGTAACCACCTCTAAGGGAATAGATATCTTGTTGAATAGATGTGAGGTCATTCTTCTCAATAATATGATGCCTAGGCAATTCATGACGGCTCACAATCACAGGCATTTCCAGCGCCACAGTACTGCCAACATACATAGACCAAGGCGTATTTGATTGGCAGCTGACTTTGACAGAGTTGTTTCGCTTGACCGTTTGACCTTGTAATTTGAGTGTCAAGGGTTTGTCACATTTGGAAAGTCTTAAGCGTTGATCAATCGATCGAACATGTACTTTGACACCTCTATATTCAGATTTCGGTAGCTGCTGATAGAGTTTATCTTGTAAAAATTGCTTAACTTGATGTTTAAGCTCGCCGTGATCGATGATTTCTTTAGCATTGACGTTGTTAAATAACAAAACAGAACAAAAAAATAATAAAAAATTAGTAGCTTTCATGATTCTTGTCCTATGCTTTAAATAGATCTCATATCAAGTCGATGATGAGTCTGTAGTAAATGTTTGACAGATAGTTGGCGTTAAATGGATATTTAATGACTCTAGAGTCGTTATAGAGTAAACCCTAGCAAGTCGTATGCCGCTTATGTTGATCATGAAGTGTAGAGATAAATATCGGGTTAATGAACAACTTACCCAGTGAGGAATATATATGGCCAGTGTACTGGACTCGGTAAACCAGCGTACCCAATTAGTGGGGCAAAACCGGCTAGAGCTTTTATTGTTTCGACTGAATTCAGATCAGTTATATGGCATTAATGTATTTAAAGTAAAAGAAGTTTTACAGTGTCCAGCACTTAATCAACTTCCACAGCGTCACCATGTTGTTCGTGGTGTAGCACATATTAGAGGCGGCACAATATCCATTATGGATATGAATCGTGCAATAGGGAACCAATCCGTTGAAAATATAGAAGATAGCTTTGTCATTATTACTGAATATAATGGTTCGACACAGGGCTTTTTAGTAAAAGGCGTTGAGCGAATTATTAATATGAACTGGGAAGATATTCATCCACCACCCAAGGGAGCAGGTAAGGAAAACTATCTCACAGCAGTGACAAAAATTGACGAACGGCTCGTTGAAATCATTGATGTTGAGAAAATTCTGGCTGAAGTTGCTCCTCTTCCAGAAGATATTAGCTCTGGCATTATCGAAGATGGAATTTCAGAGCGTGTGGTACAGAAACATATTTTGATTGTTGATGATTCAGCTATTGCACGTAAGCAAATTCAGCGAGTGGTAGAGCAAATGGGTATTCGTTGTACTTTGCGTAAAGATGGGCGCGAAGCACTAGAGTATCTTGAAGGCTTACTTGCGGAAGGTAAAGATCCACAGCAAGAGTTGATTTTGATTATTTCCGATATTGAAATGCCAGAAATGGATGGTTACACATTTACTGCTGAAGTGCGTGGTAATGAAAAGCTTAAGGATTTACATATTATTCTACATACATCATTGAGTGGTGTGTTTAACGAAGCGATGGTTAAAAAAGTAGGGGCAGATGATTTCCTCTCGAAGTTTAACCCAGACTTATTAGCGACACGCTTAAATGAGAGGATACTGAGTGTTACAGGAGAGAACTTGTTGGACGAACAAGAATAATATAGTCGTTGAAAAACTGACTTTTCAGCGAGAGAGCATTGATGTTACACACAGTTAAAAAAACGTCTGGAGATAATGCAGAATTTATTGAATTCTGTAATTATCTCCAAAAAGCCAGCGGTATTACAATTACCCCAGATAAAGCTTATTTGGTTAACGCTAGGGTTCGTAAAATAATGGCGAATTATGAATTTAATTCGTTATCCGAGTTAGTTGATCAATTAAAAGTAAGCAACAGAAAATTGCAACAAGAAGTTGTTGATGCAATGACAACAAACGAAACATTCTGGTTTCGTGATAATTATCCATTTGATTTTTTTTATAATACATTGCTACCTGATTGGAATGCAGATGTTCATTTTGAACACCGGCCTATTAGGATATGGAGTGCTGCTTGTTCGTCAGGCCAGGAGCCGTATTCTCTTGCTATGTTGCTTGAGGAATATAGTGAAAAGCATAAATTTAGTAAACGAGCAGAAATTGTAGCTACAGATTTATCCAGCCAAATACTGGACCATGCAAAGTTAGGCGAATACGATAACTTATCTATGGGACGAGGGCTTTCTCAACAGCGTCTCAATAAATTTTTTACTTCTTCCTGTCAAAAACGCTGGACGGTTGTGCAACCAGTACGCAGGCATATAAAATTTCAACCTATTAACTTATTGGAAAGTTATGCGAATCTGGGTAGGTTCGATATTATATTTTGTCGTAATGTATTGATTTATTTCACAAAAGAAACAAAAAACGATATTTTAAGCAGAATGCATCAATGTTTGAACCCTGGTGGTTTTCTTTGTTTGGGCTCATCAGAAGGCCTTGGTAATGTGTCATCATTATTTACGATGGTGAATTGTAAACCAGGTTTAATTTATCAAGCCAAATAGCAAGTTTTCTTATTGCTTTTCCTATTTTTCTTTTTTTAACTCTTTCCAACATTTTTATAATATCAACCGGCAATTACTTTGATAGCGGATGGTTTTTGCCGCCTCAATCTTTTTGTTCTTCTAAAAAATCTTTATAAATCATAGCTTTAAAAATATTTTTGTATTGGCATAAGCCTTGCTAATTAACTTTTGTAGATATCTTAATGAGAGTTTAACAGGCAATAATATGGCAATTAACTTCGATAAAGCACTGGGCATACATCAACAAGCATTGCAGGTTCGTAGCCAGCGTGCACAGGTGCTAGCGAATAACTTAGCGAATGCAGATACTCCGGGCTATAAAGCTCGCGAGCTTGATTTTAAGGGCATTCTTCGAGGCGAAGCGCAACTCATGGATGCTAAAGCAGCCATGCGAGTAACCGATGGCCAGCATATCGCGGGTCGATCCCTATCTGCCGATACCAGCCTGTTATATCGAACACCGCAACAACCCTCTATTGATGGAAATACAGTAGAAGAGCAAGTAGAGCACGCGGCTTATATGGAAAATAATTTAGCATTTCAGGCGAGCTTCACATTTTTAAATAGCAAATTCAGTGGGCTCATGACAGCCATTAGAGGGGAATAAGTATGTCGTTAACTAATATATTTTCTATTGCTGGTTCAGGTATGAATGCACAGAGCATTCGTTTAAATACAACAGCCAGTAATCTTGCCAATGCTGATGCAGCATCTTCCAGCATCGAAGAGACATATCGTGGTCGTCATCCAGTATTTTCTGCATTAAATAATGATGTTTTAAATTTAGATGCTAAAAATGGCGATGCCAATATCGGTGTAAAAGTATTAGATATCGTTGAAAGTGACGCACCTTTACAGCCTCGCTATGAACCCACTCATCCCTTAGCTGATCAAGAAGGGTATGTTTATTATCCCAACGTGAATGTAGTGGAAGAAATGACAAATATGATTTCTGCATCTCGTTCATTTCAAATGAATGTAGAAGTCATGAATTCTGCTAAGCAAATGATGCAACGTGTATTGACCTTAGGCCAATAATAGATAAGTTAATCGGAGAAAAATAATGCCAGATATTACCACAAACGATTATCTTAATAGTTTGGCAATTAATGGTAATCAACAGCAAAATACGACGACTCGTGAGAGTAGTAATGAGCTGGGTCAAGATGCATTTTTACAGTTAATGATCACGCAAATGGAAAACCAGAACCCATTGGATCCCCAAGATAACTCTGAATTTGTTGCACAATTGGCACAATTTAGTTCAGTTGAAAGCCTTGATAAGTTGAATAACAATTTTGAAAGCTTCGCGACTAATATGATCTCTAATCAAGCATTACAAGCCTCTTCGCTTGTGGGCAGTTCGGTCTCAGTACCTACATCTGAAGCACAATTATTCGAAAATAGTTATGTGGGGGGCAGCATAGAGTTGCCGGCAGCAACAAGTGATATGACGATTAATATTTACAGTAATAACGGTGGTTTACTTGAAACGATTCCGTTAGGTGAACAAGATGCAGGAACTATTGTTTTCCGCTGGGATGGTTCACGCATAGAAGTGAATGGTGAGTTGAGTGAATGGGAATCCGAAGAGCCGATAGCTTCGGGCGATTTTAGATTTGAAGTCATCGCCTCTCAAAATGGTGAACCTGAACAGCTGGATACAGCGCTAACCGCTAACGTCAACAGCGTAACGGTGGATAGCAATAATCAACTGATATTGAACCTTGCTGGTATAGGGCCGGTAAGTATTAATGATGTTAAACAATTTAACTAATTCCATTTTTATAGAATTTCATGAATTTTTTGTAGTAATTGTAGGAGAATATTATGCCTTTTAATACCGCACTCAGTGGCATCCGTGCAGCTAATGATGATCTTCGTTTAACGGGCAATAATATTGCTAATGCTTCGACAACCGGCTTTAAGGAATCTCGTGCAGAGTTTGGTGATGTTTATTCAACCTCGGTATTAGGGGCCGGTTTAAATCAAGTTGGTAGTGGTGTTCGAGTGCAAGACATTGCCCAACAGTTTGGCCAGGGAAATATTTCATTTACAGAAAATGTTTTAGATTTGGCAATTAGCGGCAGCGGTTTTTTTGTTACCAACTTAAATGGTGAACAAATGTATACACGTGCTGGTACTTTTGGTTTAGACCAAGACGGTTTCGCAGTGAATAATACGAATGCTCGCCTACAAGGCTTCCTTGCCGATGGTAACGGCAATATAGGTAACACACAGGCTGATATCCAAATATCGACCAGTAATTTACCGCCACAAGTGACTTCAGCTGTAGAAATAGAATACAACCTGGATTCCAGAGAGCCGGTGCCGCAGACAGCGTTTACGATAGATGCAGCTGGCGTTGCAGCGATAGAAGCCGCAGGTGTTGATACAATTACTGTGACAAGCCCTGAAGGCGCTGTTGATACAATTACCCTTGGTACTGCTGGGGCCGATACAGCAACAACAATTCGTGATGCATTGATTGCTGCGACCGGAGTTGAAGCTAGTTTGGATGGTGCTGGTACTGGTGTCGAAGTTATTTTGGCAGAAGGTTATACTTTAACGACGAATACAGCAGGTAGTGATCTTACAAATACGACAACAACCGCATTAACATCCAATATTGGTTTCGATCCAGCAGACCCCACAACTTATAATCATGCGACGTCTACAACCGTCTATGATAATCAGGGTAACCCACATACCATGCAGCAGTATTTTATTAAGCAGCCTTATGATCCAGGCAATGCAGCAATTAATACGCCCAATGATTGGCGCATGGTTGTTCAAGTTGATGGACGTAATGTGGGTGGGCCATCTGCAGATACAACCAACTCTCAAACTGCTGCGAATACAGCCGTTTTATCTGTGCATCAAGTCTCTTTTTCTCCAAGTGGTACATTGGTTGGTACAGGGGATATTACCATTGATAACTGGATTCCCGTCGACTCGAGTGGCACGGTGACTGGTGCTACCCCAGCGGCAGCGACTCCAGTTGTGTTTAATGTTTCTATGGCTGGTAGTACTCAAGTAGGCGCTGATTTTGAAGTGCGCTCTCTAAATCAGGATGGTACCTCAACAGGTCGTTTAGCCGGGATTAATATTGATGATGATGGCAGAATCTTTGCGCGTTATACCAATGGGCAAAATAGGGTGTTAGCGCAAATAATTTTAGCTGACTTCCCAAACACTCAAGGCTTACAAGCATTAGGCGATACCTCATGGGCAGAAACATCTGAGTCTGGTGAGCCGGTTATTAATGCGCCTGGTGCTGCGTCATTAGGCTTAATTCAGTCTGGTGCTTTAGAAGATTCTAATGTCGACTTATCTGAGCAGCTTGTTAACCTAATTATTGCTCAACGTAATTTTCAGGCCAGCGCAAAAACCATTGAAACTGCTGATCAAACCACACAAACTATTATCAATTTACGTTAATCAACTTTTTGTAAAATTTATAAAGCCGCAGTGATATATTGCTTCAGTTCTATATCACCCGTGGCTTTTTATTAAATAACCCTTTCTATTTTCTTTTCTTATATACGTTTATTTTTGTTTATTGAAATTTGGCACTCTTCTTGCAATTTTCCATATGATTACTGGCTAAGCCAAAAAAACAGCAGGTTGTAACTATGGATAAAGCACTTTACATCGCTATGTCAGCGGCTAAAAACAATATGATTGGGCAGTCTGTCAGGGCTAACAATTTGGCTAATGCTAATACCACGGGTTTTCGTGCTGACTTTGAGCAGGCAAGAAGTATGGGAGTTTACTATGGTGATGGCCATGCAAGCCGCGCTTATGCATTAGCTGAGAGTCCTGCGATAAATTTTGCCCCCGGACCTATGATTCAAACAGGACGTGATATGGATATTGCTGTTGAAGGCGACGGTTTTATTGCTGTGCAAGGTGCTGATGAGCAAGAGGCTTATACGCGAGTCGGCAACTTAACAATTGATAATGCAGGCATATTACGTACAGGCAATGGTTTGCCGGTGATGGGCAATGCCGGGCCTATTGCTATTCCAGAGTTTCAAAAAATAGAAATTGGTGCCGATGGAATTATTAGTATTGTACTCAAAGGTGCACCACCAGATGCATTGACGGAAGTTGAACGAATTAAATTGGTTGACCCAGCTGTAGAAGACTTACAAAAGAAAAGTGATGGCCTAATGTACGCTAAAAATCAGGAAGATGAAATTTTTGCAGACCCTAATGTCACCATTAGCTCGGGTTTTCTTGAGGGAAGCAATGTTAATCCAATGGAAGAATTAATGAGAGTACTGACACTATCTCGCCAATATGAAATGTCAGTAAAGCTTATGCAGACAGCCCAACAAAACTCCGAAGCATCGGCGCGATTATTGCAGAGTAATGGTTAGGCAGTGATTGGATTACTAATCTATTTAGAAAAATAAGGATGTTTTCCAAATTAATAAAGAAAAGAGAGAATTATTATGCACGCAGCACTCTATATTAGTAAAACCGGTTTGGCCGCTCAAGATGTCAAATTGGCTACGATTTCTAATAATCTATCGAATGCCGCGACAGTGGGTTACAAACGAGATCATGTTAACTTTGAAGATTTGCTTTATCAAATTCAGCGCCAGCCAGGTGGACAATCATCTCAAGATACTCAACTACCTTCAGGCCTACAGGTCGGTACAGGCGTACGAGTCGTTGCGACTCAAAAGCAATTTACAGGTGGTAGTTTACAAGTAACGGAACAAGGGCTTGATATGGCCATTAGCAATCGTGGTTTTTTTCAAATCCAGCTACCCAATGGTGAAACGGCTTATACACGCAATGGTGAATTTCACTTAAATAATAATGGCGATATCGTCAATGCTAATGGTTATTTGTTTCAACCGAATATTACCATTCCTGAAAATGCGAGCAATATCACGATCAGTACGGATGGCGTTGTCTCTGCTAATGTGTTTGGCCAAGCTGCTCCACAACAATTGGGTGATATCCAGTTGGCTGATTTTGTTAATCCTGCAGGTTTGCAATCCTTAGGTGGCAATTTATTTATAGCCACAGCATCCAGCGGTGATGCACAGACTGGCACACCTGGTCTTAATGGTTTAGGTGAGATTATTCAAGGTTCGCTGGAAAACTCAAATGTTGATGTGGTAGAAGAGATGGTCAATATGATTACGACTCAACGTGCTTATGAAATGAATTCAAAAGTAGTATCGACTGCTGATCAAATGTTGCAATTTATTTCACAAAATTTATAAATTGAGTTAAGGCAATGAGTTATTTCTTAAAAGCAATATCAATAGTCACTTCAGCTGTATTCCTTTCCGCTTGCGGGGGAGGAATACCAGTAAAACCAGATGACCCAAGCTTTGCTCCAGTGATTGCACCTTCTGCATCTAAACCGAAACCCGAAGAGGGGAGTTTATATGTGGCAGGGTATGGTATGTCTTTATTTGGCAATACAAACAGTCACCGAGTAGGAGATATTATTACGATTGTTTTGGATGAAAGAACAGTATCTTCGAAGTCCAGTGCTGTTGCGGTTGATAAGGAGACAGACCATTCTCTATTAGAGAACGGCGCCGGCACAATATTAGGTAAAGACTTAACTAAAAAATTGCCTCTTATAGGCGAAGTCACGTTGCCAACTTCTGTTGCTCAATCGCGAGAATTTGCCGGTGATGCCAGTGCAGATCAAAGCAACCGATTACAAGGCAATATTAGCGTCACAATTACAGATGTCATGCCTAATGGTAACTTGATGGTGAAGGGTGAAAAATGGATGACACTTAATCGTGGTGATGAATATATTCGTATCAGCGGCATGCTAAGACCTGCAGATATCACTTTAAGCAATATGGTGTCTTCAACAAAATTAGCGAATGCTCGTATTGCATATAGCGGTACAGGAGAGCTGGCGAGCTCACAACAAATGGGCTGGTTAAGCCGCTTCTTTAACAGTCCTTACTGGCCTTTTTAACAATAGTCTTTTGGAAGTCACTATGTTTACAAAATACGGCTTTGCTTTTTTTATTCTGATTTTTATCTCACTTAACACTTATGCTGAACGCATTAAAGATATTACCAGCATTTCCGGTGTTCGCAGTAACCCACTAGTAGGGTATGGCTTGGTTGTGGGTTTAGACGGTAGCGGTGATCAAACAAATCAGGCGCCTTTTACGACAGAATCTTTTTTGAACATGATAAAGCAGTTCGGTATTGCGATACCTGAAGGTGCGCGTTTACAGCTGAAAAATGTTGCAGCTGTTGCCGTTCATGCGGAACTCCCTGCTTTTGCGAAGCCCGGACAACAAATCGATATTACAGTGTCTTCAATTGCCAATGCGAAAAGTTTGCGTGGTGGAACCTTGTTAATGACACCATTAAAAGGTGTAGACGGTAATGTTTATGCATTGGGTCAAGGTAATTTAGTGGTTGGAGGCTTAGGCGTTGAAGGGGCTGATGGTTCTAGATTAACGATTAATGTTCCCAGTGTTGGTCGTATTCCCAATGGTGCCTCTGTTGAACGTGCCATACCAACAGCATTTGCTTCTGGACAGCCCATTGTTTTTAACCTTCATAGAGCGGATTTTACCAGCGCCAAACGTGTTGCAGATAGCATTAATGATTTATTGGGACCCAATGTCGCACGTGCAACTGATGCTATGTCTATACAAGTGAATGGGCCAAAAGATCCATCACAACGAGTTGATTTTATTTCTTTACTGGAAAATCTTGAAGTTCGCCCAGGTGAAGAGGCAGCTAGAGTTGTTATTAACTCGCGCACAGGCACCATTGTTGTTGGTAATCATGTTCGAGTTGCTCCAGTTGCCGTTACACACGGTAGTTTAACCGTTACCGTTTCTGAAGATGTTGAAGTGAGCCAACCCGAAGCATTGGCAAGTGGCACTACCGTTGTTTTGCCCAGCAGTAATGTCGGTGCAGAACAGCAAATAAACCCTATGTTTAGATTTTCCCCTGGGCCAACTTTGGATGAACTGGTTCGCGCTGTTAATGATGTTGGTGCCGCTCCTGGTGATTTAATGGCAATACTGGAAGCGCTGAAACAAGCCGGTGCCTTAAAAGCAGAATTGGTTGTTATATAAAAGGCTATTTATATAAGAAGCTAGGTTGAAATAAATTAGGCAATAAAGAATGAATCACTTACCTACAGAAACAAATCGTATACAAGCACAGCAGTCGTATACGGATTTAAATCAGTTGAATAATATTCGACAGCTGGGGAATGAGGATAAAGATTTAGCATTGCGTGAAATTGCACAACAGTTTGAATCTATGTTTATGCAGATGATGTTGAAAAGCATGCGTGCTGCGAATGATGTATTTGCAAAAGATAACCCATTAAACAGTTTTGAAGTTAATTTTCATAAAGATATGTTGGATAACCAGCTAAGTTTATCCTTATCACAAGGTAAGGGTATGGGTATTGCTGATGCGCTTTATCGTCAACTAAGTCAAAGCTACATTCCGAATAACACATCACTAAGTGATAGGGATTCAAATGAAGTGACTCTTCAATTGAATGATCCATTGAGGCAATTATTTCCTGATCCTTATAAAGAGCCATTAGGCGTGATTAAGCAAAGGAAAGAGGATGGCCATACTTTAGACGCGATAAAAACCCCCGAGGACTTCATTCAAGCGATGATGCCACATGCTAAAAAAGTCGCGGAAGAAATGGGAGTAGACCCTCGGTTATTGGTTGCGCAAGCTGCTTTGGAAACCGGTTGGGGTGAGCATACTATTCGTGATCGTTATGGTAAGCATTCATTTAATTTATTCAATATTAAAGCAGACAGCCGCTGGGAAGGGCATTCTGTTAATGTTCCTACGATAGAATACCGTGAGGGCGTTGCCGCAAAAGAGTCTGCAAATTTCAGGCGCTATGAAAGTATTGCGGAATCGTTTAAAGATTATCAACAATTTTTAGAGCAGCCTCGTTATCAAAAAGCATTAACCGTTGCTGATGATAGCCATGCATTTATCGCAGAGTTACAAAATGCAGGTTATGCGACAGATCCACAGTATGCTAAAAAAGTCAGCAGCATACTGGACCGCTATTTATTAAATTAATGAGTTAGAGATACGACAATGGCTAGTGATGTATTAGGTGTAAGTATTAGTGGTTTACGTGTTAGTCAAAACGCACTACGCACGGCTGGCCATAATATTGCTAATGCAAATACTGAGGGCTATAGTCGTCAAACAACTGAGATTAGCTCAGCAGGTGGAACATCATCAGGCATCGGATATTTAGGTAACGGGTCTTATACCTCTCGAATAGAGCGCGTTGTTAATGAGTTTGTCATTGGTCAAGTTAGGCAAGATACCAGTTTATACAATGAAATGAGTGCTTATAGTGAGCATATTTTACAGCTCAATGATATTCTAGCTAATGAGTCTACAGGTTTAACTCAAGGCTTGGACTCTTTTTTTTCCGCATTACAAAATGTGACCGATGATCCTACATCAACTCCTTCACGACAATTATTGATTAGCGAATCTGAAAATCTAGCTGATAGATTTAATACGCTATATGAACGTGTTAATACGATTAGTGATAGTGTTAATCAGGGCTTGGAAACAGCTGTCAGCAGTATTAATCGATTAACATCAACAATTGCGACTTTAAACCGCTCTATTAGCGATGCTATTGGTTCCTCGGGATCTAACCCTCCTAATGATTTGCTTGATCAAAGAGATGAAGCACTACGATCTTTATCGGAACTTGTCTCGGTGCAAGTTGTAGATCAAGGTAATCAAGTCAATGTTTCTGTTGGTAATGGAATCCCTTTAATTGTTGGTAGCAGTTCGACAGATTTAATTTTAAGAGAAAATGAATTTAATCCATTGCAAGCAGAAATTTATATTTCTGAATCATCGCCTCCAATCACTAATCTTTTATCGGGTGGAGAAGTAGGTGGTTTGTTAGATGTTGAACAAACTGTTATTCAACCAACCTTAAACGATTTAGGCCGAGTTGCAATAGTACTTGCTGACGAATTCAATGAATTACAGCAACAGGGCATTACCTTAAATAATACATTTGGAGAAAATTTATTCTTCGATATTAATAGTGATGCTGCCTCTGTAGGGCGTATAGCGCCTAGTAGCAATAATCAAACTAATGACCAGGTTGTCGATCTAAATATTACGGATACAACACAATTAACGTCCAGTAATTATCGGTTATCAATTGGTGGTTCAAATAATTATAGCGTTGTTCGATTAAATGATAGTGTAGAAGTGTCATCAGGTACTTTACCTGCTTTTCCCGGAAGTATTACATTTGATGGTTTATCATTTGATATAACATCAGGCACATTTAGCAGTAATGATGAGTTTTTAATTCAACCCACCCGTTACGGTGCACGAGATTTCTCTGTAATGCCGCTACAGGCTTCAGATATTGCATTGGGTAGCCCTGTACTAACTAATACAAGCTTGGGAAATTTAGGTAATGCTGAAATTTCTGCAGGTGAAGTTCTTAGTTTAACCAATGCTTCTGGTACAGCGATTGGTTTATTAACTAATCAAGTAGGGCAAATGTCTCCCCCATTAATTGTCCAATTTACAACGCCAACATCTTACGATATTTTGGATAATTCTGATCCAGCTAACCCGGTACAGCTTAATCCTCCGATTCGTAATCAGATTTATGTTCCTGGAATACAAAATAGTTTATTCGCTACCGATAATGGACAAACTACGGTAGTGAGTAGTGGCGCCTCTTTAGGTTTGCCAGGTGGGAGTACTGAAGTTGCTGCTGGTGCAGGTGCGAATGGTTATCCTGCAGAAACATTTACATTTACGACAACAGATCCAGTAACTGGAGCGACGAGCTCACAAAATGTTTTTTCCACATTGGATGCGAGTGCGCGGACAACTGCCGGATTACTGGACAATATTGATGGTGTCAGTGCAACTGCTTTTAATTATTTGGAGCTAAGAGACTTTACTGTTTCATTAACAGCTCCTTTGCAGGTTACTTTAAATGGTGAAGATTTAGTCGGTTACACCGCAGGTGTAATTAATGCCGATGTGCCATCACCAGCGCTAAACAGCGGGGAAGATTTTAATGATTACCTTGCTGAGCAAATTAATAGTAACGCAAATCTAGAAAACTTAGGAATTTATGCAGTCAGTGCTTTTGATGCAGTAGCTAATGAATTTTATATCCAAGTACACTCGACTCGTGGTGATGACTTAACAGTACAATTAGAAGCCGCGGTTGGTGAAGTCATTGAAGTCAATGATGGAACGAATGCCGATGTGGTTATGACCGGTGTGGGTGCAGGTACAGCGACAGAGGTGTTAGTCGGTGGACGTATCGACGTAAACCTTGCCAGTAATATTGCGATGACAACAGCCCCCACACCTAGTGCTATTTTTGGTGCAATTACTGCTTCCAGTTCTTATAGGGGTATTCAAGCAAATATTACTGGTGCAGCCAGTGCTGGAGATACGTTTACTCTTGATTTTAATACCGACGCTGCATCAGATAATCGTAATGGTTTGGCAATGGTCGAGTTACAACGATCGGACTCTATTGCGGGTTCAACCACAAGTGGACCTAATCAGACATTTGGCGACTCCTATAATCGTTTATTGGAAACCGTGGGCATTAAAACCAGTACGGCCAGTGCAAGTAAAGAGGCGGCTGAAGATGTACTTAATCAAACCATCAGCCTGCGTGATTCTGTCTCAGGTGTTAATTTAGATGAAGAAGCTGCTGATCTTATTCGCTTCGAGCAACTGTATTCTGCCAATGCACAAGTGATTAATGTTGCACGAGATTTATTTGATCGGTTATTGAATAGCTTTTAATAGGTAAAAACTAAGAATTATGCTGAGTGCATGATTTGGAGAATGTAATGAGAATTTCTAGCCTGCATATTTATAATCTTGCACGAAATAGCATGGCTGATGCAAATCAAGCCATTGTTAAGACACAGGAACAATTGTCGTCAGGTAAGAGAGTATTATCGGCAGCTGATGATCCAGTTGCTGCGACACGCATTCAGCAACTCAATAATAATTTAAACCTAGTTGAACAGTATAATAAAAATATCACTATTGCTGAAAACAACTTATCGCTTGAAGAGTCAACACTGAATGGTGCAAATAATTTACTTCAACGTATAGAAGAATTAGCAGTACAAGCAGGTAATACAGCCAGCTTGTCAGCTAGTGAATATTCTGCATTAGCCAGTGAAGTTGATGCTCGGTTGGATGAACTATTTAATATTGTGAATACACGAAATTCGAATGGTGATTATATTTTTGCAGGATACAAAAGTGAATCACCTGCTTTTATTGGTGATAGCACTAATGGATTTCAGTTCGTTGGAGACGAGGGACAAATAAAAATTAAGATTGATAATAATACCAATATTGAAGCCAGTGATTCTGGTAAAGCATTATTCGTTGATGTGCCCAGTGGCTCAAATACTATTATCACATCTGTTGACCCTAATAACCGATCTAATCCTCCTGTATCAATATCTATTGGTGAAGTTGTTGATCAAGCAGCTTATGATGAGTTCTATCCGGAGGATATTATCATTCAGTTTAATGAAGATGCTGATATAGGGCCTCCAGGAAAAAACTTTACGGTGATTGAACGTTCGACAGGAAAAATTATTGAAGCCAACCATCGATATATAGCTGGTGAAGAATTAATTTATAACGGTGTCAGTATACGTATTACTGGTAACCCAGCATCAGCAGATACTGGCGCTGGGCTTGCAGGTGATCAATTATTTATTGATTCGACAGATACACAAGATGTGCTTACGACACTCATGCGATTCCGCAATGCGATGACTGGTTACGATGGTAGTCAGGCCTCAATCGATCGAGTTGAAAGCGTCGTTGCTGCGACCATTACCAATTTGTCGAATGCGCAAGATACACTTTCCGAGACGGTCACGAAAATTGGTGCTAGAAATAATACTTTGGAAAGCACAAAAGAGCTACATCTCGATACTAAATTAGTATCAGAAGAAATTTTATCGGATATTCAAAACCTTGATTATGCTGAGGCAACCACTCGGCTCTCATTAGAGTCATTAGTGTTACAAGCTTCTCAGGCAAGTTTTTTACGTGTGAGTGAATTAAGTCTGATTAATCGTTTATAAGCGTTTGTTCATGTTCTTCCATTTAGAGAAAGTTATTCACTATATAAAGAACTTTTTTTTAGACTTCGATTAAATTCTAATAGAGATTGCGCATGCTTGTTATAGTCAGCATCTGTAATTTTTTTCAATCGCTTATTGATACTAACAATTTCTTTAAGAGTATCAATGTCTGACTGATTTTCTATTGAAGGGTTTATTTTTATCGTCTCTATTAGCTGTTGGCGTTTATGTTCCGCTAAAGCAAAGGAGTCCCAGTTTTTTTGTTCGCTATCTAGCAACATCGATTGGGTGAGTATTAGTAATTGCTGGTAATAGTTCGTCATATTCTTTGATGTTTTTAAATGGCGGCAAAGCGGCAATGAATTGCAGCTTGATTTGCCGTTAACAAGCTTAAGTGTAGAAGATTTACGTTTTTTTGGTATGAAATAGGCTGTTTTAACGAAATTATTACTATTTTTTGAAATTGGCACAGTGGTTGCAATATTACACCTTGAGAGCAATTTGAAAACACTTTTTAAGTTAAGAGAGTAGTAAGAAAAGAAGATTGCAACTTTAAATTGTATTTTAATTTACGATCAAAAGCCTGGCTCAGCTGGGTTCAATTGGTAATACATCTTAATAGGAGACTGTTATGCCACTAGTAATTAATACCAATGTATCGTCATTGAACTCGCAGCGGCAATTGGTTAAATCAGGTATGGAGTTAGATCAGGCTATGGAGCGCTTGTCATCGGGTAGGCGAGTTAACAATGCAGCTGATGATGCAGCAGGTTTAGCCATTGCCAATCGTATGACTTCACAGATTATGGGTTTGAATCAATCTATTCGAAATGCAAATGACGGTGTGTCAATGATCCAAACTGCTGAAGGTGCACTGGATGAAACGACAAATATTCTACAGCGTATGCGAGAGCTTGCCATTCAGTCTGCAAATGGTATTTATTCCGATGCGGATCGCTCAACTCTTGATGCAGAAGTACAACAGCTTAAGGCAGAACTTGATCGAATTGCCGAAAGTACCACCTTTAATGGTCAGCCATTATTAGATGGTAGCTTAGGTGATGTGACTCTACAGGTTGGCTCCGAAGCGGGAGACACTATTGATTTAAGTATTACTGCGATGGATACAGATACATTAGGTGGTGGTACTAGTGCAGATGTAGTTGGTGCTGTTATGGGTGTTTCCTTAGCCTCTGCTGTTGCAACGGTTGAGGGCACTGATGGCATTATTACGATTAACGGACAAAATGTGGGTGACTTATCTAGTCAGACAACTTTGCAAGGTGTATTGAATCAAATAAATGAAAATGTCAGCGGTGTAGAAGCCAGTGCTTTTATTGAGGTAACCGGTTCTGCAGATGGTGATGGAGTATTGCGTGGAGCAAATACGATGACACTGACAATGACTGACCTTAATGGAAATGATCAGACATTTATAATCGGTGAAACAGGCAGTATGACTGATTTAGCAGATAAGATTAATTCAGTGACGGGTGGAACGATTGAAGCAGATTTAAATGATGACGGTCGTCTGGTTTTATCGACAACAACTGGTGAGGATATTGTTGTTTCATATACCGGTGCTACTGCAGCCAATACTGGTATTGGGGCTGCCACTTATCGGCCCCAATTAACTTTTGAAGTGACTGATAGCTCTGTTGAGCATGTTGATATTGCTTTAAGTGGATCAGATGCTTCTTTAGTTGCTCAGGCGTATGGTATTAATGCACGTACTGACTCGGATATCACAACAACAACGTTAGGTACCACTGGTGTGGCGATAACGGAAGGTGATATTTCTATTAATGGTGTTAGCCTAAGTGGAATGACGGCGACTACAGGAACCGGCGTCCATTTAGCGGCATTGGCTGCAATGATTAATGCTCAATCAGGAGAGCATGGTGTTGTGGCAAGTACGACAGCCGCAGCAACAGCAACATCGGGTACACTGGTTCTAAATTCTGTTGATGGTTCTGAAATTGCAATTGATTTAGGAACAACAGCAACATTTGCGGCAACAGGTCTTGTTGAAACTAATAATGCTGCAAGTGTCGGTGATACTGTATCAGCAATATCAATAGACACTGCTGACGGTGCGCAGGAATCTTTAGATATCATTGATGTTGCATTGGAAACGATTAATTCAATTCGGGCAGATTTAGGTGCAGTTAATAATAGGCTTGAATTTACAATGAGTAACTTAGCTAATGTCGTTGAAAATACGGAGGCATCCCGTTCGCGAATTATCGATGCAGATTTTGCTGCAGAGTCTGCTCAATTGAGTCGAGCGCAGGTATTGCAACAAGCGTCACAAGCAATGTTGGCACAGGCAAATGCGAGGCCACAGCAGGTATTACAGCTCTTGCAATAATCATAGTATTTCTCGTTTTTTCTAAATCCGGTGCTACGACACCGGATTTTTTATTACTTTTTTAGAGTTTTTTTGCTTTATAGCATGGTCTTTTCTTATTTTTAGTCATGAAAAATGTCAATTTTTTGTCCCTCCAGATTAAAAATATAATGAAAACAATAACTTATAAATTTTCCTATAAATATTATTTTTTCCCCTCCTATATTCATTGATTAAAGGCATAATTTTTTTAGTCGATACCCTCTTCAGACATTAGAATTTTTTCTGGCGTCGCCAGTCAGTCAGCCCAAAGGTTGGCGTTTTTTAACGAAGAAGTAGGAGGCCACAATGCCTTTAATGATTAACAGTAACATTGCATCACTAAACGCACAGCGTCAGTTGATGAATTCGGGTGCGGATCTGGATCAGGCCAGTGAACGTTTGGCTTCCGGTCGTCGTATTAATTCCGCTGGTGATGATGCCGCAGGTTTAGCAATTTCTAATCGACAAACATCACAAATTCGCGGTTTGGATCAAGCGATTCGTAATGCAAATGATGGTATTTCACTGATCCAGACTGCAGAAGGTGCATTGGATGAAACCACCAATATTTTGCAACGTATGCGTGAACTATCTATTCAAGCATCTAACGGCATCTATTCAGATTCTGATCGTGCAACACTGGATGCAGAAGTTCAGCAGCTAAAAGCTGAGGTTGATCGTATCGCAGAAAGCACATCATTTAATGGCCAAACTATTTTAGATGGCACTTTGGGTGAAATTAATCTACAAGTTGGTGCAGAAGCCAACGAAACAATCGCTGTTGAGGTGGGTACGCTGGATTCAAAAGGCTTAGGTAGTGGTACTAGTGCGGATGTGGTTGGCGCTGCGATGACTGCTAACTTGGCAACCAATGTTGCTAGTATCGAAGGAACTGACGGCATTGTTTCAATTAATAATCAAAATGTTGGTGATCTTTCTGGTCAGACTACATTGCAAGGCGTGCTTGACACTATTAATGCAGCGGTATCTGGTGTAGAAACGTCAAGCTTCCTTGAAGTAACCGCAACGGCTGATGGTACTGGTATTTTAAGCGGTACTGATCGTCTTGACTTAACTGTTATCGATTTAAATGGGCAAACTCAAGATTTTAATATTACTAATACCGGTAGTTTGACTGAGCTTGTTGATAAAATTAATGATGTTACTGGTGGCACCATCACTGCAAGTTTGAATGATGATGGGCGTTTACAATTAAACGCTGAAAATGCAGCACAACTGACGATAGCACATGCGGTTGCTACGGATAACGGTGATTCTGGTTTTGCTGATTCTACAGTTGCTTATGCATCATTAGAGTTCGAAATTACTGATAGCGCTGTAGAGAATGTAGATATCTCTATTACTGGTTCTGATGCTTCAACAATTGCAACACAGCTAGGTGTTAATATCCGCACAGATTCCAATATCACTAGTGCCACTGTAGGTACAACCGGTGTTGCTATTACTGCAGGTGATATTTCAATTAATGGAGTTTCTATCAGTGGTATTGCCGCTACAACAGGTACGGGTGTCCATTTAGCCGCATTAGCAACAGCGATTAATGCTCAGTCAGGTGAGCATGGTGTTGTGGCATCGACAACTGCTGCAGCAGTGGGTACAACAGGGACTCTTGTCCTTAATTCTGTTGATGGCAGTGAAATTTCTATTGACTTGAATGGTACTGCTACCTTTGCAGCAACAGGTCTTGTTGAATCTAACAATTCTGCTAATGCTGGTGATTCTGTATCGGGTATCGATATCTCAACCATCAGTGGTGCTCAAAGTGCGATTGATGTGATCGATGTCGCTTTAGAAGAGATTAACTCGGTTCGTGCAGATTTGGGTGCGGTCAATAACCGGCTCGACTTTACGGTGTCTAACTTATCGAATGTTGTTGAAAATACATCAGCAGCGCGGTCGCGGATTGTCGATGCAGACTTTGCTGCAGAAACAGCAGCCTTGAGTCGGTCACAAGTACTGCAACAAGCTTCGCAGGCCATCTTGGCTCAAGCTAATGCTCGTCCTCAACAGGTGTTGTCACTCCTTAACTAATTTAGTTGAGGGTGCCTTAGTCATGATGAAGTTGTTGGTTACCAATAACTTCATCAAAGAAGTATGAGGTAATAACCCATGAATGAAGTAAGAACATCACAAATAACCACACCTTTGGTTGCGCGTGCTGCTTCTTCACAGGGTGTTGACACTGCAAAAGAATTACCGCCTGGCGGTAAAGAGTTGCCGGTCAAGGAGGCGAAGCCGGACCCTGCAGAGATAGAAGAGATCGCAGCTGTTGAAATTGAACAGGCCGTTACGGAAATAAATGAGTATGTTCAATCTATTCAGCGTGATTTACACTTTAGTGTTGATGAAGACTCAGGGATAACAGTGATTCGTGTGCGGGATAAAGAATCAGGGGAGTTAATTCGTCAAATACCAGAGGATATTTTCTTAAGTTTGGCACAAAACTTGAAAGAAAATCAAACTCTACATTTATTAGATGCTCATGGTTAAATATTATTTATTGTAAATAATTAAATGTCTTAGCATTTCTTAGATGAAGCAAAGTATAGTGAAAGGTGTGTTTTTTAATACACCTTTTGCTGTTTCTACTACAATTAAATTAATGCTGCATTAGCGTTATATTTTGCGGAGGATACTATGTCGCAAAACATTGTTAATTTACTGGGTGCTGGTTCCGGCATCGATACCCAAGCATTAGTGAATCAATTAGTTGAAGTAGAGCGCGCTGCTCCACAAGAGCGTATTGACAATAACCGTGAAACAACTCAAACCCAAATTTCTGACTTTGGTTTGCTAAGTAGTGCATTGTCTACTTTACAAGATGCTGCACAGGCTATGGGTAATGCAGATACTTTTAATACAAAAAGTGCTGCATTCACAGATAGTTCTGCATTTATTCCTGTTAGCCTTGAACCTGAGGCTCAAACCGGAGACTATTCATTTACTGTCTCTCAATTAGCCCAATCACAGTCGTTATCGACAGATGCAACATTTACGGATCCAAGCGATGCCGTAGGTTTAGGGACACTTACTTTCAATTTTGGTAGCTATGATGTTGTAACTCCTCCTGCAGACCCTACAACATTTACTGAAGACACAACGAAGACACCGCAAACAATCACCATTGATAATACCAATAATTCATTAAATGGCTTAGCAGCGGCTATTAATGATGCAAATTTTGGTGTGCAAGCCAGTATAGTGAATGATGGTTCTGGTTATCGATTAGTGGTTCGAGCGGAATCTGGTTTAAATAATCAATTACAAATATCGGTAGCTGATAGTGATGCTAATGATACGGATGCTAATGGTTTGTCCCGTTTTGCATTTAATACCTCAGCTTTTCAAATGACTCAGAATCAAATAGGGCAAGATGCCGCTTTTACTATTAATGGATTAGCTGTGACACGATCAAGTAATACGATTAATGATGTTATCGAAGGTTTTGAATATACATTATCAGGTGTTACTGGCACTGGTGAAACCGTTAATGTCAGTATTGAAGAAGATAAAAGTGCGGCTCAAACCGCTGTAAGAGATTTTGTAGAAGCCTATAATTTATTTTTAGAAACTTTAGAACCTTTAATCGGTGTTAATGACGAAACTAATGAGTTTGGCAGCTTGGCAAATGATACTTTAGCGAAAACAATGCCATCACAAATTCGGTCATTATTAGTTGCTGATGTTCAAGGTTTGGATAGTACCTTTACTGCATTAACAAATGTAGGTATCCGCACAGAATTAGATGGCACTTTGTCTATTAATGAAGATGACTTTACTGATGCAGTAAATAATAACTACGATTTATTTAAACAACTATTTATTCCTGTGACTGAATCTTCTACCGATCAAATCTCTATTAATAGTTTCGGTGATAATACGGCAACAGGTGAGTATACGGTTGTAATTTCTCAACCCCCGACTCAAGGTAATCTTGTGGGAACTACAGTTGGAGCAGGTATTATTGCGGGATTAGCTGCAGACGTTCCAACCAGTGCTACGTTAACTGGTGCAGCGCCAACAGCGACATTAGCAAGCTTTTTGGCGGTATCAGGTAATTTTACCGGTGGGGCGGAAACGATCCCTCTTGATTTGTTAACTCAAGGAGCTGCTGCTACTGATTATGATTTTACAATTACTGTTGATGGTGTTGCTTCAGCAGGTAATATCAGTATCCCTGTTACTGATTATGCCAATAATGATGCATTAGCAACGGCAATACAAACAGCAATCAATAACGATGCCAATATTTCTGGTGTTACAGTTGCCTATAGCACCGATCGTTTTGTATTTACCTCTTCTACAACGGGAGCATCATCCTCTGTTGCTTTAACAGCTGTTGGTACTAATGCTGACCAATTGGGGATCAGTACAGGCACTGCAACAGCGGGTACAGGTGGAGCTAATGATTATGACTTTACAATAGCCGTGGATGGAACAACATCAGGTACTATTAGTGTGACACCGGGTACTTATGCCACCTTTAATGACTTGGCCTCTCACCTACAAACTCAAATCAATGGTGATGCAACATTGAGTGGGGCTGGAGCAGCAGTAACAGTGGCTCACAATGGTACTCAGTTTGTTATCACTTCAAATTCAACAGGCGTTAGTTCAACCATTGCTAATGCAACCGCTGTGGGTTCTCAGGCGGCAACATTGGGTATTACAACAGGTTCTGCAACTCAAGGGGCTACCACCGGCGGTAATACGACTGCATATGATTTTACCATTACATTGGACGGAACAACTTCCGGAACAATTAGTCTTGATAGTGGCACTTATGCAGACCTCGATGCTGTGGCTGCAGAAATTGAATCGCAAATTAATGCAGATTCTGTACTAGCTGCTGCGGGAGCCAGAGCTGATGTGTCTTATGACTCTGATACGAATGTTTTCACTATTGAGTCTCGTCGCTATGGGTCAAGCTCTACTGTTAGTGTAGCGGATGTGGGTGTTAACGCTGCAGATCTTGGCTTAGCAGGCGGAATAGCAACAACAGGTATAAATGTAGCAGGTACAGTCAATGGTGTTGCTGGTTTTGGTTCTGGCAATGTGCTTTTACCGGCTTTAGGTGAACCTGGCGAGAGTCTAGCATTATTGATTGGTGAAAATGCTACATCTACACCTGCAACAGTTAATTTCTCACGTGGGTTTGGTGGAGAGTTAGACTTGTTGATTGACCAATTTCTCGGAAATTCTGGTGTTATTAATTTACGTGAAACATCATTGGAGAGTGATCTAGAAGACTTGGACAGTGATCAGTCACGATTGGACCGCCGTATAGAAGCTTATCAAGAACGCTTAACGTCTCAATTCATTGCTATGGAAGCTATTGTGCGGAGTTTACAAAGCAGCAGTTCTTTTCTTGAAGGTTTTGTTAATTCTCTCAATGCAAATAATGATAATTAATTACCTCAATATTTTTCTTTTGTATCTAAAGTTTTGTTACTGTTCGTCGATAACTACTATAACCATGTATTAAAGCCCACTTGGAGGTTGTAGTGAACGCACAGGTTGCTCTAAAAAGTTACGGTGATGTTAAAGTTAAAGCGGCAGTAGCGAGTGCTAGTCCTCATGATCTAATTCAAATGCTCTTCGATGGCCTCCTTGAACGTATTGCTCAAGTGAAAGGTGCGATGGAGCAGAAAAATATAGAGCTAAAGAATGATCGAGTAAATAAGGCAATCAGTATTTTATTTGGCCTACGCGAGTCATTAGATCAAGAGCAGGGTGGAGATTTATCTAGTCGTCTGGATGGTATATATGATTATGTGCAGCGTCGTCTATGGCAAGCTCATATGAAAAATGATCCAGCTATTTTAGATGAATGTACTCAATTGATCACAGAGATCAGTAGTGCATGGCGTGAAATGTAACATATTAACCTCTAATTTCTTTTCTAATAAAAATAACAAATTGCCTGGCTTTATCACTCTTGGTATAGATTCTGCATTTTCGGTACAAAGTGAAAATATGTTGCTACTGAGCGACATATTTTTGACATATATCGAAAAGCAGGGTGAAATTTGAATAGCAGTGACCATACTTTCATTATTGCAGAAATAGGCCAGGCACATGATGGTAGCTTAGGTTTATTGCATGCCTACATAGATGCAGTAGCAACCACAGGTGCTGATGCGGTTAAGTTTCAGACCCATATTGCTGAAGCTGAAAGCAGTATAGATGAGCCTTTTCGGGTTCATTTTTCAAAGCAAGACTCAACTCGATATGATTACTGGCAACGTATGTCCTTTACTCAAGCGCAATGGGCTGAAATACGTAATCATTGTGAGCAATCTGGCTTAGAGTTTATGAGTACACCTTTTTCAATAGCAGCTGTTGAGTTGCTAGAAAAATTAGGGGTCAAGCGTTACAAAGTCGGTTCTGGCGATATTAATAACTATTTGCTTCTCGATCGTATTGCTTATACGGGTAAGCCACTTATTATTTCAACAGGAATGAGTAGCTATCAGGAAATTGGAGCAACGTTAGAGCACCTTAAGCCTTACCGTGATCAAATCACCCTCATGCAATGCACCACACAGTATCCTACTCCTTTAGAGAATGTAGGTTTGAATAATTTAAGTGAATATTCTAAGCGTTTTAAAGTGGATGTTGGTTTGTCTGACCATTCAGGGACTATTTATCCATCAGCTATTGCAGCAGTGAAGGGCGCTACTATTATTGAAAACCATGTTGTATTTGATAAGCGTATGTTTGGTCCAGATACGACATCCTCTTTAACAATTGAAGAAATGACATCGCTTGTTAAATTTATTAGGGCTCATGAAACTATAAATAAAAACCCTGTTGAGAAACAAGAAGAGCATGTCCAGCCTGATCTAAAAGCAATGTTTGGCCGATCACTTTCTGTCAGAGAATCTCTACCTAAATACCATAAATTAACGATTAATGATCTTGAATCAAAAAAACCAGCGGGAAAAGGTATTGAGTGTAATAAATATCTGAATGTAATAGGCAAAAAATTAAATAAATCATTATCGAAATATGATTTTTTAAAAGAAGAGGATATCGAATAGATGCTAAAAGTATGTATTGTTATCGCCAGTCGAGCGAATTATGGTAGAGCCAAAACGATGATGAGGGCAATCCAGCAGCATCCTGATATGGAATTGCAATTAGTTGTTGGAGCATCAACTTTGCTAGACCGTTTTGGTAAAGCGGTCGACGTTATTAAGGCTGATGGATTTGAGCCACTACGATGTATAAATTATATTATCGAAGGTGAGAGCTTGCTTACTCAAGCTAAATCAACAGGATTAGGTATTGTTGAATTATCCACTGTTTTTTGTGATTTAAAACCCGATATGATTGTAACGATTGCAGATCGCTTTGAAACAATGTCGACATCAATTGCTGCTGTTTATATGAATATTCCCTTAATACACATACAGGGAGGCGAAGTCAGCGGTAATATTGATGACAGAGTTCGTCATGCTATTACAAAAATGGCCGACTATCATTTTGTGTGCAGTGAAGATGCCAGACAAAGAGTTATTAAAATGGGAGAGTATGCCGATACAGTTTTTAATTACGGTTGTCCGGCAATGGATACACTAGCGGAAAATGATCTTAATATCAGCAATGCGGAAATGAAAAAATATACTGGTGTTGGATCAACGGAAGTCAATTGGGAAGGTGATTATATCCTCATGGTTCAACATCCCGTGACAACAAGTTATGGTGATGGTTTAAGACAAGTTAATGAGACTTTATGTGCTCTAGAACGTTTGCCAGAATATCAAAAAGTGGTCCTGTGGCCGAATGTTGATGCTGGTAGTGATACAGTTTCTAAAGGTATACGAATGTTCAGGGAAAAAGGAAAAGCAACTAACTTTCAATTTTTTAAGAATTTCTCCCCAGAGGATTATGCCAGGGTTTTAAAAAATGCTAAATGTTGTGTTGGGAATTCGTCATCTTTTATCCGGGAAGGAAGTTTTTTAGGGGCGCCAGTTGTTATTGTTGGCGATAGGCAAAATAATCGTGAGCATGGAAGTAATATAGTATTTAGCGATTATAACTGTGAGGAAATATATCAAAAGGTATCTCAACAAATACTACATGGTCAGTATGAAAGTTCTAAGTTGTTTGGTAATGGTGATGCGGGCCAGTTCATTGCCAATGAGTTGATCAACTTAGATTTAAAAAAATACAAGACAATAGCGTATTAATTATGTCTAGAGTAATAGGATTTATTCCTGCGCGAGGTGGATCAAAGGGTGTTAAAAGGAAAAATGTTCGTTCATTAAGTGGTAAGCCTTTGATTGCCTATGCAATTGAAAGTGCACTTGAGAGTCGATTGATAACAGAATTATACATAACGACTGACGACAAGGAAGTTGTCGAAATAGCAAATAATTATGGTGTTCAAGTTATTGATAGGCCTAATGATTTGTCTGATGATCATGCCTGTATGAGCGACGTAATAGAACATGCATTGGTGTCTTTAAGTGTAAATTATGAGACTAATGATATTTTCTGTTTATTACAACCTACTTGCCCATTTAGAAAAACAGAAGATATTGATAAATCAATTAATAAGTTACTTAGTAGTAATGCTGATGCTGTTATTGGTGTTAATGAAGCGCTTCATATTCATCCTGAACGTTTCTATTCTGTAAAAGGTGAAACTCTTCATACATTAATGCCTGAATACTCTGGAGTTAATAGGCAGGATCTCCCTAAGTTCTATATACGAAACGGAATTATTTATACGTTGAGAGTATCAAATTTTTTAAAAAATAAAAAATTTTCGCCTGAAAATAGCATTCCTATCGTTATTCCATTAGAACGAACAACAAATATTGATGAAGAATCAGATTTTTTATACGCTGAATTTCAAATGGAAAGAACCGGGGTGTTAAGGTGCTGAAATTATTAAACTTAGACCCCGATAATTATTCTAAAGAAGCATTGTCATTACTGAAAGAATATGCTGATATTGATACATTTGATGGTGCTAAACCACTCGAGTCAATCATTCATCAATATGATGTTTTGTTATTACGTTTTTCTATTAATATAGAAAAACCCTTATTACAAAAAGCAGAGCGCTTGAAAATTATTGCATGTAATGCAACAGGCACGGATCATATCGACATGGATGCTGCCAATAAAATGGGAATCGAAGTTGTATCTTTAAAAGGAGAAATAGAGTTTTTAAGAAGCATCCATGCGACGGCAGAGTTAACTTGGGCGTTAATTCTAGGCTTGGTGCGGCAGTTGCCCTCTGCATATAATCATGTTGCTGGTGGTCAGTGGAATAGAGATCAGTTTTTATCGAATGAATTATATGGAAAACGCTTAGGGATACTGGGTTATGGAAGAATAGGGGAGAAAATAGCTAATTATGCTCATGTGTTTGGCATGAATGTTTACACCTATGATATAAATGAAAAGCATTGTCCTGACTATGTTACCCAAGTTGAAAGCCTAGAGGATTTGCTTAAATATTCCGATATTTTTACGATACACATCCCTTACAATCAAATGACACATCATTTGATTGGCTCTAATGAATTGTCTTTGTTGCCAGATCACGCTTACTTAGTTAATACTTCTCGTGGCGCAATTTTGAATGAAGAAGATTTGTTATTATTTTTGAATAGTAATGCTATAGCTGGCGCTGCATTGGATGTGTTATGTCATGAAAATTCGCCAAATTTTTTAGATAATAATAGATTGCTATCGTATATGAAAAATAACGATAATTTATTGATAACGCCTCATATTGGTGGAGTAACTAAAGAGTCATGGGAAAAAACAGAAATATTTATTGCTGAAAAAATTGTTAAAAAAATTAAAAAATTAGAAGCTACTATTTAGATATAGGAAGATAGAAGGTAAATACTATGAGCTTGCAGACTAATAATTCAATTACAGGTAGTCGCCGTGCGTTTGATCAGAATTGGAAGCAGCGAGAGGAAGCCTTATATAATCATTGGTCGAAAAACAGCCCAAAAAACCAGATTCAGTTGGCATTTTACTCACATTGGCAAGTGTTTAATGAAGTGTATCCTGAAGTTTTTTCGGCTCAAGGAAGGGTATTAGAAGTTGGGTGTGGGCGAGGAAGTATTTCTAGTCATTTTGCTGAAAATGGCTGGAAATGTAGCTTGTTGGATTATTCTCAGTCAGTATTAAATGTTGCAAAAAAAATATTTTCTAATAATAACCACAAAGCAGAATTTATCACTGGAGACGCGCGAGATCTTCCCTTTGATGATAATAGCTATGATGCTGTTGTAAGTATTGGTTTGCTCGAGCACTTCGAAGAAATTGATATATTAATTGAAGAGCAATTTAGGGTGTTAAAACCTGGAGGTGTATTTTTAGGATACGTTGTCCCAGAGCGGCCGGATAATATACAGAAATATTTTAACTGGCTGAACTCGATAATCGGTGGAATCTATAAGGTTTTTTCTAGAAAAAATAGTGCACCTATCAAGAAAGAAGAGGTATATAGGAGTGATCTTTATTCGCCTAGATATTTGGAAGTTGTAAATAAGCTAAATGTTAAAGATGTGAAATCATTTGGTATGTACCCGATGCCTATGGTTAGTCACAGTCCGGATTTTCCATTCTCTTTAATGCCTCCTTTAGCTGAAAGGCTATTAACTAAAATATTTAAAGGAGTGCTGTTGATTCGTAGGTTTTTAACTGGAAAGCATGGTTGGATATGCTCTGAAAAAATGGGCCAAGCATTTTTGGTAGCGTTTGTAAAAAAATAATTACTAGAATAAGTAAAATTAATTAACTTTATAGCGAAAATGAAAATATGTTCGATCTAAAATCAACTAAGATTGCTGTTATTGGTTTAGGCTATGTTGGCTTACCACTAGCAGTTGAATTTGGCAAACAATATAAAACTATCGCTTATGATGTTAATGATAAACGAATTAATGAGTTAAAATCAGGGCTGGATAAGACTAATGAAGTGGATTCGAAAGAGCTTGAAGATTCTCAATATATTCAATTTACATCAGAAAAAGAAAAGCTAATAGAAGCAAATGTATACATAGTCACTGTTCCTACTCCGATAGATGAAAACCACCAACCTGATCTAACGCCATTAAAAAATGCTTCTCGTACTATTGGAGAAGTTATCAGTAAAGGAGATGTCGTTATTTATGAATCTACGGTTTATCCTGGTGCTACTGAAGAGGATTGTGTCCCAGTGATAGAGCAAGTATCTGAATTTAAATACAATGTGGATTTCTTTGCCGCTTATAGTCCTGAAAGAATTAACCCTGGCGATAAAAAGCATACAATCAAAACTATTACAAAAGTAACATCAGGTTCGACTCCAGAGGTGGCAGATTATGTGGATAAGCTTTATCAAACTATCATTCCCGTAGGAACTCATAAAGCTCCTTCAATAAAAGTAGCTGAAGCAGCTAAGGTCATTGAAAATACTCAGAGGGATTTAAATATTGCTTTAGTCAATGAGTTGGCGATGATATTTAATCGACTTGGAATTGATACACAGGATGTTTTAGATGCCGCTGCAACTAAGTGGAATTTTTTGCAGTTCAAACCTGGTTTAGTTGGTGGACACTGTATAGGCATAGATCCTTACTATTTAACGTATAAAGCTGAATCATCTGGATATCATCCAGATGTGATATTAGCTGGACGAAAAATTAATGATGGAATGGGTAAGTATATTGTTTCTCGTTTAGTAAAAGAAATGATTAAAAAGAGAATTCATGTTAGTGACTCTAATATACTAATAATGGGATTTGCCTTTAAGGAGAATTGTGCAGATATCAGAAATACCAAGGTAATCGATATTTATAACGAACTATTAGATTATAACGCAAAAGTTGATATATTTGACCCTGTTATAGATTCTCAGGTGATGATGGATACTTACCAGCTAAGTCTTCTAAATAAAATTGATAAAAATAGTTATGACGCAGTGGTTGTTTCGGTCGCGCATCAGCAATTTATTTCTATTGGAATAGAAAAAATTAAATCTTATTTAAAAGAGGGTGGGTTGATTTATGATATTAAAGGGTTATTTAATTCTAATAACACAGACGTTCGTCTATAGACTAACGGTTTTCATTAAGTGAAATTTTATAGATCGCTTATATTCCATTTGCTATTACGGTAATATACTTCTTCTATTATCTTTTCAGAGTATTTTCCTAGCGGCTTTTCTTCAAGAACAAAGAAGTGCTGATCTCTATCTGGACAATATTTGTATTCCCAATTTCTTTGTAGGTTACATCTAATAAATCGTGCATTTGCGGCTCTACCATCTACGACAATAATAGTTTTTGGTGTTAAAAAATGCTCGATTTTAAGTATGTCACAACTCATTGGCATCATATCTTTATGCCTTGTACTCCATCCATTTATTTCTCCTTTGATATTAAATTGATCCGGGGCATCTAAATAAATTAAATCTGGGTTTACGAGAGGCAGTTTTACATATTCTGTAGATACTCTTCCATTCCAGTTTGTCATAACGACATCTGATTGTGTAATGCTGCAATGCTTTTGTATTTTTGTTGGGATGCGATTCCAGGCAATATCTATATATTTTTGAATGATATCCACGGAATGACATTCAAATTGGTTGTTTCTACGATAATTGTCTAAGCTACCAATTTTTTCACTTAGCTTTTTTAGAGATGCTGAAAATACTAGGCTACTCCAGCCACAACCAAACTCTAAAACCGTTGTTCTGGAGGTTAAATGAAGAAGATTGTGCAAGGATATTAAGTCAATTGAGTCAGGGTGGTAAGGTTCAATTTGGTCCAATTTCTCGTTAACAGAGTAACTTTTTTTCTCTGACCCATTAATAATATCTTCTATGTCTAAATAGCCAAACAAATTACTATCCATTACGAATTCTCTATCTTTTTAATAAATTTATTGGGAAGGTTTTTAATTTTTGTATCATCTAGCCTTAGTGGGTCATCTCGTATTATGTCATACATTTTTTCAATGAAGTCAGAATATAGGATTTTGGATATTTTGTAACACCGATGAAACTGTTTTTGGTCTTTCGATTTTGATGAATAATAGAGTATAAGTGTTAACATAATATAGATGCTGCCTTTTATGGTCATATAGCTGATAGGGGAGCTTTTCTTTACCTTTTCAATATTCTTAAATATTCTTTCTACATGAGAATATAATGAGTCTATATCTGAACACTGTTCGGGAAGTATAATTCCTTGTCTTATTTTAAATAACGTCGGTAAATAATTATCTAAAACATAACTTTCATCAATTTTATTAATCTCGTAGTTATCAAAATAGTAGTTGCTTAGATAGTTAACTACCTCTTCTTTATCTATATTCTTTTCTTTAATGTTTATATCTTCCGGCTTGGTTTGTTGAGTGCCTCTTATATAGGCTCCATCATTTGGATTGTGGCATACTACGTCTGCATTTTTTTCTAGAAATATTTCCATATTCCTTCTAGACATATCTAATGGGTTCGTAGTCTCAACTTCATCGCAAAAATTACCTTTTATCAAATATCTATTTTGACTGTAGGTATAATCTCTTCCCTTTGTGCTGTCATACTTCTCATTTTCTTTTCGGCTATCATCAATCTGATTATAAATACTATGTTTTGAATGATGGGAATCCTTGTTTTTCATACCAAAATCGGTGCCGATTAAGTATATTTCTTTAAACCCTAGTGTTATTGCGTAGGATAAACCGCAATTAGTAGCTGTAGGGTTACAGAAAGGTAATTCAAAATATTCGCTATCTTTCATTTCATGCTTAATTATTTGATTGCCAATATCATTTGGTTTAGCTGCAATTAATGTTTTATCAAATAATTCTGCAGTTTTAGGCGATACGGTATTTAGTGCTAATAACGTAATGTTTTTCCTAAAGCTATCATCGGTTCCCATTTTTATCCATTGCGAAGGCGTTAGGCCTCTCTCACTTTCTATTTGGAAATCCGGTTTTATTCCGAGCTTAAACAGTGAGCTTATTGCTGTTCCACAGGAAATGATAATGGAGTGTTTCTGATTTTTACGTATAGTTTCTGCTAATCCATCAAGAGAAGGGCCATTGCCGATGATGAATACAGGAGGAAGTTCTTTCTCAGAAGTTTTATTCTTAGGGTTTAAAATAGGGAATTGACTGTTAAGGTTAGCCACAGTATGCGCTAAACCGACTTGTTCATCATCAAAAAATCCCATGCTAATTGAATTTAGATGATAATCTTTCCTATAATTTTCTAGAAATTGATTATTTTCATAACTGCTAGTGTGATTAAAAACGAAACTATGTACTGTATTATGTACGCCGATTTGTCTCGTTAATACTCGCATATAAGATAATGCATTAAAATGGCTTTCTCCAATAACTAACTTTACTGTTCCTCCCTTTTTAGTTATTTTGGTGACAACTGACTCCCAGTCTATTATATGCAACGATGCATAAAATGAATCTTTATTACTGTCGTAAATAAACAAATTGAAAATATTTGCTTTCTCAGTTAATTCTTCAATTTGGTAACCCATCCCGCAACCTATCATGACTAATAGCCCAATAGGAGAGTTTATTGATGGTTCACTTAATAGATCTTCTTTACTTAAATTTTCAATGACGTCGTTTGTATATGGAACATGAATATGTTTGTCATTCCAGGGGTTTGATTTTTCAAAGGCTAATTTAAAAATAGTTGGCTTTTTTAAAAAGAACGTTACTTGGTCATTCGCGAAAATTTTTGGGTCTTTGTTGAAAGCAGGATTCTGACTTTCGATGTTTAAAAGATTTAAATATCCCTTTTCAGAATAATAAAGCTTCTGTGCTGTGGGAGTAAAATTGCTGTATTCATTATAAATTACAGGTGTTGTTCGCTTGAAGAATTCCATATTTTTCTTAAATTGAACATCGAGTTCAAGAGTTTTCTGCATTATCTCAGTTTGTTTTATAAGTTGTTGAATTTCTTGATCTTGTGCACTGTTTTCAACATTCATTTGTGGTTTCCGCTAATTTTTTGACTCAATAACTATTAGATCTGTATATGCAGATTTGGTACCAATTTTTTTACTTATATTTTTTACGTGAGTATGGCTCCATTACATAGTAGGTTATTTTTGGCACGTTCTATGCTGTATCGTTGGTGAACGTTAATAGTGACGGTTTTTTGCCGCGCTGTTAGCTTACAGGCTTAAAAATATTGAGAGGATAAGTTTATGACTATGTCAGCGACTTCTATTGATTCGTCATCTTCGGTTGATGAAATTACCCCTTACCAAATTATCACTATGCTACTAGATGGAGCGTTAGAGCGTGTCGATCAAGCAATTTCTCGTCTTAGTGAAGGTGATGTTGATGAAGCTGCTGTTCTTGTGCAGAAAACAATTGGCATTGTTGGCGCTTTAAGAGAGAGCTTGAATATTGATAATGGTGGTGAGATTGCAGATAATCTTGATAAGCTGTATGAATATATTGTGGCACGCTTAGATGCTATCAGAGAAAATGATCAGCCGATTACTGTTCTAGATGAAGTGCGTAAACTGTTGAGTGAAGTACATTCTGGGTGGTCTGGAATTTCTTCTGAAATATAGTTAGCGGTTCGATTAATCGTAGCTGATAAGCTAAAGATTTTTATGTAAAGGCCGCTAGCCTTAGTGATAGTTAATTCATTGAGGTTTATATGCCAGTTGTTCCTGCTTCACAGTTATCGTTAATGAGAAAACGCCGCGAACTTAAGGGTTTAATGGAGTCTGGCGAGTGGGAAAAACTACTTGAGGTAGAAGCAGATCTTTTTACTGAGATTGATACCGCTGTTCGGGACCCGGAGCGTTCTTCAAAAGAATTGTTAACTGAATTAGGCAGTGTTATTCGTCTATATCGAGAGCTATCGGATCTGTGCTGCTTGCATGGTCAAGACTATCAGCATCCTAAAAACTGATTTATTTCCCCCCGAGCTAACCCCTTTACCTATTTGGGTAATCAACAATAAAGCTTTATTGTTTATTATCTGATCGTTATTTACGATAAGGCAAATTGTTTATATAAATCGCTGTCATTTATTTGACCTTTTGCATTTTCTTGACTATTCCTAATAGTGATTGATCAGTAGTTTGGCACTGGCAATTGATTTACAGTCATCAGTAGTAGGAATGGTCTATGAGAGACATTAAGATCTTGGTAGTTGATGACGATGAAAAACGTCGTCATGAATTAAACGTTATTTTAGATTTCTTGGGGGAACCTGCAATTGTTGCGAGTTCAGATAATTGGCCTGACAAGGTAAGTGAAGAGAGTAAAGAAGGTGTCACAACCATTTTTTTGGGTAATAGCCAGAATAAATCGACCTTAGAGAATCGATTAACTGAGCTATTATCGTGGAATGAGCTCGCTGCCTTGATTTTATTAGATAGTACCTCTGAAAGCGGGGCAGATTTAGAAAAAATAGACAGTGAGTTACGACATCGTGTAATTGCCACCTTAGCCACTCCTCCTAGTTATAATAAGCTCCTAGACACATTGCATAGAGCCCAGTGTTTCCATGAGGCTCAATTAGCCGCTAAGAGACAGCCAACTCGTCGGCCTCCTCATTTATTTCGTAGTTTGGTGGGTACCAGCCGAAGCATTCGTGGCGTGCGGGAGATGATGACTCAAGTGGCTGATAAGGATGTAACTGTATTAGTGACAGGAGAATCTGGTACCGGTAAAGAAGTAGTCGCTCGTAATTTGCACTACCATTCTCCTCGACGTGATAAACCCTTTGTGCCAGTTAATTGTGGCGCCATCCCTGGTGAATTATTGGAAAGTGAGCTGTTTGGTCATGAAAAAGGTGCTTTTACCGGCGCTATCAGTTCTCGGGCTGGTCGCTTTGAAATGGCAGAAGGCGGTACATTGTTTCTGGATGAAATCGGTGACATGCCGCTCAATATGCAAGTAAAAATCCTTCGGGTATTGCAGGAAAAATCCTATGAGCGTGTCGGTGGTAATAAATCCCAGACGACTAATGTGCGAATTATTGCCGCAACTCATCGTAATTTAGAAGGCATGATCGAGGAGGGAACATTTCGTGAAGACCTTTTTTATCGACTGAATGTTTTCCCCATTGAGATGCCTTCATTAGATGAGCGACGCGAAGATATTCCCTTATTGATGAATGAAATTATTGCGCGATTAGAAAATGAAAAGCGTGGCTCAGTGCGCTTTAATTCAGCGGCTATCATGTCTCTATGTCAGCACCATTGGTCTGGCAATGTACGTGAGCTGGCTAATTTAGTCGAGCGAATGTCAATCATGCACCCCTATGGCGTGATTGGCCCAAATGACCTGCCCCCTAAATTTTGCCATGTAGATGTTAAAGAAGAAGTATTCGATATACCGGAAGTACCTGAGGAAGAAACAGGGCCATCTGTTGTTAATATGAATGCGACACCTCTCTTACCTGAATGCGGTATTGATTTAAAAGAATATCTGACAGGACTTGAGCAGGGATTAATACAGCAGGCGCTGGATGATAGTGGTGGCGTCGTTGCTCGTGCTGCAGAACGCCTGTCGATTCGTCGAACAACCTTAGTTGAAAAGATGCGTAAATACGGTATGCAGCGAGCGTAATCTGAATCTGTATAAATGCTAGTTTATAAACAGTTTTTAGGGCGTGGAAGCCCAGCGATTTTACTGATTAATTTTGCTGGGCTATTAGGAAACAGCTGCATTAAATAAATACTATTACCTTTCTCTTTTCCTAATCGAGTTGCTGTATATTTGACGAGTGGCCGCATAGCTGGCGATAACTCATAGGCTGTGTAAAAATCCCTTATCAGTTGTATGATTTCCCAGTGAGCTTTGGATAGTGTGACATCTTCATTTTCAGCTAATTGCTCAGCAATTTCTGGAGACCAGTCATCTAAATTTTTAAGATAACCTTCTTTATCTGTTTCTATTATTTTATCTTTAAATCTAAACGACATCGACATTAATACCAGCTTTGTACCACATCATATTCAGTACTTAACTGAACAAATTTTTCATAATGAATTAGTTGAATATTAGCTGCTAATTCTTGTTCTAATAATCCACGAGCCTGCAGGTCTGCTTCGATTACATAGCAAGTCTTATGTTCTAATAAGTTAGCAAGTGGTTGGCTTAATAATGCAGCATAAGCCCCATTTTCTAGGAGTAAAATACCATCGCCATCTGTATAAGTGCTGAGACATTGCTGTAAAGTTTTATTGCTAAAAGGCGATTGGTTGACTGTATGTAAAATGGAATGGCTCATTGTTATTTAAAAAGATAATAGTGCGTCTTGTTTGTGCAGTAATTGTCGTAGATCCGAGTTTTCGATGACTGTGACGTTGATAGCTAGGTTATCTTGTTTTAGCTGGCGTTCGTCTAGCGAATTTTTATATACAAAGATTTGTTCAATATCGTAAAACTCTAAAGCGGCCATTTGTTTTTCAAGGTTTTTTTGATGTATGGCACTGCCTTCTTGCTTATGAAGAAGCTGAAACACGCCATCCCCCATAAAAATCAAGGTAAGTTTCTGACCATAAATCGATGTAGCTAAAGCGGCATCTAATGCTTCATGTGCAAGGTTGTTACCATAAGGGGCATGACGCATGACAATACCAATTTTCTTTGGTGCCTGCTTAACGCTTGCTTTATCGCCTGAAAGTGACCCACTCATGTTAACCGCCGAAGCTTATTAAACGTTCAGATGTGACTGTTGCATCAACCAGTTGACCAAGTCCGGATAGCTCAAAATGATCATCTAAATTGTGATGACTTTTCTCATAACGCTCAGCCTCAGTGGTATCAATAATACCCCGTTTTAAGCCCGCGGCAACACAGACTACCAGATCTAGTTGATATTCATTTTGCAGCTGCTTCCAGGCGTCGATAAGGTCAAACTCATCTTGTCCTGAGCAGGTAAGGTTCGAGCCGTGGTAAACCCCATTATGATAAAAAAATACTCTATATATCGAATGCCCTTGTCGTAAAGCTGCTTTAGCAAATTGATAAGCGCTATAGCTGGCTTGGGAAGAGGGAGGGGAATGTATTGCGATAGAGAAAATCATGGGTAGATTATACACCTGAAGCTAACGCAGCTGAATATAAAGAATCAGGCATAAAAAAGCCCCACTTAAGGGGCTTTATTAACTACGGTTCGTAATTAATTATTCATCACCCATTACACCTAAGATATGTAATAAGCTAACGAATAAATTATATATGTTTAGGTATAAGGACGTTGTAGCCATAATGTAGTTGGTTTCGCCACCGTTAACGATGCGGCTTGTGTCATACAAAATAAAACCTGACATAAGCAGAACGATTAATACGCTCAAACCAAGATGAAACATAGAAACGTCAGCATTAAAGAAGTAGCTGGCGATAAACATACCCACCATGGCAATAAGAGCAACTATCAGACCAACAAATAGAAAGCCACCCATAAAGCTGAAATCTTTACGTGTTGTGAGCACATAGGCAGATAGTGCAAAGAACACTAGTGCAGTACCACCTAAGGCCTGAGTGACGATTGCACCACCGTTGCTCATGGCAAGGTAGTGGTTCAGTAGAGGTCCAAGGGAGGCACCTAAAAGCCCTGTGAAGGCGAAAACAACAACAATACCCATGCCTGAATTCGCTGTACGTGGCAGTACAAACCAGACTAATACTATTGCTGCGATGCTAAAGATAAGTGATATGCCATGAGGCAGGCCAACAGCCATTGAAATGCCCGCAGTAATGGAGCTGAAGAGTAGTGTCATCGCTAAAAGGGCATAGGTATTACGTAATACCTTGCTGGTTTCAAACTGCTGAACACCAGCACTCTGCTGATTATAAATGTCTTGTTGCATAAACTCCTCCGAGTTACTACTTACTTAAAGGTTATTAGACTATTAAAGTGGGGTCTTGTTCAAAAATATCAAGGTTATCATACAAAGGCTAAGCATAAAATCAACCCTGTATATTCTGAGGTTAATTGATCTCTTTAATCAATCTAAGAAGACCATAATTGCTCTTTTATATTCCGTAATTGCTCTTTTAGTTATTAAGCAAGATGATTTAAGTAGCTGTATTTTATAATTAATCATAGGTTGAAAAAAGTACATCAACACAGGTTGTAATTTAGACGTTTTAAGGCTTGCCTCTCTTAAAAACATTCAAGGAGTCCCCCTACATGGAGCCGTTATTCCAAAAGCAGATGCCGATTTATGTCGATATGGATGGCACACTGGTTAAAACAGATATAGCTCAAGAGCTTTTACTTCAATGCTTTAAGAAAGCTGGGCTTTTGTCCCGCTTAATGTCGGTATTGTTTACAGGCCGTTCTCATATAAAACGCTTTTTAGCTGAAAACACGGAGTTTTCTGCAGAGAGGCTTCCTTACAATGATGATGTCATTGAATACCTTAAAGTAGAAAAGTCAAAAGGTCGACCTGTTATTCTTGCTACTGCTTCAGATTATATAATTGCTTCAAAAGTGGCCGACCATCTGGAGTTTTTTGATGATATTTTAGCTTCAAAACCCGATAGTAATTTAAAGGGTGTAAATAAACTCAGTGAAATTAAAGCTCACTCAATGGACAAAGGGTTTGAATATATAGGTGACTCTAGGGCTGACTATCCTATATGGAAAGCAGCAGATCAGTCAGGGTTTGTTAATCCCCCCGATAATCCGGCAAAAATTGTTCCTGACTTGGCGCGAAGAACGCTTGATATTAAGTATCCAGCCAACTCTTATAAGGCTCTTTTGAAAGCGATGCGGCCGCATCAGTGGGCAAAAAACTTTCTAATTTTTTTACCATTATTTTTTTCGCATACATATTTTGATACGAATGAGCTATTTGCTACCGTATTGACGTTTTTTCTTTTTTCTTTTTGTGCTTCTGGTATTTATCTCATTAATGACTTATTGGATATTGAAGCTGATAGAAGTCATAGTTCAAAAAAGCGGCGTCCTTTTGCTTCAGGAAAATTAAGTCCCCTTAAGGGAGTTATTGCAAGTTTTTTCTTAATTCTTAGTTCCTTGACGCTTTGTTTTTATTTTTTAGATATCAAGGTTTTTGCTGTTTTATTAATTTATATTGTAATTACGAATTTATATTCATTCTACTTAAAGAATTACTCAACGATCGATGTGATAACTTTAACGGTTCTCTATACTATTCGCATTATTGCCGGTGGTATGGCAGCAGAAATTATCTTATCGCCCTGGTTGATTAATTTTTCTTTATTTTTCTTTTTAAGCTTAGCTTATATGAAGCGGTATATCGAAATATCAAGGCATAGTCAGTCTGGGAAATTATCAGGAAGGAATTACCTTTCTGACGAGCTTGGCATAATCATGATGACAGGTATTGTTAATGGTGGTATTTCTGTCTTCATTTTGACTATGTATTTAAATGATAATTATGTTTTAGAGACATATTTAACTCCTCATTTGTTATGGTTGATATGTCCATTATTGTTATTCTGGATATATCGAGCATGGATGTGGGCGAAAAGAGGGAAGATAAACGATGATCCCGTTATCTTTGCAGTCAAGGATAAAATAAGCTTAATTACAGCTGCATTAATAGTTCTTTTATTTTTATTCGCAAAATATATTGATTTTGCATCGACGTCTATATGAATTTACAAGCATTTCTTATTATTTTTTCCAGCGTATTTCTTTCTGCTGTTGCTCAATTGAGTTTTAAGTACGGAGTTTCTAATCTGGATTTATCTCAATACTCAAATATTGTTGTAAAAATATGGTTTTTATTTTTGTCTCCATTCGTGATGTTGGGGCTTGCACTGTATGGTGTGGGGACTATTTTATGGTTGTTTGCGTTAAGGCAAGTGGATTTGTCGCTTGCTTACCCATTTGTAGGAATGAGCTTTCTTTTTGTTTTTGTCTTTAGTGTGATATTTCTTCAAGAGTCCTTCGATATGACACGTTTGTTTGGCACTATAGTTATTATCTTGGGAATTGCTATATTGGCTAGAACTTGAAGTTTTTATTTATTCTCAGCCCTGTCTGTGCTTGATTGTCACAGGAGAGAGGTTTTTAAATGTTTATCTTGATATCAATATTTAGAAGAAGGCTCGAGTCATGACAATTCTCTTTAATGCTTTTGTATCGCTCCTTGAAAACCACTTCATTTTTGAAAATATACAGCTACTTTTTTAGTTTAGGAAAATTTATGTCTTCTATAGAGAGGAGGGCGTTGGAGAGCTGCTTTTTAATAAGCTATTTCTATAGATAAAAAAATACCCTGCCAATGGCAAGGTATCTTTTATATGGCGGTGAGCATAGGATTCGAACCTATGGACCTGTTACAGTCAACGGTTTTCAAGACCGCCGCTTTCGACCACTCAGCCAGCTCACCTAAAACTTTTTGTAAAACAATAATCTTTCTACTTTCTTTCTAAATAGGCCCTTAATTCGGCCTCTTCGAAAGAGGTGCAGATTATACAGAGGTTTTTTGTGGTATCAACTAGAAAAACCTCTGTATAGTTAATTTTTACTGAAAATATTTAAATCATACTTTCTGATACTTTAGAGAGCTGATTACGTGGATCATTATGGGGTCTTTCCAGCTCTTTAGGGCTGTGTAGAATATTAGCCGCTTGACGAGTATCCAGAGGTTGGCCTTTAAAATTATCTAATGCTCTAGTTTCTATTGATGCTAGAGTGATGGCTTTAGGGGCAATACGGGGATCATTACCTGCCCTCTGATATTCCACAATGGTATCGGTAGCCTGTGGCTCTTCTGTTATTTCTTCTTTAACTGTATCAGCTACTATTTCAACGGGTTTTACTTCTTCTATTTTAGCTGGGCTTGCAACGGTTTCTGTATCGACAGTTTGTTCTGTAGGGCTGTTTTCAACTTGTACTTGAGTTACTGGCGCTACAGTTTCTACAGGGTTTTCTGCAATTGGAGCTTCTACTTTTTCAGCTGTATCAGGTGTTGCTTCAACAGTTTTTGGTTTTTCAGTTGTTTGAGCTGCTGGTTGATCAGCTGTCTTTCTTTGCTCGTTTTTAGCTTTTGCAGATTTATTTTTTTGTTGATTACGTGGAGCTCGTTTTTCGTTAGGCTCTTTTGCTTTTTGTTGTTGCTCATTAGCAGGCTTTTGTTCAGTATTAGCCGGCTTTTCATTGGCTGTATTAGCCGTCGTGTTGTTTGCTTCTTGCTGATTATTGCGGTTTCCACGGCGTCGTTGTTGGTTTCGTGGCTTGCGATTAGCGGGTCTTTTCTCAGGGGCATCCTTATTAACTTCTTTCTCGGGAGAATTATCAGTATGCGCCTTATCAGCTTGCCTGTTTCGGTTGTTGTTTCTATCTTGGCGCTGACGCCCTGATTCGCGACGGTTATTATCGTCTCTATCTGAGTTACGGTTTTGTCTATTATTGCGGCGATTCTGGTTGTTGCGTCCACCTCGTTGATCATTGCGGTTATTTTGTCGGTTATTTCTTCTGCCTTTACTTGGTTTTGGCTCTGGTTTAGGCTCAGGCGCAAAAAGTGCTTTAATAGCGTTGATGATCGTTAGAATCAGCCCAGGCTTGTCTTCTGTTTTAGCCGCAGTGGGTGTTGTCGGAGCTGGGGCTGGTTTAGAAGGCGGTAATAACTGTACCGCCGGCTGAGCTAGAGCAATGGGTTTAGCTGTTTCTAATAAGTTATTTTCTTCCTGCTGGGAATCAACTATTTTATAGCTGGTCTCGAATTCTTCTGTATTGTCATCACGAAGGCGTTGTACCTCATAATGAGGTGTGACCATATCTTCATTGGGGACAATTAAAATACGTGTACGGCTAAGGTTTTCTATAGCCGCAATTGCTTTACGCTTTTCATTTAAAAGATAAGTTGCGACTTTAACAGGAGTAATTGCTCTAATTTCTGCGCTACGCTCTTTTTGAGCCTCTTCTTCAACAAGACGTAATATTGAAAGGGCAATAGATTTAGTCGAGCGAATAGTGCCTTGACCACTACAGCGAGGGCAGACTTTGGAGGTTGTTTCTCCAAGTGAGGGACGCAAACGTTGGCGAGACATTTCCAGTAGGCCAAAGCGTGAAATACGGCCTACCTGTACTCTCGCTCTATCTATCTCTAACGCGTTATTCATACGCTGTTCTACGGCGCGTTGGTTACGAGCAGGCTGCATATCAATAAAATCAATAACAACTAAGCCACCCATATCACGCAAGCGTAGTTGGCGTGCGATTTCATCGGCAGCTTCGAGGTTAGTCTGTAATGCTGTTTCTTCGATATCACCGCCTTTAGTGGCACGAGAGGAATTAATATCAATAGAAATAAGAGCTTCTGTGACATCAATAACAATGGAGCCACCAGAAGGTAATTTCACTTCTCTCTCGTATGCGGTTTCTATTTGGCCTTCTATTTGGTAACGATTAAAGAGCGGGGTAGACTCGTCTTCATAGAACTTTATCTTATTGCGATAGCTAGGCATGACTTGCTCAATAAAGAGGATGGCTAGGTCATAACTTTCTTTATTATCGACAATCACTTCACCTACATCTGGGCGTAGGTAGTCACGGATAGCGCGAATAATCACATTGCTTTCTTGAAAAAGGAAGTCTGGAGCTTTTAGTTCTTTAGATGCGTTTGTAATTGATGCCCACAATTTAAGAAGGTACGTTAAATCCCATTGCAACTCCTCGACAGTGCGACCAATACCAGCAGTGCGCACAATGACGCTCATACCTTTGGGGACATCAATTTGCGCCAGTGTTTCGCGTAGCGCGTTGCGCTCTTCACCTTCAATACGGCGAGAAATACCACCACCACGAGGGTTGTTAGGCATAAGTACCATATAGCGGCCAGCTAGGCTGATAAAGGTTGTGAGTGCAGCACCTTTATTACCGCGTTCTTCTTTATCAACCTGTACGATAACTTCAGTGCCTTCTTTAACAACATCTTTAATTTTGAAGCGCCCTTCAATATCTTTAGGTTGTTTAATGAAGTATTCGCGTGCAATTTCTTTTAAAGGAAGGAATCCGTGACGTTCTGAACCGTACTCGACGAAGGCAGCTTCTAAGCTGGGCTCAATGCGAGTAATTTTCCCTAAATATATATTGGCCTTTTTTTGTTCGCGATGGCGATTTTCAATATCAAGATCATAAAGTAACTGGCCATCGACCATCGCAACCCGAACTTCTTCAGGTTGGGTGGCATTAATAAGCATTCTTTTCATAAATGTTTTGTCCTGTTGCGCGGGCAAAACAATAGATTTCATGATGAGGAGGGGAGAGATTAGAATGAAACTCTGTGCATCAGTGTTTAATTTTCAATAAAAAACGACTACGGTTTGTTTTTTATTTAACGCACATTTGTTACATTCTTTGCGAGAAAAAGGGATTAATACTATCTCAATGCCGTAAAAGGTTTGATTTAATCGCTATTTTTCTAGTGTGGCAATAGTACTTCTGTTTGTATGGTGGAGATAAGCCTTTAAATCCACCATTTGTATTCTTTATCTTTGCCACTGAACTTGTTGGTAAAATATGCTTTATATAGCCAACAAATCTCGCTTACTTTTTAGTAGCAAGGTTTGATATAAACCCCGACTACTTCTAAATGTATTTTTTGTTACTATTTTAATAATATAAAACTGTTAAATTTAAATTTTTAACAGTTATTAACTATCTTAAAAGTAATCTATCTCTCATATAAACAGATAATAAATATTGTCTGTTTTTTGTTCTTCGAATCAGTATTTCTATTGTATTAACTAACAGAAAAGTATCCTTAAGATAATCATTTATTGATTACTCTATATACCTATCAACTTTGCAATTCTGTCGTTAATTTGTTGCTCGCATTAATAATAAATTTTAATTAAATGATGTTTACAAAAATACATAAGACTATTAGTCAACTTCAAACGCTATGCTAATAATCCAATTTAAGTTGTTTTTACCTTGTTCAATCAATGATGTGATTGCTTTAGGTGTCGTTGGATTTTCGGTATTTTCTGATGGTGGAGCCAGAAGAGTTTTAGTACAAGATGTTAACAATTAGTACTAAGTGCTAGATGCCTTTGTGGGGACCTAGACCTTCTGCTGCACCCGAAAACCAGCAAAATCTTGCCGGACTATAACAGTAAGCTGTTGATATTTCAATGATTTAGCTGTGTTTGTTGATTTTGGCAATATTACTTTGGTATATCATATTTAAACGTTCTGCTGCCTTATATTCCCAGTACCTGAATGAAGCTGGTATGATCGCGCCATGAAAAAAACTGTACCTAAGATAGATACCCCTAATCCAGTGGGAAGTGTTCAATGGCTGGAGATTGATACTGATATTGCTGGGCAACGTATCGATAATTATCTTATTGCTCGACTAAAAGGTGTGCCTAAGTCTTTGATTTATAGGATATTAAGAAAGGGAGAGGTTAGGGTTAATAAGGGCAGAATCAAACCTGAATATAAATTAAAAGCTGGCGATATGGTGAGAATACCACCAGTTCGTATTGCTAAACGTGCTGATGACATTAAGCCCAGCTATAGTCTGACAAAACTGCTTAGCGAATCAGTGCTTTATGAGGACGAAGGTATTATTGTTCTTAATAAGCCTTCCGGCTTAGCCGTCCATGGTGGCAGCGGGCTTCAATTAGGCCTGATAGAAAGTTTAAGGCAGATACGTGAAAGTGATCGTTTTCTCGAATTAGTTCATAGATTAGACCGGGATACATCGGGCTGTATTATGGTGGCGAAAAACCGGCGCAGCCTCCGCTATATGCAACAATTGCTTAGGGAAGGCGGTATCAATAAGGTTTATCATGCCTTAGTGGCGGGTCGTTGGCCTAATAAACGGCGTCAGATCAATGTTTCTTTATTGAAGAATCACTTGCCCAGTGGTCAGCGTATGGTCCGTGCTGTAGAGGAAGGTACAGAGGGTGCAAAAGCATCGCTAACAAGCTTTCAAGTATTAAATCGCTATGCACAATGCACCCTTGTTGAGGCAAAGCCTATTACGGGGCGAACTCATCAGATTCGTGTGCACAGTCAGTACGCAGGGCACCCGATTTTAGGGGATGATAAATACGGTGATCGGGAGCAGGCCCCTTTAATTCGCGAATTGGGGTTAAAGCGGCTATTCTTGCATGCATTCAGGTTAGATTTTACAACGGTAGATAACCGTAAAGTCACAATCACAGCCCCTCTGAGTACAGAGTTATCTCAGGTTCTTCAGAATATGGTTGAACAAGATGATAAACAGTAGGTGAATTTCTTTTGCTTTTAATTTTCGATTGGGATGGTACGCTCAGCGATTCTGCTGAAAAAATCATCAGTTGCCTACAGAAAGCAGCGGTATCCGCAAACTGTAGAGTATGTGATAGCGAAGCTATTCGAGATATCATTGGTTTGGGTTTGCCTGAAGCAATGAGTAAATTATATCCAGAGTTAAATGCCGATGAGCATGAAATTATACGGCAGCACTATGTGACTCACTTTCTCTTGGCAGACCAAGAGCCATCTCCATTTTTTGAGGGGGTTATGGAAGGCCTTCATCAATTGCATGATCACAACTATATACTTGCTGTTGCTACGGGCAAAAGCCGGCGGGGTTTAGATCGTGTATTGTCTAACTTAAATTTAACGAACTTTTTCCATGGCAGTCGTTGTGCGGATGAGACAGCGTCAAAGCCTCATCCACAAATGTTAACAGAGTTGTTAATTGAGTTTTCAAGAGAGGCAGATCAGGCATTAATGGTCGGTGATACAGAGTATGATATGTCCATGGCTCATCAAATAGGTATGCCTAGAGTTGCTGTTAGCTATGGTGCACACAGTATAGAACGCTTACAAGCGTATCGGCCGTCATTATGTGTCGATAATTTCTCAGAATTTGTTAATTGGATGCTAAAAAAATAAACGTTATTTTTGTTCGCGTGTCCAATTAATAGGTAATAAGCGTATATTTGGTTAAGTATTAACATAGGAATCATTATGGGGTTTTTTAAGCGTAATTCATCGATTGACTCTAGTAGCGAAAATCGTGACTGGGAATTGGTAGCATCGATTGCCCAAAATTCTCTGGCAGAGCAGAAAAAATCACGCCGCTGGGGTATTTTTTTCAAGTTGTTAACGTTTATTTATATCACCGTTGTCTTGGTGGGTGTTTTTATGCAGGGGAATACTGGTGGCGATGGCTTTAATATAAAGGAAGCGCATACCGCTATCGTGCAAGTCAGTGGTGTGATAGCCGATGAAGAAGAAGCGAATGCGAATAATATTGTGGGAGGTTTACGCAGAGCCTTTGAGAGCGAGGGTGCTCAAGCGATTATGTTGATCATTAATAGCCCTGGTGGTAGTCCCGTTCAAGCCGGTTATATCCATGATGAAATAAAGCGCCTGCGAGAAAAATATCCTGAGAAAAAAGTCTATGCGGTGATCAAAGAGTTGGGGGCTTCAGCTGCGTATTATGTTGCGGCAGCGGCCGATGAAATTTATTCAGATAAAGCGAGTTTGGTTGGGTCTATAGGTGTAACCGCATCCAGCTTTGGTTTTGTTGAGCTGATGGAAAAAGTGGGTGTTAAACGCCGAAATTTTACGGCCGGAGAGCATAAGTCTTTTCTTGACCCATTTGCACCTTTAAAAGAAGACGAAAAAGTATTTTGGGAATCTGTTCTGCAAAAAACCCACGAGCAATTTATCCGTGTTGTTAAAGATGGTCGTGGAGAGCGTCTGGCTGAAAATGATGATTTGTTTACAGGTTTGATCTGGAATGGTGAGCAAGCACTGGAACTTGGTTTAATTGATGGTCTTGGAAGCCCTGGTAGTGTTGCCCGTGATGTTATCGGTGAAGATACTTTTAGAGATTATACGCCTCGACTTTCTCCACTAGAAGAATTCACTCGTCGTTTTGGTGCATCTGTCGGTCTGGGCCTTGGTAAAGCTATAGGTGTTTTATCAGAAACGCCAGTTGAACTTCGCTAGTTAGCGATAAACATTTGTAAGAGTAGTTAGTAGAGTAGGGGCTTTTAAATATAAGCTTTAATCAGCCCCTGTTGCCTATTAATTTTGGCCTTTTTTTATTCAGGTAAGCCTGATAGAGGGTCAACCCCTTCATTACGTAACATCTTTATTAAGGCGATTAAAGGTAAACCAATTAAGCTATTAGGGTCATCTCCGTGCATGCTTGCAAACAAGCTAATGCCTAAACCTTCTGATTTAAAACTGCCAGCACAGTTGTAAGGTTTTTCCTTCAGCAAATAATTTTCAATTTGTTCTTCGGATAAGGGTAAAAAGTTAACCGTGTATGGAGCAATGGTTAATTGATGTTGATGACTTCGGCTATTGTATAAACATAAGCTGGTTAGGAATGTGACTTCTCTTCCGCTGGCTTGACGCAATTGGTCTTTCGCTTTTTCATGGTTATGAGGTTTGGTGATGATGGTGTCATCAATAACCGCAACTTGATCTGAGCCTATAATCAGTGCTTCAGGTTGAGTGGCAGCAATTGCTTGTGCTTTTTCCAGTGCCAGGCGGCCAACTAGTTCTGATGGTGTTTCATCGGGTAAAGAGCTTTCATCTATATCGGGCGAAATAGATTCAAATTCGAGTCCTAGCTTGTTTAGCAGCTCGCGGCGATAAGGTGAACTAGAAGCAAGTATTAAGGTATTTTCGGGCATAAAATTGGCTCACGTGGTCCTGTATATCATTAGGCTTATATCGCAATATTCATCATTATAATGAATGCTGCACAGGGTAGATTCTACCGTTTAAACCCTGTTTCCGCTATTTAGTACTTTTTTGTGGTAAAAAACACCATTTTTCAATAAATTCGCTTTGACACTTACCTTGCAACTGCCTATTATTGCGCCCCTATGTCAAGTACTGCCCCAGAGTCTGTTTTACCCAGACACATTGATCCCCGTAAATTTGCTAAGCAAGGGGTGAGTATTGAGGGTAGTATTGATTTAAAAGAGCTTGATCGGCTTTCTCCTTTACTAGCAACTAATGAAGGGAATATATATGCCGAACTGATCTTTGGTATAGATGAGCAAGGAACCCGGAATTTAACTGGCCATGCAACGGCAGAAGTTGAAATGGTGTGCCAGCGTTGTCTTGAAGCTTGTCCACAATTAATTCATATGTCACTTAATTTGGCTATGATATGGAGTGATGACAAGGCGGAGCATTTACCCAAAACTTGGGATCCATGGATTGTTGGTGAAGGTGCAACAGATATATACCAAATCGTTGAAGATGAATTGATACTCAGTTTGCCGATAGTGGCATACCATTCGGAAGAATGTGTACCTCAGGAACTGTTTAGTTCGAAAGAAAAATCATCAGAGCGTGGTTCAGTCGGCTATAAAAAGCTGGATGAACAGGAGCAGCAAACAGATAAACCTAACCCGTTTCAGGTACTCGAGCAGCTGAAAGGCTCTTTTGATGAGGTGCCAGATAATACTGAACCTGAAACCAGAAAGTAGCATTACGTTACCTAATTAAGTAAGACAGGAGCCTAGAGATGGCAGTACAGAAAAGTAAAAAAACTCGTTCTAAGCGTGGCATGCGTCGTTCTCATGATGCGCTAACGGAAACAGCAGCATTGACTGTTGATCCAACTAGCGGTGAGAAGCATCTACGTCACCACGTGAGCCCAGACGGTTTCTACCGTGGTGAAAAAGTTGTTTCTGTTGGTAGCAACGAAGAATAATTGATACAAGTCCGCCATTAATATCTACTATTGTTAGAGTAAAGGCGTACCATTAAAAAGGCTGATTTTATATCGGCCTTTTGTTGTTTTTGGCTACCCAGATTTGGTAACACGAAACCTGAAACTATGACAACATTGCGAATAGCCGTCGATGCCATGGGGGGAGATCTAGGTTGGCAAGCTACCTTTCCTGCAGTTATTCAACAAGCCTCTGTACAACCAAGTATTGAATTTATTATCTTTGGTAATCAAAATGATTACTGCATTGAGCAGCCATTGCCTGACAATGTGACCTGTGTTCATGTTGAGCAGCAAATCAAAATGACCGATGTGCCAACCCAGGCATTACGCCATGGCCGTCAATCTTCAATGGGTATGGCGTTACAAGCAGTGAAAAGTGCTCGCGCAGATGCTTGTATTACGGCAGGTAACACGGGTGCACTGGTTGCTTTGGCCAGACATATTTTGGGCGTTCATGATTCAATTGATCGCCCTGCGCTATGCAAAATGATGCCAACTCACCTTGGCTGTAGTTATATGTTGGATTTGGGAGCGACGATTAACTGCTCTGCGAAACAGTTGGTAGATTTTGCCCGTTTAGGGGCAGCGCTACATGAATACGCTGGGTCAGGTGCCATCAATAAAAAGGTGCCCACTGTGCGGCTACTGAATATTGGCAGTGAGCATTTTAAAGGGATGGATCCTATTCGTGATGCAGGCATTCAGCTGCAAACAATGAAGTCTCTTGATTATGAGGGTTTTATAGAGGGTGATGCTATTTATCGGGGGGTAGCTGACATTATTGTCTGTGATGGCTTTGTCGGTAATATTGCATTAAAAACCAGTGAAGGTGTTGCCCGCTATATGGTTGATAGTTTACGGTCAGCGTTGAATAATAGTGATACCTCAAGCACGTGGAATAATAACGGAAATAATAAAAAGGATAGTTCTACATTACAGAACTCTTTCTGCAAATCTGTAATGGTAGAGTGGCAAACAACATGTGATCCTGGTCAGTATAATGGTGCCTATTTATTAGGTGTAAAAGGTACGGTTATTAAAAGCCACGGTGGGGTAGGTGGTACCGAATTTTCCTATGCATTAAAAATGTTAATTGATCAGTTGCAGCAAAAAAATACCGCTAATTTTGCAGACATATTGCAAAGCTATGCACATTAACAACAATGAATTTATTTAAACACAACATTAAAAGGCTTATCTATGTCTATGAATAATTTGGCATTTATTTTTCCTGGTCAAGGTTCTCAAAAAGTAGGGATGCTTGCTGAGCTAGCTGCTCAGTATCCCGTTATTGAAGCAACGTTTGCAGAAGCTTCAGAAGTGCTTGGTTATGATTTATGGGCATTAATACAAGCTGGTCCTCAAGAAGAGCTTAACTTAACTGAGCGTACACAACCTATGTTGTTAACTGCCAGTGTCGCGATATGGAGGGTGTGGCAAGAGCAAAATGGCGCAACGCCAGCGCTGATGGCCGGGCATAGTTTAGGTGAATGGTCTGCCCTTGTTTGTGCAGGTGTTGTTGAATTTAAAGATGCTGTGAAATTGGTGCAGTTGCGTGGCAAATACATGCAGGAAGCTGTGCCAGCGGGTGAAGGCAGTATGGCGGCTATTATCGGTTTAGACGATGATATTATTCTTGATGTGTGTAAAGAAGCAGAGCAGGGTGAAGTTGTCTCTGCTGTTAATTTTAATTCTCCAGGCCAAGTGGTGATTGCAGGTAATAAAGCGGCTGTTGATCGGGCCTGTGAGCTATGCAAAGAAAAGGGTGCTAAGCGTGTACTGCCCTTAGCTGTAAGTGCGCCTTTCCACTCTTCATTGCTGCGACCCGCAGCTGATAAATTGGCTGAAGATATCGCTCAAATTTCATTTAATACCCCAGCTATTCCTGTTGTTCACAATGTCAATGCAGCAACGTCAACTAACCCTGAAGACATAAAAAACTTGATGATAGAACAAATTTATCATCCGGTACTTTGGGTGTCTTGTGTTAATGCCTTAGCAAAAGCAGGTATTGATACATGTGTAGAGTGTGGGCCGGGTAAAGTGCTATCAGGTCTTTCGAAAAGAATTGATCGCAGCGTGTCATCCTTGGCAACTGAAACACCAGAGTCTTTAGCGTCAGCTTTGTCTGCAGTAACGGCATAAAAATTTAAAGCATATCTCAAAGGAGAGTAGCAATGGGTTTAGAGAATAGTCTTGAGAGCAAGGTTGTATTAGTCACTGGCGCTAGTCGTGGTATCGGTGCATCGATTGCCGATAGTATGGGGGCTGATGGTGCAATAATTATTGGTACAGCTACCAGTGAATCGGGTGCTGAAAAAATATCCGCGCGCTTTGGTGAAAAAAATATTCAAGGCGAAGGCATGATGCTAAACGTAACTGATGCTGACTCAGTTGCATCTGTGTTAAAAGCCATTCAATCAAAATACGGTGCGCCACAAATCTTAGTAAATAATGCGGGCATTACAAAAGATAATCTGTTGATGCGCATGAGCGAAGACGAATGGTTTGATGTAATAGATACAAACTTAAGTGCGATTTATCGTTTAAGTAAAGGTTGTTTGCGAGGAATGATGAAAGCTCGTTGGGGACGTATTATTAATATCAGCTCGGTTGTTGGTTCTATGGGTAACCCTGGTCAATCTAATTACGCGGCAACTAAAGCCGGTGTTGCTGGTTTTGCTCGTGCACTAGCCAAAGAAGTGGGCTCGCGCAATATTACGGTTAATACTGTGTCCCCAGGGTTTATTGAAACTGACATGACTGAAGCTTTGCCAGAAGAACAAAAAGATCTCATGTTGGGTGCGGTGCCATTGGGGCGTTTAGGCCAGCCAGAAGAGATTGCTGCCGTCGTTAAATTTCTTGCCAGTGATGCTGCTGCCTATGTGACAGGTGAAAATATTCACGTTAATGGTGGTATGTACATGGCATAATGCTACTTTTGTGGTTTTTTAAACCTATGATTTAAAAGGGAAAAAATTAAAAACTACATAAAAATAGCGATAAAAAGTTACACGGGGCGAATTTTCCATGTAAAATGCGCCCACATAAATGGTCGATCCGGCTTTGTAAGCCTAATATAACAAGGGTTCTAAGGCCTTTATAACTGATTTCAATTCAATGGGGAGTTCAATAAAACCATGAGCAACACTGAAGAACGCGTAAAAAAAATCGTTGCCGAGCAACTGGGTGTAAAAGAAGACGAAGTAAAAAATGAAGCATCATTCGTCGAAGATCTAGGTGCAGATTCGCTTGATACCGTTGAGTTGGTAATGGCATTAGAAGAAGAGTTCGAAACAGAGATTCCTGATGAGGAAGCTGAAAAAATTACTACCGTTCAATTAGCAATAGATTACATCAACAATAATCTGGCTTAATCGTTCGCGACTAATTGTCCAAATAGTATCTTTGAAAGCCGTATCTAGCTAATAGTACGGCTTTTGTTATTTTTAAAATAGCTATTAAATATGTTTTAGTACATTTTTACTAATGTATTTGTTAGTCTATTTATTCTTAATATTATTCAATTTGACAGGAATAACAGTGTGAGACGCGTTGTAGTAACTGGTTTAGGTATGGTCAGCCCTGTAGGCAATACAGTTGCCGACACATGGTCCTCAATACTTGCAGGTAAGAGTGGTGCTGAAGCAATTACGCACTTCGATGCGAGTGCTTATACAACGCAATTTGCCTCAGCTGTTAAAAACCTGAATGTTGCAGATTATATTGAAGAAAAAGAAGCCCGCAAAATGGACCCTTTTATTCAATATGGCATGGTTGCTGGCATACAGGCGATGGAGGATAGCGGTATTGAAGTAACCGATGCGATTGCTCCTCGCTTTGGCGCTATTATTGGTTCTGGTATCGGTGGTTTAGGTACCATTGAAGATGGTGCATTAACGATTGCTAATCGTGGTCCTCGGCGTATGTCTCCATTCTTTGTGCCGGGCTCGATCATTAATATGATTTCCGGAAACCTGTCGATTAAATATGGCTTTAAAGGACCAAATTTAGCCATCACAACGGCTTGTACTACAGGAACACATTCTATTGGTTTAGCCGCTCGTTCCATTATCCACGGCGAAGCAGATTTAATGCTCGCTGGTGGCGCCGAAATGTCAATTACACCTTTAGGTTTAGGTGGGTTCGCCGCAGCAAGGGCACTTTCAAAGCGAAATGATGATCCGCAAGCAGCCAGTCGTCCTTGGGATAAAGGTCGAGATGGTTTTGTATTAGGCGATGGTGCCGGTATTGTTGTATTGGAAGAGTATGAGCATGCAAAAGCGCGTGGTGCCAAAATCTACGCAGAAATTGCTGGCTTTGGTATGAGTGGCGATGCATTCCATATGACATCTCCTCCTGCTGATGGTTCAGGCGCTGCACTATCCATGGAAAATGCGTTGCGTGATGCGGGGATGAACCCTGAAGATATCCAATATATTAATGCGCATGGTACATCAACACCTGCTGGTGATATTGCAGAATGTCGGGCAATAAACTCTGTGTTCGGTAATGCAACTAGTCAATTAGCTGTCAGTTCAACCAAGTCTATGATTGGTCATTTGCTGGGTGCGGCTGGTGCTGTCGAAGCTATCTTTAGTATCCTGGCGATTCGTGATCAGGTTGCCCCTCCAACGATTAATCTGGATGACCCTGAAGAGGAATGTGCGAACATTAACTTAGTACCTCATACCGCACAAGAAATGACAATCAATGGTGCCTTATCGAATTCATTTGGTTTCGGTGGAACCAATGGCTCCGTAGTATTTAAAAAGGTTAATTAATAACTGAGCGTTTGATAACCAATTTATTGGTTGGATAGTAATCATTTATAGCGTTAATCAATGAAAATGGCGAAATAGACTTAGTGTGTTTCGCCATTTTTGTTTACACTTCATCTCATGTCTGAATCTCAACGACCTATTACTTATGTGAATGGCCAACAAGCTGCCACCGTCTCTATTGCAGATAGGGGTTTAGCCTACGGCGATGGTATTTTTGAAACTATTCTTGTCGTCGATGGCGAGATTCCTTTGTGGCCATACCACCATGCACGTTTATTAAAAGGTTTGTTATACCTTAATATTACGATTGAATCTCAACGTTTACGTCAGGATATTGATAATGTGTTGGAAGAGGCAAAAAAGCTAAGTCAGCAACTATTGGTTCTTAAGCTGATTGTGACTCGAGGTCAATCGACACGAGGTTATCAAGTTAACCCGGATACTTCTGCCACATTAATTGTGCAGCTACTACCCATCTCAATAGATACTGATAAACACAATGGCGTCAGTGTTCATATCTGCCAGCAAAAATTATTTCCTGTCAGCTGGGCAGGCTTGAAAACACTCAATCAATTGCCCTACGTTTTAGCGAGCCAGGAACGATTAAATACAGAGTTCGATGAAGGGTTATTATTCTCAATAGATGGGTATGTTGTAGAAGCAACCGCACGTAATATATTTATTGTTCATGATGAAAAACTCTATACGCCGCCATTGGATCAGTGTGGTGTTGAAGGTGTTCAACGCACCTATATTATCGATAAGTTGGTGGCTCAATTGGGTCTTGAAGTGATAGAGAAAACGTTAGGGTTAGAAGATATAGTGGCCGCTGATGAAGTATTTTTAGCGAATAGTATTTCTGGCATTTGGCCTGTTATTCAATGTGAAAACCACCGATGGTCAGTTGGCCCTGTAACGCGATCACTGCAGGCGATGTGCCATGGTATTTTTCTCGATTCGTAAAGGCTATTCGAACGCGTTATCTAACGTAGCCGGGGTACCCCAGAAATAATATAAAGAGGTTAGAGTTCTGTCACGTTTAATCAAGATATTGTCTATTTTTGCTATTGTGACTGTTTGCGCTGTGACAATAGGTACTTTTGCAATCAATAATTGGCTGCATAAACCATTAAACTTAAATGAAGAAAAAATCATTAGTATTCGTGCGGGTGATACACTTGGCAAAGTCAGCTACCAGCTTGCAAGAGAAAATATACTGACCCAACCCAGGTTACTTATTCTTTATGCAAAACTCACGGAGCGCACTCGCCTTGAAGTCGGTGAGTATCGTATTCCTATGGGGGTGACGCCTGAAGAATTGCTCATACAATTACAATCAGGGGATGTTGTTTCCTATAGCGTGACATTAGTTGAGGGTAAAACCTTTAAAGATTTTCTTTTGGCTCTTCAACAGCAAGAAAAGCTTACGTCAATCTTAGTTAATAAAACGTTCCCTGAAATTAAACAAATATTGAAGCTAGAAATCGAACATCCAGAAGGTTGGTTTTACCCTGATACGTATCAATATGTTTCAGGTACGACAGATGCAGATATTCTGTTGCGTGCCCACAAAAAAATGCAAAAAGTGTTAAACGAAGAGTGGGCTAACCGAGAAAAAAATTTACCCTATAAAAATGCTTATGAAGCATTGGTTATGGCTTCCATTATTGAAAAAGAGACAGGGGTAGCTTATGAGCGTCCTGAAATAGCGGGTGTTTTTGTGAGACGCTTAAGAAAGGGGATGCGCCTACAAACTGACCCGACTATTATTTACGGCTTGGGTGATCAATATAAAGGTAATATTCGACGTAAGCATCTTACCCAACGTACACCCTATAACACCTATGTTATTAATGGCTTGCCACCGACACCGATTGCGATGTCTGGTAGGGAAGCCCTTAATGCGGCTCTTCATCCTGCAAAAGGGAAAACCTTGTATTTTGTTGCTAAGGGTGATGGTAGTCATCAATTTTCTGAAACACTTAAAGAGCATAATAAAGCGGTACAAAACTATCAAATAAAAAATCGAGCTAAAAAATATCAGTCTGCTCCAAAAACACAATAATATTATCGGCAACTGAATTTTATAAAATGAATATTTTAAGAATAATGCTATGAAAGATACCCAAGGAAAATTTATCACAATTGAAGGTTCTGAAGGTGTAGGGAAAAGCACCAATATTACTTTTATTAAAGATTATCTCGAAGAAAAAAATATTGAATTGTTAATCACGCGTGAGCCTGGCGGTACGCCGTTGGCAGAAGAAATTCGTGAGTTACTATTGCAGAAGCGAAGTGAAAGTATCGATGAGACAGCTGAGTTGTTAATGATGTTTGCTGCTCGCGCTCAGCATCTCAACACAGTTATATTGCCGGCAATTAATGCAGGGAAATGGGTCCTGTGTGACAGATTTACCGATTCAACCTATGCCTATCAAGGTGGTGGGAGAGGCCTAAGTTGGCGACTGATCGAGCGCTTAGAAGAAACTGTGCAGCAGGGGCTTCAGCCTGATTTAACGCTCTATTTAGATATTGATGTTAAATTGGGTCTGGCTCGTGCAAGTAAAAGAGCTGAGCTAGACCGTTTTGAAAGTGAAGAAATTGATTTTTTTGAACGAGTCAGAGCTGCCTATTTAACCCGCGTCAAAACTGATGCTAGTCGCTACCAGGTAATTGACGCAGGGCAAAGTTTAGATAGTGTGCAAGCGGATATTGCTAATGTATTGGAAAACTTTTTTTAAAAGTCGTTATGTGACTCTAACCATTTATAATCTTCCCATTTAAATTGGTTGTCTATGGTAACGCCTCCAGCAAACATGCTGGGGTTAAAAGGGTGAAGTTTTTCGTTCGCTTTTAACCGAGTGGGCCAATCAGGGTTAGCCAATGCACCTGTTCCCAATGCTATTAAGTCAGCATGGCCTCCTTCTAATATACGATGTGCTTCATCTGGATTATCTAACCCTCCATTAGCGATAATGGGTAAACCTGTTATCTTTCGTGCCAGCTTTGGCAAACTCTCTCCTTCACGAGTAAGGCAACCATGATTAAACCCTTTACCTTCACTGGCAAAATGAATGTAATCAGTCTCAGCATTTTTTAAGCAAGTAAAAATAGTTTCTCCATCGCTAATACCATTAGGCCAAAGATAATTAAAATCGTTTACCTTGCCTTGTGATATGCGAGCACCGACAACAAAATTACCATCCACTACTTTTTTAATTGAAGAGATAATGTCAGTCATTAATCGACACCTGTTCTCAATAGAGCCACCATATTGATCTTCTCGACTATTGGTATAGTCAGTTAAAAATTGGTCTAATAGATAGCCATTAGCCGCATGAATTTCAACGCCGTCAAAGCCTGCTTGTTGTGCACGCATGGCTGAATTCACAAATCCATTTATTGTCTCATCAATTTCTGAAAGGTTCATGGCTTGGGGTAGAGGGAAGGGTCCTTGCTTTTTACTGTATCCCTCTAACATTTGCCTCATGGGTTGAATTGATGATGCGCTGCGAGTATCTGAAAGATGCTGAGATAAAGCTCCTGCATGCATGAGCTGAAGAATAATCTTTCCTCCAGCATCGTGTGTAGCGGTAGTAATGTTTTCCCAGCCTTTTTGTTGCTGTTCATTGGTTATACCAGGTTGATTGGGGTAGGCTTGAGAGAACGAGCGGTCAGTGTAGGTGCCTTCAGTAATTGTCAATCCAAAATTACCCGCCGCATAACGACGATAATATTCTTTCATTTGTTCTGTTGGTACTCCATCGCCTACTGTGCTAACGCGAGACATTGGAGCAACGACAATTCGGTTTTTAAGTGCTAATTGATTCAGGCTGGTTTTTTCTAAGATGGAAAATGTCTTGAGCATGTAATGAGGCCTCTATCATGTTGTAAGTGTTTGGCCACTGTAGATCAATACAAACTTTTTTGTAAGAATGTACATTTTTGTGCTATACATACATTTTGTATACTATGGTGAAAAATATGCTCGATATTCAAGAAGACGCCTGCCCAACAGAAACCGCTTTAGATGTAATTGGTGGTAAATGGAAGGGGATGATTTTGTATTATCTATGTTCTGATACGAGGCGTTTTAATGAATTAATGCGCCTTATACCTGGCATCACACAACGTATGCTAACTAAACAACTTCGGGATCTGGAGTCTAATGGAATTGTTCATCGGGAGGTGTATCCTCAAGTGCCACCCAAAGTAGAATATTCTTTAACCACAACAGGTCAAACACTTAAACCTGTTATTAAGGAATTGGAAAAATGGGGTAAGGTGTATTTAAGGAACCTCTGATTACTCGAGATTAATCAGAGGTTCCTTAAAAACGTTATAACTATAGTGTTGTCGGTAAAATAAGAAGCGTATTATCTTTCGACTCTATTTTTTCCATTCTCTTTTGCTCTGTATAAGGCTTTATCCGCTCGGCTTATTATATCTTTCAAGCTGTCTCCTTCTTTAACGCTTGATATACCTATGCTTGCTGTTATTGGTTGTCTGAAGGCTTCTTGCTCAACTTCTGATCTGAGTTTTTCTGCAAGTTGTTCTAAACCTATCTCTGATGTGCCAGGGCAAAGTATTAAAAACTCTTCTCCTCCCCATCGTCCAGGGCTATCAGTTTTACGTATATTTTTTTTAATCACATTCGAAAAAGCAATGAGTAATTCATCACCAATTTGATGTCCATAGGAATCATTGACTTTTTTAAAGTCGTCAATGTCAATCAGCATGATGCCTAATTCACCCGGATGCCTTTGTAATCGCTCAAGCTCATTCTTTAATAAGTTATCGAGCTTCAGACGATTAAATAAACCAGTAAGAGGGTCCGTTATCGCTAACTTTTCCTGAGCTAATCGTTGGCTGATTTCATAAGTGACTTTATTCTCTAATTCTTTACGAAGTAACGTTAATTCGGTAATTTCTGTTGATACACCAATTAGTTTATTTACCTCGCCTGATTCTTCTATGAGAGGAATCTTCATCGACCAATAGGACCGGAATGTTCCATCTTCTAATTGAATGTGTTCCTCTTCATATTGTGCTAATTTTTCGTCAAATACTTTTTTATCCGTTATATGAAATAATTCTGCTACTTCTGTTGGTAATATTTCACTGCCTTTTTTCCCTACAATTTGATCCAGGCTTAGTCCAAAAACTTCTTCTGTTTTTGGGTTTACATAGCTAAAGCGGTAGTCTTTATCTTTTAAATAAATGCAGGCATCAATATTATTAAAAATGGTTGAGAGCAGGTCGCGACTTTCACGAAGCTCATTTTCCACTTTTTTCCTTTCGGTAATATCAGTTGATACCCCTAGCATACCTGTGAGTTTATTATTGCGGTCATATGTTGGACTCTTTACTGTCATATAGTAGCGAGTCTCGCCAGTACTTGTAATTATGTTTTTTTCTTCTACTTTAATAATGACGCCCTTGCTCATCACTTTTTGGTCATTTATTTTTAAATCATCAGATTGATCAAGAGAGAAAAAGTGTGAGTCGTCTTTCCCTATAATTTCCTCATAGGGTAAGCCAAATAACTCGCAGACTAAAGAATTAACAAAGGTATAACACCCATTAATATCTTTTGTGTAAATATAGGCACCTACATGATTTAATGTAGTTTTCAGAGTGTTCACCTGTTGAGTTAGCTCGTGGTTCTCTTCGCGGAGCTTCTTCAACATTTCTTCATTACTGCTCATGTACATACCTATCTTGCGCACTATCTGTAATTTTAGCTTATGTATACTTGCATGCCACTAAATAGCGGATATAGCATGTAATAGAAGCGGTTGTTTTAAGAATAATGAACAATAAGATCTTTGATTATAAGGTCAAATATAGTTAAAACTAGTAAGTAGGGCTCAAATTTAATAAAGTAAGAAAGTTATAGAATAGGGTGATAACTTCACTTTTCCTTTGATCAAGTTTTGAGAAAAAATAACAACATGTGGGCTCGACTTATATCAATAACAATTAAAAATTCAATTAAGTACTGATAAAAACCGTTTAATTATAAATATCTTTCAGTAATTATCTAATCTCTGAGGCTATATCTACTATCAGTTTACGTAACCACATATGGGCAGAGTCATTTTGCCTTCTCTCATGCCAAATTATTGATGGGGTGAAGCTGTCGATTTTTAGCGGTATCTCAAGTATTTCCACAGGTGTCGACAATGCAATTCGATGAGCTAAACGACGGGGCAGAGATAAAATCATATCGCTTTCAGCCACTAACAGAGGGGCTGCAAGAAAATGAGGCAGTCGCACAGCCACTCGCCGACTTAAGCCTTGCTTTGCCAATGCATCATCGACCGCATTATTTCCGTAGCCGGTAATAATGACTGATATATGCGATAGCGAAATAAAACGTTTTAGAGTTAATTGCTCGGCAAGCACGGGGTGACCACGGCGAACCAAACAGACAAAATCTTCATCATATAGTAATCGCTGATGGAATCGTGAGGGCAACTTACCATAAACACCTATCGCTAAATCTGCGTCTCCCTGTTTAATTAAATTTACATTATCACCCGATGGTGCTGGTATTTCTAAATCAAGCCCGGGTGCTAATTGCACCAATCTTGAAAGCAGTGTGGGTATCAGTAGGAGTGTCATATGGTCAGTTGTAGCAATCGTCAATCGGCCTGATGCAGTGCTGGGATCGAAGGTTAAGGGTGCAACAATAGAGCGTGCATCCTCAAGTAATCGTGCGACTGGCTCAGATAAGGCTTCAGCTCGTGGTGTTAACTCCAAGCCTTGTGATGTGCGTACCATGAGTCGATCATTTAACAAGCGACGGAGGCGGCCTAAGCCACGACTAGCAGCGGGCTGACTGAGACCAAGCCTTTGGCCGGCACGGGTGACACTGCGCTCTTTTAATAATGCGTCAAATAACTTTAAAAGATTAAGGTCGATATGATTAAAATCCACTTGGCGCATAATAAATATAACCTACATGCATTGGTGTAATGTTTATGCAGTCTATATGATTCCTGTTATCGAATCCATTGCGGTTCTGTCATAAGAGGAGAATGTCATGAGTAGTAATGAATTATATGCTGTCACTGGTGTTAGTGGGCGTACGGGTTCCGCTGTGGCTCGGAGTTTGCTCAAAGCAGGTAAGCGTGTGAGAGTAGTTGTACGTGATAAAGCTAAAGGCGATATTTGGGCTAGCCAAGGAGCTGAGGTGGCTGTTGCCTGCTTAACGGATAAATCGGCACTAAGTGATGCCCTATCTGATGTTGATGGCGCTTACGTCGTTAGTCCGCAGCAATACACTTCGGATAACCTCTTTGCACAGGCTGAAGCTATCGCTAATGCCATAGCTGAAGCTTCAATTAAGGTGCAGCTGCCAAAACTAGTTGCCTTATCGTCAATTGGTGCAGAGCGCCCAAGTGGTACGGGATGGATCACCATGAATAGAGTCCTTGAACAGTATTTGAGTGAAACGGGATTACCCATAACTCTTCTCCGTGCTGCTTATTTTATGGAGAATTGGAATCCGATGATAAAGGCGGCAACAGAGGGAGAGTTGGCCAGTTTTCTTGCGCCTATTGAACGAAAAATCCCTATGATTGCCACTGGTGATATTGGGCTTATCGCTGCGGAGGCTTTACATGAACGCTGGCAGGGGACTCGTATAATCGAACTTGAAGGTCCAACGACGTACTCTCCTAGCGATGTTGCACATAGTGTCGCTCAAACACTAGATAAGCCTGTGCAGGCAGTTGCAATACTTGAATCAAAGTGGGCAGAGGCATTATCTGATTCGGGAATGTCGGATGCGGCAATAAGCGGATTTATAGAAATGACTCAAGCTCTTAACTCTGGGCAAATTGCTTTTGCAGATGATGTCAATATTGATCATCGTAAGGGAGTGACTTCCCTGGACACTTGTATCACGACAATGCCTGGCCTCAGGCTAGAAACTTAGTGCACTGTGCAAACGTTGCGCTAGATGTTTAGGATGGGTTCGAGTTAAAGAGACAGAGTGGCATTGTTGAAATTGACAGAATTGCTTAATGGTTTTTGTAAAAGCAATAATCAGTTTTTCTTCATCAACATTATGCTGTTCCCAATGCAACAATTTAATCTCGAGGCTCTTGGTCTTTCTATGCGCTTTGCAGTCCATCCGTCCAATAAATTCATCTCGATAAAGTAGGGGCAGACAAAAATAACCATACTGACGTTTGGCCTCAGGGACATAGCACTCTATTTGATAGTCATACTGAAATAGTGCTTTGAGCCGTTCCCGTTGAATGACACTATTATCGAACGGCGAGAGAATGAGCATACGGTTAGTCAAGCGGGGTAGTGGCTGTTCCATTGCACCTGCTTCTATCATAAATATTTCGCCACTGCTTAACTGCACTTGTTCTAGTGCGCCTTGAGATAATTTGTCATTAATTAAGGTTTTTACTGCTTTGCGTAGTTCAGGATTGCGGCGCAAGTAGGTTAGCCCTTTGAGTGAAACAAGCCCATGGCAACTTAATTGTTTCTCCACCATATGTGCTGCGAATTCTTCGATGCTGGGCATTTGCGAATTGATATGAGAGGGTAGCACTCGCTCAGTAAGGTCGTAAGTTTTTTGGAAGTTTTCTCGATTACTGACCATCAGGTCGCCTTCCATATACAATTGTTCAAGTGCCTTTTTCGCAGGCTTCCAGTCCCACCAGCCGGCACTTTTTTTGGTATTACTCTCTATATCACGTGATCTTAATGGCCCATCTGAGCGAACACGAGCCAATAGTTCATTCATGAGCTTCTTGTCAGGGTTTTTGTACCAATGCGTTTGGCCACTTTTTATGGCGTGCTTGTAAGGTAAAGAGAAGCGAAAATCAGCGATAGGTAAAAAAGCGGCCGCGTGTGCCCAGTATTCAAAAATATCACCATCAAGCAATAGTTGATTGGTCATAGATGGTTTGAACTTAGGTACTCTGGAGTGCAAAACATGGTGATGCGCGCGTTCCACTACCGATATGGTATCGATCTGTACATAACCAATATGATTAATTGCTTTGCGTGCCCCCGCTAAACCACTTCCATAAGGTTTGGTTTGTAACAAGCCTTGCGCTGACAGAGCAAGGCGGCGTAAACGTGCTAAATCTTGCTTGCGTTTGATTTTAGTGATGGTCATATAATTCCATTAAGGTCGTTTATTAAGTGCATCCAAATAACAAACCAAATTCGTCTTTATTAATAAGAGGTTTATACTAAAGCTCTCTACTTCAACTGAAAAATGCTGGTGATCGATCATAAGAGTACTATATAGTAAATATATCAGGAGTAGGCCTATGGATTTAGTGACATTAACATTCTACGGTATTGTTTGCGGCATATTAGCCTATGCGAGCCCAGTTATGAAGAATACAATGGTTCGCTTAGTAGTAGGAGTTTGTATCGGTTTAGTCGCGGCAGCAATATTGCCTTTGATTCGCACATTGATATAAAACCTTACATAAGGCCATACGCCGTAGTAAACTTTTATCATTTTTCTGGATGTTTTTAAGTGTACAATTTTTCGATTGACTCTGAGTCTATTCGTTTTAACTATTCATTAATAAAGCAACTGACCTAAGTCTTCATTCTCCTGAATAGACTCAATCATTTCCATAAGTAATAGTTGTATATGGTCTCTTTTTAATCTATCAGTAACTAAAATCTGAATGCCAAGGTTAAAACTTGTTCCTGGTATAGCGCGACTATCACCTGCGCTGGCAATTTTTGTTTCTCGATTATTAAAATATGACAAAAAATGGTGCTTATTTCTCGATTTTTTTTCGGGGTCATTTTCGATAAGGACGCCATCGATATAATCCGGTGCTGGCTCACCGGTATCATATTTAATTACTGGTAATCCTAAATTAGATATATTTTTTTGGAAAATGTTATCAAGCTTAGGCTTCATCTTATCAAGAGCCTGGGTTAGTTTAAGACTATTTCTATCGATCCTTTCGTAATCCCAAGACGATATTCCGCCCGATAAATGTAGGCTATACATTTCACTGACAAAGCCTGCCTGTTCATTTCCACTCACGTAACCTACCTCTGGCTTTAACAAAAGAAAGATAAAAAATAAATACTTTCTCATTTGTTACCCATGATTTGTAAGGAGACAGCAATGCCTTATTAAGCGTTATATTTAAATTATTCAGAGTAACTAGAAATTGTTTCCTCAAAGCTGGACTCTATTGAAAAATCGGGATCTGACTCTACTTATTTTTTGTTTTTATTGATATCTGGCTTTATATTCATTGGCGGATTAGTAATCCTTTCAGATTTTAATAGCTTCTCTAAACGTTCCTTAGCTTCTTTAATATCTTTTATTTCAGTCCTGTTTGACATTTTTATTTCCCTCCTTACAGGAATTTTCTTTATCTATGTCATCCTCGTCTTTTTTTATTAATTCGGGGTCGCCAGAATAGGTAATGTTATCGGGAAAGTTCTCATTGAGAACGTCTTTATTCTGATCAATCGATTTCTTCATCTTTTTTAGGCGGTTTTGATAGCTATCGTTGTCGGTCATAGTTTTCTCACACAATAATCAGGAAAATGGCGTGCACCTGTTGAAGGTACATAGTTATATCCTCTTCTAATGTAAAAGTCCCTTACATCATGGTTAATAGGTGACATTATACGAACTTCCCCTGCGCCTAATAAATTTGCATAAGCTATTAATGCTAACTCTGTAATTAAAAATGCTCTCCCTTTTAACATGCTATTTACGGCAACTCGCTCAATAAGTTCAAGCCTAACTCTGCTATTATTAAATGAAGGTCTACCTAATGATAACGATTCTAATCGGCCTTGATACCAAATAGCTAGTTCAAAACGTTTGGGATATCGTTTTTTGAATATTTTATAATCGTTATCCCAATTAAAGTCTACTTTTCTTTCTGGGATACTTTCCCATAACCGAGATTGGTTTATTGCTTTAAAGTCTAAATCGGAAAGGCGGATATTCTCTGAATCATGGTATGACAAAGATTTCGTAACATACTTTCTAACTTAATCTCTATAGGATGTATATCTTTCTTCTGCATCTATATGTGTTGCTAACATTATCAACTCCTTGACCAAGGTTAAAATTTAATTTAGACGCTCACAACGGCGGAATCCAGCGACCGATAGGGAGTGTATTTAGTGCTTTTTGTTATGTGTTTTATTGTACATAGATAATAGCAAACCAACTTAGGAATCAGAATTACCGACTATATGATTTAAATTATCATACGCTGAAGTTGAACCTGAAGGAGTTCTTGTTAACTCAGCATATACAGGGCCATGCTCCGTATTAAAAGACCAATTTTCAAATTGATCCATATCTACTGACATGTATCGATGTAAAAGAGAAATCATTTGATTAAATTCTGAATCACTTAATTTTTCCATTTTATCAACTCTTTGGATCTTTGTTATTGGCTTGAATATCTAAATAGACATAACGCTGCAAGCAAGGGCTTGGTGAAGTTGGCGGTTTTTTGCGCTCTTGCAATAAAATTGACATCTTTACCAAGTCCATTTTGATTTGCCTTGTTATAAATTAGTTTGATCTAACCCAATCCATCAATTCCCACGATTTACTACTGGATGATTGTGAGATGCACCCATTGGTTCCTATCGTTACTGACTGCCCCCTTGCTTGAGCTGACAACAACTGTGATGCCATTACTTTCCCCCATTCTGTGCCAGCATCTAGTAGTAACCTATTATCAGTAGCACAGCCACCAGTAATATCAGGAGCTGGATCTAATGTAATCATTATGTAGGTATCACTAGAGATTTGGATAGATGGTTTATGACCTGATTGGACGAGTGTTATTTTGCCTGCATAAGTGCTTGCATAGCTTACTGATGAAAATAGTAAGAATATTCCTAAAACGATAAGCTTCATCTATTTTTCCTTGTGATTTATAACAGTATATTAGGCAGAATTCTGACTATACAACATTATTAAGGATCATTTTCTGTCCGTTAAATTTTTCAAAATCATATCAAATTCAATTGTTTATTACATGTTTTTGATAAAATTTTTATTAAAGAAAAAAAGCTATCGAGTTTAATGAGACTCTGTGTTGCTCTTCTATGCACTCAATTTACTCTTCTCCAGTATTTTTAAACTGATTTTCCATATCAATAATATTGTCATAACTATCTTCAGTGGGTGAATCGATCATGTCGTCAGAATAATCCAATCGTGCCTTGGCAGTTGGTAGGTTGACAATGAATTTGACGCCATTGATATCCAGTGGCGTAAAGGTAATTGATGATGACCGTATACGTTTAGTAATGTTGATTGCCCATTTAGGGGTTGTGGGGTTTTGTGGATCTAAGAGTATACCGCTATCTTCCTCGCAGCCATCGAAGGAATAGGTTTTATTTTCCTGCTTGGAAAATACTTCAATGTTTTTAATGGTGTCTGATATTTTCCATTCAATATTTTTCTTAAGCTCTTCGGATTCTGGTGTGATAATCATTGGCTGATTGCCGACCAAAGTAGTTTCGATGATTTCAGTGATGGTTTCCGATTTTTCTAGCTCAATACGTAAGGAGTAGGTATCGATATGGTTGCTGATATTAATGAAGCTAATATCACCTTCGTAGCCTTGTACAATGCTATTAACAAAATATAAGCCTAAACCTTTGCCATGATTCTCTTTTTTTCGTCGGGTTGAATAGCCTAGTTGAAAGATTCTCTCTTTATCTTCTTCTTTAATGGTTTGGCCACGATTATAAACAGTGAGTTGCATATCGTTATCTCTGCTTAATAGTTCGATAGCAATAGCGGCTTGGTTTTTTGTAATATATTTTTTCTTGAGGTAAAACTGAGCATTGTTCACCAGGTTTTCTATTAATAATCGTAAATGATTACGGTTGCCCAGCATTTCAATATCGCAATTGGCTTTAATATAAAAGCGGGTGTCGTTATAAAAGAAATGCTTTGATGAATTATTCGACTCTTTATAGAATTTACTGAGCTCTTCAGGATTGTCGACTAAGGGCAATAAACAATCAATAAGAACTTTATGGGCTAAAAATGTAGAAGTATAGGGTGACGGGTTATCAGTGCCTGACTCCCCTTGGAGTAAGAATTGGAAATAGTGCTCTTCACATTCGCATAGATAGTTGCCAATGTGGAGCGCGATATTATCTGTTGTTGAAAGGTCTAGCAGATCCCATAGGTAGCGCATGCTATTTAGTGCTTCCTGGTAATGGTTGAGTTCGGAATTTTCTACAGAGAGTATCGTTGCTGATTCTTTATTAAGTTTCTTATTCGATTTTTTAGGAGAGTTGTTTTCATAGGTATCTATTGCTGATAATAGGGCAGTTTGAACTTTGTCAAAGCAAATGACACCATTGTGCCGTACCTCGGAGGCAATGTTTTTAAAATGTAAAAATTTTTCGTCGTATTGAATATATTCAAGCAAGCGGTCGCTAATAAAGAGTTTGAGTTTATCCGAATGCCCACTATAGGTATGGGCTTTATTCTGTAACTGTTTTTTGGCTTTTAGTAATTCCTTAAGTGTATGATCATAGTTTTTACGCTGCCGGTGAAAGCGCCTTACATCCCATAAAATAACCAAGCAGACTAGTGTTAGTAAGCCGATTTGGTAGGAATGATTGAGTAATTGTTCGGGGATTTGATAAAAACTAACGAGGCTTGGATTAGCCACCACTAAAAAAAGTCCGGCCAATATAATGGCAAGTAATACACTAAGCCATGGGAATGTAATTTTTATTGTCTTCATAATCGATTATTTCCAGCAGTAAGCGCCAAGATCACCAAATGTCACAATACCTTCGCCTGATTTGCACCGCTCTATAAAACTGCCTTGCCCACCTTCAGCCATATCAAAAGAATGTCGCAGTGTTTTAATATGTTGGCGATAGTTTGCGTAGGAAAATTTATCGGGGTTAGCGTCGAGGTGTTCAGCAATTTGGCTTGTGCTTACGGGGCGCGGTGAGCATTTAACCAGTTGATAAAGAATTTTACGTGGCATGGGGGCTAATGGTCGGCGCGGGTTAGCAGGGTTCATCAGTTTTTTGTCATGCCAGTAGACTTCCCATGTGGTGAGGTCTATTAAAAGATGCTCGATGGATAAAATATCCTCTCGCGTTTGTTGATGCAGACTGTTTTGTCGCAATATAGCTTTGATGCGCCAGCACAGGACTTCTTCAATATTGTGTTGATGTTTGGCAATAAAATCTTGCGCATACATTTCTTCTAGTGCCGTTTTTTCCGTTTGGGTACCGCTGTGTTCCGAGAGATAGATAATAGGTAATTTAGGCCATTTCGCTAATAGGGCTCTTGATACAGAAAAGCCAGCACCGGAATTGCCATTCATATGTGCATCGAGAATGGCAATATCGGGTTTTTGTTCATCAGGTGTTACCGTAATTTGCTGACGTGCAGCATTGGCTAATCGATAAGTAATGACATGGTTAAGCGGTGTTTTTTCTTTATTTTCTGTAGGTTCAGTACCACTGTTTTTATCGTGATAGTCACCAAAGTCAGTGCTTTCCAAGATAGGTTTAAACCGGTCTATCCAGTGGCTTTGATCTTCGACCCAGAAAATAGTGGCCATGCCTCATATGCCCCAAATAATAAGAGATATTATTGCTGAAAATAGCCATTATAGAGTAATGCCGTTAATCCTCCCTTGATACCTGTCGCGTTTTTAACTCACAGATTTTTCACCAGCGCTTGATATAAATATACCTAAGCGCTGTTGTACAGGCAGCATATTGAATAAAACAACATTGAGGGGAAGGCGATGAATATCGATCTTTTAACACTGTGGTCAGAGCAGCCCGGGATTTCCTTGTTGGTCTGGCTGATTATTTTAATTGTCATTATGTATTGTGGGCGCAAGCAAGCCCATCAAGTTCTGCGTTCTAGTGGTCGGGCGTTTTATAGCGTTATGCGCTTATTTTCAAAGGCTCTGGCTAAGATGGAGCAGCAGTTAACTGAGCGCAACCGCGATATTTTGTTAGCGGCTGGAGCAGAGAATCTGGAGCGAGCCATAGAGAGAGAGTTTGTGCGAGTAAATACCGTTATTTCCCGGGATTTGGGGACTTATCCGGCTTTACACCGGCAAATAAGCGATACGATCGATAAGATCGAAAAGGATTATCAGGAGGCAACGGATTCACCACCTTTACCTCCAGCATGGTTGGATGCGGTAGAGAGCATAGCTGCTATTCCCAGAAGTGGTGACCCTGCGGTCTGTAAAATTCTTAAGAATATCCACAAAACCGTTGAATCTGCTTATCGAGAAACGGAAAAAGAATTTCAAAAGAATACCTTGGAGCGCCATCGTTTACTGGGGGGACTACAGCCTATGTGGCGTTCAATGACCCAGGCCATGAATAAGGTCAAAGGCAAGATAGAGGGTTTAGATGAACGATCTAAACATATCGACCAGCATATGGATAACTACGAAAAAATGCGTGCCGGTGATCAGGATATTATGCGAGTACTGGCAGCCTCTTCATTAACGCAGTTTTTTATTTCTGGGCTTGTGTTGGTTGTTGCTATCTTAGGAGGATTAATTAACTTCCAATTGATTGCTATGCCGATGTCGGAAATGGTCGGTGGTACCAGTTATATTGGTAGTTTAAAAACATCGGATATTGCTGCTTTAGTTATTATTTTGATTGAAATCGCCATGGGCCTGTTTTTGATGGAATCACTTCGTATTACGCGATTATTTCCAGTCATTGGCAGCATGGATGATGTTATGCGTAAGCGAATGGTGATTATTACTTTTTTAATTTTGACTATTCTCGCCAGTATTGAAGCATCGTTAGCTTATATGCGTGATTTATTAGCGATGGATCGAGAGGCATTAAATCAATCATTAGCGGGTGGGGCAGTAGGCGTTGTTGAAGCCCAATTTCGTTGGATCCCTTCGATTGGCCAAATGATTATGGGGTTTATTTTACCGTTTGCCTTAGCATTTGTTGCGATACCGTTAGAGTCGTTTATTCATGCGACGCGTACAGTGTTAGGGATGATTTTTGTGGCAGTGTTGCGGGTTATTGCCATTGTGGCCAGGCTATTAGGTAGCTTTATTAATCACCTTAGTAAAATGCTTGTCAGTGCTTATGACCTGGTGATTATGATTCCTCTAAGTATCGAAAAGTTAATTATTTCTCAACAGAAAGCTAACAAGAAAAAGCGAGAAGAGGATTTACTTTATCAACAAGATAACGAGCCCTATAGAGTTGAACAACTGTCAGGAAACTTGGCCGAGGAGAAAGCATAATGAAAACGCTGATTCATTTAATAATGGCTGCACCGATTATTACTATTGCGCCACTCATTTTTTTATTGATGTCATTGACTGGATGTGGCGAAATCAAAAACAATAACCGAGCAGTGTACTTATTACTAGATACGTCGGGTACTTACAGCAAAGAGCTTAATAAGGCTCAACTGATTATGAACTACCTACTCGCGACGCTGGATAGTGGCGATTCTATTGCCATTGCTCGTATTGACAGTGGTAGCTTTAGTGAAAAAGATATTATTGCAAAAGCAACGTTTGACCAACGGCCAAGCACTGCCAATGGACAAAAACGGCAGTTTAAGGAAACTCTGGATGCCTTTGTAAAAACGACGTCTCGTGGCAGTAATCATACCGATATATCCGGGGGATTATTGCAGGCAGCAGAATATCTTTATGAAACCGGGGCAGCAGAAAAGCATGTATTGATCTTTTCTGACTTAGAAGAGGATCTTGTTAAAGGCCATATTCGCAAGTTTGATTTGCCCTTGGATGGCATCAATGTGTCAGCATTGAATGTAACAAAGCTTCGTAGTGACAATGTTGATCCGCGAGAATATTTAAAGCGTTTGGAACAGTGGCAAAACCGTATTAAAAAAGGCGGAGGCGAATGGCGTGTGATTAATGATCTCGAAAGATTAGATAATTTGATTGTGCAGCGTTAGGCTTCTGAAAATTTTATTTTTTACGATCATTGTAAAAAGCGGAGACTGCTGGTGAATCAGTCAGTCTCCGTACAAAGGGCGATTAGTCACGCCAGTAATTATTAGCTGCTGATACGGTTTGAAAATTAACGGCAACAACGTGGGACGATGCAATTAAGCTATCGGCATCTTTTTCATACACTGGACGTAATTTGCCCCTAATTTCATCAGAAGGCTGTGTATACTTAACGCCCATTCTGGATAATTTGATCGCAAGCTCATATCCGGCTTGAGGTGTCTCTGTCTGTAAACTAGTTAGCCATGGGTCACTCATTATTTATTCCTCATCTTTGTGTTTATATGAACGAATAGTTACTTTGTATTTTTTTCGGTTAATCGTCGTCCTAAAGTAATTGCGTAAGCGTCGTGTCGCGCTTGCAGCAATGGGTCTGCTGAAGGTTTAAAGCCAGATGACACAACTAAGGGGTCATAATTGATGGTGTCGCATTGGCCAGCTTGTTCAGTACTGATTGATGACACCTTAAGCTTGGCGGCGATAATTTGTTTGTGCTCTCCTGTCCATTGAATGGCAGCATTATCAATAGCGTCATCTTTATTTGCTATGGTGACGACCATATCCCAAGAAATCTCCCCGTTGTTTAGGTTGCGTTGCATGTTTTCATAGAAAAAATCTTGTTTGGGCTCTAAGACTATCGATTGTGTTTTGGAGGGCACAAAAGACCATCGAACGGCGGTTTCTTTGCCTTCGTTATTTACTAAATAGAAGCTGTTAATACTGTTGTAAGTCGATCCTTCGTAAGGTGTTAAAGTTTTACTTTTCTTTGAGTTATGTGCTTTGAAGCGTTGGAGGTCAGTATTTTTGTCCTTGAATGCTTTGACTGCTGCTTTCCCTTGAGTTTTTGCAAGCATTAGTTCGGCAAACGCTTCAGGTGTGGATACTGGGAAGAAGTCTTGGGTATTCATCGACATAAGGTGGGTTGAACCCGTTGATGAGATCGATAAGCCCATACCGTATTCTGCCGGTTTACTGTCAGCGGCTTTATTATTGCCCCCTTTATGCGACAGGCGACCTATCACCTTCGACTCCCCAGTGAACATTGGGCTGCTGCTGTATTGTTTAATGGTTTTATCATGAGGAATCAGGGTCGCATCAAAGCAAAAACCTTTCGTGTGGTTACGCCGTTTCCCCTTGGTTACACCAAAAAGCTTCTCGAAAGAGTTTACGGTATCGAGAGCTGCATTACCTGAACTGGCTGCAACTCCTTGAGCTGCCAATAAAATCATACTCAAACTAACGGCTGTTTTAATCATCTTTACTGTCCTCGCTTATTTCTGCCGGAAATTATGTAGGCATACTATTAGTATACGAACTATATTGCAACTAAATATTGAATGTTTGATCATTAATAGGCAAAATTTATACCTCACGTTATTTCGGGAGTATTTCTTGTCAGCCACCAAACTAGTCGCCAAATTAGATAGCCAGCTGTGTTTTGCGCTTTATTCTGCTTCAAGCCATATGACCAGTATTTACCGGCCCTTGCTGGATCCATTGGGCTTAACCTATACACAATTTGTCGTATTAATGGCGTTGTGGGAGGAAGATGGTGTATCAATTAGTCATTTGGCAGAAAGGGCTGGTTTGAGTAAAGCGACTATGACACCGTTATTAAAGCGTCTCGAGCAAAAGCAATTAATCCAACGACAGATGTTGAGCGATAACGAACGTCAGAAAAATATCGTACTTACCGAAGCGGGTCGAGAGTTGTCTTTGCAAAGTGTAGAAATTACTGAAAAGGCATTTTGTGCCACAGGTTTATCGAAGCAACAGGCTGATGAAATGATCGCATTATGCAAACTGATCACAAAGTAAATCGCCCATTTTTTAACTCTCCTTTTCTTTTATTCTCTTTCAGTGGTTGGAAGAGAAGACTTTTTCGTTAACTAAATTGATAAAATTAAAACATTTGGAGCCTTAGCTATGAGTGCCTACCTAATTGTCGATACCAAGATTCATGATGTGGAGGCTTATGAAGAATATAAACAGCTTGCGAAGCCCATTGCTGAAAAATACGGTGGTGTTTATCGAGTGAGGGGCGGAGCGATCGACCTTAGAGAAGATAGTCTGTGGACGCCTACCCGGGTGGTCATTATAGAGTTCCCCGATGTTGAGAGTGCTCAGGCTTTTGTCGACTCAGAAGAGTACGCACCAGTAAAGCCTCTTAGGCTTAATAATGCTGATTGCACCTTGTTTATCGTGGAAGGTGGGTAATAGTCTTTTTCCTAAACCAATATTCTGAGTTGTTGTCATAATCTTGTTGAATTTAATGAGAGAGTTCTGATGAGTCAAATAGGCAGGGGTTTTATTCGGGCAGTGGTAATGGTATCGCTGATAGGATTAGCAGCTTGTACATCTTTATTAACACCTGACGTAAAAACAGAGTTGTATGAGTTACGTTCAGGAAACTATCAAATTGACCCTTCCCATGCGCGAGTGCTTTTTAAAGTTAACCATCTAGGACTTTCAACCTATGTTGGCCGTTTTAATGAATTTGATGCGACATTGAGTTTTGATCCAGAGAACCTTTCTGCCAGTCGATTAGAAGCGACGGTTAAAACCACGAGTGTAGATTTAAATGACGAGTCGCTCGAAGATCGCCTCCAAGGCTCTAGCTGGTTCAATACTGAGGTATACCCTGAAGTTGTTTTTACGACTGTATCGGTTAGCCCTATTAATGACTCCCAAATGAAGTTTATTGGTAATCTTACTTTTTTAGGCGTGACTAAGCCGATTGAAATGCTGGTGACCTTTCATGGTGGTGCTGACAATATACTCACAGGGAAATATACCATTGGGTTTTCTGCAACAGGGCAGTTAAAGCGTTCCGACTTTGGTATGGATAGTTATATTGGCGTCGTCGGCGATGATGTCTTTTTGGAAGTGTATGCTGAATTTTTACGGCAGTGATACTATTTAGGCTTTGTTGCCTTCTTATCACTACTCTCTGAGTGACAACACGTATGTTCGAATTTAAAACAATATTATTATTCTTTATTACAGCAGTAGCAGAGATTATTGGCTGCTATCTTCCCTATCTATGGTTAAAGCAGGACAAAAGCGTATGGTTGTTAATTCCTGCGGCAATTAGTTTAGCGCTATTCGCCTGGTTGCTTTCATTACACCCATCTGCAGCTGGCCGAGTCTATGCCGCCTATGGTGGTGTTTATATCGGTGTTGCTATTTTATGGCTTTGGCTGGTTGAAGGTGTTACACCGACAGTATGGGATTTAGTGGGTTCTCTGGTTGCTGGAGTAGGGATGGCTATTATTATTTTTGCACCCAGGCATGGGTAGGTTTTTTTTTGCTATATATCTTGTTTGAAAGAGCCAACCAAAATAATCAATCTGAAAATAGCAACGCTATCATTCCTCAATCACTAGTCTTTCTTTTTTCCGGTAGCTTTCTTAGTGCCTACCTTTAGTTGCTTTCTTCAGTATCTTTCTTTGCTTACTTATTTTTCAATCACATTATATAAACTCGTCTTCAGTTAACCCATTACCTATCTTAACTATAATCTGCAATATTTATCATATAACGATAGGGCCAATATTCTTTTTAATAAATTGCTTGTTTTATATTCAGCTACTTATGGGTTAACGGGCTATTAATTGCTTAAAGTGCTATTTTAAACCTCTGAAGTACATTTGGTTATGCATTATTTGTCCTATCTTTTTTCGCCACCCGCTCTTTCTAATAAGTGCTATAACTTTTCCTTTTTTTCTAAAAATCGATAAAAAATAACCAATAAAACCATTGGGTTACTGACTTTTTAAAAATTATTTTTAATAATTTTTATGATAAAAAAATATAGATAAATTTAAAAAAAACTATTTATGAGCTTCGCAAACTCATAAATAGTTTTTTTTAAATAAGTTCTATTGGGGTTTATATTAAAAAATTATCGATGAGATTTTCCATGCAAAAAAGGGGGATATGCGACTTTAGTATTATGGAGTAACATGATTTGAATGCATGAATAGTGCGTTGTTTAGAAAGGAAAAATTTGAAAGATTCCAGTAAAAATGAAGTGCTGATAAATAAAAGTACATTGTATTTTTTGTTAAATCTTCATGAATAACTGAACCATAAGTAAAAGTGTGCTGACAGCTAAGATTTACTTATCCGAAAAACGACGGGTGTTAAATAATAACTTAGATGATAGATATGAAAAGTAAAAAAACGGCTATCGACTATTAGCTGATCCATTCACATAGATATTTCTCTCATAACAAAAATATGATTCGGCCAAATAAAACTGAGTGTTTGGTCGTTGTAAACATTACTACTACGAGGACAATTCAAATGAGTCATACACAATATCAACCTGCTCGCCAACGCTTACAGCGTAGCGAATTAGCGGTGCCAGGTTCTAATCCAAGTATGTTTGAAAAAGCTGCAAACAGTGCTGTTGATTATGTGTTTCTCGATCTTGAAGATGCCGTTGCTCCAAACGATAAGGTTCAAGCACGAAAGAATATTATCGAAGCCTTGCACGATATTGATTGGCGAGGGAAGGGTAAAAGTATTTCTGTTCGAATTAATAGTCTTGATACACATTATATGTATCGCGACGTGGTTGATTTAGTGGAACAGGCGGGTGACAAAATCGATACATTGCTTATTCCTAAAGTAGGTGTAGCTGCCGATGTTTATATGGTTGATGCGATGCTAACTCAAATCGAAGAGGCAAAAGGTTTTACCAATAAAATTGGTATTGAAGCATTGATCGAAATTACATTAGGGATGGCCAATGTTCATGAGATTGCACGATCCAGTACGCGTATGGAAGCACTTCACTTTGGTGTTGCAGATTACGCCGCAAGTTGTCGCGCACGCACGGTGAATATTGGTGGCTTGAACCCTGATTATCCTGGTGATCAATGGCATCATGGTTTGTCGCAAATGCTAGTTGCTTGCCGTGCTTATGGTATACGTGCAATCGATGGTCCTTTTGGTGACTTCAATGATCCTGATGGCTATACCTTGGCTGCTAATCGCGCGGCAGCGTTGGGGTATGAGGGTAAGTGGGCGATTCATCCTTCACAAATTGAATTAGCAAACGATGTTTTTTCTCCACCTGAAAAAGAAGTAGCACATGCGAAAGCGGTGTTGGCTGCTCTTGAAGAAGCCGCCGCACAAGGTAAAGGTGCTGCTCAGTTAAATGGTCGTATGATCGATGCAGCGTCGGCGCGCATGGCACAAAACATTGTTAATACTGACACAGCAATCCAAGCAAAGAATTAATTATCAACTGAATAAGAGGAAGTCCTTATGGATATCCATGAATATCAAGCAAAGGCATTGTTGGCCGAATTTGGAATGCCAATTGCCAAAGGTGAATTAGCTTACAGCCCTGAGCAAGCAACATATCGTGCAAAGGAAATCGGTGGCGAAAAATGGGTCGTAAAAGCACAGATTCATTCTGGAGCACGAGGTAAAGCGGGTGGCATTAAAGTTTGTGAAAATGAAAACGAACTTTATACCGCAGCGGAACAATTACTTGGCAAGCGTCTTGTCACTCATCAGACAGGTCCTCAAGGGAAATTAGTCAACCGCTTATATATCGAAGAGGCTATGCCTATTGCTCGTGAAATTTATCTTGGCTTTTTAATGGATCGTGCCAGTGAACGGATCATGGTTGTTGCTTCATCATCAGGTGGTATGGATATCGAAGAGGTGGCAGAGAAGGACCCTGATTCAATTATCCGCATTGGTATTGAACCGGCAGTGGGCATGCAGGCATTTGAAGCACGGGAAATTGTTTTTAAGTTAGGGCTTGAACCTGCCCAAACAAGTCAGGCGATAACAGCCATTCTTGCCTGTTATCGTGCTTTTCGTGAGCTTGATGCCACCATGGTTGAGATCAATCCTCTTGTTGTCACTGAAGACGGACGTTTGTTAGCTCTCGATGCAAAAATGACATTTGACGATAACGCGTTATTCCGCCGCCAACAAATTTGTGAGCTACGTGATAAGTCGCAGGAAGACCCACGTGAAATGATGGCAGCAGATCGTGGCTTAAGTTATGTCGGCTTAGACGGCAATATTGGTTGCATTATTAATGGTGCAGGCCTTGCGATGGCAACCATGGATATGATCAAGCACTGCGGTGGTGAACCCGCAAACTTTCTTGATATCGGCGGTGGGGCATCACCTGAACGTGTCGCAAAGGCGTTTAACTTAGTGCTATCAGACGAAGGCGTTAAAGCTATTCTGGTGAATATTTTTGCTGGTATTAACCGTTGTGACTGGGTGGCCGAAGGTGTTGTACAAGCGATGCAAAAACTGGATATTAAAGTGCCGGTCTTGGTTCGTTTGTCAGGAACAAATGTAGAAGAAGGACGAAAAATCCTTGCTGAAAGTAATGTACCTGTTATTACAGCGGATACTTTAGCCGATGCAGCTGATAAAGCTGTGACTGCGGCTAATCAATAATCTGGGGAAGAGGAAATTTAGTATGAGTATTTTAATCGATGAAAACACCTCAGTAATCGTACAAGGTTTTACTGGACGCATTGGAACATTTCACGCCAATGACATGATTAATTACGGAACCAATGTTGTAGGTGGCGTAACGCCAGGGAAAGGTGGCGAGAAGCATCTCGATCGCCCGGTATTTGATACCGTGAAAGAAGCTGTTAAACAAACCGGTGCAGAAGCCAGTATCGTTTTTGTACCACCGCCATTTGCTGCAGATGCCATTATGGAAGCAGCAGATGCCGGTATTCGTTACTGTGTTTGTGTAACGGATGGTGTGCCTACACAGGATATGGTTCGTGTAAAACGCTATATGCGCCGCTATAAAAAAGAAGAGCGTATGTGCCTTACTGGGCCAAACTGTGCCGGAACTATCAGCCCAGGAAAAGCCATGTTGGGTATTATGCCTGGCCATATTTATCAGCAAGGTAATATTGGTATTATTGGTCGTTCTGGGACTTTGGGTTATGAAGCCGCTTCTCAAATGAAGGCTATGGGGATTGGTGTGAGTACCAGTGTTGGTATTGGTGGTGATCCGATTAACGGGAGTTCTTTCCGTGATCATTTAGAGCGTTTTGAAGAAGATGATGACACTGTTGCTGTTGTAATGATCGGTGAAATCGGCGGGCCTCAAGAAGCAGAAGCAGCAAGGTTTGCTCGTGACAATATGAAGAAACCTGTATTGGGCTACATTGCCGGTTTGACTGCACCGAAAGGGCGTCGTATGGGACACGCGGGTGCGATTGTTTCTTCTTCGGGGGAATCAGCTGCAGAAAAAGTAGAGATACTGCGTGAGTGTGGTGTGAATGTCATCATACGTCCGTCTGAGTTTGGCTCTAATGTTGCCGATGTTCTCGCTAAAATTGGGTAAATAGTTCCCGGTATATCTTAAAACTACTTAGGGGTTATAGTTCTAGCCCCTAAGTATATAACCTGTAAGTGACTTTTTTCTAAGTACTCACCTTCTAAATATCAACCTTCTAAGTGCCAGCCTCCTAAGTACCAATCTTTGGGTAGCTCTCTAGCAATACTCTTTATTCTGAATATATCGACTTAAATAGATTAGAAATCTGTGTGCAAGGCATTGGTATACAGTGTTAATGATTCCTGTCATAGTATAAAAATTAATTTTTAAATAGTAACTTTTAATATGAGTAATGCAGGAAGAATGAATGGTTGAAGATAAAGAATTATTTAGTTATCAGCCTTCCTTAGTTGGAGATACGCTGTCCGTAAGGCCTCTATATGAGGATGATTTTGATGCATTATTTACTTGTGCCTCTGACAAAAAAATATGGGCAGGGCACCCGAATTCAGATCGGTATCAAAAACCTGTATTTGAAAAGTGGTTTGACACCGCTATCAACTCTAAAGCGACAGTCGTTGTTATCGACAATAACAGAAATGAAATCATAGGCTCTTCTCGGTTTTATTGGCTCGATACAATACCTGATGACATTTCCATTGGTTTTACATTTCTTGCTTGTCAGTACTGGGGAGGCCCAACTAATTTTGAGCTTAAGACTTTGATGTTAAATTATGCATTTAACTTTTTTGATACGGTATGGTTTCATATTGCTCCATCTAATATTCGATCTCAAAAAGCAACTCAAAAGATCGGTTGTCAGTTTTCTCATGAGGAAATGCTGAAAATATCCACTAAGGATGAATTATGGTATTGCTACAAAATGGAAAAGAAATCATGGCAAACAATAATAAGCGATAAAAATAATAGCTGACTATCAACCATCTATTTATTGCTTTGAATAGGACTTTATTGTGCAAGGTTTATGACAGTATACTTGTTTATAGTTTAAGCTGTTGCGAATAATGTATATATGTTTTTATATAGTATTGGAAGCGTAATAACCACCATTAAAGAGCAAAGGTAGAAGTATGAGTAAAGCTTATGTTATAGGGCATGCAACGGTAAAAGATGAAACCAAATGGGCTGAATATCGCAGCAAAGTTCCTGCTACTTTAGAGCCGTGGGGTGCAGAGTTAATTTTTAGGGGAAAGTTGCTTTCAGTGCTATCTGGTGAGCACTCTCATCCTGGTGCGCTTGTCATCTCTTTTCCCAATTCGCAAGCTATTGATAATTGGTTTAATTCTCCGGAATACCAAGCCATTATACCTCTTAGGAAAGCAGCCGTTGATATGGAACTAATGTCCTATGAAGTATAAGATGGAACGATATATAGTGTGAGGGATAGGAAAATTCGTTAGAATCACTTTGCATGTTGGATATGCATTATCTACCTTTTCTCAATCTCATTTTTCTGTGGATACCTAAGTGAATATAGCTCTATTGTCAGTTTTTATACCGACGTTTTTCTTTGTGTCTATTACGCCAGGCATGTGTATGACATTGGCGATGACCTTAGGAATGACGATCGGCGTTAAGCGGGCACTTTGGATGATGATGGGTGAGTTGTTAGGTGTTGCCATTGTCGCTATCTTATCTGCTATTGGTGTTGCTACATTATTGCTAAATTATCCCAGTGCATTTGCTGTATTTAAATATATCGGTGGAGCCTATTTGGCTTTCGTAGGTATTCAAATGTGGCGCTCAAGAGGAAAGATGGCAATTAAGGCTGATACAGAAGAGAGTAAACCTTATTCTCGTTTTGAGCTTGCTGTACAAGGTTTTATGACCGCTATCGCGAATCCTAAAGGATGGGCTTTTTTTGTTGCGCTCTTGCCTCCTTTCTTATCTGCAGATTCTTCTTTATTTGAGCAGTTGTTTGTTCTTATCAGTATTATTCTCATCCTAGAGCTGACATGTTTGTTGATTTATGCAACAGGTGGTCGCACCTTACGTTCTCTATTAATGCAAAGTGGAAATGTGAGGGTCATGAATCGTATTGCTGGGTCTTTAATGATAGGAGTAGGGGCCTGGCTTGCCGTGGGATGATTTTTAAATGGCTTCTATCTCTTTATAAATACTGAATGTGGTGGTTCTCTCCCGGGTTTAATTAAAGGTATTGATACACTATTAAGTATTGTGGGGGATAAAACAAAAATCATCCTTGGTGAGGAGCTAATAGCAACTAAAACTCAGCTTGTTGTTTATCATTAGATGCTTAAATCAGCGTATAAACAATTAAGTCAGCTGAAGAAGGAAGGAAAAACGGTAGAACAAGCCATTGCAAGTAAACCCTTAAAAGCATTGGGTCAGCAATGGTCTAGAGGCTTATTTACGACTGACAAGTGGATTGGCCTGATTTATGGTAGTTTAAACCCTATAATTTACTTGTGTTATTAGAAAGTGCCTTAGGACGCTTTTTTATTGGTATTTGTTTTGTTTCAGGTATAGCGTCTACAGGCTTGTCTGGTATTGAGTAAAGCGTAAAGTTTGCCGCTTATTTCAGTATTATCGTGTAAAATGCCGCCAGTATTAACTAGCTAGCAGAATTTTTAAGGAAAGCGTCACTTATGTCAGAGGCAGTATCAGCTCACTCTCAGTATCAGCTGTATCGTAAACAACGCTATTTTTCATCGTTAGATGGCGTACGTTTTATCAGTATTATCGCTGTGCTATGGCATCACTCATTCCCGGAAGCAACGTCCAGCTGGTTAATTAAAGGGTTTCTCGGCGTTGATATGTTTTTTGTATTGAGCGGCTACTTAATTGTTACGCTCCTGTTGCGTGAAAAAGATAAAGGAACAATCTCTTTAAAGAAGTTTTATATCCGGCGTTGTTTAAGAATTTTTCCCGTCTATTTTGGTTTGCTTCTCGCATTGGCATTTTTATATGGTGTCGTAAAAAATGACCCTGCAGGATTTTCTACCTTTTTTTCATTGTTGCCTATTTATTTATTTTTTGTTGCCAATTGGTCTCTGGTACATATTCCTAATCTGGAAATTTACTGGTCATTAGCGACGGAGGAGCAATTTTATTTGTTGTGGCCATTTTTGGAAAAGCTATTTTCGATAAAAACGATAGGCGCTATTCTATTTGGTTTCATTATCCTTAACCAATTAATCAATTTTGGTTTTTTAGACAGTTTCTTTATCTGGCTATATGGAACAGATAAAGCCGTTCATTTATCGATTATTGATTCGACGTTTACGCCTATTTGTTTAGGTGTTTTACTGGCACATGCCTTACATAGAGAGTCTTCTTTTAATCAATTTTTCTCTCTTCTAAGCCACAGTTTATCTCCCTTGATCATATTAGTTATTTTATTACTGACGATATTTATGTCACCTGGCGATATTTCTGGGGGTTGGAGACTAGCTATTCAGTTGCTAATGTTCCTATGGTTAGGCAGTCTTGTAGTGAGGGAAAATCACATATTACAGCCGGTCATGACTAGCTACCCGATTAAAAGAATCGGTGAGATCAGCTATGGCATGTATGTTTATCATATGTTTGCGCTACATATTGTACGCGTGGTTATCGAACGCTTTGGTATAACATTTGATTATTCTTTATTTATATTGGGTACACTCTTAACGGCAATCATTGCTGAAATGAGTTTCCGATTTTATGAGCAACCTATCCTTAAGTTAAAACATCGCTGGACCTAGGGCCTATTGACACTAATTGAATAATTGATAGATCCACCAATCTGGCATTGTCTTTGCTCCTTTCTTATCACGAGTAAAAATTAACGTTAAAGCGGCAAGCGATTGCCGCCAATGATATTGTGATCAGAATAGTGATGCGGAGTTATCATGAAAAACCATATATTACCGCTGCTAGATGTTGGTGTAAGTGATCGATTTGCGGCTTCTCAGAAAAAATCGAATATAGCTGAGGATAAAGGATTTGCCAAAACCTTCCAGGACATTGAGCAGAAAGTATCTTATGCGGATAGGAAGGAGAGTACCGCTTCTGCCAGAGAGTCTTCAGCAGCAAGGGAGGAGCCTTCAGCAGCAAGGAATGAGTCTTCTACAGCAAGGAAAGAGTCTTCTGTGGCAAAGGACTCTTCAGTGAGAAATGAGCCTTCAGCAGAAAAAGAATCGTCTGTAAAAGAAGAGTCCTCTATAGCAAAAGAATCGAGTGGATCAGCTTCTACGAAGGCAGAAGAATCAAATAAAACTGAGTCTACATCAGTAAAAGATGATGCTGATAGTACGGATTCTAATACCCCACAAGTGACTAGTAGTGATACAAATACTAACAAGGGCGATGGGTTTTCGATTAAAACCCAGTCCGGTGAAGTATCAAGTACTTTGTTGTCGACTACTGATACAGAGGTGATAGACGCTCTGGATCTGCAGCCACTACTGGATACGATTCTTGAAAAGTTACAGGCGATTAAAGAGCAGGGTGGCACAGAAGCGCTCGAATCAGCTCTCGATCCTGAAGCGCTTCAAGAGCTGGTTGATGAGTTATTTGTTAATGGCAATGAATTGCCGCTAGCACCGGTTATTGCATCAATTCAAGATGCTCTGAGCGCTTCATCTGGAGTCACATTGGGGGCGGCGGCTAATTTGCTTTCGGATTTGCAGAAAATATCACCATTGAAGCCACTTGCCGAAGCGCTTACGACGAAATTAAGTTCTCAAATTCAACTAAGCGCGCCGCTGAACTCAACGATTATTGCTAATGACTCCGTGGCAATAGAGAGTGACCTACTTCTTTCTCAGCCGAATAAGTTAGTTGCCACTGGAGACGCGCTTGCTCAGATAGATTTGCAGAAATTCAATATCGACCAAACATTTAATGCGATTATCAAAGAGGAAAGTGGGGCTGTCACCTCACGTCTAAGCAGTGAGTTGGCCGGTACTCAGCCATTACAGACTACACAATCATTGCAGCCGGGAATGAAGGCGCAGTTAGCGGTATCTACGCCTTTTCAGCAGGCGCAGTGGGGTAAGGATGTTGCAGAGCGTGTTATGTGGATGAGCTCTCAGGGGATTCAAGAAGCTGAAATACATTTAGATCCTCCAGAGTTAGGCCCTTTACAAGTGAGAGTATCCGTTGTTAATGAACAAGCCCATGTCAGTTTTGTTGTGCAACACTCAACGGTACGGGAAGCATTGGATCAAAATGCGATGCGTTTACGTGAGATGTTCGATGGTGAAGGAATTAATCTGGCTGATGTTGATGTATCTGATCAATCTCAGGAACAGGGTGATTCTAATCCAGATGATAATGCATCGGCTAATTTAACAGCGGGATTGGCAGGAGAGGATGTGGATCAAGGAGAAACACCGATATTTGTCAATAAAGATGGATACAGCATACTCAATCTTTATGCATAGTTATCTGCCTCAGTATGTTTCAATAGAGAATGCTCGCCATAGTGTTATTTAGAATGGCGAGTATTGTTTTCAATAAATACATTTTACTATCAGTAATAATTCCAATATTTTTCTAATACCCTCTATATAAAACGATGCTTTGGAGTATCACCTTCTTTATTCCTTTCTGTTTGGCATAGCTCTTGCTCCAGTCCATATAGTATCTATCGAATGACGGATTTTTGGCATGGCAGAAGAAAACGACTCGGAAGAAAATACCGAAGCGGAAGAAAAACCGAAAGGTAATAAAAAAAAGCTGATTTTATTTATTCTACTCGTAGTGTTGTTAATCGGTGTATCTGTGGGTGGTACTTTAGTGGCTGTCAAATTTTTGGCGCCTCAGCCTGAACCTGTTGTTGAACTAGATGAAGACGGCAATCCAATTGTCGCTGAGGGTGAAGAAGTAGAGGAAGAAGAAAAGCCCAAACTTCCAGCGATTTATTTTCCTCTGAAACCACCACTGATTGTTAATTATCAGGCGAGAGGGCGGCAGCGATTCTTGCAGGCTGAAATTACCCTGATGTCACGAGAAGACGATGTGATTGAAGCGGTAGAAATACATATGCCAATGATACGCAATAGTTTAATTTTGTTATTCAGTGGGCAGGTTTATGAAGAATTGCAAACCGATGAAGGGAGAGAGTTACTTCGCCAGGATGCACTATTGGAATTACAAACAATTATGCAGCAAGAATTAGGTAAACCAGGAATAGAAAAAGTGTTGTTCACTAATTTAGTGATGCAGTAAGTGATATTAAAACGTACTAACTAAAGAGAAATTTACGTGCAAGATTTACTTTCCCAAGACGAAATTGATGCTCTCCTCCACGGTGTAGATGATGGAGATGTTAGTACGGAGGATGATGCGGAAGAAGGTTCGATTAATACCTATGATCTGACTACTCAAGACCGTATTGTTCGCGGCAGGATGCCCACACTAGAGATGATTAATGAACGCTTTGCTCGCTATACACGCATTAGTATGTTCAATTTGTTAAGGCGTACTGCTGATGTGTCCGTTGGTGGCATTAATATACAAAAGTTTGGGGAGTATGTTCATACGCTTTATGTGCCAACCAGTTTAAATATGGTGAAGTTTCGTCCTCTTCGTGGCACCGCATTGGTTGTATTGGACGCAAAGCTTGTATTTAAATTGGTGGATAATTTTTTTGGTGGTGATGGCCGCCATGCAAAAATTGAAGGCCGAGAATTTACACCGACCGAATTACGTGTCGTCCGCATTGTACTGGAACAAGCCTTTATTGATTTAAAAGAAGCCTGGCGAGCAGTTTTACCTATTGATTTTGACCATATCAATTCTGAAGTTAATCCATCAATGGCAAATATCGTCAGCCCCAGTGAGGTTGTTGTTGTCAGTACTTTCCATGTTGAATTAGATGGCGGCGGTGGTGAGCTGCATATTACTATCCCTTATTCAATGATTGAACCTATCCGTGAAATGCTAGATGCAGGTTTGCAAAGTGATAGCGATGATAGAGATGATCGATGGGTAAATTCTTTGCGTGAAGATATTATGACGGCAAAAGTTAAAGTGGAGTGCGATTTAATACGAGATCGTATTTCTTTAAGAGATGTGATGGGACTAAAAAAAGGTGATGTCATTCCTGTAGAAATGCTTGAAGAGCATCAAATTAAAGTGAATGGAGTCCCATTATTTAAGACGCAAGTGGGCCAATCGAATGGAAACTTAGCGTTAAAAGTTTTAGAGCAGGTTAAACGGTCTAAGGTGTCTTCTATGTCACCATTAGCTAACTTGATGGATGAACAAGAGGAAGCATCAGATGAGCGATGATGAAGAACCAGTAGAAAAAAGTGAAGAAGAAGCGATGGCCGATGATTGGGCTGCTGCGATGGAAGAGCAGGGCGTAGAGGAAGATAGTGGTGATGACGCTATAGAATCTGTTGGTCTTGAAGAATTTGATAACCATCCAGATGAGGCTAAAACGGTCGACCCTGATTTGGAAATCATTTTAGATATTCCTGTCACTATTTCTATGGAAGTGGGTAGTACTTCAATCACTATTCGTAATTTATTGCAACTTAACCAAGGTTCTGTTATCGAACTTGATCGTTTAGCAGGTGAACCCTTAAACGTATTGGTCAATGGCACTCTCATTGCTCATGGCGAGGTGGTTGTGGTAAATGAGAAGTTCGGTATTCGTATGACTGATGTTATAAGTCCCTCTGAACGTATTAAGAAGTTAGGTTAATGAAATTATCTTTTGGCTTTAAACGACTGCATTCAGCAGTATATTTAATACTGGCTGTGTTGTTATCTATGGTTGCTATGCGAGCATTTTCTGCCGACGCTGATGCTCAAGCACCTATTAGCCATGCGTCTAATTTAATGCAAATGATGTTGGGATTAGCTGCTGTTATTGTAATGATATTTGTCGTTGTCTGGTTGATTAAACGAGTAGGTTACACGGGTTATCAAACCGCAGAAATGATGAAGATTAAAGGGTGTTTGCCCTTATCGACAAAAGAAAAATTATTGTTAGTAGAAGTGGGTAGCGAACAAGTATTGATTGGGGTTGCGCCTGGCTTTGTTGGCCATATTAAAACACTGGATAAACCAATAGGTGATGCTGCTAAGACTGATTCTACTAAGAATAATGCCTATGAAGCTTCACCAGTTTCTTCACTTTTTGCAGAAAAACTAAAAACAATCATTAATAAAGGTGAAACAGTTGAATGAGATCTTTCTTCAGTCAACGTCAAGTATTTTTTCTGATTACATTAATTCTATGTATTAATATTTTCCCTGCTTATGCGACCGCTCAAAACCAAACTCAACAAACCCCTTCAGCGATAGAAAGCATTCAAAATTTACCCAGTATGCCTGCGGTACAGTTGACCACTAATCCAGACGGTTCTCAAGAATACTCAGTTAGTATTCAAATACTGGCAATTATGACAGCGCTGACATTTTTGCCCGCACTGTTATTAATGATGACATCGTTCACTCGAATTATTATTGTTTTTGCAATTCTTAGACAAGCATTAGGACTGCAGCAGTCACCATCAAACCAAATTCTTATCGGTATGAGCTTGTTTTTAACGTTGTTCATCATGGGGCCTGTATTTGATAAGGTGAATGAGGAGGCACTACAGCCCTATATTAATGAAGAAATTACCTCTAAAGAAGCTATTGACAAAACAACCCAACCTTTTCACCAGTTTATGATGGCGCAAACCCGCGAAAGCGATTTAAAATTGTTTATGGATATTGCTAATGTTGCTGCGGTGGAAACAGCAGAGCAGGTTCCAATGACGGTTTTAATCCCATCTTTTATTACGAGTGAGCTAAAAACGGCTTTTCAAATAGGATTTATTTTATTTATCCCTTTCTTAGTTATCGATATCGTTGTTGCCAGTGTACTTATGGCAATGGGTATGATGATGTTATCACCATTAATTATATCCTTACCGTTTAAAATTATGTTGTTTGTATTAGTGGATGGTTGGGCCATGTTAATGGGTACCTTAGCGGCAAGCTATGGCATTTAACTTCTTACTTAAAGGTAGTAATTATGACACCTGAAGTAGTAATGGACCTGTTTGGCGAAGCGCTTTATTTATGTGTATTGATGGTTTCTCTAATCGTTGGTCCGGGTTTGGCCGTTGGTTTAATTGTAAGTATGTTTCAGGCTGCTACACAAATTAACGAACAAACACTCAGCTTTTTACCCCGTTTGTTGGTTACCTTAGCGGCAATCATGTTTTTAGGTGGATGGTTAATTAACGAGTTTACAGAGCTTTTTCATAAGTTATTCCTTAATATCCCAACGCTTATTGGTTGATGGCTAATGTTTGAGTTTAGTGATACTCAAATTGCTCAGTTTGTTGGTCAATATTTTTGGCCGCTAACACGTGTTACTGCCTTTTTATTAGCAGCACCTATTTTTGGATCTCAAGTAATTACAGCCAGAGTACGCTTAGTATTGGGGGTAATGATAACGTTTTTAATTACGCCTTTATTACCACCATTACCTGTTTTTAGTGGTATTTCTTTATCGACATTACTAATTACAATGCAGCAAGTACTGATAGGCGTCACATTGGCATTTATTTTTCAAGTCGTATTTCAGGTATTTGTACTGACGGGGCAATATATTGCTATGAAAATGGGGTTGGGTTTTGCTTCAATGAATGACCCAGCTAATGGCGTGACAGTCACCATTATTTCACAGTTTTATCTATTGACGACGACATTATTATTCATCAGTATTAACGGCCATCTTGCTATTTTACAAATACTAATTGATAGCTTTACCGTTATGCCAATTGGTGAAAAAGGGTTTTCTGGAATTGATTTTTATCAAGTTGCGAATTTTGGAGGGTGGATGTTTGCAAGTGCATTGACGATAGCTTTGCCTGTATTAACGGCATTATTGGTGGTTAATATTTCGTTTGGTGTTATGAGTCGTGCTGCTCCACAAATTAATATTTTTGCTGTAGGTTTTCCTATTACATTAATTTTTGGTTTGTTATTAATGTGGATAGGTTTTGGCGCTTTCCTTCCAGCATTTCAGGAATATGTCAATCAAGGGTTTATTTTTGGACAGGAACTACTGAAGTAGAGGGATAAGCTATGTCAGAAAATGATCAGGCCCAAGAAAAGACAGAAGAACCCACACCACGGAAACTCGAAAAGGCTCGGGAAGACGGCCAGGTTCCTCGATCAAAAGAGCTGACGACAACCGCTGTATTGTTAGCTTCTTCGATCGGCTTTTTATGGTTTGGTGGGTTTTTAATCGATAAAATTTCAAATGTGATGCGTTACAATTTTTCTTTATCCCGAGAGGTTGTATTTGATACATCGATGATGGTGCACTATGTGACTCACTCCTTCGCTGATGTCTTAATTGGTTTGTTACCATTTTTTGGAATTTTATTATTAGCAGCAGTCTTAGGGCCAATTGCATTAGGCGGGTGGTTGTTCAGTACAAAATCGTTAATGCCCAAATTCAGTCGTATGAACCCTCTTGAAGGCATTAAGCGCATGTTCTCGATTAAATCCTTAGTCGAGTTAGGTAAAGCACTTGCCAAAGTTATCCTAATGATGGTGTTAACCATTATATTACTGAAAGCATTGGAAGGTGATTTGGCAAGCTTGGCGAGCCAGGATGTGATGACGGCTATGGAGCATTCAGTCGTAATCGGTGTCTGGGTAGCCATTGCGTTATCTGCAGCCACTATTTTAATTGCATTAGTCGATGTCCCTTTTCAAATCTGGGACCATACTAAAAAGTTAAGAATGTCTTTGCAGGATATCAAAGACGAAATGAAAGATACTGATGGTAAGCCAGAGGTCAAAAGTAAAATCAGGCAGTTGCAACAAGAAATGGCTAACCGCCGTATGATGGCGGAAGTGCCAGAAGCCGATGTTGTTATTACTAACCCGACCCATTATGCCGTTGCTGTGAAATATAAACCGGAAGATATGAGTACCCCAATCGTGGTTGCAAAAGGCATTGATCAAATCGCTTTGAAAATCAGAGAGGTTGCTGGCGCACATCAAGTCGAAATTATCGAATCACCTCGTTTAGCACGGGCCATTTACTATACAACTCAAATTGATGATGAAATTCCTAGTGGCTTGTATGTTGCCGTTGCCAAAGTTTTAGCCTATGTTTTCCAATTAAATAATTTCCGTAATGGCAAAGGGGAAATGCCAACATATCCCCGTTCTGTTTCAATTCCGGACGATATGATTTATGGGGAGTAAAGGAACTTCTGATTACCCGAGGTTAGTCAGAGGTTCCTAAAATAAATAAACGAGATGAAGAATTAAAGAAGATAGTCTTTGTTCTTTAAGCGATTAATCAAATCATCAACCAGAGAGTAGTTCTGAGTTAAATCAAGAATGTGATAACCGTAAATCGTGTTTTGCCTTTTATTGATCATTAACACAATATATATATCAGTAATGCCAAAAGAGTAGAGCGCATACTGGAAGGCATCCATAGGGGATGGGAATAGGTTCAGAGGCTTAACTTGGTGTTGAGTAACATTATAACCTTCTCTCTTAAGGATCCGGCTGACCTGTTTATTATCAACAATTGCAACAACGGCTTTAGGGTTGGCATTAGCGGTGAGTTCATCTATTGATGACTTATTCGCTGTTGCTGCCAGCGCATCTATGGATGATTTAGCTGGATTCTCTGCCAGTGTATCCAATGGCGAACCATAGACGCGAGGATAGTCCGAATCACTTAATTCGGCTAATGGCTTAGGTTCTGAGTCAGTTAATTCCGTAGATGTCACGGTGTAATTCCCTCTAGAATAAATATAAAGCTGGCATTAACAAGGAATGCCCTACTGTAACGAAAGTTTATTATTTAATCAATTTATATCGTGTAAACAGCGAAATGTGATGAAATTCAAACTTTTTAATTACCTCGTGGCACATTATAAAACTAAATGGCACGATTTTGGTTATAAATAAATGGCATATCCCTCTTTTTAGTTAGTTGTTTTTCGCGACAGGTGTCGTTTAGGGGTAGATTCTTTCAAAACCTGGAATACTGAAGCCATTCATACGCTTTTTGCCGACAATAATCACAGGAACCCCCTTTCCTCCTAAAGCGTCATAAGCACGTTTTGCACGATTATTCTTCTCGATATCATATTCACTAAAGGGGATACTGTTCTTTCGGAAGTATTTCCGGGCTTTTTTACAGTAAACACACCAGCTGGTGGAATACATGGTGACTTTATCTGAGTTTGAATGGGCGCCTGACAAGCTTTTATAAGTGACATGCTTATAGCTGTTGATCTTAATATCGAGTTTTTCAACCTTTCTATCAGTACTCGGTTTGTCGCTGTAGTGTACACGGCCATTCTCATCGGTCCATTTGTAGATGTCAGCAAAACTACCGAGGCTAGGTAGAAATAAGCATATCAATAAAAAATACTTCATTGGGTACATTAAAAACCAGCCAGTGAATAATGGTCGTATCATGCTATAGATTATAGCCAAAAGGGGAGGTGGGCAAACCTGTAGAACGCACATAGATAGCAAGGCAAATAGATAAGAAGATAATTATATAGGTAGCGAAGCAGGTGGTGGAGGTAGAGTTGATGGTGTCGTTTGCATTATTTGTGTCTATTTTTTCACTATGAAGGCTTTATAATATAAATATTATCCATTAAATATGTTTTATTTGATTTTAAAAGATAGTTAGTTTACATTAATGGCTTCGAAGGCAATAAAACTGATATCTGGGTAGCTATATGAAAGTATCACTAGAGCAAAAGTTAGAAACTCGCCGTAAGCTGGTTAATGCAGCCGCTGACTTATTTGTTGTGAATGGTTTCGATAAAACCTCTATGAAGCAGGTGGCACGTGAGGCTGGTGTGGGCGATGCCACTATTTACAAATACTTCCCTAATAAAGACAAACTGATCCTTGGTTTTTATGATATTCGGGGTACGGATGCTCTCGAGGTATACCGTACAACCGATGACTTAGAGAGTTACACCTTCAGTGAAAAACTCCAACTGTTGGTAGATACGTACTTAGAGCAATTAATAGCAGACAGAGAATTTGTTGATTTAACACTTAAGCAATTCCTTAAATCTCCTATTACTTTGTTAAAAGATGAATTATCCATTGCCAAATCGTACCGAGAAGAATTTCATAATCTGCTCAACGACTTGAATGAACAAGGTGAGTATCCAGAGATTCCTATGCCTTCAACCGTTGCTACTTTATTAACGGATTATCTGCTAGGTATTACGTTCTATTGGATGCAAGATGAGTCGGAAGATTTTGGCAATACTACACAGTTAACGGATTTATCGATTGCCATGATAGATGCTGTGCTAAAAAGTGGCCTAATTAACAAAGCCATGGATATCGCAGGTTTTATTATTAAAACACATCTTATGAGGGGTATGTGTGGTGGTAGTAACCTTCTTTCAATGATCCAGGAATTTAAATCTACTATGGACGAAAAAATTAAGTAAGGTAATTTTATAGGTATTTTTAAAACCTCTATTGAAAATTGGCACAGGTTAATTATGAGCGATACAAAAATAGTCACAGGGAAGCTTTCCAGAACCCTAAAAACAACAGCGATAGCGACAAAATCAGGAATAAAACATCTAGGTTATCTGGGGGCAAAACAATTTTCTTCTACACCGGATCAGCTATTACAGAATCACGAGGAAGAAATCGGTAAAGTGCTGTTTAAAGGTTTAAGCCAGATGCGAGGGACTGCACTTAAAGCGTCTCAGTTATTGAGCCTCGAAGCTGATTTATTACCTGAAGGGATTCGGAAAGAACTATCGAAAAGCTGTTATCAAGTGCCACCTATTAATAAAGCTCTGGTAAGAAAAATCTTTATTCAAGAGTTTGGCCAGGAAGCTTCCAAATTGTATCAGGCGTTTTCAGGTTCTGCATTTGCAGCAGCCAGTTTGGGGCAGGTGCATAAAGGTAAATTACCGAATGGAGAAGAGGTTGCCGTAAAAGTGCAGTATCCTGGCGTTCGCGAGTCAATAGACAGTGACCTGAAAATTCTTTCTTTTGTTTTATCCAGTTTATCGTTGACAACTAACTACCTCCCTAAAAAAGATGTTATCAGTACAACCTTGGATGAAATTGAAATCTGCTTAAAAGATGAAGTGGATTATCAGAAAGAGGCCCAGAATACTCGTTGGTTTAAAGAAAACTTAAACGTTGTTAATATCAAGATCCCCAACGTTTATGATGACTATACTTCTTCGCGGATTTTAACGACTGAATTTTTATCAGGGCATCATATTGATGAATGGCTTGCAACTAATCCAACACAAGTACAGCGTAACTTTGCTGGCCAGACAATATTTAATGCCTTCTTATACAGTGCGTTTGAGCTGAAGGCATTGCATGCTGACCCGCATATCGGTAATTACTTATTTTTGAATTCAGGTGAGGTCGCTTTGTTGGATTTTGGCTGTGTTAAGCATCTTTCTGAAAATTTCCCAGAAGATATCGCCAGCTTGCTTAACGCCATATTAAGAGAAGATCAGCAAGCGGTTTTTGCTAGTTACAAAACCCTTGATTTATTTTCGGAAGAGTTAAGCTTCGAGGATTACAGAGAGTATCTCTATCCTGTGTTATCTCCTATGCAGCAATGGATATCTTCACCGTACCAATCGAAAATATTTGATTTTTCCAAATTAACACCTCCTCCTACCATCGAATCGAATAAGCATCAGCAGGCGGTTAAGTATTTGCATGGTTTAAAACGCGACCAGATGTATTTTGATCGCTCTTACTTTGGCATCTATCAATTGTTAAAGAAAATGGGAGCTGTTGTCAGTACCGACAACCCCTGGATTGGGAAAACAAATCTAGACTCGCACGCAATAAATCAAACCGCTTAATTAATGATAGGGCTTTCATGAGAAGGGTAAGTATAGGGTAGATAATATGGCACAAGTCTTAATAATTATTGGTGCATTAATATTCGGTGTACTTGGTAGTATTCATCTTTTATACACTCTATTCACCAATAAATTCGAAGCTTATGACCCTTCTGTCACCCAGGCGATGCAGTCGACAAGCCTTGTGTTAACAAAAGAAACGTCTGTTTGGAGGGCATGGGTTGGCTTCAATATAAGCCATAGTATGGGCGCTATATTAGTTGCCGTTCTTTATATACCACTAGCGGTGTCATATTTTGAAATGCTGCAACAATCGCTTTGGTTTTCATTGATGCCAGTCCTGATTGGCTTATCCTACCTTGGTATAGCAAAGTTATACTGGTTTAAAATACCTTTTTGGGGTATTTTCATTTCTACAGCATGCTTTATAAGCGCCGCTCTGTTAATCAATTTATAGGTTCTAATTATAGACGCTAATTTTTAGTGAGCTATGCAATACTAAATTGGTAGCTATTTATATCGTTTTCATTGGCTCAAAAAAGCAAAGGTGATAATGGGTCTATTTCCAGGCTGGTCATGCATTAGAAGGGGGGATAAACGTGAATTATAAGGTTGCATTAGTAACAGGAGCGTCATCAGGTATTGGTCGCGCTATTGCCGAAACACTGGCTGCAAAAAGCATAAAAATTATTCTGGTTGCTCGAAGTAAAGATAAACTGGATATTCTAAAAGGCGAATTAGAAAAATACACTGATTGCTATATTGTGGATTGTGATATCACAGACAAAAAATTATTAACTGAAAAGATCAGCGATTTACCAGAAGCATTTAAATCAATCGATATCTTGGTGAATTGTGCGGGGCTGGCTTTGGGCATTAATGCCGCGCAAGAAGCCGATTGGGATGATTGGGAAACCATGATTAATGTCAATTGTATTGCCGTATCTTATCTTATCCATTTATTAATGCCGGGTATGGTCGAAAGAGATTGCGGGCATATCGTTAACATAGGTTCAATTGCGGGTACATACCCCTATAAAGGTGGCAACATCTACGGGGCATCAAAAGCATTTGTCGAACAGTTAAGCTTAAATTTAAAGTCCGATGTATTGGGTACGTCTGTGCGGGTATCGAATATTGAACCTGGTATGGTCTCAGGTAGTGATTTTTCAGTGGTAAGATTTAAGGGCGATAAAGACAAAGCGAGTAAAATATACGAAAACATTGAAGCATTAAATCCTGTGGATATCGCAGAGGCTGTTGAATGGGTTTTATCACGGCCAGCAAACGTTAATATTAATCGGGTAGAGATTATGCCAATCAGCCAGGCGCCATCACGTACGGCATACCATAAAAAATAAATTGCTTGTGCTTTAGGATAAATGAGGAGGTCATCATGATCGCTGTAATATTTGAAGTTATTCCTGCCCAAGGGAAAATAGATGAATACTTAGAAATAGCGGCCACCCTAAAGCCGGAGCTGGAAAAAATTGATGGCTTTATTTCTATTGAGCGCTTTTCCAGCCTTATTGAAGAAGGCAAAATATTATCACTTTCGTTTTGGCGTGATGAGCAGGCCATTAGCGAGTGGCGAAAAATGGAAGAGCACCGCATTGCTCAAGCAAAAGGGCGAGGCGGTGTATTTCAAGACTATCGCTTAAGAGTGGCTAATGTCTGCCGCGACTATGGGATGAATCATCGGGAGCAAGTGCCCTCGGATAGCCAAGCTATACATGATTAACCGAATCATTATAAAAGAGTAATAGAGGGATAAATGGCTTATTTATATTTAGCAATCGCAATCATTGCCGAAGTAGTCGCAACCAGTGCTTTAAAAGCATCAGAAGAATTTACAAAACTATTGCCCAGTGCCATTGTAGTTGTCGGTTATGGTTTGGCATTTTATTTTATGACACTGGTATTGCGAACCATACCTTTAGGAATCACCTATGCTATCTGGTCGGGTGTCGGTATTGTATTAGTCGCTTGTGCTGGTGCTTTAATTTACAAGCAAATACCTGATATGCCCGCCGTTATCGGAATGGGGCTTATTGTTGCGGGTGTTGTGATTATTAATGTATTTTCTAAAACAGTGAGCCATTAGTTCTACAAAGGCTGACGCGAATTTCAACAATTAGGGGTGATAATTTAGCTATATTAAAGCCCCTATTAAGTCGAATAGTTTATTTGTTAATAATGTAAAATAAATAGAGTGAGATACCTTATTGCATTTGATATGATTTTTACTCAATTAAATGGCAGTGCATAAAACCACTCAAAAATGGCGAAAAAATATCGCATTTTAGTGGAGTGTTAAAAAATTAATCAATTGGGAAGATCGATTTATGTTAAAAACACATCTTGATGCAGAAAGACGATATAGTTCCATTAGAAAACAATGTTTAAATATGGCACAAAATAGGTTATCTACGCGTTCAGAATATTCTAGCCTCATTCTTAAAACAATAGATAATACTGCTTTATTAGCAAGCAAAGAATGGGATGAGTCAGTAAAGCGCAGAGTAGATTGGAATTGGATTGAAGGCTATTCTAGTTTTAAGTTTAGACACCCTAAACGTTTTGAACTCGCTATATGGGATAAAAGTTCATTGGCTAGTTTGGTTCTTGGTCGCCCAACATATCAAGGTAGCGCTTTAAGGCTAGATTACATTGAGGCTAATCCATTAAAACACGCAAGTTTAAAAGTTTTTCCTGCTGCTCTATTTTCGATGATGAGCTATGCTGAGGCCTTAGGTGCTTCTTCTATTAGAGTAATGAATCCTATCAATGATGAGGTTAAGAAGTATCACGAATCTATAGGCTTAAGTTATGTTCCCAAGGGGAATTATATGTATTACAGGTTGTAAAATGTCAAAAAAAGTTATTAATTTAAATAAGCAACGGCAAAAGAAAAAGCCAAGAAGTTTGGATGAAGCTCTAGATGCTGGAGAAAAGCTATTTCTTGATAAGTTGCCGAATGATCTAAAAGAACCTGAGGCTTTAGCTTCTGGTGGCGATATGTCTAAAATTCTAGAAGAGGATGATGAGATAGAAGATGAAGAAGAAAAATAACATCAAGCTTGATAGTGAAAAGCAAGTTATACCAATGGAAGGAGAGATTAGTACAAAAAATTCTTTTACTCAAATGTCGCTAGCTATTAGTAAAGCAGCAGAACGTTGTAAAATAGATAAGCTAAATTTAGCTAAAAAATAATCATTAATTGCTGTGGTATGTAATATATTCAGCTAAAAAGCTAGAGGGGTTTTCTCGATGGCAAGCAGGCTGAAGCCGCATAAGGTCATAATACATGACTAAGGACTTTTTCAAACACAAAGCAGAAAGCTACGAACGTGTTGATCATAGAGTTGCTAATGTAGAAAATATCGCAAACTCGATAATCAACCATATTCACTTTGAATCGACTATGAACATTATGGATTTTGGTTCGGGGACGGGTTTGCTATTAGAAAAAATAGCGCCTTTTGTGAGTAGTATTACTGCGGTTGATGTTTCGAAATCGATGAATGAACAACTGGATAAAAAACGAGACGGTTTGGCGTGTGAGCTTGAGATTGCTGAATTAGATCTAACTAAGTCAAACTTGAATAAGACATTTGATGGAATCATTTCGTCCATGACTATGCATCATATTGATGATGTACAAGCGATGTTTACTAAGTTTTATTCAATGCTCAATAAGGATGGTTTTATTGCTATCGCTGATTTAGAAACGGAAGATGGCAGCTTTCATACCGAAGATACCGGTGTCTTTCATTTTGGTTTTGATCGTGAAGAGCTTTTTGGTTTTGCTAAAGCGGCTGGTTTTACGAATATTGAAGTGAGTTCTGTCAGTACAGTGAATAAACCCCACGGTAATTATCCTGTTTTGTTGTTAACCGCTAACTCATAATGTTATGAAGATTCGAGCGTACCAAAACCAGGACAAAGCTGAAGTGATATCACTCTGGAATGATTGTGGGCTTGTGGCTCCTCAGAATGACCCTGCTAAAGATATCGACAGAAAGCTTAACGTCGACCCTGATTTATTTCTTGTGGGTGTTAAAGGCAATACAATCGTGGCGACTGTAATGGGTGGCTATGAAGGGCATCGGGGCTGGATCAATTATTTAGCCGTTAAGCCCTCCGAACAGCGCAAAGGGTATGGGCAGGCAATAATGGAGGCGGTAGAAAAACTTATTCGGCAAAAAGGCTGCCCTAAAATTAATTTGCAAGTTCGTACGACTAACGAATCTGTTATCGCATTTTATGCTGCTATTGGTTATGGCAATGATAATGTAGTTGGTTTAGGTAAGCGGCTTGAGCATGATTCATAATAGATATTAATAAATGTGTGCACTATTGTTTGTAGCATTCAGAGTATTCGATGATAGAAATTAGAGAGGCATCAATAGCCGACATCGAGGGAATTAATCTCGTCTCTTCCTATTTGGGTTACGAAGCCAGTTCAATTGAAGAATCGAGTCAACGTTTAGAAAATATCTTGGCATCAGAGTCCCATGTTGTGTGGGTTGGTGTCGAAAATAATAGAGTAAAAGGTTGGTTACACTTATTTGTTGCTATGCGTTTAGCGTCGCCAACCTTCGCAGAAATTGGTGGTTTAGTGGTTGATCAATCATGTCGGCGCTCGGGCATTGGTAAGCGTCTAGTTGCTGAAGCAATTCAGTGGGCAACGCTAAACAAACTTACTTTAAGAGTTCGATGCAACGCCAAAAGAGAGGAAGCTAATAGGTTTTACGAAAGTTTAGGCTTTGCGAATGAAAAGGCTCAACAAGTACATGAATTGCCTTTTCACCACTAACCAATAGGGTGAGTGGTGAATCTACCTGAAATATCGAATGACTGCTCTTAGTTAATATTCTTACCGCAGTCATTCTAGTATCCTTGTTAGGTTAAGCAGAGGTTCCTATACTCTGATGATATCTAAACCTAATTTATCCGCTTCTTCTTCTCCATGGTTGCCTGTAACAATGGCGACTGATGCTTTATCTTGAACAAGATAAGTTTCAGCAACACGTCTTAGGTCTTCAGCAGTCACTTGAATAATTTGTTCACGGTACTGCTCGCGTATTGCTTTGGTGCGACCTGTCAGTTGAGCATGGAATTCCTGTTTGGCTTCGCCAGCGGGTGAGCCAGGTTTGTCTAGCGAACTGATAATGCCTAATATCGATTCTTCAATACCCTGTTTAATTTCAGGTTTACTGACAGGCTGGTCGAATAACCACTGTAGTGAATCATCAAAGTCAGTCAGGGTTTCGCCCATGCGAGGATCACGATAAGAATAAAAACGGAATGTGCCCGAGCTGCTGTCTTGGCTGGCTCCGCCACCATAGGCGCCACCTTGTTCTCGAATGGTGCGGTGTAAATAACCATTGCGTAGTACGCCGCCCAATACGCCGAGTGCAGCTGCATCTGGGTGACCCATCGCAACAGTTGGGTACACTTTTGCACAGAAATGTACTTGTGAATTTGCTATCCAGGCTTGATTAATGGGTGAATAACCTTTTTCTTCTGGTGTGAAGATAGAGCTATTGGGTGCTTGTTGAATGTGTGATTGCCAGCAATCCTCAATATTTTTGATATGTTGTTCGATACGTTCTTGCTCAGAAACGACTAACCATTGTTTCGGTGCGGCCATTAAAGATTTATGCAGTTCTTCCAATTGGTTTTGCAGAGTATGCTCGCCTTGCTTTAATTGTTGCTCTAGCGTCTTTATAGTTTTTAATGCACCTAGTCCCATTAATTCATGAATTAATCGTGTTGTTGGGTTTACTGTTGCGCTAGCCGCTTGCATCGCAAGAATATGTCCACTGCCTGTGACACTTTGTTCACGCCCGATTTTTGCTTGGGTGATTAGCTCCTGAATTCTATCAGACTCATCAAAGCGCACATCAGTTAATGTGTCCTTCATTAACGCATTCATCGCTTGATGATTATCATTAAGTGCTTTAGCACTCAAGGTGGTATAAACATGAAGCTTATTTGGGTCGTCGGTATAGTTACGGACACTGTAAAAACTGCTAATGGAACCAACGACTTGTGATTGACGTTGTTGAACAGCCAGATAGTCACTGTTACCTAAGCCCATTTCCGTTAAACATAATGTATACCAAGGCAGCGTTTGCAGTAAATCAGCATTTAATTCGGGTAACTGGCAAACCAGTTGCTGATAACTGAGGCCATTGGTACCGGCAGTATAGTAATGCAGTGGGTAGTGACCGATAGGCTTTTCTTTACCGATGGGGTAGTGGGATTCTTTAGGGATATCCTCTAAGGTCACTTTGGGTAGAACGCTGTCGTCATCTTGTTGTTGCTGGCGTTCTTCCAAGGCTTTGGCTTGCTCTATAATTGTATTTTTTTCTGCATCACTTAGCGATTGTTTAATCGCAGCCAGTTGATTTTCTTCCGCTTGAACCTGGCGTTGATGAAATTCATTGTCAGGGCGTAATGTCAATGTGACTCGGTGTGTGTTGTTGAGTAATAAACGCTGAATCAGTTGAGGAATATAATCTGGTGATTGAATGTCTTTACGCAATTCAGTAATCGCACTTTCGAGGTCTAAAAAGGCCAATACATCGCCACGGTGTGTTGCCGCAGATAAGCCATTTAAAATTAATTGCAAACCGTAAGGGTAGCCATCGCCTCCAATTTCTCGTTGGCGTAATTCGAGTTGATGTAATGATGCTTCGACCTGTTCTTGAGGTAAGCCTTCATCGACTACTTTTTGCAGTGTATTTAGCACTTCTGCTTCGAGTGTTTGTGTGTGCTCTGTACGAGACCCCGATACACCACACATAAATAGCATTTCATATTGTGAGTCATCCATGCCACAAAGAGGTGATGGAGACGAGGCTAATTCTGTCGTTTCTAGTAAATGCTGTAGAGGCGATGCACTATTGTCAAATAACAGGTTAGATAATAAGTGAGTTTCTAAATTCGCTTTTAAATTAATGCTGGGTCCGAGTAACCATCCCATGACAATATGTGCTTGGTTATCGGCATCTTCGCTATCTTCGGACTGATGTGGATAGGCTTCTTCTACTCGTATAGGTGAGAAATAACGCTTTTCAGGTTCAACAGCAATGGTTTTTTCGAGCTTTTCAAATCGGCTTAAGGCACGATCTTCAAATTTGGCCTGATGCTCTTCAGCAGGAATATTGCCAAAGGTCATAAAGATAGCATTGCTGGGATGATAATGGGTTTGGTAAAAATGTTTCAGTTGCTGGTAGCTTAAATCTGGAATTGCCTGCGGATCACCACCGCTATTGTGATGATAAGTGGTTGTTGGATAGAGATACTTGTTGAGTGTTTGCCAAAGTTGGGACGTGATGGAACTCATGGCTCCTTTCATTTCATTAAAAACAACACCTTTGTAGACCAATGGGCTGCCAGCATTGCCACTTTCGGCAAAGTCTAATCGATGACCTTCTTGCGCGAAATCGAGAGGGTCAAGGCGTGAGAAAAATACCGCATCAAGGTATACATCTAGCAAATTGTCAAAGTCTTTGCGGTTTAAGCTTGAAAAAGGGTAGGCCGTCCAATCAGAGCTGGTAAAGGCATTCATAAAGGTGTTTAACGAGCGTCGGATCATCATAAAGAATGGGTCACGTACGGGGTATTTTTCACTACCACATAGCGCAGTATGTTCTAAAATATGAGCAACGCCGGATGAATCCTCAGGGACTGTTCGTAAAGCAACGAGAAATACATTCTCATCATTATCGGCATCGATATGAATATGCTGTGCGCCTGTTTTGCGGTGTCGATATTCACTGACAGTAATGTTGAGAGCGCTTAGTGTTTGGCTGCGTATATATTCAAAACTAGAGTGACAGGCTGGAGCAGTAGATGTTGGCATAGAGAGTGTCATAAAGGGGTATCAACCAAATATTGAATAATGGGAATGATGAAAGTGTAACTGATTTTTAACGCTTGTGCTGACCGGTATCAAGAATTTATTGCGAATTGATGGGTGGGGGGGTAGGCTGCTCATTTTTAATAGGAGATAGGACATATTATGCAGGAAATAGGCTTGTTAAATGTAGGTGCTTTAATCTGGTTTGTGCTGCTGTGGATTGGTTATACGCGATTTGCACACTTCAAAGCGAAGCGTTCTGGTATGAGCCTGTCTGCGGTTATGGGAACGATGCGTAAAGAGTGGGTGCGCCAACTATTGATTCGGGAGCATCGCATCCCGGATGCTGCTTTGGTGGCTAATTTGGAACGCAATGTTACCTTTTTGGCATCTTCCAGTATGTTAGTGTTAGCGGGTTTGCTGACAGTATTTGTGAGCACTGGCAGGCTACAGGCGGTGTTAATTGATGTGCCTTTTTATATTGAAAGCTCCTCGTTTATTTTGCACTTTAAATTGATGGTGCTGATTGTTATATATGTATATGCCTTTTTCACATTCACTTGGTCTATGCGGCAATACGGTTTAGTTGCTGTATCTATTGGAGCGGCGCCGTCATCACAAGAAGCTTTAGATGACCCTGAAAAAGCCGAGGTATGTATTCGGGCAGTTTCCAAGGTCATTGATCTGGCTGCGCATACTTATAACTATGGCTTGCGTTCGTATTACTTTTCTTTATCGGTATTAGCGTGGTTTATTAATGGGTGGTTTTTTATCGGTGCGTCAACATTAGTATTAGTGGTTTTGTATCACCGAGAGTTTCGTTCCAGACCATTAATGGAATTGAAAAAATTAGTGGATTATAAAAAAGAAACTAAGGACTAGATAGCGGCCCATAATGAGTGATGATGAGTTGCCACTTCTCTTGTTTTGATAATTGCTTAATCTGGTACTCTCGTTGACTAGCGGAGCGACGAGAGTGACTGCCTTCTAAAAAGCATATGGTAATGGGATGTCTCCCATAAAAAAATTTTGCGCCTCGTTTATTTCGGTGCTGGTGCCAGCGTTTTACAATGTTGTTTGTTATGCCTGTATACAATCGCCCGTCACTGGCGAGAATAATATAAACCTTCCAATGATTCTCTTTTTGGTGGCTCAGGTCATCATCACTGAAAGGCTGTTCTTTTATTTCAGGTTTTTTTGATATGGTCAATGAGAAGGTCTTTTGCTTGATTAATCTGGGCCGCTAGGTAGTCGCTACCCCCTCGGTCGGGATGAATTTTTTGCATCAGCTCTCGGTGTCGTTTAGTAATTTGTTCGACGCTGTCTATTGTTTCTATACCAAAAACTTCTTTGGCTTCGTCAATCGTCATTTTACCTGTTCTGCTGGGCGGAGGTGATTGTTGATTATTGTGTTGTTGCTTTGCTTCGTTCCAGTATTTTAAAAATGGCATCAAACGTATGCCCGCATAAAAGAGTTTTTGCATGATGGGTAATAGCGCTGCAATACCTGCTGCAACCCAATGAAGTTTGCCGGCTACAACAAGGCCGATCAATATTGCAGCAAGAATGTATAAACCATATTTGAGTGCATGTTTAGGCCTTTCCTTTTTTGGAAGGCGGCGAATATTGCGAATCACATAAAGGATGGCAATGATGGCAAGAATAACGAGTAATGATTTAATCATGGTGAATAGTTCAACTAGTAAAATTCAAATTGAATATTTAAGGGTTCTAAGTAGCGTTGTTCCTGCAACAGGTTACGATAAGTTAACGGGTGTTCATCAAGCCAGCTATCGTTGAACTGTAAAATAACAGTTTGATCTTGGACGATTATCTTGGGTAAATCAATATCATCTTCTCGACGGTGATTGAGCAAGACGGATAAGCGTAGACAGGTACAAAATATGGATAAGGATTGATGATTCTCGGCATTGAGAATGGCTAGCCTTTCCGAATGTATTTTGCGTCGATGAGCGCCGACAAATGTCGCTAATAGTTCTTGTTCAAAGCGGCTAAAGCCGGCCATATCGCTGTGTTTCAATAGGTAAGCTGCATGGTGATGGTGGCCTGAGTGGGAAATACTAAAACCAATCTCGTGAAGTAAGGCAGCCCAATGAACAATCTTTTGGATATCAATACCATTGACGATAGGTGTTGGTAACGATTTGACCAAGTGGCTTAAGGTTTGCGTGACTCGTTTAGCTTGGTCTTGATCAACTTGGTACTGCTCTACCATTTTTACCACTGTTTGGTCACGCATATCTTGAGCGGAAAGTCTGCCAAGAGTATCGTAAATCAAGCCTTCTTTTAATGTGGCATCAACAACATGGATTTCATCTAATTGCAGTTGATCAAAAATGGCCGATAAGATAATAATGCCAGAAGGTAATACACTTAATCGTTGTGATGAAATGTCATCCAATTTAGAAAAACTTCCGTTCTGGCGTAACTCATCCATTAATTGATTTAAACCTTCTCGTGTAATCACTCCACTGACCACATCTGCAGGCATCAACTTAGAAATTGCTCGCATTGTGCCAGAGCTGCCAACAGCTATATCCCAACCATAACGACGATAGCGACGAGTAATTAATTCGAGTTCCAGGCAGGTGGCATAGTAGGTTTCATTAATCATTTTATTGGTGATTTTATCGCTACTGTTTCCTGCTTCATCGGATAAATAGTTATCACTGTAGGTAACACAGCCAATACTCAGGCTTTCCATCAGGCCTGGTTGGTGACTGTTCCCAATAATAAATTCAGTACTGCCGCCGCCTATATCAATGATCAGCGGTTTACCTTTATCTGCGCTGATGTCGTGAGATACACCTAGGTAAACCAGACGTGCTTCCTCATAACCAGAAATAATATCGATAGGATGCCCAAGTGATATTTCAGCATTGTGAAGAAAATCATCAGCATTTTTCGCACTACGCAGAGCCTTAGTACCCACAACACGAATCTGGTCTGCGGGTATTTCTCGAATACGCTCCTGAAAGCAGCTCAGACAGTGAAGGGCTCTGGCTTGGGCCTCTTCTGAAAGGGAATGGCTCAGTTTGAGACCGCGTGCTATCTGTACCATTTCTTTGACGCGATCAACGGTTTCCAGTACACCATCATTGATCTTAACAATGAGCATATGAAAACTATTGGATCCTAAATCAATGGCAGCAAAGTAGGGGGAAGTAGGAGATGTTGTCGAATTGTCTGCCATAGGTGCTAATGCTAATCGTAGATGTCAGCTCTTTATAGTAAATTAGCGCCTATGGTAAACCATGTATTTTCGTTCATCCACCTGTCATTATCTTGCCTAGTAAATATGGTAGGCTGATTTTTTCGAACTTAACTATTAGTTTAGTGTTCCAATAGGGTAATCAATGACGGACTTGCTTGAACGAGATGTATTTGGCATCAAGGTATTAAAGAATAACCATCCCGATATTCGGGCCATTAAACGCCAGGTTGGCAATGCCACTATTCATGGTAATAAATACTGGCGCTCAACAGGTTTAATGATTGACTATTTGAATGCATCCCCGCCACCTAAAGGCTGGAAAATACTAGAAATTGGTTCTGGCTGGGGTATTAGTGGTATTTATTGTGCAAAAAACTATCAGGCAAGTGTTACAGCATTAGATGCAGATGATACCGTGTTCCCATATTTACATTACCATGCTGAGCTAAATGACGTTGAGGTGATAACGGTAAAGTCTCGTTATGAAAAAGTGACGACAGCCATGTTATCCGAGTTTGATATGGTGATTGGCTCAGATATTTGTTTTTGGGACGAAATGGCGGCACCTTTATTTAATCTGGTTAATCGGGCGTATAAGGCAGGAGTTAAACGGGTAGTAATGACCGATCCAGGCCGCCCACCTTTTCGTACTATGGCAGAGAAGTGCATGAATAAGTACGATGCTATCTATGATAGATGGTCTGTGCCTCACCCCAATAATACCTCTGGGCTGATACTGGATATCAGCTAGTCATAAAATAACTAGCAATAAAGGCTAAGAGCAATTTAGGGTAAATAAGAGTTACAAAAAATAGGTGTGTTATGTTTTTAAAAAGTATTGCAAAAGATCAAATGCCAACTCCTGAATCGGCTCTACCTGGTCGGGACAGCCCTCTTGCTGTTTCGGATCAACACTTCGTATTAAAAACACCACTAAAGCCTCCTTATCCTGAAAGCAGTGAGAAATTAGTTGTTGGTTTGGGGTGTTTTTGGGGCGCTGAAAAAGCATTTTGGTCTCTGCCGGGTATTATTACAACGGCTGTGGGTTATAGTGCAGGTTATACCCCTAACCCGACATACGAGGAAGTCTGTTCTGGGAAAACAGGTCATAATGAAGTTGTCCTAATTGTTTTTGACCCAGAAATAATATCGCTCAACGATATACTTAAAAAATTTTGGGAATCTCATAATCCTACCCAAGGTATGCGACAAGGGAATGATCGTGGTACACAGTACCGATCGGGAATTTACTTTTATAATGAAGAGCAAAAACAGGTGGCAGAAGCAACAAAAAAGCAATACCAAAAAGCAATTACTGCAACATTAGGCGATAATGTACCTGCCATAAGTACAGAAATTATTGAGGCAACAGAGTTTTATTTTGCTGAAGATTATCACCAACAGTATTTGGCCAAAAACCCCAATGGCTATTGTGGTTTGGGTGGTATGGGTATAGCGTGTTCTGCACCGGCTGAATCTTAATGTGTTCTTAACTCAAAATTTTGAACCCGGCTGTTTTAAAAATTCAATCTCTTCATCTGTAGATTGCCTGCCCAGTATTGCATTTCTGTGGGGGTAGCGTCCGAACCGGTCAATTATTTCTTTGTGCTTTATTTCAAAATCTAGGTTGGATTGAATTCCATTATTTTTATAGAGTTGAACAGCGACGTCATGAATTTTTTTCGATTCACTGTGCATAAACGGCATATAAAGAAAGCTTCTTTCAATTTCGCTTAATTCTCTATCAGCATTAAGAGCAATGGTTTCCTGTGATAAGGCGAGAGCAAGAGAATCTGAGGCAAAGGATTGTGGTGTATCTCGATACATGTTTCTCGAAAACTGGTCCAATATAATAATTTCGGCCAACCGTCCTTTTGCCGTATCTCTCCACTCATAGAGTTCACATTGATTTGCTTGAGCATGTAGATCAGAAAATTTGTCAAAAATAAGTTGATCAAAATCGCTATCTTTTACCCACCATTTTGATGAATCGATATCATCAAACCAGAATGTTAATACATCAATATAATTATTCATAAGGAGTTGGGTTGTTGTGTATAGTAAAATGAAGGTGTGTATCGTTTTTCTAGTAAATCACATCGACGTTTGTTTTTAAAGTAGTACTTCAGGCTCTTTCCCTTGTAGATGGTAGGCAAATGCGATTATTTGAGCAATCGCTATATAGAGGCTTTCAGGGATGTGATCGCCTAATTCTAATGTCATCAATAGCTCTAATAAGGGTTCATTTTCACACAATGTAATACCATTATCTCTAGCAATAGAGATAATTTCTTCTGCTGTGGAGCCTTCTCCTTTAGCAGCTATCGTTGGTGCTTGATTGCCATCGTAAAATAATGCAACGGCTTGTTTTAGATCATCTTCATTCATATTAGGTTTTAATATCCACTAAATTATAATCTAAAGAAAAATCTTCTTGTGGCGGTTTTCCATGAACACAGGTTAAGTCGTCAACATTAAGTCCATTGGCTAATAATTTATCTCGCAAGATGCTCATCTCTTGCTGCGCTTTTTGACAAAGAATCGATGATTCAGCCCATAAAGTAGCAGAAATTGAATTTTCAACAATGTTTAGCTGTGTATGCAATTTTTCATGATTGGGTAAATCAAAAGACATAAAGACTTGCCAACGACGTTGTACTGTTTTTTTATCTTCTGTCTGGTTATTTTCCTCTTCTTTATTGTTGTGTTTTGAATATTCTTGCTCCTGAATACTGATTTGTAAGGGTAAAACTTGTTCATTAAAGCGTAGAGGAAGTTCGGTATGAAATTGTTGTAGTAGAGCAGTGCGGCTTTCGGAAATAGGCCTGTCTAACCCTAACGAACGCAGCTGATTTAATTGGATCTTTGCCTGAGTTTGTTCAACGAGTTTTTTTAAATGTTGTTCTATTATGCGAGGCAATGATGCTGCTTGCATGTTTTCGCTGGGTAATTGAAAACCCAGCAAACGAAATAATGCCGCTGTTGCTGTCGCTAATGTATTATTTGTGGCTTGTACAATTGATGCTGAGGGTGATGACTGAGCGGGTAGTAAACTATTAACTATTTTTTCTAATTCTTTAGGTGTAATTTCTGTATTTGTATTTGGTGTTAATAGTGTGTTGATATTGCTTTGTGCTTGAGTATTATTCGCTATAGTTGGTTTGTTGTTGATGCCAGTAATAATTTTGTCCAATGTGGTGCGAATATCCTGAGAAAGAGCATTGCTAGTTGTTTGTTGTTGGGAAACTTTAGATTCCATTGCTATGCCAGAGTTATTTAATGCCTGTCTGACTTGTTGGCCTTGTTGAAGGCTGTTTGAGGTGTGAGTGAAGGTAAGTAACTGGTGAACCGCTTGAAGCGTCGACTCACCCAACAGTTTATGTTGAACAGGTGCGGGTATTTGATTTAATTGAGTAATAAACTGCTGCAATTGATTAACGGATTGCTGTCTGGGTAAACTCTCTTTAATGATATTGGCGGCGATATGTTGAACTTTTTGTGACGGTAACTTATCTATGACCAGTTGCTGGTTACGCTGTCCTAAAAGGACTGGTTCATTAACTTTTAATAGTTGTGGTGTAATGCTTGTTAATAATTGAGGCTTACTATTGGGTGTACTCACAAGTAATTTGACAAGGTACAGTGTATTTTTTGCGATAAGTTGTTGATTGGTTGTTGGTGTAGTCGCCGCTGCATTGCTGTTTGTTATCGAACTGTGAGCTGTTGCTGACGGAGTAGCATTTGAATGATTGGTACCTGTTGATAATTGTTGGCTTAGCTTTGTCACAATCGAAGGGTTCACTTGTTGTAATAATGTCTTATCTCGTGCATTGAATATTTGAATGCTTTTGACTTGAGCTTCTAATGTTTGACCCTGTGGGAGCTGCTTAAGTAAATTGATAATAGTAGTGCTATTCGTCGAAATATTCGCATTATTACTGGTTTGCCCTGTTGTTGGGCCATTTGTCACTCGTGGATTTGATACCGGGCTAAGCACGTGATTATTACCAGAACTCGTGTTTCCGGATCTGTTATTTCCAGTATTAGGGGGTAATTCAATCACAGTCAACTTCACGCGGTAAGTGGTTACTTTGAAAGTTCAGGCACAGTTTTATTAACAGAGTTTCTTTAAGAATAGCAACAAATTCCCACACTCGCGTAGCAAACCCTTATAATGCTGCGGTTTATAACGGTAAGGTAAGGCCATTTTGCCAGCAGCAAGTCCATCGTCGTCCGCAGATTCATCCTCAATTTTATTGGAGTGCCAACAGCTTTCCTGTGAGCGGGACGGTCGAGTACTATTTCATCAATTGGATTTAGTCGTTAATGCCGGTGATGTTGTACAAATTGAAGGGCCTAATGGCTGCGGTAAAACCACTTTTTTACGTGCGCTGACGACATTGCTACCTGATTATGACGGTACGATACAGTGGCGAGGTGAATCGATACGACGAGCCCGAACGGACTATTTATCGAACTTACTGTTTATTGGTCATTTACCCGGGGTTAAGAAGACACTGACACCTCGAGAAAACCTCATTTTTCTAACTCACCTTCATCAAACTGCCGATATAGAGGCGATTGATGAGGCCTTAGCTAAGGTTGGTCTCTATGGTTATGAAGAGATGCCGGGCCATCAATTATCAGCAGGGCAATTGCGTCGTGTTGCTTTGGCAAGGTTATATTTGAGTAGAGCTCCGGTTTGGGTGCTAGATGAACCTTATACCGCTATTGATAAACAGGGTATTAGTCATCTAGAAGCATTGTTTGTTGAGCATGCGGCGAAGGGTGGTTGTGTTGTGCTGACAACGCATCAGTCTCCTTCCATGGATAATCTTAAGCGAGTTCAGTTAGAACGCTACTCTCCTCATCATACATCTGTCATAGGTAAAAAGGATTCGTAATGCCCAATAATCAGATATCGTTGAGCCAAGGGCTTATAGCTGTTCTAAAACGTGATGTATTGGGTGCTTTTCGCCAACGAGGGGATATGCTCAACCCCGTGGTTTTCTTTTTGATGGTAGTTACCATGATGCCATTGGGTATTTCACCAGAATCAAAATCATTGTCATTCTTAGCGCCAGGTTTATTATGGGTTATCGCCTTGTTGGCAACTTTACTATCACTGGATAGCTTATTCCGTAGTGATTATGAAGATGGTTCTTTGGAGCAGCTTATATTAAGCCCTCAACCATTGTATTTTATGGTATTGGCTAAGGTATGCTCTCACTGGTTAACAACGGGCTTAACGCTCACCATTGTCGCACCAGTATTAGGTGTATTACTTGCGTTACCTGCTGAAGGTTACATTCCATTGTGGTTATCCTTATTACTGGGCACTGTAACCTTAAGTCTAGTCGGAGCAATTGGGGCTGCGTTAACGGTTTCTCTGCGCAAAGGTGGGTTATTATTATCGTTAATTATTATGCCCCTTTATGTTCCAGTTTTAATTTTTGGGGCGAGTTGTGTGCGTCTGGCTGTTGATGGCTTTTCTATTGGAGGACCCTTGGCAATTTTAGGGGCCTTTTGTGCAGCTGCAATTGTATTAGCACCTCTGGCGATAGCAGGCGCATTAAAAATGAGTGTTGAAGCGTAAGTAAAACAGTTAGTTTATTGATAAATAAAAAGTGATATGAGGAATAGTCGTTGAATTGGCAGTGGTTTCATCGTTTAGGGTCACCCCGTTGGTTTTATGAGAAAACCAGCCGGTGGTCTCCATGGTTAGCTATAGCAACTTTTTTACTGTTAGCTATTGGTGTGGTTTGGGGCTTAGGTTTTACACCTCTTGATAGCAAGCAGGGCAATAGTTTTCGTATCATTTATATTCATGTGCCTGCTGCATTCCTGGCACTAGCAGGTTACTACGTGATGGCGATTGCTGGTGCAGTCGGACTGATCTGGAAAATGAAACTATCGTATATGGTTATGAAAAATGCAGCGCCTATCGGTGCTGTACTGACCTTTATATCGTTGGCAACCGGTGCTATTTGGGGCAAGCCGACGTGGGGGACATGGTGGGTATGGGATGCACGTATTACATCGATGTTGATTTTGTTCTTTCTATATTTAGGTGTTATGGCACTGCAAGGAGCTTACCAAAGCCGTGATTTAGGTAATAAGTCCGCTGCTATTTTGTCTTTAGTAGGAACCATTAACATCCCTATTATCTATAAGTCAGTGGACTGGTGGTTTACCCTTCATCAGCCTGCTACCTTAAAATTGACAGGCCCATCCAGTATTGACCCATCGATGGCTTATCCTTTGATTATTATGATTGTTGGTTTTTATTGTTTGTATGCCTGGTTGTTAATGTTCTGGACGCGTCTAGAAATTCTTGATCAAGAGCAAAAAACGAAGTGGGTAAAAGAGTTATTGTTAGGCCGAAGGTAACAACAGTATGAGTTTTCAGTTTGATAGTTTATTAGCATTTATCGAAATGGCAGGGCACGGCCCTTATGTATGGGCAAGCTATATTATAACGTTTATTTCTATCGCGTTATTAATTTACATTCCCTTTAAACTAAAACAGCAATTAATTGCCCAAGTAAGGCGCCAACAGCGGATAGAAGAGCAGGTAATGCAGGCTGAATAGGCCCAGTAGAAGCATTGATGATAATAAGGATAGAATTTTTTCTGTTTTATGGTCGTTGATTAAATTGACCATTATTATCAATTTTTTACGAGAAAGACTATGAATATCAAATACCTACTACTCAGTATATTATGTGTGCTTGTGTTAACAGCATGTTCGGCTCATCAAAAAATTTATCCTGACTCTGATCATGTTCTAGACCAAAATAGCGGAAAGGGCCTAGTAGTCTTTTCGTATAGCAGTTTTGGTCTACATGATGTCCCCTTTTCTTTATTGTATCGGCGCACACCCAATAAACGCCTAGTAAATATAGGGGAATTATCTTTAGCCAATAGAGGCAGCCAAGCTGGATATAGCTATAGCAATAAATACGGAAGCAAATCTCATCAAAATAGCGACGAAAGCTTGCATGTGTTTAATTTGCCTGAAGGGCAATATGAATTCTATGGTATGTTTATTGAAGAAGATTATGAGCAAGCTGATTGGACCATTGTCACTGACTTTTCTATTCCTTTTGAGGTGAGCTCGGGCAAAATAACCTATATTGGTAATATTGAGATACAGACTGAATCTGTTGGTAATAATGATTATGTTGTTAAGTCCGAATTGTCGAGAAAAAATAGATTAGATGATGATTTAGTGAGATTATCTAAACAATTTCCCAACCTTAAAAAGGACAATATTGTTTCATTTTCAGGTATTGATAAAGAAAAAGGTAGGAGTATTGTCCGTATCCATTACGGTAGAGAAAGAAGCCTAGGCCGAAGAGTCATTTAGGCTTTAACAATAGTAAATTTATTTTATATCCCGTGAAAAAGGTAAATTAATGCATCCAGTTCGTAAACAGCGTCTATTTCTTGTTCTTTTTATTGTTGTCTTTTCCAGTATTGCGGTTTTGTTAATGACCTATGCTTTACGAGAAAATATTAATTTGTTCTATCCGCCCAGTAAAATTGTCGCGGGTGAGGCGCCTATCGAGAGAACGATTCGTGCGGGTGGATGTGTTTTAGCGGGTACGGTTACTCGTTCGACAAAAAACTTAGATGTTAGCTTTCGTATTACTGATGGAGCTGCTGATATGCAGGTCAATTACAGTGGTATATTGCCAGATTTATTTGCAGAGGGTGAAGCCGTTGTCGTCAATGGTAAATTAGCTGAGTCGGGTGAATTTAATGCGACTGAAGTCTTAGCTAAGCACGATGAAAACTATATGCCACCTGAAGTAGCCGAAGCTATGAAAGCAGCCGGTACTTTGCATCAGGAAACCTGCGAAATTATCTAAATTATTACGTATAACTCACTAGAACTAGTTATTAGCATCACTAGTTCTAGTGAGTTATACGCTGTATTCCTTTGTTGCGACTTTAAACGCCACTCTATTCTGTTAGTATCCCTTCAAATAATGCTCTGAAACGAATTTCTGGATATAAATCTATAGTCCACGTTCTTTAGCTGTATTTATTTTTAGTATCCAATAAATCATTAAGTTATTCGTTTTTCTTCGGCACTATATAGTGGGTACTTATTATATTTAGACACTTACTATATAAAAATAAATACTCTATTTTAATCTCTGCGCTGCATTTATTTAGCAGTATCAAAGCAGCCTTCACATTTAAGGAGAAATAACATGAAGGTTATTAATATTCCGTCAATAGTAAAATATCGCGTATCAATTAGTTTATTGAGTTGTCTCTTATTTCTCATGGGGTGTGAAAGTGATCAGCGCCTTGAGCAGAGCCGTTTAGATGATTTTGGGCGATTTGGGCGTTCGGTAGATATATCCGTTTTTACCGCTGTGGTTGGTGCTTATCAAGAATCAAATGGTGCCGCAGAAGGTGCCGCTTATGTCTACACTCGCAGAGATAATACGTGGTCAATTCAAGCAAGGCTGGAATCTCCGACACCGGGTGACGAGCAATTTGGGGATGCCTCCGCTGTCTCAGGATCAATTATTGCGGTTGGAGCTCCTCTGGATAATCAGCCTGGGGCATTTCGTTCTGGGTCAGTGTATCTTTATCAACGGGATGCAGATAATAACTGGAATCATATTCAAACTCTGAGTTCGCCGCTGCCCCACGAAGCTTGGGAGGCTTTTGGTATTTCTGTTTCTCTTGATGGGAATATTTTAGTTGTTGGCGCGGTTGATCGTAACCAGGGGGCCGCCACTGATGCTGGTGCTGCTTTTGTTTATGAACGTAATGGCGGAGCCTTTAATTTAATTAGTAGCTTGGCAGCACCATCACCTGGTGTATCTGATAAATTTGGATCTCAAGTTGAAGTTGTCGGTAATACCATTGCTGTGAGTGCGGTAAGGCGCGACTCTCCTAACGACGATGATATTGGTACGGTCTTTATCTATGAGCGTAATAGAGGAGGATTTTCTTTAGCACAAACTCTTGTTGCGAATGACGCTGCGGAAGATGACATTTTCGGCACTGGTATTGCTCTTTTCGAAAACAATGATGGGTCACGACGCTTGGTTGTTGGTGCGGAGAGCGCAGATATCGGTGCTAATAATAATGCTGGTGCCGCTTATGTGTTTGATGCACCGGTAGCGGGAGGGTTTGTTCAAACGGCTAAGCTTATCGCTTCTGATGGTGCACCAAATGATATCTTTGGAACAGACGTTGCCGTTTGGAACAATACTATCCTTGTCGGAGCGTCTGGTTCTGACGATGCTGTTGCCGGTTCAGGTGCCGCTTATATTTTTCAGTTGGAGGCAGGTTTTTGGATAGAAGAAGATAAATTAACGTTACCGACCTCGGGTCAGAATGCCTTTATGGGTTCCGCGGTGGATATCTGGGGAGCAAGTCATGTATTACTGGGTGCAACGGGGGAAGAAATCGGAACATCCTTAACAGATACCGGTGCTGTACAGGCGTTTAGGCGAAATTCTGGGGGTGATTGGTCACTCGGTCATACATTAAGTGCGGCTGGATTCAGTTCCTTTGATAACTACGGTAGAACTGTGGCAATGACTAATACTCATTTGATTGCCTCAGGTCGTGAGCGTGCAGATATTTATCGGCTTGACCCCGATGGATATTCGCTTGAACAGCCATTAAATGCAATAGCAGCTAGCGAGATATTTGCAGCAAGTATTGATGGAACGACAGCAGCAGTCTTTGGTAGGCGCTCTGGAAACCCTGCAGCTATTGGTTATGTTGAAGTGTTCATTAATAGCGGTGGTGAGTGGGTGCAAGAGCAATTATTTGATCCTGACCTTGTTTCTACTGCTTTTCCTAATGAGTCTGCCAATAGCGGTGTTATTGAAATTGAAGGTAATACCTTGGTAATCGGCGCCAGACGTTGGAATGGGGGGGATGGACGAGTCTTTATTTACGAACGCGATAATGGTGTTTGGACTGAGGAACAGATCTTTACTTCACCGCAAGCTATCGGTAATTTTGATATGAATTATGGCAATTCTATTGCATTGGATGGCGACTGGTTGGCTGTTGCAGAAGTGCCTTCATCAGGTGTTCCTGGTAGCCCTCGTAATGGTAATGTTTTTATTTACCAGCGTATCAATGGCGAATTTGTTGAGCAGCAAATACTGAGCGAAGCAGTACCGTCCCCACTAGACCATTATGGTCAAAGTATTGCTCTCTATGATGATTTATTGGCTGTATATGGCCCAGATAGTGGTACTGTCTATGTTTATCGACGTACAAATGGAATTTATACAGAAGTTTGGAGTCATGTTATTAGCGCGGGTAGTCTTGCTTTGACCAGTGATCGTTTAGCGGTGGGTGTTCCTAGCACAGATATCGATGGCGTTGTCGGTGTTGGTGAAGTGGTGACTTTTGATCGTCAACCTGATGATAGCTATATTATAGGTGATACTTTTCAAGCGCCTGATAATGAAGCTGGCCTTGGTTTAGGCAGAACGATTGTTATGGATGATAATCGCATGGTGGTATCTTCAGGAGCAGGTACGGGAGGGCAGAGGGCTTACGTATTTAATTTTTAAAGTAAGCTTTTGGTAATCTGAGTGATTGCCAATACCCATTCGATAGGTGTTCATTATTATCCCAGCTTCTGCTGAGTTTAGGAAATACCCCCAAAAGATTAATCTTTTGGGGGTGCTTTTTTGAGTGTTAATTTATGAAATCATGACGTGGTCTATTGTGTTAGAAACCTCAGTTAGCAATAATGTACCGCGCTTTATGTCCCTACTCATTTTGATGTAACTATTTTTGATGTAACTATTTTTGATGTAATTATATGATTCCAGAACTTGGCCACGTCGCACTAATTATTTCCTTCTGTCTCTTTTCATTGCTGTCTATTGTTCCTTTATTTGGTGTTTATCAGAAAAATCATTTATTGATGTCATCCAGCCGATCTTTGGCTACAGGTGGTTTTGTCTTCATTTTGATGAGTTTCCTATGCCTTACATGGGCATTTCTGCAAGATGATTTCAGTGTTAAATATGTTGCCAATAATTCGAATAGCTTATTACCAGACCACTATAAAGTCAGCGCCGTTTGGGGAGGTCATGAAGGTTCGTTGTTGCTATGGGGCTTGATCCTTGCTGCTTGGGCATTTGCGGTTAGCATCTTTAGCCGAAAGCTGCCTTTAGATATGGTGGCTTTAGTCCTTGCTGTGATGGGTATGATTGCAGTTGGCTTTTTGCTATTTATGTTGCTGACATCTAACCCATTTGACCGTTTATTACCACTTTCACCACAAGACGGTAGCGATTTAAATCCACTGCTTCAAGATCCTGGGCTGATTATTCATCCACCCATGTTGTATATGGGATATGTCGGTTTTTCTGTCGCTTTTGCTTTTGCTATTGCTGCGTTGTTGTCTGGTCGTTTGGATAGTGCATGGGCTCGCTGGTCTCGCCCATGGACAACAGTTGCCTGGGGTTTTTTAACCATAGGTATTGCGTTAGGTAGTTGGTGGGCGTATTACGAACTTGGCTGGGGTGGCTGGTGGTTTTGGGATCCCGTCGAAAACGCATCATTTATGCCTTGGCTAGTCGGTACGGCATTAATTCACTCGCTTGCGGTCACTGAGAAGCGAGGAGTGTTTAAAAGCTGGACCATATTGTTGGCAATTTTTGCTTTCGCATTAAGCCTATTGGGGACATTTTTAGTTCGTTCTGGCGTGTTAACGTCTGTACACGCATTTGCTAACGATCCAGAACGTGGTGTATTTATTTTAGGCTTTCTTTTGGTTGTTGTTGGTGGTTCGCTCACGCTTTATGCGCTACGTGCCCCAGTAGTTAAAAGTGTCACTAATTTTCAATGGTTATCTCGAGAGACTTTTTTATTGATCAACAATATTTTGTTGGTTGTTATCATGGTTACGGTTTTGCTCGGGACGTTATATCCACTATTTGCCGATGCACTAGGTTTAGGAAAAATATCAGTAGGGCCCCCATATTTTAATTTCTTCTTTGTGCCATTTATGGCCATTCTTTCGTTGTTTATGGCAGTAGGGCCACTTGCGTTATGGAAAAAAACGAATGCTGACCGCTTATGGAAATCGTTGAAACATCCTTTAACGATAAGCATTATCGTCGCGATCGTGTTTCCTTATATTTATGGCAGTATTTATGGTGAGGGCTATCAGGTTTCAGCAGCATTAACCGTTTTTGTTGCTGGCTGGGTTATTTTTGTCACGATTGCTGATGTATTTAATAAAACACGCAATGCCAGCAGCCGTCTACAGGGTTTACGTAAATTAACACGCAGTTACTACGGTATGGTGCTCGCTCATTTTGGTGTTGCAGTAACCGTATTGGGCGCTTGTTTAAATACTATTTACAGCGATCAGCGTGATTTACGAATGGAGGTTGGTGAGCGTTTAGAGCTAGGGCGCTATGAATACCATTTTGTAGACGTAAAGCAAATACGTGGACCTAACTATTCTTCACAGGAAGGGCATATTCAAGTTTTTTCTGATGGTGAAATGATCAGTGATCTGCATCCTGAAAAGCGTCGATATTTTTCAACCAATGATATTATGACAGAGGCCGCTATTGATTCGGGTTTCTTTGGAGACCTTTATGTGGCTATGGGTGAACCATTAGGTAATGGTGAATCAGGTAAGGCGGCATGGGCGATACGTATCCATGATAAACCTTTTGTCAATTGGATTTGGTTAGGTTCTTTATTAATGTCCTTTGGCGGGTTTTTAGCGATAAGCGATAAGCGCTATAGACTTAAAAAGAAAGCCGAAGCTAAGCAAACTAAAGTGAATGTTGACGCTGCATTGGCAGACTAATATTTAAAATTAACAGATTGTATGAATCGAATTTAAGAAAGTTTATGAGCCGTTTAAAACTATTTATACCCTTAATTATTTTTATTGTATTAGCTCTATTTTTTTGGAAAGGCTTATCGCTTGACCCTAATGCTATGCCTTCGGCATTGATTGATAAAAGCTTTCCTGAATTTTCTTTGCCACGTTTACAGGATGAAGCGCGAGTAACCACTAAAAATGATTTGCTGGGTGAAATTACTCTTGTCAATATCTGGGCAACCTGGTGCGTATCTTGCCGTGTAGAACACCCTTATCTCAATAAATTAAAGGAGCAGGGCGTTCGTATTGTTGGGCTAAATTATAAAGACGAGAGTAACGCTGCTCGACAATGGTTAACAGATTTAGGTAATCCTTATCAGTGGAACATTGTCGATACTGAAGGTAGATTAGGTGTTGATTTAGGTGTGTTTGGTGCACCGGAAACTTATATTCTGGACCCTCAAGGCGTTATTCGTTATAAGCATGTTGGTGTTGTTGATCAACGTGTATGGGATGAAAGATTTCTGCCCGTTATATCTCAAATAGAAAAGTAGTTTTTTCACATTATTTCAGCCCATTTTTGTTATTGCTCCTAGAGCTGAAATAATGCCTATATTTCTAAATTGCCAATCAGGCTGATGTTATACAGAAACTGATCGTTGGTTTTCGTTTAATGCTGTCGCGAGTATTTTTAATTCATTGAGTTTCTGTATTGCAAGAGCTATCCAGCTATTATCTGGGTCTACCTTTTCTTCATTATTTGATGCGTATAACAATGAACAGGAAGGTGCTAACCATAACGGGTTTTGTAACCGTCTTTTGAGAGGTTTTAGCCAATTCAATACAGCATTAAGGTCTGTTTTTAACGTATTGCGACCATCAATAATACCAAGTGATAATACTTTATGGTTTGGTAACCAATCTGCTATCGGTTTTACTTCTTCATAGGCGTTGATGCTATCCAAGTGTAAGCCTTGTACTGGAAGGTTGCAGGCTAGCTGTAAATTTCCCTGTAGTTTACCAAAATAAGTTGCTAGTAATAGATTGACTCCAGTCCCTTTTAAACGGTGATAAGAAAAATCGAATGCATGTTTCCAATCGTTATCCAGTTCGGTTGTTAATATAGGCTCATCAATTTGCACCCATTCAATACCTCGTTGTTTCAATGTTATTAATAACTCTTTATAAACGGGTAATAATCGCTCGAGCAAATCAAGCTTGTTTCCACTCTTTATGTTTCCCAATTTTAAATAAGTGACCGGACCGATAATCACGGGTTTTATTTTAGAGATATTCAGTTGCGCTGATGCTTCAGTAATTTGAGAAACTAAATGCATTTCATTCAGCTTGAATGTGGTGTTAGAGCTAAATTCGGGTGCGATGTAGCGATCATTCGTATTGAACCATTGAGCCATTTCACCCGCTTGAATGACTTGTTCAGCTTTATCCTTTGGTGAATGTCCCAATGTGGCACTCATATCTAATATTTGGTCACATAATGAAAAGCCACCAATCGGAATTAAACCCATATCAGATTGTTGTTGCCAGTGATGTTGCTTTAATTTACACATCTCATCAGCTGACAAGTTATCTTGCCATAATGCTTCTTTAAGCTGTTTATGAGTCCCGATTCTAGGGAAACCTAGGTTGTGTGTGATGACCATACCTTATTCCAGAATAGTAAAATTGCTGAGTGAGCTATTGTAGGGATTCCATATAATGAAAAATAATGGTAAAAATGCATGTTTTGATGAATTAAATTCATGATTTGAGGGGTGTCTATGCTGGAACGTCATCATTTGGCCATTATTCGTGAAGTGAGTCGTCAGGGAACCTTAACGGAGGCTGCAAATCGTTTGTGCTTAACACAGTCGGCTCTCAGCCATGCGGTTAAGAAACTAGAGCAGGCCATTGGGACGCGAATCTGGATAAAAGAGGGTAGGACTCTATCCTGGACGCAAGCAGGCAAGTCATTGCTAGAATTGGCGGAAAGGGTCTTACCTCAATTTGAGCACGCTGAAGAGTTAATGCAGCAGTATGCTACCGGGCATCGAGGTAATCTGCGTATTGGAATGGAATGTCACCCCTGCTATCAATGGTTGCTAAAAACGGTTTCTCCTTTTTTAGACAAATGGCCTGGGGTTGATATTGATGTTAAGCAAAAATTTCAATTTGGTGGTATCGACGCTCTACAGGGTTATGATATTGATTTACTGATTACTCCAGATCCTATTTTGAATAAAGGCCTGGTTTTTATGCCGGTCTTTGATTATGAGCTGGTACTTGTCGTTAGCAATAATCACCGATTGGCTCGAGAAAACGTCATAGAGCCCCAGCAATTAATTGATGAAACATTGATTACTTACCCTGTTACCATGGAGAGGCTTGATATCTTCAGCCAGTTTTTCTTGCCCAACAACTGTATGCCTAATAAACATAAAACGATAGAGACGACCGATATTATGCTGCAAATGGTATCAGCAGGTCGTGGAGTCACTGCTTTGCCAAGTTGGCTAATCGATGAATATGCTGAGCCTTTATCTTTGAGTTATGGAAAGCTAGGAGGAGAGGGGATACACAAACAGATTCATATTGGTATGAGGGAAGCAGATATGACGATTGATTATATTCATGATTTTGTAAATCAAGCGAAAGATAAGGTCGCCATTAATAAGTAAATGTCCTCATATAATTGCTGATCTATAAGGGTAAGTAGGCTTTTGATTTATTCTTTTATCTTTACAACTAATTGGCCGTCAGCCACTTTCATGAACTCGATGCCGTCGGCGAAGCCTTGCCAGAAGCCGCCGCTGTCACCAAATTCATTCACTAGATCAACATTCTTCATATTGCCTATCCAGGCATTAGGAAGAGGGACGCCCCATGCGCTGATACCGCGAAGTTTAACAACAGGCTGGCCATTGCCAAAGGCCAGCTCGATCCCGGCATTTAAACGCAGTGTTTTCCCTCCAAATAAAGGCATTTCTGGGTCCAATGGCATCAGCAATTTAGCACTGGCAAGATTATCTGAAAGGTCGATAGCGAGTTTATCAGCCATGTCAGTATTATGAGCTATCATGGCGTTAATCTCTCGTTCAGTAAAGGTAATCTCTCGTTTGGCATTTGCTTCTGAATAAGCCTCTGGTTCAAGTACTTTCTGGCGTGTGGTCTCGTCGTTTGGCGAGCTTGGTTCTTGTAGAGTTGGTAAATTAAGTTGGTTTAGCTTTTTATTAAGAGTGCTGGTTTCCTTTGCAGACAGCACAATCGGAGTAAATTGCCTAGGGAAAATGTAATTCTTAATCAGCCAAAAACCAATAAGTAGAACTGCCAGGGAAATAACAGTCATACCAAACGTTTTCCATGGATTGGACTTTTTAGTTTCTATAGCGGTATCTGATAGTGGGCTATTAGAATTAGACATGGTTAAGTACCTGATTGTCCTTATTGATAATACACAGAGCTTATCAATAGTATTTTATGAGTATTTATCCGCTTTATACAGATTTATAGTGTCTGACTACTTCAACGATTTCAATAGAATAATGTTTATACCAGCGCTGTTTTCCATATTGCTGTGCCTTCAGGTGCACATCATTTTGTTTCCATAACGAAATGGCCTCAAGGCTGGGCCAGTAAGAAATGGCTATTTCCTGATCACCTTCATTGCTACTTATAAAATTAAGGCACCCATATTGATTGATAGCAATGTCCCGCAATTGAGTTGCCATTTGGCCGTACTCATCATCTTTTACTACTGATGGGTTTGAAAATTCTGCCTTAAAGATAACTGCATACATATATTCATTTCATTAATAAGGTTAATAAGAGTGGTATAGAACTATACGCTTATAGTCGGATAACGTCATGGAGCGTTCTAATTGGCGCCATTAGAGAGTATAGATCTATACCCTAGCAGCCTGGGGAATAATTGGGGTTATAAACCGAAACTGGTGTCTATTTAGCTTGTTTTTTCTTTGCCCGATTTGCCTTGCGTTCAGCTTTTTTGGCTATTTGGATGGCCACTTCTTCTAATTCTTTTTCAATAACACTTGGTGTTTCCAGCGTCACTAAGCCCAATTGGCCACTACGAAGGTCGTGTATCAAAATTTCTGATGCTTTATGAAGATTAACCCTTCCGCCTGCTTGCTTAGCGCCTCTTTTAGCGCCAATAGCTTCCATACATTCAAGGTCTGATTGGGGTATTTGGTCTAATTGATAACGTTCGATGAGCTTTTCTGGATAATCCCTTAATAGAGCTTCTGCAGCGTAAAAGCCGATATCTTCATACTCAATAGCCGTATTTTTTATTGACCCTATAATGGCCAGGCGGTAACCACTATGAAGGTTTTCGATTTTTGGCCAAAGAATTCCTGGGGTATCATGCAGGATAACTTGGTTATCCAAGTATATTTTCTGCTGTTGTTTGGTCACTGCAGGTTCATCGCCAACTTTGGCGATCACTTTACCTGCCAGGGCATTAATTAAGGTTGATTTGCCCACATTGGGAATGCCAACAATCATTGCATTTATCGGCTTAAGTTCAGTGGCCTTATTGGGCGCTAATTTAAGGCATAACTCTGAAATTTGTTTGAGCCGGGTTTTATCGTCTTTCTGGTAGGCTAGTGTTTTAACGTTACTCTGGCGTTCCAAATACGTTTGCCACTCTACCGTTTTATCCGGGTCAGCTAAATCTGTTTTACTGAGTATAACGATGGTTGGCTTGGTTTTTCGCCATTCTCCTATTACTGGATTTTGGCTGCTGTAAGGCAGGCGGGCGTCGACTATTTCGATAAGTACATCAATTTTATCAAGGGTTTTTAAAATAGTCTTTCGGGCTTTATGCATATGGCCCGGATACCAGTTGATACTCACATTTTATCCCAGTTCAAATCAGCCGCTATTGTATAGCTGGAAAAGAGGGAATGCTATGAAAGTAAGGGCATTATGATTTTACTGGTAATGGTTTGAGAGATTATGAGGGGGGTTGTTGCTAGAAGGAATATAAAGGAAAAGGGCGGCAAAATGCCGCCCTGCATAGATGCGGGCTATTTAACTAGCCATTGCATCAAAATCGTCACTGATATCATTTTCAGCTCTTCGAGCCGTACGTCTTGAATGTAACTGCTCTGCGTGAGATTTTAGTTTTCTCTCGGCTACATTAAAAGCATCTCTGACAGCAATGTGAATGGATGGATCATCTTGACTAATAGTAATAGGGCTACCTTTCACCTCAATTTCTACCGTAGCACGGTAAGATTTACCTTTATGCTTGTGGTTATGAGGCGTTTCGAGCACAACACGACTATGCTGGATGTCGCTTGAGTAACGCTCCAGCTTTTGTAAGCGTTTATTAATTATCGCATTGAGAGCTTGCGAGGGGTCCATATCGCGGTAGGTAACTTGGTTAGCCATTGTCATAGAGTAATCCTCCTAAGATTAATGATTAGTTACACGGGGAAAAACACAATCGACATATTTGCTGGAAGGCATATATGACCAAAGTGAATGGAATCGTATGTTGTTACTTTGTTTTATTACTAGTTCTAAAAGGAGAGAGAATCCCTGGTTGGGATTCGACTTAAAGCAAAAAGATGAGGTCATTACTTTTCTATCGAGCATGGTCTAACTATCTGCCCATTTGGATGTGATTTCAACTGTTTTTTATGGCACGTTTTACGCATAAGAAATGTACTTAAAGGAAGTTTGAGGTGATTAATTTTTATACCTTTTAACCTCTATAGCCCGTAAAATCTGGGCTTTTGCAATAAAACCTTAATACTTAAGTCCTAATTTTTTATAGTTTATTTACTAAAAAGTTTGTTTTTTTATTGCATAAAAGTATATAAAAATAATAATTCTAGAAACATAAGGGCTGGGGTTGAAATCAATATTGCTATCTCCATATAGATAATACACTCGCTTATATTACTAAGGAGTGAATGACTGTTTGGTCTATGACGAACAGTACTATTTATTATCAATCTATTGCTTAAGTTAAAGAGGATAGTTTTATGCGTACACTTGATTTATCTCCATTATATCGTTCTGCCATTGGTTTTGATCGCATGGCAAGTTTGTTAAACACGGTTTCACAAACAGAAACAAAACAACCTTCCTACCCACCTTATAATATTGTGCTGACAGGTGATGACACTTATCGCATAACGATGGCTGTTGCTGGTTTTGCAGAAGCTGAACTGGATTTACAGGTAGAACAAAATTTATTGACTGTTGCAGGTAAAAAAGCTGAGAGTTCAGAGCCAAAAGAATATCTTTATCAGGGTATTGCTGAGCGCGGATTCGAGCGACGCTTCCAGCTAGCTGACCATGTAAGAGTGGAAAATGCACAGTTAGAAAATGGTTTACTACATATCGATTTGGTTCGAGAAATACCAGAAGCGATGAAACCTCGTAAAATTGAAATTGGTTCAGGTAAATTACTTAATCAAAATTAATTCTTATGCTGCAAAACAGCCAGGTGCATCTTGCGCTTGGCTGGCCTAGCCTTTAATAGCTATATTTATAGTGTTAAAAGCAGTTGATATCATTAAACTGCTATTCAGGTATGCCAATATTTTTTGCTAAATTCTTTTGACTTATTTTTTTAATTTGTCTAATTCATTGGCGTTAAACAATTTTGCTCTTACTGTTGTTCTATAGTCTCTCGGTGTAATTGATAGTTCTCGACGAAATAATTTGGAAAAATGACTGACGTCGTTATAACCTATTTTATCTGCGATTTCTCCCACTGATAAATTACTTGACTGCAATAAATCTTTAGCGCTATTTAAGCGTAGTTCATGTAAATATTGCATTGGTGTTTTTCCAATTGCTATTTTAAAGCGTCGACTAAAATTTCGCGGGCTCATTCCAAACTGTTCTGACATATCAATTATTCTAACGGACTTTGATAGATTATTTTGCATCCATAATTGCGCCTGTAAAATTTCTTCGTCAGGATGGTTCGTGTTGTGATCTTCAAAATAACTGACAGCCTCATAGGGGCGACGTATTTCGTGGGAAAAATGTCGTTGTATGTGTTGAGCAACGGCCTGGTTAAAAAAACGTTGAATAAAGTGAATAGTTAAATCGGCTAATGAATTAATACTGGCGGCACAATATAGCGAACCCGATTGAGTAATAAAATGCTGACGTTTGAGTTGTACTTGGGGATAATTTTTTTGAAATTCGTCAAAGTAATACCAGTGTGTTGTTGCTGGTTTATTATTGAGCAATCCTGCTTCTGCCATAAAACAACAACCTGTTCCTACACCATTAATGATAGCCCCATTCTCAAATTGTTGTTGTAGCCAGGCGAGTAAAGAAGGTTGCTTGTTGATGATTGGACGAGGGTTCCGCCAAAGTGCAGGGAGGTAAATAATATCTGCGGCATGAACTTCGTCAATAATGTGTTCTGGGTATAGCTGAATGCCAGTATGGCAACGAATAGGTCCGGGCTTGCTGCTGACAGTTTTTAATGTAAAAGGTGGCAGGTTAGGGCATAAACGTTTGGCCGCTTGATTCGCAGCAGAAAACATATCCGCAGGCCAGGTTGTGCTGGTTGCTAGCATGTGTTCTGTTAGTACAAAGGCCACTGTTGGCACTATTTTCATCCTTTAAGTGTTAACTGGTACATATTGTGTGGTTTTTGTCTTTATTGTTGCTATATTTGTCCTTTTTATCTTATTTTCAAATGAAAAACCAGCTTAAACTACGACTAAAGTATTTATGGTGATTAATAATTATGGCCCGTTTACCTGTTATTGTCGGTTTTGGTGGTTTTAGTGCTGCGGGAAGAAGTTCTTCTCATCAATCGTATCAGCGTATGATTCTTAACAGCTTAAGCGAGGATAAAAGGCAGGAAACCCTTGCTGGACTTGCGGTTATGATGGGGAAGGTGACTGCTGAAGGTCAAGATTATACCAATACAGATGGCGAGCACCTTAATCGAGCTGATATTGAGTCACGTTATGGAAATTATATCTGCGATAATACGTTGATTCGCCCGATAAGCCCGATTCATTTTGATGTGAATAAAGTGCCTTATCAACAAAAGGTAGCTCTAGACAAAACTGATCAACAAGCACTCCAGTTTGATTTGTCCAAGCGCCAGCTCCCGACAGTATTACCTGATCATTGGGAGGTCACTGAAGTTGATGCTCGTACCGTTAGAGTAAATGTCTCTTCTGGAGCAAATATCACTCTCGACTCTCATTATATTTGCCCTGTTCAGGGAGCAGGCCAGCTACCTGAAGGTTTTGACCCTGCGAGTATTTATAATTCGCGATTTCATCCTCGAGGTTTGCAGCTGGCGGTGATCGGTGCTTCTGATGCGATTAATTCAATGGGAGTAGATTGGGAAACGATTGTTCAACATGTATCTCCTGATGAAATAGGCGGCTATTCAGCGAGTGTGATGAGCCAACTAGATGGAAATGGTTTTGGTGGTTTATTACAGTCGCGGTTAAAAGGCGACAGAGTATCGGCTAAGCATGTGGCGCTAGGTATGGGTTCTATGCCATCTGATTTTGTTAATGCCTATGTGTTGGGTAATCTTGGTTCAACCGGCAGTATCTCCGGTGCTTGTGCCAGTTTCCTCTACAATTTGAGAGCAGGTTTAGAAGACATCCAATCTGGCCGAAGACGAGTGGTTGTGGTTGGTTGCAGTGAAGCGCCTATATTGCCTGAGGTGATTGAAGGTTATGCCACTATGGGGGCACTGGCGACTGTTGATAAATTGAATAAGCTTGATGGAAGCGATAATACTGATTTGCGCCGATCAAGCCGCCCGTTTGGTGAAAACTGTGGGTTCGTGATTGCAGAATCAACACAGCATGTTGTCTTGATGGACGATGAGTTGGCAATGAAGCTGGGAGCGAATATTCACGGAGCTGTACTCGATGTCTTTACCAATGCAGATGGCTATAAAAAGTCTATATCCGCTCCAGGCCCAGGTAATTATCTAACGGTTGCCAAAGCAGTAGCCTCGGCTTATTCCTTACTGGGGAGCGATTCTGTTGCGAAACGAAGCTTTGTTCAGGCCCATGGCTCGAGCACACCGCAAAACCGGGTAACCGAATCAGAAATTCTCGATAAAGTGGCTAGCGCATTTGGTATACAGGACTGGCCACTAGCCGCGATTAAATCCTATGTTGGTCATTCCCTTGCGCCAGCCAGTGGCGATCAATTAATCAATTCATTAGGCGTTTTTGCCCAAGGTATATTACCGGGTATCAAAACTGTGGACAAAGTCGCAGATGATGTATTGCAGGAGCGACTATCTATATCAACCCAAGATAGAGAGTTAGAGTCGTCTATGGATATAGCCTTTCTGAACTCTAAGGGCTTCGGGGGTAATAATGCGACGGCGAGTATTTTATCACCAGCGATTACAGAGGCAATGCTGTCTAAGCGCTATGGCAAGGAGGCCATGATGAATTATCAAGCACGTCGTGAACAGACAATCGAAAAGTCAGAACAGTATCACCAGCAATTCCTGCAGGGCAATTATCAAGTCATTTATAAATACGGCGAAGATATGCTGGATAACGAGGATATCGATATCAATAAGCAGCGATTAACGGTTCCTGCTTATGGTGAATCCATTGACTTGACGAAAGAAAACCTTTACAAAGATATGGTTTGATCTATTTGAGCCGCTTAAAAACGATAATTAAGGCGGCTTTTTTCAAAAACCAATCAATGTTTTATAGTATTTATGTCTGACGATATCGCGGTTCGATTACAACAAGTCCGTCAAATGTACGGTTATTCACAAAGAGAATTGGCTAAGCGAGCAGGGGTCACTAACAGTAGTGTATCCATGATCGAACAGGGAAGAGTAAGCCCATCTGTCAGTTCATTAGAAAAATTGCTTAAAGGCATTCCGATGACTCTAAGGGATTTTTTCAATTTTGACCCCAATAGCCAAAGCCGTAGCTTTTACCGAAGCTTTGAAATATACCAGGGTAGTAAAGACGGTATTGATTCATATTGTTTAGGTAATAAAAAGAGCCCTAGCGATAATGAGCTGATTTACCAAGTTTATAGCCCTGGTAGTGATACAGGAGAGTCAATGCTGGTCGCCAAACAGGAGTGTAGTGGGTTTGTTGTTCAGGGTGTTCTAGAGGTGACGATTAATAATCAATGCCAGCATTTGGAGCCGGGCGACGGTTTCTTTGTTGATGCATTATTTCCATATCGCTTGAGAAATATTTCAGATCAGAAAACGATTGTGGTAATCAGCGACTAAATTAGACGCTATAAAGCCTCCATATATTAATTTAAACCCGTTTATGTTGTACTTTAAAGTCTGGCGTCAGGTTAATAGAGTGCCACTTGATAAATAAAACGAGCGCTCGCTCTTAATGCGTGATAGTATGTCCCCCGATTCCTCTTTCATGGTTAAGTATTGATACACCATGATGAGTGGTTAGCTGTGTAGAACAACAGATTCTGCATGATGTAATAGGTAAACAATAAACATATTTAAAAGCCTTTCAGCAGGCTGATTATGGAGTAACTATGCTATATCAAGGTAAAAATATATCTGTAACTGTGGATAAGAGCCATTGTGCAGAGTTGTGTTTTGATGTGAAAGATAGTGTCGTCAATATCTTCAATCAGCAAACGGTTACAGAGTTGGCAGAGGCTTTAACTGCATTGGAAGCCGCAGGCGATATTAAAGGTCTGTTGATTACCAGTGCAAAGCCTGGATTTATTGCGGGTGCTGATATCAGTGAATTCAGTCCCATATTTAATAATGGCGAAGAAAGTATCGCGGGGATAATCCATTCCAGTAACAATAATTTTAATCGCATAGAAGACCTTCCATTTCCTGTCGTCGTTGCAGTGAATGGATTTGCTCTAGGTGGCGGTTGTGAATTATGCCTGGCGTGTGATTATCGAATTGGTTCTGAAAAAGCGACTATCGGCTTACCAGAGACCCGGTTAGGCATTATTCCCGGGTGGGGCGGTACCGTTCGTTTGCCTCGTGTTGCAGGGATAGAAACGGCTGTTGAGTGGATAGCGGGAGGCAAAGAGAACTCCGCTGAAGTTGCAATGAAGGCCGGTGTGTTTGACGGTGTCGTTGCTGAAGCAAAATTAAAAGAAGCGGCTCAGCGCACATTACAATATTGTATTGATGGCAGTTTAGATTATCAGTCTCGCCGTAAGCAGAAACAATCGCCATTGCGCCATAATCAAACTGAGCTGATGATGGCAATTAATACCTCAAAAGCATTTGTCGCAGCCCAAGCGGGTCGGCATTATCCTGCACCAATTGCAGCCATTAATGCAATTGAAAAAGCGGCAGCTTGTGGTCGTAAAGAGGCGCTTGCTATTGAAACAGCAACGTTCGTTGCAATGGCGCAAACGCCCGTTGCTTTATCGCTGTCAGGTTTGTTTCTTAGCGATCAGCTTATTGCCAAAAAAGCCAAAAAAATCGCGAAGTCTGCAGATAAACCTGTAGAGCGAGCAGCTGTATTGGGGGCAGGCATTATGGGTGGCGGGATTGCTTATCAATCCGCACTGAAAAATGTTCCGATTAAAATGAAAGATATTGCTCAGGAAGGCATTGATTTAGGTTTGTCTGAAGCCAGTAAACTGTTAAATAAGCGCGTTGAGCGCGGGCGTATGACAGCGTCTAAAATGGGTGAAGTGTTAAATAGAATTGAGCCGTCTTTAAGTTATGACGGTTTTGGTAATGTGGATATTGTTGTTGAAGCCGTTGTTGAAAATCCCAAAGTGAAACAATCTGTGTTAGCAGAAGTTGAGCAGCAAGTAACAGAAGATACCATTATTGCGACTAATACCTCGACAATTTCTATTAATCATTTAGCAAAAGCATTAAAACGCCCAGAGAATTTTTGCGGCATGCATTTTTTTAACCCAGTGCATGCAATGCCATTAGTCGAAGTGATTCGAGGTAGCCAATCATCGGATGCGGCAATTGCACGGACAGTTGCCTATGCCAATGCAATGGGTAAAAAAGCCATTGTTGTTGGCGATTGTCCGGGGTTTTTAGTTAACCGGGTTTTATTCCCTTATTTTGCTGGTTTTGCAATGTTGTTAAGAGACGGTGCAGATTTTCAAAAGGTGGATAAGGTAATGGAAAAGTGGGGGTGGCCAATGGGCCCCGCTTATTTACTTGATGTTGTTGGTATTGATACCGGTGTACATGCTGAAAAAGTAATGGCAGATGGCTTCCCCAGTAGAATGAGTAAAGAGTTTACATCTGCAACAGATGTTATGTATGAAGCAAAGCGTTTTGGGCAAAAAAATAGCCAAGGGTTTTATAATTATGAACCCGATAAAAAAGGTAAGCCTGCAAAAGTTGTAACACAAGACTCTTATGAACTTTTGCAACCTCATGTTGCATCAAGTAAAGACTTTTCGGATGAAGAAATTATTGCTCGTATGATGATTCCTATGGCAACAGAGTTAGCTCGTTGTTTGGAAGAAGGCATTGTCGCGTCACCAGCCGAAGCTGATATGGCATTGATTTATGGTTTAGGTTTTCCACCGTTTAAAGGTGGAATCTTCCGTTGGTTAGATAGCATCGGGATACAGGCATTTTGTGAATTAGCAAAACCTTATGAGTCTCTAGGCGAGCTGTATCATGTGACTGATGGCATGAAAACGTTAGCGGCTGATAACAGCTCTTATTATTCATAAAGATTATTAATTTTTTGTAAATATCCGCTTTAGAGAGGAGAACAGATTGTGGCACTAGATCCAAAACAAGCGGTGATTGTTGATTATGCACGCACCCCAATGGGACGTTCAAAAAATGGATGCTTTCGTCATCGCCGTGCTGATGACTTAAGTGCAGATTTGATTAATGGATTGTTAGCGCGAAACAGTGCAATAGCACCTGAATCTATCGATGATATGATTTGGGGGTGTGTCATGCAGCGAGGAGAGCAGGCTTTCAACATAGCCCGTAATATTATTTTACGAGCAGGTTTGCCTCATACCATTCCTGCGCAGACAGTGAATCGATTGTGCGGCTCGTCGATGTCGGCTTTGCATACCGCGTCAGCTCAAATTCAAGCCGGTATTGGGGACATATATCTGATCGGCGGCGTTGAGCATATGGGACATATCGATATGAACAAAGAGGTCGACCCTAACCCTTTATTGAGCTTGTCAGTGGCGAAAGCAGCGGGGTCGATGGGCTTAACCGCAGAATATCTTGCCGTATTACATCAAATTTCTCGTGAAGATCAGGATGCTTTTTCTGTGCGCTCCCATCAACGGGCAGCGCTAGCAACAGAGAACGGTAAATTCTCTAACGAAATAATACCTATCTTAGGTCATGATTCAGACGGTGTTCCGAGCTTGATTACTCAAGATGAAACAATCCGTCCAGAAACAACCTTAGAGGCGCTTGCAGGTTTGCGTCCGGTCTTTAACCCCAAAGGGGGCACGGTGACAGCGGGCAGTTCTTCTCAGGTGACTGATGGCGCAAGTGCGATGTTAGTCCTCTCAGCAGAAAAAGCCGCAGAGTTAGGGCTTAAACCTATTGCACGAGTCGTGTCCACGGGTTTGGCGGGGGTTGACCCTTCTGTCATGGGTATGGGGCCTGTTCCAGCGTGTAAAAATGCGCTTGCAAATGCAGGTCTGGAGCTGAAGGATATTCAAGCTATTGAATTAAATGAGGCCTTTGCGGCGCAATCTCTAGCGGTTCTTAAAAAGATGGGGCTTACCGAAACAATGGACGATACTGTCAATGTTTATGGTGGTGCTATCGCTTTGGGCCATCCATTCGGTTGTTCTGGAACCCGCATTACAGGTACCTTACTAAGCGTTATGGATGATAAAGATTTGCAGTGGGGTATGTCGACCATGTGTATCGGTTTAGGGCAAGGTATAGCCACAGTTATTGAACGTCTTTAACTTTAATGTAGGTTTTTGTTGAACCTATCTTTTCACTGTGGCAAAATTGCCACCCCTTGAAGCTGAGACGGCGGAAAATTAACTCAATTTCCTTATAAATCAATGAGTTAATTAAAGTTGGCAAAAAAATGTCGAGTCGACAGCTTCGAATTGAATAGTGATTATTCAGCGGACGTGGTGAAATTGGTAGACACGCCAGATTTAGGTTCTGGTGCCGCAAGGTGTGAGAGTTCGAGTCTCTCCGTCCGCACCATATTATTTTGATTCAATTGATAGTTTGAACAACCATTCATAATATTCAGCCATTTCTGATATAGATACAGAGGATTAAGATGCAAGTTTCCGTAGAAACGACTTCTGGTTTGGAGCGTCGCTTAACGATTGCTGTGCCGGCAGCTGACGTTGACAATAAAGTAAATGCAAAACTGGCTGAAGTTGCCAAGACTGCGAAAGTTAATGGTTTTCGTAAAGGCAAGGTTCCATTGAAAGTCATCAGCCGCCAATACGGCGAAGCTGCGCGTCAAGAAGTCGCTAGTGACATTATTAATAGCTCTTATATGGAAGCAATCCAGCAAGAATCTGTTCGCCCAGCGGGCTATCCGAAAATAGAAGTGAACACGATTGAGGCCGGCAAAGATTTAGAATATGTCGCCACAATTGAAGTGTATCCTGAAGTAATAATTGGTGAATTTGACGGCTATGAGTTGACTCGTTTAAATGCTGAAATTAACGAGGAAGATGTTGATAAAACTATCGAAAGTTTACGTGAGCAACAAGCTAGCTTTGCTCAAGTAGAAAGAGCCGCTGATTTTGGTGACCAAGTTATTATCGATTTTGTCGGTACTAAAGACGGTGAAGAGTTCGAAGGCGGTAAAGGGAATGACTTCAAGTTGGTTTTAGGTACTAATTCAATGATTCCAGGCTTTGAAGATGGTGTTGTTGGTATGAAGGAAGGCGAAGAAAAGGTATTACCATTGACCTTCCCAGAAGATTACCAAGTAGAAGATTTACAGGGTGCTGCGGCTGAGTTCACTGTTAATGTGAAGAAAGTTGAAGAAAAAACACTACCAGAAGTTGATGCGGATTTTATGAAGCATTTTGGCAGTGATACACCTGAGCATTTCCGTGGTGAAATTAAAAAAAATATGGAAAGAGAATTGAAGCAAGCGGTCAAGGGAAAGTTAAAAGCGAGTGTTATGGACAAGCTTGTTGAAAACCACACAGTTGAATTGCCTCAAGCACTGATTGCTTCAGAAATAGAAGCGTTGCGTGAGCAGATGATGCAACAATTCGGTGGTATGCAGCAGAATAAAAATTTAGATCTAAAAGCCTTGTTGCCTGATGAAATGTTTACAGAGCAAGCTGAGCGTCGAGTGTCTTTAGGTTTGATTGTTGGTGAAATTGTTAAAAAGAACGAAATTAAGGCTGATGCTGATCAGGTTCGTAGCTATATTGAAGAGACGGCAGCAAGTTATGATAAGCCTGAAGAGGTTGTTAATTATTATTATCAGAACCAGCAAATGCTATCGGGTATAGAGTCTGTTGTTCTTGAAGATATGGTAATGGACTCTATTTTAGAGCAGGCTAAAGTAACTGACGAGACAGTTAGTTATCACGAAGCTGTTGCTACCAATCAGTCATAAACTATTCAAATCGTTGATGTTTTAGTCACTTCCTGTTTAAAGATTGCTCGGCCTGTTGGTGGTAGAGCAATCTTTTTTGTTTATTTACTTCAAACACTGGCATACTCCGCAATCAGGAGTTAAGCTAAATAAAAATAAGTGAGATAGTGGGCTTTTTGCCTGTGTTTGAATGGCCTTACCCCACATCTTTTAGTTCATATCATTACGACATAATCGATTACAGGAATAAGGTTGCTATGGCAAAATTTGATCTCTATGGTTCTTCATTTCAGGGAGGCTTCTCTCAAGCTAATAATATGGCTCCTGATGTGGTGAATAGTGGCTTGGTGCCAATGGTTGTTGAGCAAACATCACGAGGTGAAAGATCCTACGATATCTATTCCCGCCTTTTAAAAGAGCGCGTCATTTTCTTGGTTGGTCAGGTTGAAGACCATATGGCTAATTTAGTGGTTGCTCAGTTACTGTTTTTAGAGGCTGAAAACCCAGATAAAGATATCCATCTTTATATCAATTCTCCGGGAGGTTCTGTAACCGCAGGTCTTTCAATCTATGACACCATGCAGTTCATTAAACCTGATGTCAGCACCATGTGTATTGGTCAAGCGTGTAGTATGGGAGCGTTTCTGTTGAACGCCGGTGCTTCAGGGAAGCGTTTCTGTTTGCCTAATGCACGTACTATGATCCATCAGCCGAGTGGTGGTGCTCAAGGGCAGGCTACCGATATCTCTATTCATGCAGAAGAAATTCTAAAAATACGCAAGCGCTTAAACGAGTTGATGGCTCAGCATTCAGGGCGTAGCATTGATGATATTGCTCGTGATACCGAGAGAGATAACTTCATGAGCGCTGAAGAATCTAAAGAATATGGCTTAATCGATGATGTGCTCACACATCGAGCGGGTGCCTAAAACAAGTAGCTGATAGCTAGATTTACTGTGTAATTGAATCTAGCTATTAAGATTCTGGTTTAACAATACAATTTACTTATAAAAAAAGTTCTTAAATGGTAAATAGATCTTTAAATTCTGTGCGTATAGGCAGATAAAAGGCTAAGATTATTGTTAAATGGTGTAAAAAGTGCCCCATAACTTGTTTTTTTTGAGTAAACCAGAGATATTAGCCTTTAATTTGGCACTTGGTTCCCCAATAATTGTCATAGGACGTGAGTTTTAGTGGATAAGTATTAGAACTCAACAGTATACAAACTTATTTAAGATAGTAATAAGGTAAGAAAATGGCCGATCACGGTAAAGATGGTAGCGACGATAACGGTAAATTGCTCTATTGTTCATTTTGCGGCAAAAGCCAACACGAAGTGCGTAAGCTCATAGCAGGGCCATCAGTATTCATTTGTGATGAATGTGTTGATTTGTGTAATGACATCATTCGTGAAGAAATCCAGGAAGCGAGTGGTTCAGAAGGAAGTTCTGAAAAACTACCTACACCATTAGAAATCACCGATATTCTTAACCAATACGTCATTGGGCAACCTCGTGCTAAACGTGTGTTATCTGTTGCTGTATATAACCACTATAAGCGCCTACGCTTTGGCGAAAGTCGCAGCAAAGAAAAAGACGAAGTTGAGCTAGGTAAAAGTAATATCTTGCTTGTAGGTCCAACGGGTAGCGGTAAGACGCTATTGGCTGAGACCTTAGCTCGTCTACTCAACGTACCCTTTACCATTGCCGATGCTACGACATTGACAGAGGCAGGCTATGTCGGTGAAGACGTTGAGAATATTATCCAAAAGCTGTTACAGAAATGTGATTACGATGTCGAAAAAGCACAGCAAGGTATTGTGTATATTGATGAAATCGACAAAATTTCTCGTAAAAGTGATAATCCATCCATTACTCGTGATGTGTCTGGCGAAGGCGTGCAGCAAGCCTTACTCAAGCTAATTGAAGGAACCGTTGCTTCAGTGCCTCCACAAGGCGGTCGTAAGCATCCTCAACAAGAGTTTTTGCAGGTAGATACATCTAATATTCTATTTATTTGTGGTGGTGCTTTTGCTGGGCTAGATAAAGTTATCCAAAATCGTTCCGAGAAAGGAGGAATTGGTTTTGGTGCCAAGGTAACCAGCAAAACAGATAAAGGTGTTGGTGAGGCGCTGAGAGAACTGGAGTCTGAAGATTTAGTAACCTATGGCTTAATTCCAGAATTTGTGGGTCGTTTACCGATGATTGCAACCTTGGAAGAGCTTGATGAAGATGCATTGGTTCAAATCTTAACTGAGCCAAAAAATTCACTTACCAAGCAGTACACTAAGTTATTTGAAATGGAAGATGTTGAAATTGACTTCCGTGAAGATGCTTTGAGAGCTGTGGCTAAGAAAGCGATGGCACGTAAAACAGGTGCTCGTGGCCTGCGTTCCATTATGGAAGCCGTATTATTGGAGACTATGTACCGTATCCCATCTGAAGAAGGTGTGGTTAAGGTGATTGTTGACGAAGGTGTTATTAACGCTGAGTCCGAGCCACTATTGGTCTACGATAATGCGGGCATCCAGCAGAAAGTAGCTCCAGAAGAGTAATATCAATCTGTTAGCATTAAAAAAGCATTATATTTAATCGGCCTATTTCCTTTATCTTTCTGTAGGAGTAGGCCGTTTTACTATAACTCTAAATGTATCACCCTTCCTTTTTTAACTTGATATCAATATATGTCTTGCATTTTCATTGATATCCCCAAGATATATAAGCATTGTTATTGAGAGGTAAAACTACGTGCAAGAAACTGATGAATTAAACCTCACAAATTTCCCTTTGCTGCCATTGAGAGATGTCGTTGTTTATCCACATATGGTAATTCCGCTATTTGTGGGTCGTGAAAAATCCATTAAAGCATTGGATGTGGCAATGAATACCAATAAGCAAGTGCTATTGGTTGCTCAACGAGATCCCACCCATGACGATCCTATTCTCGAAGATATGTACCCCGTTGGAACAGTAGCTTCTATTTTACAATTGTTGAAGTTGCCTGATGGCACAGTCAAAGTATTGGTAGAAGGTGGATATCGAGCGAAGATTCTTGAAATAGAAGAAGTTGATGATTATGTAGGCGCGAATGTTGAGCCAGTAACAGCAGAAATACTTGATGAGGAGAATGCCGCTCAACTTGTTACCACCGTACTTGAGCAATTCGAACAATATGTGAGCTTAAGCAAAAAAGTCCCTGCTGAGGTGATGACATCCCTTACTGGTATCGAAGAGCCGGGTCGTTTAGCCGATACCATTGCGGCTCATATGTCTTTGCAGTTAGAGCAAAAACAGGAAATTTTAGAAATGCCTAGCGAGCAAGATCGTTTAGAGCATTTACTGGATTTTATGGAGGCTGAAATTGACCTTCATCAAATGGAAAAACGCATTCGCGGGCGCGTTAAAAAGCAAATGGAAAAAAGCCAGCGAGAGTACTATCTCAATGAGCAGATGAAAGCGATTCAGAAGGAGCTGGGTGAGTTAGGTGAAGAGGTTAATGAGCCTGAGCAGCTTGCTAAAAAGATAGCCGATGCAGGTATGACAAAAGAAGCTCAAGAAAAAGCAAATTCTGAGCTGAATAAATTAAAAATGATGTCGCCTATGTCAGCAGAAGCATCTGTGCTTCGTGCTTATATCGATTGGATGATTAGTATTCCATGGAAAAAGCGTAGCCGTGTTTTCAATGATCTCGAGCGCGCGGAAAAAATATTGGAAGCCGATCACTACGGTCTTGAAGATGTAAAAGAGCGTATTGTTGAATACCTTGCGGTACAGACACGTGTTAAAAAAGTGAAAGGTTCTATCTTGTGTTTAGTTGGTCCTCCTGGTGTTGGTAAGACTTCATTGGGTGAATCGATAGCTCGTGCTACTAACCGTAAATTTATTCGCATGGCACTTGGTGGCGTGCGCGATGAAGCTGAAATACGTGGGCACCGACGAACGTATATTGGCTCAATGCCAGGCAAGTTAGTGCAGAAAATGTCAAAAGCTGGTGTTAAAAACCCACTGTTTTTGTTGGATGAAATCGACAAAATGGGAATGGATCATCGTGGCGACCCAGCGTCTGCCTTATTAGAAGTGCTAGATCCAGAGCAAAATAACTCCTTTAATGATCATTATCTTGAAGTGGACTACGACCTATCAGAAGTGATGTTCGTTTGTACTTCTAACTCTATGAATATTCCTGGTCCTTTATTGGATCGTATGGAAGTGATCAGGATCCCGGGTTATACCGAAGATGAAAAAATCAATATAGCTCAACGCTATTTGATTCCAAAACAGGAGAAACACAACGGCTTAAAGGATGGTGAGCTAGCGATTGAAGACAGTGCCATTCGAGATATGGTTCGATACTACACTCGCGAGGCAGGTGTTCGTGGTCTCGATAGAGAGGTCGCTAAGATCGCGCGTAAAGCAATTAAACGCTTTATCAAAGAAAAAGAACTCACTAGCTTAGTGGTTGATACTGAATCTCTCGAAGACTATCTCGGCGTGCGTAAATTTGATTACGGTGTTGCAGAGCAAGAGAATCAAATTGGTCAGGTAACAGGTCTTGCCTGGACTCAGGTTGGTGGTGAGTTATTAACGATAGAAGCGTCTGCAATTCACGGTAAAGGTCGCATGGTGAAGACTGGCTCCTTAGGTGATGTGATGCAAGAGTCTATTCAGGCTGCGTTAACGGTTGTGCGTTCACGCTCCCAGATTTTAGGTATTGCTCCAGATTACTCAGAAAAGTTCGATATTCATATCCATGTGCCTGAAGGCGCAACACCAAAAGATGGCCCAAGTGCCGGTATTGCGATGTCTACAGCGTTAGTGTCTGTATTGACCAATATCCCGGTTCGAGCAGATGTTGCAATGACTGGCGAAATTACATTGCGTGGAGAGGTATTGCGTATTGGTGGCTTGAAGGAAAAGCTATTGGCTGCCCATAGAGGCGGAGTTAAAACCGTTATTATCCCTCTGGAGAACCAGCGCGATTTAAAGGAAATACCGGAGAATATTTTACAGGATTTGGTCATTAAGCCTGTTAAATGGATAGATCAGGTCCTTGAAATTGCTTTGCAGTCTATGCCAAAACCGTTATCGGATGATGAATATCAAGCGCTGGAGGCAAAAGCCAGGCAATCTGCTGATAACCCAGGGGTTAAGCACTAGAGGCTGATTTCTGATCAAAATAAGGGAAAAGTGAGAGGTTTTTAACATGCAAGCGGTGTTTGTGCCTGTATTTGAAAATGTCAGCTTGACCCTTCAGTGGTCAATTGGTATAAAACTACTTCGCTCAGACCATTAAGATTGAATAGATAGGCTGAATAATAAATAGGCTGATATTCAGGTTGATAGTACAATATTTCGCTATGATAAGGCTTGGTTCTACTTTTCCAAAGTACAGCACCGTATAAAATAGTCAAAGAAAAGCGTAGGGGCAGCCATTGAAGGCTGTTTTAATACTAATAAATGCAATATGACATTTAACAAGACAGCTTCTCTCTCGGTTGAGAGCTGACATTATTAGAACAACAAATACCAAATAAAGGGGTGAATTGTGAATAAAGCCGAACTAATTGATTCAATTGCTGCGTCTGCAGATATTCCTAAAGCTGCTGCTGGTCGTGCATTAGATGGCATGATTGAAGCGGTAGAGGGCGCATTAAAAAAAGGTGACTCGGTTGCCTTAGTTGGTTTTGGTACTTTTTCTGTAAAGGATCGCGCAGCTAGAACAGGACGTAATCCTCAAACCGGTAAACCAATTCAAATTGCTGCTGCTAGAATCCCTAGCTTCAAGGCAGGTAAGGCATTAAAGGATGCGGTTAACTAATTCCAGGTCTTACTGATATAACGTTAAAGGCGTGTCTTAGGACGCGCCTTTACTATTTTAAAGCACTGGGTTTTAGATCGCTGAAGTTGAACAGATATTATTATATAGTGTCACTATCTTAGTTTCAGATATAAACCATTTACATTACGTTTGTTTTTAGTTGAGGTTAAACATGCTGCAAAGTATGCGCGAAAATATGAAGGGTACGATTGCGATTATAGTGGTCGGCTTTTTGGCTTTTATCATGGCTGCCAGCTTAGTAGATTTAACAGGTACTGGTGGTCATGGGCATAATTACGGGGAAGTGGCCACTGTAAATGGTGATGCGATTACAGACCGTGAGTTACAGATCGCACTGGCTCAGGAAAGACAGCGTCTACAAGCACAATTTGGCAACAACCTTCCAGCTGAATACCTGTCAGACGAACGCTTGCGTGCCCCTGTACTACAAGGTTTAGTACAACGTAATGTGCTCATCGATAAGGCTCTTGATAGCAAAATGAGAGTCAGTAATAGCGAGTTGGATAAAGTCATTGTGCAAATGCCAGAATTTCAGACAGAAGGGAAATTTGACCCTCAACTCTTCCAGCAACGCTTATTATCCGCTCAGCATACGCCTACTACTTACCGTCAGCTGTTACATGATGAGATTGTCGGTAATCAACTGCGTAGCGCTTTAGCGACAACAGCGTTCGTAACCGATAAGGAATTGAAGCAGGTTGTTGCACTTTCTCGCCAAACCCGTGATTTTTCGTGGGTCAGCCTACCGCTAAGTGACCTGCCAGAAAAAATGACTGTCAGCGAAGAAGAGCTACAGACACACTATGATGCCAATAAAAGTGGTTACAACACTGAGGAAAAAGTGTCCGTTGAGTATATTGAATTAACAATTAGCGATATCTCTAAAACAGTTGATATCAGCCCAGAAGCAGTACAAAAGCAATATGATCAGGAAGTAGAGCAGTTTTCATCGTCAATTGAGCGTGAAGCGGCTCATATCATGATTGATGGTGATAGCGATGATGCTGAGCAGAAAATTGCTGAAGTACAGCAGAAACTTGATGCTGGGGAAGACTTTGCTGCTTTAGCGACTGAGTACTCGGATGATTTTGGTACTAAGGACACTGGCGGTAATTTGGGTATTACCACTGGCGATGCGTTCCCTCCAGCCTTTGAGTCAACATTATCTAGTCTAAAGCAAGGTGAAGTATCTACCCCTGTAGTTGTTGATGGTGCGACACACTTCATTAAGCTAGTGTCGGTTAAGGAAGAAGAAGCGCCTACCTTTGATGAAAGCAAAACACGTATTGAATCAGAATTAAAAGCGATTGAAGCGGAACAAATTTTTATTGAAAAATTAGCCGAGCTTAAAGACTTGTCATATAATGCTGAGACCCTGGCAGAAGTTGCTGAACAATTATCCTTATCAACAGGTAAGACCGATTTGTTCACGCGTGTCGGTGGTATAGAGCCAGTCTTGGCAGATAACCGTGTTGTGACCGCTGCATTCAGCGATCAAGTACTTCGAGAAAACTTTGCCAGTGAAGTACTAGAGTTGGCAGCAGATCGTGCTGTTGTTGTAAAACTACTTGAGCATGAAGCCGTTCGTACATTAACGTTTGATGAAAAGAAAGGCGATATTACGACAGAGTTGAAATTGAGCAAAGCGAAAGAGCAATTAGCAGAAAAAGCAAAAGAACTGCAGACTGCACTGGAATCAGGTGAATCACTTGAGGCGCTTGCGGAGCAAAACGAACTCACGCTTAACTCTGAAGTTGCTATCACTCGTGATGGACGTAATGTCTCTCCAGAACTGACAGAACATGTTTTTTCATTATCAAGGCCTGTTAATGATGTAGCGGTTAATTCTTCTCTATATCTTGCAAATAATGACTACGCATTAGTCTCATTAAAAGTAGTAAAAGATGCGAACTTTGATGAAATGACTGATGAAGAAAAACGAGGAGCTCGTTTATCGCTGGCTCGTTCATCATCATCTGAAGAATATCGTGCCTGGCAAACACTCTTAGTGGATCAGGCAGAAATTGATATTTCCGGTGCAGATAATTCAGCGATAAACTAATTTACTCGCAATTAAGTAAGTGATTTATTTTAAAAGGCCAGAGATAAAATTTATCTTTGGCCTTTTCTTATTTAAGGATGAAAATACTAGCCATTTTTCTGTCATATCTTCTAGTATTAAAATTATAACTTAACTAATCCCTTGAAATAATTAGAAAAATTAGGTTGGCATCAGGCTTGCTACATCTATTGGCATGAGTCAAAAAAGGTGTAGTTGTTACTATGGCGCAATCGTTAGTCTCTGCTGAAAATCAGCAGCCGTTATCTGTTATTCCCCAAATATTGCTGTCTTCTAATGTAGATGACGTCTCTTCTTCTGCTGATATTGGGGTTGAAGCGCCTCTAAAGGCCTTACTATCGCCGAAATCAAGCGTTAGCAGCTTATCCAGTGAGCAAACCTCTGACTCTTCAGAAGGCCTAAAAACAGCATTTGATCTATTTAACCAGTTGTCACTTCAGCTGGCAGATTCCTATCAACACCTTGAACAACGTGTGGCTGATTTAACCTCTGAATTGGAAAATGTGAGTCAGCAGCGTTATGAAGAGCTTAAGCAAAAAGAGCAGTTGGCTCATCGTTTAGAAACTTTAGTCAATTTTTTGCCCGGTGGTGTCATTGTTTTAGATAAGCGTGGCGTGATTATTGAGAGTAACCCTACAGCAGAGTCATTATTAGAACCCAGTTTATACGGTAAACGTTGGCGTGAGGTGGTTCAGCATTGCTTTGTTCCTCGCGATGACGATGGTCATGAAGTTTCTAACCGTGAAGGTAAGCGTATTAGCATTGCGACACGTTCTTTAGAGGAAGATGGCCAAATTATTCTTTTAACGGATCAGACAGAAACGCGCCAACTACAAGCAAAATTAAGCCGTAACGAACGCTTGTCGGCATTAGGGAAGATGGTGTCTACTTTAGCTCATCAGGTCAGAACGCCTTTATCATCCGCTATGCTATATGCCAATCATTTATCCAGTGAACAATTGTCAGGTGATAAACGTCATGAGTTTACGCATAAGCTAATTAATCGCTTGCACTATATGGAGCGGCAAGTACGAGACATGCTGTTGTTTGTAAAAGGCGATGTTCCCTTAGTGGATAAAGTTACCGTTATCGAATTGCAGGAAGCATTAGCAGAAGCTATCGAAATGCCTATCAAAGCGTATAACGCCATCTGCCAATGGGAAAAGTCGATAGACGATTGCAGTATTCAATGTAACCTTGATGCGATTACTGGGGCGTTATTAAATTTAGTTAATAATAGTTTACAAGCAAGCAATCAGGCTGAAATTACTATTCGCTTTCAAAGAAAAGATAAGCAGCTTTTTATCAGCATTTTAGATAACGGCATTGGTCTCGAACCCGTAGTGGAAGAGCAAATACAAGATATGTTTTTTACAACCAAAGAGCAGGGCACGGGTATTGGTTTATCGGTTGTCAAAATTGTTGCCCAATCTCATGGTGGCCACTTCAATATAAGTAATCGAGATAATGGTGGCGCTTGTGCCTGCTTGCAACTGCCTTTAAGTGATCAGTCTATCGCATAAATAACCGTTTATATTGCAAAAATCTAATTAATTATTATTTAAAAAATAGTTGAGGAAAGTAGTTATGTCGGCAACGGCTAAAGATAATAGGAATGAAATGACTTCTCGATTACTCGTTGTTGAAGATGACCCTTCACTGCGAGAAGCTTTACAAGATACTTTATCGTTAGCTGATTATGAATCAATAGCGGCGCCAAATGTTGAAACCGCATTAGAACTCCTTGCTAAGCACAATGATATCGCAATGATTGTTTCAGATGTGAATATGGGGAAACTGAGCGGGCATGATCTACTGCGCCAGGTTAAAACTGACTACGCTCATATTCCTGTTTTATTGATTACCGCTTACGCAAGCATTCGTGATTCTGTCGATGCTATTCGCAATGGGGCGATTGATTATCTGGTTAAACCGTTTGAACCAAAAGCATTGGTTGATATTGTGGCAAAACAATTAGATGGCCGCGAAGATATCATGAGTGATGAACCTATTGCTAAATCAGCCAATAGTCAGCAGTTATTGCAGTTGGCAAATCGTATGGCGCAGACTGATTCCACAGTGCTAATTGTTGGTGAGTCAGGCACGGGTAAAGAAGTATTGGCACGCTATATTCATCAACAATCTCCACGAGTTAAACAGCCTTTTATCGCAATTAACTGTGCAGCAATTCCAGAAAATATGCTGGAAGCGATGTTGTTTGGCTATGAAAAAGGAGCATACACTGGTGCTTACAGTAGCGCACCGGGTAAGTTTGAACAGGCAAATGGAGGCACTTTATTATTGGATGAAATTTCTGAAATGGATATGGGCTTGCAAGCAAAATTATTGCGTGTTTTACAAGAAAGAGAAGTTGAACGCTTAGGGGGACGTAAAACAATTGAGTTAGACGTTCGTGTGATCGCAACATCTAACCGAGATATGCAGCAGCAAGTTGCCAATGGAAAATTTAGAGAAGATTTATATTACAGGCTGAGCGTTTTACCTTTACAGTGGCAGCCACTACGTGATCGGCGCGAAGATATTTTGCCGCTTGCGAATCGGCTATTACAAAAACATGCAATAAAACAAAAACGTGTTGGTACTCAATTAGGTGAATCAGCGCAGCGTGCACTGCTTCAATACTCTTGGCCAGGTAATGTTCGAGAGTTGGATAATGTTATTCAGCGTGCATTGATACTGCAAGCAGGGGTAGTGATTCAGGAAGATGATCTTGGCTTGCAAATGCTTTCGCCAATAGGTAGTTCGCTAAATAATATACCGCCTGTTGAAGTAACGCCATTTAAGGCAATTAATAATTTAGATGGCTTAAGAGAAGCGCAAGTCAGTAATAGCGATAATGCCCTCATTAGCGATAAAAATACGCAGCTGGGTGATGATCTTAAGCAAAGAGAATTTGAAATTATCGTCGATACATTGAAAGAAGAAAAGGGGAGTCGTAAAAATACTGCTGAGCGTTTAGGTATAAGCCCAAGGACATTGCGCTACAAATTGGCCAAAATGCGCGAAATTGGTTTTAACCTTGATGAATTAATGGATATTGCTTAAATGCTATTTAAATGGATCATTCATTCTTGTTTTTATGAAAAATATCGCTGCTTAGAAATATTATGCATATAACTTAATAAATGTGCAAAAAAAAATTCATATAAAAAAGCTTGACCAATTATTCATACAGCAGTAATTTTCACATTGTACCCTTGGAGTACAAGTTTACAGATACGTTGTTATTTTAGCCTTTAAGGTTAAATATGTGGAGATGTTGCTATGAGTGAAACCATGTCTTCTTCTGTAGATACTTTTCTTGATGACGGGGATGAAGCGATTAATGATGCCGCTTTAGAGCCTGAAACTGAAGGAAAAGTAGCTAATCCATTTATAGATTCTCGCCGGCGCTTAGAAGCTCGTCTTGCGGAGCGCAGGCTGGAAAAAGATATTAGGGAATTTGATTTCGATATTTAAAGAATTCTATTTAGTAAAACTCTTTAAATAACTTTGAGATAATTGATTATCATAAATGCTTTTTAATCATGTTATTAAAAAGGTTTTATGAGTGATTTTTTATTCATTGAAAACCCTTATTTGGATAGAATTTATATCATTGTATAAATGACATAAATATTTGTCTTTGCGTTTTTCAATATGGTGCTTTATTAATAATTAAAGCCACCTGTTGAGCGGAAGTTTGTCCTTTTGCTCGACTTCTTCTTTTTAAGCTTATCCTGTACTTTCATTTGACCTCTGTGCTTACTTCTCAGTAAGGCAATTCGCTGCCGGCGGCAGTTGTTGGCCCACTTTATGCTAATTCTTTTAGTAACTCATAAAAGGCTTCGATAAAGCCAAAAAATTGTCGGCTTTATTATGTCGTCACCCTGTTAAGAGGAACTGAAATGATTTCTGACAGAATGGATATAAACCGCGTATTAGTGGAAATGCGGTCGTTGAAGGCGCAAACACAAGCCTTTAAGCCCACAGAGTCAACCGATGTCAATCCACTTAAATCGAGTCAGCCACTAAGCCCTGTGAATGAAGCGCCAAGTTTTGGTCAGTTAATGGATCAGGCGGTTAATAAAGTTAATGAAATGCAGAAAACATCAAAGACAATGGCGACTGCCTTTGAACAAGGGCAGAGTGGTGTAGATATTACTGATGTGATGATTGCTTCACAAAAAGCCAGCGTTTCTTTTCAGGCAATGTTACAGGTCAGAAACAAATTGGTGGAATCCTATCGCGATATTATGAATATGCCTGTATGAGAAATTTATGGATAAAAGACATGTATTGGTTAATGTCCCAAGGCGAAAATAAATGAGTGCAGCAGAAGCAGATTTAGACGATGATTTAGGGGCAGGTACTGAATCCGTCAAAAAAGACCGCTCCACCAACGATTTAGTTGAGGGTTTTAATAATTTAAATCTTGTCAGGCAAGCGGGTTTAATGGTCGCATTGGCTGCCAGTGTTGCCATTGGTTTTGCCGCTGTACTATGGACCATGGGTGAAGATTATCGCCCTTTATATGCTGGATTAGATCGTCTAGATTCCAGTGAAATTATAGAAATTCTGGAAACTAACAATATTAATTTTAAAGTGGATACACGCTCTGGCGCATTACTTGTTGCGGCTGACGAAATTCACGATGCTCGTATTAAATTAGCTGAAATGGGCTTGCCTGGTGATTCATCGGTAGGATTTGAATTACTTGATAAAGAACAACCTCTAGGGACAAGCCAATTTATGGAAACGGCTCGCTACCGTCGAAGCTTAGAAGGCGAATTGGCTAGAACGATCACCAGTATTAACAGCATTCGTTCCGCCAGAGTACATCTTGCTATTCCCAAGAATTCCGTATTTGTTCGCGATGCTCGCCAACCGCGAGCGTCTGTTTTTGTCGAACTCTATCCGGGGCGCGGTATTAAATCAGATCAGGTTCGTGCGATTGCTAATTTGGTTGCATCCAGTATCACTGAATTACAATTGAAACACGTTACTGTTGTAGACCAAAAAGGAAACCTATTATCAACAGGGGATGATGACCCTAAAATTTCAAAAGCCTTACAAGAGCTAGAATATGCAACGCAAATTGAAGAGTCTATTAATAATCGAGTCCGTAGTTTATTAGATCCTATTATTGGTGCCAGTCGTTATCGTGCTGAAGTTGCCGCAGATGTTGACTTCAATGAAGTTGAACAGGCAGAAGAAATGTTTAATCCGGATCTCCCGGCGATTCGCAGTGAACAAACCCTTGATGAACAACGTTTAGGTAGTGCTGCTGGAGGTATTCCTGGTGCGTTGGCAAACCAGCCACCTGCGGATGGAGAAGCACCTGAACAGGCAGCTAATCGTGAAGGCGAACCTGCTGCACCTCCTTCAAATACTCGTAAGCAGTCAACACGTAATTTTGAACTGGATCGTTCAGTGAGTTATACCAAACACCAAGTGGGTAAGGTTCGCCGTTTAACAGTTGCGGTTGTCGTTGATGATAAAGAAGTGATTAATCCAGAAACCGGTGCACAAACTTATGAAGCCTGGTCCGATAATGAATTAGAGCGCTTGGCAATACTCGTGAGAGATGCAGTTGGGTTTTCAGCCGTACGTGGTGACAGCGTCAATGTCATTAATACACCCTTTATTGATACCGGTGACGGTGCTTTAGATTCTGGTGAGGTTCCCATATGGGAACAAGTTTGGCTGCGTGAACTGTTAAAGCCTTTCGCTGGCTTATTAGTTGTGCTGGTTATGTTTGTTGGCCTACTGAGGCCTATACTGAAAACATTAGCGCGTACCGGTACGCAAGCGAAAGAAGATGAAGAGGCTAAACAATTGGCCGCATTAGAAGCATCGGGTTTGGGTTCTTTTGATGAGCTCTCAGATGAGACAGTAACGTTACATGGTGGTGAGGCGTTAGCATTGCCAGGGCCTGAAGAAAGCTACGAACATATGTTAAATACGATTAAAGGCCTGGTTGCCGAAGACCCTGGTCGAGTATCGCAAGTCATTAAACGTTGGATTAATGAAGAATGAGTGAAGAATCAAATCCGGTTGCCTCGATGCCGGCCGTTGAGCAAGCCGCTATCTTATTGTTGACTTTAGGTGAAGCTGACGCAGCTGAAGTCCTTAAACATATGGGCCCGAAAGAAGTGCAGCGTGTTGGTGCCGCAATGAGTAAATTATCGAATATCGAGCAGGAGCAAGTGCATACGGTAATGGGTAATTTTATGGAGCAAGTGAGAAACCTAACTGGCTTAGGCGTTGGAGCTGATAACTATATTCGCAACATGCTAGTGACTGCATTGGGTGAAGATAAAGCCCACGGTTTGATTGATCGTATTCTTCTCGGTGGTAATACAACGGGTCTTGATACTCTAAAATGGATGGAGCCGCGCTCGGTCGCCGATATTATTCGTAACGAACATCCACAAATTCAGGCCATTGTGATCGCCTATCTTGATCCTGATCAGGCTGCAGAAATCATGGGTTATTTTTCTGACAGTGTCAGGCTCGATATTATGATGCGTGTCTCCTCACTCGATACTGTTCAACCCAGTGCCTTGCAAGAACTCAACGATATTCTTGAAAAACAATTCTCTGGTAATGCGGGCTCGCAAACTACAACCATGGGTGGCTTTAAATGTGCTGCTGAAATTGTTAACAATCTGGATAGTGGTATCGCAAGCGAACTGCTCGAGGCTATTAAAGAAATGGATGAAGATACGGGTAATCAAATTCAGGATCTTATGTTTGTCTTTGATAACTTACGGGATGTGGATGATCGCGGTATTCAAGCCCTCTTGCGCGAAGTATCGTCCGAACTATTAATTGTTGCACTGAAAGGTGCCGACAATGATTTACAAGAAAAAATATTTGCGAATATGTCAAGTCGGGCAGCAGAGTTGCTGCGTGATGATCTCGAAGCGAAAGGGCCCGTTAAAGTTTCTGAAGTTGAAGGTGCGCAAAAAGAAATTCTTATTATCGCCAGACGTATGGCGGATGCTGGGGAAATTTCTCTCGGTGGTGGTGGCGAGCAAATGTTGTAATTTAGTAGCCCCTAAAATGTTGTTTATTACAATTTATCAAAAAAATGACAGGTACTATTTTTTGCAGTGCATCTTCTAACAATGCATGGGTATCTATAAACATTAGTATTCTAATAGAAGTATAGGCAGTTATATGGCATCAGAGTTCACGGCAGGATTTTCAGAGAAAGAACTGGATGGCTGTCAGAATTGGTCCTTACCTGATGTTTCCTCTGATCGGCTGATTCCATCGGCAGAAAAAGAGGCAAAGGAAGCTAAAAAAAAACCACTCATCGATAACTCTCATGTTGAACCATTAGATCCTTCAATGGGTGAATCTGTAGAAGCTGTGGAGCAAACTGTTGCACCAATCACCGCAGAACAGTTGCAGGAAATTACAGAGGTTGCTGAAAAAGAAGGGTATGACAGCGGCTATCAAAAAGGCTTCGAACAAGCAAAAGCAGAGGGCCATAAAGAAGGCCATGCCCAAGGTTTGGCTGAAGCAAAACAAATGATGACAGAGCAGTGTGAGCGGCTGCAACATATTCATGACGCATTACTTATTCCATTACAAACTGAACAGCAGCAGTTAGAAAGTATTATTCTGGATATAGTGTGTAAGTTGACAGAAGCGGTTGTATTAAGAGAACTAAAAACAGATTCTTCTCATATCACAGCATTGGTGGATGCTGCATTAAATACAGTACCCGTCAGTGCGGATAAATTTGCCTTATACCTCAATAGCCAAGATATTGAGGTTGTCGAAAAATATTTAGATAACCACCCGCAAAGTATTGCTCAGCAATCCGATAAATCTATGGCATATCATGTTGATAATGAATTGTTGCCTGGCGGCTGCCGATTAGAAACACGACAAACCGTTGTCGATTATACTGTCGAGCAACGCTTGCAAAAAGTAATCGATGACTTTTTACATAAACGATTTGCAGACTATGAGCGTAGTCAAACTATTGCTGAAACTAATGAAGTTGAACATCTTCGAGAAGTAACTGAAAGTCAAAAACAAAACGATCTTAACAAGCCAGAAAATATTGAGCTAGATAAGATTGAACCAGAGACAGTAGAGGCTAAGTCAACACCTGCTGAAAACATGGAAGATAAGGAAAATGAAGCTAAGGAAAAGAGCGTTGAGGAAATCGACACTGAAAAAGGAAAGCCAGAATCAATAAAGCCAGAGACAGTAGAACCAGAAAAAGATGAGAGCCGTCTTTCAAAGGATGAAGGCGAAGAATCATGAATATTATTGAGCAATCAATCACTGATCGATTACAGCATTATCAACCTTTTGATATCCCCAAAGCATTACCTGTCGCAGAAGGTCGTTTAACACGAGTTGTTGGTCTGACAATGGAAGCGGTGGGTTTACAGGTATCGATTGGTTGCGAATGTGATGTTATTACTCAAAGTGGTCGCCGCCTCGAAGCAGAAGTGGTGGGTTTTAGTGAAGACAAAGTATTTTTAATGCCGATCAAAGCCATTGTGGGTATTCAGCCTGGTGCGCGTGTTGTGCCTAAAACCAATCGTCGTGGCTTAGTGATTAATGAACATTTACTTGGACGAATTATCGATGGCCTAGGGCAGCCCCTTGATCATTATGGAGAGATAAAGGGCGATGAGCATAATTCAGAGCCACAAACCATTAACCCATTAGATAGAGCACCTATTCAAACACCATTGGACGTAGGTATTCGTGCAATCAACAGTTTATTGACGGTAGGTAAGGGCCAGCGCCTGGGTTTATTTGCGGGTAGTGGTGTCGGTAAAAGTGTGCTACTAGGGATGATGACTCGATTTACTACCGCCGATATCGTTATTGTCGGACTAGTTGGTGAACGTGGCAGAGAGGTAAAGGAGTTTATTGAGCACTCCTTAGGAGAAGAGGGCTTGAAAAAAGCGGTCGTGGTTGCTTCACCAGCGGATGATAGTCCATTGATGCGACTGCGCGCTTCTGAATTGGCTAGCCAGATTGCTGAGTACTTTCGAGACCAAGGTAAAAGTGTGCTCTTATTAATGGATTCTTTAACACGCTATGCTCAGGCCCAGCGCGAGATATCCTTGGCGATTGGTGAGCCGCCAGCGACAAAGGGCTATCCACCCTCAGTATTTGCGAAGATCCCCCAATTGGTTGAGAGAGCCGGGAATGGCCGTGAAGGCAGTGGTTCTATTACTGCATTTTATACTGTGCTTACCGAAGGTGACGACTTGCAGGATCCTGTTGCTGACTCCGCAAGAGCTATCCTCGATGGGCATATTGTCTTGTCCCGAAAGCTGGCAGAGCAGGGCGTATACCCAGCTATTGATGTTGAAATGTCGATTAGCCGGGCAATGACTAATATTGTTGAAGCTGATGACCTTAAGCTTACCCAGCGTTTTAAGCGTTTCCTGGCTCTGTATCAAAAGAACCGGGACCTAGTAAGCATTGGGGCCTATGTCCGTGGCAATGACCCGGAAACGGATATGGCGCTGGATTATCACTCGAAATTACAACTATTTATTCAGCAAGGTATTGGCGAGCGTGTCGATTATGCTGAAAGTCGACTACACTTAAAAAAACTGATGGAGCCAACGCTGCAAGCGGCCAAGCATGCGCCTCCTCTTCATCAGCCACCACCACAACAACCACAGATGCGGTCAACACAATAACAGCCTCAATAAACATGCAGTAACTTGGAGAATCCTGTGTCAAATCACTTGCAAAGTAAGGCGCAAACACAACAACTAGAACTGGTGAAAGATCAGGCTGAGCAGAAACAACGGGAGCTGGCGGAAAACTTTGAAAAAGCTGTTAACTTTGTACAAGGTGAGCGCAAACAGCTATTACAACTACAAGATTACGAAAACGGTTACTTAGAAAAAATTAAACAAAACCAAGGGGCATGGACTGCAGAAACAACAGGCCGTTACCGACATTTCTGCCATCAACTATCGCAGGCTATTGTTGAGCAAAGTGGTAAATTAGCTGAGGCAGAAAAACAGCTGGATAAAATGCGTAAAACCCTGTGCGAACAACAACAAAAAATCAATGTGCTCGATGACCTTATCGAACGAGAACATCTCCAAGCCGCCCATGTTCAAAATCATCTGCAACAAAAAGAAATGGATGAACATTCTACTCGTTTGTATTGTCGGTAATACAAACGAGCTTAGTATTATTTATAGTAATTTAATCTAAAACTCTTTATTTACTCCTTAGTATTTCGTCTTTAATCCCTGTTTTTATGTTGGGCTCACCCAATTAGGCCTAAGTTAGACCTGTTCTACTGGATACTACTAAGTAGCTCAGTGATAAAGCTGTTCATCTAAATAGGTTTTATATATTTTAGATGATGGGATTAACTCCTAACAAGGCCACAAAAAATGGGGTAAACTCTGAACTTTACCCTATTAGATAGACACATTTTCTCTAAAGAAAGAAGGTTTTAAATATATAATGGAGAAGCCAGAAGGAAGTAAATTTAATATTAAAAACACACATAGCGGGCAACGGATTACTTGGTATGACTATTCAGGTGGCATTAGTGATATAGGCGCAGGGTTGTTTCTATTGTTTTGGCTAGGAGGATGGCTCGTTGGTGAAATATCAGCTATTAACCAGTTAGTAAATGGAAATAATGAGAAAAATAGTTTATTTATATTATTTTGGTTAGGTGGCTGGACCATTGGAGGTATTTTTGCTGCAAAAGCATTAATCGATATTTTTCGTCCTTCCAAGTCAACTAGGCTGGAGCTGTTGACCAATAGGTCTTTTAATTTCTCACAGGGAAGCTATGAAAAAGAATATATTGATTCAGATGGAGATAGATCAATAAGCGTAGTAAAGAAAGGGAAAAAGCATGGTTTTTTCGAGCGTAGTAAAGTAAATAATCTTTTGCTAGAACGAATAGGGGAAAAACAAAGACTTTCTTTTGATTATAAATCTCAAAGAGTTGAGGTTGGTAAAGGTTTAACTGAGCCAGAAAGAGAATGGTTATATGAAGTACTTAAAAAACATTTGAGGTGATTTCCTTAAGGGTATTTATATACTATTTCATTAATTTATTGATATTCTAGGATAATTTGTGGAGATTAAAAACCCAAATCAATATGGTGGTTTATCTGAAACTTACCTTAATAGCTTCGAACTAAAAATTAATGCTATTTTGCCTAATCAATATAGAACTTTTTTATTAAATTTTAATGGGGGATGCCCTTCTCCCTGTTCCTTTGACATAACTGGCAACGATGGGAGTACTCTTCATAGTGTATATGGTTTGCATGCTGGCCCTGATTATTGTCAGTTACTTAAAATGTACGAAATATTCAAAAAGAGAATTCCAAAGGCTTTTTTAGCTATTGCTGATGATCCTTTTGGTAATCAAATTTGTATCGGCTTGAAAGGGAAATACTTTGGCAAAGTATATTTCTGGGATCATGAACAAGAAAGTCTATTCTTTAAAAATAAAGGTATTTCTTTTATTGCTAATTCGCTCGACCAATTTTTGGAAGGTTTGTACGAATATGTAGATCCAGATGAAACTGAAGTCAAAAAAGCAGTCAGGTTAGGTGATAGGTCATATGTTTTTCAAATGATAACGAATGGTTATGATATTGAGTTACTTGATGAAAATGGGAGAACTATCATAGAATGTTGCGCGATCCATAGAAAAAACGATCTAATTAGGTTTTTATTTGATCAAGGTGCAAGTCTTCGCTCGTCTTTAGAGTTGGCAGAGAAAAATGCTAAATACTTTGAAGAACATAAAAAACAGTTGAACTAATTAAGGAACTCTCTCTGAATAGTAATGATAATATTGCTAAATAGCATCTATATATTGTTGGAAATAAACAATTTAACAGTAGGAGTTATTAATGATTCGAGAAATGACGCTGTCAGATTTTAAAAGCTTTTGGCAAACATTTTCAGCAATTATACAAGCGCAAGAAACCTATGCCTTTGAGCCTGATATGACTTTTGAGCAGGCTTATGAATTATGGTGTGTTTCACCATTAAAAACCTTTGTTTTTGAAGAGGCGAAGCAAGTTTTAGGCTCTTACTATATAAAGCCTAATGGCATGGGGCCAAGCAGCCATATTTGTAATTGTGGTTATATGGTAAGCCCCGAATCTAGAGGAAAGGGAATTGCGCGTAAACTTTGTGAGCATTCCCAACAGGTGGCAAGAGAGTTAGGTTTTAAGGCGATGCAGTTTAACTCTGTCGTTTCAACTAACGAGATTGCTATTTCGTTGTGGCAAAAGTTAGGCTATAACATCATTGGCACTATTCCTAAGGCGTATTTACATAAGCAGTTAGGGTATGTTGATAGTTATATTATGCATAAATCACTATAAACTGTAATATCTCTGCACTACTGTAGTTAACTTGTAAATAGTAAAAAATTAATAATAAAAAGGAGATTAAAAATGATCGAATTAAATTGGCTAGGAATAATAGTCGCTACATTGATAGGTATGTTTCTCGGGGCTTTTTGGTATTCTCCTGTCGCATTTGGCAATGCATGGATGAGGTGTCTTGGAAAAACTAAAGAAACATTGGGCAAGCAAACTGGGCCATTGGTGGGGAGTATTTTTGCCAGTCTACTTACAGCGATAGGTGTGGCTGTATTATTTTTATTAACGAATGTAGCCAGCTTTTCTGCTGCTGCCGGTATAGGTATTGTTTTAGGCTTGTTAATTATATTCCCGGCTTTGTTGTCCGATAACCTATTTTGTGGTTGGGGTGCAAAGCTCTTGTGGATTCAAGCAGGTTATCGGGTAGTTAGTGTATTTCTAATGTCCTTGGCAATGTATTTAGTATAGTGAAGAGCCAAAAAATACACTGTTTCCATATCTTTTTCCTCAGCTGAATTTTTTGATGATAGTTATTTAAGTAAATGTTCAGGGGCAATAAAACTGGCGGCTTTTTCTATCATAATTGAGTCATTTGTGAGTGAACGCACTTGAAAAGTTACATCCTGTTTGATTTGGGTGACGTCTGTATTTTTTATCACTGCGCGCAATGGCAAATTAAAGAGTTCGCCTTCCTCTAGAAATATTTCTCGACGCCCTTTAAGTGTGTAAGGGGGTAATACAGAAACCTCATACAGTTGCGCCTGACGGCTCATATTACCAAGGCGTATGAGGTAGACGTTTTCGATATGACCGCTGCGTTCATGATATAAATTCACGCCACGGTCACGGCTGATACTGACATCTAATGGTGTGCGATTAAATAGCTGAGTGATAAAAAGACCGGTGATAATCAATAATAATACGCTGTAAGCAACAAAGCGTGGGTTAGGTAAGTGGCTTTTAATATCATGATTATTGTTGTTTTCTAATTCTTCTTCCGATGCAAAACGAATTAAACCTTGTGGATAATTCATGCGATCCATAATGCTATCGCAAGCATCGACACATAACCCACAGTTAATGCAATCCGCTTGGAGGCCATCACGAATATCAATATCTACCGGGCATACTTGCACACACCAACTGCAATCGACACAATCGCCCAGTCCTGCTGCTTGATGATCCACTTTAGCACTACGCGGTAAGCGTTTCATGCTAATTGTATCGGTGTTTTGTAGTCTGTATTTATTTAGACTGGCACCGGTAGTGGCATCGATAAATGAGTCGCCACGTGCAGCGTCATAGCTAACCACTTTTGTACTTTTGTCGTACATAACCGATTGAAAGCGCGAATAAGGGCACATATGCTGACACATTTTTTCGCGCATCCAGCCTGCATTCAAGTACGTAGCCAAGGCGAAAAAGCCTATCCAGAATAATGCATCCAAACCGATATTGAAGTGAGTTAGATCGGAGGCTAACTCGCGTGGATCATAGAAGTAACTAACAAAGGTAAAGCTTGTCAGCAATGCAAGAAGCCACCACAGCAAGTGTTTGCTGCTTTTGCGAAATAATTTTTCAGTATCCCAGGCTTTGGCATCGAGTTTGATACGATGTTGCCGGTCACCTTCACATTTGTCTTCGATCCAGATGAACATTTGGGTCCAGATAGTTTGTGGACAGCTAAACCCACACCAGACTCTGCCAACCCAGACAGTGACGGCAAATAAGGCTAATGCTGAAATGATGAGTAACCAAGCTAATAACATGCCGTCTTGGGGCCAAAATGTCATCCAGAAAATATGAAATTGGCGTGTCGCTAAATCTAAAAATATTGCGGGGCGTTCATCTATACGCAGCCAGGGTATCAGGAAAAAAGCTAACAAAAGAGGGGTAGCAATATTGCGGCGTAGACGTTGATAAAAACCGCTAATGCGGCGTGTATAAATTTTTTCTTCTTTGATTCGATAGGGTTTGTCTGATAGTTGATTTACAGGCAGTTGTTTTACCGGTATTTGTACTGACATCTCACACCTCATCATATCACTGGGCCTACTGGTGACTCTCTAATAGAAAGAGAATCCAGGCTGTTTAGCATATGAGTAGAGTAATACTTTGCTTTTAATGGGTACAGATCCAAAAAAAACTATATACTTGAGCACAGATGGTGTTGTCATCGTTCTGTACCGATGCTTTATTGGTAATCTGTACCTATTTTTTTAAATTATTGAGATTTGTACCCTTTTAATTAATCATGTGTTAAAACCATTAATGACTATGGAAGAAGATAATAAGCTCAACACGCATTATGCCTATCAAAAACTGGCCATTAAGCTGCGTATACAAATAGAGTCTGGTCAGTTAGCCGAAGGTGCTCGTATGCCTTCTATACGTAATTTGTGCCGTGAAACTAAGCTATCAAAATCTACTGTGTTGGGAGCCTATACCCGTTTAGAGGTGGATGGCCTTATTGAATCCAGGCCACGATCTGGTTTTTTTGTGTGCCACCAAGCATCAAAGAGTCCTCCGCTCAGATCTCCTGCGGCCAGCCAGCCTTCATTAGCTCCGACGCCAGTATCGGCTGGGCAAGTGCTTGTCGATATTATGCAGCAGGGCGCAGCCTTTGATTTGTTACCAAGCCAATCTCATATGGGTGAGCATCGCTATCGATTACGAGAGAGGTCACGAAATGAGTCAGGAAACAGTATTAATGAACCCGAAAATATTGAGTTGAGGCGATGTTTAGCTCGGGCTCAGCGTCGACAAAGCCATCGTGAGCAGCTTTATTATGATAGCCCAGCGGGTTCAGTATCTTTGCGTGCTCAGCTAGCGCAACGAATGGCTTTGTCAGGAAGCCAAATAAGTGCAGATGATCTACTTATTACATCGGGTTGCCAACATTCGCTGTTACTCGCTCTAATGGCAACCACCTCGCCTGGTGATTTGGTTGCATTGGAGTCTCCTGGTTTTTATGGGGCTTTTCAGTTATTGGAAACATTGGGCTTGAAAGCGCTAGAGCTTTCCAGTGATGCCAATACCGGTATAAGCCCAGAGGCATTGGCGCTGGCATTGGAGCACTGGGATATTAAAGCGTTGATTTTGACTCCAGCGTTTGCGACGCCGACAGGCAGTCTCATGCCTGATTCTCATAAGCGTCGTATTTTGGAATTGGCAATACCTCGGCAAATCGCAATCATTGAAGATGATATCTATGGTGAATTAGCATTTGGATTGCAAAGCAGTCGCCCTCGTAGCTTACATTCGTTAGAACAAGAATTATTCAGTAGTAATACAGAAAGTGGCTATGTACTACTATGCTCTTCCTTCTCCAAATGTCTCTCGCGTGATTTACGTATTGGATGGATAGCCCCCGGTCGTTACCGCGCTCAAGTACAACGTCTTAAGTTGGTTACTTCATTAGCAAGCAGTCAGACACAGCAATTAGGGTTGAGTGAATTTTTGTCATCAGGTGGGTTAAGTCGTCATTTGCGTGCATTGCGCCAACGTTTACAGCAGCAGCGCTTAGAGTTACAACGATTAATTGCAGAGTTTCTGCCTATGGCGGTCAGTTGTAGTCAACCAGTAGGGGGGGTATGCTTATGGCTAGAGCTACCACAAGTTGTAGATTCGATCGCGCTCTACGCAAAGGCACGCAAAGATGGTGTAATTCTTACGCCGGGCGCCTTATTTAGTAGTCAGGAACGCTATCAAAATTTTTTGCGTTTGAGCTTTTCTCACCCTTGGAACTCCGAACGTATTGCTGCGCTGGAATATGTCGGGAAGCTTATAGATAATGAAGTTAGTGAAAATACTTAGTTAGTATCTTTATTTTTTATTTTGCTATATAGGTAACAAAATAAAAACATACCATAGGTTTTTACACTATAAAGTGAATTGATAATGCCAGATAAAAAAGTGATATACCCCAAAAACTCTGAAGCTTACTATCGTGACTGGGGTTTTTCTCCGGCTGTTGAAAGTAATGGTTTTATCTTTGTTTCGGGTTGTACTGGAACTCGGCCTGATGGTTCTGTTCCTGATGATATAGAAGAGCAAACACACCTTGCTTTTCAACGAATTAAGAAGTCTCTTGATGAAGCTGGGGTAGGATTCGAATCTATTGTTGATTTAACGAGTTATCATATTGACCTGGGTGAGCACTTAGAAACATTTATAAAGATAAAGTCAAATTATATTCCGGAGTCGTTTCCGGCCTGGACCGCTATTGGGGTGTCAGAGTTGGCATCAAAAAATGCATTGATTGAAGTTCGTGTTATTGCAAGAACAACTAACAATCATTAAAGGTTTGATAATATATTGACGAATTACTGAGTGCTACGAGTTACCCCTTTTGGAGTGATTAGCTTAGACTTTATAACAGTAATATAATAAATAAAAAATAAGGACATGCTATGCCTGATTTATCATCGTTGCCTCCACAGCTTATTGCTCCCTTTGCTATTGTTTTTGCACTGGCGCTTTTTGTTTCAAAAATATTTGATATTATCGAAAAATGGAAGAAACTAAGAACTGATAAATCCTCATCGAGTACTACAAACCAGAATAGAGAAGGTGAGAAAAAAGGTGAAAATAATAACGAAGTAGCAGGTGAAATGGCGGGGCAAAAAAAGGGAAAGGCAGAAGACGAAGAAATGGTAGAAGGGAGTGAAGGGTTATCTGTTGAAGCAGCTAAAATAGATACTGTTGTTGAGGAGATAGACGTTTTATCCAAAAAAGAAATATTTATCTATTCCTTTCTTGGGGCGATAACCATAAGTGTTTTAGCTACATTGATACAGGCGATATTTATTAGCTCCTCGCCATTTTTTGAAAGCCAGATCTATAACTTAGTGTCTAGCATTTTTTTTGGTTTTATTTCAGCGGTTATTTGTACGTTTTTTATTAGTAAGAAATTTTCATTGATTCGCGAGAATATCGTAGTTGCTATTTTAATGGGGCTTGGTGTGACGACATTGCTTTCTATGCCGGTTGGTGTGATTACTACTATATACCATGTCAATAGGGCTTTTGGTTAGTATACCTTTATTTTTATCACTAGATTACCTAATTTTACTAAATTATCACTTAGAGATAGTGATAATAAGCGGATAGAGGATATGATAGACCACTTTAATTTACCCGTAGCAGATTTAGAGTGTAGTTCTCAGTTCTATAGTGCTGTGCTGAAAAGCCTGGATATGAAATTATTAATGTATGATAAAGATGCCGTTGGCTTCGGGAAAGAGTTTTGGGAATTTGGTCTTGTGCTGGAGCCGAATAATACAACGAAAATACATTTGGCATTTGTTGCGAATGGGCGAGAACAAGTTCGACGTTTTTATTCTGATGCGCTAAAAGCAGGTGGGCTTGATAATGGTGGCCCGGGTTTGAGACCTGAATATTCGCCATCGTATTACTCTGCTTATATTATTGATCCTGATGGTCATAATATCGAAGCTGTTTGTCGATCTTAATTGGAAGCTATTGAAAGCTAAGAGATAGCATTGTTAATAGATATTACCCAATATTTTATTGGTTACTCAGGAGGCTGGTTTGATTTCATTTGAAACATTAACCCTCTTTTTTATCACAACACTTATTGTTGTGCTTTCACCAGGGCCTGCAGCACTTGCAGCAGCTGCTGAGGGAGCATCAAGTGGTTTCAAAAAGTCAATGCTGGTTGTTTTAGGTATTGCTTCTGCGAATGTGGTTTATTTTATTTTATCTGCTACAGGCATTGCTGCATTAATTATTGCCTCACATACATTGTTTACTGTTATTAAATGGGTAGGCATTGCTTATTTACTTTACCTTGGCTTCAGTGCAATTTTTAGTCGCTCTGGGCCTCTCAGTATTTCTCCTGATGGGCGGCAACCGAGCAAGTGGTATAAAAGGTTCTTAAAGGGGTTTATTATCGAAATATCAAACCCTAAAGCATTGCTGTATTTTTCGGCATTGCTGCCACAGTTTATTGATATTTCTAATCCGGTTATTCCTCAATTGGCAGTACTTTGTATTATCACTATTTTTCTTGATATCTCTTGTTATTGCCTATATGGGTATTTAGGTTTTAAATCCATGAATAGAGGTGTTAAGCCTTTTCTTGCCAAAATAATTAACCGCTCCGCAGGTTGTATGTTAATTTTAGCTGGATTTAAAATGGCATCAGTACAGCAGTAGTGAGAGACAAATGACTTTTGAAAGAAGGCTGGCGGACTTATTTAATCTAACCGATGAAAACTGGATGAAGCACTCGAACCCTATTAGTGTCTGGAGTCGATACTCCGTTTTACCTTTAGTTGTCATCGCTTTCTGGAGCCGGTTATGGTTAGGTTGGTGGTGTTTAATTCCTGCTGTGCTATCACTTGCTTGGCTGTTTTTTAATCCTGTTCTATTTAAAAAGCCAAAGTCTACGAAAAACTGGGCATCTAAAGCGGTATTGGGCGAGAGAGTCTATTTAAATCGAGATAAGATTAAAATTCCTGAGCATCATAATGTCCCATTACTCGGTCTTTTAAATACACTCTCTTTTATGGGGTTGGTATTAACTGTATGGTCGATCATATATTATTCAATGCTAGGCGCTGTTATAGGTATTGCATTAGCTTATCTTGGTAAAAGCTGGTTTTTAGATCGTATGGTTTGGTTGTATGAAGATATGAAGGATGAGCATGAAACTTACAAGAGTTGGGAGTATTGATTATAGGTACCTTTTTAAGTCGTTTATGTAGCCTCTTATGTAATTTCGATATATTTTAAAGATATGCGTCTATTTCCCATTATATTTCTTTTCTTTTCATCGGTTTCAGTTGCTACTGATATTAAACCGTTTACTTCTGATGGATGTAGTTCTTTTCCTGATGGTACACTCGCACATAGGGATCTTTGGTATTCTTGTTGTAAGGCACATGATTATGCTTATTGGAAGGGAGGTACTTATCAGGAACGTATTGATGCTGATAAGGAGCTACAAGCTTGTGTGGCAAAGGTAGGGGAGCCAGAAATCGCATTATTGATGCTTGCAGGTGTAAGGGTTGGTGGAACGCCATATTTGCCTACAAAGTTTAGATGGGGTTATGGTTGGCCGTATTTTAGAGCGTACCAGGTATTGTCCGATGAGGATAAATTAAAAATTCTACAACAGGAAAGACCTGAATAAACTCATTATCAAAACAGCAGTATAATTAGTCCTTAATTCATGAATATCATTTATATTGATCAACCCCTTTCAGATATTGAACGTGCTGAGATATTATTTCGGGGAGATTTAATTATTTACCGCGGCATTAATGCCATGCAGCCATTGATTGAATACAGTGACGCTTTACTAAAGAAATCCTTGAATGGCCTTGAACCTACCACTGCACAACTTTTCCTTGAGCCTGAAGACTTTTTAGAAAAGACCGGAGAAGTGCAAACTCTCTTTCGGAATGGGCAATATGCGAAGGATTTATTTTTTGCAGTTTTAGAAGAGTGTGGTCTTGATTTAAACAGTAATTATTACGATCACTTTCCAATGAGAATTGTACCTTTTGACAATACTCACAATGGTGCACATCGAGCAGCTATTGGCCACCATCGTGATACCTGGGGTAGTAATTTAGCGGCGCAGATCAATTGGTGGGCTCCACTATACGAGCTAGAAGAAGAACGAACTATCGCTTTCTACCCATACTATTGGTCTCACCCTATTGGTAATAACACAGATACTTGGCGTTTTGATGAATATCTAGAAAAGAGAAAGCTGGCCTTAGCAGAACGTCGTAGTGCTTATCCATCTGCGCCATCACCTACGGAAGCAATTGATGAATCTGGCGTTGTTAAAGTTGTTGTAAAACCTGGTGATGTTTTGAACTTTTCCAGTGCACACCTGCATGCGAGTGTCCCAAACAGTACGCAAAAAACACGTTTTAGTGTGGAGATGAGAACGATAAATTTATATGATTTACAATCCGGAAGAGAAGCGCCGAATGTGGATAATTCGGGTACTGAAGCTATGTATCAATGGTTTAAAAGGATAACAGATCGACAATCCTTGGCAGAAGTTGCTGTTGATCAAATTAAAAATAATATATAAATATACGTAGATATAAAGTTATGATAGAGAAGTTTTGTAATGAGTTAGCAGCATTTAGTTTTGCAAGTGATGATATCACTGTTGATCTTTATGAGTTAACGGACTTGCTTGAAGGTGAAGAGAGTCTTTCGGCAGTCTATAGCCCAATCTTTCGTTTTTTGGAAAATTACCCCGAAGCAAATATTCTTGCATTGGAACCGTTGGTCTATTTATTAGAAAGATCTTATCCTGAGTATGTTGATCACCTTATTGAATCGTTGTCCTCTAAGCCAACGGCCGTCACAGTTAACCTGCTCGCACGTGTGCTGAATATGAAAGTACCTCAAGATAAGAAAAGTGATTATAAAGAAATTTTGCAATCCATAGCGGCAGATAAGAGTGTTGATAAATTAGCAGCTCAAGAGGCAGCAGATTATTTTAAGCATAAAAATACTGAGGCGAGTTAATACCCTCTTATTTTTTAGCTATCTAAATAATAATTAGCGGATCAATTTTTACGTTGTCGATTCAACGATGCCAGTGCTTTTTGAATATCTTTTTTAGGTGTAACACCTTGCAGAGTATTAACTTTATTTCCTCTAGGGTCAAAAAATAATAGTGTTACATGAGGGACATTATGTTTCCCTGCGAATGCTTTGCCCTTCGCCGATTTTATATTTGCTGTTTTAAATTGAATATTTTCTTTGAATTCACCCTTTACACTGTCTACATTGTTTTTTAATTGCTGACATAGTTGGCAATTGGGGTCATGTATTTGCACAACCGTAGCGGTTCCATTGCCAATGACGGATAAATCATGTTCGATTTTAGCTTTATATCCATAAACAATGATGGGTATCGAAATAACGCCAATAAAACTTAGGCTAATAAAAAAACGTTTAACAAATTTATTCCAATTAAACGTTTTCTGTTTAACTGTTTTTTTTGATTTTGAATGTTTTACTTTATTTTTTTTGCTCATACTTATGCTGTTTGTTGCTTAAGAAATTGAATGAATTTATCAATATTGACATGAAAGTCATTGAAAACAACAGTGCCTAAAGGGTTAATGATTACTACCCATGGTGTTCCGCCAGTACGATAAGACGCCATTGTTAAAGGGTAGTGGCCCGGATCATTGTTAGGTAGTTGAGTGTTGCCTGGATCATGGGCAAAAGGGAGGTCTAAGCCGTATTTCAGTTGGTTTTTACGTAGTGCGTCAACAGTATTGATTGAATGTCCCTCAAATGTGGTTTGTATAACAGCGCTGACAATGTGTTCATCTGTTGGAAAGGCTGTCACCAGTTTTTGTAGGTTTGGGAAGCCTACTGAATGGCATGCAGGGCACCATTCCTGAAAACATTTAAGATAAACCCATTTACCGCGATGCTCTGCGATGCTGAATGGCTCTCGTTCTTTACCTTGTCCATCAATCCAATAAGGAATATTCAACTCAGGTGCCAGTTGATTTTTAATTCCTCGAGTGTTTTGTGCTAATAAGCTCGAAGAAAGTGAAGTGGCTGCTAATCCCAATGTACCAGTTATTCCCGATTTGATCAGCGCTCTACGTGAAATAGGGTAAGACATAATGATTCTCTTTTGCAAAGCAATAAGCTTTAGAGTGTTATTTGATTCTAGCTGAAAAGTAGACAGGGGTTAGAGTGAAGAGTTCAAAGAAAGAGATGGAATGTGACAGTTCGTGGATAAATGATGAGATTTTTGTGAAAGTGGGGGCAAAGAGCTAAAAGCATATAATGATATTTTTAGCTCATATATGATCAGGGCTTATTACTTTAGTTGCTTGCTAATTAAGGGTTCCTACTATTTATTAAGAAACAGCTGCATCCATAAAGCTATACAGATAAGTGCCCATGGTGATTACTTGCTGTTTCACTTTTGTGGAATTCCACTCGGTTACGGCCTGATTTTTTGGCGACATACAATGCCTGGTCGGCTTCTTTGATCAGGGTGTTTTTATCTATACCGGGGTGTAGATGAGAGCCACCAACGCTGGCGGTAACTTCAATGTGATTGCCTTGACTGTCTTTTAGCTGAAGAGAGGCAATATTTTCTCGAATACGTTCAGCAATAATAGTTGACCCCAGTGGTGTCGTCTTATTCAGTAACACTAAAAACTCTTCGCCACCGTATCGAAATGCCATATCAGTTTGTCTTGTTGTTGCATTAATGCTTTCAGCAACACTTTTAATGACATAATCGCCGACATCATGGCCATAGGTATCGTTGATCCGCTTGAAAAAATCAATATCAATCATTAATACGCCTAGATCCTGTTCGTAACGCTGAGCCATCTGCCACTGATGCTCCAGAGCATTTTCCAGAGCTCCGCGATTGCCCAAGCCTGTTAGAGGATCGCTTAGTGCTTGGTTGAGTGCTTCTCTGTAGTTGAGAGCGTTGCGTAAAGGGTAGACTAGTGTGCCAAGCATGGCCTCGAGTTGACCCAGTTCGTCACTGGAAAAACGTTGCTTGCGGCTAAAACTGATATTGCCTAAGTACTGCTGTTGGATATTTAATGAATAATCACAGCTATGTGTGCTGGCAGTACCTAATTTGATGAGTATATTTTTATGTTCATTTTGAAATTGGCAGCTGCCAAGTTTCAACAAATGCTGCATTTGACCGAAGAATAGTTCAAATAATGGTTCTAACTCTATTGTGGTTTGTAATAGAGACGTCAATTTGAATTGTGCAGTAGCATCTAAATCTTGTTCAACCACATTAGAGGTAGACGTGGAATAAGCGGTTTCTCGCCTATTTGGTCGGGTTGAATTTGATCGCGAACTAACGGTAGAGGCCATGCTTGTTACCCTTTTTTGTCATTGCTAGTTGTTCCTAACCCAGGTTTTACTTGCTTCCTGCCGGTATTACCAATAATTAATTTAATCTATCAGGATATTGCTTAGCGAAAACTGTACCAGATTCTATTAGTGTAGAAAAACTCTAATAAAAATAATTACTTAGGATATGACCAATTTAACAAAAATAAAAGCAGTCAGCTTTTTGACGGACAAAACCTTGGCAATTTCAAGGGCTGAGGAAAGCTTTTGCCGCCGTTACTTATGTTTAAGTACGATTTTTTCTTATTCTCTATTATTTGTTGTAAATGATTAAGTCTTATTATAGATCGGTTGCGGTAAGGAGGAAACCTTGGGACAATTCGCGCGGATTTTATAAAGCTGTCTGATTCAGCTTTTATTCGTGTTAAACATATTGTGGTAAAGCATATAGTGGATAATGTAGCAAAAATTGGTTTGTTTTTTGGCAGCGACGAGGGCAATACCGAGTCTGTAGCAGAGCGCATTCAAGCTCAATTCCCTGAGGGAAGCATTGATATTCATGATATCGCTGATGTAACTCAAATGAACTTTGCAGATTATGAGCGAATCATCTTAGGTATTCCTACTTGGGACTTTGGCCAGATACAGTCTGATTGGGAAGAGTTTTGGGATGACCTGGAAGAAGTCGATTTTTCAGGTAAAACTGTCGCTTTGTTCGGTTTGGGAGATCAATTTGGCTATGGCGATTATTTTTTAGATGCGATGGGGATGTTACACGATGTTATCGTCGCAAATGGCGCAAATATTATTGGTCATTGGCCTACGGAAGGATATGATTTTGAAGCTTCTAAAGCTTTAATAGAATCAGAAAATTGCTTTGTCGGCTTGGCTATCGATGAAGATCAGCAAGAAGAGTTAACGGATAATCGTATTGTTCAATGGTGCCAGCTAATTCTTCCCCAACTTTATGAGGCCAATTAATCTCTTAGCTGGCCTCGGCAATAAAGACCCCGCGTATGGGGGCGGGGTGACCTTCATAGGTTAAATTGGGGTTTTCTGGATCTAGGAAATCTTGTAAAGATTGAAATTTCATCCATTCAGTCGAGCGTTGTTCCTCTAAAGAGGTGACGTTCTTATCAACTAGTCGCGGGTTGTTAAATCCTGATTTTTTAAGCCAACTGATTAAGGTCGGTGCTGAAGGGATAAACCAGACATTGCGCATCATTGCATAGCGGCCTTCTGGAACCAGACATTCTCCTAATTCTCCCTCAATAATTAATGTTTCCAGCACAAGTTGGCCATTGGGCCTTAAAGTGGCTTTTAGTTCTCGAAGGTGGTCCATGGGCGAGCGACGATGGTAAAGCACACCCATTGAAAATGTTGTATCAAATAACTGTAAATTATCAGGTAGTGACTCAATACCTATAGGTAATACATCTACAGGGATGTTGCCAAGATAATGCTTAAGCATAAGAAACTGAATAATAAAGCGTGGCGAAGGATCTACCCCCACGACTCGTGAAGCCTGTTCACCCAGCATGCGTAGACAGTGGTAGCCATTACCACAGCCAATATCTAGTACTTGTTGACCTTTTAATGAGTGAATATGGGGAAGAATACGCTGCCATTTCCAGTCAGAACGCCATTCGGTATCAATATTGATATCAAAAATTGAGAATGGGCCTTTACGCCACGGTATCAATGCTTCTAGGCACTGTTTCAGCTGTTGATGATCATCTTTGGATGAATCTGCTGAGCTGCCCACAGTAACACTGGAGGTAAGATCTATATGGCCTGGTTTTATAATGGGTAAGGTTTCTAAAGCGTTTTGCCAGGCTGGCAGATCGCCGTAACGTTGCTCATTCAACGTCGTTTCAATGTCATTGCTTAAGCGTTCCGCCCAAGTTCGCAGGTTAGACGAGTGCAAAAAGGCTAAAAAGTCTTGGTAGTAAGGTAGCATGCTCATGAGGGTATCTTGACTGTATATTTAAGCCTTAATTGCGATTAAGGAGGCAAATGTCAGGCATTGAAACCATACATCAGCACTATTAAAGCCGGCTGTTTTTAAGCGTGTTTTATGAGTATCTATCGTTTCTGGCTTGAGCACGTTTTCCAGAGCCGTTCTTTTTTGAGAAATTTCCAGATCACTGTAGCCATTAGTGCGTTTGAAGTTATGGTATAAGTCCGTCATCAACTGTTGATGAGGAGGGTCAGTAAAAATGACCTTTTCAGATAACAATAAAACCCCGCCAGGTAATAAGCCGTTGTATATTTTTTGAATGATAGCTTGCCTCTGTTTCATGGGGATAAATTGCAGTGTGAAGTTCAGTACCACAATAGATGCTTTTTCGATGGCGACAGACTCGACATCGCTACAATGTAATTCTATTGATGTCGTGGTTGGCACTTGATTGTCATTGGTTGCTTTATCCGCATCAATTTTTACTTGATCGACAATAGTTTGGCAGCGTTTAATCATCGCTTCAGAATTATCAACCCCTATGATTTTGCAGTTTTTAACTGTAATACCTTCGTGCATTGCTAATGTTGCGGCCCCTAAAGAGCAGCCTAGGTCATAACAGTAGCTATTGGGTTGTGCATACCTTTCACTCATATCACGAATCATACTTAATATGGTGTTATAACCAGGTACCGAACGTTTAATCATATCTGGAAAGACACTGGCAACATTGTCATCAAAGCGGAAATGACTGATTTCGACCAAAGGATTTGCATAAATAGTGTCGATCGGATGTTTGTTTGGCATAGTTCTAGTCGCTAACACGTAGCTTGGATGATAGGTTCAAGAGTAGGGAGAGGATTATAGCGATGGCTGGCACAAGCCACAATCTATCAGTGTCGAAAGCAGCATTTAGCTCAGAATGGTCTATTCTGAATAGGAATAAGTCATTGTTTTGAAACTGCTATTACTATGTCGCCAACTCTTTATGAAAAACTACATGTTCTCATTATCGATGATTTCAATAGTTTTCGTATGACACTTAACAAGATTATGCATGAGCTAGGATTTAGCCTTGTGGATAGTGTTGGTTCAGGCGAGGAGGCTTTAAATCGCTGCCAGAAAAATCACTACGATATTATCTTGTGTGATTATAACTTAGGTAGAGGTAAAAATGGCCAGCAAGTGCTTGAAGAATTGCGCACTAACAAGCTATTGCAGCCTCAAGATATCTTTATATTACTCTCAGCAGAAACAAGTCGCAATGTAGTAATGTCTGCTTATGATTGTGAGCCCGATGCTTATCTCACTAAGCCAATAACAACAAAGGTTATCGAACAGCGTTTAAAACGGCTCTTGAATAAACGCAAAGAAATGCTGGATGTTTACAGTAGCCTTATTAAAAACGAGAAATCTACGGCTATTGAGTTGTTAGAGAAAAAGCTAACGGAAAACTCTCGTTACAATATGGAATGTCAGAAATTACTTGCTGAGCTTTATCTAGAAACGAATGATCTAGATGCAGCTGAAGCTATTTGCCGTAGCGTTTTAGAAGTAAGGGCATTAGATTGGGCTCAAGTTGGATTAGCAAAAGTAAAAATTGCTAAGGGCGAATATAAGACAGCAGTGGATTGGCTGAATGATATTATCACTGCTAACCCAAGTTGCATGAAAGCGTATGATGTTCTCTCTATTGCATTAAAAGCACTTGATGAAAATGACGAATTACAAAAAAATTTACAAAAAGCGGTAGAGATATCGCCAATGTCTTTAGGCAGGCAGTTATCTCTTGCGCATCAGGCAATGGAGAATGGTGATGCGGAGGTTGCATCGCAAGCTTATCGTAAAACAATTAAGTACGGTGTTAACTCTCGTCATAATAGTGTTGAAAATAAATTAGATTTTGCGAAAGCTGTTGCTAAATTTTATGATAATGATGCAACTAAGGCGGGTGAAATAGTGCAGGAAGCAATGAAAATATTGAGTAGTCTAGAGAGTGATAATAATGTTGATCAGGAAACAACAATCAAAACACAGCTGCTAAATAGTCAACTGTTGGGGTTGCAAGGTGAGTCTAAAAAATCTCAAGAAATACTGGATGCTACTACCGATTTATTGTCTGACCAGGATTATATTTCTATAGATATAGAAATTGAAATTGTCAATACTATGATTGCGAATGGCAAGCATGATTTAGCTCATAAAAAAACACAGGAGCTAATCCAGCGTTATCAAGATAATGAACCGGCATTGGAGAAGATTGATTCATTGTTATCAGAGCCTATTAGTGATAAAGGGAAAAAAATGCTAGCAAAGGCAAATAGAAAGGGAATTGATGCATATAAAGCTAAAAAATATGAAGAAGCCATTGATTTTTTTTCAAAGGTTGAAAAGCGCTACCCTCGATACCTTGGAGTCAAACTTAATTTAGTCCAAGCATTGTTAGGAAAAATACGAGATCTAGGAGCGGATGATGAAAGTATCAACCGTTGTGTAGAAATTTTTAAGATAATGAAACGCTATGTAAAAGCGGAGAGTCCGCAGTTTAATCGTTATCGTCAATTGCAAGATATGTTAAATACATTAACTGCTCAAAAATAGGAAAAATGTAATGTCTAGTGAGTTTCCTAGTAACAACTATATAGAAAATGAAAGCTTAGCTAATGTGACTGAATCAGAAGACGAAGGGTTAGATTTTTCATTCGTTTTAGCCTCTAGTGTGCACGATATGAAAAACTCTTTAGGTATGTTGCTAACGTCATTAGAAGAAGTGATTGATCATGCCGCCCCACAGGATGATGTGCAAAAAAACCACTTTTCTATTTTGCAGTATGAAGCTTCAAGAATTAATTCGGAGCTAATACAGCTCTTAACCATTTATCGATTGCAACAAAAAAACCTGCCTTTTAACCTGGATGAAAATTATATATCGGAGACATTTGAAGATCAGGTCGCCAGAAATGATGTGCTATTTCGCACGAAAAATATTGAGTTAACAATAGACTGTGATGATGATCTGGCATGGTTTTACGATAATGAATTAGTGGGTAATGTTATCCACAATATATTAATTAATGCTGCTCGCTATGCTAAATCTAGAATACACCTTTCTGCCAGAGTAGAGGATAATACGTTAATTATCAATGTTGAAGATGATGGTGGTGGTTTTCCTGAATTTATGATTGATGCTGCTATTGCTGAAAATAAAAATACTAAAAGCAGTACAGACAGCACACAATTAGGTTTGTTTTTTGCTGCAAAAATTGCTCATTTTCATCGTCAGGGAGAACGAAAAGGTCGAATAGAGCTTTCTAATGGCGGTAGTTTGCAAGGTGGGATTTTTACTATTTACCTACCATAATTATTTATAGGAATCTCTGGTTAACCTCGAATGACTTCTGCGTGAGTTTAAAATGCGTTTAGGCAAGGCGTACTTCGCCGCTAATGGTGTGTCCTTAGCAAGAAGTACAACGTAGCATAACCGCATTTAAGCCACGCCCTGCGGGGCCGACAGGCGCTCCCGATATCTGTGTTGTCTCTTCTTGCAAGGTCTAGACATTACTGCAAAGAGACGCCTTGATTTCGGGAACGCCTATCGGCCAGAAGTTATCCGAGGTTAATCAGAGGTTCCTATACTATTTTATCGACGATAATATTCTGCGCAGCAAAATTAGTAGGGACTAAAATAGTATCTCTTGCCACTCCGCCTAGTTCAGGAAAATCTAATGAGTAGTGTAAACCACGGCTTTCCTTGCGTTCCATGGCCGAGCGGATAATAAGTTGAGAAACGGTTGCCAAGTTGCGTAGCTCGATTAAATCATTACTGACTTTATAGTTGCTATAGTATTCAGAGATTTCTCTTTGTAATAATTTAATCCGATGTTGAGCACGCTCTAATCTTTTCTGCGTACGTACAATGCCAACGTAGTCCCACATGAAGCGACGTAATTCATCCCAGTTATGTGATATCACAACATCTTCATCAGAATCTGTCACTCTGGATTCATCCCAAGGGTTAGGTGTATCCACGTCAGGGATATTGTTCAGATTTTCTTTTATATGTTGTGCTGCTGATCGCGCATAGACCAAGCATTCCAGTAGAGAATTACTGGCCATACGATTTGCGCCATGTAAGCCAGTAAACGATGTCTCGCCAATGGCGTAAAGATTCATCAAATCAGATTGGCCATTTTCATCGACCATAATGCCGCCGCAGGTGTAATGTGCTGCAGGCACAACAGGGATTGGGTCTTTCGTAATATCGATACCGTATTTAAGGCAGCTTTTTTTAACATTAGGAAAATGCTCGTTGATAAAGTCTGTCGATTTGTGGCTGATATCCAAATATAAATGATCGCACCCCAGTCGTTTTATTTCATGGTCGATTGCACGAGCAACAATGTCTCGAGGTGCCAGCTCTTTTTGCTGGCTAAAACGGTGCATAAAGCGTTTACCATTGGGTAACTTGAGGTGAGCCCCTTCACCTCTTAATGCTTCTGTAATCAAGAGTGTTTTAGCATTGGGGTGAAATAAACAAGTAGGATGGAATTGATTGAATTCCATATTGGCAACACGGCAGCCTGCCCGCCACGCCATGGCTATACCGTCACCACTCGCGCCATCAGGATTACTGGTATATAAATAAGCTTTGCTTGCCCCGCCTGTTGCCAGGATGACCACTTTTGCTTGAAAGGTACAAACAACATCATCTTCACGGTTGTAAACATAAGCGCCGCTGCAACGTAAACGACGGCTATTGGCATCCGCTTGCTGTATTAAATCGATCGCAATATGTTGCTCGAAAATATCAACATTATTACTTGCTTGGATGCGTTCTATCAGGGTGCTGTGAACGGCTTTACCTGTGGCATCTGCACTATGAATAATGCGTCGGTGACTGTGTCCACCTTCTTTCGTCAAATGGAAGTCACTATTATCCTCATTGCGTGTAAATGTAACCCCTTGGTCTACTAGCCACTGAATAGCTTCAGCACTATTTTCAACGGTAAAACGAACGGCGTCGGGGTGGCATAAGCCGCCACCAGCGTTCAATGTATCTTTAACGTGGGCTTCAATAGAGTCGGTATCATCTAAGACAGCGGCAATGCCGCCCTGAGCATACCAAGTAGAACCATCTTTTAGCCTGTTTTTACTGAGTACCGCAATTTTTCCGAATTCCGATAAATTGAGGGCGAGGGCCAATCCTGCAGCGCCGCTGCCTATGACAAGAATATCGTGACGAAAATGGTTATTCATTGGTACACTACTTAATTGAATTTAATAGAATTTATTTTAGCGGGCCAGTATAGCACTTTGGAACTTATCCAGAAAAACTATGTCGGATTGGCGTTAAAATATACACTGGCTCTATTTAATTAGGGCCAACAAAGGGGATGATTCGGAAATCGTATGATAAAAGGGAAGTTTATTCTTTAGGGGTTCCATTAAATAAGTGGTAGATATAAGTCGTATATTACTTGTTTAAATCAAATATGACCTTAGTTTGTAAAAATCATTTAAAAAGCAGTTTAATAAAAACGCTAGGGAGCAAACATGACCGCGCAGAAAGCGCAGGACAGTGATCAACAACTGGTTGAGCGAGTTCAGCAGGGTGACAAGAGGGCATTTGACCTTCTCGTATTGAAGTACCAACATAAAATCGTGTCAGTTGTACATCGCTATGTGCGGGATACGGCGGATGTTCATGATGTTGTGCAAGAAGCTTTTATTAAAGCTTACCGCGCCCTAGAAAATTTTCGTGGCGATAGTGCTTTTTATACTTGGATGTATCGTATTGCGATTAATACCGCTAAAAATCATCTGATATCCCGAGGGCGCCGCCCCCCAGCAACGGATGTTGACGTTGATGATGCTGAGCATTTTGCTGGGAATGATAATTTACAGGATTTTGATACTCCTGAAAGCAGTCTGTTTTGTGATCAATTACAGTCGGCCGTTGAAAATGCAATCTCTCAGCTGCCCGAAGATTTAAGAACAGCTGTAACTTTACGCGAAATGGAAGGTCTGAGTTATGAAGAGATTGCCAGTATTATGGAATGTCCAGTTGGTACTGTTCGGTCTCGAATTTTTAGGGCTAGGGAAGCGATAGATAAGGTTGTTCAGCCTCTAATGGCTTGAAAATAGCTTGAGTTGATGTGGGCTTTTGCCCCTAACTCTATGAATTTATTGATAAAATTTAATCCGGTGAAATAATTATGACTTTTTGTGAACTTTGTCATAAAAACCAGGTCTGAATTTTAACTTTATAATAATCCATCATTTTTATTGGTGTTAATTTATGTCCGCAAAAGAACAATCAGCACAGCAACAGTTAAATGAATCTTTGTCTGCATTAATGGATGGAGAAGCTTCTGAATTAGAGCTTCGACGTATATTAAAGTCAGATGCTGATGACGTTAATGACCGTTGGCATCGTTATCAATTAGCGAGTGCAGCACTGCGTAGTGATGTAAATTTAGAGAAACCTGTTGATTTGTCTTTCTCAATATCAGAAGCAATCGCAGATGAGCCTACTTATTCTTCAAAGAAAAAGGCTAAAACGAGTGTTTGGTCCAATCTTGGACGTTTTGCAGTTGCAGCTTCTGTAGCTGGAGCCGTAGTAGTCGGAGTTCAGTTTGCCCCAACTGGACCTGCAACGAATATTGCCAGTACGCCGACGACTCCTTCTGCCCCAGTGTCTAGTCAGCCTGAACTTGGCAATGATACATCAGTTCGTGTGGTTGGCAGTCAAGTCCCTGCAGGGACTCAACAGAAGCCTATTATTATTAATGAGGCGACTCAACAACAGCTTGAGCAAATGGAAGGTGAAGTTAATCGACTGATGCTTGAACATGCTGAAAACAACTCACAAAATACTCAACAAGGTGTTTTACCTTTTGTAAGAGTTCCTGACGCTGAGCAGTAGTTCACTTTTGAGCTACTGTTTATTAGTGATTTTTACTGTTCAATAGTATTATTTGCCCACCATAACCCACAACTTGGGCTACTTAATGCCGCGTTTTATAGCTTGTCTTTTTGTATTTTTGCTTAGTGCATTTTCTACTCTTCTTACAGCTTCAGCTGATGATGATTTTTCAGATAAAAGCTCGCCAGGTGAGATTTCTCCGCCTAGCGAAGAAGTTGTTATAAGTTCATTACAAGACCTTTTCTCTGTTCTATCTGCGGCAAATAAATATTTTAATTACCAGAGTTTGTTGACTTATGAAGCTAATGGGTTCATCACGACCTATAAGCTTAAACATAAAGTTGAAAATAATACTGTCAACCAACAACTAATTTTTATGGATGGGCCCCGTCGTCAGGTTATTCGTGAGCAGGGGCTGTCGGGTTGTAATCAAGGTGCTACACGCTGGGGGTTATGGCCTACAATCCTGCCTTCAACATCATTATCTGCTTATACGCTTAAAACAAAAGGGCTAGAAAGAGTTGCTAATCGTCAGGCTATTGTTTTTGATATTTTGCCAAAAGATAATTTACGTTATGGCTATCGTTACAGTGTAGATAAAGAAACTGGTCTTTTGCTGAAGGTCGTCACTTATTATAAAACGACGATTATTGAACGTTTACAAACCGTTTCTATAGAATTTCCTGATGGTTTAAATGAGCCTGATACGAGTGAAGATTTAGACTATTCATGGCGTGTACAGGAGGTGGAACCATGCCATACGGAACAGTTTCAACCCGCATGGCAGGTTAAATGGTTGCCAGATGGTTTTGTTTCTGTCGGTAACCGCATAACTGCTCAAGGCGAGCAGGTGCTAATGTTTGCCGATGGCTTGGTCTCTATATCAGTATTTGTGGTGAATCATCAGCCTGATGACTTGACAAAAGCCACTGCTCGTCACGGTGCAACTGTCGTTGTTGTTACCCCGGCTTCATTACAAGTCGGCCGAAGTATTGCTGTTGTTGGTGAAGTACCAACTGCCACAGCTCGGCGCATTGCCGTGTCGGTACAACCACTATAATGATTTTCATCTGTTTGCGTATTTTTTACGTAAACTTTTTTATATTTGCCTGTCTAATCAACTATGCTAGAAGAAACTGGTCGTATTGTTGCTATTAATAATGAGTCACTTTTGGTAGAAACTATTCAGCGCTCTACCTGTGGTTCTTGTGTTGCGCAAAAAGGCTGTGGCCAAACATTATTAAGTCGTATGGGAGTTCAACCAACATATCTGCGTGTTCTCTTAGCGGGTAGAGCCCCAGATAATTATGAAATTAATGACGATGTGGTAATTGGTATACCTGATGATATTATTGTTAAAGGTTCATTATTTGTCTATTTAATCCCATTGTTTTTAATGCTTGTTTTCGCCGGAATTGCCCACACTTATTTTTTAAGCGAAGGTGTATCTATTGTGGCTGGAATAACCGGCTTCTTATTGGGTGGTTTTGTTATTAAGCAGCATGCGCATAATCACCGAGATGATGAACGTTATCAACCTGTATTGATAGATAAATTTACACCTGCCGAATTAATACATAGAAGCTGATGGGGTTTCCATCGTATTAAAAGACCGTATTAAACGATTGTATTAAGCAATTGGATAGTAATAACTGAAGTTGTATCAATATGGTGTATCCATATTAATCAATATAAACTGAATTAAATAATGATGAGAGAAAAGGTATGCGATTGAAGCAGTTTTATCAAAGTATTTTTGGCTTGCTATTAATGTTATTAATGGCTTCAATCGCACATGCAGGTTCTTTCCCTGAATTTACTGATTTAATCGAGAAAAAATCGCCTGCAGTTGTGAAAATTACTGCTGAAGCGAAAGGTAGGCCAACGAATCAGCCAGATGTGGAGTTGCCCGAAAATATTCCAGAAATTTTCAGACATTTTTTTGACCCTCGACAGATCCCTGAACGCAACGCTCGTGCAACGGGGTCAGGTTTTCTCATATCAGATGATGGTTATATTCTTACCAATAACCATGTAGTAGAAAATGCAACAGATGTCACTATTCGTTTAATCGATCGCCGTGAATACGATGCAAAAATTATCGGTACAGATCCTCAGTCAGATTTAGCATTATTAAAAATTAAAGAAAAAAACCTTCCTTTCCTGAAGTTTGCTGATTCTGATAGTGCTCGTGTCGGTGAGTGGGTGCTGGCGATTGGCTCTCCCTTTGGTTTAGATTATTCGGTCAGCGCTGGCATCATCAGTGCCATTGGTCGCAGTATTCCTTCCGAAGGTAACCAGAATTATGTTCCTTTTATTCAGACCGATGTTGCAATTAATCCGGGTAATTCTGGTGGCCCACTCTTTAATTTAGATGGTGATGTTGTTGGCATTAACTCCCAAATTTATACTCGCTCTGGCGGCTCGATTGGTTTGTCATTCGCAATCCCTTCTAACTTGGCTAATGATGTGGTTGAGCAGTTAAAGGATAAAGGCAGGGTTGATCGCGGTTGGTTAGGCGTTGTTATTCAGGATGTCGATAGAGATTTAGCCTTATCGTTTGGCCTTAAAAAACCTGAAGGCGCTTTAATAGCACAAATGGAGCCTAATGGTCCTGCAGAAAAAAGTGGCCTAAAAGTTGGCGATATTATTCTTAAGTTTAATGGTCGTAGTATTGCTACTTCCTCTGACCTGCCGCATGCAGTAGGCCCGACACGTGCAGGCTCGACAGTGCCTGTGCTGATTATGCGCAAGGGTAAAAAAGTAACATTGGATGTAACCGTTGGCACCCGAGGCAAAGCAAATGAGACGATAGCGGCTTCGGCACCCGAAAAGGTTGATACTCGCTTGGGCTTGATTGTTGAAGATATGACAGATGAGATCCGTAAATCTGTCGGTGTTGAAGGTGTTATTATCAAACAGGTATCAGACAATAGCCCAGCTGCTGCTGCTGGGTTAGAACCAGGCGATATTTTGGTACAGCTCGGATTTGATGAAGTCGACTCAGTTAAGAGTTTTCGAAAAATAGAGAAATCTCTTCCTGCGAATAGGCCTCAACCTATTCGAGTTGTAAGAAGAGGCTCCCCTTTATTCCGAAGCATTATTATTGAAGAGTAAGTTATTGTTCTTTTATTAAGCGGCCAATTGGTCGCTTTTTTATTGTCTGTAGTTGTGCAAAAGCTATGCAAAAAATCTATGTTTATTTCTATAAAACTCCCTATGGTGAGTTAATTTTGGGCTCTTTAGGCGACTACTTGTGTCTTTGTGATTGGCGTTATCGAAAGATGCGTAGCGCGATTGATAATAGGTTAGAGAGAGTTCTTCAGGCAGGCTTTGTTGAGGGTAAAAGCGACATTATCATCCAGGCTATTGCTCAGCTAGAAGAGTATTTTGCATCACAACGACAGAGGTTCGATATCCCATTATTGCTGGCTGGTACTGATTTCCAAAAAAGTGTCTGGGTTCAGTTACAAAAGATCCCCTTTGGTCAGACATTCAGCTATAGTCAGTTGTCAGAGCAGCTAGGGGATAAAAAAGCGGTAAGAGCGGTAGCAAGTGCTAATGGTGCTAATGCTATTTCCCTATTTATTCCATGTCACCGAATAATAGGTAGCAATGGGCAATTAACAGGTTATGCAGGTGGCTTAAGAGCAAAAGAAAAGCTACTCCAGCTGGAAAAATCGCTATTTTAGATCTGATTTTGCTAGAGTGAGCAGGCCCTAGTAAATAGCAGCTTTGCATCAATTGTTGAGTCTCTCATAGAACATATGGGGCGAATGAGGTAAAATCCGCGCTCTTTTAATTCTCTCCTTTCTATTAACGGTGTTAAATCTGTAGTGACCGACCTCAGCCACATTCGCAATTTTTCTATCATCGCCCATATTGATCATGGTAAATCGACCCTTGCTGATCGGTTTATTCAAGATTGTGGCGGTTTGTCTGCACGTGAAATGGAAGCCCAAGTATTGGACTCCATGGATATCGAACGTGAACGCGGTATTACGATTAAAGCCCAAAGTGTTACCTTAGATTACAAATCTGAAGATGGAAAAACCTACCAGCTTAACTTTATTGATACGCCTGGGCATGTCGATTTCTCTTATGAGGTCTCTCGATCATTAGCGGCCTGTGAAGGTGCTTTGCTCGTTGTCGATGCTGCCCAAGGTGTGGAAGCACAATCAGTCGCAAACTGCTATACCGCTATTGAACAGGGTTTAGAAGTCATTCCTGTACTCAATAAAATGGACTTGCCGCAAGCGGAACCTGAACGTGTTGCTCAAGAGATAGAAGACATTATTGGTATTGAAGCAATGGACGCCGTTTGTTGTAGTGCCAAATCGGGTGCCGGCGTTAATGATGTTTTGGAAGAGTTAGTCCGTAAAGTCCCTGCTCCCGTAGGTGATATTGATGAGCCGTTGCAGGCGCTTATTATTGACTCATGGTTCGATAACTATCTAGGGGTTGTATCACTGGTACGGGTTAAACAGGGTACTTTAAAACTCAGAGAGAAGATTGTAACGAAGTCTATTGGCCGAGCCCATGTGGTTGATAGTGTAGGGGTCTTTACTCCTAAACGTTTGCCTTTGAAAGAATTAAAAGCAGGGGAAGTCGGCTTTGTTGTTGCGGGTATTAAAGATATTCAAGGTGCACCTGTAGGAGATACCTTAACTCATGCTGCTACTTACGAAAGTGTACCGCCTTTGCCGGGTTTTCAAAAAGTAAAGCCGCAAGTCTATGCAGGTTTATTCCCTGTGAGTTCTGATGATTATGAATCATTCAGAGAGGCTTTAGCCAAGTTAACTTTAAACGATGCTTCATTGTTTTATGAGCCAGAAAGTTCAGATGCTTTAGGTTTTGGTTTTCGTTGTGGGTTCTTGGGTATGTTGCATATGGAAATCATCCAAGAACGGCTTGAGCGGGAATACAATTTAGATTTAATTACTACAGCACCAACAGTAGTCTTTGAAGTTGTGAAAAATGATGGCGAGGTTATTCTTGTCGATAATCCGTCAAAATTACCTGATCCCAGTTATATCGGTGAAATGCGAGAGCCTATTGTAGAGGCGAATATATTAGTGCCCCAGGCGCATTTGGGTGCTGTTATTACTCTATGTGTAGAAAAGCGTGGTATTCAGAAAGATATGCAGTATGTAGGTGCTCAAGTTGCACTACGTTATGAGTTGCCTATGAATGAAGTTGTGATGGACTTTTTTGATCGTTTGAAATCAGTCAGTCGCGGTTTTGCATCATTAGATTATAGTTTTTTACGGTTTGAAAAAGCGCCTCTTACGCGTCTAGATATTATGATTAACGGTGATAAAGTTGATGCGCTTGCAATGATTATCCATCGTGATAATGCGCAAGGCCGAGGCCGAAGCTTAACCGAGAAAATGAAAGAGCTCATCCCACGGCAAATGTTTGATGTTGCCATACAAGCAGCTATTGGCGGGCAAATTATTGCGCGTACCAACGTTAAAGCGCTGAGAAAAAATGTGACAGCCAAATGTTATGGTGGCGATATTACCCGTAAGAAGAAATTACTGGAAAAACAAAAAGCCGGTAAAAAGCGCATGAAACAAGTGGGGAATGTGGAAATACCACAAGAAGCTTTCTTAGCGGTGCTTAAAGTGGATAAATAATATTGCAGCTTGTTAATACATTGTTGGTAATAATTTCGGTTCGCCTCAAATCGATAATATGTGGCGATTAATGATAAGAGATAAATTAATAAGGTAATTTGAAATAGGCTACATATGGATATTAATTTCCCATTGATATTAGTGATATTAGTGTTTGTTTCTGGTTTTGTGGCTCTGGTTGATAAAGTTTTCCTGGGCAAAAAGAGAGATGCAACCCAAGCAGAGCCTGCACTTGTTGAATACTCAAAATCATTTTTTCCTGTACTTTTTATTGTACTGATTTTGCGCTCTTTTTTGGTCGAACCATTTCAAATTCCCTCCAGTTCTATGGTGCCAACACTAGAGGTTGGGGATTTTATACTTGTCAATAAATATACCTATGGTATTCGTTTGCCGGTCGTGCGCACTAAAGTATTGGATATCAATGATCCGAAGCGAGGTGATGTCATGGTTTTCTTTCCTCCTAATGAGAAACGTTATTTCATTAAGCGAGTGGTTGGTTTGCCGGGCGATAAAATCGATTATGTGAATAACCAGTTATTTGTGAATGGGGAAAAGGTTTCAGAAGAGTTGCAGGCTCGATTACCTGCTGGCCGACCTTTTTTTGAGCTATATGAAGAAAAGATAGATGATGTGACTCACCGAACCAGAAAAGAAGTGCTCTATTCTGAAAATTATTATAATCCACGCTATGTAAAGAACTATATCATTCCAAAAGGGCATTATTTTATGATGGGTGACAATCGTAATAATAGTTCGGATAGTCGAGTTTGGGGACCTGTTCCGGAAGAAAACATTGTAGGCAGAGCTTTCGCTATCTGGATGCATTGGGAAGGTTTCAGTAGTCTTCCTAGCTTTTCCCGTGCTGGATCTATACAGTAGCTAAACTATAATAAAACGATAAAAACACAGTGGTTGAATATAGAGGAGAGCAATTATGTATAGCCTAAAACAACAACGAGGCTTGTCCGCTCTAGGCTGGCTGTTTGTAATTACAATTTTTGGTTTTTCACTGTTAGTTGCTTCTAAGTTAGGGCCTCATTATTTGGATAATCGATTTGTGGTAGAGACATTGGAAGCGTTAGGTGAAGATCCAGCATTTCCTCGAATGTCACTAGTTGAAATACGTAGTAAATTAGATAAAACATTCAATATCAATAATGTTCGTGGTCAAGCAACAGAGTCGGTTAAAGTAACAAAAAACTCTACAGGTACGTTAGTTCAGATTAAATATGAAGAACGTGTTCATTTATTACATAATATTGATGTAGTGTTGACTTTTAATAGTGTGCTTGATAGTAGTAAGCCAGATGACTGTTGTCGCCCACCATTGAGATAAGTGTAAATGCCTGATTATAACCGGTTGCAACGACAACTCGGCTACTGTTTTTCTGATGAGTCCCTGCTCGAACTGGCTTTAACCCATTGTAGCTACGGTAGTGAGAATAATGAGCGACTCGAATTTTTAGGCGATGCTTTATTGAACTCAACCATTGCTCAACAATTATTTAATCAATTTCCTGATGAAAAAGAAGGTATCTTGTCTCGCTTACGCTCCAGCCTGGTAAAAGGTGAGACCTTAGCTGAAATTGCCAGAGAGTTCTCGTTAAGTGACTATTTAATAATGGGGGAAGGTGAGTTAAAAAGTGGAGGATTTCGTCGAGATTCTATTCTTGCTGATACTGTTGAAGCCATTATTGGTGCCTTGTTTGTTGAAGCAGGTATGAAAGAATGCCAGGCTTTTATTCAGCGTATTTTTAAAGAGCGCCTTGAAACTCTATCGGTCGATAAATACCTCAAAGATCCAAAAACACGCTTGCAAGAGGTATTACAGGCACGACAACTGCCTTTGCCAAACTATATTATAGTGAATGTGGAAGGGCAGTCTCATCAACAAGAGTTTATGGTGCGTTGTGATACCGCTTTACTGAAAGAAAGTCCTATTGCCTCTGCATCCAGTCGTCGCCAAGCAGAAAAGCTGGCTGCAGCAAAAGTACTTGAGTGGATAGAGGAAAAAGATAATGACTGAAGAAACATCAAGTCGCTGTGGTTATGTTGCTATTGTTGGTCGCCCTAACGTTGGTAAATCTACATTATTAAATCATATACTCGGCCAAAAGCTCAGTATCACTTCTCGAAAACCACAGACGACGCGCCATAATTTGCTGGGCATTAAAACCCATGCTGATACGCAATTCTTATTTGTCGATACGCCAGGCTTACACCAAGATCATAAAAAGGCATTGAATCGCTATATGAACCACTCTGTGACAACGGCGATTAAAGATGTTGATGCGATTGTTTTCGTTGTTGATAAGTTACAGTGGTTCGCTGAAGATGACCTTGTTGCTAAACGACTGAAAGATAGCAAAGTGCCAGTTATTATCGCTGTTAATAAAGTTGACCAAATTGAAAATAAAGAGACTTTGCTACCTCATTTACAACGTTTGCTGGAAATTTTAAACGTACAAGATGTTGTGCCCATTTCTGCTTTGCAGAATCAGAACTTGGATCGATTGCTTGATGTGATTCGATCTTACCTTCCCGAAAGTGATCATTTTTTTCCTGAGGATCAATTAACAGATAAAAGCTCTCGTTTTCTAGCAGCTGAACTCATTCGTGAAAAAATTACTCGCCAATTAGGTGATGAACTTCCTTATCAAATGACGGTAGAGATCGAGACATTTAAGGAAACAGAAAAAATTATTCATATCGGTGCATTAATATTGGTTGAACGGGAAGGTCAAAAGCGCATATTAATTGGTGATAAAGGTGCACGAATTAAACAGATTGGCCAACAAGCGCGAGAAGAAATGGAGACTCTTTTCGATCAAAAAGTGATGCTTAAAACCTGGGTTAAAGTTAAGTCTGGTTGGTCAGATGATGAGAGGGCATTGAGGAGCTTGGGGTATCACGATGCTAAGTAGCCTTAGCAAAATCTAACTGATATTAGTTTATGCGAGCTGAACTTCAACCTGCTTATATCATTCACACTCGCCCCTATCGTGATACCAGCTTACTTGTTGATATTTTTACAGAAGATTATGGGCGATTAACTCTAGTTGCTAAGGGGGCTCGTCAACCCAAACAACGTCAACGGCATTTATTCCAACCTTTTATTAAACTACTTATATCCTGGCAGGGTAAAAGTGAACTTAAAACGCTGATAGGAATAGAAGCGGTTGCTGATGCCTTTGCATTAAAGAATAAATTTCTCTATAGCGCATTATATGCGAATGAATTATTAATTTATCTGTTGAAGCATGAAGATGCTGCGCCGGATATTTATCACCTGTATACACTATTACTGTTAAAACTTTCTCAACAAGAAGATTTAGAAAGTACTTTGAGGCAGTTCGAATTTTCTTTGTTGGCAGAATTAGGGTATGCCATAGACTTTACAGCAGAGTCCACTACTGGTGAACTTATAGAGGCGCATCATAATTATTATTTTGTTGCTGATGAGGGATTCGTTCTTGAATCTGATTCAAGTATTAAGAATTTATCTATTTGCTATCCAGGCTCCCATTTATTATCCATTGCAGAAAGTAAGTATAGTGATCCGTCTGTACGCAAATCAGCAAAAGCTATTGCTCGAACAGCGTTGAATCTTCATTTGCAAGGCCGGGTGATAAAAAGCCGTGAATTATTTATCTAGTGAGATTATAAGTAGTGCCGAGTTTAGATATCAAAAATAACATCAAGATCGTATTCTTCCTGCCACGCTAGCAGATCGTCCATGGCTTGTAGTAGTTTGGGAAAGGTTTTTTTAGCTGTATCTAATTCTCTATTTTCAATCGATTCGTCTAAAATTTTAGCGTATTCTTGTAATTCTGGAACACCGCAATAACAGCTTCCACCATTAAGTTTATGGGCTAACTCTCCCAGTTCATCCCACGTTTCTTGTTGGAAAAAAGTAATCATATTATTTTTTTCTTTACTAACCATAGTGATTAGCATAGCCAGCATATCTTTTGCCAGATCTCTATTGTTATGGCTATAGATAAGGGATTTTTTAATATCGACGACTTTTTTAGTTGTTTCTTTACTGATCTTTTCGACATTATGATTTATATCAAGGTCGGCAGGTTCTAAATCGGTTTCAGTTGTAGGCAATGAAGTGGGTATAAGCTCTTTTTTATATTGTTTTTCTCCGGCTTCATTTGCATTCGCACTCTTTAACCAGCGATCGGTTGTGATTTTTAACTGCTCTACATCTATAGGTTTTGTTAGGTAGTCATCGAATCCCGACGCTAACGCCAGAAGTATTTTGTCTCTGCTATTATGAGCGCTGGTGGCAATGATAGGTGTTCTTTGGTCAGTGCTTTCTTGAGCCCGAATTATTTTGCTTGTATCCATACCGTTTAGATCTTGCATCTCTATGTCCATAAAGATTAGTTGAATCTCATATTTTTGATAAACAGATAAAGCTTGTTTGCCACTACTTGCTTCAACGGCTGATAGTGATAGTGTATTTAGCATTTCGTTGAGAATCCGCCTATTTGCCGCACTGTCATCTACTATCAAAATACTTGGTTTGCGTTTTCCTGACAGTTCACCATTTTGGTTCAGATGGCCTAGTAGTGAGAGTATTTGCTTGGTGATAGGTGTAATGGTGAGTAATAAAGCACCTGCAAGCATTGAAGCAATAGTAGTAAATACAAAAAATTGGGATTGAGATGTCAGTTTGGGGAAGATAAAAACAATAACAATCATCCCAAGAATAATGACAGCACTAAGACTGATTTTAAGCCATTTATATTCAGACATAAGTGCCTATATGTATATTATTGACGCTGATCGATTGATTGGAAGAATAGATGCCACTTATTGTTTCATTGAATTTATGATTCACCTAGCAGCACCAAGCAATCAAGGGTAAAATAACCGATCTAGATTCGCAAGTGCATTAGTCATTCAAAGGCCTTATTTCATGATCGATTTCCCTACTATTGAAGCCTGTATAGGCAATACGCCTCTCGTAAGGTTGCAACGTTTGGCTCGTAATACGAGTAATACAATTTTAGCGAAACTCGAAGGTAATAATCCCGCCGGTTCAGTTAAGGATCGTCCTGCAATATCGATGATTGTCAGGGCTGAAGAGAGGGGTGATATAAAGCCAGGTGATGTCTTAATTGAAGCGACTAGCGGTAATACAGGTATTGCTTTAGCCATGGCAGCTGCAATAAAAGGGTACAAAATTATTTTGATTATGCCTGCGAATGCAACTGACGAACGCAAAGAGGCAATGACAGCTTATGGTGCAGAACTTATCTTAGTGACTAAAGATGAAGGTATGGAAGGTGCTCGTGATCTCGCGTTAAAAATGCAGGCAGAGGGCAAAGGGCGTGTGTTAGATCAATTTGGCAATAGTGATAATCCTCTGGCGCATTATGAAGGGACAGGCCCGGAGATCTGGGAGCAGACTAAAGGAACGATTACTCACTTTGTAAGTTCTATGGGAACAACAGGCACCATTACAGGAACATCCCGTTACCTTAAAGAAAAAAATCCTGATATTCAGATTGTTGGTTTGCAGCCTGAAGATGGCGCGAATATCCCTGGTATTCGGCGCTGGCCTAAAGCCTATATCCCTACAATTTATGATGACTCTTTTGTTGATCAAATTATCGATATGGGTCAGCAAGAAGCTGAGGATACGATGCGTGCTTTAGCCCAAGAAGAGGGTATTTTTTCAGGTGTGTCTTCAGGAGGTTCCATAGCAGGAGCTTTGCGTTTGAGTCAAACCGTCGAAAATGCAGTAATCGTTGCGATTGTTTGTGACCGTGGAGATAGATATTTATCGTCTGGTGTTTTCAAACAGACTTAATTATTGTCAAGTATTGAACATTTGGCGATTCTTTTCAGTAAGTAACTTATTTTTCTTACATTTCCTGATGACTACAGTTAAGGACAAAGTGATGTCAAAAACTGTATTGATGATTATGAGTGATTATGGCGAACTTCTATAAGCCGAAAAGAAAATCACAAAAGCCCCTTAGAGCTGCTAACCGTCATTCTAAGCCAAGTATTATAGAGAGAATTTTGGTTGATCGTCTTAGTGATGATGGCCGAGGGATTTCTACTATTGATGGAAAAACGATATTTATAGAGGGCGCCTTATCGGACGAAGCGGTATCTGCAAAGATAGTCTCTGAAAAATCACGCTTTATTGAAGGATCTGTAGTCGAAGTGATTCAACCTTCATCTAAGCGCACTGAGCCAGAATGCCGATACTATGGTGTATGTGGCGGCTGCCATGTACAACATATGATTGCTGAAGAGCAACATCGTTTTAAACGGGATGCTGTTATTCAGCAGTTAAAACGTTGGGCAGATATTGAGCCTGAAATTATATTGCCTACGATTGTGAGTGATACATACCACTATCGCCAACGTGTTCGTCTAGGTGTCACTATTAAGTCTGGAGAAGTGACATTAGGCTTTAGACAGAAGAATAGTAAGCAGCTGGTTGATGTTAATCAATGCCCGGTGATGGAAAAATCATTATCATGCTTATTACAGCCAATAAGAGATTGGCTTATCCAATATCAGCCAGCTGTTAGCCATATAGAATTAGTCCATTCTGAAGTAACTATTGGGGTTGTGTTACGACATACTCGTCCAATTGATGTATCAGTTCGTGAACATTTACAGCGAGATTTGAAATTATTCAATGCCCAATGTTGGTATCAGGGCAAAAAGCAAGCTGCTTTACAAGATCTGGGCAGCGCTTGTGTTGATCCGCGTTTGTCTTACAGCATACAGATTAATACTTCACATAATCGTATTTTACAATTGAGCTATCACCCCCAAGACTTTATCCAGGGGAATGCTAAGGTCAATCAGCAGATGATTATGCAGGCTATAAGCCTCCTGAGCCCTCAGCCTCATGAGCGTTTTTTGGATTTATTTTGTGGTATCGGAAACTTCTCACTCCCTTTGTCTTTATTCGCAAAGGAAGTCACGGGTATTGAGGGTGTAGAGGGTATGGTATCTAGAGCGTCTGATAATGCAGAAAGCAATCAGTGTAAAAATGTGCATTTTTTGCACATGGATTTATCTTCAATAGATGAGTTAGATCAACATGGGCAGCAATATGATGGAATTATCTTGGATCCACCTCGTGGAGGTGCGAGTACAATCTGTGAAAATATTAATAAACTTATGCCGAAACGTATTGTCTATGTCTCTTGTGATTCCACAACCTTTACCAGAGATGCACAAATTTTGTGCAGTCATAACTATAAACTTAAAACGATGGGTGTCATGGATATGTTTCCACAGACCTTTCATAGTGAAATTATGGGCCTTTTTGTCCTCCCTTCCTGGGTTGCTGCAGAGTAAACTACGATTGATTTCAGAGCGCCCAACGCTCAACATCAATCAATTCAAGGTAGAAGTGATATAGTATATGGTTCAAGTTAGACAATCTTATTCGACCTCACTGCCCCGCAATATTGATATCAATGAGTGGGCAGATCGTATTATCCATTTAACTAAACTACCGGAATCATCCCGCGAAATACTCTTGGATGTTGCTGCAACAATACAGTCAGCTGAAGAACAAGCAATCGCTAGCGATAATATATGGTCTACTCATGCCAGTAGTTTTGTTGCCGGCCTTGAAATGGCTGATATATTGGCAGATTTACAATTGGACCAAGATGCTATTGTGGCTGCTGTTATCTATCGTAGTGTTCGCGAGAAGAAAATATCAATTGAAGATGTGTCCCAGCTCTACGGTGATGTTGTTGCTAGTATGGTTGAAGGAGTGTTGCGGATGGCAGCCATTCGTTCACTACGCAATGACTCAGAAGAAGAAGTTTTTGGTAAGCAGTCTGCCGAGCAAGTTGAAAATGTTCGTAAAATGCTCGTGGCGATGGTGGATGACGTGCGTATTGCGCTCATTAAGCTGGCTGAAAGAACCTGTGCTATCCGTGCTGTAAAAAATGCTTCTGAAGAGACTAAACGTAAAGTTGCTCGTGAAGTTTCTGATATATACGCACCACTAGCACATCGCCTTGGTATTGGACATATCAAATGGGAGCTGGAAGATTTAGCTTTTCGTTACCTAAAGCCTAAAGAATATATGAGTATTGCGAAATTGCTGGATGAAAAACGTTTAGCAAGGCAAACATATATCGATAAGGTTGTTAAAGCACTTAATACACAGATTAAAAAACATGATTTAACAGCGGATGTCTCTGGTCGAGCTAAGCATATTTATAGTATTTGGCGGAAGATGCAACGAAAAGGAATTAGTTTTTCTGAAGTATATGATATTCGCGCTGTCAGGATTATGGTGCCTTCGGCTAGAGATTGTTATGAAGTATTGGGTATTGTGCACACGATGTGGCGAAATATTCCTGATGAATTTGATGATTATATTGCTGCCCCAAAAGAAAATGGCTACCGCTCATTACATACTGCTGTTTTAGGCCCAGAAAATAAAGTGCTTGAAGTACAAATTCGCTCTCATGCAATGCATGAAGAAGCCGAATTTGGCGTCTGCTCACACTGGCGATATAAGGGAACAGATTCTAGTTCCAACAGTGACAGCAAAGATAGTTACGAAAAAAAGATCGAATGGCTACGCCAAGTTTTGGAGTGGCATGAAGAGTTAGGTGTAAATCCTCTCGTTGATGATTTAACTCAGGGAATAGAGCAGGATCGTATTTATTTGTTTACACCCGATGGCCATATTGTTGACCTGCCTCAAAATTCAACGCCACTGGATTTTGCCTATCGTATCCATACAGAAATTGGTCATCGTTGTCGGGGAGCAAAAGTGAATGGGCGTATTGTCCCATTAAATCATATATTACGAACGTCAGATCAAGTCGAAGTCTTGACTGGTAAGCATAGTGTGCCTAGCCGAGATTGGTTGATAGAAAGCTTGGGCTACCTAAAAACTTCACGCTCAAGAGCAAAGGTAAGGCAGTGGTTTGGGGCGCAGGCACGAGATCAGAATATTGCTGATGGTCGAGCTGTATTTGATCGAGAGCTTAAGCGCTTAGGTTTACGCGAAATTGATTTTGAAGAGCTCATAAAAGCGTTAAAACAAAAGGATGTGGATGAGCTTTATGCCAATATCGGCTCTGGCGATATTGGTGTGAGTCAGGTAGTTAGAGCTGCACAAAAGCTCATTGAACCTAAAGAAGAGCCTACAATTCATTTGGTCCAAAAAACGCCGACAAAAGCCGAGAATGATATTTATATTGATGGTGTTGGTAATTTAATGACATCCATTGCTAATTGCTGTCATCCTTTACCGGGAGATGAAATCAGTGGTTATATTACTCAAGGAAGAGGGGTTTCTATTCACCGTAAAGATTGCCGTAATTTTTTACAGCTGCATAACGATGAGCCTGAACGCATTATTAAAGTGAGCTGGGGTGAAGCACCACAAGAAAAGTATGAAGTTGAGATTATTATTGAAGCCTATGACCGTAAGGGCTTATTACGTGATATTACGGTATTACTTGATAATGCACGTATTAACGTGATCGCAATGCAAACATTATCAGACAGAGGTAAGCATACGGTAGATATGGTAATGACTATTGAGATAAGAGATTTTACAGAATTAAGCCGTATTTTAGCGCGTATTAACCAATTACCTAATATCGCATCGGCTGGTCGTAAACACTCATGACAGAAGCTACAGATAAAAAGCCTTTCAACCTCAATGATTTAAAATTGTTAATGTCCCGTTTACGAGAGCCTGAATATGGCTGCCCTTGGGATCGGGCGCAGTCGTATAAAACCATTGTGTCCTCAACGATAGAAGAAGTTTACGAGGTTGTTGACGCAATAGAAGAAGAAAACCCCCAACAATTAAAAGAAGAATTAGGTGATTTATTATTCCAAATTATCTTTTATAGCCAACTTGGAAAAGAAGATGGGATATTCGATTTTGACGATATAGTCTCTGCGATTACCACTAAACTTTTGCGCCGCCACCCCCATGTTTTCCCCGAAGGCACTTTAGAAAGCAGGATTGATCTCAATGCTTTAAATGATGATCGGCAGCAAGAGAAAATTAAAGCCTCGTGGGAGAGAATAAAACAGGAAGAGCGTCAGCAAAAAGGCCATCAGGCAATAATGGATGATGTCCCTAGAGCCTTACCCGCTACTATGCGAGCCTTGAAACTCCAAAAAAGAGCGGCATCTGTCGGTTTTGATTGGGAAAATATATCAGGTGTCTATGATAAGCTCTTTGAGGAAATAGACGAATTAAAAGAGGCTGTATCACAGTCTCAAGAGAGTATCTCTCAGCAACCTTCCGCGATAGAGGAAGAGTTGGGAGACTTATTATTTACCGTTGTTAACCTTGCCCGCCACCTAAAAATTGAGCCTGAAATGGCTCTCAGAAGAGCAAATAATAAGTTTGAACAGCGTTTTCGCCACATGGAAACAACATCAAGAGAGCAGGGAAAAGCCCTTGAGCAGCAGTCTTCAGAAACTCTGGAACAATGGTGGCAGCAGGCAAAGCGAGTATAGCCTAAGATCTAATGACTTTTGGTTGAGATTGTACTTGTCACCATGTTATCTTAGTTACCGTGTAAAAGTATAATAATAAGTAATCCATCATTTTAGTCAGTAAGTAGTAAATAATAGGAGTTTCCAGGTGCGAGTTATTTTATTAGGTGCCCCCGGTGCGGGTAAGGGCACTCAGGCTAAGTATATTATGGAGAAATTTGGGATACCCCAAATTTCTACCGGTGATATGTTGAGGGCGGCTGTTCGTGAAGGAACAGAGCTAGGTCTGCAAGTGAAAGATATTATGGCATCGGGTGGATTGGTTTCCGATGACCTGATTATCGCTTTAGTTAAAGAACGTATTCAAGCAGATGATTGTAAAAATGGCTTTTTATTTGATGGTTTCCCAAGGACTATTCCTCAAGCGCAAGCACTCGTTGATGCAGGTGTAGCGATTGATAATGTCGTCGAAATTTATGTAGAGGATGAAGAAATTGTCAGTCGCCTCAGTGGTCGGCGTGTTCATTTGGACTCTGGTCGCATTTATCATGTGACTTATAACCCGCCTAAGCAAGAAGGTGTGGATGATGAGACAGGTGAAGCACTTATTCAACGTGACGATGACAAAGAAGAGACAGTTCGAAAGCGTTTAACAGTTTATCATGATCAAACAGAGCCATTGGTTGATTTCTATAAAAACCTTACTGACCAACAAGGTGGCCCCGCTCCTAAGTATCACCGTGTCGAAGGAGTAGGTAATGTTGATGAGATAAAAAGCCATTTATTCTCCGCATTACAATAATTCTATTAATACTATTCTTTAAAAAAGCCCTAACAGGGCTTTTTTTGTTTATGAAGGTTAAAAATATAATGGATATTATTAATTTTTCTCTCTTTTTAACCTTCGAAAATACTAAAAAATCACTCCCGGTCGTTTTCTATAGCAATGTATTAAATCTATTTGTATAGAAAAATTCATTTATTTCTTTGTAAAACCTAATAAAAGGCAATTTGATTCGTGATGATTATTTTTAATTTTGATTACGTCTTTCAACGATAAAAAATAGTTTTTCTTAGAAAAAATCAAAAAAATCAGATAAAAGCAGTATTTTTTTGATTTTTTATGGAAAAAACCTTGAAAAACGTGCAAAAAATCGCTTTTTCAAATACTATTTGTTGTGAACATTCAATTGCGTACTATAATTTTTACATATTGTAGTGGAGCAATGATGTTTCATAACAATAATAGTTACTATAAACAGTACCATGATTTCATCATCTTCCGAGGAGAATCCCATGGCTAGAGTTGCGAAAAAATCTACGACAAAACGTCGCGTAAAGCGAAAAGTTGCCACGAAAAAAGCAGTTGTTAAAAAAGTAACATCACCCGCAGTCTCCAAAGCGCAAGCTTCGGTTGATAGTGTACAAGCCAGTATTAAAAAACAAGCTTCTGTTATAGCCGCTGCTAGGAAGAAAGCAGCAGCTGCCAAAAAGAAAGCTGCTAGACTTAAAACCGCCGCTAGTAAACGAACAGCAGTTTCAGCATCAAATGCTGTTAAGAAAGCGACTGAGAAAGCTGCTCAATTACGAACTAAGGCAAAAACAGCCAGTTTATCTCTTACTAAAGTAGTTGCTTTAGACTCTGTTAAGCAAGCAGAAGCCGCTGCTAAAGAAAAAATTGCTGCTTATTCTGCTGGCTTAGATGCAAAAGCCGAAGCCGATCTTAAAAAAGCCGTCGCGGCCTTCGAAAAGAAAAAGAAAAGCTCATTGGCAAAAGTCGCTGCTAAGAAAGTTAAGGCTGCTGCGAAAAAGGCTGCTGCTAAAGTAAAAGCAACTGAGAAAAAGGCTAAAGCAAAAATTAAGGCCGCTGAAAAGAAAGCAACAGCCAAGCCTAAAAAGCGTAAAGCTAAAAAAGCGAAAGCATCCTCAGCTAAGAAACCAGCTCGTAAAGCACCAGCTAAAAAGAAGGTTACTAAGCGAGCACGTAAATCAAAAGCTAAAAAATAAGCTATTTCAGCTTAATTAATAGTAAAGCCCCTGTTTTAACCGGCAGGGGCTTTTTGTATTATAGACATCTGAGAAATACTCGAAAACGACAGATTTATTTATGCCAGCCATTCTAGCTATTGATACTTCAAGTGATGCCTGTTCAGTTGCATTAGTGACAGAGCAAGATGTTATCAAAGAATCAACCATCCTTGCCCCTAGAGAACATACCCAGCGAATCTTACCAATGATTCAGAGTTTACTCGCTGACAATGAAATGACGTTAAAGCAGTTGGATGCGATTGCTTTTGGGGGTGGCCCGGGCTCTTTTACCGGTCTAAGAATTTGTATCAGTATTGCTCAAGGATTGGCTTATGGTGCAGATTTACCTCTAATTGCTGTTTCTAGCTTAGAAGCTATGGCGAAAGGAGCATTACGCTCCTATCAACCAGAGGAAAATAGCTTAATTATCCCTGTGATAGATGCTCGTATGGATGAGGTGTACTGGTCCGCCTACAGAGTAGCTGGCTCATCAATACAACTAGAATTGCTTGTTAATCATCAAACTAGTCACATTAATGAGAAGCATATGGGGTATATTGATAGCCCGAGTGACTGCCAAAAAAACATTAGGCAAATGCCATGCGAACAAATATGTGCCATTGGTTCCGGTTGGCAATATCCTGTTTTACAGTCGGTAACACATGCTGATATTCATGAGTCTTTTCATACAAGTGCTTACGATATTGCTGAGCTTGGTGTTGAAGCATATAGACAGGGTAAGCTTATTAGTCCTCTTGAGGCTGAGCCAACGTATTTGCGGAATGAGATTAGCTGGCAAAAGCGTAAACGCATTAGGACTTAAGTTTCTTATTTAGCTATAAATTCCTTTTATGTCCTTTTTTAACCTAAGGAGAGATAACCCTTAATGGAAATACTTCATATTATTGTACTGGCCTTAATCCAAGGTATCACAGAGTTTTTGCCCATTTCCAGCTCAGGTCATTTATTATTGCCTAAAGGTTTACTAGGGTGGCCGGAGCAAGGTTTGGCTTTTGACGTTGCTGTCCATGTGGGCACGTTAATAGCGGTGATGAGTTATTTTCGGAAAGATATTATTTTAATTCTCTCTGATTGGTTTGTCAGTCTAGCCGGAAAGGGGCAAACAGAGAATAGCCGCCTTGCTTGGTATATCGCTTTGGCTACTATCCCTGCGGGACTTGCTGGCTTACTCTTTGATAATTTTATCGAAACACACTTGCGTACAACTATAGTGATTGCATTGACGACCATTGTATTTGGTGTGTTATTAGGTTTAGCTGATCGCTCAAACAATCAAAACAACAAACAAATGGCAGAAATTACGATTACTATTGCATTAATCATCGGATGTGCTCAAGCGTTAGCATTGATTCCAGGAACTTCGCGTTCAGGTATTACCATTACAGCAGCATTATTTTGTGGTTTAAGTCGCCATTCTGCGGCGCGCTTCTCTTTTTTATTAGCCATTCCAGTTATTTTATTAAGCGGTGGATATAAAACACTGCAATTATTAGGGTTGCCCTCGGTTAATTGGGGTGATTTGTTATTGGGTGTTGTTCTATCAGCCGTGAGCGCATTTATTTGTATACATTATTTTATGAAATTTATTAGTCAAATTGGAATGATGCCTTTTGTCATTTACCGCCTATTATTAGGCGGCTTTTTACTGATTTGGACATTGATGTAATATTACTGGTGCAAGAGTAATAATGAAACGTCAACAGACCCTAATAGAGTCTCGATAATTATTTTTTAGTAAAACAAAATAGGGTAGATTACATTTGCCTTTCTCCTTTGATAAGAGTTGGAGCTGTAAATGAGCGAAGCGATAGAGCAAGCGGAACAAGATAAAATGAATGACGGTTTATTGGAGTTTTTAGGGCAGTCGCCGACCCCTTTCCATGCTGTGGCAGCGATGGAAAAACAATTGCTTGCTGCGAGTTTTCATAAACTTAACGAAAGTGAGCCCTGGCAATTAACATCGGGTAATGGGTACTTTTTTACTCGTAATGACTCTTCAATTATTGCATTTCGCTATATTCCAGAACTGATGCAAGAGCAAGGTATGCCTATGGTGGGTGCCCATACTGACAGCCCTTGCTTAAAAATTAAACCTAATCCAGAAATGCATACCAATGGCTATTTTCAATTAGGTGTTGAGATTTATGGGGGGGTATTGCTGAACCCATGGTTTGATCGTGACCTTTCTATCGCAGGTCGGGTTATTTATCGTAATAGCCAAGGTGAATTAAGCTCTTCTCTTATTGATTTCCATCAGCCTGTAGCAACGGTTCCCAGCTTGGCAATTCATTTAAACAGAGAAGCGAATCAAAATAATAAGATTAATCAGCAAAAGCACATGCCACCGGTGTTAATGCAGGTAGATAAAGAGCAGAAAGTGGATTTTAGGCAGTTGTTACAGGAGCAGTTAAATGAGCAAGGTATTAATGATTGCGATAAAGTGCTCGATTATGAGCTATGTTTTTATGATACTCAATTACCCGCGTTGATTGGTTTTAAGCAAGAGTTTATTGCATCAGCTCGATTAGATAATTTACTGAGCTGCTATATTGGTTTACAAGCCTTAATCGCTTCAGATAGTCAAAGTCCAGCCTTATTAGTTTGTAATGATCACGAAGAAGTGGGCAGTGCCTCTGCTTGTGGTGCACAAGGGCCTATGTTGGAGCAGTGTTTACAACGTTTATTTCCAGATAATGAAGAGAGAATTAGAGTCTTAGATCGCTCGATGATGATTTCTGCAGATAACGCTCATGGTATTCATCCAAACTATGCAGATGTACACGATAGCAATCACGGTCCAATACTTAATTGTGGGCCAGTGGTGAAAGTGAATTCTAACCAACGTTATGCCACAAACAGTCAAACCAGTAGTGTATTTAAACACTTGTGTGAATTGTCTGATGTGCCTGTACAGGAGTTTGTAACCAGAAGTGATTTAGGCTGTGGCAGTACAATTGGTCCAATTACAGCATCAGGTATTGGAGTAAAGACACTTGATATTGGGCTGCCTACCTTTGGAATGCACTCCATTCGTGAGCTGGCTGGGGCAAAAGATGGAGTAATGTTACTAACTGTTCTTAAGCAATTTTTATCTTTACCGGTGAATAAATTTTAGTTGTGTGAGTGAGTCGTAATAGCCCATGCAGAGATTATATATACTATTTAAAGCATTATTAAAGTCAGGTTTTCAGTTAATATAGCTTGTAATATTAAAGGAACCTCTGATTAACCTCGGTAACACCTGTAAGCCCCGGAGGGCGTGGCTAAAATGCGTTTATGCGGTGTTGGACTTCTTACTAAGGACTATGGCCATTAGCAGCGAAGCCCGCCTTGCCTTCCATGGATGGAGGGTACATTGAAAATGCAGGAGCATTTTTCAAGTGCCTAAACGCATTTTAGACTCACGCAGAAATCATTCGAGGTTAATCAGAGGTTCCTAAAATAAACATGGCGCTGAATTGAGCAATAACATTTGTTTATGATGTGTCTATTTTTCATATAAATTCACTTATTTTTAACCCATTGGAAATTCCATGCAACAACGTGTTTTAACTGGCATCACTACTACAGGTACCCCTCATTTAGGCAACTATGTTGGTGCGATTCGCCCAGCGATTGAAGCGAGTCGCCAGTCTGATAATTTGTCTTTTTATTTTTTGGCCGATTTCCATGCCCTTATTAAGTCAAGAGACCCCAAACAAGTCCATCAATCCAGTATGGAGATTGCAGCCACATGGCTTGCTCTCGGTTTGGATACTGATAATGTTGTATTTTATCGCCAGTCAGATATTCCTGAAATTCCAGAACTTTGTTGGTTTTTAACCTGTATGGCGGCTAAAGGACTTATGAATCGCGCCCACGCCTATAAAGCAGCAGTAGATGGCAATGAGCAAGCAGGTGAGGATCCAGACTTTGGCGTGACGATGGGGCTTTATAGTTATCCAGTACTGATGGCTGCAGATATTCTGATGTTTAACGCAACAAGGGTACCGGTTGGTAAGGATCAAATTCAGCATGTCGAAATGGCAAGGGATATTGCTGGGCGCTTTAACCATCATTATGGCGAGCACTTTGTTTTACCTGAAGCGGTAGTTGATGATCACGTAGCGGTACTTCAAGGTTTAGACGGCCGTAAGATGAGTAAGAGCTACAATAATACCATCCCTTTATTTTTACCTGAAAAGCAATTGAAGAAACATATTAATAAAATAAAGACGAATTTACTGGAGCCTGGTGAGCCAAAAGACCCGGATACTTCTACTGTCTTCCAGGTATGGCAAGCATTTGCATCACCGGAACAAACTGAGGAGATGAGACAAGCATTTACGGATGGTATTGCCTGGGGAGAAGCTAAAAAACAATTATTTGAATTGGTTAACAGTGAAGTCAGTGATGCCCGTGAACATTATAACGAGTTGCTGCAAAACCCTGCTCATATTGAGGCAGTATTGAAAGAAGGAGCAGAAAAGGCGAGAAGCTATGCAAGCCCTTTATTAGCAAAATTACGCAAAGCAGTGGGTATTCATTCTTTTTCCTAGTAGCAGTATAGACTGCCATATGGAAAACTAATCGATCATATAAAAGCTTTTAATTTTATTCTACGTGTAACTGCTACCATAATGAATGGATTGATATTGTTAATAGGAGCACATAGAGATATGCAACGTTTTACAGTTTTTGGTCGTCCCACTTGTGGTTACTGTGTCCGTGCCAAGCAGTTACTGGAAATGAAAAACTATGACTTTCGCTGGATTGATATTATCGAGGAGGGTATTAGTAAAGCAGATCTGGAGAAAACGATTGGTAAACCTGTTGAAACCGTACCGCAAATTTTTCATGGGCAACAGCATATCGGAGGCTTTACCGAGCTTAGTGAGTACGTAGAGCAGTTGGATGTTGCTTAGCTATTACTATTTACTAATAATCAAATAGAACGAACAAACACTAAAAAGCCGAGCTAGCTGCTCGGCTTTTTAGTGTTAATCTATACAGGTTAAACTTTTGAATATGAAATTTAGCGATTAGGTAACGCGCTTTTCAATTTCTCATTCATCGAACGTAATACTTGCTCTGTTGTTTCCCAGTCAATACATTTATCAGTGATAGAAACGCCATACTGTAGATCTGAGAGGTCTTCGGTCATTTTTTGATTACCTGCTCCAATGTTACTCTCAATCATAAGTCCCATGATTGATTTATTACCTTCTAGTATTTGATTGGTTATGTTTTCCAATACTAAAGGCTGGAGCTCATGGTTTTTATTGGAGTTCTCATGGCTACAATCAACCATTATATTCTCGACCATCTCATTCTTGCGCAATTCTTGTTCACATAGCGTAATACTGACTGAGTCATAATTAGGTTTACCGCCGCCGCCACGAAGTACAACATGTGCGTAGGGGTTACCATTTGTACGAATCACGGCAACACGACCTTCACTATTAATACCTAAAAAGTGATGGGAGCTGGATACAGACTGCATAGCGTTCATAGAAACTGTAAGGCTGCCATCAGTACCATTCTTGAAGCCTACGGCACAGGACAAACCACTGGCCATTTCTCTATGGGTTTGTGATTCAGTTGTTCGTGCACCAATGGCTGACCATGATATTAAATCATGGAGATATTGTGGAGAGATAGGATCAAGCGCTTCAGTCGCTGTGGGCAAGCCTAATTCTGCAATATCTAAAAGAAGTTTACGGCCGATATGCAAACCCTCTTCAATTTCAAATGAGCCATTCAAATGTGGATCATTAATTAGGCCTTTCCAGCCAACGGTTGTCCGTGGCTTTTCAAAATAGACACGCATCACAATAGCCAGTGAATCTTTCACCTCTTCAGATAGTGCTTTTAAGCGATGAGCATAATCCATAGCTGCATCGACATCGTGAATCGAACAAGGGCCAATAACAACAATTAAGCGGTTATCTTTACGATCCAGTATATTGTTAACGGTTTGGCGGCCTGCCAGAATAGTGGCTTGTGCTGCTTCAGTAACAGGTAACTTAGATTTCAGCTCTTCAGGCGATATCAATATATCTTGAGAGGCTAGATTAAGGTTTTCAATAGCAGAATGTGACATGGTAATAGACACTAATTAATATTGTTGATTAACGAGGCGGCCATTGTACTGTAATTTTATTCGCTAGGGGTATTGAATTGCTTTATTAATGCCATAGCCTTAGGTATAACGTTTTATTTTTTATGTGAATTGAGGAGTAGGTAGTGGGTGAAGTAAGTCAGTTATTGCCCGTTGTATTAGGATTAATCGCTGCTGGGATGCTGGCTGGAACCTTAGCTGGTTTGTTAGGAGTAGGGGGTGGCATTATTAATGTGCCCGTTTTGTATTTCCTCTTTCAATATTTTGGGGTAGAGGCGAGTAATGCCATGGTGATTGCAACCGGCACATCATTAGCTACGATTATTCCCACTTCATTATCTTCTATTCGAGCCCATCATAATCGTGGCAATATAGATTGGCCATTAATTAAACGCTGGTTGCTCTTTATGGTGGCAGGTGTTCTTCTTGGAAGTTGGTTTGTAACATTATTTGACGGCCGTTATTTTACATTCTTGTTTGCTTTAGTGGCATTGTTTATGGCCTTTAATCTCTACTTTCGCAGTGATCGATCTGCTTTCTTTCAGCAGTTGCCGCCTATGCCTTTTCAAGGGTTTATAGGAAGTATTATTGGCTTCTTTTCTGTCATGATTGGTATTGGTGGCGGTACTTTTGGAGTGTCTATCTTGACTGCCTGTAATTATGCGGTTCATCGTGCTGTCGGTACATCAGCTGCTTTTGGCTTACTAATTTCTCTACCTGGTGCAATTGTGTTGCTGTTATTTGCAACCACTCCTGCTGATGCGCCCACGGGCACTTGGGGTTATGTGAATTTACTATCCTTAATGGTTCTCATACCATTAAGTGTTGCTTTTGCCCCTGTCGGTGTATGGCTAGGCTCGAAACTAGATGGTGTAAAGTTGAAAAAGGTATTTGCAGTCTTATTAGCAATAACGGCTATTAGAATGCTGGTTCAGGTATTTTCATCACTATAAGGTTTATTTTATAGTCAAGGTATTTATTTATAGCCAGAAAAGAAGTTAATTTTATTACTCTCTTTCTTTTTTGGCTTCTTCGAGCGATTTTACCTCTGGCGTTTCGCTTGATTTTACCTCTGGTTCTCCACTTGCTTTTACCTTTGTTTCATTCGTTGACTCGGTTTCCGTCTTTGTAGGTGCTTGTTTGGTATCTTTCTTCTTCTGTTTTTTGTCTTTTCCTTTCTCTTCTAACTGTTTGATAGCGTCTTTGACATCATTACGTAAGCATGTATACCTGAGCTTTTTCCATAGGCTCATATTGGCGACTTCTTTCAAAGCGGGTAATGCTTTTGGGTCATTTAGGCGTTTTAATTCTTTTATCGCGACTTTTTTAAGGGAACATTCTTCCAGTTCACGCAAATCCCACATATTTAAACCCACTTTGTCGACTTTTTCGGGGTTACCAGAGTCTATTAGTAAATAAAAAGCATCATAGCGGCCACGTAGACCAGATTGTGCTGTCCGCCGCCTTAATGAGCTGATCATGGGTTCACTCAGGTAACGAGCGAGCATTTGGTTAGCTTTTAAACGTTGGTGTTCAAGCAACCTTACTAAATTTCTTGAAAGCAAGTCATCGTCGGCTAATGTTGGATCGCTTTCAAGTGCGAGTTTATATCCACTGATACTGGCTTCATAATTTTTATAAAACATATCCGCGTGGGCTGCCAAGACTTTTAGATAGGCATTATCGGGGTAATCTGTTTCATAGTTACTAACCAGTTCTCTAAGTGCTTCATAATTTTTATCCTTTATTAACGGTCCTGCTTTTTCAACAATTTCCCCAGTGATATCAGGCTCAAAGCTGATAATGTTATCTTCCGTATAGTCGTTAGAGCTGACGATGATTTTGGGGTCTGTATCTGTTGTTGGTATACGATATTCAACCTGAACCTTATCTAGTTCGATCTTCTGAATACCAGGCATATAGTTGATTGTTGACCACCAAGTGACAAAGGCGGTAATTATCGCTGCATTCAGCCCAACAAATAATTTACCAAATGTGAAAATATTCCTACTGGCAGGCTTTAACTGTTTATGGGCTCCTCCATAAGGATAGTTGGCAAATAATGGGTTAGGGTTTTCTGTTTTTTTGTGCTTTGCCTGATAGATACTAATTGGCTGAGGAATGCCCTTAAAGCGATGTTTGCCTAATTCTTTAAGCGTCACCTCATTTTTATTCATTGAGAGGTAAACGGATTCAGTAAGTAGAATGGCTCCAGCAGGGGTTCTACTTTCTAGCCGTGCTGCGATGTTGACAGCGTCACCAAAAACATCATTGGAGGTTAAACGAACTTCTCCGGTGTTTAAGGCAATGCGAATAATGATTTTATGTTTGTTTTCTTCCTTATTATTATATTCACACAAGCTATCTTGCATTGCCATTGCAGAAAGTACAGCATCAGTAGGTGAGCGGTAGACAACGAGGAATGAGTCTCCAACGGATTTAATCGTCCGGCCACCAAAGCGTTTGATGACTTTTTGTAATATTTTGTCATGCTGCTTTAATACCCTCTCACTTTCCGTTCGTGGGAGTGACGCGACCATGTTGGAAAACCCGACTATGTCGGTAAACATGATGGTTAAATTCTCAATATCGGACATAACTGCCTATGATGTACCTTAAAAACCCGTTGTGTTTAACCGCCTTATTCTACATGAGAATAAAAAACCTGAATATGCTCACTTAAAATTTAATTTCATGAAATATATCAAGCAAGGGGAAATAGAGAGCTGTTCGGATTGGTTCGCTATGATTTTTGAACAACTCCCTGTAATTTGCCAGCTGTTGCTTATATATCTCGGCTTCTTGAGTGACAAATTCATCGATATTTTGGTTGTGATCGGGTTCACTGCTTTTATAATCAACAATCCAGCGAGTATTATCCTTAGCGTCAATAAATGTACGGTCAATGATCAATTCTTTCAATTGCTTATAGCGGTTTGACCATAGGGTTAATTCGCATGAGCTGGATGGGTGTTGGTGATCCAACAACCAATTTCCCACTTTACTCTTTAACATTTTATCAACTGATAGAGATATTTTATGAGATTGTTCTATGGATAAACTTTTAGGTGTTCCCATTTGCTCTAACTGCTTTTGCCAAAAGGCTTCCTGATTTTTAATGCGTGCTTGGTTCCAGTGTTGGTGGCCTGTTTCTGTAATCTGTTGAAGTGCATTGTGTAAAATCGTGCCAAAATAGCGTGCATGCCGCCGTTTCAGTTCATCGGGGCGTGCTCGATTATCGCTAACGACTGTTTCATTGTAATGTTGTAAACGATATTTTTTTAATAAATCATCACTTTCATAATTAGGTCGCTGCCAATCAATCGAAAGTCGAGAAATACGACTAGGATGCTTGGGTCTTTCTTGATTATCAGTTTTATTTATTTCAGTTATGGGATAGAGCAATACATTTTCTATAATGTAAGGCCATATATTGGATAATGAGGTGTTCCTTTTGGGTGCAGTTAATGAAGATTTTAATGGTTGATTAACTTGACCTTCATTATATTCTGACTTTTTCCCTTCCCATTCTTGGGTATGATAGGCCAACAGGTGTAGTTGGTTAATCGCACGAGTACACCCCACATAAAATAGCCGGTCCGATTCGAGACTTTGTTTTTGTTTTTGCTGTTCACGAATATAATCATGTACGAGATCGCGTTCATTTCCTGTTGCATGAACCGGGCTAATCACTAATTGACTTTTCTGCTGGTTGTCTAATACTTCAAGCCAGGCGAGTAATTCTTGTTTGTCACTAGCAGATGATAGATCTAAACCAGGGATAATGACAGTATCAAACTCTAAACCTTTAGCCTTATGTATAGTCATAATTTCAACAGCAGGCTTTGCACTATTTTTTGTTGTATCATCGAATGCGGCATCTGCATAAAGCTGGTTCACTGCATTTTTAAATGTATCCCAGTGAGGTAGACGCCAACCTTGCTGATGCTTTTCAAGTAATTGTAAAAAAGCATTCACAGTGCTGTAATCTTTTTCGTTTTTTAATAATGCTTTGCCACCTAATTGTAGCCATGTCGCTTCAATCCATTGTCTTAAGCTGTAGCGGCCTTGGTTTTGTAAAGAGTGTTGTATAGTCGATATAAAGCGATCAAGAAGGATTCGGCCATTCTTTGACAAGCTTAAGTTACTTCTATTTTTTGCTATTAAAGAGAAAAGTATGGAGTTTTTTCTCTCAATGTGCGCGTTTGCTATTTTATATAAGTCTTCCATGTCTAAACCACACCATGGCCCGCGTAGTAATGAAAGCCAGGCAATACGATCATTTGGGTAAAGTAATGATCGAGTTAAGGTGAGCAAATCTATAATCACCATGCTAGTATTTAGTCTATCGATTTCGGTCGCTCGATAAGTGATATTTGTCTGATTAAGCGCTTTTGTAATCTCATTGACTTGACCACGTTTCCGCACAAGAATAGCAATAGATCCATCAGGGTTTTGATTTTGAGTATCCTGGATGACTTCGGCGATTTTATTCGCTTCATGAGAGCGCTGTTTTATTTTTTCATTGCTAACAAATAAATGTGTGGTAACGGCTTGCTCGTCATTAGCCGAATTAAATGCTATAGCATGCTGGTATTTGACAGCTCCTTTGTTAATGGCATTATGTTTTGGAAAAATGTTTTCGAAAATATCATTGCACCAGTCGACTAGTTTTTTTTGTGAACGAAAATTAACAGTCAAATCTAATGGGATAAGATCGATATTCCCTAATCCGTTTTTTCTAATATCGAGAAAAATGCCAACATTTGCATCACGAAACCCATAACAGGATTGCATCGCATCACCAACAACAAATAATGTACGGCCATCGTCAAATTGCCAACCAGCAGTGAGTTTTTTTAATAATTGTAATTGTGGTGTCGAGGTATCTTGGAATTCATCGACGAGAATATGTTGAATTTGGTAATCCAGTTTAAGGGCTAAATCAGTTGGCCGCTCATCGCCCCCTAAGGCATTTAGGGCAGCTAATGTGATATCAATAAAATCGGTTTTTCCCAGTTGTTGAAAAATGATGCGTAGTTGAGCGCACAATAAGGTCAATACACGAGTCAGACTATCCAACAGGTTCCATTGCTGGTCAGTATAGGCAGGGCTTGGTAAGCCTCGTGTACTGTGCAGTAAATCTTTGGTATTGTTTAGAGAGCTAATTTCTTTAAGTAAAGTGAGCATGCGTTGTTTTTGCTCTTTAGTAAACGCTTTTTCCTCTTTACTCATATTTTTATCGGGTGCTGGAAACCCCCAGCGTTTATCAATAGTGCCGCGGATATTGCCAGTTTTAGTGGTTAATAACTCGACTAAACCCATCCATTGGTTTATTGCGGTATATTGAGCCGGTGGCAGCTCTTCAATGCCGGCACAAACAGAAATATCCGAGAGTTTACTTTCTTTATTCAGCATTGTGGCGGCATAGTCTGCCAATGAAATTAGCTCACCTGATAAAGGTTTTAAAGATTCCTTTAATTGTTGTAAGTGACTATTAATGACTGACTGCAATATACTTTCGAGATTTTGTCTTTGATCTTTTGAGGAATATAAAGGCCCTAACCATTGGTCTCGACGTTTTAATAACTGGATAAATAAATTTTCCAGTGTTGTCAATTGGTTATTAAAATGCTGAACTAAAGTGATTAGGTCATCTTGCAAAGGGTGATTTTTTTCTAATAAAGTAAGAGTTTCTCTGGTTGCTAGCTGATACGCATATTCTACTTCGGCGCTATCTAATACTTCTGGGGTATGACCTAATGAATTACTTAACGGCATTTGCTGACTGATTTGCCTGCAAAAACTATCAATAGTCGTGATACGTAATCGGTTAGGTAAGGATAATAGTTGCCACTGTTTTTCCTCGTTCCGCTGCAACACTTTAATTGCGAGATCCCAAGTTACCCTTGCATGAGCTTCTTCTGGAGGTGGTGAGTGATGTTGAATTTTTTCCTGTACATCATGTAGTGCCGAAAGTATTCGGCTTTGCATCTCTGCAGCTGCTTTTTTAGTAAATGTGATGGCAAGGACATTTTCAGGCTGTTCACATGCTCCAAGCAGTGCTAATACCCGTTGAGTCAGTAGGCCAGTTTTACCTGAGCCCGCAGGGGCGCTGACCGCAAAGGATTGGCAGATATCCAGTGCCTGTTGACGAACCGCAGAATCTTTAGGTAAAGCCATAATTGAATATTCGGGCGTTGAGGGTGGTGAACAATTATACTCTTGGTATCAAGATATTGTGCCAGTAAGAATGATAGCTATTCTCAGTATCATAAGTGGTTGAAATTAAAACAAAAAAAACGATAAATGGGAAGAGCTATTAAAGGGTTTGTAACGAGTCTTCTTGGCAGAATGGCATAACAGGGGGCTTTTAAGCAGGGGAGTGTGGTATCAGTTGATTGGCTTTGTGTACTTCTAAAACAGATCGACATCTCCTTGATCCATATTGGTTTGATTAACGGCTTTGGCAATATTATTTAATTCGTCTTTCGCTGTGTTAAAGCGGGATTCTAAAGCGGTATAGGACTCTTTACGTGCTTGATCACCTTTAGCTTCTCCCACGGCTATATACCCTTCGAGTGAGTCATCAACCAGCTTATTGATGGTCACGACACGTTCATTGATATGTTCAATGAGTTGCCGAGCGATATCTTCAAATTGTAATGACAACATTCCTTCCATAACCAGAGTATTAATACGTTGTGATAAGGCTTCAATATGCCCTGATTGGTTAATAACCAGAGAATGCATTCCAGATAACTCTCCCCATAATGCATTCATTTTCTGCTTTGCGGCTTCTGACTCTTCAGTATCAATACTGGTTGCAGATGCTAGCGATGACATGGAGTGAGTAATTTTAGATTCCGTCGATTCTATTTTTTGTTTGATTTGTTGATTAAATTCTTCTGTGCGAATAGATAAAGCACGAACCTCGTCAGCCACAACACTAAATCCACGGCCTGCATCTCCTGCTCTTGCGGCTTCAATAGCGGCATTTAGCGCTAATAAGTTCGTTTGTGAGTTGATGTCATTAATATTGCCGAGATAAGACATAATTTCGTCGAAATCACTCGTTATTCCCTGAAAATTCTCAGAAAGTGTTATAGAATCTGTATGTATTTGTTTCAGCTGCCCTAATAAGCTACTGACAGTTTCGTTAGCAGTAGTGCTATAACGTCGAATACTGGACTCTTCGTCCAGAGATGCTTTCTTTTCGACACTGGTTGCTTCCATTAGCTCATTAATCAGTGATTCCAGTGCTTGCCGTTGATTGCCAGTATCGCTATCAACATTTAAAACCGTTGTGGATAATGCACCTGTGGCATCACACAAGATACTTTGTAATTGTTTTAGGTCGCTATCGACAAGATTGATCTGGCTGTCAATCTCACTGGCTAAGACCTTCAGAAACTGCTGTTCGCCATTATTCTGGTTGGTTTGAACAATAGGCTTAATTTCATCATCGCGCTGTAAGGAGTTTGGTTTAAGAGCATAAATTAGGGCAATGCCTATAGCGATGGCGATACAAAGAGGGGTTAGCGAGGGTAAAAGCCAATGGCTGATTAGCGCAATGACAAGGGTTGAGACTAAGGCTATAGATAGGGCTTTATGAGACATTTTAAGAAAAACCGAAGTGGACGCCATATCTGTGGACCTTTCATTGTTTTAATACATATAAATTCAGTGTAGAGCAATCTCATGAAATGTAAGTGAGGAAGGTGAATTAATGTCACTTTTTATTTCTTTTTAAGGCGCTGAATAGCGAAATGTGGCTAAGATTGTTTTTTTGTGGATGAATATCCGGAGATAAAGGGGAAATAAGAAATAGTAATCTTCTTTTCGAGCCTGCTTTTTGTGTTTATTGATCGTAAAAGCGGTTTAATGGAAGCATGTCTTGGTTGAGTAAGAGGCTAGCGTTGTCGCGATAATCAACGCAGCAGTCGCCAGCTAAGTAGTCCTCAAACAGTCTTGTGAGTACTTTTTGCCAGTGTTCCTTTGCCTCTGGCCAGTTATTAGGCAAGTCAGCACGACTATCTCCTATAGCACTGAGTCCATTGATAGGATGTTCTCCATCGTGAAGACCCACTAATGTTTGTTTATGAATATTAATTTGAGCGAAGCTTATACCAACTAAAGGATTAAATTGGCTCTTTAATTGTTGAGTCATCAAATAAAAAGGAAGTTGCGGTTCTTTGGGACGTTCACCTTGCCAGTCATTAACAGTGCTATTCCCTGTTTTATAGTCAATGATTAAATAGCTATTTTTACCGTTTTCATCAGTTAATTGGTCTACTCGATCCAGCCGTAATTTTAGTAGGGCGTCCTTGACTTTAATAGAGAAGGACTCTTCTATCGATACAACCGTAAAGGGAGGTCGGCTTGTTTCAAATTCAAGCCATTGCATAATCAATTGTGTTTGCCGCTTTGTTTCGAGCTCACAAAGAGTAATCCCTAAATGCAGTGGTTTACGCTTACGTAATAGTTGAACTTCAGCACTAACAGCCGAAGCTACCATTGCTTTTAGTTGTTGTTTGTCCGTTGCTATGAGAGTTTTTTGGTCCTTAAGTTTGTGCCAGATGCTGGCTAATGCCTGATGGAGTATATTGCCTCGCTCAATAGCGGAAAAGCCGATCACAGGTGGCAGTGGATTTCTCGCCTTAAGTCGGTAGTTCGCAAATGCGTCAAAAGGGTTAGCTGATTGGGCTTTTATTATGCCTGTACCGCCTCCCAATTCTCCTTGCTCATTAAAGTCCCGTTCACTGACTTGTGGGCCACTCTGGCAATCTATATTTTCCATAGATTGACTATGATGAAGTGCCTCTAAATAGTGAGAAAATTCACTGATGCCATTTGAGCCAGGTGCGCTATTTTCACTTGTTATAGGGATGTCACTGATTAATTGGCTGGGGAGAAGAGGCAATTCATTTTCAGAGTCATAATCAGGAGAGCTGAAGACTATAGTCTCTGCACAATGCCGATAGTTTTGGGTTAATGATTTAGCAAATTCCAGCTCGCGTAGACTACTGGAATGAGGCATCTGATATTCTCGTTGTAAGGCTAGAGGCAATAAAGGATTGGGTGTTGGTACTGGAGGCCAGGCTTGTTGATGAAGCCCTAAAACCCAGCAATGGGTAAAGTGAAGCCCGGCACCTTCTAGTACCCCTAGTACTTGAATAGGGGAATCTGTTACTTTTGCCTGAAAAGGTTGTCGTTTTGCCATACCCTGCAATTGCTCAATGGCTTCATTAGCGCTGATAGAGCCAAGTACATTATCCAGGCCCGCAAAACTTTCTAGTAATTGATACCAAAGTTGTGTTTGCTGATACTCGAGACTATCTGGCTGTCGCTCTCCTGGCCAATTCATTAAGTCTAATTGATGTAAAAAAACATCAACCCATTGAGAGGCTAATTGCTTCTTTTTATGGTTTAACTGATATTGGTGTATCGAGCTGAAATAGCTAAATAGAGAGTATTTTTCATCTGTTTCAGGGGTATTTCCAGTGTCGCCTGTGTTTTCTGCATTATGTGCAAGCTTTTCCGCATGGTATCTTAATTCGCTTAAATCAATGTCAAATACCCCGAGTGATTGTAATCGTGTAGATAATTGGCAACGGTCTTCAATTTCTTCTGATTGCCTTCCCCAAAAAGGAGAAAATAATAATTGGCATATATTTTCTACAGACCACTTGTTCTGTACGAGTTTCAATAACAAAAACGTATCGGTAAACAAAGGTGTTTCTGCTAGAGGTATACCTGCCGAAATATTGAAGGGTAGAGTGTAGCGAGGGCTGTCGGCTAATAGGCTTTTCCCTTCGAAACTGTTAATTAATGCGCGCTCAATTTGGTAGCGGCATTGGCCTAAGTTAGGGACAATAATACCAATACGCATAGCTTGGTCAGACGATTTTGAATTACTTTTTAATAGGGTTTTAGCCCATTCAGCTGCTGCTGCCATTTCTGCTTCGCTATCAGGGTAGGTCGTTCTACAAAGCGATTGTGGTATATAGCTTTGTAGATCTATGACCTTGACTGTAGTCGCTGCTTTTGTCAGCTGAGCATCAAAAAGTGGTGGGATATCGTCAAAACCTACGAGATGAATAATAGGTTCTTTCGAGAGCGTATCAGTAGCAAATGCATCACCAATGATTTGGTAGCTTTGTTCCCGTGTTATCAAGCCTCGTTGTTGTAAGTGGCTTTTAAAAGAAGAGCACCATTGTTTAAAAAGCTGTATACCTTCGTCATCGTCATGGGAGCTTAACTGCTGAATAGATAACTGCCAGCGGTCAAGTGATCTCAAGGCATCATTGGCCTGTTTGGCAATCGCTTCTGGCTGCATTAAATCACAATTCTGTGTGATGTTTTCCCATATAATGCGTTCCTGCTCTGCTGATGCGATGACAGCTTGGCTATCAGGGTAGGTCATACCCTGTAAGGTATTCCAGCAGTACTCAAACCATTGTTCTAGAGAATAAATCCGTGGCGCCTGCCAAGTTTCTTCCTGATTCAACGACTGTTTATGCATTGCCCATGCTTGTAAAGCTTTACTGCGCAGACGCTGGTTAGGTGTCAGTATAAGGTGATTATTGTCGCAAGCATCGATGATCGTTTCGATACGAAATAAGGGAGGTAATATGGGTTGAATTGAAGACAATTATTGGATCTCCTTATAGTGAATGTCCCCTAAACCCCTGTTCTCTAATGCAGGCCCAAGCTCTGTTAATGTTCGTTCTCTAGCTGTAAATATACTGCTGTATTGTGGTGCTGATGCTTGAGTTTCCATCGATGATAAGGGCAATTGCAGTTCGTTAAGCCAGTAACCAACGCGCCGTGCAATGGCATCACTTGAATCAACCCAATAGTGAATGTCAGGCAGTATATTTCTGAGTTCTTTTTCAAGTAAAGGAAAGTGCGTGCAAGCTAATACGATGGTATCTATTATCTGGCTTTGGTCATTTGCTGCATTAGTTTCCACATTCTGCTTGAATGTATTAACAATAGGTTCCAATTCGTTTGGAGTCACCTCCTGCCCTCGTAGCTTTCGTTCAGCCAGTTTAACCAATTCACTTGAGCCTACAGAAATAACCGTACAATCATGGGCAAATTCATCTATCAATGCTTTTGTATACTGCCTGGCAATCGTTCCCGGAGTCGCTAATAGACCAATAATTTTACTATGGCTTAATTGAGCAGCTGGTTTAATCGCCGGTACCACACCAATAATAGGGATGCTAAAGCGTTCGCGTATTTTAGGCAGTGCGACCGTACTTGCCGTATTGCAGGCAACAACAATGATATCCGCATGGGTAGTTTCTTGTAATGTATGTAGTACACGATCAACCCGTTCAATCAGTTGTTCTTCAGGCTTGGTGCCATAAGGGAAGGCCGCATTATCTGAAGCGTAGGTGATAGAGCAGTGCGGGTGCCGCTCCACAATGGCTTGAGTAATGCTTAAACCACCAACTCCAGAGTCGAAAACAAGAATATGTGGAGGAGATGTACGTGCTGGCAAAATGCCTTTCCTTTGGGTGATTAAGTCGAGAAAGGTAGATTTTACGGTAACTGTATCTGAGTTTCAGCAAAATTAAGGGTTATATTAAATCACTGATCGCTTTTTTATACTTGGGCAATTCGTCGTCGAATAATTCGCTCCCATGTAGTCTGTAAGCACGGTGAAGGTATGTTTTAGCCTGAGGCTCATGATTGGAATCTAATAGAGCTTGGCCAAGCCGAAGCAATACGAATGCACGTTTGTCGCTCTCTTGGCAGGAGAGAGCTGAGCGCAAAGCTTCAATTGCAGTCTCATATTTGCCCATTTGGTAATAAGTATCACCAATGCTTGATAGTATGATCTCAGCATCAGCGTGTTCACTTTGAGGTTTGGGAAGTTGCAGCCAAGCTTGATAGAATAGCCTGAGGGCGGCTGGGTAATTTTTTTGTGAATACTCTTGGTAGCCCTTGGCGCATATCGCCTGTATGGTTGTGGAAATAGTAGAACTCATTTTTTACTTATCGTATCAACTTATTATTATAATAGAAGCCTTATCGAGAACTTCCTGACTATGTCTCCATTCATTGATTTTATTTTAAACAATCAAAAGACCATTGTAACGGCTTGCATTGGTTTTTTGTTAGGTGCGTCACTTATTGGCACATGGATTTATTGGTTGGGTAAACGACGCTTAAGCTTAGCTGCGCAAGATTTCAGTAATCTGCAGTTACAGATGTACCGTACGAGAGAAGAGTTGGCGAGTTTGAAAGGCCAGCATGGGCAAATGCAGTCTCAATTACAGGAACAAACGCAGTTATTAAAAGAGGCGCGTTTGCAGTTAGGGCAAGAATTCGAAAATTTGGCAAACCGCATTTTTGAGACCAAGCAACAACAGTTTGATCAGCAAAACCAGAAAACCTTAAATCATTCTCTTAATCCATTGAGGTTACAGATTGATGAATTTAAAAAGCAAGTTGCGGATGTTTATCAAAAGGAAAGTGCTGAGCGTAATCAATTGATGGGGAAAATTGGAGAGTTGCAATTACAAACACAAAAAATTGGACAGGATGCCGTTAATTTAGCGTTGGCATTAAAAGGCGATAATAAAACTCAAGGGAATTGGGGCGAGGTTATTCTTGAGCGCTTGCTAGAAGAATCAGGCCTGCAAAAGGGGAGAGAGTACAATACTCAAGTTTCCATGGGTGATGAAAGTGGCAAGCGAAGAAACCCGGATGTTATTATTTATTTGCCTGAAAATAAGCAGCTTGTTATCGATGCTAAAGTGTCTTTAGTGGATTATGAGCGTTACATTACTACAGAAGATGAGGTTGAGAAAAAGCAAGCACTGCAAGCTCATGTTAATTCTGTCCGAGCTCATATTAAAAATCTTAGCATTAAAAACTATGAGTCCCTAGAAGGCTTGCAGAGCCTCGACTTTGTTTTTATTTTTATGCCGGTAGAGGCGGCGTTTATGTCTGCTTTACAAGCGGAGCCGGCGTTATTTCGAGAAGCATACGACAAGCAAATCGTATTAGTTAGCCCGACAACATTAATGGCGACATTACGTACAGTATCCAATATATGGCGATACCATAAGCAGCATAAATATGCCGAGAAAATAGCGCAGCAAGCTGGTGGATTATATGATCAGTTTGTTCTCGTGATCGAATCTTTAGATGATTTAGGTTCGCAGATAATAAAAACACAAAATAGTTATGATGCAACACGTAAAAGATTAGTAGATGGTAAGGGCAATCTTGTTAAACGAATCGAAGGCTTGCGACAGCTTGGTGCGAAAACTAAACGTACTTTACCTGTAGATAAACTAATTGAAGATGAAATAGGGCCTGACGATATGTTTTTGCAAGAAAGTATCGGTGATGAATCTGCTGCTGGAAGTAAGAGAGCAGTTAAGCAGTCAAGTAAACAAAAGGATAATAGTTTAATGAGTAAAGACAATATAACGAGTTTAGAAAAATAATGTTAATAGTTTTAATTGTCATAGCAGTCTTAATCATAGTAATACTAGGCGCCGTCGCTTGGCATTATCAAAGCCGTGTCAATAAAATGGAAGCGGCGAAAAAAGAGCAATTACGTGAGCTAGATGAGCTTAAGAATAATCATCAGCAATATCTCAATAATAGTATTCAAGTGTTAGCTCAAGGTTTGATAGATGATCAACTTAGTTTAACTGAAGGGGCTATACGTATCAGCGTACTGATGGATAACCTTAAAATTAATGATAGACATAGAGAAGAATTTAGCGTTTTTTTTCAGCTAGCTGAAGCAACAGCCCATATCCCTATATTGGGTGCATGGAAAAAGCTGCCTAAGAAAGAAAAGGCGCGTTTCGAAAAAGAAAGAATGGCAACAGAAGAAAAATATAAAGAGTTTGTAGTTGATGCTGCCAAGCGTATTAAAGGTCGACGTTTTTAATAATGGTATCGGCAAGTTCTACTATTGATGTACAACGATTAAATACAACTTAAAAATACGGCTTGTTAACTCCTTTTGTCTTTTAGTTTGACTGGGAAAAAATCCAATCCCTAAACGCGTTGATTAATGGTGATGCAACCGATTCTTTTGGGTAAACAATATAATATCCTTCATCATATTCAAGAGATGTATCTGATAATCGTACTAGGCTTCCGTCTTTTAAGTGGCGCTCCACAAAAATGCTGGACCCTAAAGCGATCCCTTTGCCTTCAATCGCTGCTTGCATAAGCACATTGGTATCATCAATCATAGAACCTTGATAAGGGTTTAAGTCCTCAATACCAGAAACAGCGATCCAGTCCGCCCAATATTGATAATCTGTCTCATGTAATAAAGTATAGTTTTTCAGGTCTTCAATATCGTATGGTTGAGTTTTATCTTTAAGAAGCTTCGGAGAGCAGACGGGGAAAAAGTCTAACTTCATTAGTAATTCAGCTTTAACATTGGGCCAATCACCTTTGCCATAAGCAATACTCATGTCAATATTTTCTATTTCGAAATTTGTTGGTGAATGTGAATGATAAAGACATAACTCTATATCAGGGTACTTTTGCCAAAAATCTCCAAGGCGTGGAGATAACCATGCCAATGCGAAAGAAGGAGCTACCCGTACACTTAAGGTATTTGGGTTGCTGGTTTGTAAGCGCCTGATCTGTTCAATAACTGTAGCCATCTGATTGAGTGACCCCGTTAATTCAGGAAGAAGAAGTTTACCAATAGAAGTTAGTGATAAGTTGTGAGACTGCCTATTAAATAGCGCTACACCAAGGTTTTCTTCGAGTATACGGACTTGGTGGCTGATAGCTGATTGGGTGACGTTCAATTCTTTTGCCGCAAGAGTAAAACTACAGTGACGTGCTGCAGCTTCGAAACTCGTTAAGCTTTTTAATGGTGGAAGTTGGCGGGCCATGTTTGGTAATAATAGACGTTAATTATCAATATTAGTTTTGCTCATCTAGCTTATCAAAAAAATTCACTTGAAAATATATTAAATTCATGGAGAATAAGTAAAACAAGTATTTTAGCTGGCTAATTACTAATTTTATAGCTGGCAGTGACTCTTTGGGCGTGAATTAAATTCATGCCAATATATGCATTTTTTTGCCGATATTGGTGGTTAGTACTTTCTAAATATAAAAATTAAGTCAACGTCACCCCATTACAGAAGCAGTTCAGACAAGCGGTACTGTTCACAACAAGAAAACGAAAATTACAACATACAATACTTGTTTAAGAATGAATGAATAGCCCATTTCTAAATTATCAATATGGGCATAAGGTAAATTAATAGAGCCACTTAAAATAATAAGTTTTTAAACCCAGTTTTAGCGGTATATGAAGTATAAGTACACGAGATGACTGTTACCTGTAGTGAATTTCTATCTTTTTCTAATTTAAGCATCCCTGAGCTTGAGGGCGCAATAGCGCACGCTCAGTTGGTGCTTTTTACTAATCCATCACGTCAACACAAGCTTAATGGAGGACTGCTGCTAAAAAATTGTCACGACAAAAATTCAAATTATAAGTAGAGGAACAATAATGACTATTAAAGAAGCATTAACAGACCTCCCTATTGAAACTGCAGATACTGGTTTCTATAGTGGTTTTGCGAAGAAGGTAGCCTTACCTTCGAAAATAATTATCAGCTCGCTGATTATCTGGGCTGTTGTCTTTCCAGATCAATCAGGCCCAATATTAAATGCAATTAACGCCTTCATACTGGCGAGTTTTGCCTCTTGGTATATCTGGGTGGTGACATTCTTTATCTTGGTATGTGTTGGCCTAGCTATTTGGCCGGCTGCTGGTAAGCTCAATTTAGGACTACCTGGCCAAAAGCCGGAGTTTTCAAACTTCTCCTGGTTTTCCATGATGTTTGGTGCTGGTATCGGTGTGGGCATGTTGACATGGTCAGTCGCTGAGCCAATGTATCATTTCAATAATAACCCAGAGGTTATTCAAGGCTTAGTTGAAGGCGGTACTGCAGAGAATGTGCGTAACGCTTATAAATGGTCTTTCCTACATTGGGGCTTAGGTGCTTGGGCATGTTATGCGATTGCTGGTTTGGCATTGGCCTTCTTCTCTTATCGTCGTAGCCTTCCTTTAACTATGCGTTCATCGTTAACGCCTCTATTTGGTAAAGCATTATCAGGTAGCTTAGGTCATATTGTTGATATCGTTGCCGTTGTTGCCACTATCCTAGGTGTTGCGCAAACCCTTGGTTTTGGTGTTGAACAATTTGTTTCTGGCCTGCACCGTATTGGTGTTGGTGATTGGTTGCTTAATGAAGCGGGTACCGCGTCTAAGCCAGCGATTGTCTTTGCTATCGTTGCCATTATGTTAGCTTCTACACTGTCTGCACTTTCCGGTGTTGGTAAAGGCATTAAGTGGTTATCTAACTTGAATATGGGCTTAAGTATATTCTTGCTTTCTTTCTTAATTCTCTTTGGTGCAACATGGTTTGGTGCAACAGCATTATTCTGGGGAATTATTGATTACACGATCGCTTTACCAGAGCTATTGGTTGAAGTATGGCGTCCAGACGGTACTGAAGCTGAAAACGTGAATAACAAACTAGCAGGATGGCAGGGTGCATGGTCTGTGTTCTATTGGGCATGGTGGGTAGCATTTGCTCCATTCGTTGGCTTATTCTTGGCGCGTATTTCTAAAGGGCGCTCAGTACGTGAATTTGTTCTTGGCGCAATGTTCGTACCTTCTCTTATGTGTTTCATCTGGTTCACATGGGCTGGTGGTACTGCGATTGAGTTAGAACTTAGTGGTGTTGCTCAAGGCGCGCTTAAGTCAGCTCCTGATGGCGATAAAATATTTGCCATGATGACTTTCCTTATTCCAAATGAAGCATTAGTTTGGATCATGTCAGTACTTATCTTCGTATTGTTAATGACTTACTTGGTAACTACTGCTGACTCTGCTGTGTTAATTGTTAATACTATTAATGCTGCAGGTGACGAAGGTCCTAAAGCGAAATTGCATATTATCTTCTGGGGTATTGCTCTAGGGGGTGTGGTTGGAGCCCTGTTGTTGGTAGGTGGCTTGAAAGCGATCCAGACAGCAATGGTAATTGGTGCTCTCCCATTCTCCATTGTAATGGCGTTACAGTGTGTTGCACTGATCAAAGCGATTTATCGTGATGGTCTGCGTGAGAAAGCAGGCGTATCTACTGTAGCAATGCCTAGTGATGCGTAATAACGCTTAACTTTATTCTTAAGCATTAAATTATCCCCGTTAGCTTTCAGTTAACGGGGATTTTTTATGCCTCAACAATGGATGTAAGCTTTCTAAACATTGTATAAAGCTCAGCAATAAGGAATTTATCGACGAAAAGAGGTTAGGTTGTATTCAGAATAAAAAGGCGTTAACAACTAAATGTAAAGGTCTAGCTGTTATAATAATTTTGTCATGAGAAAGGTGTGGCTAGTAAGGAGGTCATATATAGCCCGATAATCAGCGATTAAGTAAATATGGTAGGTCGAAATATAACTAAAGCTGATCTGTATATATAACGATTATCATTGGGTTATATACAGTATATTTTTCCTTTAATCGTAAAAGGCGCTAGTATCAAAAGTTTATAGGAGAGTAAACTTTTTAACCCGCCTTTTTTGTCTCGTCAGTCGAGCAAATTTTAACAAGCTGTAAAACTAAATTATCTAATTCTTTTTCATTAAAACTGTAACGGTCGGCAGGGCGCATTGCTTCCTGTTCTTCAGTTAACAACTGCATGTAATACTCCCGAATTTGTGTCGCAGATTCTGGTGCAGTTTCTACGGCAATTTTTGCCATTTCTAAACGTAATTCAGGAAGTACTGTCCCAATTTCCATGGCAACAGGGACCACTTGTTCTGGGTACCATCCCGTTAATTTTTTAATAAGGTCTTGAGCCAATTCTGGACGTTCAATAACAATTGCACGAGTGACATCTAATATCTGATTAGGTACAGCCTCACTCATTACTTGATATAAGCGTAGTACATCAATACCTTCAACACTGGCCACTGCAGCAGCTACTTCTGCCCCTATAGTCGGATTCTCCATAGCGATAGCACGAGCAAGTCGCACTGCGGTGCCTGGATCTGTTTCTGCAATATTGACAGCCGTTTCTGCTTCAGAACAAGGTTCGGTATGTTCTACGTATTCAGTACGTGGATCAAGATCAAGCGGTGCCGCAACGGCTGAACTTTGCATAACAAAATTATCTTGATCTTCAACCGGTAGAGCATCTTTCACAGACATTCTGTACATGACGTATAGTGCTAATAGCGCTTGAACAACGGCGAGGAAATAAAATAATGCAGTGCTATCGAAAAGGTTCATGACGATTGATGCCGAGTAAGGACCAACAACACCGCCAATTGAAAACGCCATTATCATGCTACTCATAGCAGCAAGCATTTGACTTTTCTTCAGTTGGTCGAAAGTCTGGGACATACTGATAGGGTAGATGCAAGTAATGATGCCACTTGTTATGGTTGTCGCTAGCAATAATGGCCACAAGCCTTGCTCTGGATCCAATAGAGTAATACCAATATCAGTTGCAGCAGAAACGATAAGAATAATAAGTAGTATGCTACGACGATCAAGCCGGTCAGATAAATAACCGACAGGAAATTGAAGGAAAAAAGCTCCTAGAATTGCTGTACCAATATAGGTCGATAAGGTAAAGCCAGAAAATCCGTAGTGTTGAGCCACCACGGGTAAAAGTCCCATGACTGCAGAATAAGTGATGCCTGCTGTAAAACAAGTAACAACGCCTAGTGGGGAAATTTTAAAAATGGCCAGTAATGACATAGGGGCAACTTCTGTGATCTGCGGGCCGGTATTTTTACTGAGTGCTACAGGCAGAATGGCCAAGCAAAAGATAACGCCTGAAATAATAAAAAGGCCGGATTCTCCTGGCTCATAGAGTCCGATAAAAAACTGACCACCAAAAAGTCCAAGTAAAATAGTGGCATTATAAATGGCCAGTATGCGCCCTCGTGTTTCTTTGGTTGCGCTATCGCCAAACCAACTTTCCATAGTGGTATAGCAGCAGGCAATACAAAAACCTGTAACAGCTCGCGCTACCGACCATAGAATGATATTGGAATCCAAAGCACAAACTAAAATACAGGCGGCCATCAATGCGAGTGAACCAGAAAAAAGGCGTATGTGGCCGACACGTTTTATCAGGTTTTTGCTATACATTGCACCTAATAGCATTCCGATAAAATAAAAGGTGATGATAAGACCAATGGTGTCAGTATCTAAGCCATTAATTTCCATGCGAAGAGGTAGGAAAGTGTTAGTCAGGCCACTGCCTAATAGTAAAATAAAGCAACTGGTAATTAGTGGTATTAAGGATGTAAAGATTGATAGCACGTTTGGGCTTCTCTCCGCCGATGTCATAAACCCTTCGACCGGTACCGTGATTTGTCACTGTGGGAGGGTTATCAATGCCTGTAAGAATGGTTTACTAGAAGATACTCTGAAAAGTCTAATTACTATAGCAGAAAAATATGGAGTACCAGAAGGTAATTCGAAGGGTAAAGCGTGATTTTTGTTTGCCTCAGATTGTATTTGACAGTTTATTCGGTATGAGGTGAGCCTCGCCTAGAAACTTAAATGAACTAACCTGTGTGTTATTGCTCTAAATTTGAACCGGAACTGTGCTGATAAGCATCGATTCTCTCAAGAATTACAGCTGTAAGCCTTATCGTGACAGTATTCCTGCAAATTATTAAGAGGTTTATTCTGTCTATGTCACCTATCAATATTACAGTCTTTCGTTGGGCAGGAGAGTGGGGGCCTTTTAAGGTTAAAATTCCTTGCGGCGAGTGTTCGTTAACGAAAGATGTTATTCAAGATACCATTCAAAATGAACTGGATGGCATTCCTGTTAATTTAGATATGCGCGATTGGTTAAGTGAATGGTGGAAGCCTTTGAAAAAAGGGGGCTGGCATGCACCTATTGTAATGGTCGACGGTGAAATTATTAGTCAGGGAAGAGCGCTAAACCGAGGCATACTGACCCAGGCAGTCATTGAGGCGTACGCAAACCATGCGCCGGTTGAAGGCAATGTTGTTTTTGGAAAAGAAAGCTGCCCGCATTGTAAGCGGGCCAAAAACTACTTAGAGGAGGCCAGTATCCCCTTTAAATATTACGATGTTGTGAAAGAGCCCAGAGCATTGTATGAAATGTTAGCCCGTGTAAAACCGATTATTGGTGCTAAAACCCCGGTAACTGTCCCTCAAATCTGGTTGGATGGACACTATATTGGCGGTGCTTCAGAACTTAGTGAATGGTTAAAAGTGCAAGTGGAACCAAACCCAGATAGAGGTCAATGTTCTTTGTCTCCACTGGCTACGAGCTAATTTACTTATAGAATTTCATTTTTTGGGTCTTTAGCGATGCCTTTGAAACTAACCATTACCTTTAATCCGTGTAGCTGTTCACTGTGGCTCAAAGCAGTATGGCCTTGGTAGCGCTTAGCGACTTCATTGACGATATTCAAACCTAAGCCTGCTCCATCTGTTGATGTGCCTGGAATTCGATAAAAGCGTTGTAATATTTTTTGATGATATTCTATGGCAATACCTGGGCCTGAATCTTCAACGCAGATAGTAACCGAATCGTTTTTATCTTTTTTGCAGGTTATAATAATCTTTAATGTTCGTTGTTTTGTTATACCATGTCGGAGTGCATTATCGATTAAGTTGCGAAAAACCATCTCTAATGCTAGAGCGTCCGCAGTAACCTCGAGTTTGTTTAATCCCTTCATCGTACATTCACAATTTTCGTGGTGAACCAGTAAGTCAGATGATATTTGACGAATTAATTCACATAGATCAAAGGTCTCTTCTTGATGTTCCAGGGCTTCTGAGTTTTTATTTTTAGCGAGAGTCAGAAATTGGTTGGCAACACGTATCGTGCGGGATGCTGTAATACGAATATTTTCCAGTTGCTTTTTTACTTTGCTATCGACAAAATCAACCGTTTGTATTTGCGCAACAAGAGCAGTAACAGGTGTTCTTAGCTCATGTGTGCAAGTATCCAAAAATTGACGTTCTTTTATTAGCTGTTCTTGGATATTGGCGATTAACTGGTTCAATGCTTTGATTAATGGAAATAATTCCTTTGTGGAGTTCTCTTCAGGTACTGGGCTTAACTTATCTGGTGAAACAGCAGAGACACGTTGGGTTAATTGGTTTAATGGGTATAAACCAGAACGAACTGCATAATACATCGCAATCATGGCAAAAGAAAAAACGACAAGTAAGGGTAGAAATATAGCGGCGACTAGTCGCCTCACTGCATAGCGTCTTTCAGTATCTTTAAAACCAATAATTACACAGGAATGTTCTTGGCAATATTTTGTGACAACCCATTGAAAGTCATCAACAGTAATCGTTGTTGTTTCGCCGTTATCGTTAAGATTTTCAGGGCGAGGTAGATTAAAGGGACCTTGTTGTAACACTATAGTATCGTTACGCCAGCCTAACAATAATGATGTTGATGGTGTTAATGTATCAATTGATGAAAAAGAAGGTTGTGAAACCAGTGTTATCCACTGATTTGCTAGAAACTGTGTTTGTCGTTGTAAAAAATCACGAGTACTATCTCTGGCAGAAAATTTGGTAAATATCGCAGCGATAAACCATGTGATAATTAATACAATGGCAATGCGGATTAATAAACGATGCCTTAATGATTTTAACTGAGTTTGGGGATTATGTATCCTATTCCGCGCATCGTTTTGATGAGATCCGGCCATAATTTTTTTCTTAATTGTGAGATGTAAACTTCAATAGTGTTTTCTTCAATATCTTGATCCCAGCGATAAAGAGCATCGATGATTTGCTGTTTCGTTTTAACTCTACCCTGAGATTCCAGTAAATATTGAAGTAGGCGAAATTGCCTTAAATGCAAGTCAAGCGTTTGTTGATTAACAAGTACTTGCATTTGCTCTGGGTCTAGCAGTAGGTCACCGTACTGAATGACTGGGGCTGCTCTACCCATACTACGCCTCAACAAGGCGCGTACCCGTGCAATTAGCTCGTCCATATCAAACGGCTTAGTTAAGTAATCATCGGCGCCGCTGTCCAAGCCTAATACTTTTGCTCTGGGCTCGTCTCTTGCTGTTAATACTAAAACAGGTCGATCAATATTCTGCTGACGTAATTCTTTTAAAAAATCTAGGCCATCACCATCGGGTAGCCCAAGGTCAAGCAAAATAAGCCCTATACTACTGTCATGGATATGATGTTTGGCACTTTTAATATTACCAACATGTTCTATCTGTAAAGCAGTATGTTTCATTTTACGAGCGATACCATCAGCAATCATAGGGTCGTCTTCGACGAGTAAGACTTTCATCATAAATGTAAAACAATTGTTTATTTAGGCTTAATAATCGATCAATTACCTATTATTACTGGTAAACCTTGCAGCAAACTGATTTTGGACTGTTTACAAGACTATAAAGGTACAAAGAAAGTTCATAATAAATAATCACTCCGGCCAGCTTGTCATATTATTTAATGCTAAGAAGGAGTGAAAGTAAGGAGGAATACGGAGGTTTCTGCTATTTCTTCTCAGGGAAATCAATAACAATTAAAGAAACAGGTTTGTTAGATTTGTTCTGAGCCCAATGGTTAGTATCGGCTTCTTCGGTCCATGAGCCTCCTTTGGAAAACTTGCGCTTCACGCCATTGCGATGCTCAATAACATCACCTTTTTCAACGAATACTAAGCCAGGTCGGTTAGTGTGTGAATGTTTTGCACTTGCACCACCTGGCTCAATGATGACTCGCCGCATACGTAAGTTATAACCTTCCATTGCAGGTATTTGAGTCGCTAATTCATAATCGTGTAGCACTTCAATAATCATGCCATGGGCTTTTTCCGGTGCTTTTTCTCCAGCAACAGCAAACGTACTTATGCTTAATATCCCCGCAGTCAGTAAGGGTGATAATAGAGTTTGATATTTCATATAGGCGAGTCTCTCATCTGAGTAAAATAAGTAATATCACAGTAGTGAGAAAATTATTTTAGAAGTCTTACCTGATACCAAACTGATTTTTTGTCCGTTGAGTTGTTTTATTGTGGTTGTTTATCAAAAATTTTTACATTGTTGGGTATTTGGCACCACTTTTGTTTTTCGCTTACCCATACATGAGCTGATGGCTCAAAAATCGAGTCATTAGACAGGCCAGTGGGCTTCAATTTTAGCTTAATCGTTGTCGAATCTTCAGGGTTATAGTGGTAGATTCTATTCCCGCATGTTGGGCAGAACTTAGCGCAGTTGGTATTTCCACTGTCCGCCAACCGACTCCATTCTTTTAATTCGCCTTTGAATTCAATAGTGTTGCTGGCAATAACAGCGGTAACACTATAGGGGCTGGTTGATAGCTTTTGGCATTCCTGGCAATGGCAGGCAAATACATTAATCGGTGCTTCATGTAATGTATAACTAACTTGCCCACATTGGCATGAACCTTCAATTGGGTATTGTGTTTTCATTGTATTACACTCTAATTATGTATGAATAAGATTTGCTATACTTATTTGGGTTGCCACAACTCAATAGGGTTGCCTTCAGGGCCATGAAGCCGAGCAAAACGCCCATTAGGATAGTCCTCAGTATCAATAGTGACTTCAATTCCAGCCGTTTTCAATTGAGAGACTATTGCTGATAAATCATTGACTCTGAAATTAATCATCCAATGTTGTGAGGGTGAACCAAAGTATTCTGTGTTCATATCAAAAGGTGCGAAGATCGTTGGCCCTTTTTCCTGAAGCCAAGGTGATTGTTCGTAGTCGTTGGGAACTGGTGAGACACCTAAATGTTGTTCATACCACTTTGACAATGATTCAGGGTTTTTCGATCTAAAAAATATACCGCCAATACCTGTTACTTTTTCCATATTCACCTCTGAAGTTTATAGTCACATCATAAACGCCTGTAGGCCAGAAGTTATCCGAGGTTAATCAGAGGTTCCTATAGGCTATATATTGGCACTCGCAGCATGTGGAAAGGCAATTATAAAGCCTGTTGTACCATGCTTAATACTAAGTAACTGGCGAGACCATACATTGCAATAAGGCTTAATGTCATAAATGCACCACGAAGGTTATCTTTGCCATATAAGTAACTATAAGTATACCCTATGCGTGCCACTGCAAAGCCTATTATCCAGACATAAGCTGTATTGACAGGAGGTGTGCTGAATATAAAAGGCACTAATAATAATAGGAAATAAACTGTGTTTTCAGTGGTATTTCGATGTGCATTATGAACACGATCCAGTGCTTGTTTTGCGGATTGTGAGATATCTTCCCAACGAGTACCGCTGGCTTCCCATTCTTCGGGGGTTGCATACATTCTGTGCTTTACTCGCACTAATTCGGTTGCTGTCATTAACCATGAATGATTGATAACAAATAATAGGGCAGCGATTGCTATTGCATAAATAATAGGTGCTATCGGTATGCCAATTTTTATGCTATGGATATCTAACAATAGTAGATTGAGTAAAATAGATATCCCAAGCACCCCAAAAGGGTAGGCTATAATAATTTTTATTGTTTTAACCTGCTTATTATCTAATTTAATCAAATAACACCTCAATTAAATAGCTTAACTCGATTACTGATTAATATGATGTTTTTTTATTGGAGCACTGGTCTACAGAAACTACGCTCATAACTGACAATGCAGCGTGTTTCTTTTGCATAGTTAAAGGCAGCGATGCATTCTGAGTCTTCAAAAGATTGTAAACGATACTTTTCGTATTCGGAAAGGCTAGAAAATGTAAATAAAGCTAAGGCGACATTGTTAGCACCTTCTGAGGGTAAAAAATAACCGTGGTGCTGGCTTCCTAATTTATTCACCAAAGGAATCCAAAGTTTCGCGTAGTGCTCAAATTCTTCTAATTTGTAAGGATCAATAATGTATTTTATATAGCAGGTAACCATTCTCCACTCCTTCTAATAATGATATTAACTGTGAACCACATCATACACTTTGAACCCCCGGGATTTATAATTATTTAAAGCATTTGGGTGGTCCAATGAACAAGTATGTACCCAAACTCGTTCAGTGCCTTTTATTGCCCAAGCTGATTGTATTGCATGGGTGAGTAAGTAGCCACCATAACCCATACCAATAAAGTTAGGTGACAGACCAAAATAGACAATTTCGACATTACCATTGTCTTGGGACTGTAACTCATAATAGCCAGCGATGTCGTCATTGACGTGCGCCACCCATGTTCGAAGGTTGTCTGCCTCAGCATATAAACGCCATGCTTTATCGTTTAGGGCGGATTTGTCCTTCCATTTCCAGCGTTCCCCCACGAGTTGATATAAAGATTTATTAAACTGAAAATTTTTAACTTCCAACTCTTTCACGGTAATATCGTGAGGGGCTGCCTTTGTATTCAGGGCACTTTTTGAATTCATTTCAAGGTAATAGGTAATCATAGGTTGCCGTTGTAGATACCTTTAAAGCTATTTTTAATGAAGTGGAGGTTACAGAGATTTAGTTTTTAGCGATTAAATTTCAGCCTTAATATTATCGATGATTATGTTAATTTTTACAGAATGATTGTTAAGGCGTTGATTGAAATATATTATTAGCTACTTTTACATAGTGTTTTAGCCCCATTATGTTTTAATTCCAGAATAGGTTTTTCTATTAAAATAATCTCTCTTTTAAATTTTTGCGATGACTCCTTCTCTATATTATTCTTGACATATTTCTTCCTGTCTAAGATTAAGGAGGAGTCATCCAGGTGCCATAAGCCAATTTCAACATGCTGAGTTCCAAATAAACTCCATTCATTTTTATAAGACATATCTTTTTTTAAACTTATAGTGGAATCATATCCAGCATACTCAGAGGTTGAATGGCATTTCCATTCGCCGATAAGTTTTTTTTGATTAGCCAGTAGCTCACCAGAAAATAGCGTAAAGCTAATTAAGAATACAAATCTATACATAATTTCCTTATCTCCATGATATTAATGCCTAAGGCTAGCAGCATAGGCGAGTGGGGCATACCCAAAAAATACTCTTAATAATATCTTTGAAGACTTGCATATAGCTTGCATGGGAAAATCTTCTTTAATCAGAAAAGGCCACTTATTATTAAATAAATATGTTGAAAGAAAATATCATCGTTGAGAGTTGATGAGGGAGAAGGGTATTTAATACATCCATATACCATTTGTTACCTGACAATCTATAGAATCTAAGGCCATATGAACGGACAGGCCAAGCCCTACTAATCTTGTCTTTGGTATAAAGCACAACACGATATAAAAAATAATAAACCAGAGCTGGTGTAGTGGGTGAAAACCAATACTACAACGGCTGGGGTCGTATATGGGGTTTGCGACTATATGGTCTATATCTACAAGCATCGTGGCAATCATGACAAAATAGGCAAACTTCCAATTTTTTCGGAAAAAAATGGCAACTAGAAAAATAGGGACGATAAAGTGAAAAATGATATGTAGCATTATTATATGGATCTTTAAATTCACCGTTTTTACTCAATGGTAATAATAAGTTATTTCGCACTTATAGGAACCTCTGATTAACCTCGGATAACTTCTGGCCGACAGGCGTGGCTAAAATGCGCTTATGCTACGTTGTACTTCTTACTAAGGACAACAGCCATTAGTTGCGAAGCACGCCTTGCCTTCCATGGATGGAGGGTACATTGAAAATGCAGGAGCATTTTTCAAGTGCCTAAACGCATTTTAAACTCACGCAGAAGTCATTCGAGGTTAATCAGAGGTTCCTATAATACATTCAATTGACAAAATCTATGTCTATCAAATCTTTGTAGATAAAGATACATAGATAATATAAAGGCCAAGAGATAAAATTAAAAGCCCGCCCACAATAGCTGGCGTCCCAATTAGTTGCCAACCTAAGCCTCTTAAACGGCTGCCTGATGCGACTATTTCTTGCGTAAAAATAACGTTTAGCCCGTAGAGAGAAATAATGAGGCCCAACAGTAAATAGAGATAGCTTAGAGGTTTTAATTTCATTATTTTAGGGTAATTTACGCTAGCGTCAATTGGCAATTAAGGGAATGAAAACTATGATTTGCTGATTGTAGGGTATTTTTTAGGTTCAGATAGTTCTGCCATATTGTTTCTATACCAGCTTTTTTCATTAATTTTCCCACGCCAACCATAAATTGCATAAAATGGCTCAGATCCCGTGCGTATTGCATGACTAATATTACTATGGTGCCATACGATTGATCCCGCTTCTTTCAATTCAAAATTATTATCTCCAACCTTAAATTCAGGATTACCTGAAAGGACAAGATAGAATTCCTCAGCAGGGTGAGCATGCTCAGGGTAGGTCGTATTCGGCCCGAGAATAAATAAGCCTAAAATCACTTCATTGTGTTGAAGGCGACCATCTGGCCCAATCCCCTCACCATTAGCAAATGACTCTAAGAAAGGTTTACTCCATTCATCCTCTTCGTAAAATTCTGTCCATCGCACTTGTCCAAACGCGTTTCTAGATGCATTGTATAGTTCTACTAAATGGCTTGGAACGTTTTCACTTAATACAAAAGGGGCATAACTGAGAGCTCTGACTTGACGTTCATTCGATATATTTTCAGGCAATACATTATTCTCGATAGAGTCTAAATCATTAGCAAATGATGTAGAAAGTTCAAGGTCGATAGATTCTGAAGGAGGGAATGACTTTAAGTATTCGCTTGTCTTTTTCGCTAAATTGTAGAGAGGATTGTTCATATACTTAGTCAGCAGCTATAAATATTAAAGTAAAAAATGGTGATGCTTAGCTTTCCACACCAGTAAATTGGAGTTGAGTAGCAGATGCAATTTATAAATGGTTTTTATCTACACGTCAAAACCTGCTTATGATATTGGCAAAGCCTTGCACATGCCTTGCATAGATATCGACTATGCTCTAACGCACTAATATCATGGGCTGGAAGCTTATGCCATCTTTACTTGTGATTGGAGCTGATTCTTTAAAGCCAAAACGTTTATAGACAGGAATAGCATACATAGAGGAACGAACCGTATAACTATCAACATTTAAGTTAGATGTAGCGTAAAGCCATAACTCTTTTGATATGCCTTTACCTTGATAATCTTCAGACACAAATAAGTGGTAAAGGTGACCTTTATCCTTGATTGAAATATAACCAACGATCAGGCCGTTTACAGAATATACATAATTGATAAATTCATTACTTGATAATCGTCGCTCAAATTCAGAAATTGCTAACGTATTTGAAAACCACTCAGGCAGTAGAGCATATCTATCTTCCAGGTAAAAATGCGAAAGCGATGATACAAGCTCTTTAATATGTACTGCGTCATCTCTATGAGCGGTCCGTATATTCAGGATGTTTCCCTCTAAAAAAACCATTGATAAACATTACATGTAGGTATGGGATAAAAGCAATAACTCCGAATGAAAAAATGGCAAAAGGAGCATTGGGTGAATGGCTCTTAAAACTGGAGCCAGCAATAATGGATAGTAACCCCAGAAGGGTAATTAGCGCACCGGTATGTGCTAAAACAATAAATCTCCCCGCAATGTTTTTCCCTTTGCTAAGGATGGTCATTACTATTATGTATACTAAAGATATGATGCTGAGCAAAGATAAAAGCAGGGTAGTAAAAAATATAGGCCTTGTATCGCCTGATAAAGTAAAAGCTGATAGGACTAGAATAGTCAGTGGAATTAATTCGATTAAAAGTAAGATCTTGTTGATCAAGTGTATTTTCATTAATTTGGTGATTTTAGCTCCACTTGAACTTTGGTGTTGTATTGTTAGTCAGCGTACAGTGGAGTTAGGGCTTTCACTGCTTTTTGAATTTCAATTCTGACATCTGTTGTATCAATGATTTCGTCACAAAATAATACTAGTAGCACTTTATTTGGATTTGATGAAGTATTAATTTTTAGCCACTACAACTATCAATATGAAAATGAGTAGTAAAATGATTGTAATCCTTGTGCTAGAGGATCTCGTGAGATCTATGATTAATTCAATTAGTTTTGACAAATGATTTCTCTTAATTTATTTAAGGGGCGCTAAATTAGTGGGTTGGTGACAAATAATAAAGGTTCTCATCTGTCACCGACCCCTTTTACGGTTACGTAAGCTCGTCCCAGCACGCGCTTTTTGCGTGAGAACATAACACACTTGTTATGTTTTACCATTTTTCAATTGCAAAAACTGTCAAACCTATTAATAAACCAATAATTATTGCTACCATCTTTTGCTTGAAAAATGTCTTTAGCCTTGATGGTGGCTTACCGGAATTTGGCCTCATAATAATATCACTGCTTTTTTTCGATAATTCAGCTATTTCCATATGCTGCTCCACTGATAAATCTTCTATTTCAGACAATTTATATAAACGCTGATGAATTGCTTTTAATTCATGGTATTCGAACTCTGATATTCTTTGATTATTGTAAGCTTCCTCCTGGAGCCTCACCAACCCATCTATGTCAGATTTCCTCATAATTCCTTACCCTAACCAAAACATAACGCCTTGCACACGGGCAACCGAAGCAACGTAGCTGCGTTGTGCTGCAACTTGTTAAGTTTTTGATATTTAAATTTAGCTACGACCATTATTTGTAACCTTAGCCAACAACCAGCTTACTAACATGGTGCACCCAATACTAAAGATTGCTGCAATAATTAAAAGAGGTGTTTCTACTATGATATATGTTTCGTGGTAATTCTCGTCATGGCATACGCCATTATGTATGGAGCCACCTCTATCTAGACAGATGTCTATATACAACCATTGCCACATAAAATAAAGCGCTACTACTGAAACCAGTATTCCTAAACCGATGCGTATAGCTTTATTGCTCATATAAACTTAACGCCTGTAGCAGACGCAAATTAGTTATTGTGACGAAGGAGCAACGACTAACGCGTCGTACTGCCTACACTTGTTATACGTTTTTCAATCATGTTTCTTTTGCCAAAAAGATATTTGATAATCGACAATATGGTCTTTATCTTCTGGTATATAAAACTCAACGATACAAGGCTTGTTTGGAAACTGGTACGCAAGCTTTGCTTCATACAACTCTTTTAATGTATTGCCTAATATTAGTATTTTGTCAACGCTAATATCTTCACAACCAGCGTGATGAGTGTCAGCAATATGAAGGTGATTTATTACCCATTCAATACTCTTTGGGGTAGGTTTTTGCTCACCTGAGTTTTCCCAATTACGGACGTGAGAAATAAAATTATCATCAATTTCATCACAACGTAAAATATAGTCTTCGAATTCCACAAAGCCTGGATTGAACAAAGTTGTATATCCAACAGCAAGACGAAAATTACCTTCACAACCTATCCATGATTGTAAATCTATGCCTTTTCCATTGTTCCAAGCTCCAAGCTCGGCCTTCATACTCTTAGGGATATTCATATGTTGTACGTATAACGCCTCAAACTAGGGATTAGGAAAGTTGGCGGTTTGCTTGCGTTTTTTGCAAGCAAAATGACAGCTTTACCAATCTCCACAGATTTGACTTGTTATGTTTTATTCTCATATAAATTACTTATAAACTGGTTAAATGAAGGTGATAGCTTGATCATGTTTTCTTCCCAAGGCTCACCTTCATAATTTGCTTCCTCATGATCCCAATAGTAGACCGCTCCAAACTCTTCAGGCCTGAGACTTAAACAATAAATGTCGCCTCCAGGACTATTGCCGATAGGAAGATAATGTTTAAGAATATATTCATCATACTCTTCTATATTTCTAAACAAATCGTTTGAATACATATTATTTCTGACAGCGAATAATGCGCCGACATAGTCAAAATATTCTCCTTCATATTTTACTGTATCGGGGATTGGTATCCCCCCATTCACAGTTTTTAAAAAATCTCTATATTCACTAGGTAGAGAATGCCCTAAGCGAGATTCCACAATCTCTAACTCTCTTTGGGTCAAAGGTTTACAGTTTTCTTTAAACTCTGTCATTTCTCAAAAAGCATAACGCCTTGCCAAGGGGCACACGGAGCAACGCTTTTCGTGGCCGGAGTGTACTTAGGCAACTTGTTATGCGGTTTTAAATTTGACAAATATTACTACCTTTTTGGATGAATCTGCATTTATCAGTATCCACACTTTTTTCACTAGATACTTCAATCATTTTAAGCACTCGCTCTTTTAAGTTTTCCTCACCAAATATTAAAAACTTATACTTTGAACGATCATCCTTATACTCGAAAATACATTTCCATTCATGACAAACACTTATATCTAATAAGTTATGATTCGATTCTGCATACATACGAACTACATTATCCTGGAAGATATTATATTTAATTGCGTCGTATATAAATGGAGACATAAAAATTGCAGCCCCTATAAAGGGAATAGCAATAATAAATGCAACCAACGCTACTATTTTTTTCTTCAATTTAACACCCCAAACGCATAACGCTAAGGTAATGGGCAACTTTGCTGCGAAGCAGCACTTGAAGCTGTCCAGCCGCAGGCATCATTAACCGTTTTGCTATGCATTTACTCTAACCTTATTAAAGAATAGTAATGGTAGCCCTATAGATAATGCGAGTGACCAATCATAAAAGTAAATACCTATTAGTGCATGTAGAGCTGTGATATACATTGTATGTTGTGGGTATTTTCTTAGGAATAACAATACCCCACAAGTAAAACAAACAAGCATTGATGCAATACTTAGATAGAAAAACTCCGAATCATCTTCTGTAAGTGCATAGATCAGAGTGCTCTTTGCCGCTTCATATGTGCTCAGTGCTTCTGGTTGGGCAACAAGTAATAGGATTCCCCAGATAACGAGAAAATAAAAAACACATATAAAGTTTAGTGCTCCAGCTATTTTGAAATTCATAATTCTCTCATAGTGCATAACGCACACATAAAAGGAGCAAAGCGGAGTCCGACGACCGATGGGGAGCGCATTTAACGTTTTTGTTATGTGTCTTTCTCATATTTACCACGCAAGCCAATTAGGTTACCAAAAGGGTCTTCCATTTGACACATACCAAGGTCATCTTCTATAAAAATTGGGCCTCGGTATAACTTAGCCCCTAAACTTTTGAAATGGTTTATAGCACAGAGTAAGTTTGGAATGAACCAATACATTACTGTACCTAGTTTACCTGAACCGACTTTCTTATCAGCCTGCACTATTTCTATCATAAAATCATTAATATCTAGATTTGACTTGTTATGGGTATTTACGCCCATAGTTTTAAAATACTGTTAAGCGCCCTTAATACTTTTTGACGCTTTATGCCTTTGTTTATACCCTTGGGTAATTTGCAATACCAAGGATGCCAATAATGTTCGTACGGTGGATGGTTACCCCTTGTTGAGGGATGAATCTTTTTTTCAAAGTATGCTTTGGCTTCTTTAACCTGATTTATGTCCGCAAACTGAAATGTAAAATTACCAACCTGAGCCAAATATACCCATTTTTGAATTAAGTTATCTCTACTTTTTTCTATGGGGATACCACCTTCATTTGTGGTTCTCATGAAATCAGAGTGTTTTTTCGGATCTGCAATTTCTCGCCATACTCTGCTCATATCTTCTTACCCATAACATTTGTATATCACGCCGGCGTGATATCTACCTTATAAAGCTATTAAGTATCCATGTTAATCAATTGATTTCAATAATAATTTTCTGTTTTTTATAAAACCTCTTTAGTGACAAAGTGAATCGGGTCACTTTGTCACTCGTGCTTGGCGAATCATCTATCCAATCATTTTTGTAAGTGTTTGATTTAATTGAAATTTAAAGTTGGGTGAGGGAAGAAAGTAAGCGCAGGCAGTTTCGCAAATTGCCTGTTTTCTAATATTTAAGAGAATATACTGTATTAATATGACGCTTATATTGGCAATAATGGGGAATTAAAGCTGACGTTAATTGCAACATTTTATATTGGTTTCTAAAAAATCAATAATTTACTATTTTTAAAAGTGTCTCCTTTTTTACTACCGGCTCGTCATAGAGTTGGGAGCCGATAATATTCGGTTTTATTTTTACTAATTAAGAGAAAGCTATGAACGAATTTATGTTGATTTATAAGGGTGGGGATTCTAAGTGGATGGAGAATACATCGAAAGAGGAGATGGCAGCGTCGATGGAACGTTGGGGTGCTTGGATGGCTATGTTGGAAGAGAAAAAGAAGTTGGTATCCGGCGGTTCGCCACTTGAATTTGAAGGTAAACGAATCACAGACGGTGGTGCGCTTGTTACCGATATATCTGCTTCAGAATTAAAGGAGTTGGTCACGGGTTATTCGATTGTATTGGCAAATGATATGGAAGAAGCGATAGCGATCGCAAGAGAATGTCCTATTTTTAATTACCCTGATATTACGGTTGAAGTCAGGCAGATTGCGAATATCGATTGTTCGTAACAATACTCATTTATTATTACTTAGCTAATAGGCGCTCTATTTGTTGCATCATTAACTGATGCTCACGTGGAGTGCCCCCTATGGTTTTTGCTATATCGGCACTGGCATAAGCTTGTTGATGGTTCCCCGCTTTTGCATGTAAATGTGCTAATACCGCCGGTGGCATATGGGAATTTTTTAATGCTTTATGTTGCTGAAGCTTTTCTATTTTTTCTATAGCATGTGTAATTTCACCCGCATAACCAATCGCAATCGCTTGATTGAGTTCTGCAATGGGGGATTGAGTAATGTCAATCAATGTTTGGTAGTGTTCGACAATGCTTGCCCAATCAGTTTTTTCAAAATGCGTTGCTTGGCAGTGTTCTTTTGCGATCAACGCTTCAGTGATAAAACGGCCAGGGTGGTGAGCAGGTATTGATTGGGCTATGGCTAAAAAACGATTGGCAGTATCGATATACTCTCTTTGCCATAAGCTTCTGTCTTGTAAATCAATTGGGATGTTAAAGCCTTCCTCATCAATTCTAGAGTTGACTCTTGCGATATGAAAATGCATCAGGGCAAAGAGTGCTAAGGTTTCTTGGTTAGCAATTGTGGGCTCATTAATCAGTAGATTAACCAGAGCAATAGCTTCTTGGCAAAACGCTATATTGATCGCCTGTTTTTTTTCTGAGCTATGAAAACCTTCATTAAATAATAAATACAAAATAGTATGTACACTATCTAGTGCATGAAATAATTGATCTGGCTCTGGTATTGTAAAAGCGATTTCAAACTTTTCTTCTTTTAGTTGCTGCCGTGTTCTCAACAGTCGTTTTTTAATGGTTGCTTCTGGCAGTATCATTGCTCTGGCAATAGCTGGAATACTAAAGCCACATAATGTTTTTAAAATAAAAGGGATTCTATTTTTAGGTGTTATGGTGTGATGACAACATAGGAAAATCATACGCAATTGATCATCTTTAATTTTATCTTCTTGAAACTCATGTTCAATGGTAACGCCTAATGACCATTCGCTTTCTAAGTGTCGAGATAAGTCATCCGAAAATTTGAGTTTTGTTTTATTCGCACGAATAACATCAATCGCTTGATTTTTTGCAATCTGGATTATCCAAGCTGAAGGGTTGTTAGGTATGCCATTTTCTTGCCAGTGAATGAGCGCTTTACTAAATGCTTCCTGAATAACATCTTCTGCCAGTTCTAAATTCTGGGCGCCAAAAATACGGGTTAATACTGCCAACAGTTTTACTGATTCGGTTTTATAGAGTTTGGCAATGGTTACTGGTAAGTCTGACATGGTTTTGAATTGCGCAGTTTTGATGAGTAATGTGTTATCGCTGTGTATTTTTTATTGATACATGTAAAGTTTCATACGTCCTGCTCGTTTTTTAAGCTGCTTTGGCATTATGTTTCTAGTAGCAGGTATCAGAGCTATTATGATTTTAAAGTGGTTATCTTTCAAAAGATAATTGCTGGCATTGTTCTTGCGATATCCCTTCAACGCATTAACAACTGTCAAAAAAGCGACATTTCATGGAATTACCCAGTTTTACTCAGTTTAAGTTTCCTGAGCCTCGAGGCCTATTAAATTCTGTCCAAACCAATGGTGCTGGTAATCTCGGTATTCCAGTGATGCTGTTAATGCTACTGGGCATGATGATTTTGCCACTGCCTGCTTTTTTATTGGATGTCTTTTTTTCTTTCAATATCGCGCTATCTATCGTGGTTCTGCTGGTCGGTGTTTATAGCATGCGACCATTGGATTTTGCTGTTTTCCCAACGATTTTGCTTTTGGCAACCTTACTGCGGCTAGCTCTGAATGTTGCATCCACCCGTGTGGTATTGCTAGAAGGTCATGAAGGGGGGGATGCAGCAGGTAAGGTGATACAAGCATTCGGCGAGGTAGTTATCGGTGGCAACTATGCTGTCGGCTTGGTCGTCTTTTTAATTCTCATCATTATTAACTTTGTTGTTGTCACTAAGGGTGCGGGTAGAATCTCTGAGGTAAGTGCTCGTTTTACCTTGGATGCCATGCCCGGTAAGCAAATGGCGATTGATGCTGACTTAAATGCGGGTTTAATTGATCAGGAAGAAGCCAAAGTTCGCCGTAAAGAGGTTGCCGGAGAAGCAGATTTTTACGGAGCAATGGACGGTGCCAGCAAATTTGTCCGCGGTGATGCTGTTGCGGGTATTTTAATTCTGGTTATCAACATTATTGGTGGTTTATCCATTGGTATGGCTCAGCATCAGCTAGAGTTTTCCGATGCGCTTGAAAAGTACATTTTATTGACGATTGGTGATGGTCTAGTCGCTCAGATTCCTTCTTTATTACTGTCTGTATCTGCTGCCATTATGGTGACGCGCGTTAATAACAGCAATGAAGATATGCGCACTCAGATTTTGACGCAGATGTTTGATTCACCCAAAGCTTTAGCGATTTCGTCAGGTGTTTTATTTTTAATGGGTATTATTCCTGGTATGCCTCATGTGGCATTCCTGGGATTGTCCGCTGCTTGTGGTGGCTTAGCCTATCTTATTTATCGCAAGCATCATCAAGGACATATCGAAGAGGTCTCACCCAATGATAGAGCCCATGCCATGGGTAATGCCGGTGGGAGTGGAATAGGGAGCCACCAAAAATCATTGCCTGCGGCACCGAACTTAGGCGAGAGTGACGTGATTAAAGGCAAGACAGAAAGCGTCGAGGTCAGTTGGGATGATGTGATGCCAGTTGATATTGTGGGCTTGGAAGTGGGCTATCGTTTGATTCCTCTGGTTGATCAAAGTCAGGGTGGCGAACTCTTAAACCGCATTAAAGGTGTCCGTAAGAAGCTCTCTCAAGACCTGGGTTTTTTAATTCCATCAGTCCATATTAGAGATAATCTTGATTTGTTGCCTAACCAGTATCGTTTGACATTGATGGGTGTGACGCTGGGTGAGTCAGAGGTATTTACCGATAAAGAATTAGCTATTAACCCGGGACAGGTTTTTGGAGAATTGCAAGGTACGAAGACGAAAGATCCTGCTTTTGGTTTGGAAGCCGTATGGATTGATAAATCACTGAAGGATAAGGCTCAAACTCTTGGTTATACCGTTGTAGATGCAGGCACAGTGATTGCGACACACCTCAACCAGATTATGCAAAAGCACAGCGATGAAATGTTGGGTCACGAAGACATTCAGCAGCTATTAGATAATCTCGCCAAAAATTCTCCGAAGTTAGTTGAAGAGCTTGTTCCCAGTACCGTTACGTTGAATGTTTTGCGCAAAGTATTGCAAAAATTGTTGCGAGAGCAGGTGTCTATTCGCGATTTCCGCTCTATTGCTGAGGCACTGACAGGCTTTGGACAAAGTCAGGATACCGAAGCGCTAACGGCTGTTGCTCGTAAAGCGCTGGCTCGCCAAATTGTCCAGGGCATTATTGGTAACGAACTTGAATTGCCGGTTATGACGATTGATCCGGGTCTGGAACAGTTATTGCTGAACTCAGTAGCACAGGCACAAAAATCTGGCGTTGATGAGAGTGCTTTTATTGAACCCATGCTAGCCGAGCGTTTGCAGAATTCAATAATGGAAGCCGCCAAAAAGCAGGAAATCGTCGGCAAACCCTTAATATTACTGGTTGCGGCGCCCTTAAGGATGATGATGGCTAAATTTGTACGTTTATTTATTCCAGATATGCATGTACTCGCTTTTACAGAAGTGCCAGAAAACAAACGCTTAACTATTGATGCATCGATCAGTGTTGAAAATTAATTTACTTGTCGTTATTCGGTGAGCAAAAAATCATTATTTTTAACAGTAGTAAGAATAAATAGGGTGATATAGGGATATATCGCCATTGAGAGAATCTCAATGCGAGAGAGAAAAACCAGCAAAATGACATTTTGAGCCCGCATTGCGAAGTGATGATTGAAAAATTCAGGAGAATTATTTCAATCAGTAGGTAAAAAGGTAATTATTATGCAAACCAAACGCTTTGTTGCTGCAGATATGCGTCGCGCCTTGACCTTGGTTCGAGATGAATTAGGTGAGGATGCGATGATTCTATCGACTCAACGCACCAGCAAAGGGGTTGAGATTATCGCAACATTGGAAGAGGTTTCTTTGCCTCCTACAGCGCCTCGCGTAGCACCGCAGCCTGCAATGCAAACATCTCCCAATAGCTCAGCAGCAAATAGTCCTGCAACACATGCAAATTATCAGCAAGATAGGCAACCCGAACACGCTTTTGCTTCGCAATATTCAGAGCAATTGATGGCTCAAGAGCCAAAGCAAACGACAAGGCAAGCGCCTAAAGTGGGTCTTGCATCGGGTAAAACGCAAGATGAATTAGCACAGGAATTAGAAGCCGCTCGGCGTCGTATGCTGGCAATGCAGCAGCAAGAAAATATGACAATCACAGAGTGGGCGGAGCAACAACCTAATGAAGCGCCAGGGCAGGAGTATAGCCGAAGACAGGCTGGCCATACGCAACAAGCCATGCCTAAGCAAGCGACTCAAGCTCCTAGTGCCAAATATTCACCAAAACCATCCACTAGTGCCCCAGTACAGCAAACGACAACCGTCATAAAACGCGATGACGAAGAAATTCGTCGTTTGAAAGATGAAATTAGCAGTATGCGCGCTTTGTTTGAAAATCAATTATCAGCCATGGCCGAAGCTCAAGAAAGGCAGTATGAAGACCAGCAAGTCGCACAAGATATTATTCCCATTGCTGCTGAAATTAGGCAGCGACTTAACCATTTAGGGTTGACCCGTGCCTGTAACGATCAAGTCATTCGTACTTTAAGAAATATTGATGATGATGGCATGAGTAAAGAAGCGCTATGGACTGAAAGTCTGGCGCGCCTAGCTCATAAAATACCTGCGATTACGACTGACTCAGTTGCAACAGGCGGTATTTATGCCTTTCTGGGGACAACGGGTGTGGGTAAAACCACAACCATTGCCAAGTTGGCAGCCCGTTATGTGATGGAACATGGCCCAGAGCAGGTGGCTTTATTAACGACAGATACCTTCCGAATAGCTTCTCATGACCAGTTGCGTTCATTAGGCCGTATTCTTAATGTCCAGGTGAAAGTGATTGATGACCTACAACAATTACCGCAAATTCTATCGACATTTAGTAAGCAGGCACTGGTATTAATCGATACACCGGGGATGAGCTATAACGACCCCTTACTGAAGCAGCATTTAACCGCTCTGCGTCGGTGTAAACATGTACAGACTTGCTTGGCAATATCGGCTAACAGCCAATATCAAATGATGCAGGCGTCATTACATAGCTACCGTATTGCGAATCCACGTTTTTGTGTCATGACTAAGCTGGATGAGTGCGCCAGCTTAGGTGATGCTATTAGTTTACTAACCGCCAATGATTTACCGCTGGCTTACATTACTAATGGGCAGTCGGTACCGGATGATTTATCAGTGATGAAACCTCATCAATTGGTCTCAAAAGCGGTCTCTCTGAGCCAACGATCCGAACTACTAAAAAGTCAGCCGAGCCAGAGTGTGTAATTGAATTAACCATCTATACTCAATTAAAGCGGTTTTTTAATAAGTGTAGAGCCACTATAGCGATAAGACTTTATCTGATTAGAGTCAGAGCTTGAGTAACCCGTATGAATTTAATGATATAAGGAGTCCTACTGCCAATGAGTCATCCAATACAGGTGATTGCTGTCACCGGCGGTAAGGGAGGTGTTGGTAAAAGCAACATTTCTATTAACCTAAGTCTGGCATTATCCCAGTTACAACGTCGAGTCATGCTATTAGATGCCGATTTTGGTCTCGCTAATATTGATGTTTTATTAGGTATACGTGCCAATAAAACCATTGCCGATGTTCTTTCAGGTGAATGTGATTTGAGGGATATTTTAATTACCGGGCCCGGTGGTATCAGAATTGTGCCCGCCGCTTCGGGTGTTCAGCAAATGGCTTCCTTAACGCCGCAGCAACATGGCGCCATGATTCAAGCGTTCAGTGCCTTGGGTGACCAATTAGATGTATTGGTGATTGATACTGCGGCGGGAATCTCCGACTCCGTTACCAGTTTCGTCAGTGCAGCACAGGAAATTATTGTTGTTGTGTGTGATGAACCCTCATCCATTACTGACGCTTACGCATTAATAAAATTATTAAATAAAGATTATGGTATTCAACGAGTCCGTGTGATCGCCAACATGGTTCACAGCGTTAAAGAAGGCCAATTATTGTTTAATAAGCTCAGTCAGGTGTGTGAGCGTTTTCTTGATATTACAATGCAATATACGGGCGCAGTGCCCGCTGATGACAATGTTCGCAAAGCAGTACAAAAACAAAAACCTGTTTTGGAATATGCTCCACGCTGCAAAGCATCCTTAGCCTATAAACAAATTGCCAGTAAAATCCAGGAGTGGCCGCTGACATCATCGCCCCGTGGCCATTTAGAATTCTTTGTCGAGCGTTTATTAAACCAGCAAGTTAGTGCACAAATGTGATAGCAGTTGACGGCATTAATATGTATGAACAGGCTAGAAAAACACCGGTACAGCCCTCCGTAGAGGACTATGCACCACTCGTTAAGCGGATAGCTCAGCACATGATGGTGCGCATGCCTGCCAGTGTTCAGATAGAAGATCTGATTCAAGCCGGTATGGTTGGTTTATTAGAGGCATCACATAAATATGATGCGTCTCAAGGTGCCAGCTTTGAAACCTATGCCGGTATTCGCATTCGAGGTTCTATTATCGATGAAATGCGTAAAGGTGACTGGGTGCCACGGTCTGTACACCGGAATTCACGGCGTATTAACGAAGCCATTGCTGATGTAGAAACCCGAGAAGGGCGTGACGCAACCAGTGCCGAAGTTGCGGCAGAAATGGGCATTGATATTAATGAATATCATGCAATGTCTCAGGATGCCGTGTGTGGCCGACTGTTTAGTATTGAAGAATCCTTTGTTGATGAAGAGCCACACCTACAAGAAAGTGTGGAAAACAAAGGGGCTTTTTCGACACCTCATACTCAAACCCAGCGCGATACCTTAAAGCAATCCATTGCCCAAGCGATTCGCGATTTACCTGAGCGTGAACAAATAGTGCTCTCTCTTTACTACGATGAAGAGCTGAACCTGAAAGAAATCGGACAGATTATGGGTGTCAGTGAGTCTCGAATCAGCCAAATTCACAGTCAAGCAGCGTTGAGATTACGCTCAAGGCTTCAGGATTGGGTATAAATTTACTCAAAAACAGTAGGTTATGTCGTTGTTATAACCGTTTTTTTAAATTTGGACTGGCTACATCAAAAACTCGGTCTAGACTATAAATAGAACTGCTTACAAGTCGAAGTGTGGAGGTTACATTGGACAAAAATATGAAGATCCTTATCGTTGATGATTTTTCAACAATGCGTAGGATTATCAAAAACTTACTACGGGACTTGGGTTTTACAAATACCCAAGAAGCTGATGATGGATTAACGGCATTACCTATGTTGAAAAGCGGCGACTTTGATTTTCTTGTCACTGACTGGAATATGCCAGGAATGACAGGAATTGATTTGCTGAAGCATGTGAGGGCAGACGAACGATTGGCAGACTTGCCAACATTGATGGTGACAGCAGAAGCTAAACGTGACCAGATTGTTGAAGCTGCACAAGCGGGTGTTAATGGCTACGTTGTGAAGCCATTTACTGCTCAAGCACTCAAAGAGAAAATTGAAAAAATATTTGAACGTGTTCAATAAGCATGCAGCCAATCGATAAGTTAAGGTTCGTAAATGGATAGTCAAGTAGTCTCAAATGTAAATGACGACGTAATCGAAGAGTTGCGTCAATGCGCTGCATTACTAGCAGAAAAATTACAGAGTGATAACTATGAGGAAGCGTCAACGCTGATTACAAACCTCATGGACAATCGCGACAAACATATTTTTCAGTCAGTAGGAAAGCTAACAAGAGGACTTCATGATGCCATCGTTAATTTTAATGTTGATGGCGACAAAAAATGCAGTGTAACCCAAGCAGCAAATAATGAGTGCGAATTAACGGATGCCTCAAGTCGTTTAGAGTATGTCATTGATCTTACGCAAAACGCAGCAGATAAAACAATGGATATGGTTGAAGCCTGTGCTCCCATATCTATTGAATTAGGACAGGAAGCAGTTTCACTGAAGCAAGAGTGGGCAAAACTCCGTAACCGAGAAATGTCCCCAGATGAATTTAGAGAGTTATACAAACGACTCGATGTATTTTTTGAGCAACTGGATGTAAGCACTAATCAGTTGAACGAAAATTTACAAAATATAATTTTAGAGCAAGGGTTTCAGGATTTAACCGGGCAAGTGTTAAAGCGTGTTATTGGTCTGGTATCAGAAGTAGAAACTAATCTCGTATCGTTGGTACGTATTGCTGGTCAGGTCGAAGATGTTGTTGGTATTGAAGTGGACGACAAAAACGGTGAAGAAGAAAATGCCGGCCCTGATATCGCTGGGGAAGGACCTCAGCACAAAGCAAATCAACGAGAAGATGTTGTCTCCAGTCAGGATGATGTTGATGACTTATTATCAAGTTTAGGTTTTTGAGGAATGTTTAATGAGTTTTTCTGATGATGAAGAAATCCTTCAGGACTTTTTAGTCGAAGCAGGCGAAATACTCGAGCAATTGTCTGAGCAATTGGTTGAGCTTGAGCAACGACCTGACGACAAAGATTTGCTGAATGCAATATTCCGAGGATTTCATACTGTTAAAGGTGGCGCTGGTTTTTTACAGCTCGATAATATGGTCGAGTGTTGCCATGTGACGGAAAACTTATTTGATATTTTGCGTAATGGAAAGCGTGATGTGACACCAGAGTTAATGGATGTTGTATTACAGGCACTTGATACTGTTAATGAACAATTCGCTGATGTACAACAACGTAATCCGCCACAAAATGCAGACCCTGAGTTAATTGCATCCTTAGGCCGCTTAGTCGCTTGTGAAGATATTGGCAGTGAAGGTGCAGCACCTGCTGAAGCGGAACCGGTTGCCGAGGCTGAAGCGGCTCCAGAACCAGAGCCCGTTGCAGCTGAGCCAGCTCCTGCAGCACCTGAATTCATAGAAGATGAGCCAGCCGGAAAACCGGGCGACGATATTACTGATAGTGAATTTGAACAGCTTGTTGATGCAGTCAGTGGTGATGAGCCTGCAAAAACTGAAGCCGCTGCTGAGCCTACTGCAGCGACAGATAGTAATGATATTACTGATGATGAATTTGAAGCGCTGTTAGACCAATTACACGGTGAAGGTAAAGGGCCGAGTAAAGTGATTGCAGCAGAGTCAGGGCAAGCTGCAGCACCTCCAGAACCGCCAGCGCCAGCTGCTGCTCCTGTTGCGAGTGGAGATAGCGATAATATTTCGGACGATGAGTTTGAAGACTTATTAGATCAATTGCACGGTAAGGGAAAAGGTCCAACGAAAGAGGGAGCTGCTGGTTCACCGCCACCACCACCTCCAGCGGCTCCTGCTCCTCAGGCTAAACAGCCCGAGCCTAAAAAGCCGGAACCCAAAAAACCTGCTTCCAAACCAGAGCCAGCGAAAGCGGCTGCCCCAAAACCTGCGCCGAAGCCGGCAGCTGCTCGCGATACTGCGCCACCGGTTGAAACAACAGTACGTGTTGATACACAGCGTCTTGATGACATTATGAATATGGTTGGCGAATTAGTATTAGTTCGCAATCGATTGGTGCGCTTAGGTGATAAATCCGCCGATGAGTCGCTCAATAAAGCAGTGTCTAATTTAGATGTTGTGACAGCTGATTTACAAACGTCCGTTATGAAAACGCGGATGCAACCCATTAAAAAAGTATTTGGTCGTTTCCCACGAGTGGTTCGCGACCTTGCTCGTAACTTGAAAAAAGAAATTAATTTAGAGTTGGTGGGTGAAGATACCGATTTAGATAAAAACCTTGTTGAAGCTTTGGCCGATCCCTTGGTGCATTTAGTCCGTAATTCAGTTGACCATGGTATCGAAGGTCCAGATACCCGCGAAGAAAATGGCAAGCCTCGTGTGGGTAAAGTTGTCTTGGCGGCAGAACAAGAAGGCGATCATATCCTGTTATCAATTACAGATGATGGGGGTGGTATGGATGCCGATAAATTGCGTAGTATTGCTGTCAATAAAGGCTTAATGGACGACGATGCTGCGCAACGTTTATCTGACGTCGAAGCATTCAATTTAATTTTTGCTCCAGGGTTTTCTACGAAAACAGAAATATCGGATGTCTCAGGCCGAGGCGTAGGTATGGATGTTGTTAAAACCAAAATTAACCAGCTTAATGGCTCGATTGAAATTGATTCTCGAATGGGTGAAGGCACACGTATAACTATTAAAGTGCCATTAACACTCGCCATTATGCCAACACTGATGATCATGTTGGGTGAACAAGCATTTGCTCTACCGCTAGTCAGTGTCAATGAAATCTTCCATATGGATTTATCCAAAACCAATATTGTTGATGGGCAGGAATGCATCACAATTAGAGACAGAGCAATACCGGTATTTTATTTAAAACGATGGTTAGTTAACGGTGCTGCCAACGAAGATGGCTCTAATAATGCGCATGTGGTCATCGTCTCGGTAGGTACTCAACGTGTTGGCTTTGTGGTTGACCAATTAATTGGCCAGGAAGAGGTGGTTATTAAACCTCTTGGAAAAATGCTTAACGGAACACCGGGTATGGCGGGCGCCACAATTACAGGTGATGGAACGATCGCTTTAATTTTAGATGTGCCCAGTATGTTGAAACGTTATGTCGGTGCAGTCAGGTAGTAGATTATTTTTGGTGTGTATCATTACAATAATTACTCTACGATTTTTTATAGAGTAAGAAGAAAAGTTGAGATGCATTATATTGTTTTAAAAGAATTGACGTATTTGTAATGTTAGTAGTTAAAGTATTACAGGTATCGAAAATTGCCGCACTATGACGCTTAATGTTTTAATTGTAGATGACTCGAATTTTTTTCAGCGTCGCCTCAAAAGTATTATCAATGAACATCCGCAACTTAATGTTATCGGTTTAGCGGATAATGGTCGAGAAGCCATAGAAAAAGTTAAAAAATTAAAACCTGATATTGTAACAATGGATTATGAAATGCCCATGATGGATGGGGTAACAGCAGTACGTTCTATTATGGCAGAAAACCCTCTGCCTATTCTCATGTTATCCTCAATGACTTACGAAGGCGCTCGTACAACGCTCGATGCTTTAGAAGCAGGGGCGATGGATTTCATGACAAAAAACTTTTCTGAAATCTCAAATGACAGCCCTGCAATAAAAAAACGTATTTATGATGCCTTGTTAACTATCGGTAAAAAGCCTAACAGCACACCTGATGTTGCAATGGATAAGCCCAAGTTAAATATTGTTGTCGACCCTATTTTACCTAAACAATCATCACCAACAGCTCCTTCTGAAAAAATAGCGAATAGAACACCATCGAAACCAGTACTTCAAGTTGTCGATACTGTTAAACCTAAACGCCTTAGTTTTGCTAAAAAGCCAAAAATTATTGCCATTGGTGCATCAACAGGTGGGCCTGCAGCATTAAGTGATTTATTAAAAGATATTCCTGGAAATTTTCCTTTCCCGGTACTGATTATTCAACATATGCCAGGTACGTTTACTCACGCATTTGCAGAACGATTGAACCGTCAATGTCAGGTTAATATAAAAGAAGCTGAAACGGGCGATGAGATTAAACCTGGTGTTGTATTGTTAGCGCCTGGAGGTAAGCAATTGATTGTCGATACAAAAAACACGCGTAAAGTGAAAGTGATTGATTCAAATAAAGAGGTCAATTATAAGCCTTGCGTCGATATTACTTTTGCATCACTGTCGAATACCTATGGTTCCGATACTCTGGGCATTGTCTTAACGGGAATGGGGCAGGATGGTTGCAACGGTGCCAGTTTACTTAAGCAGCAAGGTGCTCGTATCATAACGCAATCGAAAGACAGTTGCTTAATTTATGGAATGCCCATGGCTATCGATCAAGCAAATTTATCGGATGCGTCTCTTGATCTTCATGACATAAAGTCCTTACTGTCCTCTCTGTAATTTTCCTTATCTTTTTAAAGCAACCGAATCATTTTATGTCTAAATAGCGCAGTCGTATTCAGTTCCAGAATTAATAGCATGGAATTTGCTTATCTAATTGATTTAATTGGCTTCTCTGTCTATGTTTAGGATAAGTATGATGAATATTTCAGTGCGTTATCGTTAATGGATATATTAAGTTTTCTTGGCATTATTATCGCGTTCGCGGCACTCTTGGGAGGTAACTTTCTAGAGGGTGGAGCCTTGCAGTCCCTGATTAATATTCCTGCGGCTTTGATTGTCTTTGGTGGTACCTTTGGGGCAGCTATGCTGCAAACGCCAATGCTAACATTGCAGCGCTCTTTACAATTATTTACCTGGGTTTTTAATCCTCCTCCTGTCAAATTTGCAGAACAAATTAAAAAAGTATCTGATTGGGCCATTATTTCTCGCCGCAGTGGTTTGCTGGGCTTGGAAAAAATGGCAGATAAGGAGCAAGATGTTTTCTCTAAAAAGGCGCTGAATTTGTTAATTGATGGCTCTAACCCTCAATCAATTCGCAGAATACTTGAAGCTGACATGATACTGACCGAACAGCGCGATTTAGACGCAGTAAAAGTTTACGCAAGCATGGGCGGATATGCGCCTACCATCGGCATCATTGGTGCAGTGATGGGGCTTATTTACGTGATGCGTAATCTTGCAGACCCAGCAGAGTTAGGTTCGGGTATCGCTATTGCGTTTGTTGCAACGATTTATGGTGTTGCCGCTGCGAACTTATTGTTATTGCCTATCGCAAATAAATTAACCTTATATATTAATCAGCAGTCACAGGTAAAAGAGCTGCTTATTGAGGGCGTGCTTTATATTGCTGATGGTGAGAACCCTAAAGCCATTGAGATGAAGCTCAGTGGTTATCTATAACCTTGTAGTGAAATATCGTGCGTAGACGTCCTGCAGCAGACATTAATATTAACCACGAGCGTTGGTTAGTCTCTTACGCCGACTTCATTACCTTATTATTTGCTTTTTTTGTAGTGATGTATTCCATTTCACAAGTCAGTGAGAGTAAATATCGTGTCCTTGCAACAACACTAACAGAAGTTTTTAATGAGCCTAAGCGTTCGTTAAAGCCGATACAAGTAGGGGAAATTACTCGATCAAATGAAATAACCCCCATCGAATCAGAAGTACGGAACAAAGAAGATGATGGGCAGGGCGCCTTTGAAAAAACGGCAGATCTACCCCAGTTATCAGACCAGTTTACCGAGCAGTTTTCTGATTTGATTGATGATGAAGTTGTTCAGGTGAATAGCAATGAATACTGGTTGCAAGTCTCGTTGAATAACAGCGTGTTATTTCCTTTGGGTAGTGTAAGACCGAGTGCAGAAGCGAATACTATATTGGCAGACGTTGCCGATTTGCTGAGAGACTTCAATAACCCCATTCAAGTCGAAGGTTATACCGATAACCTTACGGTCAATTCCGCTCAATTTCCGAGTAATTGGGAGCTTTCCGCTGCTCGTGCATCGTCTGTCGTTAAGCTCTTAAGTAATGAAGGTATTGCTCCTGAACGATTGGCGGCAGTAGGTTATGGTGAACATCAACCAATAGCAGAAAATGAAACCCCTGAGGGGCGTGCTCAAAATCGTCGAGTGGTCTTAATGATTGCTAGAGAAAAAATGCAGCGTCCAAGAGTGGGTACAAAAGCGGCTATTCAAGAAGCTGTCGCCCCTTCTCCAGTAGAGCAAACACAGATAGAGCCTCAACCTGGTCTTGAAAAACAGTCATCCCCCACATCTTTAGAAAGTGGCCTTTCTCCCCGTGAAAGAATGGATCGTTTAATTGAGGAAAACCCTGGTATTGGTATCGATACCGTGTTGACCTTAGAAGATGAGTTGCCCCCCGCACCTGAAGAAACACCGGAGGACGTTGAACAAGGCACATCTACAGAAAGCAATAAAATTACCCCTGTCGAAACCGAAAGTGGTGGTTTACTTTTCAGCAGCGACCCAGAACAACGATTAAATCCATAGTCTAGATTAGTGTGAACAGGCCTTGGCTTCGCAGAAGCGTTGGCGGAATAGCGAAACCTCTCCTAAAATTTAAACAGGCATACTATTTGCTCAACAGATTATATACGTTGGTGATTCTCGTAATCGCCGATTACTTGACGTTGTTAATAACTCTATGGGGCAAGCTTTGGATATCTGGACCGTTGCCAATCAAAAAGGTGGTGTAGGCAAAACAACCACAACCGTTGCGCTAGGCGGTCTCGCTGCCGAAAGTGGCCAGCGGGTATTGTTTGTAGACCTCGATCCCCATGGTTCACTGACCAGTTATTTTGGTCAAGATCCTGACACTATTAATAATAGTGTTTTCAACCTGTTCCAAAACCCTAACAATATCTGCTTAGAAAATATTGCTCAGTTGCTCCTGCCTACTCAATTTGAAAACATCGTTTTGCTACCGGCTTCCACAGCATTAGCAACGTTAGAACGTCGTGCAATTGGTAAGGATGGTATGGGGCTTGTTCTCACCAAAACATTAAAAAATCTGGAAGATGACTTTGATTTGGTCATTATTGATTCGCCACCGATCTTAGGAGTGTTACTGATTAATGGGTTGGCAGCATGTGACCGCTTGATTATCCCCGTACAAACAGAGTTTCTTGCTTTAAAAGGCTTGGAAAGAATGTTACACACCCTGCGAATGCTCGGACATTCGCAGAAAAAAGAGCTGGACTATGTGATTGTGCCAACAATGTACGATCAGCGAACACAGGCATCAGTTGGATCATTACGAGAAATCCGGCATCGCTATGGCAGAGAAACCTGGCCAGGCAAAGTGCCCGTTGATACTCAGTTGCGGAATGCGAGTAAGCAGGGAATGCCACCTAATTTATATGCAGAAGCGAGCCATGGCACAGGAGCCTACCGTAGCTTACTGAAGTGGCTACGATCGATTGATAATGACAGCCAAAAAACACGGTTCTGGGAAGCAGGTTAATGGGTAATAAGCGCATAGAAGAAACATTAACAGACTATTTTGGTGAGTTACTCAATGAACCCAATGAGCCAAAATTAACATCAGCAGCGCCTCTAAAGGAAAAAGCCGTTGATGACCAAATAAAAGTTAATGAGACTGAGGTTGGCTCAGCCCCGTCTTCCAGCCAAGTCCAACCATCGGAGACCGAGAAGGAAACCATTAAATCGGTTGAAGCTAAGCTAATAAAAAATAAGCCAATAGAAAATTATCCGGCGGAAAATAATCCAGTACAAAAAGCGCCTACAGAGGATACTATTAGCCGAAAAAATCATGATGATTCGGTATTAAAAAGTAAAAAAGACAATACAATTAATGAGTTAGAGGGTGATTTAAAAGAAAAATCTAAGCTTTCTTCTAGCCCTGTTAAAGAGCCTTTTGTCTCTACTACAAAGCCATCAACTACTAATACAAATAAAAATCCCTTATCGTTTGATAAACATCCGCCATCAAGTGTAGACGAATCCGCTGTTTCGCTTTCTCAACCATCGGCGAGTCAATCCAGCTCTGCACTAGGCACCGCTGCTTATGAGCAACACAAGCAACGCTTAGAACGTATGCTGCAGCAAGTCACTGCCCTGGATAGCTCAGCGAATACTGTTGCGCCTGCGATAACCCCAGCCTCTACAACTCTAACCTCTACAGCTCTAACCTCTACAACAACTCCAGCAACAACCGCTTCGCCCACAACAGAGTCAACAATATCCACTAAAACCGATGTAGGTGAACAGGAGCAAGTTGATGTATCAGTAGAGGCAGCTGCTTACGCTATGCCGCCATTGAGTAGTGAATGGCTGGATAATGGCCGTCCTAATTGGGCGCAGGAACAGTTTGATATTTTACTTATTGAAGTCAATGGACTTCAGTTAGCCGTGCCTTTAGTGGCTCTTGGCCAGATACAAGACTTGGATGAAGAGGCAATGACCTCTTTATTTGGTCAGTCCGACTGGTTTATGGGCTTGCAAAAAACGCCAATGGGCAATGTGAAAACCGTCAATACGGCTAAGTTTGTGATGCCCGAGCGCTATAAAGATGAGCATAACTATAAATATGTCGTCTCTATTAACGGCCTTAGCTGGGGCTTAGCGGTCGATAGCATTCATCAGCCCATTAGCATTGACCCTGACAGTATCCGGTGGCGACCCAAGCGCGACTCCCGCCCTTGGATGGCAGGGATGGTCAAGGATCATATGTGTGTCTTATTGGATATCCCAGCCATGGGGGAAATCCTGCAAGAGCAAGATAAAAATCATGGTTAAACGACTGGCGTATAGCGATAGATACACTATATTAAAAGGGATAGAGAAATATTTGTAATTTAGAGGGTTAGCATAAATGGCTAGTAACGCAGCACAAAAAACAACAAGCGATGATCCAGTCCTTCAATGGGTAACATTTCGCTTGGCAGGTGAAACTTATGGCATCAATGTGATGCAAGTACAGGAGGTTTTGCGTTATACCGAAATTGCTCCCGTGCCTGGTGCGCCAGAATATGTACTCGGCATTATCAATCTACGCGGTAATGTCGTCACAGTAATTGATACCCGTAATCGTTTCGGTTTAGCCTCTGGTGAAATGACTGACAATACACGTATTGTCATCATCGAAACCGAAGGGCATGTCATTGGCATCTTGGTGGATAGCGTGGCTGAAGTCGTGTATTTGCGTCAGTCGGAAGTAGAGACAGCACCTAATGTTGGCAATGATGAAAGTGCTAAGTTTATCCAGGGCGTCTGCCATAAAAACGATGAGTTATTAATTTTGATTGAATTAAATAAATTATTAACCGATACAGAATGGGCCGAATTAGAAGACGTTTAACCCATTCGTCATTCAATAGCTTTTAGAACACAGTAAATAATAAAGTGATAAGTTAAGGTAACTACTTAAATGTATACAGAGTTGTCGTCAATCATCAATCATTTAGGCAGCGATGGCTTAGTGATAGGTTTAAGTAGTCTTACTTTAGTGTTATTGGTAGTCTTATTTCGAGGCTACCAAAAAATACAACAAGTCAATAAACAGCTGGTGCGCCTTCAGCATGATTTACGTGTTGCCAATAGTAGTGCAATTAGTATGGGGCAACAGTTAATTCATTTAGAAAAACGAGTGAATCAACACCCTGTTACACAAGAGCCTATTATGCGTGAGGCAGTTGCTAACACTTTTATCGAAGAAACTGTTGTTCAACAGGAAAAAAGGCCTTCCTCTATTGGTAATGAGTCATCAGAGCCTTCTTTTTCTTCTGTACCACCGGCTGAGCATACTGCAGATGAAACCTCGGTGTACGATCAGGCGCGTAGTTTTCTTGCGCAAGGCGAATCCGTTAGTGATGTTGCTAAACAGTGTGGCCTTTCTCATGCCGAAGTGTCATTACTTCATGCCTTAAGTAAAAAAACTATCCCATCCCATTAAGTTACTCTTGTTATTAAATTTATGACTCTTGCTCAGTAAGAGTTATCTATTTTAGGCAATTATTTTGCGTCATCATTTTTAACCCGGATTATGCATTAGTAATGCATATTTTAAATTTGTATGATCGAACTAACATAAGCACCTCTCGTAGCCATGACTATACTAAAAATAGTTGTGATTAAATAATTGAGGAAAACTTATGTCGATTTATGAACAGATTGGTGGCGAGAAAGCGGTTGGGGCAGCTGTTGATATTTTTTATAAAAAAGTGGTAACTGATGATCGTATTAGCCATTTTTTTGATTCGGTTGACATGGCGGGGCAAATACAAAAACAAAAATCGTTTTTAACCACAGTTTTTGGTGGTCCTAATAACTACACTGGAAAAGATATGCGTGAAGCACATAAGCATATGAATTTAACAGAAGAGCATTTTGGTGCCGTAGCAGAAAATCTTGTGAATACACTACAAGAGTTAAGTGTTCCTCAAAGTATGATTGATGAAATAGTCGGTATTGCTCTTAGTGTTAAAGACGATGTGCTAAATAAATAGTCAACTATATAGTCGTTTAAAGGCAAAGGCGTATTCATAAAGTGAGAACGCCTTCAATTATACTTTTACGGGCTGAATATGCGCTCTTACGGTATTGATAAATTCTTCAACAATGGCATTGGGTTTGGCTAGCTTGGATCGGTATGTATAAATACTGTTAGGCAATTGCATGACCATATTGGGTAACCTTACCAGCTTGCCTTCATCAATTTTTGATTGAACAGAACGAGCCCACCCTAAGGCAATCCCTTCTCCTCTTTCGGCAACATCCAGACAAACCTGATATGAATTAAAGGTTAAGCCGCCTATTGGCTGACTATTTTCTACCTGATATGAGGCCAAAAATTCCTTCCAGTCAGGCCAGCCACGGCCTAAATCTTCGAGGTGCAATAAAGGGAGTTTAAGCAGTTTGTTAACGGTTAGTGGTTTGGGCAAGTTTGCTGCAAAAGCCGGTGAGCAAACAGGAAAAACGGCATCATCAGCAATTACTTCCGTATGAAACCGCTCATCTTTTGAGTCGCCTACTTGAAAGGCAATGTCAAAATTATCAGTCACTATTTCTATCGGGTCATAAGAGGATAAGACCCTGAGTTGAAGGTTAGGGTGTTTCTGCTGAAATTCGTTTAGCACAGGAGTAATGACGTGACTGGCAATAGAGATATCTGAAAAAATGGTAAAGCGCTGACTTGTTTTGCTGCTTTCTCGCAAACGCCCAGCAGTAGCAGCTAACTCACGCAGGGTTAAATGGACTGTTGCCGCAAGTACTTCGCCTTCACTGGTGGGAACAACATCATGACGTTGCCGGTCAAATAGCTTAACGCCAAGATTAGTTTCCAATTGTCGAATCTGGCGGCTGACACTCGCCTGGGAGAGTGCGACCTCATCTCCCGCGCGGCTAAAATTGCGTAGTCGATACGCGGCTTCAAATACGACCAGCGTGCCGAGAGGGGGGAGTTGACGAGAGAGTATAGTCATACGAAAAACAAATACCTAAGTGCAATAAACGTGCTTCAGAAATGATAATAAGGTAATTATACTTCTACGTCTATTCAATGTGTTTTTTAAGAGAGTTTGACGTTAAAAGAGGTGCTTATGACTAATTCAATAGTGAATAACAATAAAGTTATTGAATCTTTAATTGACCAGCAACGCTCCGGATTTTGCCTGGATCAAGCCTTTTATAATGATGATGAGATATTCAAAATTGACTTAGAGAGAGTGCTATCTCGTCAATGGCAATTTGTCGATCATGAATCACGTATGCCCAACCCGGGCGACTACATCACCTACCAGTTTGCCAATGAATCTATCATTATCATTCGCGATAAAAGCGGTGAGTTGCATGCACACTTTAACGTCTGTCGTCACCGTGGTTCCCGGATCTGTTCAGAGGAGCAGGGGAATGCGAAAGTGCTTGCTTGCCCTTATCATGCCTGGGTTTACGACTTAAATGGTGATCTCCGAGTTGCCAGACAAATGCCTGATGATTTTAATCCGGACGAATATGGTCTTGAGCCTTGCCGTTTGGGAGTGATAGAAGGCCTTGTCTTCATCAATATTAACGAAACAGATGCCGCTGACTTCCAACAGCTGGCCAACAATATTCGCTCATTTGTAGTGCCCCATGGTATTACTAAGGCAAAAGTGGCTCATACGGAAAAATATACCGTCAGCGCAAACTGGAAGTTAGTCATTGAAAACTTTCGTGAATGCTATCACTGCTCTCCCTCTCATCCCGAATATGCCTCAGTAAACGCTTATGTACGTATAGGTGATAAAGAACTAGGGGGGTATATCCCAGTCGTTGATGAATGGAAGTCAAAGGTAGCTAACTCAGGCCGAGAAGCGGGTTTCAAGAATTTCCCTTATGCATTGCAACCACATCATGCCTGGAGAATGCCGATTAAAGATGGTTTTAAAACGGCCACTAAAGATGGCAGCCCCGCAGGACCATTAATGGGCGATTTTGAGGAATACGATTGTGCAGAAACCGGCGTGTTTTTTGGTGCACTATCGTATTTTTATTTTAACAATGACTACGCCACGACCTTTCGTGTGACTCCGGTATCGACAAATGTGACCGAAGTGACAATCAATTGGATGGTTGATGAAAATGCAGTAGAAGGCACAGATTATGATGTTGAGCATGTAAAGTGGTTGTGGGATGTGACTACGATACAGGATAAACAGATTGTTGAAGAAAACCAGATAGGCGTTAATTCAAGTCGTTACCTTCCTGGTCCATACAGTAAACGTGAATACGGTACCGCCGATTTCATTTCCTGGTATCTTGCCCGTTTACAGGGCAAGCAGGAACTGCGAGTGGTGTTTAGAAAGTAGAGGTGGAAAGTGGAGTCAAAAAGTTGAGTGAAAGAGAGAAGGGGCCAAAGGCCCCTTTTTTCATCGTAGGGTATTCACTTTGTCACGACTAAAAAGGGTATAATTGGCCGTTTGAGCGCTTGTTGTTAATACATTGCAGGAGTTTTTGTGCCAGAGATTACCTATAAAGATCAAGTTGTATCCATTGAAAGCCCTAACTCAGTACTAGAAGGCCTTGAAAATGCTGGATTTGAAATTCCTTTCAGTTGTCGAAGTGGTTTATGTCATAGTTGTATGATGCAGGCGGAGCAAAGTCCGCCACCTCAATCCCAAGAAGGACTGAGTGATAACCAAAAAGCACAGAATTTGTTTTTAGCCTGCAGCTGTTTTCCCGATAGTGATTTAAACGTTAGCCTGATTGGCGATACCAATAAAATACAGGGAGCGGTTGTTGATAAAAAAATGTTGAACGCAACCGTGCTTGGGTTGTTTATACAAGTGGATTGTCGCTGGTTTCCTGGTCAGTATTTAAATGTGTGGTATGGCGGACCAGAAAAAGGCGAGCAGGGGCGTTCATATTCCATTGCCAGTCGGTGTGACCAGCAAAAAATAATTGAGCTACATATCAAGCGCCATGATCAAGGGCTGGTCAGTCGATGGTTGCATGATGATGTAAACGTTGGCGAGACACTGACATTATCAAAACCCATGGGCAATTGTTTTTATTCCGATGATCATCATGGTCAACCCATTCTTATGGCGGCTACTGGCACAGGTTTGGCCCCTTTATTTGGTATTCTGCAAGAAGCGCTGGCAAAAGAACATGCCGACCCTATCTATCTTTACGCTGCAGCGGGTGATCCTACCGCTTTATATTACATTGATGAGCTAAACGCATTAGCAGCCGAGCACGATAACTTCCACTATATTCCTGCTGTGCGTCGAGGTGTTAATGATGCAGCCGCAGAAAATAATGACTCAGTTTTACAGCAAGATGTCGTTGACCTTGTTCAAGAACGCCATACCGACCTAAAAGGGTGGAAAGTCTTTTTATGCGGCAGCCCGGAGATGATTAAAAAAACACAGCGCCATTGTTTTTTCCAGGGCGCTGGAGTTGCCGATATATTGGTTGACGTGTTTGTGATTGATAAGCCTGTTTAGAAATCTAATAGGATAATTGACGCCTGATGAAATCGTCAAACTAATAGGAGCGAATATGGCTGGGTTATTAAATAAAAAAAGTATATCTTAAGCACTTCTTTCTTGATGAAGCTGCTTGTATTGTTTTTAGTAGGACTAACCTTTCAAGCGCTCTCTGCTTCAAGCCTTACTAAAAAGATGATACAAGCAATGATATCAGATATAGAGCGAGCTGTGGAAGCTAAGGATATAAATGGAGTAGCTGATGCTTTTTAGTGATGATGTTGAAATATTAAGGCATGTAGAGCTTCGTGGAAAGAAGTGGTTAGAAAAGCAGTCTAAAGAAGAATATCTTCAAATGCTTACTAAAGGCTGGAAGGTATTTAGTGACTATAAATTTGCGAGATCTAATACATCAATTTTTATAAAAAATGGTGAGGCGTTTGTAACCTCTAATGTTGAAGAGTATGTGAGGTTCCAACAGCAAAGAATGAAGTCAACTTCACAACAAGAAGTCACAGTTGAGGTAATTAGAGGTAAGCCATTAATCACTAAAATGGTTAGTTATGTTAAAGCTGAAGATATATAAATGCAATAGAACAATAAAAGGGGACGTGGTGACTTTATTTTGATCAATTAGCCTAGTTTTTTATGACTGGGCTAATGGCTGGTCCTATTTTTATTCCGTTAACTAGCATATTCATTTGGGCAAAATGCTGTTTTTGCTGGCTCTTTTTCATCATAAATAGTAGCAATAAAATTGATTAACCAATTTTCAGTAGAGCGTACATACTCAAGGCTAAAGATGACAAGTTCTTGTTTATCATTGTATCCATTAATTGTTAGGCAGCCTTTGTTACCATTAATTTTTTCATGATAACTTTTTTCTTTTTCCATAGAGTCTTTAAAGAGTAAAAAATCAGTAATATAGGGTTGCGTTGCGTAATCGTTTTCAAGAATGTTTTCACTGAAATAGTTAGGTGCTACTAATAGTATATTCTCTCTATTGGTTGTTTTCTTGTATTGGCTATACTGCTTATATAGAGGTTCTGCTGAATGTTCTAAGGTGGAGCAGCCAGTAAGTAATATTAATAATAGTAATGAGTGCATAAATTTTTTCATTACTTCGTCACCATAATATCTTTTAGTTCTTTTTCGTAAGCAAGGTTTCGACCTTTCATTGCCCTTGCTGCTTTGCATAATAGGCCAGAGCAGGACAGTATTAGTTCTTCTAAATCAAATTTACCGCTGACAATAACTTTACCTACCTCTAAATCAAACGTTGCGTTATATCCTATATTCATGCCGTCCTCATTGCTAAACATAATATTAACTCGTTTAACTTTTGCTCCAATTTTTTTCAATACTGGGCCGCCACTAAAGACAACCATCCCTGCTGAATTTGAGAGTACCGCTTTACCATTTTGATCAATAGTTAATTTAGCACTTCCTTTTTTTGCCACTATTCTTGCTGTCATTCCTTTATTTTTTGAATATGCTAATTCAAATAGTTTGGCAACAGTTATTTTTGCCTCTATATTGTTAAAGCTCATATGCTCTTTCCTGTATCGAATTCCTTGCAGCTGCGGAATATACCATAAGAAAGATAAAAAAATGCAGTTTATAAGCAAGTATTCGTCATTCGGTTTCGAATATCTTTTATAATGTTGGAATAGGTGACAATGAGAGGCGTGCTTGTCGTCGTTTAAATTGGTTGGTTTTATCGAAAACATTCGTTTTGGTCTTTGCACTATGTTCTTCTTATATTTTGTCACATATATCAACGTCGTAAAAAATTAAATTGAATTACACTTGTTTTTGCTAGGAAAGTGAAATAAGGAGGTTATGAATATGATCTTAAATGCGGTGTATTTCTTAATTTAAAAAGGCTAACCATTATGACAACTTTTACTTTAACGATAGAATTTTCTGCCAAGGATTTAAAAACAATATACGAGGCAGATGAAAAAGTTGTGCTGACTAAGTCCAATAATGATCCTGTAACATGGATCGTTTTTTCTCCATTTGAAAATAACACGATTACATGGTCTGATGATTATCAACTATTTGTTTCACAATCGGGTGTTAAAGTAGGTGGAAAAATTAGTGTTCAGTCCAGTGTCAATGCTACTGCGGGTAAGGTATACCCTTTTGCAGAGGGATTTTTTGGCTCACCTGTTGATGGCGCTGAACCCAACGACTTTTCGGCTAAAAATAATGACGCTGATTTTGATGAATTAACCTTTGGTCTTTCACAAACATGCAGTGTTAATAACGCAGATGCTAGCTATAAACCGATGATGGCATTAGTGGTTCCTAGAAACCAAACAGTTGTTTTTGAACCCGCTGACGTCATTGAAGTTTTTTTACAAAGTGAAATCTCAGAAAGTACTGTTATGGGAAATGTCACAGGCCCTAAAATTAAACTGACATTTAATGAAAGTGCTCCAACGCAAACCATAGTCTATAAAAAAGGGAAATTTGAGCGGGTATAGAAAAATAGTGAAATAGTGTATTGGAGTAGGCGTAAGGCCACAAAAAATCAGACTCAGTTAAACGTACGATAAAGCCCAGTGTATCACTGGGTTTTATCGTTGCTGTGTTTGGTAATCAGGGTGTATCCAAACTGGCGCATTTAGCGGATCAAGTAGTACTTTACCTAATATCATATCGGCGGCTCTTTCGGCTACCATAATCGTCGGCGCATTTAAATTGCCGTTGGTGATGGTTGGGAAGACAGATGAATCAACAACGCGCAGAGATTCTATACCTCGTACACGACATTCGCTATCGAGAACAGCCATAGGGTCATTGTCTGCACCTATTTTGCATGTACAAGATGGGTGATAAGCACTTTCTACATTGTCCATTACCCAAGCATCAATTTCCTCATCGCTTTGAATATTTATGCCTGGCTGAATTTCGTCTCCGCGATATTCTTCCAGCGAACTTTGCTGCAATATTTCGCGAGTCAGCCGAATGCAGTCACGCCAATCTTGTTTATCCTGTTCTTTAGTTAAGTAATTAAATAAAATTTTGGGCGCTGCTTTGGGATCATCAGATTCTATCCATAATTTGCCGGTGCTTTCAGGTTTGTTGGGTCCTACATGAACTTGAAAGCCATGGCCATCAAATGCAGCTTGGCCATCGTAACGCATGGCTGCAGGTAAAAAGTGATATTGAATATTAGGCCATTTTAAGCCTGCTCGCGAACGAATAAATCCACAGGATTCAAAATGATTCGTTGCCCCCAAGCCATTTTTAAATAATAACCAGCGGGCACCAATTAATCCTTTATTAATGAAATCCATTTTTCCATTGAGTGTCACAGGTTTTGGGCATTGGTATTGGAAGTAAACTTCTAGGTGGTCTTTAAGGTTTTCGCCAACACCTTTTAAGTCATGGATTACAGGAATATTCACTTTTTTAATATGTCGCTGGGGCCTATGCCGGACAATTGTAATAAATGTGGTGAGCCTATAGAGCCAGCTGAAAGAATAACTTCATTGTTGCTGAAGGCTTTTTGTAGTTTGCCTTTTTGTTCGTATTGAATGCCGGTTGCTTTTTTATGTTGTAAAAGCACTTTATGTACTAATACACCACTTTTGATGAATACATTTTTACGGTGTTGTATAGGTTTTAAATAGGCGAATGACGTTGAGCAGCGTATTCCATTTTTGACGGTCATATGCATCGGGCCAAAGCCTTCCTGGCGATATCCGTTGTAATCGTCAGTTGCTCCGTACCCGGCTTGTTCACCTGCATTAATGAAGGCTTGATAGAGTGGGTTAAGCTTCATTTCATTGCCATTGTTTGTGGCAAGAGGGCCATTATTACCACGATAAGTATCGCTACCGCCTGACCAGCTTTCTGCTTTTTTAAAATAGGGTAGGCAGTTTTGATAATTCCAACCTTCAGCGCCTTGTTCTTCCCACTCATCAAAATCGCAGGCGTGACCACGAACGTAAACCATGCCATTAATTGAGGAGCTGCCACCAATCACTTTGCCTCTAGGGCAATGCATTTTGCGGCCATTGAGCTCTGGTTCAGGTTCGGTATGAAACTGCCAGCAATATTTTTCTGTATTCATTGGGTAAGATAATGCTGTGGGCATTTGAATAAAAATACTGTTATCACTGCCGCCTGCTTCGAGTAATAAAACACTGTGTTTGCCGCTCTCACTTAAGCGATTGGCGAGGACACAACCAGCTGAACCGGCTCCTACAATGATGTAGTCATAATTTTCTTGTGTCATATGCGGCTCCGTTATTTTGATTCAACACTGGTATTGGAAACTATTGGAAAACGCGCACGCTTTTCTAAATCATCAAGGTCAATATTGTTGCGCATATACATTGTGCTGGCGTCAGCAATAGATTGGTAATCCCAAGGAGTTTGCTTTCCTTGTTTGAGGGCATGGCTAACCATACGTCTGCGGCGCTGACTTAAAATAACTTGATGAATGATTGTGCCGGTATCCCAGCGTTGTTCTGCTTCTTGTTTGAATTGGGTGACGATTTCGCTATATGCCGGATTTTGTGCCAAGTTAATTAATTCATTGGGGTCGGACTCAAGGTTAAATAATTGATCTGGATCGGGTTGTGAGCAGATATATTTATACTTACCTCGACGAATCATAAATAAGGGCGCGATTGCTCCTTCTCCCATATATTCGCCAATTACTTCATCATGCCCACCTTTGCCATTTAGGTGGGGTAATAAACTGCGGCCATCGATAGGGTTTGCATATACCGGTGCTTTGCCTTTATTGGCAATTTCTGCAAAGGTTGGTAGTAAATCGATAGTGGATACCGATTCTTTTATTCGTTTAGGCGTAAAGTAATCGGGTGCATGAATAATCATTGGTACTCGTGACGGCCATTCAAACCAGCTCATTTTGTACCATAAGCCGCGCTCACCGAGCATATCGCCATGGTCACCAGAAAAAACAATAATAGTATTCTTATCAAGCCCAGTTTCTTTTAAGGTTTTTACTACTTTTCCAATTTGATCATCAACATAACTAATTGCGCCGTAGTAGGCGCGACGTGCATTACGCACTTGTTGATCGGTAATCTCTTGATCATCCATTAAATACATGTGGCGTAATCTTTGTGAGTGCGGGTCTTGTTCTTCAGGTGAAATGTTGATTTCTGGTAATGCTATTTCTTCATCTGAGTAACGTTCCCAATATTCTTCAGGTATTGCATAAGGGTCGTGAGGATGCGTCATGGATACGGTGAGGCAGAATGGTCGCTGATCATTACTGCGGACATGATTATATAAATACCGTTGTGACTGAAAGATAACGTCGTCATCAAAATCCAGCTGATTGCTGCGTACACATATGCCTGCCTGAGTGACCGATGACATATTGTGATACCAGCTTGGGCGCTCATTAACGTTTTCCCAGTCTGGAAACCAACCATAATCCGCCGGATAAATGTCTGTGGTCAGTCGTTCTTCGAATCCATGAAGTTGGTCCGGTCCGCAGAAGTGCATTTTCCCTGATAACGCTGTGCGATAGCCGGCTGCCCGGAGGTAATGGGCGAAGGTCGGTGTATCTGCAGGAAATTCAGCCGCATTGTCGTAAGCGCCTATGGCTTTTGGTAATTGCCCACTCATCAATACATAGCGTGATGGCGCACATAGCGGGCTATTGCAATAGGCTGAGTCAAATACCACCCCGTTTGCGGCTAGCGTTGACAGGTTAGGTACCTTAACAACGGACTCTTGATAAAAAGGTAATACTGGAGCCGCCATTTGGTCAGCCATGATGAATAAAATATTTGGCTTTTGATTCATTTGTGTTGCCTTTTGACGGATGGTGGCTTAGCGTTAAAATTCAATTTAAATATAATATTATCTAATGTATAAATAGCATTGCTGTAGAGATTGCCATGCTTTATTAATACTGTAAACGGGAGCAAAACTAATGGAAGGTATAAGCTAAAGTTATGTTTAAAGTTGAAGATTTACCATCGCTGAACAGTCTGGCTACCTTTGAGGTTGCTGCTCGGCACCTAAGCTTTACTCGAGCCGCGGAAGAATTGAATTCTACTCAGCCAGCGATAAGTCAGCAGGTAAGGGCTTTGGAGGCTGAATTAGAGGTTACGCTTTTTAAGAGGATTTATCGAGGCGTTATTCTTACGGATGAGGGAAGCTACTTATTTGATTGTGTTCATCAAGGTTTTAGCAAAATACACAATGGTGTGATGGAGTTGCAGCATCGACATAAAAACCCACGGATTAATGTGGCAACTGATTTTGCATTTGCGGCTTTTTGGCTTTTGCCAAGGTTGCCCGAATTCCGCAAGTTGCATCCAGAAATAGAAATTCGAGTGATTACTTCTGAAAATGAAGCGAGTGTTATGGCGTCGGAAATGGATGTTGCGATTGTTTTTGGCGATGGGCATTATCGAAATGTATATTCTCAATTGCTGTTTCAAGAAAGAGTGTTCCCTGTCTGTAGCCCTGGCTTTCTTGATGAATATGGGCCTATCTCTTCCCTTAATGAGCTTGCAAAAAGCCCTTTGCTACGTTTATCAACAAATCCTGAAAATACCTGGTTAAATTGGAAAGAAGTATTTTTCACATTAAACAATACGATTGAAGCAAGTGACCCCGTTATGATATTTAATAACTATACTCTTTTGATTCAAGCAGCAATTGCAGGGCAGGGAGTAGCATTAGGATGGGGTACTTTAGTTGATGATCTATTGAGTAGTGGTGTACTTATTGGGCTTGAAGAATTCAGTGTTAGTACTGAGCTGGGATATTTTCTCGTAGATCCTGATCGGGATGAAGAGGCAAGAGCCAAAAATTTATTGATAGATTGGTTGGTAAAACAATAACGACTATTTGAAATTACCTATTTTGAAGCATGCAGGCTTTTAAATCGTTTACAAATATATCAATCGTTTCTTTTTGGGTATCCCAGGAGCACATTAGGCGTGCTCCACCTTCACCAATAAAAGTATAAAATTTCCACCCTTTTTGGTGCATGTTTGTAATCACTGTTTGTGGCAGTTCTACAAAGACTGAGTTTGCTTCGCGAGGGAATAATAATGATATTTCAGGAATCGTTTTAAGTTCCTGCTCTAAGTATTTTGCACAATGGTTTGCGTGTTTGGCATATTTAAGCCAGGTATTATTTTTTAGAATACCTAGCCATTGTGCAGAGATGTAACGCATTTTAGAGGCTAACTGGCCTGCTTGTTTACATCGGTAAGCAAATTCGTCAGCTTCTTCAGGGTTAAAGAATACGACGGCATCGCCCAGCATCAGGCCATTTTTAGAGCCCCCTAAAGAAAGCACATCCACGCCTGTTTTATGGGTGATATCTTTTGCGGTAATGCTAGGGTTTTTATCCTGCAAGCTGCTGATGGCGTTAGCAAAACGTGCGCCATCCATATGCAGTTTTAAGTTGAACTCTTTCGTTGCTCGTCGGATTTCTGCCAATTCTTGTAAGTTGTAGACTGTCCCGACTTCAGTAGTTTGTGTCACGCTGACTATTTTAGGTTTGGGGTAGTGGACATCATCCCGTTTGTTGACCAACTCTTTAATGCCTTCGTACTGTAATTTTCCATGGTCACTTTCACTGAGTAATATTTTGGAGCCATGGGAGAAAAACTCTGGTGCGCCGCATTCATCGGTTTCAATATGCGCCAGCCGACTGCAAATCATGCTGTGATAAGGTTGGCAGTAAGTGGCCAGGGATAACGAGTTAGCCGCAGTTCCATTAAAGACAAAAAATACATCGCAATTTGTTTCGAAGGTTTCTCTAAATAATTCGCAGGCCTCAGCAGTCCATCTATCTTCACCATAAGAGGGTTCATGACTTTGATTGGCCTTATTTAGGTATTCCATGACTTCAGGGCAAACGCCTGAGTAATTATCACTGGCAAACTGCTGCATCGTGTTAATCCTGACTGAAGGATCAAATTAATGATGCGGGATGCTTTAATTTGATCAATATTATTATTAGTGATATCTGCAAGTTAGATTAGCTTACAGCTTCGTTTATTAGCGATAGCCACGTTATTCGATATAATAACGTCTTGATTTTTTTGATAATTATAATTAATTAACGATGAGTTGTCTGTCAGTTAGAGCGACATAAAGTGTTAACAGTTGACCTGGCTTAATATATTTTTGAGTCGCAATATTATTCCAGCTCTTTATATCTTTGACACGTACTCGAAATCGATTAGCAATATAGGCTAGTGAGTCGCCTCGTTTAACGGTATAAAATAATTTACGGGTTTCGTTCTTAGCGATTTTTCTAGTGGTGGCAGATGATGCTTTTTTAGTCCAAACCACTAATTTTTTGTTAACGGATAAAACATCGCCCGGTGCCATGTGGTTCCAGCGTGCTAAGGCTTTAACGCCCACATTGTATTTTTTTGCGATATCCCACAGGCTTTCACCGGATCTTACTCGATGTTCGACGCGTTCTGCGTGTTTTTTCGGTGATCTATTCTGACGTTTAGCGAGTCGTTGTTCTGCGCTTAAGCTGTAATATTCACTTTCTTTTCTTGCAGATGGAATTAATAGTGCCTTACCTGCACGGATACGATTATTTTTAACCCCATTAACGCTGGCAATGAGTGTTGGGCTGGTATTAAACTTTTTAGCAATTTTAATCAGGGAATCATTTTTTTGAATGATATATCGTCGCCACGTCATACGTTTGCTAGGCGGTAGCTCGTTTAATTTTTCTTTAAGTGTATCAGCACTGTCGTAGGGCACTAATAAATCATGGGGTGGAGAAGGATCGGTAGCCCAGCGATTAAAAGCCGCGTTGAGTTCATAAATAGTATCAATGTCGACTTCTGCCAGTGTTGCGGCTTCCGCTAAGTCAATTTGCGAACCGATATCGACGATCGTAAAGTAGGCCTCATCGGGAATAGGGTTAAGCGTAATATTATATTTTTCGGAATGTTTAATAATATCTCGCCAAGCCAATAATTTTGGAATGTAGTGCTGGGTTTCTCTGGGTAAATCGAGAGACCAATAATCAGTAGGCTTGCCTTTTTTCCTATTTTTTCGAATCGCTTTTAATACATTGCCTTGTCCAGCATTGTAAGACGCCATTGCCAATAACCAGTCGCCATCAAATAACTTATGCAAATAAATCAAATACTGAATAGCGGCGCCGGTAGAGGCAATGGTATCTCTGCGTTCATCATGCCACCAGTCTTGAGCCAGTCCGAAGCGTTTGCCGGTGCCAGGAATAAACTGCCATAAACCTGATGCACGGCCTGGAGAATAGGCAAAAGGGTCATAACGGCTTTCAACAATAGGTAACAGCGCAATCTCTAAAGGCATATTGTGTTTTTTAAGCTCTGTGACAACGAAATGTAAATAGGGAGTTGCGTTGTCAGTGACGCTGTTGATTAAAGATGAAGAGCGGGTAAGACGCTTTCGGTAAACGGCAATGCGTTTTTCCGCATGTTCATTTTCGGCTGGAATTTCAGCGAATTCAAAGCCGTCACGTATGGTGTCCCACAGGTCGCCAACGGGTGGCTCTTCTTCTATAAGTTTTGCTGAAGCGGTTTCATCTATAGCTGATCCTATGGTGATATCAGCTGATGAGTCGGCAATGCCTGTGGCGGGGTCGACGTATACTTCATCAGAGGTATCTGTTGCTAATGTTGTATCTGGTGTGGTTTCTGGTGATTTTGTTGTCTCTGGTGTTTGAGTCACAACAGAGGTATTACATGCGCTGAGTAAGATGCCCAGTAAAATAGGTATGAGCATATTAAAATGGTTAGGCATCGAAGAAGGCATAAATCGGTCTATTTCAGCAACAAAGCTCAGGATTCTAAGGAATAAGTCAGGTCTGTGCAAATAGGCGTCAGCTAAAATTAGATCCTTGACTCAAAATTCATCTTTCCAGCGTCTCAGACCGGTAAATAGTTCCTGAGTTGTGACCCAGTTTGTTTTCCAGTATTGATTAATGGAATTGGCGACAGAGGATTGATTGCAGCGAATAAAAGGGTTGGTTTGTTGTTCAAGGGCAAGAGAGGTGGGGAGTGTGGGTTGATTTTGCAGGCGCTTAGTCTGTTCGTTTTTTAAACGCTTATGAATGGCTTGGTTATCAGGCTCTACGGTTTTGGCAAATTGAAGGTTAGCGAGGGTATATTCGTGAGTGCAAAAAATCTGTGTTTCTTCAGGCAGCTCATTGATCCTCTGAAGAGAATGACATAGTTGCTCATGAGTACCGCCTTTCAAGCGCCCACAGCCCCCGGCAAATAGGGTATCGCCACAAAATAATGCTGGTCGATTATCGATCTGTCCGAAATAAGCGATATGCTCAACGGTATGCCCCGGGACTTCTAAGATTGTTAAGTCAAGCGAGGGTGTATCAAAGAAAGACACTTTATCGCCTTCGCCACGTTTATCAGTGATTTGTGGGATGGCATCTGAATCTGGCCCATAGACGGGTACATCATAGTACTGTAATAAGTCGTTAATACCGTCGACATGATCCCAGTGTCGATGGGTAATGATAATAGCGATTAGAGTCAGTTTTTTCTCTCTTAATACGGCTAATACGGGTGCTGCATCACCTGGGTCGACAATGACGGCGTCTCCATTGGAGTGTTCAATTAGCCATAAATAGTTATCGGTATAGGCTGGAATAGGAGTCACGGTGATCATAAGCAATATTTTCTTAATATGAGTTATCTATGATAATTCATGTGACAGTATAAATATAATTATTTAATGAAGTTACAGGCTGAATGCTTAGATGATAGCGCTTAACCCTTACTGAAGGCGACTTGGTTAAATTTTAAAGGTAGGGCATAATGAGCCGTACACAGAAACGTTTTTCAAGGAAGAAAGATGCTTGTTATTCTCTCTGCCGTTTTAGGCATATTCAGCGTTAGTTATTTTCCATTCTTACCAAACGGTACTGCGATTCTTTGGATAGCGGTTCTGCTATTTATTTTATTACCTTTTCTGTTTTTTATTTTTCGTCGCCATAAAATATTGCCGACTGTATTTTTTGTCGTATTCGCAGGACTTGCCTATGGAATTTATTATGGTTATTGGATTACAAAAAGTCAGTTAGTATCAGAGGTCGATGGAGAGACTTTTTTAATTACCGGGACTGTGATTGGTTTACCCTATAAGAACACAAAATCACAGCGTTTTAATTTTCGCATCGATACCATACAAGCGATTGATAAAGCGATAGACTCTACATTGCTTACTAACATGCAAGGTAAAAAAATTTCACTCGCTTGGTATAGTACTTATTCAAAGCCTTCCCAGGTGATACCAAATATTAAAACCGGTGATCATTGGCGATTGAGGGTTAAGTTACGTCGTCCTAGAGGCTTTGTTAATCCTGCTGGATTTGATTATCAATTATATTTATTGCAGCAGCGTATCATGGCGACAGGCTATGTAAAAAATAGTGAAGCTAATCAATATCTATATCATCAGTGCGATAATATCATTATTGATTGTTGGCGCTATCAGTTACGAGAACAATTTATCAGCCTTGAAAAGACTGAAGAGGCCTCAGGTCAATTAACATTGGGTCCATTGATAGGGCTTTTGATTGGTGACCGACAGTTTATCTCCACAGAGCAATGGCAACTGCTTAAAGATACTGGTACTGTTCATTTATTAGCGATATCGGGTTTGCATATTGGCTTGGCTGCATTGATAGGGTTTATAGTTGGCAAGTTTTTTATGCGTTTATGGCAATTATTATTTTTTAGCCATGCTCATTGGTTTCCTCCTGTCATTTCTTTTATCTTTGCGTTGTCTTATAGTTTGCTGGCAGGTTTAAGTCTACCGACTCAGCGAGCATTAATTATGATTGCTATTTTTCATATGGCAATTCTTTTTTATCGAAAGCTAAGCCCATGGGTATTATTAGGTGTTGCATTGTTTGGTGTAGCCTTACTTGATCCGTTATCTATTCAGTCTCAAGGGTTTTGGTTATCTTTTTTAGCAGTGTCCTCACTATTATTTGTATTTAATGGCTACACGTCGAGCCATAAAAGAATTAAGGAAGGTAATACCGGTTTATTATTGCTATCTATCTATAGGCTTAAAATAAGATTTTTTGAGTTTTTAAAGGCACAATGGGTCATTACCTTAGGCTTGTTGATGCCCAGTATTTTACTCTTGCAGGGTACCAGCTTATCTTCCCCGATAGGTAATTTAGTAGCAGTACCATTGGTGTCTATTATTACCGTCCCTCTATTATTTTTATCTTTGATCTCATCAATTTTTTCTGACGATGTCATGCAATTTTTTTATAGTTATGCAGCCAGTAGCGTGGAGTACTTATTCGTTTATTTAGAATGGGTAAGAGGTATCGCTTCTGGCTTTTGGTATTTTGATTTTGGCGAATTGCATTTATCTAATATTTTAATTGCATCTGTCGGCTTGATTTGGTTGCTACTACCAAGAGGAATACCAGGACGATGGCTTGGTCTAATATGTTTATTGCCATTATTTTTACCAATAAAAGAACAGTCAGCCTTACGAATAACGTTTTTTGATGTAGGACAGGGGACTGCTATCGTTGTAGAAACAACAAATCATCAGCTGGTCTATGATGCCGGGAAGCAATATAGTGAGCGGTTTAATGTTGGTCAGCATATTCTTGCGCCTTACTTATTTCAACGAGGTTATAAAGATATTGATCATTTAATGGTGAGCCATAGTGATGGTGATCATGCCGGTGGTGTCGATGGCTTGTTATCAGTTATTGACGCAGAAGAATTTTATTCGGGTGAGCCTTATAAAACAGGTGGTAGCCAGTGCCATGCAGGCCAGAGCTGGCACTGGGATGATGTTTATTTTTCGGTAATCTGGCCGACAGAACGTTTTCTGAGTGAGGCGGATTTGTCGACTAAAGATAATAATTATTCTTGTGTCTTGCTGATTCGCCATAAAAAAGAAGCAATATTACTTGCGGGTGATATTGAAAAAAATGTTGAAAAGCAACTATTAAAGAGAGTGGATTTTCCTAAGAGTATTTCACTGTTATCTACTCCTCATCATGGTAGTCAAACATCCTCTCACAAAAACTGGGTGAGGCATTTACAACCTGGCTATGCGGTGTTTTCTGCAGGGTATTTGAATTCGTATGGCCATCCTCATCCTAATGTCCTTAACCGATATCAACGGGCAGGAGCTGAAATACTATCGACAGCCATTGATGGCGCTATAGTCTTTTCTATCAACAATAATGGTTGGGACATTAAAAAGTGGCGTGAATACCAGCGTAGATATTGGTATAAATAATTTACATGGGCTGTGAAGTTATGCGAGCCACAATATGGTGCATATTTATTTTGTTTGCAGTTAAGTATAAAAGTGCCAAAAAATTTCACGAAAAAGAAAATTGCCTCATTTTTAATTTTAAATTATGATTTTTTATACTTTTATCGATACGTTTTTATAAAAATAATGAGACTAAAGTCGAATATTAAGTATAATGGCCGGATGCCTTTTTGATAGGCAATCCGAATTTATAATGAGTAGACTAATAGATCCCTCTTTTGTTAGAGTGAAAATTAAATAATAAATGGCCTGAAATAGCGCATTTTTGTGTTAAATGGGGTTTGTGATATTCCACTATGCAACAACGACGACAATTATTTCGCTTAATTATTACTCTAATCATCTTATGGTTATTGCTTTCTGGAATGTTTAAGCCTTTACAATTGATACTAGGTTGTCTATCTATTGCTTTTGTCGCTTACCTTTCTGTCAAAATGAAAGTATTAATGCATCGAGGGCAACCTCTTTATTTTCGTGTTTTTTATGTCGCGGAATATTGCATTTGGCTGATTTTTCAAATTTTGCTCTCGAATATCGATGTTATCAAGCGTATTTTTAGTCCTTCATTGCCGATTAAGCCTATATTAAAGGCGATACCTTCTAAGCAAAGCACTGAATTAGGTCGGGTTGTCTATGCCAACTCCATCACCTTAACTCCTGGAACCGTTGCCATCAATATTGCCAATAATAGTGATGTGTTAGTACATGCCCTGCATATCGATACAATAACTGATTTGGAAGAGGGTGTGATGGGCGACAGGGTTTGCCGTTTAGAACCTAAAATGAAAGAAAAGTCGACGACTGCTTCAACAGAGGGGGCCGGCTAATGTATCTGGCGTTGGTAATTGCAGTACTTGTCGCTTTAGTATTGGTGTTAACCCGTGCTTTACTGGGGCCGACTATTTATGATCGCTTGCTGTCAGTTAATTCAGCTGGCACTAAAGTCGTTATATTAATCGCAGCGTATGGTTTTTTAACGGGACGCCCAGATTTCGTTGATATTTCGCTGTTATATGCCCTTATCAACTACATTACCACTATTGCGGTTTTAAAATTCTTTGAGTATGGCGATTTAGGTTCTGGTGCTTATCAAGAGGATGATATTTGATGGAGCTGATCGTTAATATTGTCAGTGGTATCTGCATTTTTATTGGCTGTGTATTTATGGTCGGTGGTGCAGTGGGCCTCATTCGTATGCCGGATTTTTATACTCGCTTGCATGCAGCCAGTGTGACAGATACTGGTGGCATTTTATTTATCATGATGGGTTTGATACTGCAGGCCGCTTTTATTTTTGATAACCCCATGGCGGCGATCAAATTATTCTTGGTTGTTATCTTTATTTTCTTTACCGCACCGACTGCTTCTCATGCAGTGGCTAAGTCAGCATTGATGGCGAATATCATTCCTCAGTGCCAAGATGGAAAATCGGTGGTTGATAAATCGTTGGCATCTATTTATCACGACAAAAAAACATCTTCTACCCGTCAATCTACGACTGAAGTGTCCCAAGCAGGAGATAAATCATCGTGATTGAGAATATTGCTGCCGTTGAGCATATTGTTGTAATGGTGTTACTCACCGTTTTGATTGTGCTAACACTGGGCATTATCTATTTAAAAGACTTATTGGCAGCGGTGATTCTCTCAGGCTTATATAGTCTGGTTTCTGCTGCTATTTTCGTGACAATGGATGCTGTTGATGTTGCGTTTACTGAGGCAGCAGTAGGCGCGGGTATTTCAACGATTATATTGTTGGGAGCGCTATCCTTTACCAAGCGTGAACAAAAGCCGCAAAAGCATAATAATTTGCCTGCACTGATTATTGTGTGTATGACAGGAGCTTTGTTGATTTACGGGACTCTGGATATGCCTAACTATGGGGATGGCAATTCACCTGCAAATTCTAATCCTCAATTAGCTCAGCACTATCTGAAAAAATCTCCAGATGAGACGGATATCCCTAATGTGGTGACATCGGTATTAGCCAGCTATCGTGGTTACGATACATTGGGTGAAACGGCAGTTGTTTTTACTGCGGCAGTCGGTGTGCTGAGCTTGTTGGGTTTGCGCCGAAGAAAACGACAAGAAGACCCTGAATTGACACCAAGGCAGAAACGCCGACAGCAGAGTGAGGATGCTTAAGTGTTCACAATAGCAACAGTATCGGTAAGCGCCGTTAGTAATCGCCATTGGTGGGGGGAATCTTTGTGAATAAGCAATTAGAGCAAAGGCATCGCGTCGTACAGGTTATTACTAAATTTTTAACGCCGATGATTCTATTATTCGCGTTCTATGTGCAATTTCATGGTGATTTTGGCCCTGGCGGCGGTTTTCAGGCTGGTGTTATTTTTGCCTCTGTTTTTATTCTCCATGGCTTGATTTTTGGTGAGGGACGTACGCGTTTAGTGGTTACCCCTAATATTCTGCGAATATCGATGTCTTTAGGTCTATTGCTTTATGCCAGTACCGGGGTTGTTAGCTTGTTTTTAGGTGGACATTATTTGGATTATTCTGTGCTGGCTAAAGATCCTATATCAGGCCAGCATTGGGGGATTTTTGTCGTCGAATTAGGTGTTGGAATTACCGTGGCGGCAGTGATGATTTCATTATTTTATTGCTTCTCCAGTAATCGTTTTCTGGATCGCATTCCTTTTAACTCTGAAGATGAGAAATAATTTTGGAATTTTTTGCGCTATATAATGATTGGGCTGTAATAGTTATTATGATGGCTGGTTTTTATATCATGATTGCTCGAAATAACTTGGTTAAAAAAGTACTGGGACTGAGTATTTTTCAGACGGGTATTTTTTATTTTTATATTGGTCTTGGTAAAGTCGATGGCGGTACTGCTCCCATTTTTATTGAAGGCAGCGAAAATATAAATGACGCTATCGTTTATTCCAATCCTTTACCTCATGTACTGATATTAACGGCTATTGTTGTTGGTGTGGCAACGATGGCTGTTGCCTTGGCCCTTATTGTACGTATTTACGAAAAGTATGGCTCGATCGAAGAAGATGAAATACAAGAGATCGATAAACAAGAGCATAGTTAATACTTTATTATAAAAATGCCACAACCTACTATAAATTAATAATAGAATTCATTTAAATGTTTTATAACATTCACTTCCCCGTATTAGTTATCGTTTTGCCTTTAATGGCTGCACCGCTGTGTATCATGTTAAGACGGTCTTTTTCTGCCTGGCTAGTGGCTATGTTTGCTAATGGCTGTTCGGTGTTATTTGCATTTTCAGTGCTACTGCAAGTGATTGATGGTGATGTGATTCGTTATACCTTGGGTGGTTGGGCAGCACCGACCGGTATTGAATATTATATTGATACCTTGAATGCAGTTTTACTGTGCGTGATTACCAGTATTAGTTTCTTAACGCTAATTTATTCCAAGGCTTCAATAGAGCAAGAAGTTGTACGGCCAAGACACTATCTATTTTATACCGGCTGGTTGCTATGTTTAACCGGCTTACTTGGTATTGTGATTACCGGCGATGCATTTAATGTATTTGTATTTTTAGAGATTTCGTCACTTGCAATGTATATGCTTATTGCATTAGGTAAAGAAAGAAAGCAGGCCTTGCTTGCGGCATTTCGTTATTTGATTATGGGTAGCGTAGGTGCTTCATTTATTCTGTTAGGCATTGGTTTCTTATATGCAGCAACAGGAACGCTAAACATGTCCGATTTGGCAACTCACTTGGATGATGTTAATGGTTCACGAACGGTTATTGTTGGCTTTAGTTTTATTACGGTTGGTTTGTTAATTAAAGCCGCAATTTTCCCTGTGTATTCCTGGTTGCCTAATGCTTACCAATATGCGCCATCTGCGGTGACAGCCTTTCTTGCGGGTACCGCAACAAAAGTATCGCTGTATGTCTTTTTGCGCTTCTTTTTTCATATATTTGGCCATGAATATAGCTTTGCTGAAATGTTATTAGGTAAAATTTTATTGCCGTTATCAATTGTTGGCTTTTTCGCAATGTCGGTCGTTGCTATATTTCAAACAGATATACGTCGATTGTTGGCCTATTCGAGTATTGCCCAAATAGGTTATATGTTTGCCGCTGTCAGTATGGCAACTCAAGAGGGTGTTACGGCAAGTATTATTCATATCATTAATCACGCATTTATTAAGACTGCACTATTTATTGCTGTTGGCTGTATCGCCTATCGCCTAGGTTCATCTCGTATTGCTGATATGGGCAGTTTGATTCGTTCAATGCCTTGGACGACGGGTGGTTTTATTATTGCTGGTCTTAGCTTAATTGGTATTCCATTAACGGCTGGTTTTATTAGTAAATGGTATTTGGTTTCAGCGGCTATTGATAGTGGGTGGTGGTCGATTGCTGTAATGGTTTTATTAAGCTCTTTAATGGCAATCATTTATATCGGTAAAGTTGTTGAGATTTTCTGTTTTAGAGAGGCCAGTAACAGCAATGCTCAAAGTGATATTAAAGAAGCGCCATTCTTTATGTTGTTACCTTTATGGGTGTTGATTGCTTTTAGCGTCTACACTGGCATTAATGGCGATGTTGTCGTCGATGTTGCTCAGTTGGCTACAACTCAATTATTGGGTGATATGCAATGAACCCACTAGTCACATTACTGCCGCCATTACTGGTTATCCCTTTTATTATTCTTTTTGGTGAACGCCAAAAAAATATTCGTGAGCTCTGCATTTTTATTGCCGGTGGGATTTTATTAATCCTCAATATTTCGTTGTATCAAAACTTCCTTGATGGTCAGGCTGCTGTCAGTGGCAGTATTACCCTATTTGATGGTTTAAAGCTGCACCTTAAAGCTGAACCATTAGGTATTTTATTTGCGTTATTGGCAAGTTTTTTATGGATTGTAACAACGCTCTATAGCATCGGTTACATGCGTGGTCACAACGAAAAAAATCAAACACGGTTTTATGTGTGCTTTGCTATTGCTATTGCTTCGGTAATGGCCGCTGCTTATGCAGGTAATCTATTAACCTTATTTGTTGCTTATGAAGCGATCACCTTATCAACGTTTCCTTTGGTGACTCATGCGGGTACAGAAAAAGCCAAGCGAGCGGGGCGTATCTATCTTGGTGTATTGATGGGTGGCTCCATAGTCTTGTTAATGCCAGCTATCATTATCATATGGTGGATAACGGGCAGCGTTGATTTTGTTAGCGGTGGTGTATTTACAGAGGTGGAAGTATCGCCATTCTGGGCAACTTTATTATTGATGTTGATTGTTTTTGGTACGGGCAAAGCGGCATTGATGCCTTTTCACAATTGGTTGCCAAATGCAATGGTGGCACCTACGCCAGTGAGTGCGTTATTGCACGCCGTTGCTGTTGTTAAAACGGGTGTGTTTTTAATTATTAAAGTTATTGTGTATATCTTTGGCTTTGATTTAATTGCTTCTACCGGTGCTGCCGATGTGTTACTGATTTTTGCTGCGGGCACCATTTTGTTAGCATCACTGATTGCAATGACGAAAGATAATTTAAAAGAGCGCCTTGCTTATTCAACCATTAGTCAGCTTTCTTATATTGTTATGGCAGCATTGATAGCCAATACTCTTGCTGCTGAAGGGGCTGCATTACATATTGTGAGTCATGCCTTTGGCAAGATAACCTTATTCTTTTGCGCGGGGGCAATTATGGTTGCTTTGCATAAGAAGGCGATCAGTGAGCTGGATGGCATCGGTAAGCAAATGCCATATACGATGGCTGCATTTTTTATTGCTGCAATCAGTATTATCGGATTGCCACCGTTGATTGGTGTGTGGAGTAAGTTGGTGATTGCAGAAGGCGCAATTGAAGGAGGGCAGTTATGGCTGGTTGCTGTTCTTATTATCAGTTCTTTACTAAACATTGCCTATTTGTTGCCAATTCCGCTAAGGGCTTTCTTCAAGACGGCTCCTATTGAATATGAAAGTGGCAATGATGGAGGTAGTCATACTGGTAAAATGCAAGAGGCACCGCTGGCTTGTTTAATGGCCATTGGGGTAACCACCTTGGGGTGTATTGTTTTATTTTTCCAAACTCACACAATCAGTGAATTATTGTCATTGATATAACGTTGCTGATATAAAAAGATTAGGCACTGAATAATGCAAAGCGATAAATATTCATCTAAGCGTCAGGAAGAACAAGATTTTTTTGATCGCCCTTCAAATATTCAATGGATATTACGTATTTTTTATGGCATTTGTGCTTTCTTGGTGGTTATAGACTTTTTTATTCACCGTCATATAGAAACGGCTGCAGAAAAACTTCCGGCCTTTTATGCTATCTATGGTTTTGTCGCCTGTGTTGTTTTGGTTTTAATCGCAAACCAAATGCGAAAGCTATTAATACGTGACGAGCATTATTACGAAAATACTGAAAGCTCACCAACAAAAGGGACTGATCAATGAGTGACAGTATAGTCTTAAGCTTACCTCCTTTTGCCTTATTTTTTATTGGGGCTTTTGTACTGCTATTTTTGCGCGGTAAAACGGGTAGCCTTATTGCCTCTGTTATTACTGTTGCCGTGCCTATTGTCAGCTTTATTGGCTTATTGCAATGGCAACAGGGTAGTTTTAATGAGTATCAATTATTGGGTCTGGAGTTAACCCTACTTAAAATTGATAAATTAAGTTTGTTGTTTGCTTATATATTTCATCTGGCGGCACTAATTGGTTGTATCTATGCCTTGCATGAAAAAGATCGTGTGCAACAAATAGCATCGTTAGCTTATGCCGGTAGTGCGATTGGTGCAGTGTTCGCGGGTGATTGGATTACCTTATTTATTTTCTGGGAGCTGCTGGCATTAACGTCGGTGTTTCTAATACTTGCACGCCGTACCGAAGCCAGTTATCTCAGCAGTATGCGCTACCTTATTATTCAAGTTCTGTCGGGTGTTTTATTATTTGCTGGTGCATTAATGATCATTCAGCAAACAGGTTCTGCTGACATCAGGGCTCTTGATCTTAATGCAGCTTCTTTTTCATTAGATGATTTGGCTATCTGGCTGATTTTTATTGCCTTTGGTATTAAATGTGGTTTTCCATTTTTTCACAATTGGATTACTGATGCATATCCTCAAGCAACACCAACCGGTACGGTATTTCTTTGTGCTATAACAACAAAAGTAGCGGTGTATGCATTAGCAAGAAGTTTTGCTGGTGCTGATATGTTAGTCACCATTGGTTTGATCATGGCATGCTTCCCGATTTTCTTTGCCGTGATTGAAAATGATTTGCGCCGAGTACTGGCGTACAGCATGATCAACCAGATTGGTTTTATGTTATGTGGTATCGGTATTGGCACCGAAATGGCAATTAATGGGGCCGTGGCCACAGCCTTTAACCATGTTATTTATAAAGGCTTGTTGATGATGTCGATGGGAGCAGTACTTTATCGTGTTGGGCATGTTGATGGCTCTCATCTCGGCGGGCTTTATAAAAGTATGCCCAAAACCACCATATTTTCGATTGTTGGTGCGGCCTCTATTTCGGCATTCCCTCTATTCAGTGGTTTTGTCAGTAAATCAATTATTATGTTGGAAATGATTCATTCAGGACATACGGTCGGATGGTTATTATTACTGTTTGCCGCAGCAGGCGTATTCCACCACGCGGGCATTAAAATTCCTTTCTTTGCATTCTTCGCCCATGATTCTGGTTTGAGAGTAAAAGAGGCACCAACGAATATGTTGGTTGCAATGGGAATTGGTTCGGCTGTTTGTATTTATATAGGATGTTCTCCTGCATTGCTCTATTCCATTTTGCCGCACCCCATTGATTATTCACCTTACGATGTCAGCCACGTTGTGACGCAATTGCAGTTGTTATTCTTCTCTGCCTTAGCATTTGTATGGTTAAACCTCAAAGGGCTATACCCGCCTGAGCTGCGTTCAACGAATCTTGATATTGAATGGTTCTACCGTCGTTTCTTCCCTAAGACATGGAATCTTGTTGTCAGAGGAGCAGGTTGTTTTTCCCATTGCTTTAAATTAGGCGGAGTCAATGTTGTTAATGGCATCATTCGGCTTGCTGAAAAATACAGTCAACCACCTGCTGCTTTGGCTAGAGGTTGGGGCGTTAATAGTATGTTGCTTGCGCTATTAAGCTTAATGATTGTTGTGCTGGTATTTAATTATTTTTAAGATGGTACCAGAGGCACTATAAAAACCTTTTCTAGTGCCTCAATAAAACACCTAAACTTTAAAGAAACTAACGTCCTCTTTTAGTCCGTTGGCTAGTCGATTTAATGTGTCTGTAGCGGTATTATTATTTTGTATCGATGCAATGGATTGGTTGGACATTTCTGCAATTTGATCCATTGCATTAGTAATCTCACTAATGGAAGAAACCTGGCTCGACGCTGCTTTTACAACTTCTTGTACTTGTGTCAGTGAGTCAGCAGCCTGCTGCTCAATATTTTGTAGTAATTCAGTGGCTTTTAATGTCTGTTCTTTTCCATTTTCAACTTGTGGTTGTGTCATTTCCATTGCTGCAACGGAAGCTTCGGTTTGGGCTTGTACTTCATTAATCATGCTCTCAATTTGGCCAGTCGCTTCACCCGTTCTTTGAGCTAGTTGACGAACTTCATCGGCCACAACTGCGAAACCTCGGCCAGACTCTCCGGCTCTGGCAGCTTCAATAGCCGCATTTAGTGCTAATAAATTAGTCTGTTCTGAAATGCCACTAATCACACTGGCTATGCCACCAATTTGTTTTGTATGTTCTTCGAGTTTTTTAATTTGTTCGACGGTATCGTTGACTGTTTTAGATATCAACTCCATCTCTTGAGCACTGGAATTGATAACTGCGCGACCTTCTTTTGCATATTTCACTGTCATTCCAGAGTTTTCTTCGGTGCGAGCAGCAACTTCTGATACTTGATCTGTGCTCGTGCGGATATTCTCAAGTTGAGACGCGGTGTCTTTAGTTAATGAAGCTTGGCTTTCAGCGGCATGTAATACTTGTTTAGAGCTGTCTGATACTTCTTCTAATTTCCCTGATAATTCATTGGATGCATTCACAATACCCGATACGGTCATGCCTATTTGCTTGCGCATTAAACATAATGATGAAAGCATGCTGTTTTGAAATGGTGTTTCAATCGGAGCTGATAGATCTCCCTTTGACATAATATCTAAAGCGTCTTCGGCATCAGATAATTCTCCGCCTAAAGATTGACGTAAACTACGCTCGATTAACATACCTATAAATATACTGACGATAACAGATATTGCACTTAACAGAAGCATAAGTTCTTGAAAGCCTCCGGCAACGTCTCTCGCCTTAGGTGTAGCGGTTTGGTTGGCTTGTTCCTGGTAATCAATAAATTCATTAATCGCATTTAACCAATTGATAAAAGCAGGTCGTGCCTGACTTAACACAAGGTTATTAACATCTTTCTTATCTTTTTTAGCCTGGATAATGTTTTGAATAAGAGGGAGCGTCTGCGCATTGATATCATCTATCTTCGCTATAATTTCGGTTTCCATTTCAGAGAAGTGATAGCCTGAATCCATCATTTCATGCATTTTCATTTCAGATTCAGCATAAAACGTTTCTAGCTCTGCAATTTCTTTTTCGAATGAGTCGATTTCGCTGGCGTTTCTCGCTATTGCGATATCACGTATGGCAATCGCACGATCGTGAACACTACCTCGATAATTGATCGCATAACGTTGTTTCACTGAATTGATATCAGTAATTTGTGAGAGTGTACGATCAATAAAATTAACTTTTTGTATCCCTAATACGGTAAGAATAACCATTAAGGCCACAATGATACCGAAGCCAAAGGCTAACCTAAGGCGTATGGTCATATTCGATAGGAAATCCACAGAAATACCTCTACTTCAAATTACATAATAACTAGTGCTCCTAAAAGTGTAGCTAAGGCTGGGCACATAGCAATTTAATTGTAATATACTCAATTTCCATATTTCGAGAGTAGTTATTAGTCCGGTTGGCGTATTCCTATATTAAGGGGTTAAGCTAATTATTGAGAATATTCACTGGGCGAAACGCCCAATACTTTTCGAAACATTGTAATAAAAGCACTGGGGTTGGCATAGCCAAGGTCCATAGCGATAGTGGTAATAGACTTGTTCATACTCATCATTTCGATGGCGGTAATGAGTAATAACTGCTGTCGCCATTGCTGTAAATTCATTTTGGTTTCATTTTGTAGTATACGCACTAAGGTACGCTGAGAAAGCCCCGCTTTTTGACACAATGTATTAATATCACTATGTAATTTCGGGGCTTTTTGCATCATTTGGCAGACGGATAATGCTCTGGGGTCACTAGGTAGCGGTAAATAGAGTGGCTCTTTAGGTGAGGTGATAATTCTATCGACAATAACTTGAGACAAACGCGACTCATGGCCGTTTGGTGGCCAGTTATAGCCTTGTGTGATGGCTGCACTTATCAGTTCTCTTAGTAAGGGGCATATCTGAAATACACAGACTTCTTCGGGTAAGCCAGCATATTCATTTTGGTTAATATATAAGATACGTAGACCCACAGAGTGTTTACTGCTGCTTTGATGAACCATGCCTTCTGGTATCCAAACGGCACGTTGGGGGCTGACTAACCAGATTCCAGAAGCAATCTGCACCTTTATTGTTCCTCGCACACAATAATACAGTTGCCCTAAGGCATGGGTATGGGGTTTAGAAGAAAGGCTACCGTATTCCTCCGCCAAGCCAATAAGAGGAACTTGTATTTTATTAATATCCAGCTTTTCACTCTTTTGCTGCATTTTCTTTAATAATCCGCCGTTGTCCAGTTTTCAATAATAATTGTCATTATATCGAAAGTTGAATATGTGTGAATTCATTATTCTAGTATTTTTAAACGAACCACTTGGAGATGATAGAAAATGAAACAACGACTTTTAAATGGACTACTTTCGGTAAGCCTTCTATTTTTTATGCAAACAGTCTTTGCTGGTCAATTGCATGTTTACACAACAGATAGTAAAGGCTTTGATACGCATACTTTCTGGTACGACGATGGCAAAGAAGTTACTGTTATTGATACTCAATTTGTGCCGGCGTTGGCGCAAACAGTCATTGATGATATTAAGGGGAAAACAAAAAGCCCGATAACACGGGTTATTATTACTCACCCAAACCCCGATAAATTTAATGGTTTGTCCGTATTTCATAAAATCGAAGCAATATCTATTGCAAGCGAGTCAACTTCTGCGGCAATGCCTGATGTCCATGCTTATAAAAAATATTTTTTTGTTAATATAGCGAAAAAATTTACTGAAGAATCTTATCCTAAGTTCGAGAACATTAAGCAGACCTTCGCTAAAAATAAAACCATATTATTAAAGAGTGGAGAAACGATCAGCCTTATCGAATTGGACAACCCTGGCATTTCCAGCACCCAAACGGTTGTACGCATAGATGCTACGGGTGATTTATTGGTAGGTGACCTTGTTCATCATAAGGCACATGCATGGCTAGAAGGTGGTATTGTTAATGGTAAGGCTTCTCCTAACTTAAGGAGTTGGGGAAAAGCACTTGATGAGCTTTATTCTATTAGTAATGTAAAAAAAGTATATGGTGGTCGTGGTGAATTTTCGGATGTTAAAACAGTCGTTAGCTTTCAGAAAAAATACTTATCGGAAGTAAGTAAAATTACCCACGCTTATATTGATGGTTTGGGTGATAAAAAAGAAGAATTGTTTGATCCGAAAGTATCTGGAAAGCATTATGTAAAGCTTAAAAAGAAAATTGCTAAACAATTTCCTGACTACCAACTGCCTTATATGGTTAAGTATGGTATCTATGGCTTGGCTCAACAGATAGCTTCTAATTAGTTGCTGGATAATACAAGCCTTACAGGCATAACTCTATCAATAATAATGTTTAAAATCCTCAATAGTGTGAATCCGTCATTTACACTATTGAGGTTGCTCTTTTAAGTAGTGTAAATTTTTATTCGTGCAAGATGAATTATCATAAACAGTCAATCAATTTATTTTCCCCAATAATCCCCACCATAAATAATCTAACGGAAATAGCACACTGATCGTAATTACTGTCAATGCAATACACAATTTCGCTGCATGTTTAATGGAAACATCAGCTAGTTGCATAGCAACAACTAACGGTGCTGATTGAAAAGGAAAGAGGATAGTTGAAAATCCAAGTACTTGCAGCATAAGCACTGCTTGAACACTAAAACCACTGTTATCACTCATTTGTTCGGCAAAAGGGGTTAACACAGCAGGAACACCAGGCAAGGTTGTGAATATAGCAGTGGCTACTCCGGTGAGGGAAATTACCATAAAGTTAATAAAAGAAGTCTTTTCCGATAGTGGTAGCCATCGATCAAATAGAGTGCCTGCTAATTGCCCTAAACCACTATAATTAATAATAGCACCTAAACTTAATATCCCGACAACAAACAACAGTGAGCCCATATTAAATTGACTATTAAAGCTATTTTTATCGACAAGCCCAACCTTTGGTAACAATAAAATGCAAGCGGTTGTTAAGCCTACCCAGGCCGCAGAAATATGATGTAGTGTATCGGTTACCCAAAAAGCCAATGTGATAAGCAGTAGAATTGTTAATTTCTTTTCATCTTTGGAAAAGGGCGATGAGTTTGAAATAGAGTTTTTATCTGCTGTATATTCATTCCTATTATTATTTGGATTATCAGGATAAAGCCACAAAATTAGGCCAATGATCACCAGAGCTTTCATAATGCCTAAAATAGGGAAGTGCAGAAGTAAATATTCAGCATAGGCCGGTGTCCAATTATGAATGGTTTCTGCTGCTCCGATAAAAACCATATTAGGTACATTTGCTGGAAGTACTGAAAATGTTGGCACGTGGCAACCAAAAGCAACCGCAAGTGCTAAACCAATACGCCCATTGCTGAATTTCGAGAAACCACATTTATCAGCAATTGCCATTGCAATTGGTACCAATAAAACGGCACGTCCAAGTGATGAGGGCATCAAAAATCCCGTTAATGATGAGATCACAACGGTGCTTGTAATGACTCTCCGATAATTCGCTGTTAGTTTCTCTCCAAATAGCTCTGCAATGCGGCGTGCTAAACCTGTTTGTTTAATAGCAATACCCATGACAAGGCCAGCAAAAATAAGCCAGCAGGCTGTTGAATTAAAACCGGAAAACACAACCTCCGCAGGTGCTACCGCGAGCAGCATTGCTCCAACCATCAGTAGCAATGCAGTGACATATTCAGGTAGTACACTGGTTGCAAATAAAAAGATGGCAGTAAGAATTAAACCTGCTGACAGTAACTGCTTTTCGGTCAGTGCAGAAGACGCTGGGCTAAAAACTAAAACCAGTAAACATAATGGTATACCGATAATTGCAATTAAGTGGTGAGTTTTTAGTGTCATAAGATCTCAATACGAAAATGATGAATTAAATAATGTGTTGTTGCTTATGGATATTTTGGCAATAATGCGCTCTGATTGAAATCGATAATATGACATATTATATTGAGAAAAAGACATTTTTGATGAAGGAAGTGATGAATAAAAGGCGCCGTCCCGATATAGGTTTGTGCATTGATGCTACCCGTCCGATTCTTGGGGTATGTATTGAGATAGAGGCTGACAAAGTGATGATGGATTATCATTCTCACCCTAGAGGGCAACTTGCTTATGCTTCAGAAGGTGTTTTAAAAGTGTATACCGATGAAGGTGTGTGGGTTGTGCCGCCCACACAAGCGGTTTGGATTCCCGGTAATTTACGTCATTCTGTCAATGGGCAAACAGCTGCAGAGCTTAGGCATTTATTTGTTGATCCCAGTTATTTACATCGTTTTCCTGATAAGTGCAGTGTATTGGATGTTTCTTTTTTATTGCAGGCATTGATTTTGCGCGTGGCAGATTTTGGCAGGGATTATGCGATCGATGGGCCAGCAGCTCGTTTGTGTGCGGTTGTATTGGATGAGTTGCAAGCCTTAGAGTCGTCTCGTCTTTATTTGCCTTGGGCAAAAGATCGACGTGTTCAGCGGGTTATGGATGGTATGATCAATGATATGAACTCGGAACACTATTTTTTTAACAATGATGCTCAATTTCAGCATTTAGAAAAATGGGCGGACGAGGTAGGTGCAAGTACACGAACACTGAGCCGACTATTTTTAAAAGAAACTGGTATGACGTTTAAACAATGGCGGCAGCAGTTAATTTTGCAAGAGGCGGTGAGTTTATTAGGGCAGGGAAAATCGGTTACTGATTGTAGTTTAATGTTAGGCTATAAGAGCTCTAGTGCCTTTGTGGCAATGTTCAAGAAAATATTAGGTAAACCTCCCGGGCAGTACTTTAAGGAGAAAAGTTTTAAAGAAGAAAATGTAAGAAAGTTTTAGGGCAAAAGTTTTAAAAAGAAAAATGTTATCGATAGTCAGAGGATTATTATGTTCTACCCCTTATTTGGTTTGATTTTATTAACAGTTATTATTGGTTTGGTGGCATTTAAACAGCGTTATCAAAGCGTTCAAAGTAAGAAAGTAAGTATTAAATATTTTCAAGTAATGGAAGGTGACAATATTCCAAATTCAGTTAAGCAGTCGACTCGCTGTTACAACAATATGTTTGAAGTTCCTCTGTTAGTTTACATCGCGGGTGCACTTTATCTTGCGTTAGGTTTTGACAATGTCGGTGCGATTATTTTTGCGTGGTTGTTCTTTGCGTTGCGCTGTGTGCATGCATGGATATTGTTAACTTACAATAATGTTGTTCACCGAATGATTGTCTATTGGACAGCATTTTTCTGCATGTTGGGGATGTGGTTAATTTTATTTATCGAGTATCTTTAATATGGTCTAAATGATATTGATTCTTATTTGTTGCGAGCCAGAACATTTGGCTTTCAATTCGCTCATTTTTTGATAAACTACGCGCCTGTTATTGCTCTCGGGGTGCCTTAGGCTGAGATGCATAAAGGCTCTATTTTAATATTCTTTCTAGAGACCTTTGTGGAACCCGTGAACCTGATCCAGTTAGTATTGGCGTAGGAATGAGCATGAATAGCATCGCTGTTCATCCCTCTTGATAGATCCTTATCTTTTTACGTCATCTAGCGCCTATTTTGATACTGTGAGGACCTTAGATGAACAGTAAACTTCCTGTAGAACCCACTTCGAGCATACTTACGCGCGAGCCACTTCCGGCGAGCCAGAAAGTTTATGTGTCTTCTGAAAAACGTGAAGATGGACTTGAAATTAAAGTCCCTATGCGTGAAATCAGCCTAACTGATGGCACTGCTGTCACTGTTTACGATACTTCAGGTGCTTATACTGATCCTAGTGTTGAGATTGATGTACATACTGGCTTGGAAGATCTCCGCTCTAAGTGGATTGAAACTCGTGGCGATACTGAATTTTATGAAGGTCGTGAAATCAAGCCGATAGATAATGGCCATGACGACTCTGAGAAAGCTTTTCAGTTCTATAATGACAAACTTCAGCGCAAACCTCGTCGTGCTAAAGAAGGCATGAATGTTTCGCAAATGCATTACGCACGTAAAGGCATTATTACTCCTGAGATGGAATATATCGCTATTCGTGAAAATCAGGCACGCATTGCATTACAAAATGAATTTACCACGACTGAGCGTAATGAGCGTTTAAAAGGTCATTCTTGGGGCGCTGATTTACAGCCGATTACTCCAGAATTTGTTCGTAAAGAAGTAGCGGAAGGCCGCGCTATTATTCCTGCGAATATCAACCACGTTGAGTTAGAGCCAATGATTATTGGTCGTAATTTTTTGGTTAAAATTAACGCAAATATCGGTAACTCAGCACTGACTTCAAGTATTGAAGAAGAAGTTGAAAAGCTAGTATGGTCAACCCGTTGGGGCGGCGATACAGTGATGGATCTATCTACGGGTAAAAATATTCACTCAACTCGTGATTACATCGTTCGTAACTCTCCTGTACCTATCGGTACCGTACCTATTTACCAAGCTCTAGAAAAAGTAAACGGTGTTGCTGAAGACCTCACGTGGGAAGTGTTCCGTGACACTTTGATTGAGCAGGCTGAGCAGGGCGTGGATTATTTCACTATTCATGCCGGTGTACTGTTACGTTATGTACCGTTAACCGCTAATCGCGTAACCGGTATCGTATCTCGCGGTGGTTCTATCATGGCGAAATGGTGTATTGCTCACCATAAAGAAAACTTCCTTTACACACATTTCGAAGAAATTTGTGAAATCATGAAAGCCTATGACGTCAGCTTCTCATTAGGTGACGGCTTGCGCCCAGGTTCTCTGGCGGATGCAAATGATGCTGCACAGTTTGGTGAATTAGAGACCTTAGGTGAGTTAACTAAAATCGCCTGGAAACATGATGTACAAACCATGATTGAAGGCCCAGGTCATGTGCCAATGCATATGATTAAAGAAAACATGGATAAGCAGCTAGAGCATTGTGATGAAGCACCTTTCTATACCTTGGGGCCATTGACGACAGATATCGCGCCAGGTTACGACCATTTCACCAGTGGTATCGGTGCGGCAATGATCGGTTGGTTTGGTTGTGCAATGTTGTGTTACGTAACACCTAAAGAGCATTTGGGGCTACCTAACCGTGATGATGTTAAAGAAGGTATTATCACGTACAAGATCGCGGCTCATGCAGCGGATATTGCTAAAGGGCATCCAGGTGCTCGTTACCGCGACGATATGTTGTCAAAAGCACGTTTTGAATTCCGTTGGGAAGATCAATTCAACTTGGGTCTTGACCCTGATCGTGCTCGTGAATTCCATGATGAGACACTGCCTAAAGACTCAGCTAAGGTTGCACACTTCTGTTCGATGTGTGGTCCTAAGTTCTGTTCAATGAAAATCAGCCAGGAAGTTCGCGATTATGCTGCGGATAAAGAAATTGAAGATGGCATGAAGAAAAAGTCTGCTGAATTCAAAGAATTAGGTAGTCAGATATACGTTGAGCAAGTCTAGGTAGCTAATCGAATGACTATGTCTTCAACCATAAAATCAGGAACTGCCGGTATTGTTGGTGCTGGAGCCATGGGGCGTGTGCTCGCATGGCAATTACAGAATGCTGGCTTTGCCGTTAGTTTGTTTGATAAAGACGACATCGATTTTGGCGATGCAGCGGCCTATACCGCTGCAGGTATGTTAACGCCTTATTGTGAAGTTGAATCAGCAGAGTTACTGGTTTTTGAGTTGGGCATGCGTTCTTTAGGTCTTTGGCGAGAGCTGAAAGATGAGCTGAATGGTGATCTGGGATATTCACAGCAAGGTAGCCTTGTGGTTTCTCATGCGAGTGATCGCCCTGATTATCATCAGTTTAATCGTCAGGTGCTCAGTAAGTTATCGCCTTCGCCTGATCAATATAAACAATTAAATCAGCAACAGCTTGCATTGCTTGAGCCTGATATCGGTGGCAATTTTAACGAGGCAATTTATTTGCCGGAAGAAGCATCGTTGTGTCCTAAGAAAACGTTACAGCTATTAGCAGACCGCCTTATCGAGCAAGGTGCGACTTGGTATCCCAATCGTTTAGTTCATGATGTTGACTCTCATATAGTGACAACCAATGAAGGTACGCATCATTTTGATTGGGTTGTTGATTGTCGGGGTCTGGGTGCAAAAGAGCAGTGGGATGGTTTGCGCGGCGTTCGTGGTGAGCTAGTGTGGTTACACGCACCGGATGTAAAAATTAAACGACTTGTTCGTTTGATGCACCCTCGTTATCGTTTGTATTTAGTGCCACGAGGTTATGATGACCTATATATTGTTGGTGCTACACAGATAGAAAGTAATGATATGGGGCCGATGACTGTGCGTTCGAGTTTAGAATTATTGTCAGCGGCTTATAGTCTACATTCTGGTTTTGGTGAGGCTCGCATTGTTGATATGCGTACGAATTGCCGTCCAGCGCTTAAAGATAATTTACCAAAAATTGAATGTAAGAAGGGTTTGGTTCGTGTGAATGGCTTATTCAGGCATGGCTTTTTGCTTTCCCCAGCATTAGGGGAAGAGGTTGTCCATTGCTTGGAAAATCCTGATTATCAATCGTCATTTTCCTCTCTTATTCAACGGGTAGCCTAAATTTTATGAAAGGTTTTTTGGAAAACTTTTTAGTCAACATGTTTATGAAAGATTATGATGAAAATTCAACTTAACGGGGAAGATAAATCCCTAAATGCGAATAGCAACTTATATGAAGCTATTGAACAGTGGCAGCTATCAGGCCAAAACTTTGCTGTTGCGATCAATGAGCAATTTATTCCTAAGTCGGCGTATAATTCAACCCAGTTATCTGATGGGGATAGAATTGAATTAGTGGTTCCGATGCAAGGCGGTTAATCGTTTAAATAGCATTTTTTATTATTCATTTCTTAGTCATACTTTTATTCATTAGTATTTTTTAGGTGTAAATAATACCAAGAGTAAAGTGTAAAAATATTTTCAGTAGATTCTATGTGGCAATTAGCAGATAAAACAATATCAAGTCGATTATTAATTGGGTCGGCACTTTATCCATCTCCGGATGTGATGCAGAAATCGATTAAGGCATCGGGGTCGGAAGTGGTTACAGTATCATTGCGCCGCCAAAATATTTCTGCTGAAAGTGAAAGTGGCCATGATTTTTGGCGCTTATTACAAGAGTTGAATATCAATATTTTACCCAATACAGCGGGTTGCCATTCAGTAAAAGAGGCTGTGACAACTGCACAAATGGCTCGAGAATTATTTGATACAAACTGGGTAAAGTTAGAAGTAATCGGTGATGAATATAATCTTCAGCCGGACCCATTTGCTTTATTAGAAGCAACAAAGGAGCTGAATTCTCAAGGCTTTGAAGTCTTTCCATATTGTACAGATGATTTGGTGTTGTGTCAGAAACTGGTAGAAGCAGGTTGCCGAATTTTAATGCCTTGGGGTTCTCCCATTGGTACTGGTAAAGGTTTGTTGAATCCTTATGCCTTAAAGAATATTCGTGAGCGTCTCCCTGAAATTACATTAATTGTCGATGCAGGTATTGGTTTGCCTTCTCATGCCGCGCAAGCTTTAGAAATGGGTTACGATGGTGTATTACTCAATACAGCAGTCGCTCAGGCATCTGACCCCGTTAGAATGGCGGAAGCATTTAAGTATGCATTGCTGGCAGGTCGAGAAGGTTATGAAGCTGGTGCTATACAAGAACGAAATTTAGCGAAGCCCAGCACGCCTACCATTGGTACTCCTTTTTGGCATCAATCCTAACTGAAAGCTACTCTGCTTATGATGAGTATGTGAGGGTTAATTTAAAACTATTATTTTTTAGTTAACCTTCATAACTTCAAATACATTCGTCATATTTTAATTTTAAGAGATCTATTGATAAAGTAATCTAGCGCTATGTCTACTCTTCCTATTGTTTTAAATTTCTCTGGTAATGATACTGCTGGCCTTGCAGGTATGGCGATGGATGTGCGTACCCAAACTGCAATGGGTGTACATAGCTCATCGATTGTAACAGCGAATACGGCACAAAATAATCAACAAGTTATTTCGATTAATCCAGTTGATGGTGCTGCTTTCGATGACCAAATTGACGCTGTCGCTGGCTTACCTATTGTGGCCGTTAAAGTTGGATTGGTTGCTTCGCTTGAACAATGCAAGAAAATTAGCCGATTTGTTGCCCAAAAAAAATTGGCGTTAATTGTTGACCCTGTTTTAAGTAGTAGTAGTGGCGCAGACTTTTTAGAACGCGATTATATTAAATGTTACGAAGAGAATTTTTATCCTCATCTAACATTACTTACTCCAAATATTCCTGAGATACAGCGCTTAACGGGTGTGTCAATAAAATCTAAAGACGATATCGTTGTTGCAGCAAAACAATTACTGGATAGTGGTGTTAATGCTGTTTTAGTGAAAGGTGGACATTTTGCTTGTGATGAGTCCGGTAGTACTCAGGATTCTAATATCGTTCAAGACTATTTCACCGATGGCTTGCGATCATTTTGGTTAAGTAGTGAAAGAATTGTAACTTGTAATACTCGTGGAACAGGCTGTGCTTTGTCTTCTGCTATTGCGAGTAGCCTTGCGTTAGGGTATTCGCTTTACGACTCTGTTGTTATCGGTAAGATGGCAATTTCTCAAGGCTTAAGACAATCTTATTCTGTCGATAAAAACGAAGATGGTAGCGGATATGGCCCGATTAATATCACTCGTTTCCCAGATCAACAAATCGATTTGCCTGTATTAACTCAAACGGCTATTCATAGTGTCAATATAGATCCTTTTCTTGAATGCAATCAACCTGTTCTGGGTTTATATCCCGTTGTTGATAGAGCAAATTGGATCAGTAAGTTGGCACCTGCTGGCATTAGTACTATACAACTACGCGTTAAAGATTTATCCGATGAAGATTTAGAAAAGGAAATAGAGCAAGCCGTTAGTTTAGCAAAGCAATATAACTGCCGTTTATTTATTAATGATTATTGGAAACTGGCCATTAAATATCAGGCATATGGTGTACATTTGGGCCAGGAAGATCTTGATGAAGCGGATATACAAAAAATTAAAATAGCGGGGTTACGCTTAGGCACTAGTACTCACTGTCATTATGAAGTAGCTCGGGCACATGCATATAGACCTTCTTATATTGCCTGTGGTCCGGTATATCATACAACCACGAAAGATATGCCGTGGATCCCTCATGGAATTGAAGGTCTAAGTTATTGGCGTAAAGTATTGAATTATCCATTAGTTGCTATTGGTGGCATTAACCGTGAACGTTTTAATGGTATTGCGGCCACAGGCGTGGATAGTGTTGCAATGATTACTGCAATTACATTGGCAGAAAATCCGCTAGAGACGGCAAAAGAGTTTGTTCAAATGTATCAAGATACAACAAGGCAAAAAGGGTTAGAGAAATCAGCAAAAGTTAATATTGCTGATGAGAGGCAATTACTATGACAGATAGTGTTTTTTCAGCAAGTGAATGGTTGCGTTATACCCGCCATTTACAAATGCCACAAGTTGGCGTTAAAGGCCAACAGCGTTTAAAAAACTCCCATGTGTTAATTGTTGGAGCGGGGGGCTTAGGTTGTCCAGTTTCTTTATATCTTGCTGCTGCCGGTATAGGGCATATTACTATTATTGATGGTGATACTGTCGATCTAACTAATTTACAGCGCCAAATTGTTTTTACAACGGATCAAATAGGGCAGTCAAAAGCAGAGTGTGTGAAGCAACGGTTGTTGGCCTTGAATCCTGAAATTCATGTAGAGTCTGTTGTTAGTCATCTGACTATAGATAATGCAGATGCATTAGTGCAACAGGCAGACCTTATTTTGGATTGTACAGATAATTTTTCAACGCGCTATCTTATTAATGACACTTGCATTCGCTTAAAGAAACCTTGGTTATTTGCCAGTATTTACCAATTTTCAGGTCAATGTGCTTTATTTACACCTGCGTCAGCTTGTTTTCGCTGTCTATTTCCAGATAAGCCTACTGAGGTGGCAGATTGTAATACCGCTGGTGTCCTAGGCGTTTTGCCTGGTTTGTTGGGTACCTTACAGGCCAACGAAGCCATTAAATACTTAGTTGGTTTACCTTGCCCCTTGGAAAATACACTGTTAATTGTCGAGGCAACAGACTTAACGTTTAAGCATATTCAATTGCAAAAAAATATAGCTTGTACAGTATGTGGTGAAAAAGTTAAGGGTATTGATATTACTGATTATCAATTCACTTGTGCAACTGATTTGACAGAAGAGCACGAAGTTAGCTCAGAACAATTTAACGTTGCCAAAGGGAAGCCGGAGTTTATTTTATTGGATGTGAGAACACTCGAGGAAAGACAAGCGTTTAATATTGGTGGTGAGCATATCCCTTTGAGCAATATTAGCGATGAAATGGGAGTCTTAAATAAAAATAAAACAATATTGTGTTATTGTCAGACAGGTATAAGAAGCAAAAAAGCGGTCACTGCTTTGGTTGCTGCTGGTTTTTCAGCCAAAAGTTTGCAAGGCGGTCTGTCACTCTGGCTTAAGGGCGAAACTTCAAAATGACAGAGTAGCTATGATACGATGATGAGAATTTCGTTTATACTTGAGAAATATCCTAATAGGTGTGGGTTTACAAAATGAGTAGTCAGACGATTAAGAATTTTTTTCATCACGAATCAGCTAGTGGTATTTTATTGATGGGGACAGCGGTGCTCGCCATCATTTTTGCTAATTCGCCTTTATCTTCCTATTACAATCTACTCATTGATACCCCTGTTGTTGTTGCAATCGGCGATTTCACAATCAATAAACCATTATTGCTTTGGGTTAATGATGGTTTGATGGCAGTTTTCTTTTTATTGGTTGGTTTGGAATTAAAAAGAGAATTCGTCGAAGGGGAGCTTGCAACTCCCAGTAATATTATTCTGCCTGGTTTAGGTGCGGTCGGTGGAATGATTATCCCGGCTGCTATTTATGTGTTCCTTAATAAAGATGATCCCGCAGCTATTCAAGGTTGGGCGATTCCTGCCGCAACGGATATTGCTTTTGCTCTGGGTATTTTGTCATTGTTAGGCTCCAGAGTCCCAACGAGTCTTAAGGTTTTTCTGACCTCTCTAGCTATTTTTGACGATGTTGGTGCAATTATTATTATTGCCTTGTTTTATACCAGCAAAATTTCATTACTGGCTTTGATTTTTTGTGCCTTCTGCATCGTTTTATTATGGTGGATGAATAAGAAGGGAGTATCGACCACTCGCTACTATGTTTATGTCGGAATTTTAATGTGGGTAGCCATGTTGAAATCAGGTGTCCACGCAACGTTGGCGGGTGTTGTGCTCGCAATATTTATCCCAATGTATTCATCGATAACAACGAAAGATTCTTCTAACAACACGCAGACTCATAAGTTTTCTCCGCTTAAAATCATGGAACACGAGTTACACAAAAGCGTCAATTTTGTGATTTTACCTATTTTTGCTTTCTGCAATGCCGGTGTTTATCTTGGTAATGTTGGTTTGGAGCAAATTTCACACAGTATTCCAGCGGGCATTGCTTTGGGCTTATTTGTCGGTAAACAAATTGGTGTATTTGGTTTTTGCTGGTTAGGTATAAAGTTGGGGATGACGAAGTTACCGAGTACTATGTCTTGGGGTTCGCTTTATGGTATTGCTGCTCTTTGTGGAGTTGGTTTTACCATGAGTTTATTTATTGGGTCTCTCGCATTTGAGGAAACCGGTGTCAATATGGTGGTTGATGAACGCCTTGGTATTTTACTAGGGTCATTGCTATCTGGGGTTGTTGGTTACTTTGTTCTTAAAGTATCTCTTCCTGCTAAAAGTGCAGCTACCACTCAGGATAATTAGTGGTGGCTTGATAAACACGCTCAAAAGAGTAAGCTTATATTCCTACTTTAGATAAATTTTCCTAATTTATTGAAAGAGGTTAGTAAGGATATGGCTGATAATAATGAAAAAAATGAAGTCCCGCCTTCAAAAATAGAAAGGTTAATAGGAATTGTTTTTGCCTTTTTAGTGCTTGCCTTGGTTGCTTATACCGTCGTCATGGAAATTAAAATTGACGATAATAAAATGCCGTTGTTATATATTTTAATCGCTATTATGGCGGGCGCTGTAGTTGCAACCATTCCTGGTTTCTTGAATATGGATTATTCTGGTAAGGGTGTCAGCATACGTGCGGCGGGTGGTGTTGCGGCTTTCGTTCTGGTGCTATCTGCATTGCAGGAGATGACAGTGCCATCAATAAATACTGATGGGCCTGTTATTGGTACCAATAGTAATAAGACTAACAATACCACTCAATTTCAGCAACAAGCCCAGCAAGTACAAACTATTCAACAAAGCTTTCGCGCAACGTCATATTGTTCAATGACAGGTGCTTCTGGCTATGGTGTTAGTACTAATCTACAGCAGGCTCAAACAATAGCGATTCAGTACTGTGTTGCCAGTGGTGGAATATTCGACTGTTGTGCGGGTAATGTCAGAACAGAGCAATTATATTAAGAGTACCGAGGCACCCTTAATCTACTAATTTGTTATTGAGAGCGAAGTTAATTAACAGGTTGGTGGGTAAGTACGCTGTGAATGACATGCTCGTATTCAAAATATACCGTAAAATCATTATATACCCAGCTTGAAATAGGAGGTTCCCCGACTGCTGCACGCCAATCTTTAGGTTCACCATATTGATTTTTAACTTGTGTTTTTGTCATTCCAGATCGAGGGCGAGCTATTGATTGTTTATCGGCGCCTTGTTGCCCAATAGGAACATAGACAGTCTCTGCTAGGCTTGTTGGAATAGTTGTTGTGCTGGTCAAAGTGATCGCAAGTCCACAAAGTAGTTTAGTCTTGAAGTTGCTCATTATTAATACCTTTTAACCTGTCAATTTTTCCCTATATTATTGTAATTATTACGATAAATCTATTGATGGTGGCGTTTATTGGGCATTTGCTAAACGCTTAGTGATGGACTTGGCTTTTTCGTTGTCGTTTTTGGACAATTTGGCTGTGAATGACTTGCCTGGCAAGTACTCTTTGTTGCTCTTCATTCAATTGATGAAATCGAGCGCCAATTAAATAAGAGCCATCATCTAATTCTTGGTTGCGTGTTACTTGAGCGTAGGTAAGCAAGCCAGTGTAAGAGGGGAGAAAGACCAATTTTACGGCTACCCAGCTCTCTATACCGATGGAATGACTTGAGTTAAAACCGATGCCTCCCTGACTTAGATCAATACGGCCACTTTCGGTATCATTGGCTGAAACGGCTTCATCCGCCAGCATTTGTTGCGATAATAGATTCATTTTTTGATTCAACATATCAAGGTAATCCGCAATGGCTAAATTTTCTTTGCGGATATGTTCTAGAGTTGAATGTGAGTCATTATCTAATTGTTGAAATTGTGAAAATAGCCCAAGTGTATTAGCGTGGTCGAAGTGTTGCTCAGCACTGATGTGAGTGACTGCATCAGTATTTACACATTTAAAGTTAAAGATTACATCTTGTTGAATTCGAAAAAACTGCCGTTTCTCACTCATATTTTACCCTGTCATTTATTGTATGTAATGAGGCTCTTTTGAGTGTAGCAGTTAATTGTGTTTTGTCAGGTAGCCGGCGTAAATTATGGCAATATAATGTCCTATGGGATAACTATAATTTGAGAATAATGAGTAATACCCTAAAAATAAGGGTTGAAGAGTGTATGAATCATCAAGGGAATGACTATAATGCCGTCCATGCTTAATTCAACCTCTCTATTTATTGGTATTCGATACACTCGTGCAAAACGTCGACACCAATTCATCTCATTTGTCAGTGGCTTTTCATTACTCGGTATGGCTTTAGGAACATTGGCGTTGATCGTTGTATTGTCAGTCATGAATGGGTTTGATCGAGAAATAAAACAGCGTATTTTAAGTGTTGTTCCCCATGGTTTTGTTGATCAATCGCCTCGCATGAAAAGCTGGGAGTCGCTCTCCACAGAAATTGAAAAGCATCCTGATATCATCGCAACAGCACCGTATATTGGTGGTTTTGTGATGTTGGGAGCCAAGAACAATGTCCATGGTGTTGAGCTTCAAGGGGTTTTACCTGAAGAAGAGCGGCAGGTTTCCAATATCGATCAATATATGCGTGGCGGTCAACTGAATGACTTGAAAGCAGGTGATTTTAGTATTGTATTAGGGAACTTGGCCGCACGTTTCCTCAATGTAGAAATAGGGGACTCAGTGGTGATGACATTGCCTCAGGTATCAGTGACGCCTGCAGGCTTATTCCCTAGGTCAAAGCGCTTTACTGTGGCCGGTGTTTTTGAAGTCGGTGCCCAAGTGGATCAATCACTGGCTTTAATACATTTATCCGATGCTCAACGACTGTTTCGCTATGGCAAAAATGTCCAAGGTTTACGTTTGCAAATCAATGATATTTACAAGACGGGTAGTGTTATTGATTCATTGTCTACTGAATTGGGTGATCAATATACGCTAACCGATTGGAGTGAAACTCAAGGCAGCCTATTTCAGGCGATCAAATTAGAGAAACGCATGATTACCTTATTGCTGATGATCATTATCGGTGTGGCAGCCTTAAATATTGTTACGAGTTTAGTGCTAATGGTATCTGACAAACGTAGTGATATTGCTGTGTTGAGGACTTTAGGGATGACAACACGTGAAATTATGAGCGTATTCGTAATACAGGGTAGTGTTGTTGGTGTTGTGGGTATCACCCTGGGTGGCATCATCGGTTGTTTATTGGCATTGAGTATCAGTGATTTAATCAGTTGGTTTGAGAAAGCCTTGGGTTTATATGTATTTGATCCCAATGTTTACTTTATTAGTCAAATTCCCTCGCAATTAAAGTTGTCTGACGTTGTCGTTATTTGTGGGGTCGGTTTAGTGTTAAGTGTACTGGCTACTTTGTACCCTGCATATCGTGCAACTCAGGTGGAGCCGGCAGAAGTATTACGTTATGAGTAATTCATTTATGAGCGAAGAAGTTGTTTTAGCCTGTGAACACCTCCAAAAAAATTATGAAGAGGGGCCGCAACAAATCCATGTATTACGCGATATCAATTTACGCGTTCAACGAGGCGAGCGGGTCGCAGTTATCGGCAGTTCCGGCTCGGGTAAAAGTACTCTGCTAAATTTATTAGGTGGCCTGGACACACCGACAAGTGGCAATGTTTGGGTATCTGGCAAACAGTTGGCCAAGTTGGATGAAAATGCTCGTGGTCAACTACGTAATCGTTATTTGGGCTTTGTCTATCAATTCCATCATTTGTTAGGAGAATTTACTGCGCTGGAGAATGTGGCTATGCCATTGCTCATTGGCAAAGTATCTGTAAAAGAATCGACGAAAAGGGCAACAGAAATATTGTCTCGAGTGGGTTTGGGTAAGCGTTTGCAGCATAAGCCCGCAGAGCTATCCGGAGGTGAACGTCAGCGAGTAGCTATTGCCAGAGCGATGGTTACTCGACCAGCTTGTGTATTAATGGATGAACCTACAGGCAATCTTGATCAAGAAACTGCTCAATCAGTGCAGGCCTTAATGTGGGAGTTGAACCGTGAATTCGAATTGAGCTTCGTAATTGTGACTCACGACAAACAGTTCGCTACGACTATGGACCGAGTTCTAGAGCTAAAACAAGGTGAGCTGTACGATAACACTCATATTGCAGATATGGCTGAGGCTTAGTCATGCTGCATCCTTTTAGCGTATTTGTGGGGTTGCGTTACACCTTAACTCGTCGTCGCAGCCGATCAGTTTCATTTATTTCTGCTATTGCAATGACAGGGATTATTCTGGGTGTTGCTTTGCTGATCACTGTTTTATCGGTAATGAATGGCTTTGATAAAGAACTGAAAGAGCGCATTCTTACCATCATGCCACAGGTAACGCTTTATCATACCTCGGGTATCGATGATTGGCCCTCTTTGCGTCAGCAGGTATTGCAGACCGACCAAGTGGCCGGTGTTACCCCTTTTGTTGAATTACAGGCCATGCTCCATGAAGGCCGTCATACCCAGCCAGCGTTGATTTATGGTGTTGATGCTGATTATCAACCAACAGTCTCCAGTGTTGGGAGCTATTTGCAATCTGACACATTAAGAACCTTGAGTGACAATAATGGCTATATTGCCCTCGGGGTTGGTTTAGCTGAAAAGCTGGGTGTCAGTGCTCAGGAGTCGTTAACTGTTATTGTGCCGCGTGCAGGGCAGGTTAACAGCTCGCCTGAAATACGCCGATTAAAAATCATTGACGTATTTAAAACAGGAACAGAATTAGACCAGTCCTTAGCACTAATGGGTTTGCAAAGTGCAGCCAGTTTAGCTACCCAAGTTTCTGGTGTGTCCGGGCTTCATATTAAAGTGGATGATTTATTTTCTGCCCCAGGTGTTGCTTCAACATTGAGATCGCAATTGCCTTTGGGCTTTTATACCAGCGATTGGACGCGGACTCATGGCAATATCTACTATGCGATTCGAATGTCTAAAAATTTAGTTAGTCTATTGCTTTTACTCATTATTGCTATTGCTGCATTTAATGTTGTTTCAACATTGGTGATGGTCGTTGTTGATAAACAGGGTGATATTGCTGTTTTGCGTACGTTAGGTGTCAGCAATAAGCAGGTAATGTCGATTTTCTTTATACAAGGTGCCATTATTGGTGTGATTGGTACAGTATTAGGCGCTGGGCTGGGAGTCGCGTTAGCGCTCTCCGTTGATAGGCTGGTGGCAAGTATAGAATCTTTTTTTGGGGTGACTTTCTTGCAATCAGATATCTATCCGGTGAGTTTTTTACCTTCTTCTTTGCAGGCTACTGATGTCATTTTAGTCACAACAGTATCGTTAATTATGAGCTTTCTAGCGACCTTATATCCTGCACGGAAAGCCGCTCAAGTGCAGCCTGCCGAAGCTTTGCGTTACGATTAGGGTGTGCTTTTAGCTGCTCTTTTAGCCCGTTTTTCCTGGCGATGACGCCACTGGTAAATAACGTAAAGCCGCCATAAGTAACGAATAGTGAAATAGCTTAACAGTGAAAAAAAGCTACCCGCACACAAAGAGCCAACAACAAGAGGCTTCCAGATCTTGCTCAGTTGAGCATTAATCAATTCCCAGGTGATGGCATCAGGCATATGAACCGATGGTTCATTTAGTAACCAAAGGCCTAGCTGGTAAGTGAAGAAGAAAATAGGTGGGATGGTTATAGGGTTGGTGATCCAGACTAGTGCTAAAGCAATGGGTAGGTTGCAGCGAACCCACAAAGCGACCAGGGCTACGAGTACCATTTGACCGGGTACAGGAACAAACGCAAGAAACACTCCCATTAGGAATGCCATAGAGACAGAATAGCGATTTAGGTGAAATAAATTGGGGTCTTCGATTAAGGGGCCAAGGAAACGCAACCGTGGATGTTCTTGAACATCACTAGGTTTGGGTAGAATGCGTTTAAAGAGTTTTCTCGGCATGGATGTATAGAATTCCCAATCCCATAATAGTTCATTTGTGTAAAATCGCGGCATTATGCCTATAAAGCGCAGACTTTTCCAATTGTTACGAAAAATCATTTTTTTGTGATTATGACTCATGTAAATGTCATAAATCTGAATTATTATAGACGTCTGCGGTCATAACTGGCATTAGCAAAGTCTATTTGGAGTATTCTTTTGGGTGATACACACTTAAATAATTTGATTGATAGTAATTTACATGTATTAGAAACGTCTGTTGAACTTCTGGCAGATATACAAGCAGAACAATTCATTCACGTCCAACGTCCTTATTTTGAAGCGTCCTTAGGGAAGCATTTGCGGCATATTCTTGATCATTATTTGTGCTTTCGCCGCGACTTGGAAACTGGATTGATTGACTACGATCAACGCCAACGAGACTGCCAGTTAGAAACCGACAAAGACTACGCTCTGACCATTATTAAGCAGTTACATAGCTTTTTAGATTCATTAAAGAGTCGGGTTGATGTCAATCAGCCGCTCAAAGTGATAATGTGTAACGATGTTACAACACCTGATGGTGAGATCACCCAATCTTCATTGGGGCGTGAACTGCAGTTTCTACAAGGTCATAGTGTCCATCATTATGCATTAATGGCTGTTATTATGAAGTTCTCTGGCCAGCCTGTTAGTCAGGATTTTGGCGTTGCTCCGTCGACGATTATTCATGAAAAAACAGTGAAGGAATCTGCTTAAGATTATCAATAGAGTGGTTGTCTTAGGTTCTAATAAAAGTCGACTAGGAAGTGTCTATTTTGCTAAAGCACGCAAATATAAGTGGCGTTAGCAGTTAAAAGTTTAATAAAATGAGTAGTGAGGCGAAAGCTTTAGAGGTGTTACTATGAGTGCTGTGGAATTTATCAACGTGGCAGAACGTTTTTCTTTTTTAGAAAATTTGATTATTCCTCCCCCCACTTCGGCGGGGCGTTATCAAGTACGTTTTGCTGCTAATGAAGTAGAAGTTCGAGCAGCACAGTCACTGAGGTACCGTGTTTTTTATGATGAAAAACAAGGTAATCCTTGTGAGGAAATGGTAAAGGCTAAAAGGGATATTGATCAATGGGATGATGCGGGTTTCCATATTATTGTTTTAGATACTCGAGAAGAAGAGCAGCCAGCAGTCGTTGGTACATTGCGACTATTTTTCAATGAGTGCCTTAAACCTGATCAACACTTTTATACTGAAGAGACATTTAACTTAAATAAACTCCATAATTTCTATGGCCGTTCGCTGGAATTGAGTCGTTTTTGTATTGATCCTAATGGCCGTGGTGGAGCTATTCTTATGCTGATTTGGAAGTATGCGATGACCTTCCTTCAGGATAATGAGATTGATGTTATGTTTGGTTGTGCCAGCTTTAGTGGAACCGATGTTAATCAACATTTGCCTATTTTAAACTATCTTTATCAACATCATCTGGCGCCTGAGTTTTTGCGGCCAGAACCAAAAGTATCTGATTATATTGATTTAAAAGCTATTTTTCAGGCTGATGCAGCTTGGTCTGATGCGCAAAAATCAATCCCAACATTGTTGAGAGGCTACCTAAAATTGGGCGCTAAAATCAGTGATGCTGCTATTGTTGATAAAGCATTTAACACCGTTTATGTTTCTATTTATGTTGAAACTAAAAATATGCTGCAACAAAATCCCAACTTGGTGATGCATGTCTGACGATGTTCTTTCTACATCTGCAAACTCAGTAAGTCCTTCCAAAACATGGCGTGCCGTTATCTCAATGATGCTCTTGGTATTATGGGTATTGTTCATGTTGGTTGTTTATTCTTTTTGTCAGTTACTCTTTTCTAAATATATAAATACTATATATACAACTTTTCATCGTGGCTGCTGCTGGATTTTTTCAATGAAATGCCATGTAGAAGGCGATATATCGAATCATCAGCCTACATTATTTCTTTCTAATCATATCTCCTATCTTGATGTATTTGTATTGGGTAGTGTTTGGCCTAGTTATTTTATTGCTAAGTCGGAAGTTGCTAGCTGGCCTGTATTGGGTTGGCTTGCCAAAAAACAAAACACATTGTTTTTTGAACGTAATGGGCAAAAAATACGCGGGCAATTAGTCGCAATGACCGAGCATTTTAGTCAAGAAAAAAGTCTGACACTGTTCCCTGAGGGAACAAGTACAGAAGGTGAGCATGTTGAGCCTTTTAAATCCAGTCTTTTGCAATCAGTTGAAAATATTGATACCCAAGTTTTAATTCAACCGGTTACGGTAGCTTATACCAATTATCAAAATAAACCAATGAACCGGTTTATTCGAGACCATTATGCATGGTATGCCAAAATGCCATTTGGGTCGCACTTTTTTAGTGCTTTAGGGATGGGTAAGTCTGATGTAAAAATTATTTTCCACCCCACTGTACGTTTAGATGATTTTGAGTCGCGTAAAGAATGTGCTTTTCACTGTTGGCAGCAAGTGTCAGACGGTTTAAATAAAAGTATTCATCCTAAAGAAACATTATAATTCAACATATTTTGACATCAGCTCCAATCTGCTAGATACTTACAATCAATTCTCTTTAGAGATAATATGCATTAAGCATCGATCTAATTTGGATAATAATAATGAGTATCAATTGGAAAGAATATCAATCAGGTGTTTTTTACGACGAATTAATCAACAACAACGGTAACGCTCGTTTACCTGCTAAACGCTTAACATCTTATTTACATTCACTTAATGAAAACGAATTGCAGCGGCGACAACAGCTTGCTGATGCAGCGATTCGTGATATGGGAATCACATTTACTGTTTATACTGAAGAGGGCAATATTGATAGGTCTTGGCCGTTTGATATCATACCTAGGACGATTTCAGCAAAACAATGGAGTAAAACCGCCGAAGGTTTAATGCAGCGTTTGCAAGCGCTTAATATGTTTATCAATGACCTTTATCACGATCAAAAAATTATTAAAGATGGTATCGTTCCTAAAGACCTCATAGAGAAGTCTACTAACTTCCGCAAAGAATGTATTGGTATCTCACCGCCACATAATGTATGGGCCCATATTTGCGGAACAGACTTGGTTAGAGATGACGATGGTGAGTTTTATGTTTTGGAGGATAATTTACGAGTTCCTTCAGGTGTCTCTTATATGCTTGAAAATCGTTCGATTACCAAACGTGTTTTACCTGAACTTTTTCAAGAAGATAAGATTTTACCCGTTTCTGGTTATACGGATCAGCTGTTTAAAACCCTCGCTGATTTGGCTCCGCATGTTGATCAGCCGTCAATCGTTGTCTTAACCCCAGGCATTTATAATTCAGCCTATTTTGAACATGCTTTTTTAGCTCAGCAAATGGGTGTTGAATTAGTTGAAGGCAGTGATTTAACGGTTGCAAAGAATGGTTATGTTTATATGAAAACCATCGGAGGGCTTGAGAGGGTTGATGTTATTTATCGGCGTATTGATGATTTATTTCTAGATCCTAAAGTATTCAGGAAAGATTCTGCATTAGGTGTACCAGGTTTAATGAAAGCTTGGCAAAAAGGTAAGGTTGCATTAGCTAATGCGCCAGGTGCTGGTGTTGCCGATGATAAAGTCATTTATGCTTATGTTCCTGAAATTATTAAATACTATCTTGATCAAGATCCGATTATCTCCAATGTAAAAACATTTTTATGTAGTGATAAGAAGCAACGTGATTATGTTATTGCAAATATTGATAAGCTGGTCGTTAAACCTGCAAATGAGTCAGGTGGTTACGGCATGTTGGTTGGGCCTCATTCCACGAAAAAAGAGCAAGCCGAATTTGTGCAATTAATTAAAAAAGACCCTCGAAATTATATTGCCCAACCAACATTAGCCTTATCAACTGCACCAACATTAGTCAGTGGCGATAAAGTTGAACCGCGCCATTTAGATTTGCGTCCCTTTGTACTGCAAGGGAAAAATAGCTATGTGACAACAGGTGGTTTGACTCGAGTTGCTATGCGTAAAGGGTCGTTGGTTGTTAATTCTTCCCAGGGTGGTGGTAGTAAAGATACCTGGATTGTTGATACGGAGGCTAAATAATAATGCTTTCAAGTGTCGCAGAAAGAATCTATTGGTCAGCGCGTTATCTACAACGTGTTGAAAGTTCAGCACGTTTAGTGAATGTGTATACCAATTTATTAATGGACTTGCCAAAAGATATTAATATCAGCTGGTATAACTTAATTACATTGAATAGTTCAGAGGAAGAATACGAGTCTCGCTACAAAGTGCGTGATGAGCGTAATGTTGTTAAATTCACGTTAGCTGATGATACCAATCCTGGTTCCATGATGGTTTCGATTGCAATGGTGCGAGAAAATTTACGTACTACACGTGATGTCGTACCCGAAAATGCATGGGAGCTAATCAACGAATTAGCATCATTTGCAAATGACTCAATCAAAGAGGGTGGACTTAATCGCGGGAAGCGTCACGAGTTTTTGACTCAGGTAATTAACCAGTGTCAGCTTATTCAGGGCTATATTGCAAGTACCTTATCTCATGATGAAGTGTGGGATATGTGGTGTATTGGTCGTGACCTCGAACGCGCTGATATGACAACTCGAATCTTAGACGCAGGTGCCAATGTTCTTTTTTCTCACGATTATCGTGAGAAATCTCATGTGCCTATTGTTGTTTGGGGTAATGTATTACGTAGTTCTGGCGCAGATCATGCCTATCGTCGTCATGTAGCTGCTGGTGTTGTCGGTTCAAAAGTGATTAATTTTTTAATTTCCAACGAGCATTTCCCACGGTCTACTAATTTTTGTTTAAATGCAATTGAGAAAGCCGTTAAGCGTCTACCGAAAGGCAGAAAAGTAATGGCTTCAATTAAGGCGCTTGAGATTATTAGAGAGCCTTCTCGTTCTTTCTCTAAGTCCGATGAAGAGTTGAGCGATTATTTAAATGACTTGCAATTGAAAATTGCGGAACTAAATCGTATTTTTTCTGAAAGCTGGTTTTCTCTTGATTAACAATATCAATCTTAAAAGCCATAATTAATTGCCTATTTTTAGGAAGTATTCTCTCTAATGACTATTCGTGTTGCTATTCATCATAATACCTATTATAAATTTGATCGCAGGGTTAATCTCTCTCCTCATGTAGTACGCCTGCGACCAGCTCCTCATACACGTACGCCTCTTCATGGCTATACATTAAAAGTATTGCCCGAAGAGCATTTTATTAATTGGCAACAAGATCCCTTTGGGAATTATCAAGCGCGACTAGTATTTCCGGAAAAAACGGATCATTTCAGTGTCGAAGTTGAAGTGCTTGCTGATATGACGGTAATAAACCCGTTCGACTTTTTTGTAGAAGAAGATGCGAAGGAATATCCGTTTTCTTACGATAAAGAATTAAAGCAAGAATTATTACCTTACTTAGAAATTAAAGAAAAAGGTAAGAAACTACTTAAATGGCTCAAAGATTTTAAAGATAAAAAAGATGTTCCGATTAACGATTTCTTAGTAGAAGTTAATCAAAAGTTAGAAAAAGATATCGATTATACGATTCGTATGGAACCTGGTGTTCAGGATTGTGAAACAACTCTAAAAAAAGCCTTGGGCTCTTGTCGCGATTCAGCTTGGCTGCTAGTGCAAATTTTTAGACATCTGGGCATCGCTGCGCGTTTTGCTTCAGGATATTTAGTACAGTTGACCTCAGATGTTAAATCTCTAGATGGTCCATCTGGACCGGTGGAGGATTTCACTGATTTGCATGCCTGGTGTGAAGTTTATATACCGGGAGCAGGGTGGGTAGGTCTTGATCCAACGTCAGGGCTTTTTGCTAGCGAAGGACACATTCCTTTAGCGTGTACACCGAACCCAAGTTCGGCTGCACCAATTACAGGCTTTACAGATGAATGTGAAGTCGAATTTGAATTTTCTAATGAAGTTGTTCGTATTTTAGAAGACCCACGTGTTACTAAACCTTATAGTGACTATCAATGGCAGCAGATAGATAAGTTAGGACAGGCCATTGACAAAGAATTAAAAGACAAAGATGTACGATTAACAATGGGCGGTGAACCAACCTTTGTTTCTATTGATGATATGGAGTCTGAACAGTGGAATACTGAGGCCTTGGGACATGACAAATTGCGTTTATCAAAAGACCTATTGTTGAGATTGCGCGATAGTTTTTCCAAAGGTGGTTTACTGCATTATGGCCAAGGTAAATGGTATCCGGGAGAGGAAATTCCTCGTTGGGCCTTAGGTTGTTTTTGGAGAACCGATGAAAAATTATTATGGAAAGATAGCAAGCTAATAGGCCGTGTTGATCAAGATTATGGCTATGGCCGAAAAGAAGCTAGAAAGTTTTTACAGACATTATGCCAATCGCTACGCATTCCGATGAGCTATATTATTTCTGCCTTCGAAGATGCGGCTCATTATTTATTAAAAGAACAAGAATTACCTGATAATGTCGACCTCTACGATTTAGACCTTAAGTCTGATTTAGAAAGAAAGCGTTTGGCTAAATTACTGAAAGATGGTTTGAATCATCCCTCAGGCTTTATTGTTCCCTTAGCCTGGGATTATAGTGGCAATCATTGGAGAAGCTGTCATTGGCCACTACGTCGTGGCCGTTTAATTGCTATTCCCGGTGATTCACCAATGGGGTTAAGATTGCCTCTTGATAGCTTACCTTATGCAACTCAGCAGGAACTTTATCGTCCGGAAGCTGATCCGTTTGCGCCTGATAAAGGTCAGCCAGATGTGCAACCAGCGCCGAAAGTAATGACTGAACTCATTCGAACAGCGTTGACGATAGAGCCTCGCAATGGTTGCTTATTTATTTTTTTACCACCGATGCAATCCTTCAATGATTATTGCAATTTGATCGAAGCGATAGAAGCAACAGCAGCTAAGCTAAAAATGCCCGTTGTACTAGAAGGGTATGAACCGCCCAGTGATCCTAAGCTTAAAAGCTTTAAAATTACGCCAGATCCTGGGGTAATAGAAGTGAATATTCACCCCAGTAACTCATGGGGTGAGCTTGTTGAAAAAACAACAGTGCTATATGAGCAGGCACGACTGTGTCGTTTAGGGACTGAAAAGTTTATGCTGGATGGTCGTCATACAGGAACAGGTGGCGGTAATCATGTCACTATTGGTGGTGCGACTTCAGCTGATAGTCCCATCCTTCGGCGTCCCGAACTGTTGCAAAGTTTAGTGACTTTTTGGCAGCATCATCCTAGCCTTTCCTATTTGTTTTCGGGGATGTTTATTGGGCCAACCAGCCAGGCCCCCCGAGTTGATGAAGGGCGCGATGAAATTTTATATGAATTAGAGGTTGCATTTCAGCAAGTCCCGGAAGGCGGTGTTGATCAGCCTTGGTTAGTTGATCGAATTTTTCGTAACCTGCTTGTTGATATTACGGGTAATACACACCGTGCCGAATTTTGTATTGATAAATTGTATTCGCCTGGAGGACCTTCAGGTCGTTTAGGGATATTAGAATTTCGTGGTTTTGAAATGCCACCTCATGCGCGTATGTCATTAGTGCAAATGTTACTGTTGCGCTGCATGGTTGCTCGTTTTTGGAAAGAGCCATATAAACATAAGTTGGTTCGCTGGGGAACCCGTTTACATGACCAATTCTTATTACCACATTATATTTGGTCGGATATAAAAGAAGTGGTCACAGACCTTCAAGCTCATGGTTATCCTTTTAAGTTGGAATGGTTATTACCTTTCGAAGAGTTTCGGTTTCCACATTATGGCCGAGTCCAAATTGGCGATATAGAAATTGAATTACGCTGGGGAATTGAGCCTTGGCATGTGTTAGGTGAAGAAGTAGGACAGCAAGGTACGACGCGTTACGTTGACTCTTCAGTTGAACGTCTGCAGGTACGTGTAACGGGCATTAACAGCGAGCGTTATATTTTAACTTGTAATGAAAGGAGAGTGCCTTTAAGAGCAACTGGTAAGCAAGGCGAATTTATTGCGGGCGTTCGGTATCGCGCATGGGCACCCCCTTCAGCATTGCACCCAACGATTGGTGTACATGCGCCTCTCGTATTTGATTTAGTTGATACATGGAATGGCATTGCTATTGGTGGATGCACTTATCATGTAAATCACCCTGGAGGACGCAGTTACGAAACCTTCCCGGTTAATGCGTTTGAAGCGGAGTCACGTCGCGTCAATCGTTTTTGGGATTATAATCAAACGCCGGGTGTGATACGACCGGAAACCCAATCTCCAACAGGTACAACACCATTACCGTTGGGGCAAGAAGCGAGAACATTTTTTGTTCACAGCGATACACCTCGACCCATGGAACCACCACCAGAAGAGGTTGCAGAAGATTATCCTTATACGCTTGATTTAAGGCGAGCCCCTATCTTTTAAATGTACAACGGTTTGTAAAAATATAATGGTTGCTTGATTCATGACAAACTCCCAAAATAATTCTTGTTATAAAGGGCAGTGCCTATGTGGTGCAATTCAATATACGGTTGATAAAATTGAATCGCGCATGGGACATTGCCATTGTTCAATGTGTCGGAAATTTCACGGGGCAGCTTTTGCAACTTATGGTGAAGCTAAGGTAGGTAACTTTCATTGGATAAAAGGTGAAGATAAACTTAAGACGTATACAGCTCCCAATGGAACACAAAGAAAATTTTGTGAGCATTGTGGGTCGAGTATGGTTTTTGTTGCTTCTGATAGTACTGGAGACATTATCGAGTTTTCATTGGGAACACTAGATTCAAATATAGAACATGATCCGGATGCTCATATATATACGGATTACAAAGCGTCTTGGTATGAGATTTCTGATAACTTACCGAGGTTTCCAAAAGCAAGGGAATAAAGTTATTGCTTCAGTTGTATTATTGCTGTTTCTTTGAATTTAATTGCATTTTTTTGACCCGATATCTTTCTTACAACAGATTCCAGGGATTCTAAAACGGAATGTAAATCGTTATCAATGTCTAAGTATTCTTCGCAGATGATAGGTGCCATGGGTCCAATATATTCTTCGAGACAGTTTTCGAATACTAGTTTTTGTGATAGTGAAATTGTATTTGATTTTTTGTCTATAGTTTTAGTTGTATTTGTGTGTGTTCCTTGTGAAAAGTTTTCTAGTAATTGTAATATGTCCGATGTCTTAGGAAGACTGTCACGCCTAATTGAAATGTCACCCTTGCGAAAACGACAGATGCCAGAGTTAATGTTAGACATTAATCCAATTGCATCTTCTCCAAATTTATTAAAACAGTAAATTGAGATTATTTCTCCCTGATCAAATGTCAATCGAGCCGATTGATTCGATTCTGTCACTATAAAAAAAGTACCGGTTTCTTTTTGTTCGAATACTTTTTTTAATAGGATAATGATGCTTTTAAAGGTCAAATATTTTTGTCTCATGATGCTTTTATTTCTTTTTTCGTAATCGAATTATCGCTATTTGAAGGCCTTTGCTCATGCGATCTATCGAACGAGCTAACGCTCCAATTTCATCATTACGGTCGACCCCTTCGATTTCGCTGCCCAATAATCTGCCACGACTGATTTGATCTGCAACTGATGTTAATCTATCAATTGGCTTGATAAGTAACTTTTTCATGATGATATAAAGTATAAAACAAGACGCTAGAGATGTAAGAATAGCGCCGATAATTGCATTGATATTTAAAGCGTAAGCATCAGACATGACTTTATCCTTTTCAAGCACTACACCGATAAGCCATTTGCTACCATAGAGATTATCCAAAGGTCGAAAGGAAGTAAGAACTTTTTTATTGTTAATCGTACGTTCTTGCAATTCGCTTTTTAATCGAGGTAAGCCATTGGTAAATAATGCACTCATATGTTTGCCATTGAGGCTGCTATTAGGGTGGCTGATGATTTCTCCGGTGTTATTCAACAGAAATGCATAACCTGTATTGCTAAAATTTAATGTATTAATTGCATCAGATACAGTTTTTAAACTTATATCACCTCCAAATGCGCCTTTAAAAATACCTTTATCATAAAAGTTAGCGACTGCTGAGATTAAAATGTCATTCGTAGCAGAGTCAGCATATGGGTCGGTTAATAAAGCTTGTTTATGAGATCGGGCTAGCGGATACCAAGGTCGTATGCGAGCATCCCAGCCATCTCCAGGGTACCAGCTAGGATCATTAGAAATAGGTTGCCCGTCACTTTCTAACGCTCCAAAAACTAAGATAAACTCGTCTCGCAGCAAAGGTGTATTCATAGTTTTCTGGATAGTGTTTAAGTTGAAATCGGCAGAAATAGTTTCAGCCATCATATCGACTAAAGCTAATTTACCATTTAGCCAATTAGTGATTTGATATGCTAAAACGACAGAAGATTCTTCTATATTGCCTTCTATGTTCTTGTATAAGCTGCTACGGACAATGTTGTATTGGAACCAGGAAAAAATAGAAAATGCAATAATTATAATGACAGATGATATCAATGGAACTTTGTGTGATACTTTCAAGAGCAATCCTCATGTAAAAATTTAAAGCTAGAATTTTTCTAAAACTCTTACAATTGAAATAGTAGTTTTTGTATGCCTTTAGCCGATGATAATTGGTGGTTTTATTTATAATCCAATTAATAATAATTTCAGCAAAACCTATGCCATCGTTATTAAGGTTGAAATGTAATTTTTATAGAGGTCTCATTAATGCTTAAATTTTTAAAGTAAGTTGCAAATAGAGTTTTTAAGGTGTGACTAAATGGTTAAAAAATATCCTGTAGGCTAATTGCTACCCTTCATATAATAAGGGTAAGCATATAAATTAGTTGCTAATATATGTTACTTTTTGGTGCTTAATAAACTAAAAATATTTTTAATGCCTGATTATGTGGCGTGAAAGCGTCTTAGTGTTAGAATGGGTGTTGTTATATTGAGTGTTGGAAAATTAACTTATTTTATAAGTGTATTACTGAATTATATATTTAATCAATGCGCTCTTAGCGCTTAATTTTAGGAGTTTGGCGTGTCAAATTATAATAAATTTTCTGAGTTATCCCCAACAGATTATGCTGATGGTTTAGAGCGTAGTAATTTTATTGATTATGATATCAAGCCTTTATGGGGACCGATTCCCAGAATCGCGGGCCCTGCATATACTGTTGAAGTCCCTCCTGGCGATAGTTTGATGATGCATGCAGCTATTTATGATGCTCCTGCAGGATCAATTATCGTGGTTAACACTAATGGCAGTGATGTTGCTGTTGCGGGTGGTAATGTTTGTGGAATCGCTCAAAAAAGAGGAATAGCCGGCTTTGTGATTGACGGGGTCATTCGCGATATTGCAGAAATAAGAGAAATGCAATTTCCCGTTTTTGCTCGTGGAATTATTCCAATTCCTAGTGCAAAAAAAGCAGTCGGACCTGTTAACCCTGTGATTACTTGTGGCGGCGCTAGTGTATCAACTAATGATATTATCATTGCTGATGAAGAGGGGATAGCCGTTGTGCCTAGTGAAAAAGCTGAAGAAGTTTTTAAAATAGCACAACACCGTTTTGATACGGATGCAAAAACAACATTGGATGAGTGGGAAATTAGTCATCATAAAAAAATAGATGCTTTGATGAATCAATAATACTGAAGTTAACATCGAATAATTTTTTGAGTACAATTAGCCAATAATTATTGTTATGCATAAAAAGCCCTTTCATTGTATGAGAGGGCTTTTTATATAGTGAAAAAATTCCTCTATTAATAATCGATTTCAATATCTATACCTTTAAAAATGATAAAAGTAATATTCAAATTCACTTCTTTTTCTTAAATAATCAGTAAATTTTTTAATAGAATAAATATCTATTGCTTGGTTAGAAAAGTGCAAAGTCAGTAGCCAGTCAAAATATAAAGATTCTTGTCGATTAGCGGTTTAGATCTTCTGGCTGATATTGATCAGGGCCTACATGTAATTCATCATTAAAAGCTATTGGGTTACTTGTTAACATAGCTATGTTAGTGTGACGATCTGGCTCCAGTTTACGCATTAGTTGACCTTGGCGGCTAAACTCTTAGAATAAGCGTCCCGAATTTTAGGTAGTGACTATGTCCACATCCAAACAAGCACAATCGCAGAAAGGCTCGATCTCCTCTATAGGGTATCAGTCTATTGCTGGTGTTTATGATGAGGCACTAGCCAAATCTGGTGAGGTTAGACCTCATTGGAGCTATGTTCTGAACAGTTTGCAGAATTTAACGCTGGAAAACTTAAGTCAGCGCCAGATAAAAACACAACGTATTCTCCGTGATGATGGGGCAACCTATAAGCCTTTTAGTGATCAAGAGCGTACCTGGGAATTGGATACTGTTCCCTTTGTTTTGGATCATGATACCTGGCAAGGTATCGAAAAAGGCATTTTGCAACGTACAGAGCTGCTCAATTTGTTGCTAAAGGATATTTATGGTCGTCAGGAGCTTATACATAATAGAGTTATCCCTCCTGAAGCTGTTTTCGCTCACCCTGGTTTTTTGAGGCCTTGTTTTGGTATTGTTCCGCCATCTGAACATGCATTGCTCTTACATGCTGTTGATATGGTCAGAACACCAGATCAACAAATTCGTATTATCGGTGATAGTACCCAATCCCCAAGTGGTGCGGGTTATGCGTTAGAGAATCGTACGGTAATGACCCGTGTCTTCTCCACCCTATTTCGAGAAAGCCAAGTTCATCGCCTGGCAATGTTCTTCCAGTCTTTGCGGCATAAGCTTAATAGCCTTTCTCCGGATGGTGATTTACCGAATATTGTTGTACTAACACCAGGCAGCCGTAGTGAGTCGTATTTTGAGCATGCCTATTTAGCGAACTATTTGGGGTATTCTCTGGTTCAAGGTCGAGATTTAACGGTTCGTAATGGGCTAGTCTGGATGAAATCTCTCAGTGGTCTTTCTCGTGTTGATGTGATTCTACGACGAGTTGATGATTTCTTCTGTGACCCGGCTGAACTTAAAAGTGACTCTTATCTTGGGGTTCCAGGTTTATTAGAAGTCATTCGCTCAGGCAAGGTAGCCGTTGCTAACCCTTTGGGCAGTGGTATTTTGGAGAATCCTGTTTTTCTTAAGTACCTACCAGCCATCAGCCAGGCATTAACCGGACAGGATTTGCAGCTGCCTAATGTGGCGACATGGTGGGCCCATGATCCACTAGACAAGGAATATATACTCGATAATTTATCTAAGCTAATTATTAAGCCCGTATTTAAGAAGTCCGGACAGCACACTATACTGGGAAGCGAATTAGCTCCTTCTGAGCTGGATCAGCTAAGACAGAATATTCAGCAGCGACCACTAAAATATATTGCTCAGGAATTTATCTCTCCCAGTTATACACCATGCTGGCAACAACAAAAATTTGTCTCAAGGCCAACGGTTTTGCGTAGTTTTGTTGTTGCGGGTGAAAATGCCTATGACGTGATGCCAGGAGGTTTAACACGTATAGGGAAAATGGTTGATGATCAATTGATTACTAACCAGCGTTCGGCATTGAGTAAAGATACCTGGATATTGTCTCCCGAACCGGAACAGCGTGTTAATTTATGGTCTGATAAGCATCAACATATTTCTATTGCTGATGATCGACAGCAGAATCTGCCAAGTCGAGTGGTTGAAAATATGTTTTGGCTTGGGCGTTACGCCGTTCGTGCTGAGTATGCGTTACGGCTACTACGGACAGTTTTCTTGCAGCTAAATAACACTCATGAGCTGTCTGAAGAGAGCTATCGAACTATTTTATTAGCGGTCACTCAAGTAACAGAGACATTCCCGGGTTTTACGGCGATAGATTCAGTCTTATTTAAAAACCCAGAAGCAGAATTGATCTCGATTATCATTGATGCGGATCGAGCAGGAAGTGTCGTCTCAAGGCTGAATGAAATGCTAAATTGTGCTGAAGAGGTGAAAGTACTACTGTCGGCCGATACTCAGCGGGTCATTAATGATATTCGCGATAATGTGAATATGCTGGAAACAACGATTCGTACAGACTTTGCTTCTGCGCCAGAGGAAGCGCTTGATCCTCTGGTGACGAGTTTATTAGCACTGTCAGGCCTTGTACATGAAAGTATGATTCGTGGGTATGGTTGGCGGTTTATCGAAATAGGGCGTAACCTTGAACGTTCATATCAAACGATGTCTCTTATTCGTTCATTACTGTGCCCTGTGCTGGGTGAATATGATGAGGATAATACCCTTGAGACAGTACTGTTAACTCTGGAAACTCTGGTTACTTACCGTAGACGTTATCGTGCCCGTACAGATATCCTCAATGGCTTGGAGTTGGCTGTTTTAGACGATACAAATCCACGTTCGTTAAGTAGTTTGTTACAAGGGCTTAAAGAGCATGTGCAAGAGCTGCCTGTCAGGCAACAAAGTAGTTTGCTAAGTAAGGAAAGGCGCATTACCTTGGAGCTATCGAGCCGTATACAATTGGCTCAGCCAGAATTATTGTGTGCTTTGGAGAAGGGCGATAAAAGCCGTAAAGCGCTGGCTAAGTTAATGAGCGAATCGCAAGAGTTATTGAATGAGCTATCAATAACTCTCAGTGATATTTATTTCGATCATACCGAAACACATCAACAGGTTATGGCTGCTTCATGGGAGGATGAGCTATGAAGTATCGTGTACGCCACTTAACTGAATATGAGTATGACTACAAAGTTAGTACGTGTTATAACCGAGCGCACTTATTACCTCGGGAGACACTGACTCAATCAGTGAATACCCCCAGAGTTGTTATTCATCCGACACCAACGACAGGTAATCGTCGGATCGATTATTTTGGTAATCGTGTATACCACTTTTCTATCCAAGAGCCCCATAAATCGTTATCAATACAAGTCACTACAGAAATCAGTTTAAAGCCAGAACGTAATAATTTTGGGGAGCAACTAGGATACGGTAATACCTGTGCTCAAGTGCAGGATCTACTCAATAATACGGGGAATAATATTGAGAGCCTGTATGCACGGGAATTTTTGCTGAATTCTCCGATGATTATGGCAAGTGATGCGCTTCGAGAGTTTGCCGGTGATTGCTTTGCTCCTAACAAGCCTTTTCTATCAGCAGTCATGGATTTAACTCATAAGATTTACACGGAGTTTGAGTTTGACCCTGGTGTAACAACCGTGGCAACACCCTTAGAAGAAGTATTGGCGCATAAGCGTGGGGTATGTCAGGACTTTGCCCACCTTGCAATCGGGTGTATGCGCTCACTGGGTTATCCAACCCGTTATATCAGTGGTTATCTAGAAACGTTACCGCCACCAGGACAGCCAAGAATTGTAGGGGCAGATGCTTCACATGCGTGGTTCTCTGTTTATTCACCGGGAGAAGGTTGGTTTGAATTTGATCCAACCAATGATTCTGTACCGACACATCAGCATATCGTGACGGCTTGGGGAAGAGATTACTCTGATGTTAGCCCATTACGAGGGGTTATCTTTGGCGGTGGAATGACGCAATCGCTAAACGTCTCGGTTGATGTTGAGCGTTATGAAGATGATCTTATGAATAATAATGTTGTCGTCTGAGTCCCTGATATATCAAGCTTTTTGTGATGCATGTCTCATAGCCTTTTGATTTAAGTAGGGTTACTTTTAATAAAGAAACATTCCTGAAGCCTTTTTTTTTGACGCCGATAACCTTTCTACATATTCATTAATTAGTCGGGTAGATCCATGTTATCGCCACTCAATATTTCCTCAGATGCCAGTGGGTTCACAGCATCAAATTTTACACAGAAAGAATCTATTATTCATAGCAGCTCTACCTCAGGACCAGAAGGTAAAAGTAGTTACCGCTATGAATACAGCAGTGAGTCGTCATCTTACACAGTTTCTTTTAGTGGTACTGGTAATGGGAGTGGCGAGCAATCTGGTACACTGACTTACAGCAATATTAATCAAAGTTACCAATTCTCTAGTTTATCTGTTTCTGCTCCAGTGGAAGTAACCGAAGTAGAAGAGCCACAACCATTATTAGATGGCGCTAACAATATCCTTCAATTCATTGAACAAAGACTGTCATCTGAACAAGCTGATGGTGCATCTCCAGAAGAGCTTGAAGAACTTATAGAGCAGGGGTTGCAAGGGTTTTTCCAAGGGTTTGAAGAAGCGAAAGAAATCTTAAAAGGGTCGGGTGAATTAACAGACGAAGCATTTGAATCTATTGTTTCACTGTATCACCAAGTATTAGATGGCTTTGATGCATTGACCGAAAAATATGTGAACGGAAGCGGAAGTGATGATAGTACTGATACTGGCCCCGTTACAGATAACACTACGGCCCCATCAAGTGATGTAAATTCTGTACCTGCAGCACCAGCTCCTACAGCGCCTACGGGTAATGTGCAATCGCTATCTAGCAATGGCCAAGTAAATGGTGGGCAAGGTTTACAGTTCGAGGATCAGTTTAAAGTACTCGGTAATAGCAGCCGTAGTAGTATAAGCAGCCTGATTAATTCACTTGATGTGGATGTAGAAGCTGCAACGGTAGAATATGGTCGTAAGGATAGCTTCTCCTTCGAATTAACAACACTGGATGGCGATAAAATTTCAATAGAAGCGGGTAATACGGCAGTATTTTATGGTGAATACGGTGACGCAACAGGTTCAGACGATACTGATGCACTGGAAGGGTTTAAAGATAATAGTCAATTTGCAATTGATGTGACAGGGGACTTAGACGAGCAAGAAACCGCCGCGATTCAAGACTTATTGGATCAAATATTATCGTTGTCTGATGAGTTTTATAATGGCGATGTCAATAAAGCCTATGAAGCGGCTCTTGACTTAAATTATGACCAAAATGAAATAGCCAGCTATGCGGTAAACTTGCGCCAAACAGAGCAATATAGTGTTGCTGCTGCTTATCAAGAACTTCAACCAGTAACAGATAGAGTTGAACCTGAAGGGCAAGATGCTTTATCGACGATTGGTGATTTTGCGCGCAGCGTTTTAGAGGCATTGAATAATCCACATAACTATGAAGTATTTGATTTTACACAACTACTTTCTGGTATATCAGAGCAGATCGATCAACAAATAAAAGACTCAGGCCCTTCATTTCATGAGGCTATAGCGGGTTTAGTTTCTAACCTAAATGACAATAATCTTGATGCGATTGCTGATATTGATGATGACTCAGAGAGTGACTCTTAAAAAATAGCTGCAAGCAGTATGCTTTTTTAATACACTGCCCGTATGCAAGAACTGATTCTCTATTCTACGTTAGGCTGTCATTTGTGCGAGTTAGCACTGGATGAAATTGGGCCTTGTTTATCTAACCGACAATTAGTCGTCAAGGAAATTGATATTGCTGATGACCCTGATTTACTAAAAGAATATGGTATTTCTATTCCGGTTTTATTTTACCCTGTGACTAAAGAAAAATTATATTGGCCATTTGATCGTGTGGCAGTCGATGATTTTTTGATTAAAAATGTTGATTAACTTTTATTTATATTATTCTTTTATAGGTTAATGCTTTAGTGAATGGTTCTATTTTCTTCAGTCCATTTAACACTGTCTAAATAGGCTTGCGTAATCTGATCACACGATAAAGAGTTTTCATCTGTTGACTCTATACCTTTGTCTTGAGCCCAATCACCATTTTGATAATTGATAACGCATTCTAACGCTTGTCCCATATCGCCTTCTCGTTTTAACAGCGCATTTTTCATTGACTCTGATAGCGATATTTTTTTCATTAACTCTTCCATAGGCATGTCAAAGAATGCATCAATCAGTGACAATAAACCAATCGTAAAATAATCATCTGCGCTGGCACGGCGCGTAATATTTTTTCCTAATTGTTCACACATCTTAGCTCTTACCATGGCGAGGTCAGTAAGGACCTGCGGTTTATTGTCGAGGCTGCTGAGAGCAAGAAAGCTAATCCAGCTTTTTAAATGACTAAGGCCCAGCATCGTGATGGCATGTTTAATAGAATCTACCTTTGATGGTAAGTTAAATAGCCCTGAGTTAATCGTGCGCAGTAAGTTATAGCTTAAATTAGTATCATGGCTTATCAGCTTGGTGACTTCACCTATATCCACATCTTTAGAATTTAGCTTTCCAAGTAGATTGAGTATGGTGAGTTCATTGTTTGAAATACGCTTGCCTGTAATCACTTTGGGCTTCGCAAAAAAATACCCTTGGAAAAGGTCAAAGCCAAGCTCGCGACACTGCTCATATACCGTATACGTTTCCACTTTTTCTGCCAATAGGATAATGCCTTTATCCTTAAGTCTGGGAATGTAATTCGCCCAGGATTCAGGCTTTTGGTCAAGTACGTCGAGCTTAATAATATCAGCGTAGTCAATTAATGAAATGGTTTCCTTTGTCAAACAAAAATCATCGAGGGCAATTTTATAGCCTTTTTTGCGTAATCTACCTAAGGCTTTGAGTAGGGCAGGTGTGATTTCCTGATCTTCTAAAAGCTCAATGACTAACTGTTTCGGTGAAATGGGCGGTAACTGGTTGAGGATAATACCGCTGGTAAAGTTTACAAAGGCCTTTTTATTCCCTACTACATCATTAATACAGAGGTCGTTAAAGGCTGATAACAGTACATCGATCGTTGCGCCATCGGCATTGGTAACCACTGCGTTATTGCCGTCGGACTGCATCCGATAGAGAAGTTCAAATGCGACAACTTTAAGTTGCTTATTGCAAATGGGTTGTCTAGCAATAAGGTTGGATTGTTCTGACATAAGTGTACTTATAGCCCGTTGTACTATTTTTTTTAAGTGTAGTCGAAATCGACGTGATTTATGATTTGTTTTGTCTACACTAATAAGAGTAGCTCATTAACTAAAAGTTGTAAGGTTTTATGTCAGGTATACTCGCAAGTGTAGATTCTCGCACCAACCTTGTTGGTGAAAATCGTTTGGAATTGTTGATGTTCCGTCTAAAAGGACAGCAAACATTCGCCATAAATGTCTTTAAAATTCAAGAAGTTGTGCAGGTTCCACCGTTGACAGAGCTTCCTTACAGTCACCCCGCTGTTTGTGGTATAGCGCATCTGCGTGATCGTGCCGTCCCTGTTATCGATCTCAATGTTGCAATAGGGCGTTCTCCGTTGCCTAGAGATGATAGTTGTAATCTTATCGTGACGGAATATAACCGTTCTGTTCAAGGGTTTTTGATAGGGGCTGTCGACCGTATCGTCAATTTGAATTGGGACTCTATCTTACCGCCACCCAAGGCTTCTGGAAATGCGCATTTCTTAACCGCATTTACCCGTATTAATGAGAAGATTGTAGAAATCCTCGACGTTGAGCGTGTATTGGCAGATATTATTCCGCCGAGTACGGTTGTATCAGAGGACGTGCGTGATCAATCATTAAAAAGCTTGGTCGGAGATAAAAAGATCGAGATACTATCGGTTGATGACTCACCAACCGCTCGTCGTCAGATTAAGGATACGTTGATTAGCTTAGACCTTAATATCGAGCTGGTAACCGCAGGTGATGGTCTTCAGGGGCTTGAGTTATTAAAAGGTTGGGCCGCTGATGGTGAGAATGTTGGTGAAAAGCTACTGATGCTGATTACTGATGCGGAAATGCCTGAAATGGATGGTTATCGTTTAACTCATGAAATACGCACAGACCCTAATCTCAAAGATCTATTTGTCATTATGCATACTTCTCTCAGCGGTAGCTTCAACGAAACCATGACGAAGAAAGTCGGTTGTGATGGGTTCCTATCGAAATTCAGGCCTGATGAACTTGCTGATATTGTGCAAAAGCGTATTAGAGACGTTTACTCTAAAGAAGTTGATTGAACTTTGGTAATCTAAAGGTTGCTAAGCTCACTCTTTGTCAGTAATGGCGACACTTTCCCTTCAGTGTGGTAGCTATAAACAACTGCATAAGAAAGTACGTTTTGGACGTACTTTCGCGTTTCACCAAAAGGGATCACTTCTATCCATACATCGGAAGGCAATTGCTTATCACTTTGCTTTAACCAGCGATTCACTCGGTGAGGGCCGGCATTATAAGCAGCAATAGCCGGGACGCGGTTATTATTGTACTTCCCTAATAATTCACTGATATAGCGGCTGCCCAGAGTTATATTATGCTCTGGCTGAAATAAGTCTTCCTTCCTGTGGGTTATACCTGCTTTTCTAGCGGTCTCTTTAGCCGTTCTAGGCATTAATTGCATCAACCCCATAGCGCCCGCACTAGATCTCGCATCGGTCTCCCAAGCACTTTCTTGTCGAGCAATGGCAAAAATCAATGTCTCCGGTAAATTAGTTTGTTGGGCCTGTTGTTGAATAATCATTTTATGGGCAATAGGGAAACGAATATTGAGATCATCCCATGCAGCAGCAGCGGCCATTGACTCAATAGATTTTCGATGCCAGCCCCATTCATAGGCAATTTGCGCCACACCTTGATGTTCTTCAGAAGATAGGTTGGCTGTAGCATAGGACCATTCTTGTCGAGCATCCTGAAATTTATTGAGAAAGAATAACTCGCGGGCTCGTAATAGTGCAGATGTTTCCCGTAGCTGTTGCAGTGTTTGTTGCTGAACAACAGAAGGGGCGTTTTGCAGATTGTAAGGTTTGCTCAAAAAATCGGCCGATAAAAAACCATAAAAACTACGTGTCTCTGCAAGTTTTTGATAGACCGGTAAGTATTCTTCCTTTGGCTTATTCAGAGCCTGATAGGTACGAGCTTGCCAATACTGCCAGCGTTCGGACAATTGTTGAGTTTTTGGTAAGGTGTTAATCCACTGGTAAACAGATTGCCAATCTCGCTTTTTCAATTGTTCTCGTAAAATGATCTCAATAATTGTAATTTGCTGTTCTGTGTTTAGTAAGCTTAATAGTTGACGTACTTTGTTAGGTCTGTCATCAAAGGCATAGCGTTTACTTAGGGCATAGTTGAAGCTATCTTTTTGTTGCTGAGAAAATGTATAGATGCTTTGATATTCTCGCCATAGCTTTTGTGCATTATCGGAATTGCTGCGAATGTATTTACGTAAGCCTTTGTATACAAGAGTGCTCATGTATGGGTGGTTACTTTTGTAGTCTTCTATGTTGTTAAGGCGAGAGGGGTTGCTCATCACCTGCTCAAATTGGTTGACCAGGTCTCGGGTTTCAGGCGACATCAAGCGCTTTAAATAACGGCGTAATGACTTGTTATTTCTGCGTTGTAGTGCTTTTTGATAGCGCTCCCAAACAATCTCTTTTGTAAGGTAGCCTGCTTGTTGCCAGGCTTTGAAAAGAGGGTCGCATTCATCCGGTTGTGATTTGCCTACATTCCAGAGTCGTGTAACCTCTTTTAGTGCTTGAGGTTCCCCTGTTTGAAAGCGAGACCATAAGTAAAGACACTGGTGTGCCGCAGACTTGAGTGCAGGGTCAAAATAGCTACGATACTCATGCCAGCGACGGTATGAGGCCAAATAACTCAGCCATTGTCGCAACAATAGATTGCCGAGATAGCTATTGTTATTCTGGTCCAAAAAAGCATCAATTTTTTGGTAAGGATTTTGATCGAGCTGTCGAGATAATTCTTGGTAATCCAGATAGGGAAGCAGAGGGTAATTGACCAACTGCTGCTGTCTTAACTGATTGTACTCACCGTATCGCTTGTCTAATAAGGCTTCCTTAGCTTTAACATATGCCTGTCGTTGAGCGACTAATTGCTCAGAATGAAGGTTTATTTGTGATAGGGCATCAGTGGAATGAAACAGGCAGATCCAACTGCTACACAATATTATTAGTCGTATAAGCATACTATTCCGTAAGTACATTGCATTTGAGTTATATAATAACGTTCTTAACGTTGATTGCCAGATTCTTTTGCAAAAAAATAATAGAATACAAATTCCGTTTAAATTGAAAGAACCTTTGATTAACTATTAGATATCTATTTATAGATTGGTTTCACTTTTTATTATTCTGCTATGAATTAGTTTGTTGAAAAGCTACAATCTATCCTTTTTTCTTATTCTTTTATTAATAATATCAATAAGTTAAAATTCTCTTTTAAAGTGGTTTTTAAATCTCAATTCTTTCTATATAAAGGTTAACTATGTCCTTTTGGCCAGTGATTTTTATTGTTCTTGCTATAGCTATGGCTGTTGGTCCAATTATGATCATGCAACCCTCAAGTCGCGATAGACGGTTAGCAAAGCTCAGGCAATCGGCTGCGAGTTCAGGGCTTCAAGTTCGTATGGCAGACTATAAAACCAATAATGGAAAGCAGTCCATTGCTGTATATAGTCAAGCTGTCGAATTGCCTTCTAAAACTCCTTGTTGGACTTTACTGAAGCATCCTTATCAGCATGATATTCATTTTTATGGAATGTGGGAGTGGCAAGCGGGATCAGAAGCGCCCAAGGCTTCAATGCATGGAGGGCTCCATAAGCTTCTAGATAGCTTGCCAGATGATATTGTTGGGCTGGAAGTAAATAATAAAGTGATAGGTATATGGTGGAGAGAAGCGTCTTCGGAGATTACGATTGATCAGATTAAAAGCTGGATAAAGCAGTGTTATGACATTATTTGCTAGCCGTATTATTACCTTGTGATGATTCCGCTTGCTTTTGGATAATCATCGCTTCAGTGATTTGTGCGGCAGCCTCTGGATTATCTTCCATCATTATTTCTGCTAATGCTCGTTGGTCGGCTTCAGAGAGAACAGCACTGGTGTTTTCCGGGTTAAACTCATCCTCAGGCATTAACTCTGTATCGAGAGACTTACGTCGGCCAAACAACACATCCGCCAGTTGTTTGATCATTTTATGACGTCTTTCGTCAGGGTGGCCAGAGCTTATCAGTTCTGTCTGAGCTTTTTTATAAAAAGCGTTAGCCGTTAATATATCTTGCCTTGTATAAGCTTTATGTCCCTGAGCGATATTAGAAATAACATAGACTTGTAAGTACAGCCACTCAAGCTCTGTCACAAAGTTTTGCATCTCAGTGGTAGAGAGTTTGCCTTGGTTGTGTTGCTTTTTGAGAATATTGGATGCTTCGGTGAGATAAGCTCGTAAACGGGCAATACGGGCGTCACTATTGCAAAGTCGGCTGATATCTCTGGGGCTTAATTCATCGCTGAGTGCTTCCGAGCGCATTTTTGCATTGCTAAACCCCGCTTGAAGGTAAACGGCTTTGGGGTCTAGCTCAATCATTTCTTCGTACATATCAATGACTTCATCATTGACTAATCGAGGAATTGCTCTGCTTTCACAGAGCTGGTCTAGGGCTAATACCACATCCTCTAGCTCCTCAACTCTAACCTTGTGTTTTTGCAGGCGATGGCGGATTTTCTTCGCTTGCTCAACTTTGTAGTTACTATAGGCGACGACCCCCATCGCGCCTACAGCGATCATCACTAACATTATTAAGCTGGCAAAAGCGGACATATAATTTATCGCACTATCTAATTACACGGTAAAAAAATTGAGAGAGCTCTCCTTAAGTTATTTATCGGCTGAAAATGATAATTCTTGAAGTGTTTTTTTATTCTTAAAAAACAAATGCTTAAATAGTTTTTTTAATGTAGTTTATATTGATTTAAACGGTAGAAAATTTATTTAAATAGGGTGCATTTTAGCCCTCATAGTCTATATATAGGAAAAACAAATTACTTGACCGCAGGCGTATCAAGTCTTATATATGCCCACCTTTATAGAACTTATACTGATATGCAGTACGTTTTTTAATCTGTTTTACTGCTGTCGAAAGATGATAATAAATTGTTAGAGAAATTTTTATGGCCAAATCCCTTGTAATAGTGGAGTCACCTGCAAAGGCAAAAACTATCAATAAATACCTTGGTAGTGACTACATTGTGAAGTCCAGCGTCGGACACATTCGTGATTTGCCAACCAGTGGGTCGCAGAAGAAACCTGTTGATCCAAAAGAAAGGGCCAGGCAAGCCGCCATTACACGAAAGCTATCCCCGGAAGAGAAGGTTATCCATAAAGCTAAAAAGTCGCGAGAGCAATTGATTAAGCGTATGGGTATCGACCCTGATAAGGATTGGTTAGCTCACTATGAAATATTGCCAGGCAAAGAAAAAGTTGTCGATGAATTAAAAAAACTGGCTGAGAACGCTGACACTATCTATCTCGCAACGGATTTGGATAGAGAAGGGGAAGCGATAGCCTGGCACCTTCAGCAAGCAATTGGGGGTGACGAGGGGCGTTATCGACGAGTGGTATTCAATGAAATTACCAAATCCGCTATTCAAAAAGCATTTGATTCACCAGGCTTGTTAGACCAAAGCCGAGTCGATGCACAACAGGCAAGGCGATTTTTAGATCGCATTGTTGGCTATATGGTTTCTCCACTTCTTTGGGAGAAGGTTGCTCGTGGCCTTTCAGCCGGGCGTGTTCAATCCGTTGCTGTGCGCTTAGTGGTTGAGCGAGAAAGAGAGATTCGAGCTTTTATCCCTGAAGAGTATTGGGATATTTCTGCATTGTTGAAGAGTGCAGCTAAAGATTCTATTAACTGCGAAGTAAAAAAATACAAAAAGGAAAGCTTTCGCCCGACTAACCGTGATGATGCGATGGCCGCAGTCGCGCTCTTAGAAAAAGCACAATATGAAGTCACCAAACGTGATGATAAACCAACAAGCTCGAAACCCTCTGCTCCTTTTATTACATCGACACTACAGCAGGCAGCGAGTACACGTTTGGGGTTTGGCGTTAAAAAGACCATGATGATGGCTCAGCGCCTTTACGAAGCGGGTTATATAACTTATATGCGTACCGATTCGACCAATTTAAGCCAGGAAGCCGTGGCGAGCTGTCGCGACCATATTCTGGAGAGCTATGGTAAGCCTTATCTTCCTGCACAACCGATTAGTTATAGCAGTAAAGAGGGGGCACAAGAGGCTCACGAAGCAATACGCCCTTCAAGTGTGTCAGTTTCTCCAACACAATTAAGTGGTATGGAAAGAGACGCTGAGCGCCTTTATGCGCTTATTTGGCAGCAGTTTGTCGCTTGCCAAATGACACCTGCAGAATTTACTAGCACTTCGATAGTCATTACTGCTGACGATTTTGAATTAAGGTCTCGCGGACGAGTGATTCGTTTTGATGGCTTTATGCGTGTACAGCCACCAGGTGGTAAAAAAGATGAGGATGTCTTACTGCCGGATTTGAAGGTTGGCGACAAGCTGGACCTATCCAAATTAGACCCCAAGCAGCATTTTACAAAACCAACCGCCCGCTATACAGAAGCCAGCTTAGTTAAAGAGTTAGAGAAGCGTGGTATTGGCAGGCCGTCTACCTATGCAGCGATTATTTCAACGATCCAAGATAGAGGGTATGTCCATGTAGAAGGGCGTCGATTCTATGCAGAAAAAATGGGAGATATTGTCACTGACCGTCTAGTCGAAAACTTTACCGATTTAATGGATTATGGTTTTACCGCAAAGATGGAAGAATCTTTAGATGACATTGCCGACGATAAGTTGAAATGGCGTGACTTGCTTAACCAGTTTTACAAAGACTTTATTGAAAAGCTGTCGCAGGCGCAGGCACTCGAAGGTGGAATGAGAGGCAATTCTCCAACTGAAACCAGTATTGCTTGTACGACTTGTGGACGCCCTATGCAAATTCGAACCGGTAGTACCGGTGTTTTTCTAGGGTGTTCCGGTTATGCGCTACCTCCTAAAGAACGTTGTAAAACAACAATGAATTTGGTGCCTGGTGATGAAGTTGTCAATGTTGATGATGACGAAGATGCAGAAGTTCAGCAATTGCGTAATAAGCGTCGCTGCCCGATTTGTAATACGGCAATGGATAGTTATTTAGTTGATGAAAAGAATAAGTTACATATCTGTGGTAATAACCCTGATTGTGAAGGGTATGAGATAGAAGAAGGCGCATTTAAGATAAAAGGCTATGAAGGCCCCGTTATCGAATGTGATAAATGCGGCCACGATATGCAGTTAAAAACAGGCCGTTTTGGTAAATACTTTGGCTGTACCAATGAAGAGTGTAAAAATACTCGTAAGCTATTGCGCAGTGGTGAAGCTGCACCACCGAAGATGGACCCTGTTCCAATGCCTGAACTGCAATGTGAGAAAGTTGATGATACTTACATCTTGCGTGATGGTGCCAGTGGTCTCTTTTTAGCCGCTAGCCAATTCCCTAAAAACCGTGAGACTCGTGCGCCTTTGGTTGCTGAGTTATTGCCCCATAAAGATGAAATTGATCCTAAGTATACATTTCTTTTTAGTGCTCCAGTTGCAGATGATGATGGTATCCCTACCTTAGTTCGCTATAGTCGGAAGACGAAAGAGCAATATGTTCAATCAGAAGTTGAAGGAAAAGCGACTGGCTGGAAAGCATTTTACGAAGGGGGTAAATGGGTTGTTTCCAATACTCCTAAACGTAAACCAACAAAAGCGAAAGCAGCTACTAAAAAGAAAGCGGTAGTTAAAAAGAAAGCCCCGAAAAAAACGAAAGCAAAATAATTTTTATAATGACTTTGCACGATGAATCGTACTTTCAGCAAGTTAATCGTCGATTAGCTGCCGCGGGGTTTTTGTTGTCGGCGTATGATAATTTTTCATCGACGGCTATTGAAAAACAGGCATGTTTGGATTCAGCCTTGTTGCAAATATATTGTGCTGTATTTAATTATTGTAATGAACTGTTAGAAAATTATCGTAAACCTGCTTTGTATGACAATAATTTTAATTTACATCAAATATTTTCTGAAGATTTAAAGACTTTTGAAAATGTTTATGAGTTTGCTGAAATAAAGGATTGGGCGACAACAGAGGGGAGTTATCTTCATGCATTATGTCAACTGCCAAGTGCTTTATTATCGATAAGTCAAAATAAACCAGAAGCTGAAACAGCCGTTAAACAACAAAATATCATTACGGTTGTTAGTGACAAGCAAGAAATCAGTTTAGATACGCCCAAAAAAGTAACGAATCTTTTAGAACAACTTCAATCTCTTATTGATCGTCAACGAGCCTGCCAAGTAGAATATTAGCTATACAAAGAATAATTGTCTGAATTTTTAACGTCTTCCTTGTTTGTCTTGCTAGCTTCAAGTAAATGTGTGGCAAAGCTATATCGAAAACTGTGCTAGTGAGCAGGTGTGTAGCTTAAATCATTCACATCAATACCCATGAAGTACTTATATAAATCCGACTGGCGAGCCCTTTATCAGTAGACCGATTCTCTTGATCAGTTTATGATGCCTTGAGCCCTTGAAATACAAGAGATAGATAATATTGATCAAGGGAAAGTGGTGGGCAATTTATTTTCTCTGCTCTTTTGATCACAAGTTATATCAGTGGATAGTTGTCACCTAATCGATTGTTTTTATTGAAAAAAATACCTAAAGCCAGTTAATGATTATTTTGATCAAGAGAATGGTGATAAGTGGAATAGGTCTATTGATTAAACTGTTAAGTGTCATCATGAATGAAGTAATTGAAAGCGCAAAAGAACTGAAAAGCACTTTCGAAGAATTATCTTTGAAAAGCGATGCTGTTATGAGTGGGTATAACCAAAATAAAGAGGTTATCTCCAAAGCAATTCAGGGAGTTGAAATAGCGTATCATTTAAGCACAGTTAATTTGGGGTGTTTACGTGTGCTAGTTGATGACTGGGATCTAGAAAGAAGCGAGTACAACAAACTTCTCTCAGCACTAGCAACCTTTGATGAGGCCTTAAAAAAACAATATGGGTAACTCCAAGGCCAAACACTTAACAAGGCAAGGCAAAATCGCCCTGCGGGCTGGACTCTGAACTTCCCCCTGTTTGGTAGACACTTTTTTCCTTAAAGAAAGAGGTGTTTAATGGCAAAGATAATTAGTGAAGAGCGTGTACTCGAATACTCAAAAGAATTTAAAGTTAAAATTGTTGAATTGACTCATAAACTGAATGTTAATGCGGCAGATATTGCAGAGGTAATGGGCTTACACCCTGTCATGGTTTATCGGTGGCGCCACGAATACAAGCAAGGTAAATTAGTGGCTGACACCACAAGAAGAGTGAGTATGACCTTGGATAAAAAGCGCCCGCCACCGCCAACAAAGAAACAGCTGAGTGAGAATGAACGCCTTAAACAAGAAAATACTCGTTTAAAGAAGGAGAATGATCTCCTAAAAAAGTGGCGTCAGTATCTAGCGGAAGTAAGACAGAACGATTCGGATTTATAGATACCCATCGTACAGTTTTAACGGTTAGATACTTATGTAATTGGCTTGGTGTGTCGCCTGCGGGTTACTACAAATGGCGTAAACGAAGGTTCTGCAAGCGTGAACATTCAAATAGAAAGTTGGCTAAAAAGATAGAGCGCATTTTCTTTAAGCATGATGCCAACTATGGTAGTCCTAGAGTCCATCAGGCGCTAAGGAAAGAAGGTCTGTGTGTTAACAGAAAACGTGTAGAGCGCATTATGCGAGACACAGGATTAGTGGGTAAGGCGGGAAGGATTTATCGTCGCAAGGCGGCGCCTGATAAATTTTATACAAAGATGCCCAATTTGAAAAAGGATTTAGGTAGCCCGACAGCCATTGACCAGCAATGGGTAGGTGATCTGACTTATTTAAAGGTGGCACAAAAGCAATTGTATTTGGCCGTGGTAATGGATTTGTATTCTCGCCGAATTATTGGCTGGTCATTAGGTGAAAATAAGACGGCAGAATTAACGGTGTCGGCCCTACAAAAAGCATTAAAGTACAGGTCGGTATCAGATGGGCATATTTTTCATACGGATAGAGGTTCGGAGTATGGTGCTTACGTGATGCAAAATACGCTTATGCGAGCTGGGATTAAACCTAGTATGAATAGACCAAGTACAGTAACAGACAATGCGAATATGGAATCATTTTTTCAGAGTATGAAGACAGAATGTATAAAGGGAATTGATTTTAAAGATGAACAAGAGCTAAGAGCGGTATTAAGTTGGTATTTGAATAAATACTATAATCGAGAACGACTTCATTCTAGTATTGGATACACATCACCGGTTAACTATGAAAGAATGGCAGCATGAATAACGAGTGTGTCTACTTTTTGGGGGGAGGCTCCGACACCAGTGGCGTAGAGGCGGCCAGGCAGTTAGGCGTTAAACGTAATCAACTCTATAAATGGCAAAAAGAGCTGCAGGAAAAAGGTGATAGCGCTTTTAAAGGGCCAGAATGGAATAAGTCGGGCCAGATAAGACTTTTTCTCAATATTTTGCTTTAATGTGTTTCTGACCCTACTAATTTTTCATAGTTTTCCTGTCTACGTTCTTTGGCTTCGGGTGCGGTATAGGTTTAATTCGTCAATTTAAAGGCACTGACAAAGCCATATTAAAACTCTTAGGTATGGCACTAGTTGCAGCAGGTTTTTCAATGTTGCAGTATTTTAATTATCAATCTGTTATTGGTAGCGAAACAGAAGTCATTAACATAGTGAAGCCCATGCTTTTTGGCTCTCTTGCATTTGGTACTCTATTAAGTTGCATTGTTTATCGGTTGGTAAAGAATGCTTAATAATGTGTTTAATTCGCCTTCGGCTGGGCGCGGCTTCCGCGTCTCCGCCCCATACACTGACGTCAAAATATTACAAAGGCCTAGTTTGTGCAACTAGCACACATCAGTAGTTTAGTTTTAAATAATGTAGAGATAATAAAATTGAAATTACTTTGTCTATATAGACCGAGTCAAAATCCCCATGCAGTTTCCGTTTTTAGCGGCTGATTCCATTTGTTCAATATCACTGGCGCTAATATTTTCCAAGTCTGCAATAACTGTGTGGCTGTTTCCTGTATTTAAGGCTTCCCACATTATCCAGCGAGAGTCGTTATTTCTTTTTGTATGAATAACGCGAAGCGCTGCAGTATCAGCTCCAAAGCTAGCCAATTGTTCGCTATTGGGTTTTCGATCCGTTATCCATGTAATCCAGCGTTGTTGTTCTTTTGTTTTAATATTGGAGTCATTGCTTGCTTGATTGCTCAACGAAGCAACTAAAGGAAAAATAATATGGCTGCTGTTTTGCCCCTGAGGAATAATGACTTCAGTCATTCGACGGGAGGCTGGAGCTGTATTTTCCTCTATGTAATGAGTTTTCATAGCAGTATTCATTATTAATCTCCTGTAGTCGCTTTCTATTAGTGCTGTCTTAATATGCCAACACTAAGCCCTTCAATTGAAAAGTCTTGATCTTGTAAATCGACTTTGATTGGCTCAAAGGATGGGTTCTCTGCAATAAGCTCGACAATTGGGCTGTTGTTCTCACGCTTAAAACGCTTAACAGTGACTTCATCTCCAATTCGAGCAACAACGATCTCGCCATTACGGGCCTGATTGGTACGGTGTACTGCAAGTAAATCGCCATCAAAAATACCAACATCAATCATGCTTTCCCCATGAACTCTTAAAAAGTAATCAGCAGCTGGGGAAAAGAATTCCGGTTTTAGCTCGCAGTAATCTTCAATATGCTCTTCGGCTAATATTGGGCTACCAGCAGCAACTCGTCCCACAATAGGTATGCCAGGGCTTTCTGGTTCGGGTAGTCGAATACCTCGGGAGGCACCAGGCACTATTTCAATAAAGCCTTTTCTCGCTAAAGCTCTTAAATGCTCTTCAGCAGCATTAGCAGAGCGGAAACCTAATTCCTTTGCAATATCGGCACGAGTAGGGGGGTAGCCTGTATCTGCAATATGATCTTTTATCAGCTGTAATACTTGTTGTTGTCTGGATGTTAACTTGATCATGAGATAGTTCTCTCTGACGTTTAGGTTTAAATGGCTATTTAGCGGTCTGTGTATTTATACAGTACCTGCGTATTTATACAGTAGTATTTTCTATGATGCAACTAACAATATAAAAATAAGGGGATTAAATCTCCTTGACGATACTCGCGGTGAAGCGGTATGTTGCCCAAAAAGATGACAAGTGATTGATTATTAAGGTAGTTATTATGGCACTTGGCCCCGTAATGCTCGATTTGGAGTCGTTAACTCTAAGTGAAGAAGAGCAAGCAATGTTGGCTCACCCCTTGGTTGGTGGTGTTATTTATTTTGCAAGAAACTATGAATCTCCAGGCCAGATTAAGGCGTTAAGTGATGCAATTCGACAAATTCGACCGGAATTATTGATTGCTGTTGATCAAGAGGGAGGGAGAGTTCAGCGTTTTAAAGAAGGTTTTACTCGTTTGCCACCTATGCAGAAGTTTCTTCCTCTGTATCGGAAAAATACTGAAGCAGCGCTAAAACTGGTTAAAGATACCGGGTGGCTAATGGCATCTGAGCTTTTAGCGGTAGGTGTCGATTTCAGTTTTGCCCCAGTGCTTGACCTAGATGACAGTGCTTGTGATGTGATTGCTGATCGGTCATTTTCTCCTAAGCCCGATGAAGCAATTGCCTTAGCGGGTGCTTGGATGGACGGTATGCATGAAGCTGGTATGGCTACAACAGGAAAGCATTTTCCAGGGCATGGCAGTGTAACGACTGATAGTCATCTGGAGCTACCGGTTGATTCCCGTGATATTGCTGAGATTGCCGCGAATGATTTACTACCTTTTGCAGCATTATTGACACAACTGGATGCGATTATGCCTGCGCATATTTTATTTCCTAAAGTGGATGCCGAAAACTCTGTCGGCTTTTCACATTATTGGCTGCAAACCATATTGAGAGAAGATATTGGTTTTGATGGTGTCATCTTCAGTGACGATTTATCAATGGAGGGGGCTGCTGCTTCAGGAAGTTATATGGCGCGAGCAACGCTAGCGCTAAATGCAGGTTGCGATATGATACTGATTTGTAATAATCGCTCTGGCGCTATGGAAATCTTAAATGGCTTGTCAATTGATTCAGAGCATAGCCATAAAATCGATAAGCATTTATCCGTAATGAGTGCTTTTTCTAAGACTTCCAGTGATATTTTATCGCTCACAGAGTTACACAATAATTCCCGTTGGCAGTTATCTCAGCAACTATTGCAGGTATTAGCTTAGCTGTACATTTAAACAATATACATTTAAACAAGATAAAAATAGAGAGTCTTTGGTGTCTGAAATAAAAAATATTATGTTGCAGTGGTTTGACTATGAATACGCTTGGGTTATTCAAGTGTTCTTTGTGGTTTTATTAACATTGGTTGTGGCTTTTTTTGCACGATTATTTTTAAAAAAATTGGGTTTAAAAACGCAGCAAACAAAAAACCTTTGGGATGATGCTTTTGTTGAGTCATTACATTTACCTTGTCGAGGGTTGATTTGGTTGATGGGGATATCTTTTGCCGCAGACCTTGTTGCGATTGAGGCGGAGTCATCAATTACACCAATTACCGATAAGGTGCGCGAAATTGGTTTAATTATTTTGATCTCCTGGTTTTTTGTACGCTTGGTTAAAGCCCTCGAGAAAAACCTGACGAACCCAGAATATCAAACTAAGCCAATGGATATCACGACTGCTCGTGCAATGGGTAAGTTATTACGGGCATCGATTCTTATTACCGCTGCACTGATCGTTATGCAAAACCTTGGTTATAGTGTGTCTGGGATTTTAGCATTTGGCGGTATCGGTGGGCTTGCGGTAGGTTTTGCAGCAAAAGATTTATTGGCGAATTTTTTCGGAGGATTAACGATTTATCTTGATCGCCCGTTTAAGGTTGGTGATTGGATCCGTTCGCCAGATAAAGAGATTGAGGGAACTGTTGAGGATATTGGTTGGAGATTAACAAGGATTCGTACGTTTGATAAACGCCCGCTTTATGTTCCGAATGCAACATTTACTCAAATTTCCCTGGAAAACCCTTCTCGAATGTCAAATAGACGCATTAAAGAAACCATAGGTATTCGCTACGATGATGCGACTAAAATGGACACTATTGTCACGCAAGTAAAAGACATGTTGTTAAATCACCCTGATATAGATACAACGCAAACACTCATGGTGAATTTCAATAAATTCGCTCCATCTTCTTTGGATTTTTTCATTTATACCTTTACAAAAACGACTGACTGGGGAGAATTCCACCGTATTAAGCAGGATGTTATGCTGAAAATTATTAGCATTATTGATAACAATGGAGCGGAGTGTGCGTTCCCAACATCTACTCTACATATAATGAATACTAGTGTACCAGAAGGTCAAAGTGAAAAACTCAGTGGATAATGAATGATTTTGAAATAAGGCGAGCTAAAACAAGTGATGCTAATCGCTTATCAAATCTATTATATCAGCTAGGGTATGAGACTCATGCTCAAAAGATAGCGACTTTATTATCTGCACTATCGTTATCTGGGCCATCATTATCTGGATCATCAAATTCTACTGATGATGTATTTGTTGGTGTTGAACAAGGAGTTGTTGTCGCTTTTATTTCTCTTATCTATTTCGATTACTTTCCATCGGCAGAAAAAGTATGCCGTATTACAGCGCTTGTTGTTGATGAAAATATACGTAGTTCTGGAATAGGAACGAAGTTAGTAGAGTATGCAAAACTTGAAGCTGTTACTAAGGAATGTGAAGTGCTTGAAGTAACGACATCGCTAAAACGTAAGAAAACCCAAGAATATTACGAGGGAATAGGATTTCAAAAAACGTCGTACAAATACATACAACGATTGAATTTTAGTAGTAAAAATTAAAAAAGCTTTATTTTTTAAAAATTGTCCAATTTTCTTACCATTTATTTTCTGTGTTGTTGATAAAAAATGTAAGAAAATTGGCTTTGTATAAGTTAATGTATTTTTATAGGTGGTCTCTACGACTATAACCCATGACGTTTTAAGATTTGTTCTCACCACGTTCTTTTTCAATTAGCTCATCAGTCACTTTCAGTGCATTGGAATGAGACCCAGCGGTTTGCCCCGTAACGCGATACTTTCCATTCACAACAATCTCTGGTGTACCTGTATTACCGTAACGTTTCGCTAAGTTATCCGCAGCTTCAACTTGCTTGCTAATGGCGTCAGAATTAAATGTCGCGCTAAAGTTTGATTTACTGATATTGTGTTTCTGAAAGAGGGCGTAGATTTCATCTTCATCAATAAGCTGGAGTCGTTGAGAGTGCATCGCTTCAAAGATCTCGTGGTGCATAACATCGAGTTTATCGAATGCTTGAGCTGTATAAAAAATGCGCGCATGAGTGACCATTTTTTTATTCCACATCGCTGGAAGGCGCTTTACTGAAACATCATTAGCTTGTTGTCCCTTCCACTCTTCAACAAAAGGGGAAAAAGCATTGCAATGTGGGCAGCCGTACCAAAATATTTCAGTGACTTCAATTTTACCACTATTGCTTGGTAGTACTGGTGTATCAATAGTAATGTATTGTGCCGCCTCATGAGCTTTGGTTGACTGATCTGTATTCAAAAGCTTGGGTATGGCGATATACAAGGCAGCAATTAAAAAGAGAGATGGGATGACATAATTAAAAAGTATACGCTGCATTATTGATCTCCAAAGCAAGGGAATATTCGTAGGAAGTGCTATTAAATAGGCTAATTAGCTCGGTGTTGGCAATTCTATCGCTTAAATTTATTGGAAGGCAAAATTTTAAGCGGATTTGATAATTTATTCTAAACCTTATCGAAATACGCGGGCTATATAGGTATTATTATGTTCAATTATATAGGTTTTTATATTGCGCTTATTCTGAACAATTATTAAGTATCTAACTAAAAGAACAGGTAAAGATTATGGGTTTGACGGCGATTATTGGTGGTTCCGGCTTTGATACATTTGAAGAGTTAACAGTTAAGGATGCTATTTTTCAGGATACACCCTATGGACCCCATTCAGGGCCAATACTCCAAGGGAGTGTTGGTGGCAACGATTGTTTATTTCTACCAAGGCATGGTGCTGGACATCGTTTTCCTCCTCATAAGGTTAATTACCGGGCAAATATTTGGTTGTTAAAAGAGCTCGGTGTTACCGAAATTATCGCTTTTAATGTGGTGGGGGGGATTACGCCAACAATGTCACCAGACACTATTGTTATCCCTGAACAAATTATTGACTACACCTCAGGTCGTGAACATACCTTCTTTGATGGTAATCAGGAACAATCATTAGGTGAAGGCTACCCTAATGTGCAACATGTTGATTTTACGACGCCATTTGCTAAAGAGCTGCGTGAAAAAATGATTCGTTTCTTTTATCAATCAGGAATTGATGTGGTTGGCCATGGCGTTTATGGCTGTACACAAGGCCCTCGTTTGGAAACAGCTGCGGAGATAGAGCGCATTAAAAGAGATGGTTGTGATTTAGTTGGGATGACTGCGATGCCAGAAGCTTGCCTCGCGAAAGAGCTGGATATCGATTATGTCTCTATCGCGATTGTCGTTAACTGGGCAGCTGGCATTTCTGAAAAACCTTTATCAATGCTTGAGATAATGAACACTGTAATTAAAAATATGGGCAATATTAAAAGCCTTTTACCCAATTTATTACGATTTTTATGAAATACGTCACTAATTTTTTCGTCAGATTCATCGTCACTGGCTAGACATACATGAGTTGATCAAAGACAATATTTTTGGAATTTTTATTGTTGTCCACACTTATAAAAATAGCTTTATCAATAAAATATAAAAGGGTTTTTAATATGACTGATCGAGAAAATGGGACTGTCAAATGGTTCAATAATGCTAGAGGTTATGGCTTTATTGCGGCGAGTGAACATCAAGAAGATATTTTTGTGCACTATCGCAATATTCGCGGTGATGGCTTTAGATCTTTGAATGAAGGGCAAGCTGTTGAATTTAGTTTATCAGAGGGTGAAAAGGGCCTACAGGCCGAAGATGTTCTCTGTGTCTAAATTCTTTTTATGATTAGTTGTTATCTATGGGTGTCATCATAATTAGCACACCCATTAGAGGGTGATCTATGTAATGAAGTTCATTGCTGCGCATTCTTCTGCGTTCACGCAATGTAGCTAAAGGATAAGCACTTTTATAATTATTATCGAAAGCTCCTAAATTGACTGCTGCATTTGAGTTTACTCTACTTGCAGATGTTCCAGGCCTTGCTGGTAACGAGGGCCATTCCTCCCTGCTATAATTATCCTCTGTTGTTTCTGTTAAGTTCTTTGTATCGGTTAACCACAAATCAGTTTTTACGTGTAAGTAGCGAGCAATATGAATTTTAATATAGCCTTCTAGTTCTTTGTGAGTGCCCAGTGAACGGCCACCATTAACAACGATAGCTGGTGCTTGCTTTTCTCCTTGCATTTGCTGTTTCCAGGCTTTGTGAGAAAGCACCTGATAGTTTTCATTCTTTCTCAGAGTATAGTTGTACCCTCCCAATTGATGACTGCTGCTAGGAAGTTGCCTAAAATTTTGAGAGCCATCTGATTGAAGGTACTTAAACTTATCGGGATAAGCTAACTTAACATCATTTCTCCAGTTTTCTTGCGTTAATGCCTCAGGCCCCAGACGTTTGAAAATAAGTACTTCTACATTGTACCAACGCCCTTCATTTTGAGCGTATGCAAAAGAGCTAACTAAAAGAGAGGCAAGCATGCAAAAGGTTAATTTTGCAGTGGTCGTGATAGTAAAGTAGCGATTAATCATTTTCATTGTGTCTTTGTTTTATCTTCTGCTGTAAGTGAATTCAATAGTGTTCTAACAGTGTCTAGCCGATCTTTAGCGCTATGCATTGGAGCTGAGAACAGTAACTGATTTGCTCCACGAAGTTGATAGTTCTGAGGTTGGCTCTGAACCATTTTAATAATGGTCAGTGGATCAACATTCGGATTTTCAGAGAAATCTATCTTACCCTTATGAGCATTGGCGTCAACTTTGGTAATGCCCAGACATTCAGCTTGAAGTTTGATTTGTGTGACTTCAATCAAATAACTCACTTCGTCTGGTAACAGCCCAAATCGATCAATCATTTCTACTTGCAGTTCCCTAAAACCTAGAGGGGAGTCGATAGCTGATAATCGCTTGTACAAATTAAGTCGTGTGTGAACATCAGGGATATACTTATCAGGTATCAATGCAGGAATATGTAAGTTAACGTCTACATTCGATGTTTCTGGCTTAAAGTCTGTCAGTGTTTGACCTGTTTTTAGTGCCGTTACCGTTTGTTCCAGCATATCCATGTAAAGAGTAAAGCCAATGGTATGCATTTGCCCGCTTTGGTCATCACCTAATAACTCTCCAGCCCCACGAATTTCTAAATCATGAGTCGCCAATGTAAAGCCGGCACCCAGGTCATGGGCATTAGCAATGGCTTCGAGGCGCTTTTCTGCGTCTGCAGTCATTACTTTAGGCGGTGGTGTTAATAGATAAGCGTAAGCTTGGTGGTGAGAGCGACCAACACGCCCACGCAATTGGTGCAATTGAGCTAGACCGAACTTGTCAGCACGTTCAATGATAATGGTATTAGCGTTAGGTACATCAATACCGGTTTCAATAATGGTTGTGCAGACCAGTATATTAAAGCGTTGATGATAAAAGTCAGCCATAATCTGTTCGAGAGAACGTTCTCGTAACTGGCCGTGCGCGACAGCAACACGGGCTTCTGGAATAAGCTCTTCGAGTTCGCGTCCTATTTTTTCAATGGTTTTAACATCGTTGTGTAAATAGTACACCTGACCACCACGGAGAATTTCTCGCAAGATAGCTTCTTTAATTAAACTGCTATCATGAGGGCGAACAAATGTTTTAACCGAAAGTCGGCGTGCTGGCGGTGTCGCGATAATAGAAAGGTCTCGAATGCCGTGCATAGCCATATTTAATGTTCGAGGTATCGGTGTAGCTGTTAACGTCAGAATATCAACTTTACTGCGTAGTGCTTTGATCGCTTCTTTTTGACGAACCCCAAACCGGTGTTCTTCATCAATAATTAATAAACCTAGAGATTTAAATGAAAAATTTGAGCTAAGAATTTTATGTGTGCCAATTAAAATATCAATTTGGCCAGATGTTATTTTATCTTCTATTGCTTTGACTTCTTTTTGCGTTTTAAAGCGTGAGACCACTTCAATGTTGACGGCACAATCTGCAAAACGATCGCGAAAATTTTCATAATGCTGTTGTGCCAGTAACGTAGTCGGTACTAATACGGCGACTTGTTTGTTAGCATGTGTAGCAATAAAGGCGGCTCTCATCGCAACTTCGGTTTTACCAAAGCCAACATCGCCACACACTAAACGATCCATCGGTTTGCTTGCGCGCATGTCGTTAATAACAGCTTCGATAACCGTTTCTTGATCAGGGGTTTCTTCAAAAGGAAAGCTGCTACTAAAGCGTTCGTATTCTGCTTCATTAAATGTAAAAGCATATCCTTCTTGAGCATCGCGGCGAGCATAAATTTCTAATAATTCAGCGGCAACATCGCGTACTTCTCGAGCTGCTTTATCTTTTGCTCGTTGCCAGTGGTCACTTCCCAGTTTATGTAAGGGGACAAATGCTTCTTCGGAACCGGTATAACGATTAATTAAATGTAGATGAGTAACGGGTACATATAATTTTGCTTGATCAGCATATTCAAGCGTTAAAAATTCATTGGCTTGTTCGTCAACAGTAATTATTTGTAAGCCAAGATATCGGCCAACGCCATGGTCAATATGAACCACTGGTGAACCGATTTTTAATTCGGTCAAACTTTTAATCAGGGTTTCCGCTGGATCCTGACTGGTTCGTCGACGGCGGCGTTGTCTAACTTGTTGGCCAAATAATTCTGTCTCAGTAATTAGGGCAACTTTAGGGTCTTCGAGTAGGCAGCCATTATCGATAGGTGTTTCAATAATGCCAGCATTTGTGTCTCTTTCTAAAAAGTCCTGCCAACTATCCACTGGCGCTGGTTTTATTTTTAGTGGCTTTAGCACATCGTACAGCGCTTCACGGCGGCCTGCTGATTCTACGCAAAATAATAAACGGTAAGATTGTTCATTAATAAAACTCTTAAGGTTAAAGAGTGGCTCTTTGCTTTGACCATCGATCGCTAGCGTTGGCAGTTTGTCAGTAGAAAACTCGATATGAGCTTTTGCAATTTCATCAACTAAGGTAATTTGACTAAATGATTTTAATGCTGCAAAGAGTTCATTCGTAGAAAAGAATAATTCAGTTGGGCTTAGTATTGGACGCTGAATATCGCCGCTGCGGCTTTCATAACGGTTATTAATTTCTCGCCAATAGTGATCCCCCGCAGTCTCCAAGCCCGTTAGTGAAAATATCGTAGTATCTTCTGGTAAATAGTTAATTAAAGAGGCGCATTGCTCAAAAAAGAGTGGTAAATAATATTCAATACCAGCAGGCGCGACGCCATCACTGATATCTTGGTACAAAGGGCATTGTCGGTGGTCGACATCGAAGCGTTGGTGCCATTGATTGCGAAACTGACGAATGCCATCGGTATCCAGTGGAAACTCTCTTGCTGGCAACAAATGGATGTCATCGGTTTGTTCTATGGTTCTCTGGGTTTCGGGGTCGAAGGTTCGCAGTGTATCGATCGTGTCATCAAATAAATCGATTCGATAGGGTAGAGGGCTTCCCATAGGGTAAAGGTCGAATAAAGAACCTCTAACCGCAAATTCTCCATGTTCATAAACGGTATCGACACAGCGATAACCGGATTCTTCTAACTGACCACGCATACTTTGGGCATGGAACGAATCCCCTTTGTTCAAAATCAAGCTATGTTTTTTTAGATGGCTTGAAGGGGGAAGGCGTATCATCAATGTAGTGATGGGGGCTATTACAACACCTTGTTGCAAGTGCGATAGCTGATACAGGCTTTGCAGGCGTGCAGAGACTATATCGTCATGGGGCGAAAAGTGGTCATACGGTAAGGTTTCCCAATCAGGGAAATGCAACACGGGTATCTTAGGCTGTGATTTTAGAAAGAAGCGCAGTTCGTGGGATAAGTGAAAAGCACTCGCGGTATCAGGTGTTATGACGAGTAATGGCCGCTGTTGTTTTGCGGCAGAGCTTATCGCTAGCGCTTTGGCGCTTCCCTTTAGTCCAGCCCAAATTTGTTTATTTCCTGACCTCTCTAATAGAGGTGGAGTTAAGGGTGAGAAAGGGGCAATAATCTGTGATGTGAGCGACATTAATGAAATACAACGTTCTGAAAAGGTTTAGGAAAATAATCTGAAATGTATATGGGGCCATTTTATCGGACCTTCAGCGGTTAGTCTCTGAATTAATGTGATTCATTCATCCTTTTGGCATCAGTAAACTCATCTTTTGAGCTCAGGCGTAAACAGTTGGTTTTTTCTGTCGAATTATGACGGTAATGCTTGGTCAAAACTTGCACTTGAGGCCCTTAAGCAAGATAATACGCGCCCTAAATTAAGCTTGTTGTGCAAGTCTTATTTTGAACTCTTAATTTTGAACTCTTAATAAAGGTATTTGTGGTGAATCGACCTAAGCCGGATGATTATTTTAAAGATTGGAAAGAGCGGGAAGCATTGGCAGAAGCAATGATCCCTATGATTGGTAAGCTTCATCGTGAAAACGGTGTAAAAGTTTTCATATATGGACGATCACTTGTTAATCGTTCTGTCATCGATATTATGAAGCATCACAGGGCGGTAAGACAGGTTGAAGAAAACGAGCTTTCGGAGTTTGAAAGTTTCCCGATACTTCAGGCAATGACCGAATTAGACTTGGGCGCAGTTCATGTTGATGTTGGTAAACTTGCGGTTAAATATATGGAAGCCGGCGAGCCTGAAGATACTAAAGCGTGGGTTGCTGCCGAGCTTTCGGACTTTATTGGAGCTTCTGACGGTGAGCTTGCTAAGAAGCAAGATGTTGTTCTATACGGTTTTGGCCGTATTGGTCGTTTAATGGCTAGACTCATCCTAGAGGGCGGTGGTGACCTGTTACGTCTAAGAGCCATTGTTGTTCGTAAAGGTAAAAGCCCTAATGATTTGGTTAAGAGAGCTAGTCTATTACGCCGTGATTCTGTTCATGGCAGCTTCAAGGGTACCATCCGGGTTGATGAAGAAACCAATACTTTGATTTGTAATGGTACAGAAGTAAAGATTGTCTATGCCAATTCACCATCAGAGGTGGACTACACACAATACGGTATTAATGATGCCATTGTTGTTGATAATACCGGCGTATGGCGTGATGAAGCTGGCTTGTCTCAGCATTTGCAATCTCCTGGTGTTAAGAAGGTCCTATTAACTGCTCCTGGTAAAGGAGACTTAAAGAATATCGTCTTTGGTATTAACAGTAATACGATTGATCCAGAAGATAAAATTATCTCTGCCGCTTCCTGTACGACTAATGCTATTACACCAGTATTGAAAGCGTTAATGGATGAATATGGCATTCAGCGTGGACATGTTGAGACTGTTCACTCTTACACAAACGATCAAAACTTGATCGATAATTATCATAGTGGTGAGAGGCGTGGCCGCAGTGCAGCATTAAATATGGTGCTAACTGAGACTGGTGCGGCAAAAGCAGTGCAAAAAGCTATCCCTGAATTGGCGGGTAAGTTAACCGGTAATTCTATCCGGGTGCCAACACCTAATGTTTCTATGGCTATTTTGAACCTGCAATTAGATAAGACGACAACCAAAGAAGAGTTAAATAATTATGTGAGAGAGGTTGCTTTGCATTCACCGCTGCAGCAGCAAATAGATTTCACTAATTCACCTGAAGTTGTTTCCAGTGATTTCATCGGTTCTCGCCAAGCATGTATCTTCGATAGTAAAGCAACGATCGTGAATGAGAATAGCTGTATTGTTTACTGCTGGTACGACAATGAGTTTGGTTACAGTTGTCAGGTTATGAGATGCCTTGAGCAGATGTCAGGTGTGACTTACAAAGTGTATCCTGCAAAATCGTAATTCTACTTACATTTCTATTTTATAAGGCCCACATTGTTGGGCCTTTTTTATTTCTCAAGCAGTAAACTTTAATTTATTTATGATAAATAATTAGTCTTTGCATGATTTTACTGAGTGCTTTGACTAAATGATGATAATGATGTTGCCATTGCGGGTATGGCTATAAATATAGTTATAGCTGCTTAGCTATAAAATAGTAAAGAGGGCAGGTAGCCTGAAAAACACGTCATAATTTGAAGAGTTATTATTTTATTTTCCTGGAATTTGTTGGGGATCACGTTCAAGGTTTTAAAATTTTTTGTTTTCTTAGTTAATAAATATTGCTGTGATTTCTGATTGAAGAATTATTATTTTGTCTTATATTTATAGGAAATGAGAATTTTTGTATCGTTTATCCTTTTAATGTAAGTTAATTGAGTTGCGGTCATCAGTGATGCGTTGACTCAAACCAGTCTCAATGGGTGCTGTAAGGTGTAATTTAATAGCTCAAAAGCTATTGAGAGACTTTTCTATTTTTGATTTCTTGGTCAATCGATATTGGCTTATTTCTTAATCAAAAAGCAAAAAAGTTATACTTTCGTTTGGTATTAGGGAGCGTTTTATTTGATGTATTTTTTCGCGCCATTAAATTATTTATGCATTTTAAGAATAAAAACAATGTTTTAACTGGAAAGCCTGCATAGTCAGCCTTATAATTGCCGGCATTCGAACTCTGTCAATATAGTTTTGTATATTGGTCTACACTTAAATAGTTTTAATCGGTATTTATGCTAAATAGTTATGAATACTTAAAACTGGCTTATTTATTTAGGTTGCTGTCACAATGACTTAAATAATGTAAGGGAATTACTATAAATAAATTAGACGACAAAGTTATAAGGACGAATTCTAGTGAGCCGTAAGAATTAAGAGTCGAATCATTTTGGATTTTTTGTATCCCACATTACAATCAGGTTAGAGATTTATGATCAAAATCCGTCGGGGATTAAACTTGCCTATCACAGGCAGTCCTGAGCAGCTTATTAGCGAAGCCCCTAAAGCACGATCAGTTGCTGTTATTGGCCCAGATTATCACGGTATGAAACCGACAATGGAAGTTAAGGAAGGCGATAAGGTAAAGCTAGGCCAGCTATTATTTACCGATAAAAAAACAGAGGGAGTACGTTATACAGCTCCAGCATCAGGTACTATTGCTGCGGTTAACCGTGGCGCTCGCCGTGTACTGCAGTCTGTTGTTATTGATGTTGAAGGCGATGAAGCTGAAGCATTTGCAAGCTATAAAGCTGAAGAAATTCCAGCACTTACCTCTGAAAAGGTTGTTGAAAATTTAGTCGCTTCTGGACAGTGGTGTGCTTTTCGAACTCGACCTTATAGTAAGGTTCCTTCTCCTGCTTCTACTCCTGCTTCTATATTTGTTAATGCAATGGATACTAATCCTTTAGCAGGTGATCCTAAGGTAGTGATTGCTTCACAGGCAGAAGCTTTTAGTCTTGGCTTAATGCTGTTAACTAAGTTAACAGAAGGCGATGTATTTGTTTGCAAAGCCGCTGATGCTGATATGTCTGTTCCCAATAATCCAAAGCTAAAAGTTGAAGCATTCTCAGGCGTGCATCCTGCAGGCAATTCAGGAACACATATTCATTATCTCAACCCAGTGAATGTTAATAAAACGGTATGGACGATTGGCTATCAAGAAGTGATTGCGTTTGGCCATCTATTCACCACGGGTAAAATTTATACTGATCGTGTGGTTGCTGTCGGAGGTCCTCAGGTGAGTAAACCACGCCTTCTAAAAACACGTTTGGGTGCGAACTTAGATGAGTTAACGGCAGGTGAATTAAAGTCTGGTAATAATCGTATTATTTCAGGCTCTGTTTTTGGTGGGCGCACAGCAAAAGGCCCATTTGCTTATTTAGGGCGATATCACAACCAAGTTAGTGTATTAGTAGAAGGCGATGACCGACAATTCTTACACTATCTTCGTCCAGGCTTTGAGTATTTTTCAACCTTAGGTATCTATGTTTCCAGTTTGTTTAAAGGGAAAAAATACGACTTTACAACTACGACTATGGGTAGTGAAAGAGCGATGGTGCCGGTTGGTTCTTACGAAAATATTATGCCGCTCGATATTTTGCCTACTCAGTTATTACGCTCGCTCATTGTAGGTGATACTGATATGGCTCAGAAATTAGGGTGTCTTGAACTTGATGAAGAGGATTTAGCTTTGTGTACCTATGTTTGCCCAGGTAAATATGAGTATGGCCCAATCTTACGGGATAACCTTACACGCATAGAGAAGGAGGGCTAAATTATGGGATTAAAAACAGTTCTTAAAGATTTAGAGCCTCATTTTCATAAGGGTGGTAAGTACGAAAGTTGGTACGCGCTATATGAAGCTGTCGACACCATCTTTTATCGCCCTAGTGATGTAACAAAAACAACATCTCACGTTCGTGACGGTGTTGATCTTAAACGTATCATGATTACTGTCTGGTTATGTACATTTCCGGCCATGTTTTATGGTATGTATAACGTTGGTTACCAAGCTAATACGATTATGGCAGACCTTGGTTTGGCAGCTGTTGAAGGTTGGCATGGTGGTCTCATCGAACTTTTTGCCAGCTATGACCCAAATAGCGTTTGGGACTGTTTCTGGCATGGCGCAGCATATTTCTTACCTATTTATGCGACAGTATTTGTTGTCGGTGGGTTTTGGGAAGTGCTTTTTGCAATGAAGCGTGGGCATGAAGTAAACGAAGGCTTCTTTGTGACTTCTATTCTATTTTCTTTAATCTGCCCTCCAGATATACCACTTTGGCAAGCCGCCTTAGGTATTAGCTTTGGCGTTGTTATAGGTAAAGAAGTATTTGGTGGTACCGGTAAAAACTTCCTTAACCCGGCATTGACTGGTCGTGCGTTCCTTTATTTTGCGTACCCTGCACATATGTCAGGTGATACGGTTTGGACTGCGGTTGATGGCTACACTGGCGCTACATCATTGTCGCAAGCGGCAAGCGGTGGTGTGGATATGTTGAATAGCCAAATCGGTTGGATGAATGCCTTCTTTGGTAATATCCAGGGCTCTATTGGTGAAACGTCAACATTAATGATCTTTATTGGTGGCGCAGTATTATTGCTGACACGCATCGCTTCTTGGCGAATTATGGCAGGTGTCATGATTGGCATGGTTGCAACATCTACCTTATTGAATTGGATCGGGTCTGACACTAACGCTATGTTTAATGTGCCTTGGTATTGGCATTTAGTAATGGGTGGGTTTGCTTTTGGTATGGTATTCATGGCAACTGATCCTGTATCGGCTTCTATGACCAATAAAGGTAAGTGGTACTTTGGCGCTCTGATTGGTTTTATGACTATTCTGATTCGGGTAATTAACCCTGCGTTCCCTGAAGGAATTATGCTGGCAATACTTTTTGCCAACTTATTTGCGCCATTGATTGACCATTTCGTGGTGCAAGCGAATGTTAAGAGGAGGTTGGCTCGTGTCTAATAAAGATTCTATTCAAAAAACCTTTATCGTTGCATTTCTACTATGTATTGTTTGTTCAGTCATTGTTTCTACCGCGGCTGTTATGCTCAAACCAGCACAGATCGCGAATAAATCTAAAGACTTTAAAATTAATATTTTAAGGGCTGGAGGCTTATATGAGCAGGGTATTGCTGATGGCCAAACAATTAACGAAATGTTTGAAAATGTTACAACCAAGCTTGTTGATCTTGAAACGGGTGAATATTCAGAAGCTGTTGATTTAGAAAGTTATGATCAACGTAAAGCTGCTAAAGACCCTAAATTATCAACCGATCTTTCCGCTGAGGCTGATATTGCAAAAATCTCTCGTCTAGAAAAATATGCAAAAGTGTATTTGATTAACGAAGGAGAGCAAGTCAAGAAGGTCATTTTACCTATTAAAGGTTATGGTCTTTGGTCAACACTTTATGGATTTATCTCTCTAGAGTCTGATTTGACAACGGTCTCAGGCTTAACTTTTTATGAGCATGGCGAGACGCCAGGTTTGGGTGGTGAAGTCGATAACCCGAGTTGGAAATCTCAATGGCAAGGTAAAAAGGTTTACGGCGATTCAAGTACTGATGTTGCTCTCACTGTGATTAAAGGCAAAGTGAATAACAATACTCCTGATCGTGAACATAAAGTCGATGGCTTATCAGGTGCAACATTAACGTCAAAAGGTGTCGATAACTTGGTTAAATTCTGGATGGGTAATATGGGTTACGCCAAATTTCTCAGTAACCTAAAAAGTGGGGAGGTTTAGGCATGAAAGTTAAAGAGCTATTATTTAAGCCAATTTTTGAAGATAACCCTATTGCTTTACAGATATTAGGTATTTGTTCTGCCTTAGCTGTTACAAGTAGTTTGAAAGTTACCTTGGTGATGTGTATCGCGGTAATTCTAGTCACTGGTTTTTCAAACTTCTTCGTTTCTCTAGTTAGAAATCATGCACCAAGCAGCATTCGTATCATCATACAGATGACGATTATTGCATCATTGGTTATCGTTGTTGATCAGGTTCTTAAAGCTGTTGCTTACGATATCAGTAAACAGCTCTCGGTCTTTGTTGGTTTGATTATTACTAACTGTATTGTGATGGGACGTGCAGAAGCTTACGCAATGAAAAACCCTCCCATTCCAAGCTTCCTTGATGGTATTGGTAATGGCCTAGGTTATAGCGCTATCTTAATAGGGCTTGCGGTGATTCGTGAATTATTTGGTACAGGCAAATTATTCGGTATTGAGATCTTTTCTCTGGCAACAGAAGGTGGCTGGTATATCTCTAACGGTATGTTGTTATTGCCGCCAAGTGCATTCTTCCTTATTGGTTTATTTATCTGGGCAATTCGAGCGGTCAAAAAAGATCAGGTCGAAGCGAATGAATTTAAAATTGCTCCGAATACAAAAGTTAAGGAGGCTTAATAATGGAAGCATTACTTAGCTTATTTATTCGATCTATTTTTATAGACAATATGGCGCTTGCCTTCTTCTTAGGCATGTGTACTTTTATTGCCGTTTCTAAAAAAGTAGAAGCGGCAATTGGTCTAGGAATCGCGGTAATTGTTGTTTTGACAATTACAACGCCAGTTAACAATTTGTTATACACCTACTTGTTAGCAGATGGTGCTTTAGCATGGGCTGGTTTACCTGATGTCGACTTAAGCTTCCTTGGATTAATTGTTTACATTGGTGTTATTGCGGCACTTGTACAAATTTTGGAGATGTTTTTAGATAAATATGTCCCTGCTTTGTATAACGCTTTAGGTGTATTTCTACCGTTGATTACAGTGAACTGCGCAATTTTAGGTTCATCTTTATTCATGGTAGAGCGTGACTATAACTTGTCAGAAAGTATTGTGTTTGGTGCTGGTGCAGGTACTGGCTGGGCATTAGCAATAACAGCATTGGCAGGAATTCGCGAGAAAATGAAATACAGCGATGTACCGGATGGCTTACAGGGCCTGGGTATTACTTTTATCACCGTTGGTTTGATGTCACTGGGCTTCATGTCCTTTGGCGGCATTGATCTGTAATAACGAGGTAGATAATAAATATGAATATTGAAATCATTCTTGGTGTCGTCATGTTCACCGCGCTTGTTTTAGCTTTAGTGGGGATTATTTTATCTGCCCGCGCTAAGCTAGTGAGTTCGGGTGATGTTGTTATTACCGTGAACCATGAAAAGAAAATTACTGTGCCAGCAGGCGGGAAATTACTACAGACGTTAGCAGAAGCTGGTTTGTTTTTGCCTTCAGCATGCGGCGGCGGCGGCAGTTGCGCGCAATGTAAATGTATTGTTGAATCTGGTGGTGGCGGTATCCTGCCAACAGAAGAATCTCACTTTACTAAGCGTGAGGCTAATGAAGGCTGGCGTTTATCTTGTCAGGTTTCCGTTAAGCAGGATATGGATGTTGAAGTTGAAGATGATGTCTTCGGCGTAAAACAGTGGGAATGCACCGTTGAGTCCAACCCTAATGTGGCCACATTTATTAAAGAGCTAACGTTAAAATTACCTGAAGGCGAAAATGTTGATTTTCGTGCAGGTGGGTATGTTCAGCTTGAGGTGCCTCCTCATCATGTTAAATATAAAGACTTTGATATTGAAGAAGAGTATCGCGGTGACTGGGAGCGTTTTGGTTTCTTCAACATAGAGTCAAAAGTGGATGAGCCCGTTATTCGTGCTTATTCAATGGCAAACTACCCTGAAGAGAAGGGTGTTGTTAAATTTAACATTCGTATTGCAACACCACCTCCAGGTTCTCAAGGTATCCCTCCTGGTCAGATGTCTTCTTATGTTTTTAATATGAAGCCTGGCGATAAGATTACAGTTTATGGACCATTCGGTGAATTCTTTGCGAAAGAGACTGATGCTGAGATGATTTTTGTCGGTGGCGGTGCAGGTATGGCCCCAATGAGGTCTCATATTTTTGATCAACTTCGACGCCTTAAAAGTAAGCGTAAGATTAGCTTCTGGTATGGTGCACGTTCATTACGTGAGCTCTTTTATCAAGAGGATTATGATGAATTGGCTGCTGAAAACGATAATTTCCAATGGCATATCGCGTTATCTGACCCTCAACCAGAAGATAACTGGGAAGGCCTAACAGGGTTTATCCATAATGTTCTACTGGAAGAGTATTTGCAAAATCACCCAGCCCCGGAAGATTGTGAATACTATATGTGTGGGCCACCAATGATGAACCAAGCCGTCATTAACATGTTGAAAAATATGGGTGTTGAAGACGAAAACATCATGCTTGATGACTTTGGTGGTTAAAGGCGGCTAAAGCACTTTGAAACATCAAAAGCAATTGATAATAATAAAAACGGGGCCATGGTTTAGAGCCTCGTTTTTATTTGTAGTTTCAGTATTTTTATTCGGTATTCTTGCATGTAGTGAAAAAGCTGCACAAGAAACTATGTATCTAAGTGGTTCCACCATGGGAACCACTTATAGCATCACCTTAGTTTCGCCACCGGACAATTTGGTTCAGACTGATTTACAAAAAGACATTGATGATTTGTTGAATTCATTAAATCAACAAATGTCTACTTATATCAGTACTTCTGAAATAATGCGTTTTAACGAAGCACCGATTGATCAATGGCAAAAAGTTTCTCCTGAGTTTCTAGATGTTGTTGTTTTAAGTCAAAAAATATCAGGTCTTACCAATGGTCGCTTTGATATTACTGTTGGTCCATTAGTTGAACTGTGGGGTTTTGGTAAAAAGCAACATAAAGGCGAGGCTAGCCAGATTCCTGATGCCATTGAAATAGACGCGGCAAAAAGTAGAGTAGGTTGGCAGAATCTTACAACGAATATTGAAAGTCAGTCTATTAAGAAAAGTATCCCTTTATGGTTAGATGTCTCTGCCGTTGCGAAAGGTTATGCTGTTGATAAGCTGGCTGAATTATTACAGCAGCAATATAGTGTAGAAAGCTTCCTTGCTGAAATTGGCGGTGAGATGCGAGTTCACGGAAAGAACCCACAGAAAAAACAATGGCGTATTGGTATAGAAAAACCAGCATTATTGCAAAAAGAAGCGCAAGAATTAGTTCAATTAACAAATAAAGCAATTGCAACATCCGGTGATTATCGAAACTATTTTGAAGAAGGTGGGCAGCGCTTCTCACATACAATAGATCCATTAACAGGCCGGCCTGTTAAACACACAATAGCTTCAGTCACTGTCATTGCAGATACGACTGCAGAGGCAGATGCATTAGCAACGGGTTTAAATGTCTTAGGTGAACAAGCAGCGATTACCTTGGCTACAAAAGAAAATGTAGCCGCTTATTTTATTTTTTACGATAACGAAAATCCAACGGCTGGGTATCGTACAGTTTTTACCGATGCCTTCAAGCCCTTCCTGAATTAACAATCGGAGTACACAATGACAACATTACTACTTGTATTTATTTTATTAGCGTTAGTAATAACTGCTATGTCGGTTGGCGTTATTCTGGGGCGCAAACCTATCACTGGTTCTTGTGGTGGTATTGGAGCTGCCTTAGGTGAAAAAAATTACACTTGTGATATTTGTGGCGGAGACCCTAATAAATGTGAAGAGCAACAAATGGATGAGAAGAATATGACGAACTTAGCAATTAATGCCGCTGAACCAAAGAATAAAAAATAAGGAATAATTTAAAAATGAAAGAGTACTCTTATGACGTATTAGTCATTGGTTCAGGTCCTGCTGGTGAAGGTGTCGCAATGAGCGCAGCTAAAAGTGGGGAAAAAGTTGGTATGGTCGAAAGTCGTCAGTGGATAGGCGGTAATTGCATTCATAAAGGCACTATTCCTTCAAAATCTCTACGTCACGTCGTTAAAGAATTAATTAGTTATCGTAAAAATAATTTATTTCACCAAATGGGCGACATGCATACGGTGACTTATTCAGAAGTTTTAAAAGAAGCTAAACGTATTATTCCAAGGCAAGTAGATGTGCATTCTGTCTTTTATATTAAGAATAGAATTAAGTTGCATACCGGGACTGCTCGCTTCTTGGATAAAAATACAGTAGAAGTGCTTGCAGCTGATCATTCGATAGATAAAATCAGAGCAAAAAATATCGTCATTGCGACGGGTTCACGACCTTATAGACCAGATGATATTGATTTTAATCATCCTCGTGTTTACGACAGCGATACAATTCTTGATATGAAACATACGCCGCGTAGCATTATTGTTTATGGTGCAGGCGTTATCGGTTGTGAATACGCATCTATTTTCGCGGGTATGGATATTAAAGTTGACCTTATTAACACGCGTGAGCATTTATTGTCATTCCTTGATAATGAAATTTCTGATGCTTTAAGTTATCACCTTCGTGAAGAAGGTGTCATGGTTCGACATCAGGAAGAGTTTGAGTCATTAGAATGTGACGATAAATCCGTGACTCTCTATTTAAAATCAGGAAAGCGTATCCATGCAGATGCTTTGCTCTGGTCAAATGGACGCACAGGTAATACAGATAAGTTAAATTTAGAAAATGCGGGCTTAGAAGCAGATGGCCGTGGCCAATTAAAGGTTAATAAAAAATATCAGACAGAGGTCGAAACAATCTTCGCTGCAGGCGATGTCATTGGGTGGCCAAGTTTAGCGAGTGCATCTTATGATCAAGGACGTGCAGTTGCTGATGGCATTAATGGCAAGGAGGTTGAGTTTATCGACGCTATGCCTACAGGAATTTATACGCTACCAGAAATTAGCTCTCTTGGAAAAAATGAGCGTGAATTAACCGATGAGAAAGTGCCCTATGAAGTAGGCCGTGCTTTTTTTAAGAGTATTGCCCGAGCACAAATCAGTGGCGAAGAAGTGGGTATGTTAAAAATACTTTTCCACTTGGATACATTTGAAATTTTGGGTATACATTGTTTTGGTGCGGAAGCATCAGAAATTATTCATATTGGTCAGGCTATTATGAAACAGCCAGGGGAAGCCAATGATATTCACTATTTTGTCAATACCACATTTAATTATCCAACAATGGCGGAAGCCTATCGGATTGCTGCGTTAGCAGGGCTGAATAGGATTAAGCGTTTTGGTAACTAAATAAGCGTAATAAATAATTAAAGTGCAAGGGTTACCCTTACACTTTAATCTTAATTATTAATTTACCCAATTAATGACAGCAAACAATGCAACACTGCCCATAACAATAGTATATGGCAAAGCCATGATGACCATTTTCCCGTAGGAAAGGCGAATCAAAGGGGCAAGCGCCGACGTTAATAAGAATAAGAATGCTGCCTGGCCATTAGGTGTGGCCACGCTGGGAATGTTTGTTCCAGTATTGATTGCGATTGCTAAATTTTCAAAATGCTCTCGGCTAATTTCGCCTCTATTAAACGCTTCGGTCACTTCGTTAATATAGACAGTTGCAACGAAGACGTTATCGCTGATCATCGATAAAATACCATTAGCGACGAATAACATAGGCGCTTGTTGACTGATGTCCAAACTCAGTACAGCGTTAGTAATAGGGCTAAATAAATGTTGGTCATGGATCACAGCAACGACTCCAAAAAAGACGACAAGTAATGCTGTAAAAGGAAGTGCTTCTTCAAAGGCATGGCCTATTTGATGTTCTTCGATAACACCATTAAATGCCGTTAACAATACAATTACCATAAGGCCAATAATGCCAACTTCTGCTACATGAAATGCAAGAGAGAAGATCAAGATAACGGCAACAATGGCCTGAACCACTAATTGTGCCATTTCTTTATGTGTTCGATTATTATCTTGTTCTTCTGAAAAGTTAACTAAAATTTTTCGAACATTCTCTGGAATTTCCATCCCGTAGCCAAACCAGCCTCGTTTCTGTTTTTCCAGTAATACGCAGGTTATTAATCCGAAGAAGAATACCGGTATTGTCACTGGAGACATTACTTGAAAAAACTCAATAAAATTCCAGTTTAACTTCTCTGCAATTAATAAATTTTGGGGTTCGCCAACGGTTGTGCAGACACCACCTAATGCTGTACCGACAACACCATGCATTACCAGACTGCGTAAAAAGGCTCGAAACTTTGAAAGGTCTTCAGTATGCGCTTCAGCTAATTCAGTTGGCACATCACCTCGAGAAAAAACTTTGTGGTAAACATCATAAAAACCAACCGCAACACTAATCAATACGGCGGTAACAGTTAACGCATCCAAAAAGGCTGAAAGAACAGCAGAAACTATACAAAACAGTAGGGAGAGTAATACTTTGGAGCGAATATTAACTAATAACTTGGTAAAGACATAAAGCAAAAGGTTTTGCATAAAGTATATGCCCGCCACCATGAAGACTAGTAGCAAAATCACTTTGAAGTTGGCCTCTATCTCATGAAAAACAGATTCGGGTGATGTTAGGCCTAAAACAACGGCTTCGATGGCTAATAGGCCGCCAGGCTGAAGCGGGTAGCACTTTAGAGCCATAGCAAGAGTAAAAATAAATTCAGCAATTAGCACCCAGCCAGCCACAAAAGGCCCTGCCGTATACATAATGATTGGGTTTACTACTAGAAAGCATAAGATTGCTTGTTTGTACCAATTGGGGGAATTGCCAAGAAAGTTATGAGTAAAGCCACCTGAAAGAGTTTTAGGCATAGCGGATCCTTCAAAATGTTCGTCAGAAATAAAGTATTTACGAATTTAAGCTCAAAATTCGAACAAAAAATAGACTTTTCAACATCAATCAAAGATAGATTTGTTGTTAATTGGTCTATCGAGTTTATTTCGCCTAAAATGAGAGTAAGCTAATATAAAACAAGTGCTTACATTAATAAGTTATAGCATAATATTTATATATAATCGACATTCAATGGCTCGATTTATGCTGCGCTTTTTGGGAACTAGCACACAGACAATTAGACTAATGCTCCGTACTTTATAACTTTGAATACAGCGGCTTTATATGATGCAGACAGCACAGGCAAATACAGGTGGGGCGGCGTTGCCTCATAAGCACAAAATCAACTTAACCTCTCTCAATGTTGTGCGCGAAGAGTTGGTTATTACTATTGAGCAAGCAGCCACTCAACTTGAGGGTTTTGTCAGTGATAGAGAAAATAGTAAGTTACTTCAAGCGTGTATTCAGTCGTTACAGCAAATTCGTGGCAGCTTGGATTTAATTGAGCTACACGGCGCCTGCGAGCTGGCGGGGGAGTTGTTAGAAACTGCTCGAAAAATTAATGAATCTGATGTTCCTCTTGGCGATGAAAAGCTTTCTGCGTTAACAAAAGGCTTTTTTGTTCTTTCCTGTTATTTTGAATATGCCTTGCAAAAGGAATGGGGTATGCCTGCATTGATGGTACCCTATATCAACGATATTCGTATTTCGAATCGCGAGCCCATTATCTGGGAAAGTCATTTTGCTGATGCAATAACCTCCTTTCGCTTACCTCAAGAGGGCACTCCGACCCCTATCCCTGAAGGCGATACTATTGAAGCGATGGCGCGACGATTTCGCCATATGTACCAAGTAGGCTTATTGGGTTTAATTAAAGAGGTTCGTGTAGAACCATCTTTGCAATTAATGCAGCGCGCAACCGATAAAATTTCTAAATATGCTAAAGGTTCTTCAAGCGAAACGTTTTGGTGGCTACTACACAATGTATTGGATGCATTTTCTAAAGAAGATATAGCCATTACTCTTACCCGCAAACGTCTGTTCAGTCATTTAGATAAGCAATTCAAAAGGATTGAGAAAGAGGGCAGTGTTGGTTTTGATACCAGTGTAGATGCCGATGTTTTAAAAGAGATGGCGTACTACATTGCACTTGCAGATATTAACCAAGAGCCATTTTCAAAAATTCGCGTTTCTTTTGGTTATTCCAACTTAGGTTATGATGAAAAAACGCGTTTAAGCGAAGCTAAAGCGCTAACTGGCCCAAGTGCCAGCACTGTGAGTTCGGTTGCAGAAACTCTTAAAGCAGAGTTACGTTCTGCGAAAGAAGTTATCGAATTCAGTGCGGAAAGTGATGCATCAACTATTGATAGCTACGATGAATTTGTTATTAGTATTACTAAAATTAGAGATATTCTTGATGTTGTTGGCTTGAAATCAGCAGCGCAAACGATGAAACAGCAACTGAGTCGGGTTCAGGCTTGGCAGGAATCTGAAGAACAAGCTGATGCTGCAGAGTTAATGGATGTTGCTGACGCTTTTCTTTATGTAGAAAGCGTATTGGATAGTATTGAGAAGCGAAATTTTTCAGATGAGAAACTTGCTGAAATTAATCAGTTATCGCGAAACCAGATGATAGTAAACAGCCATTTAGCGGATGCCCAGCTTGTTGTATTAGAAGAAGCTGAAGCAGGCCTGACAATGGTTAAACGATCCCTTAATTCATTTTCTGATTCCTCTTACGATAGAGTGCACATCAAAAATGTAACTAAAACGATGAATAGTGTTCGTGGTGGGATGGTTGTTTTGGAATTGCCACGAGCGGCAGCTGTAGTCGCAAGCTCGATACAATTTATCGAAGGGTCTCTGCTTTCCAATAATCAGCCAGCAGCACTTGAACACATGCTGGAAACCTTTGCAGATGCTCTAATTTGTTTAGAATATTATCTTGATTGCATGAAAGTCGATAAATATATTAGCCCAGATACCTTAGTCATTGCCGAAGAAAGCCTATCTGCCTTAGGTTATGGAGTAAGTTATACCGGGTAAACTTGACTTTATCCTAAATAAAAAAGGTGGGCTATTGCCCACCTTTTTTATTTTAAAACGAATTAACTACTTATGATAAAAATTAGCTAACTAATTTAAATAGACTTTCAAGACTTTCCTTAGCATCGCCAAATAACATTCTTGAATTATCTTTATAAAACAAAGGATTCTCAACACCAGCATAGCCTGTTGCCATTCCACGTTTTAACACAACAGTTGTTTTGCCATGCCAAGGTTCTAATACAGGCATGCCTGCGATAGGACTATCTGGAACTTCTTGAGCCGCAGGGTTAACGATATCATTCGCACCAATAACGATAGAGACATCGATCTCAGGGAAGTCTTCGTTAATCTCATCCATCTCAAAAACAATATCATAAGGCACTTTAGCTTCGGCCAATAAAACGTTCATGTGTCCAGGCATTCGGCCAGCAACAGGGTGAATGCCAAAGCGAACATTAACGCCTTTTTTACGCAGTGTTTTTGTAATATCACTGACCATGTGCTGAGCTTGGGCAACAGCCATACCATAGCCGGGAATAATCATGACTTCCTTAGCGGTAGAGACTAAGTCAGCGACTTCATCAACATTAATTGGAGTGACTTCTCCTTCTATTTCTGTCGCTGGGCCTGAAGATTTTGTCGTTGTACCAGAGCCAAAACCGCCAGCAATAACGGAAATGAAATTACGATTCATTGCTCGGCACATGATATAGGAGAGGATTGCACCACTACTACCCACAAGAGCACCGACAACGATTAACAAGTCATTTGAAAGCATGAAACCTAGTGCTGCTGCTGCCCAACCTGAGTAACTGTTAAGCATAGAGACTACAACAGGCATATCTGCACCGCCAATTGCCGCGACCATATGTATACCGAATAATAGCGCGATCAATGTCATTGCAATAAGAGGGAACAAACCACCGCCTTGGGCTGCTTGCTCAACAAATTGAACGCCAAAATAAATAGCCAGTATCAACAAACCTAAATTCAACCAGTGACGTGCAGGAAGCAACAATGGCTTGCCTCCCCATTTTCCGCTTAATTTCAAATAAGCAACAACAGAACCTGAAAATGTCATAGCACCAATCAAAATACCAATATAAGTTTCGATATCGTGAATGGTTTTCTCCACTCCAGTAAATTCTACTGCATGACTTAAAAAGTTAGCATAACCTACCATAACAGCTGCTAAACCCACTAGACTATGCAATATAGCAACGAGCTCTGGCATCTGCGTCATTTCCACTTTTCTGGCGAGCTTCAAACCGATAGTTCCGCCGACTAATAACGCAATAATTAATAAAACATAATTACTGGTAACTAATCCAATCACGGTAGCTAACAACGCTATAGCCATACCGATCATGCCAAATAAGTTTCCGCGACGAGCAGTTTCTTGCTTACTTAAACCGCCGAGTGCCAGTATGAATAATACTGTTGCGCCAATGTAGGCGACATTAATTAAACCTTGAGACATTTTATTTTCTCCACCTTGTTTCTAGTTTTCTAGAAAGCTTTAATCTTGTAAGTTCTTTAATTTCTATTTGGAACTCTTTAATTTTTAAATGCGTTATTTTCTAAACATATCAAGCATGCGTTGGGTAACGGCGAAGCCACCTACGATGTTGATGCTGGTAATTAGCACCGCAATACCTGCAAGGAAAATAACCCAAGCATCGGGGGAGGAGATTTGTAATAAAGCACCAATAATAATAATACTACTAATGGCATTAGTAACACTCATTAGTGGTGTGTGTAGTGAAGGTGATACATTCCATATAACCATATAACCAACAAAACAAGCCAATACAAATACAGTAAAATGCGACATAAAAGAAGCAGGCGCTACACTGCCTAAACCCCATAATGCCAATGCGCCGACAATAAACGGAATCCAAGGTTTGAGTTTACTTGGTTCTTTTGGCTCTTCTTCTTGAACTGGGGCGGGCTCTGGTTTCTTCGTTGGAGCTGCTGATAATTTAGGTGGTGGTGGTGGGAAAGTAATTTCACCTTCTTTAACAACTGTTGCACCGCGGACGACTTCATCATCAAAATTTACGACAGCTTGACCATCTTTCTCTGGTGTCATATCACTTAAAAGATGGCGTAGATTAGTGGCGTACAGTTGACTTGCCTGGGTTGGTAAGCGGCTCGGTAAATCAGTATAACCAATCAGGTTGACGCCGTGCTTTACAACCACTTTATCTTTTTCAACAAGTTTACAGTTACCACCCATTGCTGCGGCTAAGTCAACAATAACGCTACCTTCACGCATTGATTTAACCATCTCTTCAGTAATCAATTCGGGGGCAGGTTTACCAGGAATAAGAGCGGTAGTGACAATAATATCGACTTCTTTTGCTTGTTCAGCAAAAAGTGCCATTTCAGCATCAATAAATTCTTGGCTCATGGTTTTAGCATAACCACCTTCACCACTGCCATCTTCTTCAAATTCCAACATTAGGAATTCGCCGTCCATACTTTCAACTTGTTCTTTAACTTCTGGACGAGTATCAAAGGCTCTTACAATAGCACCCATACTTCTGGCAGCACCAATAGCGGCAAGACCAGCAACACCGGCACCAATCACCAGAACTTTTGCTGGCGGCACTTTACCGGCTGCTGTAATTTGTCCTGTAAAAAAGCGGCCAAAATGTTGAGCGGCTTCTACAATAGCACGGTAGCCACCAATATTGGCCATTGAACTAAGCGCATCCATTTTTTGGGAGCGAGAGAGGCGAGGAATAGTTTCCATGGCTAAAGCGGTGACTTTTTTATCGGCCAATTTTTGCAATAGCTCAGGGTTCTGAGCGGGTGCCATAAAGGAAATCAGCATTTGGCCTTCTTTAAGAAAGTCAATCTCTTGATCTTCTGGGGCCCGAACCTTCAGAATAATGTCTGAATTTGTCCAGAGCGATTCAGTAGAGCTGACAACATCAACCCCAGCTGCTTCGTACTCACTATCGCGAAGTTTAGCGGCTTCACCAGCTCCTGCTTCTATTGCAACAGAAAATCCAAGTTTCTGGAGCTGTTGCGCAGCTTCCGGAGTCGTTGCAACACGACGCTCGCTTGCGAATATCTCTTTAGGTACACCAATTCGCATTGTGTTCTCCTATTATGGTCAATTGTTTTAGATTTATAGAAGCCTTTACTAATGAGTTTTAAACTCAACCTTATAATCACATAAGTCGTCTTAGATGATACTTAGGCACCTAAATTAGACTAATACAATATGATAATTTTTGAGACAAAAAAGCTTAATATGGTGACTTTTTGTCTATTTAAAGGGAGAGGTATTAATTTACTCTGAGGCCTCATTATATTTTTTGGGCTGACATTCTAACGGTTTGCCGCCTAAAGGGCATTAAAAGATTCACCAAATATGGCTAATTTTTAACATTTTTATAGTTTACGTTAATTTATTTTTATTGATTAATTAAATTATTTAATTAATTTGATCGTTTTTTATAATAAGAGCAGCTTATTAAATGCATCAGTTGAGTGATAGATAAAAACTTATTTTGGTGATAATGCAAATCAAAGAGATCAAAAAACAAACAAAGCCTTCAAGTGGTGGTATTTTCTCCTGTAAGCTTGAGTTTTGGGTGCTGTTAACACTAATTTGAATACGAGGTCACAATATTGATTGAAGGCGGTACACTTTTACTAAGAAGCTTTAATAATATAGCTTCACTCTAAAATCTAAAATCATTACTTTTCTCAATTATATGAAGATACCTCCAGAACAGCTCGTGGCTCATCGTGGCCATCAAGATCAATTCCCGGAAAATAGCATTTTAGCGATATTGGATGCGATTGCTGCAGGCGCAAAAAATATTGAGTTTGATATTCAATATACAAAAGATGGCCATGTCGCTTTGTATCATGATGCCAATATGCAACGTATTAGTGATGTGGAATATACGATTACTGAGCTAACTAAAGATGAACTTAAGCAATATTCGGCAAAAGAGCCTAAACGTTTAGGGCGCCGTTTTACTCATAATCCTATTGAATATTTAGATCAGCTAATCCCGATCATTGTAAAGCATCACGACATTACCTTTTTCATAGAAATAAAAGAAGAGAGCCTCCATCATTTTGGAAGTGATTTCTGTTTTAATCACCTTAAGTTAGTTTTAGGTAATACTGTCCCTAACAACCTGATATTGATTAGTTTCGATTTAGAGGCGGTAAAAAGGGCAAAGGAGGAAGGTTTTGCTAAAACCGCACTGGTTTTTCGTGACTGGGCAAAGCGTGATGAATTATTAGCAGAAGCGAATGCAGATTATGGCTTTACTAATTACACACGTATCCCTCCAAGACTTCCAATTACGGCAAGTAGACCGATTATGGTTTACGAAGTCCGTTATCCTCTTATTGCCATTCAACTGCTTGAACGTGGTGCAGCAGCGGTTGAAACATTTTGTATCAGGGCCTTGTTAAGCAATTCCTAACTCCTACCTTAGGAGTATCGACCACTTTAAGGGGTAATCGATCTAAATGATAAGTTGTCCAATATCATATCTGTGATCGTGTGATTTTCATTGGCACTAAATCATCAGTGTGTTACAAACAAAGAAACATCATTACTAACAAATATTAGGAGTAAGATTAATGGGTATTGTGGTCACCATTTTTATGTTGCTGGGTTTATTGGTGATATCACCGTGGTCAAAGCTTAGTTTAGGCACACTACGTGCCAATATTAAAATGATTAATTTTATTGCGGGAGGCTTATTGTTAACAGGTTTATGGAATTCCCTATGGCACGGATTACGCTATTTAGACCATTTTTGGGGGCTTGCTGCTTTGATATCGGGCTTTTTTATGGTTGTCACTGCTGTTATTATTTTTGTAGATTATGGTAAAAAAACGGGGTTTGAAAAAATTTACTCATGTATTAAGCCGTTGTCTCTGTTCTGGTTAATAGGTTTATTGGTTTCTTTTCTTCTTTATGCAATCACTTTAATTCAGCTCAATCTGGGCTATCCTATAATAGGTTGATAACTGTTTTGAACCAATATTCAAGTTAGGTATAGAGCTGTAAAAACTGTCAGGGAACTTAACTAAGGAATAAGGCTCTTAAAATTAGTATACCCACATACTAGGAGAATAATAATGAAGCTTTTAGCAATATCCGCAGCACTAATACCTGCATCGGTTTTACTGGCTGCAAATGTAACTTTTGCTGCCGAGTGCGCCATATCTAAATCACCCAAAGAATTAAGTCTTACCGAAGTTGGTGAGCATTATAAGTGTGCTCGCGATAAACTGGTTAAAGGTTATCAAGCTGGTGATAATGCAAACGCAAAGGCGTATACCAGTTGGAAACCTGCTGCTACCGGCCCAGGTAAACCAGGGTTTCATAGCAATCGTTATTTAATGACTTATGTCAATGATATCGGTTATGACACCTATGTAGCTTATAAGCCAAGCGGTGTTAATTTCCCTATCGGCTCTATCGTTGCCAAAGAAAGTTATAAAATCAAAAAAGGGGGTAAGTTAAAACCTGGCCCATTATTTTTTATGACAAAAGTTGGTGTTGAAGAAGCACCAAAAACAGATGGCTGGTTATATAGTGGTGTAAAAGGAAACGGGAAAAAATTTAAGGTGAGCCAAAAATTTTGTCATGGTTGCCACGTAGCTTACAAAGCTCAAGATGCAATGGGCTATCCATTACCTGAGTTGCGTATTAAATAAATACCTAACCATTTACACTATTGTCACCTAATGATAATTTTTCCATTTCGTGACAATAGTGTTCAAAACGTCTTATTAACTTATTTGAATTCTTATCTGGTTTAAATGCTGATATTGTTTGAATCGATTTGTATTTCTTTCTATCTTTCAAATAAAACGCTGCTCCTCTTGCTGAAGCCTCGCTGTCTTGATAACGAATGACGGTTATATTTAACAGTGTCGCGAGTTTTTGGCACAATTCATTTGATCGCAAAATGCCTCCACTTACAATCACTTGATTAATGTTTTTATTGTTAGTACAGATAATATCGAAATTGACCTTACAGGCAAATAAAATACTTTCTAGTATGGCAATGGTTTTTTGTTCATCGTTAAATATTTGGTTTTTATCTTTACTGCAAAAATAAGCCTCTCGTTGAGGTAACCAATAAGGTGAGCCTGTACCAGAGAGAGTATTAATAAAAACAGGGGCTTCTGTAATCGTTTCTAATAAATGTTCCAGCTCGGTAAAAGCATAGGGGCGTTCTAATTGTGCTTGCCACCAATCAAGCGCTGTTGCTGCAGCATTGATTGTTCCTTCGAGAATGCTTACTGGCATTTTCTGTTGTTCAATGCCCATTGTTGTTCTTAGTAATTCATCGGTGCTTGTTGACTGAGTAGTACTGATTTTCTTTTCTTTTTTAGAAATATCGATGGCCTGGATAAAAGCGCCAGTGCCAGCATTTAAAAAAGCGCTATGCTTTAACGGCCCTTGTCCATAAGCATAGGGAATAAAGTTTTGGTCGCCTCCTAATAATTTAATAGGAATGGAGTTTTCTTCTAAGACTATCTCACCATAATCATAGGATGTTGGAACGATAGGGGGTAACAAGTCTCTGGAAATATCAAATAGCGATAGAAGTTGATCAGACCAGTCTAATAAGCCAAATTCAGTCAGGCCTGTACGCGACGCTAAAATAGGATCTGTCACTAGCTGAGAAGCGTTGCTTAGTTGGTTGAGAAAATAAGCTCCCCAGGGGACAAATAAGAGATTTTCATTTTCCGCATACATTTGAGTTTCTTTATTATTATCTAATAACCAACGAATTTTACTGGCGCCTGCATGCGCATTGAATCTTAATCCTGTTAACTCTTGTAGTTCCCCAAGGTCAAAGTCTTGTTGGTCTAACCATTCTGCATTGCGTGTATCCTGCCAGCTAATCATCGGTGTGATGGCTTGGCCTGTGGTTTTATTGCAGGCAATTAAACTTGAGCGCTGGGCAATGATTCCAATAGCACTAATTTTATTAAGCTGCTTAGGTTTGAGTTGTTGGGTTAATCGCTCCAATAATGTGTGAGCCGATGTAATGATGGTTTCGGGTGAGTATTCTATAAATGTGTCAGAAGAGGAGAGAGGGTCTAATACCGGTTCACTGTTATAGGCTAAAGGAAGCCCCTTCTTGTTAAAAACAATGGCGCGAGTGCTATGACCACCTTGATCAATTATCAATGTATAAGACATAGTAATAGGATAGTTGGCTTTTCACGAAATGGACATAATGTCGGACTGTTGGGACAGCGTAAAAGCTTTATCTACTAAGGTGCTACCGTTGTTTTTCGAGCAAGTTTTAGACAATAAATAGACGTGTTAACAAAAATGTGGGATATGTCAGTCATGGGTGATCAGCAATTCTTCACCCCTAGATTTCATTGTGGTACATTGCTTTCCGTTTATTAAGTCCTAAATCAGAATAAGGGGTCTTTGTGCAAAGTATTATCGTTGCAGGTGGTTGGCTAATGCTGCCATTAATCTTGTGTTCAATTGCTGTTATTGCCATCAGTATTGAGCGTTATTGGACTTTGAATCCAAATAAAATTGCACCCAAGCACCAATTAGCTCAAGTTTGGGCCTGGATTAAAAATAATCAGGTCAATGCAGAGCGTTTACGCGAGCTCAAACAGTCATCGGAGTTAGGTAAAATTTTAGCGGCGGGTCTGAGTAACTCTCGCAACGGGCGCGAAACCATGAAAGACAGCATACAAGAGGCTGCAAATCAGGTAATCCACTCAATGGAACGTTATATTGGCGCATTAGGTACGATTGCGGCAGTCAGCCCACTTTTGGGGCTTTTAGGTACGGTATTAGGGATGATTAAAGTATTTGTTGCCATTGAATTGCAGGGGACAGGTAATGCTGGTGCTCTAGCGGGTGGTATTTCAGAGGCTCTGATTACAACGGCGACAGGTCTACTTGTTGCAATTCCTGCCATGATAGCCCACCGTTTTTATGTGCGTCGTATTGATAGCCTGGCTGTTATTATGGAGCAAGAGGCAGTTAAATTGGTCGATGCTTTACACAGTGATCGACGGGTTGATGTGAAATCATAATGTTGCTTATTTTTACTATAAATATAACTACATGCACAACACCATTTAACGATTTTAGGGGATTTTAGTGGAGTTTCGCCGCCAAGTTCGCACAGAAGAAAGCATTAATCTTACCCCTCTGATTGATGTTGTATTCCTGTTACTTATCTTTTTTATGGTATCGACTACTTTTACCAAAGAGACCCATTTGGCAGTAGATTTACCTGAGGCTTCAGTTGAAGCAGAAGTTGTTGCAACAGGTGGCATTGATATCGTTATCAATGCCAGTGGTGACTACACTATTAATGGTCAAACTGTAGTTAATCAACAAGCCCAAACGCTTTACAGAGCATTGGAAAAAGTCGCGGATGGAAATATTAAGCAAGCGCTGGTTATTACCGCAGATGCTAATACAGCACATCAATCTGTTGTCAGAGCCATGGATGTTGCAGGTAAGTTGGGTTTTGCACAGCTAAGAATTACGACTCAAGAACCTGCAGAAAAACAGTAGGCATCACGCTTGGCTGACTCTCGTGAATCATTACTTCATCGTTTCTTTCTTAACCTTTGGTACCAAAAGACAGGAAGCATGCATCACCTTGTCGCTTATTTGCTATTACCATTGGCGTGGTTTTTTCAATTAATTGCTGCTTTCAGGCGCTGGCAACTTAGTAAAAAAGCACCATCTATAGCAGTTCCTGTTGTTGTTATTGGTAATGTCACTGTCGGTGGAGCAGGGAAGACCCCTGTTGTTATAGGACTAGCTAAGGCATTAAGTGAAAAAGGTTTTGCGGTAGGCGTTATCAGCAGGGGGTATGGTAGCCAGAATGACGCTGGAGAGCACGCTAATCAATCTCTGTTGGTGACCGCTGTTACACCGGTTAAACAATCTGGCGATGAAGCATTGTTGATAGCACAAGAAGCTCACTGTCCGGTTGTGATTAATCGTGACCGAGTTGCTGCGGCTAATTATCTATTGAAAGAATTTCCTGAAGTACAGGTTATTTTAAGTGATGATGGCTTACAGCACTATCGCCTACAGCGATCAATGGAAATTGTTGTCGTCGATGGGCAACGAGGGATCGGTAATGGCTTATGTTTGCCTGCAGGGCCGCTTAGAGAGCCTATTAAACGTTTACAATCAGTCGATTGGGTATTATTTAATGAAGAGCAAGAAGGGGTTTTGAACACACACGTTCATAATACTCTGAAGGATGTTGTTTCTCCTGAAAAAACAGCAACTATTAGCCTTAAGCCTGAAAAGTGGTTAAATATTAACTCTCAGCAAGTATTTGCTTTACAGCCTCCTCCTTGGCAGATTGATTCTGCTGAAAACACTTCCGTAGACTCGTGTAAAGAAACACCAAAAACCACCGCTATTGCCGCGATTGGGCACCCTCACCGCTTTTTTCAAACAATCCAATCATTAGGTATTACTGCAGAAACATTGGCATTTGATGATCATCATGCTTACAAGATGGAAGATTTTCAGAATATTCAGGAGCACATCATACTAATGACATTAAAAGATGCAGTAAAATGTACAACATTTGCAAATAAGCAGTGGTGGGCGTTAAAAGTCGCTACGAGCTTGCCCGACGCTTTGATTAAGGATGTTGTCGACACTATTCAATCAAAGTGATTTAATTCACAGATGTATTTAGTGATTAACTACTGAATAGGGAATCTATGTTCACTGTTATTATTCCTTCTCGTTACAGTTCTACCCGTTTACCTGGCAAGCCTTTAGCAATGATTGCCGATAAGCCGATGATTCAACATGTATATGAAAGGGCGCAACAAAGTGATGCTGCTAAAGTTGTGGTTGCCACGGATGACCAGCGTATTGTCGATGCTGTAAAAGCATTCGGTGGTGAAGTTTGCATGACAGCAACAACACATGTTTCAGGAACTGATCGTATTCACGAAGTCAGCCGCATTTATGGCTTGGCTGATGATGATATTGTCGTCAATGTTCAGGGGGATGAACCTTTGATTCCTCCGTCAGTAATTAATCAAGTAGCTGATAATTTATACCAACATTCCAATGCGGTGGCTGCAACCTTAAGTGAGCTTATTGATGATATTGAGGATTATAGAAATCCCAATATTGTCAAAGTTGTTGCAGATAATAATGGGTATGCACTATATTTTTCGCGCGCAACGATTCCTTTTTATCGAGACGGAAAACCATTCGTTATAGGAAGTGCGATTGATAATGCCATAGGCAGTACGACATACGCTGACGAAGATGAAAAAATTAGCGGTGATAATTTATCGCCACAGAGGCATATTGGAATATATGCATATCGCGTGAGTTTATTAAATCAATTCGTTAAATGGCCTGTGGCTGCCTTGGAAGCCGTCGAATGTTTAGAGCAGCTGCGTATTTTAGCAAATGGCGGGAAAATACATATTAGCGAAGCGATAGAAACGGTTCCAGGTGGCATTGATACTCTAGAGGATCTGGAACGAATTAATCTATTACTAAGAGAACCCTAGAGCCATTGTTTGAGATAAAAAGATGACTGTGAACGTGTTGTTTGTATGTTTAGGAAATATTTGTCGTTCCCCCACTGCTCACGGTTTGTTTCAAAATCATGTAGAAAAAGCAGGGTTGGCTCAGCATATTTTTGTGGATTCAGCTGGTACCGGCGGCTGGCATATCGGCCATCCGCCGGATAGTCGTGCACAAGCCACAGCATTGCAGCGAGGTTATGATATTAGCGATCTGCAAGCAAGAGTGGTTACCCGAGATGATTTTAATAAATTTGATTACATTTTAGGTATGGATAAAGATAATGTAACTAACTTGTTGGAATTAAAGCCTCACAATTACACCGGTACCTTAGGTTTGTTTCTACAGGTGGCTGGAATTGAAACAGATGAAAAAATAAAAAGTCTGGAAGTACCAGACCCTTATTATGGTGATCAAACCTATTTTGAAAATGCTATTCAGCTAATTGATAGCGGTGCAGCAGGTTTGTTATCACGTATTCAAAACGAACAGCAATTCTAATTTCATGGTCGCGATTCTTGAAAACTACGATTTGCAAGCGTTAAATACGCTTGCAGTTCCTTCTTATGCCCAATGGTTTATGGAAATAACGAACGAAAAAGAATTAGCAACGGCGTTGCAATTTCGAAAACAACAGCAATGCTCAATGTTAATATTGGGCGGAGGCAGTAATGTTGTTTTACCTGAAAAAGTTAATGGTTTGGTAATTAAAATAGCAACAACTGGCCGTTCTATTGTGGCTGAAACTGATAACGATATTGTTATTACATTTGCTGCAGGGGAAAACTGGCACTCAATTGTTATGTGGTGTGTAGAGCAGGGTTATTATGGCATAGAAAATTTGGCTTTAATTCCCGGCTGTATCGGTGCTGCACCTATTCAAAATATTGGTGCTTACGGTGTGGAGCTGCAAGATTGTTTTGAATCTCTCAAGGCCATTAAAATAGACTGTGGTGAAATTATTTATTTAGATGCAAATCAATGTCAGTTTGGTTATAGAGATAGTATTTTTAAACAGGCTTTACTCGATAAGGTAGTGATTATCGATGTAACACTACGATTAAAAAAAGCACCTGATCTCAGATTAGATTACCCGGCCCTACAAAATGCATTTAAAAAGAAAAATTTAAAATCGTTAATGCCTATTGATGTCGCAAATGCTGTTATTACAATACGAGAAAGCAAGTTGCCTTCGCCAGTTGATATACCTAATGCGGGAAGTTTTTTTAAAAACCCTGTAGTGAGTGAAGATATTTATTACCAACTAAAAAAACTATACCCTGAATTAGTTGCTTATCCACAAAAAAATAAAGGTTATAAGTTAGCTGCTGGCTGGCTGCTGGATCAAGCTGGATGGAAAGGAAAAGTGATCGATGGTATTTGTATGCATCACCAACAAGCTTTAGTATTAACAAATCCTCAAGGTTGTAATAGCGAGCAGCTGTTAAGTTTTATTGAAAAGGTGCGTGGATCTATTCAAGAAAAATTTAATATTTCGTTAGAAATTGAGCCTCGAGTTTTTGTTGATTAAAAGTTCAGCTATATATTGGGGATAAATTATTAATTTACTGGTTGAAGTTTGTTATGCAAGAACAGCCATCGTTATTTGATTTAGATAAAGAAGAGTTACCGATTACTGATGGGCGCTTAACCTACTATAGTGATTGGTTAAATAATAACGAAGCTTCTCAACTTTTAACCACTCTAAAGCAGCAGGTAGCTTGGCAGCAAAGCACTATTAATATCTATGGAAAATCAGTTAAGATTCCACGATTAAATGCTTGGTATGGTGATGCGGAGTGCCCTTACCAATACTCAGGAAAAGTATTTAGCCCTTTGCCATGGTTGCCTTGCCTGTGGGAGCAAAAGCTAAAAATTGAACAAATAACAGGATTTTCTTATAACAGTGTTTTAGTCAATTGTTACCGTGATGGGAATGATAGCGTTGCCTGGCATAGTGACGATGAGCCGGAGTTGGGTCGAAACCCACCAGTAGCCTCGTTAAGTCTTGGCGCAGAGCGCACTTTTCAATTGCGTCATCGCTATAATAAGGACTTGGCCATAAGAAAACTCAATTTAGGGCACGGCTCACTATTAATCATGTCTGGAGAGCTACAACATCACTGGCATCACCAATTGCCAAAAGTGGCTAATCTCAAGCAAGAACGAATTAATTTAACCTATCGGTATGTAAGAGCTGGGGCAGTATAAATTGTCACAATAAAAACTGTTATTTTTGCACCTGACTTCGTTGTTCATCTTGCCCATAGGCCCACTATGCACTGCGGTGAACGCCTTGTCAGATACAAAAAATCCTCGCTTTTATTTATGATAATTTATACTGCCCCAGCTCTAATCCTGGAAGAATTGAGACTTAAGTTTATTTAATATTAAATAAATGCGCTCAAAACTTGCAGGATTAGTTACAAATGGTCATTATTCAAATCATAAAAATGCAAAATAAAGAATGATATGAACCCTGTCAAAATAATTATTGTCGATGATCATGACCTGATGCGTATGGGTTTGGTCCGTATTCTTAATGATGTTGATGGCTTTGCTGTTGTCGGCGAAGCGGGTAGTGGTGAAGAGGCCATTAAGATGGCACGGGAATTATCCCCGGATGTCATTTTGATGGATGTTAAAATGCCCGGTATCGGTGGTGTAGAAGCGACCAAAAGGCTCGTTTCAGTCAACAGCAATATTAAAGTGATGGCTGTGACTTCCTGTGAGGACGAATTATACCCTAGTCGCTTATTACAGGCCGGTGCGGTTGCTTATCTAACCAAGCGTACTCAGCCTGATGAAGTCATTAAAGCCATTAAGATGGTAATGGCGGGTAAATCCTATGTGAGTCAGGAAATTGCCCAACAGTTGGCTATAAAAAATACAGGTACGGCAAAAAGCTCAGATTCACCTTTTGATCAGCTGTCTGAAAGAGAGCTACAAATAGCCATGATGACAGTGCGTGGTGAAAAGCCAACCTCAATTGCAGAAACATTGAATATTAGTGCTAAAACTATTAATAGTTATCGTTACCGAATCTTCGAAAAGTTCGATATCAGCAGTGATGTTGAGCTAGTTCATTTCGCCATTAAGCATAAGGTCTTTGATATTGATACTTTGGAATAATTTATTTTTCTCTTTTTTTACCTTTCCATGACCAATGTCTGAAACAACCTTTGACCATAAGCAATTTCTAAAAACAGTAAATACCCAGCCAGGTATTTATCAGATGTTTGATGCCAAAGATAAAATTCTTTATGTCGGCAAAGCTAAAAACTTAAAGAATCGACTAAGTAGCTATTTTAGAAACTCTTCTCCCGACGCTAAAGGTGGCTTGAGTATTAAAACTCAGGCATTAGTTGCCAAAATAGCCAGCATTCAGGTCACAATGACCGAGTCTGAGTCAGCGGCATTGATACTGGAACAAAACTTAATCAAGGCGCTGAAACCACCCTATAATATTTTATTACGTGACGACAAGTCTTATCCTTACATTTTTATTTCAGATGAGGACTACCCACGGATTAGTTTTCACCGAGGGTCGCGTAAGCGTAAGGGGGAGTATTTTGGGCCATACCCCAGTGCCGGTGCTGTTTTTCAATCCCTAAGCTTTTTGCAAAAAACATTTCGTGTACGGCAATGTGAAAATAGTGTATTTAACAATCGCAGTCGTCCTTGCCTGCAATATCAGATTAATCGCTGTACCGCTCCTTGTGTCAATTATATTTCGCCGGATGATTATCAAGCGGATATGCAGCATGCAAAGATGTTTTTAAAGGGCCAATCTAACGAATTGATGCAAGAACTTGCGGATAAGATGGAGCAGGCATCAGAGGTATTGGATTTTGAAAAAGCAGCACTATTGCGTGACCAAATCAGTGCGTTACGACGAATCCAGTCTGACCACGCGATGGAAGCGGGTTCGGCCAACGTTGATGTGTTTGCTATTTATAAGCGATCAACACAGCATTGTGTCCATGTGATTTTTATTCGCGATGGCCGTATTTTGGGCAGTAAAAGCTATTTTCATGATGATAAATTGGATACGAGTGAGCAAGAGTTTTTACTGGCCTTTATGGCGCAATTTTATTTAGCCAGTGGTACGCGCGAACTGCCACAAGACATCATTATTAACCAAAATGTGTCGGATGAAGATAAGCAGCTATTTATCGATGCATTGTCAGAAAAAGCGCATCGTAAAATCACTATCAGCTCTAATGTAAAGTCCCAGCGACAGAAGTGGTTATCGTTGGCCATGGCTGCAGCTGAACAAAACCTATTGCAGCATTTAGGGACAAAGGCGAGCTTACTTAAGCGTTTTGAGTCACTTCAGGAGGTGTTAGGGTTTGAAGAGTTACCTGAGCGTCTCGAGTGTTTTGATATCAGCCATAGCAGTGGCGAGTTGACCGTCGCTTCCTGCGTTGTTTTTAACCAGCAGGGCGCATTAAAATCAGATTATCGACGCTTTAATATAGAAGGTATAACGGGTGGTGATGACTATGCTGCAATGGAGCAGGCATTAACACGGCGTTACACGCGTTTACAAAAGGGTGAGGGCGTTCACCCGGATATTCTGGTTATCGATGGTGGTAAAGGCCAGTTAGGCAAAGCAAAAGCCGTATTAGCTGAATTAGGTGTACAGCAAGTCATGTTATTGGGTATTGCCAAGGGAACCACTCGTAAAGCGGGGTTTGAAACCCTGGTATTTACCGATGGTAAAGAGAAAACACTGAATGGCGATTCGCCAGCATTACATCTTCTTCAGGAAATTCGCGACGAGGCGCACCGTTTCGCAATTACTGGACACAAACAGCGGCGAGATAAGAAGCGGAAAACATCAAGTCTGGAAGGTATACCTGGAGTTGGCGCTAAACGTCGTAGAGAGCTGTTGAGGCACTTTGGGGGCTTGCAAGCAGTGGAGAAAGCGACGGTCACTGATTTGTTAAAAGTGCCCGGTATTAGTAAAAAAATTGCAGAGGATATTTACAGCGCGCTGCGTAATGAGTAACGTGTCACCCTCTAAGTTAAGGTAATCAATGAATGACGCTCGCTAACCAACTGACTTTACTACGTATTTTGTTAATTCCTCTGTTGGTAGTGGTTTTTTACCTGCCGTATGAATGGCGTTTTTCCGTCTCTTCTCTAATATTTCTGCTGGCAGCGATTACTGATTGGTTAGATGGTTGGGTAGCTCGGACCTATGATCAAAGTACGCCTTTTGGGGCTTTTTTAGACCCAGTAGCGGATAAATTGATGGTTGCTGTTGCCCTTGTATTGTTGGTGGAAGTGCACGCTACCCCCTTATTTGCTGTGCCAGCAGTGATCATTATCGGCCGTGAAATTGTTATTTCAGCATTACGTGAATGGATGGCAGAACTCGGCAAGCGAGCCAGCGTTGCTGTATCAATGGTCGGTAAGGTGAAAACAACCTTGCAAATGACATCCATCGTTGTTTTACTGTTTGATAACCCCGCAGAGCCTACATTCTTAACAACCATCGGATATATCACATTATATATCGCTGCTTTATTGACCTTATGGTCTATGGTCATTTATCTCAAAGCAGCGTGGCCAGATTTAATGCCAGACAAGGAAGAGTAATTTTTATACTCCTGTTTTCGAGTAACGACTGACAACATCCCACGTAATTTTCTGCATGAGTGTTGCTGCTTCAAGTGAAGGGGCTGTAGCATCGTTACCGTCTGCTTTTTTGAGTTCATAAGGCAGTCCTTCAGGTGACTTTCCATAAAGTACGGCATAGTGGACGAGGGCGACGAAATAGTTACCCAAATCGTTAATATGGATTGGGTCCAGACTGCCATCCTCTTGTTTTCGCGCAAAGATATCTTCTGGTGACTGAATGCCTTCGATGCCGCCTAAGCGCTCAACCTCTTTAAAAAAAGCAGACAATACCTGTCCCGCGGGAATCACATAAACAGTCACCTGCCCATCCAGCTTAGCCAGTGTTTTATGTAAAATCTTGCCTTCCCAATAGTCGGCTAGATCGCTATCGAGTCGATTGATCCAACCATTCGGATCAGTGACTTCATGCCAGCTTTCATAGAGATAGATGCGTGTTTTGGGGCTATTGCTGCTTACTTTTTCTACAAAATTGGTGAAGTATTTCGGGCTGTCGAAGTATTTAATCGCATCCTTAATTTCTACCATTTCAGTTATTACAAAGGCATCGTATTCCTGGCTATCAATTGCTTCATGAGGATCTCGATATTCGGCGTGTTTATTCTCCGAATCAAAGCCATTAATGGGGATTTCAGGGTCCCAATGGGACTGTAGCGTCGCTCCCCAGCCCAATTGGGAGTTAAATTCATGGCCTTCTCCCGCTAGTTGCTTAAGCATTGCAGGCATGTCCTTACCCACTAAGCTATGACCTAAGTGATAGACCTTAATCGGGGATGTTACTGGAGAAGGTTTATTACTGTAGAGCTGATTAATCTCATCATTGCTGAGTTTCTTTTCGCAGCCTGTTAATCCGACCAGAGTCGTTAATAAGGTGACAGGCAGGGTAATAATTTTTGAGACAATTTTTTTATGCATACAGATAGTGTAAAAAGTGTAATGGGTAGCTATGAATGTGAGTAATAGGCTGAATGTAAACAAACCGCTGGTCTGATGCAAGTGAATGTTAACAGCAGGGTAGGCAGAAGAGAGGCTATCTTTTCCAATAGGTATCGATTAGTACCGCTAGTTTATCCTGTAGGTGGCCTTCAAACTCATCCAGGTGCTTATCGAAAACATTCAGGTATTTATCAGCCTTATCATGAGACAGCTTCTTTGAATTTACTGAATATTGCATTTCAGACAAGGTTTTGTCATACCGTGGAGTGATATGCCAGTGTACAAAGTCGGCATCCACATCAGCGACACCTTTTTCAGCATAGTCGCAAAATGCCTCGATATGGTCTTTACCTTTAGGTCCTAAGCATCCAGGCTCAACCCGGTAAGTTACCATTAATTTTTTATCTTCCGGAAGGGGTAGTGCAATACTCATAAAAGGTGAAATCCCAATCAATAGAGAGAACAGAATTTGGTGTGCTTTAAAAGTGTAGCTCAAGAGAGCAAAACTACAAGAATAATTAACCTGTCTATATATGATGAGTATGTATGAGCAAATAGAGTGACGAACTACCTTCAGCGATGAACTTATTGTCTATAAGTTGTTCTAACTCCATAAGTTTAATTGCAAGTTAAAGAGGTGAAAATGAAAACGTTTTATTTATTATTTGTTGTGGCAGTTTTAAGCACGGGATGCACGATTGTAAGTGATTATGAAGGTACTGATCATGAAGGTACTACAGAATCTCTTGGCTAGTTTTTCGTAGTAACCAAATAAAAAAGAAGCAGTAATTATTTACGCTTGAGTCTCTGCTAAAGACGAGTCTTATCGATTCTCTGATAGTGGAAGCATATATTAAAGTGTAGCGAATTTATTTTTAGACAATGAAAGCGAACATTGTATTTTTGAAATTTAAAATGTGAATAAGTACTTTTTTACAAAGCTGCCATTTAAAAAAATGCTCTGATCTTTTGATACTTTTTTGTTTCAGAATTAAGTATCACTCGCATAATATTTTATTCTCCTCAGCAAGAAATGTCTTCGCAGAATCGCACAGGGCAAATTGCGTTATTACTCTTTTGGCTGTGCCATGGTCTGGGAATGTATAGATTTCAGCATATAAGCTCGAGCTATTTGAGTTTGTGGTAATTAAGTATTCCATGAAGATCACAAATATTTCAGTTATTTCGGGCATATCATTTCTTGCTTAGTTCGGTTAGAATTCTGGGTATTGGTTAGTTCTTGCAATCAAATATGAGATGTTTTATTGCCTTAAAAAGTCAATTTATTTAAAAAATTGATTGGATATCAGAACAATAAAAAATACTAATCTAAATGACTTATCAGTTTTTGTGAAAGTTGCTAAGGCAAACGACTAAATAATTAAGAGCAATAGGCAATCGAAAACTTAGATCGTCATAGTTGGCGGGAAATGTCCTAAATTTGTCGCCTATTGTCCTCGTCTTGTCGGGATTTGTCCTGATAAACTCACCCTATATTAATACCTTATTAGAAGTTTCTAAGTAAGGGGGGAGCGTAGAACAGATTAATAATCCGCGCTTTTTAATAAAAACATCAACATTACATGTTTTGCTTTTTTATTTAGACGTTAATTTCCGGAAGTATAAAGAATAGTGTCCACTTTAAGTGCCGGTGCCGCTGCGGCAAATGTATCATATGCTCTATCACGTGGTCTTTCAGCAGATGAAATTGAAAAGGCTACGGGTGTATCGTGCTTTGAGCTTTTAAAACCTGAAACTCGATCGCCCGAAGATATGATGCCGAATATTCTGGCTTTGCTTGCACAGAGATTCCCAAGAGAGCCTTTTGCGCTTGAAATGGCGCGTGCAACGCCATTTTCATACTTCGGCGGCCTTGCCGATGGCGCTCAGTTTGCTGATGACTTGCGAACAGCAATTGAAATATTTGTTAAAAATAGCGTGATCATCGCAGATCAGTTGGAAATTGCTTTTACTGAGGATTCTTCCGGTACGTGGCTTACATCCCGGCACCCGATGGACCATATTGATGATGGGCGCTCGCATGAGGTGGGGATGGGATTAGTCGCTCGACTATTCTCTGATTTTTTAGGGGTAAACGATTGCCTTAAGCGCGTGACGTTTAAGCATGAACCTAACTGCGAGGTATCCCATTACATTGATTATTTTGGTGTGCCGGTTGAATTCAATGCACCTGAAATGGCCCTCTTTTTTAGACCTGAAAAACTAAGTACAAAGATAAAGTACGCGAATATAAACCTTTTTAATTATGTGATGACGCATCTTAGCGTTATCAAAAAGCAAATTAACGTGAGTAATGAATCTCGCGAACTCACTCTGCTGAGAAGGGCCGCAGAAGAAAATGCACTTGGTGGTATATTTAGTGCGTCTAGTGTTGCCGCGGCCGCCAATATGAGCTTGCGTACTGCTCAAAGAGCGACGGCAGCGCAAGGAACATCAGTTCAGGAGTTGATTGACGATGTCCGAGAGCTTCGTGCCAAAGAGCTTCTTAATAATGAACGCAACAATGTCAGCGCGATTGCGCTTCTACTCGGATACTCAGACGAACGCGCTTTTCGCCGCGCATTTGAGCGTTGGACAGGGCAATCGCCCTCTGATTATCGAAACGCATTAAAAAAATGATGAGTTTGTGATTTTGAAAACTCGAGGCATTTTATTAAATAATAAAAATATTAGGAGGCTATCGAATGACTCGTAAAAGTTCAGAAAACCAATACGGCTCTGTTGCTGTTGTCATTCATTGGTTGACCGCGTTACTGATTTTAATCTTATTAGGTTCGGGATTTCGTTCTGAAGCAGCTGATGATCCTGCTGCCAAAATTTTGTTTTTACGTATCCATGTGCCACTTGGGTTAACCCTCTTGTTACTGACTTTGGCCAGAATTGCCTGGTGGGTTAAAGTGGATAAAAAGCCGGCTCCTATAAACATGCCGGTTTGGCAAAGTCGTCTTTCAAAAGCGGTGCATATTTTCCTTTACGTCATCATTCTCGGCATGTCTTCAAGCGGCATTGGAACCATGGTGCTTTCAGGCGCTGGCCCATTTATTTTTGCAGGTGCCGATCTTGCGGCATTTCCTGACTTTTGGGATTACCTTCCAAGAACACCGCACGCCATTGTCTCACGAGTGCTTATTGGACTTTTAGTTCTGCATATAGGCGCCGCACTTTATCACCATTTTATCAAACAAGACGGACTGCTGCGTCGCATGTGGTTTGCAAAAAAATAACCGGAGAATAACAATGAATACATTGGCACAAATCGCAGCTTTATTGTTAGGTTTGCTCGGAGGTGCGCTGTTACTCCTGGCGCTCGGCCTGGTTCCTTACTGGCAATCTCTACAACCTCTCGAATTCACTCAGTGGATTAGTACAAACAGCCACTATATCGCAAATACAATGAAGCCAATTGGTTTCTCCGCAACAGGTGTTACATTACTAGCTACCGGTTTAGCCGTGTGGAAAAAGCTGCACACACGATACTGGCTTATAGCAGCATCAGTTTGCGCATTATGTATGCTGGCGACTTTCCCTATCTACTTCGCTGGAACCAACGCAGCCTTAGCCAGCGGTACAATGTCTGCACAAGAAGCTGCTGATACTCTAAGCACTTGGCAAATTGTGCATTGGGTCAGGACTATTGCAGCTATCGTGGGTTGCTTTTGTGCAGTAAAAGCAGGCTACTCAGAGTCTCACTAAAGAACAAATAGCACTGCTCAATAAAACTTTTTCCGAGCCGCAAGCTTATCTAGCCTCGCCTGCAAAAGGGTACATGCGATACATGCACTCATATCCAGATGGTATAAAGCATCATCATGAGTAAAATATTTTAATGATAAAGTAGTTTTTACCATAAATTAATTTAAAACTACAATCGTGATGGAATAGTTAATAATGACGGATAAAGCATTGACATTTTGACCAATCAGTATAAATATAGCTGTATAGACAATTTTTAGAGTATTTTATCATGCCATGGGAAAAGTCATTCGATATTGATGGTGCAATAGATCTAGCCACAGAAGTATTTTGGGCTAAGGGATACGAAGCAACCTCTCTCGCTGATTTACTGAAAGCCATCGGGATCAATAAAGGCAGTTTTTATAATGCTTTTGGTAGTAAAAAGAAGCTTTTTACCCAAAGCTTACTTAAATATGAGCGTGAACAACGGCGCGATACACTAGCCCAATTAGAGTTATTAGAAGATCCAGTGCTGGCGATAAATAAGCTTTTCGATGCACTTATAAAAGAAAGCCTTACCGATACAGAAAAAAAAGGATGTTTTTTGGTTAATACTGCTTTGGATTTACCTAATCATGACAGTGATATTCAGAAAGCAGTTAAAAAAGGTTTGAAAGGTACAGAATCTTTCTTCGAACGACAAATTAGCCTAGGGATTAAAACAGGTTCTATTCCAAAAGATGTTGACCCTGACACTGGAGCTAAGGGTTTATTAGCCCTTCTTGTTGGTCTTCGTGTGCTTGCTCGAGGAGTTTTTGATAAGTCCAGCCTCTCAGCAATCAAAACCCAAGCGATTGGCTTAATTCAGTAGAAAGTATCTTTATCTTATCTGCACTGCACTCAATCGTTTCAAAAAGCTGCGCATATCCACAGCTTTCCGTTCTTATATATCAATGTAACAGACGGGTAGAGGATTTTTATTTATCTGTCTGATATGAGCTTTTATCCAAGCTATCATAGATTAATCTATCAATTCCTACTAGTACTAACAATCCTAACTGGTTGATTTTATTTAACTAAATATTTTCTTTATAAATAGACTAAAAAAAGATTTGACTGATCGGTATAGACTGCTTAATATTGTTTGTACTGACTGGTATAAACAAGCAAAAGCAAGAAGGGCTTGCCTATCTTTTCGCACTTGTTTGTACTGAATGGTCAAAATATTTAAAACTAAATTTTGGAGAATATGATGAGCTCTTTTACAACACACACAATTGAATCAGCACCTGAAGCGTCAAAACAATATCTGCAAGGTGCAAAAAATGCGTATAGCTTTGTTCCTAATCTTCTAGGAACCATGGCAGAAGCACCAGCATTGTTAGAAGGCTATATGGTATTAGCAGGTATTTTTGATAAAACAAGTCTCTCTGAAACAGAAAGACAGATCATTATGATGACGAACAACCGGTTAAATGGCTGTGTCTATTGCATGGCGGCGCACACCTCTATTTCCCAAATGGCAGGTGTTAAAGCAGATGTTATTGAATCTCTACGTAATGACACACCAATAGCGGATACAAAACTCGAAGCGCTACGCGTATTTGCTGCTGTTATTAATGAAAGTCGAGGTTGGCCCACAGAAGCCCAAGTTAATTCTTTCCTTGGTGCTGGGTATACACAAGAAAACTTGCTCGAAGTAATTTTGGGTACAAGCCTGAAAGTTATGTCGAATTACACAAATCATATTGCAGAAACGAGTCTGGATGACGCTTTTGCGGCAAATGCATGGGCTTCAACAGCTGAAGATACGGTTTAATTATTATTGCAATCATGAGTAACCATATTTTTAATTTGGATAAAATTTTATGTGGTTACTTATATTTAACGAAGAGGAATTTAAAGTGACTATTGAAACAAATACAATTATTGCATTTATAACTGGCGCAAATCGTGGCGTTGGAAAAGCAATCACTGAAGGGTTGTTAGAGGCTGGTGCTATAAAGGTCTATACGGCTGTTAGAAATCTTTCATCAGTGAATGGACTAAAAGAAAAATATGGTGATCGTGTAGTGCCGGTTGAGTTTGATCTTTCGCGTAAAGATACCGTTGATAACGGAGTTAAAATAGCAACTGATGTCAATTTGGTTGTTTCAAATGCAGGCGTTGTACATTTGTCCTCACCCCTAGATGACAATGCGCTTGAAGGATTAAAATACCAGATGGAAGGAAATGTTTATCCACTTATTCATCTTGCACAAGCGTTTGGCCCTATTCTGAAGAGTAATGGAGGTGGCGCATTTGTTCAGATGAATTCCTTGGCATCCATTAAAAACTTCTTACCTTTTACTGGATATTCAGCATCAAAAGCTGCAGCTTATTCCGTGACTCAAGGGTTGCGAGAAGCATGGGCAGATCAAGGAACGCAAGTTATAAGTGTTATTGCGGGTCCACTTAAAACGGATATGGCTGATTCTGCCGGTATGGGTGAGGGTGCGCCACTACCAAGCTTAGTTTCTGATGGCATTCTTGCCGCACTTAAATCGGGTGACTTCTTTGTGTACCCTGACCCAATGGCTCAGCAGGTAGCTGAAGTTTATTCACCTTACGCCAAAAATATTTTAGAAATTTCCCAATAATTTTTAAGTAAAGAGGAATGAAATTATGTTACTAAATACACCAATTTGTAACTTCGGGTGGAAGGCACCCGAATTTACCTTGAAAGATCCTGATGGGAATAGCTACACAATGTCCGAACAGCTCGGTGACAAAGGCTTATTGATTGCGTTTATTTGTAATCACTGTCCTTACGTACAAGCGATAGCAGATCGGTTTGTTAATGATGTCAAAGAACTTCAAGCAGAAGGAATCAATGTACTGGCAGTTATGTCAAATGATTACCGCTATGTCGAGATTGATAGCCCACCCTTTATGAAACGCTATGCGAACGAAAAAGGGTTTACCTTCCCTTACTTAGTGGATGAAGATCAATCCGTAGGGCGTGCTTATAAAGCAGTCTGTACTCCTGATTTTTTCGGTTTCAACAAGAGTGGAGAACTGCAGTATCGCGGACGTATTGACGATGCAGCAATGGGTAACTCGAGCAATCGTACTAAAGAACTCGTAAATGCTATGAAAGCAATCGCCAAAACAGGGCAAGGTCCTAAGCACCAAACTGCGAGTATGGGCTGTTCAATTAAGTGGGGTTAAAATTATGGCTGATATAGACTTGTACACATGGGCAACGCCCAATGGTTGGAAAGTTTCTGCAACATTGGAGGAGCTTGAATTACCTTATAATTTGAAGCCTATTGATATTAACACCGGTTTTCAAAAAGACCCGAGTTACATCGCTATTAACCCCAATGGTCGTATCCCGGCCATTGTTGATCATAGTGTTGATAGTTTTTCTATATTTGAATCGGGTGCGATTATGATTTATCTCGCTGAAAAAACAGGGCGACTTTTACCAACGGATATTAAAGGGCGTTCACGAGCTATCCAATGGCTAATGTTTCAAATGGGAGGGCTCGGGCCAATGCAAGGACAAGCGAATGTTTTTTATCGCTACTTCTCAGAAAAGATACCAGCCGCCATTGAGCGCTATCAAAAAGAAACGCGTCGGCTTTACGAAGTTTTGAACACTCAGCTGAATGATAATGAGTTTTTAGCGGGTGATTTTTCAATCGCTGATATCGCCAATTGGGGTTGGGCACGCATTCATAACTGGGCAGGTGTCGGTATTGATGATCTGCCTCATTTACAACGGTGGTTGAATCAACTGGAGGCGCGTCCTGCTTTGATTCGTGGAGCAGCAATACCTCATTCAACGGACTACAACAAATCAATCAAACAAGACGAAGCTTAAGTATCAATCAGTACTCAAAATACTGTTATCAAGTAAAGTTAGAAGTGGTAAGTGCGGTGGTAAATAGATTATGCCATTGTCTTTTATAAAGGAAAAAGTAATGAAGAATATCGAAGCGTTATTAGTCACTAAGGGACATACATTTGAGCGAGAACCCTTTTTTAATATGATAGATGCGTTAAGCAATGCGGATTCTGAAACGACTATTGGTTGGACGCATATCGAACACCCGGCTACAGAAGGTGTACTAACACCAGAAAATACAGACCCATTCGATGTGATTGTATTCTATGATATGCCCGGTGTTATTTTTACTCACAGCGATCCACCATTCACACATTACGACCCCAGTGAAAAATACAAAGAAAACTTTCTCAGACTGTTGGGTGATGGTAAGCCTATGATATTTTTGCATCATGCTATTGCTGCATGGCCAACATGGCCAGAATTCGCAGAAATTTTAGGAGGACGATTTCATTTTTTGCCCGGAGAGTTAAAAGGCAAGACTTACCCAGGCTCAGGTTATCGCTTTAGAACAACCCAAAACGTGAGTATTGTTGATCCAGAGCACCCAGTCACAGCAGGGTTAGGTGCAAAGTTTTCAATAAGGGATGAAGTTTATATGATGCCAGTTAACGAAGAGGATGTTACGCCATTACTACGTAGTGACTTTGATTTCACGGCTGATAATTTTCGTATGGGTGGAATAGACTTTAAACAGCATCCAAAAGGTAGCAATTTATTGGGTTGGACTAAACCCGCCAAGAATTCAACAGTTGTCTATCTACAATTTGGGCATGATCATATAGCTTATAGCAATCTAATTTTTCAAACTTTAATTGTAAACGCAATAAAGTGGATAGTTACGGAAGAAGTATGAGGTTACTCTATATCCTATAACGCGGCACCAAAGAGGAGTAATTATAGATTATCAACTCTAAGCTATTGAATAATAAGAAATAACTGGATTTAGTTAAATAGTCAATGGTGCCCGGGGCCGGAATCGAACCGGCACGATCTTTCGATCGCAAGATTTTAAGTCTTGTGTGTCTACCAATTCCACCACCCGGGCAAACGGGAAAGTTTTATTTAAAGTAAGCATTGGTGGCTTACTATTATTGAATTTAGTATTAATACACTAAATCCACTCTTTTCAGAGGTTTTGGCCTAATTTAGGCGCATTACAAAGTGGAGGCGCGGGTCGGAATCGAACCGGCGTTGACGGATTTGCAATCCGCTGCATTACCACTCTGCCACCGCGCCATCTTAGGTTCAGCGATTATACAGAGTCAGTGTGAGTTGTTTAAGAGAGGCTGTGTTTTTTACAGCTTTTTCCTCTACAACTTAAGCACTCTGCTGCTGTGCCAAAAGAGGGGCGCATTCTAGCCTAACTGTTATAAAAAGCCTAGAGCTTTATAGTATTTTAATTAAAACAAGATCTGAATAGTATAGAAAACCATCAGACTTGCTGTTAACAGCAAGCTTTATAGGGGCCGATTATAGTGAGTGGCAAGTAGTGTGAGCGTATCGCCTACTTGATACTACCCATCAGGCGACTTCGACGTTCTCAGCTTGAGGGCCTTTTTGCCCTTGGCCTTCAGTAAAGGTCACTGGCTGCCCATCTTTCAGTGTGCGAAAGCCGTCGCCGGTGATATTGCTGAAATGAACAAATAGATCAGGGCCATTATCGCGAGATATAAACCCATATCCTTTACTTTCGTTGAACCACTTAACGGTTCCATTTAATTTTTCTGACATTGTTAAACCTTGATGTAACTGAGGAGATCTGTATGTTTCGATACTCATTTCATCAAAATCAAATGCTATCAGCTAAAGCTTTAATCTATATGTCTATTTCACCACATGGATAAGCTGATGTTTTACCTTATTTTCAAGCACTGATTTTTTTAAAATAATTTGTTGACTCGAAACAATGTCAGTCTAAAACCATTAGTCAATGTTATCAACCGTATTTTTAGCGTTTTTTTTGACGTTTTTATTAAGAAATGCTTTCTACTATTCGTATAGGTTCTGGGTGCAATTCATTAAGCGGAACTGACAAACCATTTTGCATAACAACACGCACGTGCTTTCTTTGCATTTGCCTAGGGCTGGATGCACCGCATGAATGTGCAATGATACCGACGCCATAGGTAATACTTTTGTGGTAGTGGGCGACACGTTCAGCTTTATTGTGTGGCACAAGGCCTCTCTGTAATTTTTTATCGTGAGTCGTTACACCGGTAGGGCAAGTATTCTTATTACACTGTAAAGCTTGTATGCAGCCAAGAGCGAACATAAAGCCTCTTGCAGAGTTTACAAAATCGGCTCCCATAGCGATTGCCCAAGCAACAGCAGAGGGTGTAATAAGCTTGCCTGATGCGATGACTTTTATATGTTGTCGCAATTCCGATTTAATCAATTGATCGATGACCCATGGCAAGCTTTCTTTTAACGGTAAGCCTACAAAGTCCATTAAAGGCTGTGGTGCAGCACCGGTACCTCCATCAGCACTGTCTAGGGTGATAAAGTCGGGGTAGTAATCTTTACCTTTTACATGCATTAATCGCAATAGCTCTTCGAACCAGCTCTGTTCACCCAATACGAATTTAAAGCCGACAGGTTTACCAGTAACTTCACGTATGTGGTGTATCATGTCCAGTAAATCTTCAGGTTTTTTGATATCTAAATGGCCATTGGGGCTAATAGATGGCTTGCCTTCTTTAATTCCACGAATTTCTGCTATTTCTGCAGATACTTTATTCGCGGGTAGAATACCTCCTTTACCTGGTTTTGCACCTTGGCTGAGCTTTAACTCAAACATTTTAACTTGTGGTTGTGCTGCTATTTCCGCAAGTTTACTGTCAGATAAATTACCATTTAAATCGCGCACACCATATTTAGCAGTGCCAATTTGAAAAACCAGATCGGCATTACCTTCTAAATGAAACTTTGATAAGCCGCCTTCGCCTGTATTTAGCCAGCAACCTGCTTTTTTTGCACCTAAAGAGAGTGCTCTTACCGCAGGTGCTGATAATGCACCATAGCTCATTGCCGAAATATTGATTAGTGAGGCGGTAGAGTATGGGTGTTTACAGTTTGGACCAATAGTCACCATAGCTGGTTCGACTATATCTTCGTCGAGTGTTGGAAAGGCAGAGTTAAGGAAAAAAATACTACCGGTTGATGACATATTTCGAGTGGAGCCAAAAGCAATCGTACGATCAACGTTTTTAGCCGCTCTGTAAACCCAACTGCGCTCTGCTCGGTTAAAGGGTAGTTCTTCGCGGTCCATGGCAAAGAAATATTGTCTGAAAAACTCACCAATATGCTCAAAAAAGTAGCGAAAGCGACCAATGACAGGGTAATTACGACGAATAGTATGTGATGTTTGTGTAATGTCAATAATATATAAAACGATGATCGTTAATACAGCAACACCTACCAGCAGTATAAATAGTTGTACTAGGAAGTTAAGCACTGTAATGGAGAACATATCGAACATAGGGGCCTCATATCATTTTTATTGGCAGGGAGGATCCTGACTAAAACCTTACCGGTTAGACATGATAATACAAAAAAGTTTGCTGTGGCTTTGATTTATGGGCATTTCACAGTGCTGACAAGGCGGACTTGATCTTTATACGGCGCTTCGAGTAAGGTTATCAATTACAATCATTGCTTCTGGAATGTGTCTTTAATGATATAAAAAGTGATGAAAAATAAAGCAGATAATAGAGATAAACATTCATTAATAGCTAAAGGAGGGGAGGTGCATAATGAAAATATTCTGGTCCTGGCTTGCAAAAATTCTTTTAGTCGTTGTCATAGTCGAAGCGTGGTTTCTCTATGATATGCACACAAAAAACCAACAACTTATCAGTGATAATGTTGAGCTGGAAAAGCAGCTGCTTGAGACTCAAGATTCATTGACCGCTGCTCAAGCTAAAATTGAAGAGTTGGAAAAAACTAGCATTGAAGGCATGCTAAAGGAAACCAATAAAGCTGTCGTTTCTGGTTGGGAAACGCTACTTGATGCAGTTGAGAGTGAATTAAAGAAAGCAAGGAAATCGATAGATTCAACCATTGATGATTTAAAAACTGAACCCAATACACAGGAACTACCTCCGGCCGATAATGAAAAGCAGGTGACTCCAGGTTCGGAGTTACCGGATTCCATGCCAGAAGCAGAATCTAAATCAAATTCCATTTCTCAACCTATTCAAGGCGAGCGCACATAATATGAAAATAGTAAAAATTATTTTAGGTCTTTTGGCTGTTGCAATTATTCTTATTGCTATCGCTGTGTTTTTTGTGTTGAAAAATATTAATGGCATTGTAGAAGAGGCTATTGAATCTGTTGGCACCGACACCTTACAAACATCGGTCAATGTGAGCAGTGTTGATATTAAGTTGGTAGAAGGTAAGGGAGAGATAAGTGGCATTACTATCGCAAACCCTAAAGGTTATAGTGGTAATAGCTTGCTGTCAGTGGGCGACGTAGGGCTGCAAATTGATATCGAGTCCTTACCTGGCGATGTGAAAGTGATTAAAGAAATTTATGTTGATGCAGTGCAGTTGCGAGCTGAGCAGAAAAATATTACGGATACTAATATTCAAGCGTTAATTGACAATATGAAATCTTCGGGTGGCGATTCTAGTTCCAGTTCCGCTAGTAGCCAATCTTCAGGTTCTGAGCCTGAGGTGCGTTTAATGATTGAAAAGCTTCGGTTTGGGGAAAGTAGCCTCACTTTAGAAACAGAAAAATACGGTGGCAAATCATTAACAATCCCTGGATATACTCAAACGAATATTGGTAACAAAACTAAAGGGTTAGCGCCGGAAGAGATTGCGCCTATTATCGTTAATAGCATATTGAAAAAAGCACAAAAAGCAGTAAAGAAAGAACTAGGGGACCTTGCTAAAGATAAAGCCGAAGAAAAATTAAAGGAGAAATTAAAGGAAAAACTAGGTGATAAAATATCGTCGGACGATGTTGACAAATTAAAAGGGCTGTTTAAATAAGTCTCACTACATATTTTGTATCAAATAATTGCAGATAATGATGAGTTTCTGGTTGTTAATAAGCAGCCAGAGGTTTCTATTCACAATGAAAGTGGTGAGGGCTTAATAGAACAGCTTCGTCAGGACATGAATAACGATTATATTGTTCCTGTTCATCGGTTAGACAAAGCAACATCAGGCTTGTTACTTTGTGCTAAAGATGCAGAGTCTTGCAGCCAATTATCCCAATTGTTTCAGTTGCGAAAAGTAGAAAAATATTATTTGGCGCTAAGCCATAAAAAGCCAAGTAAAAAACAAGGCCTGATTATTGGTGATATGCTGCGTACGCGTAATGGCAGCTGGAAACTGTCGAAAACAAAAACCAAACCAGCAATTACACAGTTTTTTAGCTATGGATTAGGCGAAGGTAAACGCTTGTTTATTCTTAAGCCTTATACAGGCAAAACTCATCAGTTACGTGTTGCATTGAAAAGTCTTGGTACGCCAATAACGGGCGATAAACGTTATGGCTCTGTTGATAAGGAAAGCCCGATGCGTATGCATCTACATGCATATATACTGCGCTTTCATTATCAAGGCAATGACTATTCGTATCAATGCTTACCGAGTGGTGATGAATTTAATAAGGATACTATCTTTTTTGTTGAAGAAAATCTTAATGCTCCTTGGCAGTTCCCTTGGCCATCTATTCCTCGCATTCATTCACAAGCTAATGACACTACGCCGTAATGCATGTTCATTCCAATGACCATTTGATAGAAGGAATTCGCTGTATTTTAGAAGTGGCGGTTGAGCCTTTGTCTGAATATCAACTGATACAAATGCTTAACGAGCAGGGCTGGTCTTTACCAACCAATGCTGGTGATTCTCTGGATTTATTTACTAGTCATTTCTTGGTTTTTAATGCACTCTATCAATTACAAGTCAATTATTGGGCGGAAGACCAATACCTTGAAATTTCAGCCTTGGCGATTCAGTTGCATCCTGCTATAAAAAGGGAAAGTTCTTCAACGAATGTTACACATTACACCTCGGACGAAGCCCTGCGTGCTTACTATTTGGATATGACTCAACTGACAAATGCGACAGAAGATTCTGTTAACCAGTTGTTGAATCAATTTTGGGAAAGATTACTGGTAAATGAGGACTCTGATAAAGCATTAGCGGTTTTTTCCTTAGAACACCCCGTCACTTACTCCGACATTAAAAAGCGTTATCGTAGCTTAGCAATGGAACACCACCCCGATCGAGGTGGTGATTTAACTAACTTTAAAGAGGTTAATTGGGCATTTGGAGTGCTTCAACGTATCTATCGCTCATAAATCGCAATGATCTAACGTCGTTTCGCCCTGTCATTCGTTTATGTAGCGGAAAAAATCTTAAGCAATAGCAGCAGATGTTAAGTTATCTAATGCAGCAGATATTTGCTCAATTACAGTGTTGCCTTGGATGTTATATTCTTGCTCGATTTTTGCTGGGCTATGGTAGGCAATATAAACTTCATTATCATTATTTTGATAAGCAACAACTTTCATAGGCAAGTCTAAAGCTGCCATAATGTTTTCTTGCATGATCAACGTTCCGGCTTTTGGGTTCCCAAAAATCAGTACTTGGGCTTCATTCATCTCCAAACCAACGTTTTCAGCGCTCTTTTTGTGATTGACGCGTGCTGCGATATTTAATCCTTTCTCTTTGATGATGGCTTCAAATTTATCCATTGTCTCATTCACAGAAAAAGGGGATCTTTTAGAAATTATGCTGCTCATTGGTTGCTCCACATTATTTAAACATCATTGATATCTTGTAGAAGATTCTGGAAGCGGTTTGATAGTAAAAATTACCATTGGTTCATTGAAAATGTGCAGTAATCCTGTGGTTGCTACAGTGTGGATTCCCTATATTTGGGTCCATTTAGGGCTTATTAAGGTGAAAATATCAACCTATATCAAAATATTTTGATATAGGTTGATATTTTCACTGATCCTGGCAGCACTTTGCTGTAGAATGCGGCACTTTTATACGATCTGATTTATATATCCCAAGGCATATCCATGGCAAAAACGACCCCAGAGACACTGAAAACCATTCTGACAGAGCGCATTATGTTATTAGATGGAGCCATGGGAACCATGATTCAGCGACATAGCCTGGAAGAAGAAGATTTCCGAGGAGAGCAGTTTAAAGGCCACCCGAGCCCGCTCAAAGGGGATAATGACCTGCTATCGATTACTCGCCCTGAAATTATTGAGAGTATTCATGATGCCTATTTTGAAGTGGGTGCTGATTTTGCCACGACTAACTCTTTTAATGGCACTACTATCGCCCAGGCAGATTACGGTTTAGAAGCTGCTGTATATGATATTAACTTTCATGCCGCACAATGCGCGCGTCGTTCAGCAGATAAATGGACCTTAAAAACCCCTGAGCAGCCACGCTTTGTTGTGGGGGCTTTAGGGCCGACCAACAGAACAGCATCCTTATCTCCGGATGTAAATGACCCCGGAATGCGTTTAGTCACATTTGACGAGTTGCGTATAGCTTATAAGCAAGCCACTAATGCTTTGTTGGATGGCGGTGCAGATATTCTGATGATCGAGACAGTCTTTGATAGTCTAAACGCTAAGGCTGCTTTATTTGCAATAGATGAAGTACGTGAAGAGCGCGGAGATATTCTAGTGATGGTATCGGGTACGATTACGGATGCCAGTGGACGTACATTATCGGGGCAAACACCGGAAGCATTTTGGGTTTCTATGGCGCATGGTGACTTGATGAGCATAGGGTTAAATTGTGCGTTGGGCGCTGATGATTTGCTACCCTATATTAAACGTATTGATGCTCAATCAACGGTATTTGTATCGGCTCACCCTAATGCAGGCTTACCTAATGAATTTGGAGAATACGATCAGACTCCTGAGATGATGGTTGATCAGCTTAGACCTTTTGTTGAAGGGCAGCATTTAAATATTTTGGGTGGTTGCTGTGGGACAACACCAGAGCATATTTCAGCTATCAAAGCGCTGGCAGATCAACATCAACCCCGCCAACAAAAGGCATAAGCTATTCTATTTTTTAGCTGGCATTTTATTGATCTGTTTTTTTGAAATTAATTAATTAAGATAAGTTCATGAGTAAAAATATTCCGGATATGGTGTTGAGTGGTCTAGAGCCACTTGTCGTTAATGACGTAACGGGTTTTGTTAACGTGGGTGAGCGTGCCAATGTAACAGGTTCCCGTAAATTTGCGCGTTTGATCCAAGAAGAGAATTATGAAGAAGCAATAGAAATTGCTCGCGTACAGGTTGAAGACGGTGCCCAGATTATTGATGTCAACATGGATGATGCCATGCTTGATGGTGTTGCGGCTATGCGTCGGTATTTGAATCTGCTGGCTGCGGAACCCGATATTGTCCGTGTTCCTTTTATGATTGACTCTTCCAAGTTCGAAATTATCGAAGCTGGATTGCAGTGTGTACAAGGTAAAGCAATTGTTAACTCAATTTCATTAAAAGAGGGTGAAGAAGAGTTTATTCGTTATGCACGTACCGTCAAACGTTATGGTGCAGCCGTTGTGGTGATGGCTTTTGATACTGCGGGTCAAGCAGATACCTATCAACGCCGTATTGATATCTGTAAAGAGTCATACGATATCTTAGTGAACAAAGTCGGTTTTGCTCCTCAGGATATCGTTTTTGACCCTAATATATTCCCAATTGCAACTGGTATTTCTGATCATGACAATTATGCAGTTGATTTTTTTGCAGCCACTAAATGGATAAAAGAGAATTTACCGGGTGCTAAAGTTTCTGGTGGCTTATCAAATGTGTCTTTCTCGTTCCGTGGGAATGATACCGTGCGTGAAGCAATGCACTCCGTATTTTTATATCACGCCATTAAAAATGGTATGGACATGGCGATTGTGAATGCGGGTATGTTGACAATCTATGATGATATTCCTAAAGATCTGTTAGAGCATGTAGAAGATGTCGTTTTAAATCGTCGGCCTGATGCCGGTGAGCGCTTGGTTGAATTTGCAGAGCAGGTGAGGGGTGTCGATAAGGAAGTTAAAGAAAGCGATAAATTAAAATGGAGAGAAAATGATTTACAAGAACGCATTACTCACTCTTTAGTGAAAGGCATCGCTGAATTTATTGAAGAGGATGTTGAAGAAGCGAGACAGCAATTTGATAAACCACTACAGGTTATCGAAGGCCCGTTAATGGTGGGAATGAATGTTGTTGGTGACCTCTTCGGAGCAGGAAAAATGTTTTTGCCACAAGTGGTAAAAAGCGCACGGGTGATGAAAAAAGCGGTTGCCTATTTACTGCCTTATATTGAAGAAGAAAAACGCCGTACAGGAAATGTCAGTCAAAATAATGGTGTGATTATTATGGCGACAGTAAAAGGTGATGTACACGATATTGGTAAAAACATTGTGGGTGTCGTTTTATCCTGCAATAACTACGAAGTTATTGATTTAGGTGTGATGGTTCCGCCAGAAAAAATTCTTGCGGCAGCAAAAGAGCACAATGCAGATATAATAGGTTTGTCGGGTTTGATCACTCCGTCATTAGATGAAATGGTAACTATCAGTAAGATGATGGAAGCTGATAATATGAATTTGCCATTATTAATTGGTGGCGCGACAACTTCGAAAGTTCATACTGCTGTGAAAATAGAACCGGAATACTCTGGTGTGACTGTGCACGTACTAGATGCTTCTAAGTCAGTGCCGGTCGCATCTGGCTTGCTAAGTGAGAGTAAAGACTCCTTTATTCAAACAATCAAAGAAGATAATGAGAAAGTCAGAGAACAGAATGCTAAGCGCCGTGCGAAAAAGGCATTTTCAACACTGGAAAAGGCGAGAGCAAACTCTGCTTCTAAAGATTGGGATTGGTCTACTTATCAACCTGTTAAACCTCAGGTTTTAGGGAATAAAACTTTTATTGATTATCCTCTGGCAGATATTGTTGAGCGCTTTGATTGGGAGCCATTTTTTAAAACGTGGGAGTTACATGGAAAGTACCCTGCGATCCTAAGTGATAAAGTCGTGGGAGAAGAAGCCACGAAACTGTTCAATGATGCAAAGGAGAGACTTGCTGATATTGTTGATAATAATTTGTTAAATTGCAGAGCGGTTATCGGCCTATATCCAGCCAATGCTATCGATAATGATAGTACTGAACTCTATGCCGATGATAGTTGCAATGAAGTCGTTGCCACCTTGCATCATTTGCGTCAGCAGGTAGATCGCCCAGCAGGTCGCCCTTATCGCTCATTAGCTGATTTTGTAGCCCCTAAGTCGTCCGAGATTAAAGATTATATGGGAGGCTTTGTTACTACATGTTTTGGCGCTGAAGAATTGGCAAAAAAATACGAAGCCGATCACGATGACTATAACTCAATTATGGTTAAAGCACTGGCTGATCGTTTTGCAGAAGCTTTTGCAGAATTAATGCATGAGCGTGTGCGTAAAGAGTTCTGGGGATATGCCAGTGAAGAGAATTTCTCCAATGATGAGCTAATTAAGGAAGCCTACGACGGTGTTCGGCCAGCACCAGGTTATCCTGCTTGTCCCGAGCACAGTGAAAAATCAACATTATGGAAATTGCTGGATGTGGAAAATGCAACAGGTTGTCAGTTAACGGATAGCTATGCAATGCATCCTGCGGCGTCTGTTAGTGGTTGGTATTTTTCCCACCCGGAATCTCGTTATTTTGCATTAGGACAAATTAATAGAGAGCAGGTTGAAAACTATGCTGAAAGAAAAGGGTGGGATATCGATACAGCAGAGCGTTGGTTAAGGCCGGCACTGGGGTATTAATGAAAAAAATATTACGAACATTATTTGCACCAATACTGAATTGGTTTGAAAAAGGTGATGAGCCATTCAGCTATAAGCCATCTCATCGGACCATTTTATTGACCGTTGGGTGTTTGTTTACCTTACTATCGATAGCTGTTTTTGTTATCGGCTTAAAAAGCGATGGTTTAGGGTTTTTATTACCTTTTATCATCTTTGGCGGTACAGGCCTGTTGAGTTTATTAATAGGTTATATAGGTTCAGATAGGGCTGTGGCAAAAATATGGGGATCTAACAAATAGCGCTTACTTATAATTCCTTATCTTCATTTAAACCCCAGTCATATTCATAGTCAATATCATCATTGTAAGTACTAAGCTTCTGTTTAATGTTTTCGGGCACATACTGACTTAAACTGGTTAATACTTTTTGTGTATCATTACCGAAGTCTCCTGCATACCAATCGAATAGGCTGGATAAAATTAATTTATCGCCTTCAAATCTTACTCCTCGCCCATGGCTTAAATATTCAATGGCACCTTGAGTTAATAGCTTTTCTAAGTTGTTACTCGTAAATACTTCTGGCTGTAGATTGGGGCAACCAATACTGGCACAGTTAACAGCGAAATGGATACGGCTGTCTTGCCAGATAGGTCGTAAAATACGGTGCTCAATATCGTTTAGTGTTAGAGTTTTACCTGCAACCGTTGTTATCTGATCATCCCAAGGCCCAAAAGCTATCTTTGTTTCTCCTAAGTCAGTAATTGATGCGACAGGGTAATTTTGAGTAATAAGCAAAACCGTTAAGGCATTGTAAAGATTAATCCAATAAGACATCTGTTCTTTTTTAGAGTAACTACGCGGATCAATTGCAGATAATGATTGAGCATACTGGATCAGTAGTTCTTGATCGTCTACTAGGCCTTCATAATCAACTCGATTAATACCTGATGGGTGCTCAATAATCAAATAGTCATCTAATATTGTTTGCCATGCGCTATGATCAATGGTTTTTGTATTAGTGTTATCTGCAACATCCCAAAACTCAGTAACATTAGAATCAGAAATGGTTTTATTAATAAAATATCCACCAATAATTATTGCGATTAAAGCGATAATAATAGCGGTCAAATATATTGGTCTGGCAAGCATTGTGTTCTCAGTTCTATTAAAATATTAAGAGTTATCTATTTGAGCTTTACGTAGTTTTTTATAGTGAAGTGAGTGGGTCTGTTTCCATCGCAATTTAAAAATAGTGCTGAAGATATCAAAGCACGCAAGTATAGTGCCTTTAAATGTACCACTAATTTTTGAGTGTCCAACTCTTCTTTTGGTTGATACTGGACATTCAACAATGTTGAGCTTTTGCTGAATTGCCTTCACTTGCATTTCAGCTGTCCAGCCAAAGCGCTGGTCGCACATAGATAATTGCAATAAAGTTGTATAAGGAATTGCGCGAAAGGGCCCGAGATCAGTTACTGGCGCTGACCAGAGTAAGCGAATTAAACGAGTAGCAAGAGTATTACCCAGGCGTTGTTGTGGTAACAATGAGCCAGGTTCCTGTAGATTGACGACTCTCACTCCAATGACGAGGTCTGCACCACTAATAATACTATCTAACAAAAGAGGGACTTCGTTGATATCGACTGAAGCATCACCATCAACAAATACGACAATGTCAGTCGTTTTAAGGGAGGCAATAGCCGCTAGGCAAGCAGAGCCATAACCCGGCTTTGCTTCATAGACAACTCGTGCTCCAGCACCTTTAGCAATAGAGTTGGTTTGATCTGTAGAAGCATTGTCGCAAACGACTATATCATCAATAAGTGTTTCTCCATTGCTATTTTTGAGTGAATACAAATCATTGACAACTCGGTCGATTGACCCTGCTTCGTTGTGTGCTGGTATGATGACGCTGATCGATCTTTCTTTATACATAGCGCTATAGACACGGCTAAGGCTTATTAGTTTTATCGAAAAATAAAAATTGAAACTATTGTGATAAATCATAGACTTATATTTTTATATCAAGTAACCGCATAATCGATATGATTTTTAGAGTATTAAAAGTATTAGATAATGAAAGCCGCCTCATATAAACCTCAGTTGCCCTTGATATTCTTTGGCAGCTTATCTTTTCTCTTGTATAGCTATTTAGCTAGTCAGTCTACGGCCTACGCTACAGCTACCTTATGGGATTTATGGTTAGTATGCGGTCTCTGTGGCTTATTCAGCATTCTTAGTTGGTTTTACTGTGAATATAATGACATTAAACCATCACTTTACTTAATAATTGGCTTTGCCATTGCTTTTCGCTTACTTGGTTTTATCGCTTTTCCAATTCTAGAAGATGATTTTTATCGCTATCTTTGGGATGGTTACATGCTAGTGGAGCACGGCAGCCCCTATGGAATACCTCCGAGTGACTTTTTTAATAGTGATAATATTAATGAAACCTTTGATGATATATTAAGTAATATTAATTACCCCGATGTTCCTACAATATATGGGCCTGTACTACAGTGGTTGTTCGCTTTGGCATATATTATTGCACCAGGCGAGTTATGGCCAATTACGTTGTTATTAATTTTGGTTGATATTGTCATTATTTTATTATTAATACAGCTAATAAATATTTCCTCTAAAAAAAGTCACCACATTATATTGTATGCATGGTGTCCATTAATCATTAAAGAATTTGCTATAACAGCACACCCTGACGTTATTGGCGTGATGTTTATGATGGCGGCATTACTGGTGGCACAAAAGAAGAAGTATTATTGGGCAGCTGTTGCATTAGCTTTAGCTGTTGCTTCTAAAGTATTCGCAATTATTATTACACCTTTACTATTAGGTTGGTATTGGAAGCGTTGGCTGACTTTTGCAATAGTTGCAATAGTAGTAGCGCTTCCTTTTGGTGTGTTGGCTGCCTGGTTACCAGGTGGTTTGGTTACTATGGCTAATGATTGGCTGTTTAATGCACCTATCTATCTTTTATTGAAACCCTATCTTAGCTTCACTACCGTTAAAATTTTGCTGCTCTCAGTATTTTCTATTGTCTGGCTTATTGTCTTTTTTCGAAAAAGCTTATTCGAAAAACCTATTAATATTAGGGGCGATTACTTATTTGGGCTGTTTTTTCTTTGTATTCCTGTTTTAAACCCTTGGTATATGATTTGGTTATTACCATTTGCAGTGATTTACCCTAGTTGTTGGGCATGGGTAGCGTCTTTAAGTCTATTGATAAGCTATGCTAGTGGTATTAATACAGGTAGTAGTGAGCAGAATCTCTATCAACAGGAGTATATATTTATACTAATAGAGTTCGGTTTGATCTTACTAGGGTTATTAATTGATAAAAGAAAGGGTATCAAGGTATGGCTAAAAAAATAATGGCTAATAGCCATTATTTTTAATTGTTAATTTTAGCCATTTCTTAAATTCAACCGGTAGCGTTTATTTAAGTAATAAATAACGTAAGAAAAATCACGGTTACTGATTTTTTCCCCTATCAGCGTATTAATATTATCGCAATCATAAAGCTTGGCTGTTAAGTCACTTACAGTGCCCCCTTTAAAAGGTCTTAGCGAGCTTCTTTTCAATTTAACTTTTTCTGTGCCATTATCTACACAGTATTTAATTTTTGGAACATTGTTAGCGCGACCCTGATACACCGATTTACCGTATTCGTATTTAGTATCAACAGGTTTTGATGGAGTAGAGTAACTGTCGTAACTACTACCACCGCCTCCAGAGGCAAAGGCGATAGAGGTGGCGCTAATGAGTGCAAGGCTTGTTATTAACTTAGCAACATACATAAATAATTCACCATTATGATCATTGGAAGTGCATAGTTAGGACATAAGTACTAAAGACTAGTTCATAAACTGGTTAAAATAATTTTATAGTGGAAGTATTCTTGCTTGAAGTTATCTTAAATAATAGAAATAGAGTAAACCAAGCCAAGATTGGTTGATTGTGATGAATAACTAAAATATAGTCTATTAATGTTTTTGGTTGCTGTAAGTAGAGATCATGACTGATATTGCGCTATTTCCTATACCTGATTGTGTGTCTTTTCCCGGAACCACATTCCCTCTCCACGTGTTTGAGCCTCGCTATCGTTCAATGGTTAAGCATTGCCTTGAGAATAACCAGCTTCTCGGTATTGCTCATACGCAAAAAGTTGTGAGCCAGGGCAAAGCAGGTCAGTCATTAGAGGAGGCTTTAAGCTCTAATCAAACGACTTATAAACCTTTCCCTATTTTTTCGGCAGGTCGGTGTGAGCTACTAAAAACGCTTGATGATGGCAGGATGTATTTACAAGTGCATATGGAGTCACGCTTTATTAAGATTACTGAAAAGCAAACATTGCCATTCTCCATATGCCATTGTGAGCCGTACCTCGATACGGAAACCAGTATTCATTTCCCTGACTTAGAAACTCTCAAGCAAAAAGTACTAAATCGTTTAATTGTAATGACCTCAAATGTTCCCGATGTCCAGAAGTTATTGGCTTCTGAGCAATGGGCTAAAAAAGAAGCTACAGCATTTAGCTTTGAAATATTCGCATTATTTCAGCTTGAAGCTGATATACAGCAGAGTATTTTAGAAATGACATCAGCGACGGAACGCTTAAATTACCTATTGGAGTTACTCAATACTAACAACAGGCCCTAGTATTCCCCACGATTTTTACTGTTTTGGCAACTGCCAATACATTGACTTATCTGCAATTTACTTTAATGCCGTCAAAATGCCAACAGCCACTATCTTGTCCTCATCAAAATGACATATGCCGAGTATCAGCAGTAACCTTTCAAAACTACCAGTGTTATTGTCATATGTTGTTAATGGTGGAAATAGCAGCTATGGAATCAAAGTTAATCATTTTTGATAATAACACTGCAAACTTAAGGGTTATTGTTTGATTTCTTTATTGGCCAGGTCAATCTGGATTTTCGAACATTGCTTCCTATAATTAATTAAATATGTCGCATAAATTTCCATTTAATTATTTGAGAGAAGCATGAAAATCAAAACCAAAATGCTTTTGGGTGGAGGCTGTTTGGCTGCTTTGCCTGTTTTGATCGGCTGTTATTTTTTAGGGGAGGTGGCAATTACTGCTGGTAAAGCCTCTCTGGAAGAAGACGCTAAGCAGTCTTTGGTTGCTATTCGTGATATTACAGCGATAGAAATAACTAATTATATGGATAATATAGAGAAGCAAGCGGTAAGTTTGTCAGAAAACTTAATGGTCGTTGAGGCAATGGCCAGCTTCACTCAGGGTTTTTCTGAGCATTCAGTTGGTCGAAGTGATGAAGATATAAAAGCACAAAAATCCGATTTACAACAGTATTATGAACAGAAGTTTGGTGCCCAATTTAAAAACTTAAACAATAACCACGCAGCAGGCATAGATGAATTACTGCAACCACTAGATAAGCAGTCCATTGCTCTACAGTATGATTTTATTAGTAACAATCCAGATCCCTTAGGGAACAAGCACCTTATGGATCAGCCTTCTGTCACCAGTTCTTATACAAATAGCCATCTTAAATACCATGGTGTATTCCGTAATTTTATTGAGCGCTTTGGTTACTATGATTTGTTTCTAGTAGATCATAATACAGGGGATATTGTTTATTCCGTCTTTAAAGAGTTAGATTACACAACATCCTTAATTGATGGGCCTTATGCTAACAGTGGCATTGGCCAGGCATTTGCTGCTGCAAACAAGTCGGCAGATAAAAATTTTACGGCGCTAACCGATTTTGCGCCTTATCTTCCTTCTTATAACGCGCCAGCATCATTTATAGCAACCCCTATTCACGATAATAAAGGGGGAAAAATCGGTATTTTAATTTTGCAAATGCCGGTAGATAAAATTAATGCCATTATGACTCACAATCAAAAATGGGAAGAGACTGGTTTGGGTTTATCTGGCGAAACCTATCTCGTAGGCTCAGATTTTACTATGCGCAGTAATGGGCGTTTTTTGTTAGAAGATAAAAGTAGCTACTTACAGTTAATGAAGGATATCAATTTAGATGCTGAAACAATTACGGCAATGGATGTTAAGGAAACATCCATAGGGTTGCAGCCAGTTAAAACTCAAGGTACAGAAGCCGCCCTATCTGGCGAAAAAGGGTTTGCTATTTTCCCTGATTATCGAAATGTGAGAGTACTTTCTGCTTATAAGTCCTTAAATATTGGGGGCTTGCAATGGGCCATTATGAGTGAAATTGATGAAAAAGAAGCATTTTCTCCAGTTGCTGAATTGCGTGAAAAAGTTAATGGGGTGATTACTTTTATTGTTATCGCTGCGCTCATTTTCGGGCCTGCATTTGCCTGGTTATTAGGATTAACCATTATCAATCCAGTTAATAAGATTATTGATGCTGTTCATGATCTTGCAAATGGCGAAGGTGATTTAACAAAAAGAGTCGAAGCTGATAAGAGCTGCGAACTTGGAGAACTTTCACAATGGTTAAATAAATTTATTGATCATTTAGATCAAACATTTTCTGATTTAATTAAATCGGCTATGCGTTTAGTGCCTATGGCAGAAGAACTTTCAGAAGGCAATGCAGCTATTACTAAAGCAGCAAATGAGCAAAATAAACAAATCGCAACAGTACGTAACCGTTTATATGAAGCTCGTCAGTCTACTGATCAGGTTCAGAATGAGTCTGAATTAATATCCAGTGAAAGCCGTAAGGGAGAGGAAGCCGTTCAAGAAGGCGTAAGAGTTTTTGATGCAACGTATAACCAAATTACTGACTTAGGAAATATAATTGAGGACGCTTCTGTTTCTATCGACTCGTTAAAAGCGGAAAGCGATAATATTGCTAGCGTGATTGATGTGATTAATGATATTGCTGAACAGACTAATTTGCTCGCATTAAATGCAGCAATTGAGGCGGCTAGAGCGGGCGAGGCAGGTCGAGGTTTTGCAGTGGTTGCTGATGAAGTAAGAGCATTGGCGTCACGAACAAGAGAATCGACATTGGAAGTTTCTTCAATGGTTGAAGCAATTCAATCACGAACAGAAAACGTCGTTAGTACGATGGCATTAGGCAAGTCTTCAACTGAAGAGTGCAGTGTGCAAGTTCAGGAAGCAAAAGATAAACTAGCATTGATTTATAGCGCTATGGATCAGATTAACCAACGTGTCGCAGGTATTTCAACATCAGTAGTTGAACAAAAAGACAATTTTGATCAGGTGGCAAATGATTTTGATGGCTTGGATGAGTGTTTTCATAATTCGCAAATGGCTAGTAATGTGACGGTTCAAATTGGTATCGATATGAGTAAGATGAGTGTGAAACTTCATGGCATGGTCGAACACTTTACTTTAACGGATAATAATTGGAGTACTAGCAAGCGCGAAGATTTAAGGATTGATGAAGAGAGTGTAACTATACTCAAGAAAGCCGCTGCAGATATTGATGACCAAGATGAAATTTTTTAAATGCTGTAATCAATTTTCTTGCTAAACACTTATTTCATTAAGACTTTATTAGCAAGGTCACCTTAAAGCCTTGGTCTTTTTTTAATGCTTCTTGTTTGCTGAAAAGCGCTTCAGCCTTTTTATCAAAAGTAACAAATTCATTAGTGACCAGTAAAGCAAGCCCATTTTTTTTAAGTTTTTGATAGCATGTCGTAATAAATTTATCTGTGAGTTCTTTACTATGAGCAAAACCTTGATGAAAAGGAGGGTTGCATAAAATCAAATCAAATGTAGAGTTGATAGTGTTGGCACAGTCGCCTGCAGCAATTGTTGTAGGGGTGTTGATTAACTGGCTATTGGCTTTAGCGCTTAGTAGGGCAGCTGCATTATTGTCCGTTGCAGTAATGTTAGAAAAATTGTACTTATCTAGATTTAAAAATATCCAGCCATAGCCACAACCTAAATCAAGTACATTGTTGGGTTTTGGTTGTATATTCTTATAAATAGAACCAAAAGTTTCTAATAGTAGTTGAGTTCCCTTATCAATTTTGTCCCAACCAAACGTCCCTGGCTTACTGTAGAACTCCTTATTCGTGTTATTTTTAGGAATGATTTTTCGGAGTTTTGAATATTGCTGATCATCAAGTTGATATTTTTTGTTAATATTTGAAAATGTACCTTTATAAGCATTTCCTGACTTTTTAAGTGACCCTGATGCATTGAGTTCTTTTTTTAATTTCTCAGCATAAGACTTAATACCCTCTTGTTTGTAGCCACTTAGAGTGAGTGTTCCATCGGTGGTTAATAGTTGGGCTGCTTGGTTTATTAAAAAATGCGCTAGAGCTTTTTCTTTTGGTACACGGTAAATAATTTGATCAAACGATTCTTGAGGATAATCATTAATATCGAAGTCAGTAAATATAGCTGTTATTTTTTTTGTTAGGGCTTGCTGGTAAATATCATAGCGATTCGTTACCAGAGTTAGTAATGGGTTGGCTGGTACTTGCTCTAAAATGGATAAAGCATTTTCATCTGCATACCACAACGTTGGGTGTGTAATGAGCTGTAGTTTGGGTAAAATCTGTTGAAATGCTGCGTCAATTTGCAAAATAGTTTACTTCCTTTGCCTTTAATGACCTATATTGGCCTTGCTGAAGTGTACTATCCAATATGATATCTCCAATACTGCTGCGGTGTAATGCGGTGACATGATTACCTATAGCAGCAAACATGCGTTTTACTTGATGGTATTTCCCTTCTTGTATCGCAAGTTCAGCATGATAATCATCGATAATAATGAGTTCAGCAGGGAGGGTCGCTTTGTTTTCCCCTTTAAGCAGAATCCCTTGCTGAAATGTTTCAACTAGCTCTGTGGAAAGTGGTCTCTCAAGGCTAACACAGTAGCGTTTAAAGCAGTGGCTATTGGGTGACGTAATACGATGATTCCATTGTCCATCATCAGTAATCAGTACAAGCCCCGTCGTATCTTTATCAAGGCGGCCAGCAATTTGTAATGTGTCTTTTTTGTGTTCGCTGAGTAAATCGATAACGGTGGGGTGTTCACTATCGCTGTTGGCACACACCATGCCTTTGGGTTTGTGTAGCATAAAGTAACGAGGCTTCGGCTCTTCTAAGGCTTCGCCAAACAAGTATATTTTGTCTTTATGAGTATCAATGTGTTGAGCGGGGTTATTCGTTACTACGCCATTCACAGTGACTTCATTTTGTTTTAGCCAACGTTTTACCTCGGACCTTGAAAAATCAGTTGTTGTGGCAATAAATTTATCAAGGCGCATATTGAGGCAGTAAACGTCAGTCGTTAAGCGATTTTCTTCTCACCTGAGTCTACGGACTGATAGATCAGTGTATTGATTGTCATTGGGCCAACCCCGCCAGGGACAGGAGTGTAGGCAGCGACCCGATCCACTAAAGGAGCTAATTCAATATCGCCAACACCACCAGTGTGATAGCCAGCATCGATAACAACCGCACCATCTTTAATCCATTCGGCTTTGATAAATTCAGGTTTGCCTACTGCACCAACAATGATGTCAGCTTGTTTAATATGCTCAGATAGGTTTTCTGTTCTGGAATGGCAAATCGTAACCGTAGCATTAGCGCCAAGCAGCATCATTGACATCGGTTTCCCTAAAATAGGGCTACGACCCACTACCACTGCATGTTTGCCAGAGAGAGGGATATCATAGGCCTCTAACAGTCTCATAATACCTTTAGGGGTTGCACATCCATAGGCGTCTTCGCCCATGCTCATGCGCCCAAACCCAAGGCAGGTGACACCATCTACGTCTTTGGTAAGGTCAATTGCGTCAAAACAGGCTCTTTCATCGATTTGTGGCGGGACAGGGTGTTGTAGAAGAATACCGTGAACGTCTTTATTGGCATTTAGCTCGTGGATTTTTTCTAGTAATTGCTCAGTAGTCGTATTTTCTGGCAGCTCGACTTTGATAGAATCCATACCAATACGAGCGCAGGCATTACCTTTCATATTGACATAGGTTGCTGAAGAGGGGTCATTGCCGACAAGAATCGTCGCTAGAATGGGCGTACGGCCATTGCTGCGATTCTTTAAATTGACTATTCTTTCACTCAGTTCAGCTTCTGTCTGTTTGGCCAAAGATTTACCATCGAGGACTAATGCGCTCATGTATTAATTTCCTGAGAATCGTTGATTGTGAAGGCGCGTATTTTCCCATAGCCGCAACTCAAGTGGCAAATTAAATGATAGAATTTACGAGCTTATTTGCCCCATGAATTAGGCATATTCCAATAAATTTTGCTTTAGTTTCAAAGAGTTTTTAAATTATCGTTGACTGTCTAAAACTCCATGGGTATGATGCGCACCTCCTGAAACAGGGGCTGTAAGAATATTGATTACAGAATGATATGTCGGAGTATAGCGCAGTCTGGTAGCGCATCTGGTTTGGGACCAGAGGGTCGGGGGTTCGAATCCCTCTACTCCGACCAATTTTGTATCAATAGCCTGAGATTCTCTCATGCGCCCGTAGCTCAGCTGGATAGAGCAACGGCCTTCTAAGCCGTGGGTCAGAGGTTCGAATCCTCTCGGGCGCGCCATATTCATACTTAGCTTTGAATAAGCAGTTATAAGTGATATTTGGCATAAATCCCTGTTACTGATTAGTAACCATTACTTGGTATCATCAAAGTGGGTTATAAATTCAGTGCCTTCTATGGTGACTGTAGCTCAGCTGGTAGAGCCCCGGATTGTGATTCCGGTGGTCGTGGGTTCGAACCCCATCAGTCACCCCAAATTACTCCCATTAAAATCAATTGCTTAGTTTTGCATAGGTTGCGTGGCACATCTTGCAATGTCGTATCTTTATTTTCCTTAGCTATTTATTTCACTTGTCATTTACTTTCTCCTTCTAAAGCATAAATACTTGTATGCCAAGCTATAGAAGGTGCTAACTAATACCTGAATCTCTGGCGCTATCCGCCCCCGCTTTTAGCATCTTTGTAAACATCATCCGCATTCTTGGTGATAAGCCTTCAAGCGTATCACAATGTGCATGATTGTCTGACTCTTCACCTAGCATCCATTTACTTAGTGATATGCCATAAAAATTTGTAATTTGATGCATTTCAAACTGATTGGGCATAGCTCCGTTTTCTAAATCGAGATAACGTCGATATTTAATATTGATACCAATATTATTCATGACCTCTACAGCTAGAGAGGCTTTTTTGTATACCGTCTCTCTAACTTCTCTGAGATTTTCACCGCGTTCAGTTTGCTTGCTCATCCCCTAAGGATAGCGTTTAAATATAGTTGTTTAATAGAATATTTGATTATCAAAAAAATCATCCTAATACCAAATTTTTAAATTTACTAAGATCCTCGTACAGAATTTTTATAGATTACTAGAATGCTCGTAAATACATCAAGCGTCGTTATTTTGATCACTTTGTGGAATTATTTTTTAGTGATATTTTCGTATGCATAAATGTATCGATATAAAAACGGGGAATATTAGTGGCGATAGTGAATAAAAAAATAGTGAAAGCGATTCAGGTTGTGCTTGAGCTAGCAAAGGAAGGTTTGATTAAAAAAGTAACGATTCGTTGCGAGTTGATTGATGGGTCCGTGTTCGATACAGAGGAACATGTTGATAGATAGAATAGGCTTACTGTAGCTTGTGAGCGGCTTTGGAGTGCTAGAATAATGTTTGCGAGCTTCTTATGCATAGCTAAAAGAATAGTGTGGTTGGGTGACAGTGCTCGTCAAGCAAGGTAGGTTAGGGTAATCATCATTGAATCGAGTTGTTAGCAGGTACTTAAAAAATATACTTCTTTAAAAATGGCAAGCAGGGAGAAGGGGGATAATAAACAACTAAAGATCTGTAATTTATAAGAGAAAAAATTGATAGCCAAAGCAGTTGATAATGTTTTAAGTGGACTTGTGGAAAACTGGTGATGAAATGGACGTAAATTAATAAATATATGGAATAGTTGATGCATGAAAATCAATAAGGACTAGCTAGATATTATTACGCTGACCAATAACTTTTTGCAGGAAAATTTTCATGCCCAAAATCGGCTCAAAAGAGCAAGCGGAAGCTGTTCTTAGCGGTAACGGCGATCCAACACCTCCAGGAACAAAGTTGGTGCCACAACATGAAACAGGAAAGGGCTACCAAGCTAGAAGTACTCCTGACGACAAAAAGCAGAAGCTTGGAAGTGCTGCAAGCCAATACCACAGACATGGCGCACGTGGGCGGGCGCATTCCTTCCTAGCCGCAAAAGCTTACGCCTCAGGTGATACTGAAGAGGCAATGAAGCATAGCGAGTACGCAGCTGCAGCATTTAAGTCTGAGTCTAATGGTAGAGGTGCAGAGAAAGGAAAGGTGGGCGGAACTGATGATGATACTCATACTCCACCGCTTGAATCGGCTAGAGCTGACCAAGCGTACCATGATGCTAAATATCATGAGTTTAAAGATATTTGGGAAAAGCAGAAAGCTGAAAAAGAAGCAAAGAGGCAGGCCTTGGTAGCTGCGATGAAGCCCGTTTTTGATGAGGAGAAAAAGAAGCGTAAAGAATTAACTCTTGAAAAAGATGCGGCTAGCTCCAAGATTTTACAAGGCATACAAGCATTGAATGCCGGATTTCCTCCACAGTAGTATTAACCACATAAAATAGGAGAGCATCTTTTTTAAAGATCTTCCAGCTCATTCATTAGACTCCATATTCGAAAAAAGGAAAGAGTCCCACCAATACCAAGAATGCTTATCATAACCGCAATGTAAATTCGCTGCTGGAAACTCATATCCGGCGATGTTGCCGCCCATCCTGCCATTGTGATTATGATCACGCCTGAAAAGAATACAAATTTTTCCAAAAAGGAAATTTTCACTTTAACCTTATCGAGTTTCGACATGATATTATTCTTGGGTTTTTATGACTTAACTTGTCAACTAAAAAATCAAAACAAAAGGTAGGGCGACTAGATATAAAGCAGTGACTATAACAATAGATATAGCTCCCAAACTGATAAATGGCACAGTTATCTACTCAATTCAAAAATCTGTGTGATAGCATCTTCAGCATAAAAATTTGATGCTGAAAATCATTATGACAGATGTCGGTAAAAACAAAGAGCGCGAGCTTTTGCTGTCGCAACAGTTGGACCTGGGGCTTTTATTTGTGCTGCTGCTTGGATTTTTGCTGTGGGTGCAGCGGCAGCAGTAGGATCAGTAATCTATTTTGATACATCGTGGATATGAACAAGCTTAAAAATGCCTTACCTTTTATATTTGTTGCTGCATTTGCAGTAGGTATGTATTTAACAGGGCTTTTTTCTTTTAAAATGATATTGCTTTTTATACTAGTTATTTGCATATCCGTTGCGATTGCTTATTTTTTCTATTTCATATCTTTTGGAAAAAGAAAAAAAACTAAATAAGTACCATGAATTTATCATCGTTTTTCCCTTCAATTTTTTCGATATTCTGATTAAAGTCTTTAAAACTGTTATTTATCATTTCTTTTTTTGATAGTCTCGATATTGATGCCTTTTCATCTTGCTAAGTATATCAACAGGTTATTGCACCAGTTGAGTCACATGCGCTGGCTGACTAATCATTTCTTTTAAAATAATCATTTGTTCTTTTACATGCTCACGTGATGATGGTCCGCCAAAACAAATACGTAAGGCAAGCGGCGGGTTATTATCAGTAGCAAATGCTGCGCTAGATACTGCATTAACGCCTTGGGAACGAAGTTTGGTCGCGAGGTCCGATGGGTTCCATCCCAAATGTTTTGGGAGCGTTAACCAAAAATGAAATGCGTTCTTTTCCATGGAAAACTGTTGACCGCTTAGTATGTCTTTGGTTACTAATTGACGAGCATTGGCTTCTCTTTTTACGGCTTGAATCATATGGTCTAACACGCCTTCTTGTATTAAGCGGCATACCACCTCATGTATGATGGGGTTTTCCATTATATTGAGTGAGCGCAGCGCGCCTGCGGCATATTCTGCTTGGCGGTGTGTGGGGCAGAGTATAAAACCTGTACGTAAACCAGGGCCAAGACACTTAGAGAGGCCACCAATAAAATAAGTAAGGTCTGGTGCAAGTGTCGCAAAGGTAGGTGAGTTATCATCTGTGATCATACCGTTGGCATCATCCTCAATAATAGGAATGCTGTAGCGCAGAGCCACATCTGCTAAAGCTTCTCTGCGACCTTTTGATATGCTCACGCAAGTAGGGTTTTGCATGGTAGGGTTGATATAGAGCGCCGCTACTTCATGGGTTTTACAAGCATCTTCAAAGGCGCTGGCTAAGGGGCCATTGCCATCGCGTTTTATAGACAGTAGTGTTTTTCCTAGTTGTGCTGCAATAGATTTAATGCCGGGGTAGGTCAAACTATCGACACATACCACTTGGTGGTTGTTACACAATTGTGTGATCAGGCCGACTAAGCCACCGTGAATACCAGGGCAGGATACGATACGGTCAACTTTAGGGTTAACCACTCGTCGTGCAATCAATGATTGAAAATGCTCTTTAGTGGCAGCCGATCCGCCAAAGTCCTGATAACGCATCAACTTAAAAATATCGGCTTGGGCGATGGCGCTAAGTGCACCATCTTTAATTTCTTCAATCAATGTAGGAATAGAAGGTTCGATCACCATATTCATGGTCATCTCGTAAGGCGCTAGGCTGGGCTTTACTGCGGGCACTTTACCTTTAATAAAGGTACCTGCACCAGTTGTGGTATCAATCAAGCCACGTTTTTTAGCCTCGCCATAAGCGCGTGAGGCTGTTGAATAGTTGATACATAAAGCATCAGCCAAGTCACGCATAGGCGGCAGTTTATCTTGTGGTTGTAATTTGCCTGACTCAATGCCGTCATGTATGAGTTCAGCAATTAACTTGTATGCGGGGTACTTTCCTTTGTTATCAATTTCTTTTTTCCATGAATTAAGTAATGAGTCTGGCATAAAGTAAAACCAATAGATAATAATAAAGAGTGCATTTTATCTTATATTGATTGCATTTTTCTATTTGATTTATTATTTTGATTGCGGCAATACCTTATGGCTTGTCAGTATAGCTCTTAGCAAGATCGTTGTAATAACAGGCATCATTCCTAGCTTTCGCATGAATTTTAGTGATTAATAGGCCCTAATAATGATTCTGAAAAATCTCAAATAACCACCTTCAACCAACATATGCTTTTCAAAATATAGCACTTTATCGCAAAAAATAATGCACTCAATTTGAGCTAATTTTTTATGCATGTTTTGTTATGGTGCATCAAAGGGTGGCTATTTTTAGTAGTATAAAAACCTGTTAAGCCATTTTTATAAAAAATTTTATCTTCTTTTTACTCATTTCTATGCTTTATCGCATATTGATTGCATTTTAAAAACCAATCATTGGCACCCTCGTTGCTATATTACAAGCAAATCGACCTTATCGGTTTTTAATAATATTCACTTAATCGGAGATAACGAAATGCCAGAAGTAAACTATCCATTAAATAAAGACGGCGACATTCTTGTTGATTACGAAGAAAAAGTCTTTGAAGACGTGAAAGCGGAAGCTGGTGAAAAGGCGCTAGTGACATTTCACACAGTGGCGTTCGAAGGTTCTATCGGCTTCGTTAATATGCTGCAAGCCACTCGTTTGCAACGCAAAGGCTATGAAACCTCAATTTTACTTTACGGCCCTGGTGTTACCTTGGGTGTTCAGCGTGGTTTCCCAACGTTGGGAGACGAAGCGTTCCCTGGGCATATGAACTTCAATAATCAGCTGAAAAAATTTATGTCGGAAGGCGGTAAAGTCTATGCGTGTCGTTTCGCGCTGCAGGCTTTATATGGCCATGGCGAACGTTCACTGATTGAAGGCATTACCCCTATCAATCCTCTAGATGTGCTCGACCTTAAATTATTACATACCCGCGACAATGCATTAATTGTTGATACTTGGACGATGTAATAGGGGTGGCGGCGATGAGTGATTATCCAGTTGTTCGCGCCGCGGCTGTCCAGATCTCTCCTGACTTAGAGAGTCTGGCTGGTACGCTGCGCAAAGTATTAAAAATAATCGATGATGCAGCGGAAAGTGGGGTGGAGCTGATTGTATTCCCCGAAACCTTTATGCCTTATTACCCCTATTTTTCGTTTGTATTGCCTCCAGTCAGTCAAGGTAACGAACATTTGCGTTTATACAGGGAAGCTGTCGTTGTGCCGAGTGTAACAACTGAGTCCATTGGACAGAAAGCTAAAGAGCATGAAATGGTTGTCGTCGTAGGGGTCAATGAGCGTGATAACGGCAGTTTATATAACACCCAATTAGTGTTTGATAAAACCGGCGAGCTTATTCTTAAGCGACGCAAAATAACCCCTACTTTTCATGAGCGCATGATATGGGGGCAGGGTGATGCATCGGGGCTGAAAGTGGTCGAGACTGGTGTTGGTCGCCTTGGCGCACTCGCTTGCTGGGAGCATTACAACCCTTTGGCTCGCTATAGCCTGATGGCGCAACATGAACAAATTCATTGTGCACAATTTCCTGGTTCATTAGTGGGCCCTATTTTTGGTGAACAAATGGATGTGACTATTCGGCATCACGCGCTCGAGTCTGGTTGCTTTGTTATCAACTCAACAGGCTGGTTAACACCAGAGCAGATCGCGTCGATCACTGATGACCCCAAGATGCAATGTGCTCTCAAAGATGGCTGTAATACCGCCATTATTTCTCCAGAAGGTAAGCATCTTGTTGCGCCTATGACAGAGGGAGAGGGTTTTATCATTGCCGATTTGGATTTTCGTTTAATTGACAAGCGTAAACGTATGATGGATTCGGTTGGGCACTATGCTCGTCCTGAACTGCTTAGTTTGCAGGTGAATGCTGAGCCTGCCGAATATGCTAGCGGCTTACCTATAACCTCCCCTTCTGATACAGCATCGCTCACTAGCGAGGGTCTATCGAAAGAAGAACTCAATAATGGAGAATTCGGCCATGACATTACCGAACACTCAAAAAGACATAAAAGCTTCGCAGCTTCTAACTGAATTGCAAACCAAAGGGTTGCGACTTAGCTCATTACATCAAGAGCATGTTAGTCGCCGAGGTGGTGCAGGGCCGTCAGATCATCAAGCAGTCACTATTGGTGATACGACTATTATGGTGCCTATTTATACGCAAACAGCTTGGGCATCGCCCTTTGTTTTATCGAGTGAATCCAACCCAGATAAACAAAAGGAGCCAGAAACAAAAGGCAGTGCAACTATATTGTCCAATAATATTCCGCTGGTGGACGTCACCTTTGCCAAAGACCCTCAGTTTTATAAATTGCAGACTGCTGATGGAATCCCATACTCGCAGATTGCTACTTTACACAGTACTGACGTGCTCGCTACTACAGTATTGCAAACCTGTATCCGTTACGAGAGTCGCCGCAAGGCCTGCCAGTTTTGTTCTATTGGTCAATCACTACGTGCAGGGCGAACTATTGCTCATAAAACCCCTGAACAGCTGGCTGAAGTCGCCAAAGCAGCTGTTGAGCTGGATGATATTAAACACATTGTAATGACGACTGGAACGCCAGCCGGTGATGATCGTGGCGCTAAGGTGATGTGTGAAAGTGCCGCTGGTATCAAAGCTGTCGTGGATGTGCCTATCCAAGGTCAGTGTGAACCCCCTAAAGACCCTGTGTGGTATCAGCGTATGAAAGACGCAGGTATTGATTCACTAGGTATGCACTTGGAGGTTATTGGCCCAGAGTTACGTAAAACCATAATGCCAGGTAAATCGGAAGTCTCTTTAGAGGAGTACTTACAAGCATTTAAGGATGCTGTTGCGGTATTTGGTCGCGGACAGGTAAGTACCTATATTCTGGCCGGCTTAGGAGACTCGGAAGAAACCATTCTTGATACAAGTCGCCAGCTGATTGAAATAGGGGTTTATCCTTTTGTAGTGCCTTTCGTACCGATTTCTGGAACGCCACTAGAAGACCGACCAGCACCCAGCTCAGAATTTATGGATAGCGTGTTGCGCCCTTTAGCCGATGAACTCGTCAAATTGGATCTGACCTCAGACAAAGTCAATGCAGGTTGCGCCCGTTGTGGTGCTTGTTCATCACTCTCTCGTTTTGAACAAGAAGCACGCGCTGAGAAAGACGCTTTTTCTAGGCGCGATTCGGACGCTAAAGTACAGGAGCTTCGTCATGCCTAAATCAAATACCCATCAGTTAAAAGAATTGACGCTGAGCGAACAAAAAGTGGGTAAGCAAAGGCGTGTATTTCAAGTGAAGTGGGCAACCAATAGCTGGGAAGTTGAACATGCAAGTCGCATCCGGCGTGAGGTTTTTTGCGAAGAGCAAGGGCTTTTTAATGAGCATGACAGAGATGAAATAGACCTAATTGCACAACCTTTGATTGTTGCCACTTCAGTCATGGGGATGCCCGAAGAAGTCGTTGGCACTGTACGTATTCATCAGCCCGAAAAAGGAGTCTGGTGGGGGTCGCGATTAGCGGTTAAAAAAGCTTATCGGCGTCAGGGCATCTTAGGGTCTACTTTGATTCGCTTGGCAGTATCCAGTGCTAATTCTTTAGGTTGCCATACTTTTTTAGCTTCGGTACAGGAGCAAAATGAAACTTTGTTTCGTCGTCTTAGGTGGCGCACCATGGGTTATAAAGACGTACACGGCAAAAAGCATGCAGAAATGCAGGCCGACCTTACATACTATCCACCCTTGGCCGAACCTGCACAGGGTTTTTGGGTGAGCGGTAAACCGACACCTCAGCAAGTTATTACACCGGCGTTATTAGGGTTACCAACCCATATACCTCTGAAGGCAAGAAGAGGAGAGGTCTTATGCTAAAGCCTCTTATTGATCAGGTACGCGCTTACCCTGGTATTGCCTCTAAAATCTCATTGGCGCCAGTGATTTCTTATTTTGAATCCCGTAAGGATGATGATTCTTGTCATGATAGTCGCTTTCCCAATGGAGATGACTGCGCCATATTAAAAACGACGAAAGGTTATGACTTATTTGCGATTGAAGGGTTTATCCCCGAATTTGTTGTGAGCGATCCTTGGTTTGCAGGCTGGTGTAGCGTAATGGTTAATGTCAGTGATATTACCGCTATGGGAGGTCGGTCTCGTGCAGTCGTCAATGCGCTTTGGGATGCAGATCAACTTATTAGCCAGCAGATATTCGCTGGTATGCAAGCCGCCGCATCAACTTACCGTGTACCTGTTGTTGGCGGTCATACTAGTCATAATAGTAATGCTACACAGTTAGCGGTTTCTATTTTAGGGCACGCTGATTATGTGCTTACCAGTTTTAATGCGTCTCCAGGTGAGGCCATTGTGGTAGCAATGGATCATCGCGGTGCCTTTCGTCCTCCCTATTTAAACTGGAACGCCAGTACTGATGCACCTGGTGAACGATTGCGTGGTGATATTGAACTACTTCCTAGTCTGGCCGAAAAAGGTTGGCTCACTGGCTGCAAAGATATTAGTCAGGCAGGCTTATTAGGCACACTTGCAATGTTTATGGATTGCTCGCAAACCGGTGCTGATGTGTTTTTACAACAGATCCCTAAGCCTGATGACGTGGGTTGGCAAGAATGGCTATGTGCTTTTCCTAGTTTTGGTTTTTTAATGACTTGTCCAGTTGATAACGTAGAAAAAGTGGTGGCTAGTTTTGAAAACCGAGATATTCGTGCAGCACGTATTGGAACCGTTACTGAGCGTCCATCAATTGATGTCATTGATGAACAAGGCGATTGCCAAGAAAGGGAGACATTTTGGGATTTTGAAACATCCAGCTTTTTAGGTTTTAGGCAAGCATCAGCAAAAAATTTTTCCACCGAAACTTCCAATATAGAACCTCAGAAAAAGGAGGCTATGCAATGCCTGTTGTAAGATTTGAAGTGGTTTGGCCAGACGGAAAAACTGAAGCTTGTTACTCGCCTTCTAGTGTGATCAAGCAGTACTTTATTATTGGCAAAGAATATTCAATCAACGAATTTTTAAATGCCAGTGAGAATGGATTGCAAGCTGCCAGCAATCGAGTGCTCAGCAGTTACGGCTATCCATGTTCCAACGCTATGAATCAGCTTAGCGCTATCAAAGCCCGGTGTGCCGACTTTGTTGATCATCCTAAGAAAACAGTAACAGTCACCCAATTTATTGATTAATGTTGATGCACTTTAATGATTAATAGATTTTAAATATTAATAGCGATAAATAATAGATAAGTAAAATATTAGAGGAAAATATCATGCCTATTTTGCAACCCAAAAAACAAGAGACCAAACATTACTCCGTATTAATTATCGGCGGCGGACAAGCGGGTTTGTCGATGAGTGCTTACTTGAAAGAATTTGATATCGATCACTTAGTTTTTGAAAAAAATACCATGATGCACAGCTGGAAAACTCAGCGCTGGGACTCTTTTACACTAGTCACTCCTAACTGGCAATGTAATTTACCTAACCATCCTTACGATGGTGATGAGCCTAAAGGTTTTATGAAGCGTGAAGAGATTATTAATTATCTCAATCGCTTCATCGAAAAAGTACAACCTCCAATCATAGAGAATACGAGTGTAGACAATGTTACCAAAATGGACAATGGTCAGTTTTTACTCCAAACGTCTCAAGGAGAGTTTACTGGCAATCAAGTTGTTGTTGCATCAGGAGGCTATGTAAAGCCAATTATTCCGCGTGTGGCTGAGCGTATTCCAAAAAACATAGAACAAATTCATTCAAACCAGTATAAAAATTCCCAACAGCTCCCAGAAGGCGGTGTACTGGTTGTTGGTTCGGGACAGTCAGGCGCGCAAATTGCTGAAGATCTGCACATCGATGGTAAAAAAGTATTCTTAGCTACTGGTGACGCACCACGTGTAGCCCGCCAATACCGAGGTAAAGATGTGGTTGAATGGCTGGATGATATGGACTATTACAAAAAATCAGTCGATGAGCATCCACTACGTGAAGGTGTACGTGATAACACTAATCACTATGTGACGGGGCGTGATGGCGGCCGTGAAATTGATTTGCGTCAGTTCGCTAAAGAAGGCATGGAATTATTTGGTCTTATGGAAAATTATGATAATGGACAATTGCTTTTTCGTCCAAACTTAACGGCCAATTTAAACGCTGCTGATGATGTATATAACAATATTAACTCACGTATTGATGCGTACATAGAAAAAAATTCTATCGATGCGCCAGCAGCTGAACCTTACGAGCCTGTGTGGGAACCAGAGGCTGAACGTGAAGCCTTAGACCTTGAGGCTTCAGGTATCACTAGTATTATTTGGTGTATTGGTTTTACACCCGATTTTTCTTGGTTAAACGTGCCAGTATTCAATGGTTGTGGTGTGCCGATACATAGTCGTGGCGTAACTAGTGAGCCTGGATTGTATTTTATTGGTTTACCTTGGCTGCACACTTGGGGATCGGGGAGGTTTTCTGGTGTATCGGCAGACGCACATTACCTTTCAGAAAAAATACAGCAGCGGCATTCAGCCAGCATGCTCGATGAGCAGTTATCAAAAGCATCTTAAATACTTTACCGTTTAGAAAGACATAAACTATATGATTAGAAAGTTTAATGGGTATATTTTTTTGTCTCACGATTTTTTAATTGGCATGCCACAGCTTGCTTTAGGTGGCCTTAGTGAAAACTGGCTATTAAAAGAGTGTGGCAATCAACATTGGTTAGCATTGGCAAAGCATCTTGGTTTAACAGCCCCTTATTTTATCGATTCGAAGGGCCAGCCTATGTACGCCGCTTTTTTAGTCGCTAAAATAAAAGAAGCTCGTTTAAATCATGTAGTAGAGCATGCGCGCCTGAGTATAGAAACGACGCTCAAGCGTGTATCGCCATCGCGTTCATATAGCTGCCATAAAATTTATGCGAATGGGGGTGAAGGTAGAGAAAATAATAAACAAGTCATTGCCACATTGGAATTACTCTCAAGTTTTGTTAGTCGCTCGCAACAAGGTAATAATCAAACAGTCGCTAGGGCAGAAATAGCGAAAGGGAACTGGGCGGCCTGTGAACGTGCAAGTACTATGATGCACGAACATAAATACGGTCGCAGTTTTTATAAAAGAAATATTTGTCAAAAAAAATACAAAAAAGAGTTTTTTACTTATCACCCATGTCCATATTCCGACTTTAATGGTGCAGATTTTCTTTACTTTGCACAATTTCAATCGATCGTAGATCGGGCGGAACGTCATCTACAAGCAGATGCCCAGTTATGGACTAGCTATGATCGTAGTATTTATTATTATGGCAATATTAACCTAGACGACAGCTTGCATTGTTATATCGATCAAGAAAATCCACCTCGTCTGCTATCGAAAAGAGCATTAAAACATCAGGCAGCATTGTATCGACAGTCTGATCAGGCATTAATTGCTGCGGTCGTTACACATAAAAAGGAATTGATTCATCAACATCAACAATGGTCGGAAAAGCTACCGACAGAAAATACTAAAAGGAGTTCTATGCAACACGATAGAATAAAATTTAAAATGGGAGCCACGCTATAAAAACAGTCGTTATAGTTATTTTAAATAAGTCTTATATCAAGGGTAAGCGGTTTATCTAGATAGCAGTTACGACATTATTAAAATTTTACAGTTGTTCTTCAGTATTTTTGGCTAAACTGGCTTTAATATTATCCCAAAAAATTTTAAGATTAGGGTTGGTGTTATTTTTTACTCGATAGAGTCGAACTTCTAATGGCATTTGCCAGCGTTCATCTCCGATGATTGTGAGGCGGTTATTTTCCAGGCTTTCTTCTACTAGTCGTTTGACGACCCAACCTAATCCAAAGCCCTCCTCAATCATAGCTTTTACACTCGCTGAATGCATATTTTCATTCATAGTGGTTAAATAGGGTGGGGTACTAAATTGTGAAAAGAAGTATTCTAAGAATGGGCTGATAAATGTTTTTTTATAATAGCCAATATACGGTAAGGGCTTGCGTTTACTACCAGGAAGTTGGTGTAGTGCCGCACCATGCTCATCCATTGCACTGATTGGAACCATCCACTCATCAAAAATTCGGACATATTCAAATTCATCGCTGTCCAAATCATTTAGCTCAGCAATATCATTATGCCAATAACATAACATCAAGTCACATTGTTGTTGACGTAGCGCAGTAACAAAATCGTTTATCAACCAGAATGTTGATTCTAAATTTAGATCTACATCGACTTCAATTGATTTTGAAAAAGGCTTTAGCCAAGACTTGTATACGCTTAAATATAACGATTGTGTTGTAGCAAATGATAAACGATTGAGTTCAGTTTCTCTTACTTCGTGGCAGCGTCGTTTGGTATCTCGAGCAGTATCAATAATCTGCTTAGCTGCGACTAAAAAAATTTCTCCCGCAGGTGTTAGCGATAGTGGTAGGCTATTGCGGTCGATGAGCGTCACCCCCACTTCTTGCTCTAATAATTTGATTCTACGGCTGAAGGTCGGTTGTGTCACATTTTGAGCGATAGCCGCACGGGAAAAATGCCGTGTACGCTCAAGCACAATAAAATCTTCTAACCAGCGAATTTCCATAATTTATATTACCAAACCATGATCACATCACCATTACTAATACGACATCAAATACTACAATTTAATCTGCTGTATTTGAATATTGCGTGAGCAATGGTTAAACAGTTCTATTCAACGTTGCCTAATTTTGGTGTTAAGCGATATATTGCCTCTAGCATGGAGTGGCCAAATCGTTGACAACGCTCTGGAGACCAGCCGAATTGAGTATCAGGAAGGTCTTCATTGTCTATAAAAGGCATTTCCAGTGTCATTGAAGGGCATTGGAAATGGTTGCCAACCCATATGCTGCCAATGCCTTGAGTGTCTACACCAAATTTAGAGAATGAATAACTGCGTGTCATTTGGAATTCAGCACTTGCATCAAGAAATAGATGCTGAAATTCATCTTCAAGCTGAAGCACCTTTTCTGATGTGGCGATATCTTTTTGGTCGAGAATGTAATTATAAGGCCGACTTTCATCTCCATGAATATCCAGAAATAAATCACAGCCTGTTTTTTGTATATAATTTTTTACACTGAATACTTCAGGGCTTTCTTCAGGGCTTGCAGCTAGCCATGCACGGTTAAGATCAACCCCTTTAGCATTAGTGCGCAAATTACCTAATACTGAACCATCTGGATTCATATTAGGAACAATATAAAATATCGCACTTTGTAAAACAGCTCTGGCAGTTCCATCGTGGGGATCTAAAAGCCGTTTCAGCAAACCTTCAATAAACCATTCTGCCATCGTTTCAGCTGGGTGCTGACGGGCGATGATCCATATTTTTTTGGCATTGTCTGCGTGATTTTTTTGTTTAACTGCTTTGCCTTCAATCGTTAATAACGTCATATCACGATTTTGAGTAGATAAGCCAATATTGTCAGAACGACAAATCGGTTGTGATTCAGCCCATGCTAGTAAATCTAAATGGCGTTCATAACTATAAGGAGCAAAATACGCAATATAAACACTATTTTGTTCAACGCTGATATCGATAATCAGCTCACCGTTTTTATAATGACTAGGAACTCGAAACCATGTTTTTCGATCATAGGATGCAATCGCATTATAGTTATCCCAGCCCTCAGCAAATGTAGCGCCAGACGCATTCATTAGTCGTATTTTTAGTGATTCCCCTATAGCACCCTGAACTCTAAAGTGAAACCATTGAAAATGGTCGGCGGCTATATCTTTGCGAATATTTAGCTGAATATCTTGTGTGTTATCTGTGTTGATAACCTCAATATTACCGGAATCAAAACTGGATGAAATTGTAATCATAAGATTTATAAGCGTCCTTCTTCAATGGCATGGCAAGCAACCTGCGTACCTTCTACTTCAGTTAGTGCAGGGACTTCTGCTTTACAGCGAGCATTGGCATGAGGGCAGCGGCCATGGAATACGCAGCCAGAAGGTAGATTAACAGGAGTAGGTACTTCACCTTGGAGTTTTATATAACTTGGGTGATTATCATTGAGCCTGGGTATGGCTGATAACAGGGCCTGGGTATATGGATGGCGCGGGCGATCAAATAATCGTTCGGCTGTGCTGACTTCGCATAATGTGCCTAAATACATCACTGCAACGCGAGTACCAAAATGTTCAACAACCGCTAAGTCATGAGTGATAAATAAGTAAGTTAACCCACGTTCTTGTTGAGCATCCATCATTAAGTTCAGTACTTGTGCTTGAATGGACACATCAAGGGCTGAAATAGGTTCATCAGCCACAATAAATTCAGGATCAACAGCTAAGGCGCGTGCAATACTAATGCGTTGACGTTGTCCACCTGAGAATTCATGAGGGAAGCGTGACCCCCAGGTTGGATCAATACCTACTGATAACATCACCTCGTGTACTTTGTCTTGTACCATTGCATTATCCCATGTGGGATTGTGTATCTTAATGGGTTCCATTAATGTGGCATTGATCGTCATTCTTGGGTTTAGAGAGGCATAAGGGTTTTGGAAAATCATCTGCATTTTTTTGCGGTAAGGCATGATTTCTTTGTTAGAAAACAGTGTGTCAATGCGTTCACCTTTATAATGAATACTGCCTTGTGTTGGTTTCTCTAAGCCCATGACAAGGCGTGCGACAGTAGACTTCCCGCAACCTGATTCACCTACCAAGCACAGTGATTCACCTTGCATGACATTTAAATTTAAGCCATTGGCTGCGTGTACATATTCTTTTTTGCGACGAATTCTTCCATTCTCAATTTTTAATTGATCAAGGAAGTCTCCAGAGATAGAGAAACGTTTATGTAATTCCTTTACTTCGAGTAAAGGTGTATTCAAATTAGTATCCACAAGAATTCCGTATTATTTTTATTCGCTAAGCAAGGGTTGGTTTTTCATTTTTTCTATCATATGGCAAGCGACTTTACAGCCCCCAGACGTTGTGTAGTTGGGGTGAATTTTGGTGCAAGTGTCTTCGGCATGCTCGCAGCGAGGATGAAATGCACAGCCTGTTATTTTTGTATTTAATGACGGCATTGAACCGGGAATTTGCTGTAATCTTTCGCCTCGAATCGTCATTTGAGGTAAGGCATTAATTAACCCCTGTGTGTAGGGGTGTTGAGCATCGTTAATAATTTCTTTTGTTGGTCCTTGCTCTATTATTCTGCCAGAATACATAACAAATAAGCGGTTCGTCACTTGAGAAATAACACCAAGGTCATGGGTAATCATGATTAAAGCCACATGGTTACGTTCGCAAAGTTCGAGAATTAATGCCATGATTTCAGCCTGAATAGTGACATCTAATGCTGTTGTAGGCTCATCGGCGATAATAATTTCTGGGTCCATTAGTAAGCCAATAGCAATAACAATACGCTGACGCATACCACCTGAAAGCTCATGAGGGTATTGGTCCAAACGTGTTTCTGGCGAAGGGATATAAACTTGTTGTAATTTTTGAATTGCAATTTTTCTAGCATCAGTCTTATTGATTTTACGATGAGCCTGTAAGCACTCAATCATTTGTGTACCAATGGTGAGGACGGGGTTTAATGTCATCATAGGGTCTTGGAAAATCATGGAGATACGATTTCCGCGAATATCACGAAGCTCCTTTGCAGATAAATTCGCTAAATCTCTATTTTCAAATAAGACTTTACCGCCAGTGATAGAGCCGGGGCGTGAAATTAAATTTAAAATTGAAAAGCCAAGTACTGATTTACCAGCACCGGATTCACCAACAATACCAACACGATCGCCACGTTCAAGAGAGAAATTAATATCTTGAAGTGCTTTAACGCTACCGCTGCGCATATCGAATGAGACTTCCAGGTCTTTGACTTGTAGTAATGCCATTGCTTAGCCTTTATAAAGTTTTGGATTCAACACATCACGTAACCAATCGCCTAATAAATTCATCACCAAAACTAGAAGAACTAATACAATTCCTGGAATCATAGTGATCCACCATGAACCAGAAAATATATATTCAAAACCACTAGAAATTAATGAGCCTAACGACGGTTCAGACGCCGGCATTCCAAGCCCAAGGAAAGATAGCGATGCTTCAGCAATAATGGCGTTGGCAACTTGTACTGTTGAAATAACTAAAATAGGGGATAAAGTATTTGGCAAAATATGCCGAAACATAATGCGTGGTGTGCTTAAGCCAATAACTCTGGCAGCATCAACATATTCTTTTTCTTTTTCAGCAAGCACGGATGCACGTACAGTACGCGCATATTGTGGCCATTCAGCAATTCCTATTACTAGAATAAGCATAATCATGGCAAGCTCTTGATAGAGCTCTGTGCCAAAACTGGCTTGAAACACAGCGAGGAAAATGATTGCGACCATCAAAGTAGAAAAAGATAATTGGACATCAGCCATTCGCATTAAAAAGCTATCTAGACGGCCACCGATATAACCTGCTATTAAGCCAATACAAATACCAAGAAAAGCCTGTAATAAAACAGCGCCAACACCAATGAGTAATGATATCCGTGTCCCATACAAAATAGTTGACCAAAGATCACGACCTTGGTTATCTGTGCCAAGCCAGAAATTTTCATCCCCTTCAGCTGACCAACTTGGTGGAATTTCCGAATTCATAATGTCAATTGACGCTGGGTCATAAGGGTCAAATGGTGCTATTGCCGGCGCAAGCAATGCCATCACAACATAGGTAATAAAAACTAAAAAACATAGTTGGGCAACAACATCAATTTTTAAGCTATGCCAAAAATGTGATCCAAAAAATTTTTCTGATAATGTACGAGTTTGATCATTCACCGGAAGTGTTGGGTTATTCGACATATTATTTCCCTCCAGTGTTATTTATTGCCAATGAGTTTAACGGTTGGGTTGACCAAGCCATAAATGATATCGACAATAGTATTGACGAAAATAAATATAGCGCCAACGACAATTAAATAAGCCACAATCAATGGTGTGTCGACGCGATTAACTGCTTCAAGAAATAAAAATCCCATTCCTGGCCATTGAAATACGGTTTCCGTTAAAATTGTATAAGCAACCATGGTGCCGATTTGCACACCACCAACAGTAATAACCGGAAGCATGGTGTTTTTTAACGCATGAACATAATGAATGCGATTAGGAAATAACCCCTTAGCCCATGCAAAGCGTACATATTCTGATTGCAATACTTCTTGCATCTCAGAACGTATCAAGCGAATGAATAATGGCAACATAATCGAAGCTAGTGTAATCGATGGTAAAACTAAATGTGCTAGTCCGTCTTTAGTAAGAAAAGCACTGTCCCATAAACCAAAAAAACTACCTGTATCACCTCTGCCAAATGCTGGTGCCCAACCTAATTCAATGGCAAAAATATAAATTAAGCCAATTGCCGTGAGAAAAACAGGGATAGAAATGCCAACCGTGCTCAATCCCATAATTGTTTTTGCAAGCCACTTTTGTGGTTTTAAAGCGCAATAAACGCCTAGGGGAACAGACAAGCTAATGATGATTAATGTCGCACCAAAAACCAAATCCAGCGTCGCTGATAATTTGGATAATATCACTTCGAGTGCAGGCTTTTTAAAGAAGTAAGATGTGCCTAAATCTCCTTGTAAGGCTTTGCCTGCAAAGCGCAAATATTGAGTAATAAATGGGTCGTTTAAGCCGAGTTCGTCCCGTAAGGCTTGCCTTTCTGCTTCGGAGACTGATTGTCCAACCAGTTCACGTAGAGGATCACCCAAGTTGTCCTGAATAGAAAAACTAATGATACTAATCACGAACATAACTGCGATGGCTTGTGCTAATCGCTTAATTAAAAATGCAAGCATGGATATTTTGCCTTTCGGCCTTCTCTCTATCGGTATTTTTTATAATTATAAATATTTGAAATCTATAGTAGATTTGCAGTGACAACAAGGTGTTCTAATGCTAGTCTAGTAAAGCTTAAAAGAGCTTGGGCGATTGCGCCCAAGCATTGTTTTATTGTAATGATTATTTTTTGATAACCAAGTCTCCTAAATATGGATAGTTCATTTTATTGACTATGGGGGAAACATTAACCCCTTTTTTAGCCGCCCATGAAAGGTCTTGCCAATGCAGGGGAATAAATGCAGCTTCGTTGAATAAAATCTGTTCTACTTTTTGCATAATATCAGCACGCTTAGAGGGATCTGTTTCCGTATTGGCTTGATCAATCATTGCATCGACATTCTTATTACAGTAGTTACCGCTATTGTATTGACCTCGGCCTGTTTCTTTATTGACACAAGCAACTAAAAACTCATAAAAATTATTTGAGTCTTCAGTATCAGCATGCCAACCAATCATTTGCATATCTCCAGAGCGAGCATCATATGCGGGCCAGTACTGTGCTTTAGGCATTGTCTTTAAATCAACTTTGATCCCAATTTTCCCTAACATTGAAGCAACTGCCTGAGCAATCTTCTCATCATTGACATAACGATTGTTGGGAGCAAGCATCGTTACTGAAAAGCCTTTTTCATAACCTGCTTCTTTCATGAGTTGCTTGGCTTTTTTCAAGTCGTAGCGAGGTTTCAGGCTTGAATTGTAACCTAAATATCCTTCAGGGCTCATTTGTGCGGCTGGTGTGGCGAAATTTTTCATGATTTTTTTGACAATGCCTTCCTGGTTAACAGCGTAGGCCATTGCTAGTCGCACACGAGCGTCTTTGAAGGCTTCGACACGCTCTTGATTCATTTGGAATGTGATAATTCGTGTTCCAGACATCGTCACAAGGTCAACGTTGTTACTTTTTTTGATACGATCGTGGTCGGTAGGTGGAACTGGGGCAATAAAGTCAACATCACCAGCGAGCAGGGCTGCCACACGAGTTGGAGACTCTTTAATGGGTGTGAGAATGATGTTATCAACGTTGCCTTTAGATTTTTTATCCCAGTAGTTTGCATAACGCTTAAAATCAACGCGGACACCTTGTTCGCGATTGGAGACAATATAAGGGCCAGTTCCTGAGAGGTTGCGTGAAGCAAAAGAATTGCCACTCTTAACAATCTCATCTTTATTCTTACCTGAGGCATCTTTACCTGAATAAAATTTGCTATCCATGGCAAAGATATAGGTTGCATTATTTAATACTAATGGAAATGCTGATTTAGTCACCAAATCAAAGGTGTGGTCATCAATAATATTGACACTTTCAAATTCTGTGAATATACCTTTAAAGTCTGGTGATTCCTTTAGACGGTTAAATGAAAATTGAATATCTTTTGAGGTGAGTTTATTACCTGAATGGAATGTGACACCTTTGCGTAATGTAAAGCGCATAGTTTTTTCATCGATTCGCTTCCATTTTTCGGCTAGGCGTGGTTCAAACCCTAATTCTCTATCCCAGCGCACTAGTGGGTCGAAAGCCATATGCGAAAACTGAAGCATACCTCCGCTGAGTTGTTCCTGTGGGTCTAATGTAACGGGATCTGCATCATAGGCAATCTTCACAGTATTTGCTTGTGCATTGATCATGATGCCTGCACTCAGCGCAAGTATTGCGAGTGAGTTGACGGCTTGTTTTATCATAATAGTCTCCACTTTTTATTTTTTAATATTATTCATTATGTGTGGCCACAGGGTATAGAACGGCTTAGGTAAAATCCAATTCAAATATTAACTAGCATTATTGAAATGGTGTATATACATAATAATTAGAATATAGATAGACCTTGTACTCTATTTGCTAGCCTACTACTTTCGGTAACCTATATAAGCTATAAGGTGATTTCTTGAGCAAAAGAGCTTGGTGGTATTTGAGGTTAGGGCTATATAGTTTATAGATTCTCTAGTAAATAAATTTAAGTCTTTGATTTCAATAGAAAATGCCATTTTCCTTTTACATTTATATCGTTAGGGCAGAGGTTTTTAATGGTAGTGGGGCTGATGATCATAAATATAAGCTTCATCTACTTTTTGCGAATACCTCGAGTAATTATTGTTCTTTCTTTTTACTTATTTGCTTGTGGGATTATACTAAAGCATAATTCCCCCTATTTTTGAGATAGTAAGGTTTTTTCAATGCAGTTAGCAGAAGGTTTGCGTTTAGGGATGCGTCGTCTGGCATCAGGTGTTTGTGTTGTCACTACGAAGGTTGGTAATGATAGGTATGCAATGACGGCCTCATCGGTTACATCATTATCTGACGATCCTGCATCACTATTGGTATGTGTGAATAAAACTGCTGCAATACAGCCCTTTCTTGTTAAGGGGCAGCCTTTAGCGATTAATATTTTAGGTGCAGAACAGCAAGATGTGTCTAATAAGTGTGCCCAGAAAGATGCAGCAGAAGAGCGCTTTTCTGTAGGTGATTGGGCTCATCATGAATTAACAAACTTACCTTATTTGCAAACAGCCCAAGCGGTTTTCCTTTGTGAAGTGGATAACGAAAACCATGAATACGGTACTCACCAGATTGTTATAGGTCGTTTAACGGATGTAATTATTCCTGAGGTGGATGTTAACCCATTGATCTATGTCGATGGAAAGTACCAACAATTACCTTTATGACACTTTAGGTAATTATAAGACATCGTTGTCTTTAGAGTTTAGTTATCCTTTAGAGGAATCTGAATACTGAATATCGCACCGTTACCTTCTTCGGCGTCGACTGTTATGCTTCCTCTGTGGTGCTCAGTAATAATAAAATAAGAAACAGACAAGCCTAACCCTGTTCCTTTCCCGACTTCTTTGGTTGTAAAGAATGGATCAAAGATATGCCTTTGAGTCCAGGAGTCCATTCCTGGACCATTGTCTTTAATTTCTATGTTGGCATTGTTATTAGAGAAAGATAAAGTGATGTGAATTTCTAATGTACCGTCTTTTTCTGAATCATTAAATGCATGATAGGAATTACTTAATAAATTTAGAATGACCTGTTGTATTTCTGCTGATGAACAAGGAACCGGTGGGTGAGTATCTGGGTAATGTTTAATGATGTGTGTACCACTAGCGCCATTTGATTGATTGGCATTCATTGAGTGCAATGCGAGCTCAATAGAGCGATCTAGTAGCTCAGTCATATCGACAGATTCAAATTGTTTATTTTGCTCTCGTGAAAACTCCAACATGTTTTTAACAATGAGTGTAGCGCGTTCCCCTGCATCTTTAATATCATCTAAAAAGTCTAAAATACGCCTATTTTTTAAATAGTCATTCATATTGGCCAGCGATATATCCGCTTCTTCAGCTGCTGCTCGATTTGCTGTCAATGTGAGAGATGTACGCCGTTTAATATTTTGGATGCTTTGTAATATTGTGCCAAGTGGATTATTAATTTCGTGGGCGACACCTGCCGCTAGTTCTCCCAATGAATTCATTTTTTCATTTTGAATCATCATGGTTTCCAGTCTAACGCTCAGGGTAACATCGTCGATACGGATAACGGCTCCCTCAATTTCGGTGGAAAGCAATGGGTAAATAGTAAGGTCGCTATATTTTGCTTGGCTACCATGGCCTTCCTGGCGGTTTTCTCTTTTCTGAGTTTTTTGTAAGTCTATTGCTTTGTCAATAAGGTTCTCGTCGATGTTTAATTCTGGTGCAATATCAGATAATAAGAACCCTAACGCTTTATCATAATTAATACCTGTTGCCTGACGAGCGGCTGTATTCCAATGGGTAATAACACCATCGCGGGTGACGCCGATAATAATTGATGGCATAGAATTGATAATATTTTGAATATAGCCTTGGGTGGCTCGCAATAGCTCTTCAGTAATTTCGTGATTTGCAATCTCCTCATAAAGTTGACTGTTGAGGTTGTATAGCTTTTCACTGCGCTCTAGAACACGGGCTTCTAAATCTTTATGTTTATTTTTTAATTCCTCCTCTGCATTTAAATATTTCTCTCTGCTTCGTTTTAAACCAATGATGATAAATGCTTGCAGTAGGCAGCAGACACATAGGAATGCGATGATGATATTGGCATAGGGAAGGGAATTATCATAGATATCTGCATATGCAGGGATAGACAGGACAAAAGCTATTACTGCTATAATATACCTAAGCATAGGGTGCATATTTTTCCAGCGATATCGTTGAAATTGTTGTTATTCTGATCAGTATTTTTACAGCAAAATAACCGATCAAGTTTTAGTCATTTTCTGCCAAATATAGTCTATGAAAAATAAGTGCAATTCAACTGCTTAATTTGTTTGACAAGAATAAATTATCGGGTAGAATGCGCACCTCTTCAACGACGGGTGGTTAGCTCAGTTGGTAGAGCGGCGCCCTTACAAGGCGTAGGTCACAGGTTCGACCCCTGTACCACCCACCAAAAACATTCTATTCGGACCGGTAGTTCAGCTGGTTAGAATGCCGGCCTGTCACGCCGGAGGTCGCGGGTTCGAGTCCCGTCCGGTCCGCCATATACAGCAAAAAAGCCCTCCTTGTGAGGGCTTTTTTGTGCCTATCGATTGACATAAATTATGTAAATCGATGATAAAGCGAGTGTAAGTGACGTATTCGTTTATTGACGGGCAAACAGCTTAATAATGTTGAAGCCGTTTTTAGGGTGAATGTTAGAATTTCCTCAACCGTTATGAAAATAAATTTATATGAAATGCTTTTAGCATTTGCTGATACTTTATATGGGCATTTATAATCTGGCCCGAGAGGCTATTTGAATAATTAACCAGACTCAATCACTGAATGAGAACGTACTATGGCATTTAAAAGAATGGTTTTAGAAATGGGGATGGGCACTGATCTCCAGGGCGCGGATTATACAAAGGCTGCTGTTCGAGCTTTAAAGGATGCTTTATGGCATAACTCCTTAACAGTTGCTCCAGCTTTTGGCGTTCCTAAAGAAGCTATGAAAATTGAAGTATCTATCGGTGTGGCTAAGCCAGAGAAGGTTGATAAAGAGCAAGTGAAAGCAGTATTGCCTTATGGTTCTGCGACTGTTGAGGTTGTTGAGGGCGGTTTGGATATTGTTGCTGATTGTGGCACTAAGGTGACGGTCGTTGCTAATGCCGCTGCAGTGGTTTATCTGAATTTAATTGATAACGAAAATCCAGAGCAGGAGGCTTAATTATGACCATTCATAGAATCATTTTAGAAATGGGTACAGGTAATGACCTGCATGGTGAAGATTACACGAAGGCGGCAGTTCGTGCGGTTCAAGATGCATTACACCACAGTTCGATTTCAATATTTAGATCCATGGATATTGATCGAGAGTCCATGATGGTTGAGGTTACTGTTGGTGTGCAGAGTCCAGAAAAAGTTGACAAGGCGGTGATTGAACAACAAATCCCATTTGGCTCCGTTAAAGTAAACTCTGTTAAAGGAGGGCTAAATGTTACTCAAGAAGAAGGTTATGTTACTGTTATAGCAACAGCAGCAGTGGCAGCGCGATTAGATATTCCTGAGGGTAGATTTATTCCTGGTGAATAATAGCAATTGCCTAGGTAGCCCTCGACTACTATTAATAGATCAATGGAAGGGCTACCTGCAATTCTCCAGTATATTTGCGAATAATTAAAATAACGTCAGCATGCAAAAGATATATACAGATCAAACGCTACTTGCCATCACACATGTAAAGAATTTGCTTGAATCTGCTCATATTCAATCAGAATTGCGGAATGAATTCGCTGCTGGTGGTGTCGGAGAATTGTCTTTTTTAGATTCCTGGCCCGAGTTGTGGGTAAACTATGAAGATGTGGCTCAGGCTAAGAAAATAATCAGTGACTATAAAGAATCAATGAATAAAGCATCAACGAATAATCAAGACTGGATATGTCGTTGTGGTGAAAGCAATGGTTCCGCATTTGCCAGTTGTTGGGCTTGTGGTTTAGATAAACCCTTATAGTGTTATGAGCGATTATTCCCCTCCAATTCCTTATCCATGGCAGCAGCCTCATTGGCAGAACTTCCTGCAGCAACATGAGCAAAAGCGATTGCCTCATGCTTTATTGGTCTCTGGTCAACAGGGCATTGGTAAATGGCATTATATACAAGCTATGGCAGATTTCTTGTTGTGTCTATCACCTAAGTCAGGTCTAGCATGTGGGACATGTCGCAGCTGCCAATTAAACCAGTCAGACACTCACCCAGATAAACTATTACTTATTCCTGAAGACCTAGGTAAATTAATCAAAGTCGATCAAATACGTCAATTATCTAGCACGATTGCCTCTACGGCTCAGCAAGGTGGGCGAAAAGTCATTATTTTGGGGCCAGTGGAGCAGCTCAATATTAATGCGGCAAATGCCCTCTTAAAAAACCTTGAAGAGCCCGCAGCAGATACTTTTTTCTTGTTGTTCTCTCATGTGATGAGTGGTGTTATGGCCACTATTCGAAGCCGTTGCCAGCTCTTTTCTATGCCTTTACCGCAAAAGGATACAGCGATTAATTGGCTTCAAGATTTAGGCTTTTCGGGCGATATGGAGCTAATATTGGATATGTCATCTGGGGCGCCGCTGGCAGCGCGTTCATTGCTCGAAAATGATGATACGACAGACAAATTAGAAAAGTTTTTAAAGGGGTTAGTGCAAGCCCAGCGAAACTCAGCTAGTGTTGATATGAATATTGCCAAAGAATGGTTGGATATTGAATTGAGTGATATTCTTGAATGGTGGCCACAGTTACTTCATAAGCTCGTTACCAAAAAGTTTGAAAATAGGCCTCCCAAGACGGTTGATTCGACGACAGATTATGTTTTTGTCAAGCTTATGGTTGAAGTTCAAGAATTAGCCGCTGGGTTTAACCAGCAATGGCTCTTTCGGTTTATGGACAAACTACTGCTTTCAAAAAAGCAGCTGTTACAAGGTGCAAACCCTAATAAACAGTTGCTTTTAGAAGAACTGTTACTGGATTGGTACGCTATAATTAAGTCAAAGTAGCCTGCTTAGTGGGCTTATTTCGTTATACTATAGGAATTTGAATGCTAACAGGCTCTAGACTCCTAAATTGAAGAAGGGTGGAGATAATCAATGAAAGACTTTACAGCAGGTGGTGCAGGTATTTTATCTTTGACCATAAAGGATAAAGCCGTGCTATATGCAGCCTACATGCCGTATGTCAGTAATGGGGGCCTATTTATCCCAACCAATAAAAGCTATAACATTGGTGATGAAGTCTTTGTATTGTTAAATCTAATGGATGAGCCTGAAAAAATCCCTGTAGCCGGAAAGGTTGTTTGGATAACGCCAAAAGGTGCTCAAGGCAACCGTTCTGCCGGTATTGGTATTCAGTTTACTGAGCAGGATACTGTCGCAGTCAATAAAATTGAAACCTATTTAGCGGGTATACTCGAATCTGAACGTCCTACTCATACGATGTAATTCTTATTACTTTACTCACACATTCGAAATAATTTCACCTTTATAAGCGGTTAATTCAGTAATGCTAGTTGATTCTCATTGTCACCTCGACAGGTTATCCCTTGAAAAATACGATAACAATTTAAGTGCTGCGATTAATGCGGCGCTAGAGCGAGGTATTCATCAATTACTTTGTGTCGGTATTAGCATTAAGAATCGTGAAACGGTAGTTAATATTGCTGAACAATTTGAGCCGGTCGTGTGTTCTGTCGGTGTGCATCCCCTTGATGTTAAAGAGGGTCTGGCATCAGAGGATGATTTAGTCTTGTGGTCACAACACCCTAAAGTCGTCGCATTAGGGGAGACAGGGCTCGACTATTATTACAGTGAAGAGGAAAAACAAACACAACAAGAAAGTTTTGCTATTCATTTGCGTGCTGCAAAGAAAGCACAATTGCCTGTTATCGTTCATACCCGCGATGCGCGTGAGGATACCATTGCTATTATTAAGGATGAGGGATGTCAGACAAATGCAGGTGTGTTGCACTGTTTTACTGAAAACTGGGAAATGGCGAAGCAGGCCATGGATTTAAACTATATGATTTCTATTTCTGGGATTGTCACTTTTCGTAATGCCAATGAATTGCGTGATGTTGCGAAGAAAATCCCTTTGGATAGATTATTAGTTGAAACGGATTCTCCTTACTTGGCACCGGTTCCTTATCGTGGCAAACCCAATGAGCCACAATATGTGCGTGAAGTTGCAGAATTTATTGCGGAGTTAAAAGGAATTAGCTTTGAAAAATTGGCAGAAATTACTACTCAGAATTTTAATACATTATTTTCCAAAGCTACGACTAATTAAGCGGCTAGCTGTATAAAATTTTCTATGTCTGGTGAGTAGACTTCTTCCCATAAGGTCTTTGTCAACGACTCTGTTTCTTCCCAGTCGCCTTTTACGATCCAGTCTACAAGTGCATTGGGAACATTAGGATAAACCACACGCTTACCAGAAAACCCTGACAACCATTGTTCAAGTGCATTAGGGTCGAGGCTATTCATACTCATGCCTAGGTTTAATTTTTCCAAGGCTACTGCATTGGATAACTGTTCCATTTGTCCTTTTAGTGGTTTAACCAATAACTTTTTGCCAAGATGTATGGCTTCACTTGCTAACTCAAAGCCTGCATTTGTTATCACACCATTGCAGCCGGCTAAATCCTTTTGAAAACCATCTCGACTTAATGGACATAAGTGGATATTTTCTTGATTTTTAACTTTGTTATGATGTTCAGAAGAAAAATTTCCATAAACAAAAAATTGATGGTCTTTTTTCGGCATTAAATAATCAATGATAGCTTCTGCTTTTTCAAACCCTAAATAAACGACTATTTTATTGTTAATAATTTTATCTTGATAAGGGTGGGTATCAGCAATTGGAGGTAAAATAGGTTGGCCGAAGTGATGCCAGTGCAAACCTAATCTAACAGTTGCAGGAGCGAAATACTTCATAAAAAGGGCAGTAGCAGGATTATTCCCGCATTTAGGGATGTCATATTCAAAAGCGTATTGATGACCAATAGCAATTGTTGTTTTATTTTGCTTTCTAGCGGCCCAAGCAGTAATTGGTTCAAAGTCAGTCAGTATTAAATCGTACTGAGATAAATCAAGAGTGTTAATATCTTTGTACAGTTGACGAAAGCTGTTTTTTTGAAAAGTAGCAAAAGGTTTTATCGAGCCAGAATCGGTCACAAAGGTTAAACCAGAGTGACAAGAGAACTTACCAAACTCGCTCATATCAAATAACTGCTCTCTAGTGCGTCCGCTAAAGAGGTAATCTACGTTAAGTTGTTTTTGTTTTAGCGCTTTATTCATTGCGCGCGCGCGCGTGATGTGGCCATTACCTGTTGCTTGTACACCGTATAAAATTTTCACAAATATATTCTTTCTATTAGTAAGAGAGGTAAAGGAAATCGCTTAGCGAATCCTAAGCGATCATTAGATTTAAACAAGATTGACTGATGCTATAACCTAATATGGCACCAGCAACACTATCAGTAGGGAAATGCACACCAAGCATCACTCGGGAAATACCGACCCAGATAGCCCAAATTAACAGGGGAATACCTAGAGTAGGGTAGAAGGCGCTGACAATACCCATTAATAAAAATGCTGCAGAGGTATGTCCTGAAGGAAAGCTAAATTGGTCTGATGGCTGAATCACACTTTTATAACCAGGGATAGCCTGTTGAGGTCGATTGCGGCGCAATCGATTTTTCAGTATGAAGTATATGATGCGTTCCGCAGTAAAACCTACGGCGAGAATTTTAACTAAATGCCATTCGTCGAGTAGTGAAAAAATAATGGCTGCAACAATATATAATTGCCCATCAGCTGTGCGTGAGATCCAACGGCTGATATCTACAAAAAGCTGCCTATGTTTACGCTTGAGACACCAGTCGAAGGTTCTTAAATCGAATAACTGAATCGTCTGTAGTAGTTTCATATAAGCCTCCCTTAGGAGTGATCTTGTAATATGGGCTAGGGCCTGTTGACACTAATTGAATGCCCACTGTTGTGACCAAAAACGTGCCAATCAAGGCATGAGGAGTGTGGCTTGGTTATTCCAAATGAGCGACAAATAACGCAGAGTGGCGCGTTTTTGGCCACAACCCTTCGGGCCAGGGCGATTTTTCCCTCTGACTGCGTTGTCAGTCGCTCATTTAGACTCACTAAACCTCACTCCTTCCGCCTTGCCAGAGAAAAAAAGCGCCTCCGGCAGTGGATATTCAATTAGTGTCAACAGGCCCTAACATACGATGGCTTTATGTCACTTTAATGACAAAGTGGAGAATCTTTGAACGATTCATCAATTGTTGAGCTGTGATAAAATCGCCGCTTCGAATTCTAGGGAGAAAACAGTGCAAACCCAATTGAACATTATGCTGGAGTTACAGGATGCGATGAATACTCGCGTCAATGATGGCTGGCGCGAGGAAAGATTTGAATGGTATCGAGCCATATGGATTGAATGTGCAGAATTAATGGATCACTATGGTTGGAAGTGGTGGAAGCATCAGTCCCCAGATGTGGAGCAGGTGAAATTAGAATTAATTGATATCTGGCATTTTGGATTAAGCATATTGCTTCAAAATAATACGGCTACTTCAGCGGTATTATCGGAACTTGAAAGCGCATTTGAAGCTTCTACAAATGATGATTTTAAAATTCAACTTGAACGTTTTGCGGAAGACACCTTAGTTAAGAAAGACTTTTCGATTCCTTTATTTGTTTCTCTTGTAAAGTCTATGGATATGAGTTTTGAAGATTTATACCGAGGCTATGTCGGTAAGAATGTTTTGAATTTCTTCCGTCAGGATCATGGCTACAAAGAAGGTAGTTATAAAAAGATATGGGATGGACGAGAAGACAATGAACACTTGGTTGAAGTCGTTAATGGGCTAGATTCATCTGATCAAAAATTTACCGAAAAGCTCTATGAATCACTTAAAGAACGTTATGAAAGCTGCCCATCTTAGGCTGGTTTTCAAGGGGATTAGGGCTTAAGTGAAAGGAATTGTCTTAAAATGAAGGCAAATTACTTCAAAATCCCCTATAATGCGCGACTTCTTTAGATTTAGGTTTAAATTTAGGTTTAAGTTTAGGGCATTTCTTTTTCTATTATTCATACTGGAGATACAACGTGAAAGCACCCGTACGAGTTGCCATTACTGGCGCAGCTGGCCAAATCAGCTATTCCTTATTGTTCCGCATTGCAGCAGGTCAAATGTTAGGTGAAGATCAGCCCGTTATATTACAGATGCTGGAAATTACCCCAGCGCTAAACGCCCTTAAAGGCGTTGCAATGGAATTGGACGATTGCGCATTCCCATTATTGGCCGGTATGGTTCAAACTGACGATGCCATGGTTGCTTTTAAAGATGCAGATTACGCATTATTAGTGGGGGCACGCCCTCGTGGTCCTGGAATGGAGCGTAAAGATTTATTAGAAGCCAATGCAGCTATCTTCTCTGCCCAAGGTAAAGCAATTAATGAAGTCGCTTCTCGTGATATTAAAGTACTCGTGGTTGGTAACCCGGCAAATACAAATGCTTTAATTACTCAGCGCAATGCTCCAGACATTGATCCTCGCAACTTTACTGCAATGACACGCCTGGACCACAATCGTGCATTGACTCAATTGGGCCAAAAAACTGATACCAGCATTAATGATATTTCTAACGTATTGATCTGGGGTAACCACTCAGCAACTCAGTACCCGGATATTCATCATGCGCTTGTTGATGGTAAGCCTGCCATGGACCTTATCGATCAAGAATGGTATGAAAATGACTTTATTCCTACGGTACAGAAGCGCGGTGCAGCTATTATCGATGCTCGTGGTGCTTCATCTGCCGCATCAGCAGCCAATGCTGCTATTGACCATGTTCGCACATGGGCATTAGGCACTCCAGAGAATGATTGGACTAGCATGGGTGTATATAGCGATGGTAGCTACGGTATCCAGGAAGGCTTAATCTACTCGTTCCCATGTGTTTGTAAAAATGGCGATTGGGAAATTGTACAAGGTGTGGAAATTAATGACTTTTCACGTGAAAAAATGTCTGCAACAGAAACTGAGCTAGCAGAAGAGCGTGATGCTGTTGCTCACCTACTTCCTTGATTAACTATTAATCAAGAAAGCAAAAAACGCGAGCTTGTCTCGCGTTTTTTACATCTACTTTTCGAAATATCCCGTAGAATCATTTAATTTTTTAGACGACTTAAAATAATATGGAGTCATTATGTCTTTTCCTAAAATTGGTAACAAAGCACCCGTATTCGCTCTTAAAAATCAGAGCGATGAAACCATTAAGCTAAAGGATTATGCGGGCAAAAAGAACATTGTTATATATTTTTACCCTAAGGCAATGACCCCGGGTTGTACAACTCAGGCATGTGGTATCCGTGATATTAAAAAAGAATTGGCAAAGCGTGACACGGTTGTTTTCGGTATAAGCCCGGATCCTGTGCCCCGGCTACAAAAATTTATCGATAAGCATGATTTGAATTTTGACCTATTATCTGATGAAGACCATGCTATAGCCGATAAGTATGGCATCTGGGGGTTGAAGAAATTCATGGGTAAGGAGTTTATGGGAATAATACGAACGACTTTTGTCATCGATAAAGATTCGCGCTTAGTGGGTGTTATGGACAAATTTAAAACCGCAAACCACCATGAAGAATTGTTGCAATTTCTTGACACTAAACTCTGATTTTCTTCTATAGGGTCTGTTTTTTTATTGAAATCATTTATATTATTTAGTTATTGATTTATGGACATTTAGCACAGACAAGGCGGTTTTTGTCGCCTAAAATTGCATATATGGCACTTGTTTATTCAACTGACTATTTTTTGTATGACTAAAGTATAGAGGGCATAAATTAGCTCTGGTGCTTTGCACTTATACACATATAATGGATGCAGGTGAGCAAAATTACCCGCTTATTGCTCTTAATCTAGTGCCAATCTCATAATACGCAAGGAGTATCAGGATGATTGAAAGCAGTACACTAGCGGACAATTCGTTTGTAGATGTCGGTTTTTACGACTTTGAAGAGATAAAGGAAAAAGCCCATATTCCTGCTCTTCATGGAGTCGCTGGAAAAGTACTTGATGTGTTGCAAAGCCGTATTGGTAATGCCTCATTGAGTATAGAAGATGTAGCTGACGATATGAATTTGTCTAAACGAACACTTCAACGCCGTTTACAGCAGCAAGTCCTAAGTTTTGCGGCTATACGGGACTTGGTGCGTTTTAATCACGCCATTAAATGTTTGCTCGAAAAGAACATGAGCATCGAAAGTACTTCTGCCTATCTGGACTTTTCAGACAGGACAAGTTTTACTAATGCATTTAAGCGGTGGACCAATATATCGCCCAGCGTTTTCCGTAAAGTCTACCGAGACTACGTATAGTCTGCCTTTCATAATCTTTACCGCCTTTAAGTACATTAAGGGCGGTAATAATTCCCAAACGATTGCCTGATAGCTGCAAAACCGTTAGAGTGGCGCCTCAAATTTATCTAATAAAAGGGGTGATATGTCTTTTTTAATTCCTTACGCAGAAGCGCAAACTGGGGGAGCACCAGCAGGTGATGGTTTTACTAGTCTACTGTTAATCGGTGGCATGTTTGTATTGATGTATTTCATGATTATTCGTCCACAGCGAAAGCGTCAGAAAGAGCATCAGAGCCTTATTGAAGGTGTCAGTAAAGGTGATGAAGTCGTTACCAATGGCGGCATTCTTGGTAAGGTTACTAAGGTTGATGATAGTTACATGGTTCTTGAAGTGTCTGGTGGTGTAGAGCTCAAATTTCAAAAAATAGCACTTCATGCTGTGCTGCCTAAGGGTACTATCAAAGGCATATAAGAAGAGAAAAGCTATCTAAGCAAGTAAGTTGTAATAAGGGCATTTGAAAAATGCTCTTATTATCCATCTAAACCAGTCAGTTTAAATTAAAAGTGCATTATCCAGTCAAATCAGGCATATTTTTACAGACTATCCATATCGATTAAATAGTCTTTCTATAAGGGGAAGTCTATGACAAAGTCTAGCTCGATTCATTGGGCACCACGTATTTCTCTGGCATCTTTACCGACGCCACTTCAACCTCTTAAGCGTTTATCTGACCAACTGGACGGCCCTAGAATCTGGGTTAAACGAGATGATTTAACAGGTTCTCTTCTCAGTGGTAACAAAGTTCGTAAATTAGAATTTACCGTAGCTCATGCGCTTGGGCAAGGACATGACCTCTTGATTACCTGTGGAGGATTACAGTCAAATCACTGTCGGGCGACTGCATTTGTCGGAGCTCAGTTGGGCATTCCTGTTCATTTAGTACTCAGAGGGGCGCCGGAGTCAGCAGACGGCAATCTGTTACTGGATCATCTCGCTGGTGCGTCAGTTCACTGCTATAAAACATCAGAATACCAACAAAACCTGCGAGCTATATTAGAGTACACTGCAGAGGAGTGTCGGCAACAAGGCTACAATCCTTATATTATTCCCACTGGGGCTAGTGATGGAGTAGGCGTCTGGGGTTACTTTGCCGCCTGTGCTGAATTGCAGCAAGACTTTATAGATCATCAATTCGAACCAGACCTTATTGTTATGGCAACAGGCTCTGGTGGTACTCAAGCCGGGTTAACCTTAGGCAGTCGCTATTTTAATTTGGGGTGTGATGTATTAGGCATGGCTGTATGTGATGATGCGGCTTACTTTGCGCGTAAAGTAGAATCGGATATTGCGGATTTTTCAGAGCACTTTAAGGCCGCATTTGATAATGGTTTATCCACTCAATACTCTATAAAAACTAATGATGATTACATTGATGATGGTTATGGTATTGCCTCAGACCAAGTGCTGCAGACCATTATCGATATTGCCAGTAAAGAAGGGATACTCCTTGACCCGGTATATACAGGTAAGGCTTTTCATGGCTTGATTAATGAAATTAAAAAAGGCAATTTAGGCCATATGAAAAATATTGTTTTTATCCATACAGGCGGTGGTTATGGTGTATTCCCTTACCGTGAGCGCTTGGAGCAGCTAATAAAAAGTTAGAAAGATAAGGTTAGAAATTATGTCAGATGTTAATGCTATTCGCTTTTCTGAAACCGGTGCCGCAGGTGTACTATCGTATGAGTCTATTAATATTGGGACTTTGGAGAAAGGTCAGGTATTCGTCCGCCATGAGGCTATTGGAGTTAATTTCATTGATATATACCACCGTTCTGGTTTGTATCCAGTGGATTTGCCGTCAGGTATGGGAGCAGAAGCTGCAGGTATTGTAGAAGCAGTAGGTGAGGGTGTTACACGAGTTAAGCCGGGCGATCGCGTCGTATACGCTTCCGGACCTTTAGGGGCATACTCGGAGGCCCGTTCTATAGCCGAAACTTCATTAATTAAAATACCCGATGAGATAAGCAGTAAAACAGCGGCTGCCATGATGCTTAAAGGTTTGACCGCTGCGTATTTGTTGTTAAAAACCTTTCCGTTGTCTCCTGATCATAAAATTCTGGTTCATGCAGCGGCAGGTGGTGTTGGGTCGATTTTAACCCAGTGGGCAAAATCAATAGGTGCTTATGTGATTGGAACAGTTGGTCGCCCTGAAAAGGTCGCGCTAGCAAAGCAACAGGGCTGTGATGAGGTGCTTTTGTATCGTGAGGTTGATGTGCCACAACGTGTAAAAGAGCTGACTGACGGGGCGGGTGTGGATGTTGTGTATGATTCCGTCGGTAAAGATACATTTATGGCTTCCATTGATAGCCTAAAGCCCAGGGGAATGATGGTCAGTTTTGGCAATGCATCGGGTGCTGTTGCTGATTTTCCACCCTTGCTTTTAGCTCAAAAAGGCTCTCTTTTTATCACTCGTCCAAGTTTAGGGCACTACATTGCAGATGCTGATGAGCAGCAGGAGTTGGCTGATGCTTTATTTGAGCAGGTAAGTGCAGGCAATATTCATATCAATGTAAAGCATGAATTTGCTTTAATGGATGCAGTTAAAGCACACGAAACATTAGAGAGTGGTGTAACGACGGGGTCAGTAATTTTGCTGCCTTAGCTGTACGCTTATATTTTAATAAAAATCAAATTAATCATATAGTTGTATTAGCTATTTAATGTAAAATTTTAAGTTTATAATCATGTAAATAGCCACTAAATTACCGGGGATGGTTATGTCAGGGCGGTACGATAAAAAGCTGGTCATCGCAATTTCTTCTAGAGCGTTGTTTGATTTGACTGATAGCCATAAAGTCTTTGAGGAAAAGGGGCTAGCTGCTTATTCAAAGTATCAAATTGAAAGAGAAAGTGAAGTACTAAAGCCTGGTGATGCCTTTCCTCTAGTGCAAAAGCTGCTCAGATTGAATGAGCGTTTAGGAAAGCCTTTAGTGGAAATTGTATTGCTGTCTCGCAATAGTGCTGATACCGGTTTACGAATCTTTAATTCTATTCAGGACTATGGATTAAACATTACTCGTGCTGCTTTCAGCAGCGGTGAAAGCCCCTATCGATATATTGAGGCTTTTGGTTGTGACTTATTCCTTTCGCTTGATGCTGCGGATGTACAAAGAGCTTTGGAGCAGGGTATTGCCGCTGCGACACTACTGCCTTCGCAAGGGGGGAATGAGGAAGAACAACTAAGATTTGCCTTTGATGGCGATGCAGTTCTTTTTTCCGATGAGGCTGAGCGCATTTATAAACAGCATGGCTTGGATGCATTCACAGAGAATGAAAAGGCCGCAGCTAAAAAGCCATTATCGGGAGGGCCCTTTAAAGCCTTTTTGTCAGCTCTGCACAATTTGCAGGCTGAATTTGCGGGCAGTGAGTGCCCTATACGAACAGCGCTTGTGACCGCACGCTCAGCCCCAGCCCATGAACGAGTCATCCGTACATTAAGAGCCTGGAATGTAAGAATTGACGAGTCTCTATTTTTAGGAGGGTTACCCAAGGGCGAATTTTTGAGGGCTTATGGGGCCGATGTATTCTTTGATGACCAACCATTGCATTGTGATTCGGCAAAGGATCATGTAGCGACAGGGCATGTTCCCCATGGTATTGCTAATGAATAGTGTCCAGTGTTATAAAAAACTCAAGTTTGAATCCAATAACCACTAAAAATAAATGGTTTTATCTAAATCGATAGATAAAAGAGCTTTCTATTACCAATCCGTCTATCCACTAAGCTTCCCTGAAACGAAAACCTTGCTATCCTCAATAATAGATACCTGATATTGATCAGGTTTTATTTAGGGCCTAGGGCGTTAACCTTTATAGATTAAATAACGCCAGTTTTCAGGTATATTTTTTGTGATAAAAACAATTTTATTAGCCGTTGACCTTAGTATATTTACCCCTTGCCTGTTACAGCATGCTGCTGAACTTGCAAAACAACATAGCGCCAAGCTCGTTGTTGTTCATGCAATAGAACCTCTTGGTACTCTTGGACACGCTTTATTAAAAGCCTATTTAGAGCCTGAAAAAAGCCATGCTATGGCAACAACAGGTATGGAAGCGATGGTGAAAGAAGTAAAAGCTCAGGTTGTTGATGCTTTGACTGATGAATATATAGACGGTGGCATTGATTTAATCCATTTGGGCGAGGTTATTGTAAAAGCAGGCCCGCCTGTCGATGTGATACTGCAGGTAGCTCATGACATTGACGCGAGCTTGATTATGGTAGGAAGCAACTCACCTGATATGAGGCCGCCAGTAAGCCTTGGTAGTGTTTCGCAAAAAATTCTCAACAACGCCAGGGTGCCAGTCTATGTAATACCTAATAGTCCACTCACATGGCAGGAGAGTGATCGTCAGAATCAAATGGGGCTGTGGTAAGTATGAGCTCCCGCTAATGATGTACTGATAATTGCCTTTCTCCGTATTTTCTCCTTTTTAATCTCATTGAAGCGTATTACCACAGCAGTTGATGTCTTTATAGTCAATTGTCGTTTTATTCCTTATTGAAGCTTAATCGGGTAAAAAAATTCAATTAGAAAACCCAATTCACTTGTCCAGCATGTGATATAGTCTAAAGTTATAGATAGAGCGATCTATCATAATTATTTTAATAAAATTGTTGGCAAATATATTAATTACCAACTATTCTGAAACAGAATACATACTTATATTTTTATAACTACTATCCACTGCGGAGGAGATATGAAACTTCAGCAATTGCGTTACATATGGGAGGTTGCACATCATGACCTCAATGTATCGGCGACCGCACAAAGTCTGTATACGTCACAACCGGGTATCAGTAAGCAGATTCGATTGTTAGAAGATGAGTTAGGTGTCGAAATTTTTTCTCGCAGCGGCAAACACTTAACTCGCATAACACCGGCTGGTGAGGCGATTTTACAGACGACGGGAGAGATACTCCGTAAAGTAGAAAGCATCAAGCAAGTTGCCCAAGAGTTTAGTAATGACAAGAAGGGTAGTTTGTCCCTAGCGACAACACATACACAGGCTCGTTACTTACTACCGGGAGTGATTAAGAATTTTATCGAGCGATACCCTGAAGTTGCACTACATATGCATCAAGGAACACCGATGCAAATTTCGGAAATGGCTGCGGATGGTACCGTTGATTTTGCAATAGCGACAGAAGCAATGGAGCTATTCAGTGATCTTATAATGATGCCGTGTTATGAATGGAATCGAGCGATTGTCGTGCCTAAGGATCATCCACTTTGCCAAGTATCGGAACTCACATTAGAAGAAGTCGCTAAACATCCTATTGTGACGTATGTTTTTGGCTTCACTGGGCGTTCTAAATTGGATGAGGCCTTTATGGTACGTGGTTTAGTGCCTCGTATCGTCTTTACAGCAGCTGATGCTGACGTTATTAAAACCTATGTGCGATTAGGACTTGGCGTTGGCATCATTGCAAAAATGGCCTATGACGAACAGTTAGATGATGATTTAGTTGCATTAGATGCCAGTAAATTGTTTCAACCTAGCATTACTAAGATTGGCTTTCGTAGAGGCACTTTTATTCGTGGCTTTATGTATGAATTTATTGAGAGCTTCGCTCCTCATCTTAGTCGCAACATGGTTGAAGAAGCCTATAGCTGCACATCTAAATTGGAGCTTGATGAATTGTTCCAGGATATAAAATTACCTGTCTACTAACCCTCGCACATGCTTATTGTGAAAGCTGCCTCAGGGCAGCTTTTTTATACCAATAAAATGTTATAAAAAAACCTATCGATGAGCTGAGAGTGACTACACTCTATTATATAAGAGCATTAAATTGCTCTTGTTTATCCCGATAGATCAATTCTTTATTTTAATAATATACTAAATTTTATGTCTCCTAAACGATTGTTTATTATTGGTTTTTTTGCAATCTTATTAGTTAATGGATCCATTTTTGGCACCCTCTATGTTGTTGATTTAATGGCTGGCCCAACACCGGAAGAACTGGCAGCATTGAGAAAAGCGGAGGAGGATGCCGCTTTGCAAGCTATCTATGACAAGCTGCCCCCCTTAGAAGAGTTCACATCTAAAGCGAATTACATTAAGTCTATAGGTGAGGCCATCGATATTTGTGAGAATAAGCTTCACGATAGTGTGAAAGGGCAAAAAAGCTGGGAAGTGAATATGATTGAGAGTCGATACTTGCCGGAAAGAGAGCTTTACAAAATCTTTATTGATTATGAAACAGTCGCTAAATTTGATAAGCCTTCAGAACGATTCAAGGCTAGTTGTGAAGTGCAGGGGAGCGATAAAATGATAGCGCTTTGGAAGGCAGACCCTAGATAATAGGGGTCCGCTAGGCGGTTTCTTTGAATGTACTCAACACTTCTTTAGCCAGTTTTAGATAAACGGTAAATACTTCCACTGATCCATCGTCATATTCGACCACAAAAAATGGTGCGCGATTCACATCATGCTTGATCGCTAGTACCATTCCCGGGCTATTTTTATCCTTTTCGTCGGCAACGACAATTTCATCAATAAATTGTAATTGATTGGCTGTTTTCATCTTGTCCATCACTTCTATGCATTTCCTGCAAGGTAAGCCATTGGGCAGCATTTTCTTTACCAGAGTGATTTTCATACAGCGTACCTTATTATTTTTTTATTTTTAGAGTCTGAAATTGAGCCTGACCATCTCAAATGGTGCTATTTTTACATGAGCATAGCAAAGATATTGGCGAGATTAAAATAACTTTTTGTGTTTTGGGAGGGGTTTTGAAAGACTCAAATGGCGTGAAACATTTGTTTCTATTTTAGTCTTTTTGTTTGCTTAATATACTACATATAGTTGCTGGATTATTTTAAGCTACATTTTGTTGTGGTTTAATCCTTTTGAATCAAGGGATTACGGAAGCTTTCTAAATAACTTAATGTAATTTCTAGGTTCGATCCTATCTCATTGTCTTATATGTTTCACGTGAAAAATGTTTAAAAGTTAAGCGCTTTTTGACGCCACGAAAGAACTTATATTATTTTTAGGATCTTGGCTTCGGTTGCATTAAGTGGGGGGCTTAGGTAAATTTGCTTTGCTAATTTAATCAGTAGGGGAAAGACATGGAGCTAGCCTGCCTGGACTTGGAAGGCGTTTTGGTGCCTGAGATTTGGATCGAATTTGCTAATAAAACCGGTATCGATGAGTTAAAGGCGACTACCCGTGATATACCAGATTATGATGTGTTAATGAATCAACGGTTGCAAATCTTGAATGACCACAATCTGGGGCTAAGTGAAATACAAGAGGTTATTACTACTCTTAAACCGCTTACTGGCGCTAAAGAATTCCTCGATTGGCTAAAAGAGCGCTTTCAAGTCGTTATCCTTTCAGATACATTTTACGAGTTTTCCCAACCCTTGATGCGTCAATTGGGGTTTCCTACCTTATTTTGCCATCACCTTGAAGTGGATAAGGCGGGTAAGGTGGTTGGTTATAAGCTCCGTCAACCGGATCCAAAGCGCCAATCTATTCTGGCTTTTCAAGGTCTCTACTACAGAGTCATTGCATCTGGAGATTCTTATAATGACACAAGCATGCTAAGTCAGGCCGATGCCGGGATATTATTTAAATCGCCGCAAAATGTGATTGATGAATTTCCACAATTTCCAGCTGTGAGTGAGTATGATGACTTAAAAAGGGAGTTTATAAAGGCAAGTGTCAGGGATTTATCGATGTAAACTGACTGAGTGCTTATTTTTTCTTGGTTTCAAGTGTCTTTAATATCTTATTAATTTTATCCAGGCTTTCTTGGTATTCATCTTCTGGTTTTGAATCAGCAACAATGCCACCGCCACCCCAGCAATAGAGTTGTTCGCCATCGCAGCTTACTGTGCGAATAGCAATACTGGTATCCATATCACCATTATTGTTAATGTAGCCAATACTGCCACAATAGACCCCTCGATTACCGGTTTCCAGTTCATCAATAATTTCCATGGCTCGTTTCTTTGGTGCGCCTGTAATTGAGCCTCCTGGAAAACAATCCTTTAGTAAATCTATGCTGTGTGACCCTTTTGCTAATTCGCCCGATATATCACTGACTAAATGGTGAACGTTAGGGAAACTCTGTAGGCCAAATAGGGTATCTACTTTTATACTGCCTGGTATACAGTGGTGCCCTATATCATTGCGCAATAAATCAACAATCATAAGGTTTTCAGCACGATTCTTAGCATCATTTTGTAAATCATCTGCTCGCTGCTGATCTTTTAAAGGATCCTCATGTCTAGCGACGGTACCTTTAATTGGTTGGGTAAAGACCTGACGATTTTTTACGCTTAGGAACCTTTCTGGAGATAAAGACATAATGGCCTGATCGCCTAATTGAAGATAGGCAGAAAAGGGAGATGCCATTGCCTTTCTTAATTGCTGATAGGCTGAATAGGGGTCGCCGCTATAGTGTCCTTTAAAGCATTGCGCAAAATTTACCTGATAGCAGTCGCCGGCTAAAATATATTCATTAATTTTAGCTAGTTGTTGTAAGTACTGGTCTCTTGATATTGCTGCGGACAATTCATTGACGACTAAAGGCTTTAATTCCTTTACTTTGCGGTTGTTATCCAGCCTGTTCTTAATTTCACTTATAACCTTGGTGTTACATTCGGGTAAATTGACTAAATAAGCTTTTCTAAGATGGTGGTCTTGTACCAAGGCCCAGTGATAAATGCCCAGTTGCATATCGGCAAAAGGCAGATGAGTTGACGAGTTTTGTTCATCGATTAAATTAAGATAGCGTCTACCTAGCTCATAACTAAAATAGCCAATAGCACCACCAGTGAATGGAATGGGTGGAATTTTTTGTGATGCATCAATAGTAGTCAGCTTTGATAGTTCACTGTTAAGTACATCAAGCGCGTCATTAGTACTTGTGGTGAAGACGTCGTTCTTGAATTCTCCATCCTTACAATGGTAGATTTTGGTAACGCCACTGCGGCTATCGATACGCACTGCTGGTAATGCACTAATAATATCGTAACGTCCATATTTAGAATTTGGCTTGCCACTATCTAGCCAGCAGGCGTAGGGCAGGTCGTAAAATTGAGAGAATAGTTCTTCACAATTTGGGTGGTAGGGTATGGGCGTAATATCTAACATTTATTATTTTTCAAAACTATAAATAGAAGAGGGTGATTATGGCATTTCATGCACTTGAACGTTTGATACATTTATATGATGGTTATCGTAGAACGTTCTCTATTCAAGGCCACCCTCTGTTACTGATTCAAGATAACGGCCAGCGATATTTGCTCATTAATCAATGCCCTCATCAACAAGCTCCTCTCCATCAGGCAACAATTCGAGAGGGTGAAATTCAATGTGCAGCACATGGAATGCGATTTAACTTGCTAACAGGGCAGACTAATGATGGTTGTTCCGCTCGACTAAAGTTTTTACCTCTTATTTATGAAGGTAATACAGTAGGCGTTAATTTATAGTCTATTCAAGCAGTTAAGTTGCAGCATCAACTATTTTAAAATCAATAATTGATCATGATTTTTCTGTTATATCGCCTTCGTTTGGGCAATAGCATTCCCAATATAATTTGATGGAGTCATTGCCCGTATATCTGCTTTAGCGCTTTCTGGGATTTCTAAGGTTTCTACAAATTGGCTTAAAATCTCAGCTGTAATTGTTTGGCCTCGGGTCAATGCCTTGAGCTTTTCATAAGGCTCATCAACACCATATCGACGCATAATAGTTTGTATCGGTTCGGCTAATACTTCCCAGCTACTCTCTAGGTCAGCAGACAACTTCTCTTCATTGATTTCCAGCTTGCCCATTCCTTTTAATACGGATGAATAGGCAATGCCACAATAGCCGAAACCAACACCCATATTACGCAATACCGTTGAATCTGTAAGGTCACGCTGCCAACGAGAAATAGGTAGCTTACTAGCCAGGTGCTGAAACACAGCATTGGCAAGACCTAAGTTGCCCTCAGAATTTTCAAAGTCAATCGGGTTAACTTTGTGTGGCATTGTTGAGGAACCCACCTCTCCGGCAATTGTTTTCTGCTTAAAGTAGCCAACTGAAATATACCCCCAGATATCACGATTAAAATCAATCACAATAGTATTGAAGCGTGCGATGGCATCAAATAGCTCTGCAATATAGTCATGGGGTTCAATTTGGGTGGTGTAGGGATTCCAAGTGAGTCCAAGGCTGGTAACAAACTGTTCAGCATTCGCTTGCCAGTCAATATCAGGGTAAGCAGACAAGTGTGCGTTGTAGTTGCCCACAGCACCATTAATTTTCCCTAATAGCTCTACATCTTGGATTTGCTGTAATTGGCGGCGCAACCGGGCAACAACATTAGCAATCTCTTTACCGACAGTGGTAGGAGAAGCCGTTTGACCGTGTGTGCGCGAAAGCATCGGTGTTTCAGCGTAACTCTTTGCTAATGCAGTCATTGTATCAATGGTGTTAGTCAGTTGGTCAATTAACGTACTGCGACCAGCTTTAAGCATTAAAGCATGTGAAAGATTGTTAATATCTTCAGAAGTGCAAGCGAAATGCACGAATTCTTTAACGGCATCCAACTCGGGGTTGCTTGCAAACTGTTCTTTAATAAAGTATTCAACCGCTTTTACATCGTGATTAGTTGTCGCTTCGATTGACTTAATTTGTTGCGCGTCACTTTCACTGAAATTGGCGACTAGCTTATTGAGTTGCTCATTTGCTGCATCGCTTAGAGGAGGGACTTCATCAATGGATGCGTGGGCGGCTAAACATTGGAGCCAGCGAATCTCGACTTCTACTCGGAAGCGAATCAAGCCATATTCACTAAAAATTGTTCGATAATCCGACGTTTTGCTGCCATAGCGACCATCGATTGGTGAAACAGCGGTGATAGCGGATAAATCGGCCATAATGATAAGTACCTTAATATATTGAAGAAGCGACAAAAAGGCGGCATCATACCTGAAATAACTAAATCTTGCTAAGACATGAAGCTATAAGATGTAGGTGTTTAATATTGGCGCCTTTAGTACCGTGGACTATGCTCTAATAATAATAATCAACATCTGGAGATTAGTGTGCTTATGAGTTCTATCATAACTGATGATAAACCTGCCTTCCTGAATCAATTAAACCAATTTACTCAACTCAAATTGAAAAAGCCTGTAGCAGAAGCTATGCAGGTATTTGCAGAGGAATTGTTTGACCAGTATCCCTTAAAAGAGCTGGCAGGTAGGTCTTTAGATGATGTGCTCGGATTGACCCACAGCGCATACCAATTTATTGAAAAGTTTAAAAAGCGCCCGCGGGTCCAAGTGTTTAACCCCACGGTAGAGTCAGATAATTGGCAATGCCCATATTCTGTCGTGATGGTTCATTGCACTAATATGACCTTTTTAATTGATTCTGTGCGTATGGCTTTAACCAATCTTGGTGTCAATGTACATGCCGTCAAAAATACAGGGTTGATTACAGAGCGTGATTCCCGAGGTAATTTGCTAGGCATTACACCTTCAGCTAAGGCATGCCATATGGATGGCACAGAAGCATTGTTGTATTTTGAAATTAATCACTTCACAAAAGCTAAAGATTTAAAGGCCGTTGCATCAGCGATTAAAAGTGTGATTGCTGATATCGAGTCAGTTAACAATGCCTATGCTGATATGATTAGCGCACTGCAAATGATTCGAGATAACATCGACAATGGCGAAAAACGTCACAATAAAGCGGAAATCAGTGAAGCGAACCAGTATCTTTCCTGGTTAATGGTAAACAACTTTACTTTCCTGGGGTATGCTTTTTATGAACAGGGCAGCTCAAAAGGTAAGCAAAAAGCCGCGAGTACTTGTGTTAAATCCCTAGGTTTACTGAAAAATGATTCAGTTGATGAATTTCTTAATGGCGGTTCTAAAAAGAAAAGTCAGTTAGTGACGTTTAGTAAATTGCCCGTTCGTTCAACCGTGCATCGACAAGCTTACCCTGATCATATTATGGTCAAGGCATATGATGAAAAGGGTAATCATATTGGTGAGCATCATATCGTTGGGCTTTATACCGCAGGCGTTTATCGTGCCAGCGTCCTTAATATCCCCATGGTTCGTGAAAAAATTGAAGCCATTTATGAGAATATTAATGTCAATATAAGCAGTTATAGCGGTAAAGTCATTCGGCAAGTATTGGAAACCTATCCTCGTGATGAGCTATTCCAAAGTACTGTTGAAGAGTTAACCGATACAATTGTTGATGTTTCTCAGATAAATGAACGGCGCAAAGTACGTTTATTTATGCGCCGCGATAGCACGAATAATTTTGCTTCGGCCATGGTGTATATTCCACGAGATGTATTTTCAACCAAGCTTCGTGAAGAGATTATTAAAAAGCTAGGTGTTGCTGTCAATTCAGAATCTCACGAGTTTTATACCTCTTATTCTGAATCAATATTGTGTCGAACGTACATTATCTTCCGACTGAAGGATGGCCAGAAAAGTAAATGGGTTGTTGATAACTTAGAACAAGAAATAAAAAACCTGGCTCGTACTTGGTCATCTTCATTAGAAGAAGCGCTGGTTAATCATCATAGAGAAGAGCAGGGGCTAGAGTACTTTAAGCGTTACAGTAGTACCTTTACAACAGCTTACCAGGAAAATTTCGAAGCCACTCAGGCCGTTAAAGATATTGAAATTTTAGAGCAGCTTACCGATGACTATCCTTTAGCGCTGGATTTGTGCCAACCCGAAAATGAAGAAAGTGAAAGAATTCATTTTAAAATTTTTCATAAAGATTCTCCTTTAGCATTGTCAGAAGTGATTCCTGTTCTTGAGAGAATGAACCTTAAAGTGATTGGTGAACATCCATATCGTCTGCGGTGTGAAGAAAATACTGTTTGGCTGCATGATTTTGAATTAGAGAGTAGCCTATTAGCATGTGCTGATTTTACAGCCTTGAAAGAACGTTTTGAAAATGCCTTTAGGAATATCTGGGGTTTCAATGCTGAAAATGATGGCTTCAATGGTTTAGTCCTGTCGACTAATATTCAATGGCGAGAAGTAGTTGTGCTTCGAGCTTATGCAGCTTATATGAAGCAAACACTATTTCCATTCAGTAAGCGAGCTATTGCGACTACGTTGATGGCTTACCCGGAAATAACTCAAAAAATTGTGGATTTATTCCACAACTTATTCGATCCCGAGCTCAAAAAACGTCAATCCCATGCACTCAATAATTCAATTCTGGCTGATCTGGATAATGTCAGTAACTTGAATGATGATCGTATTCTTCGACGTTTTTTAGATTTTATTAACGGCACCTTACGAACGAACTTTTATCAAACAATAGATGGTATCAATAAGACCTATGTCAGCTTCAAGTTCAACCCTAGAGAAATTGCTGATATTCCTGAGCCTCGCCCCCAGTATGAAATTTTTGTTTATTCGCCTCGCGTCGAAGGTGTGCATTTACGCGGTGGCAAGGTCGCACGTGGTGGTTTGCGCTGGTCAGATCGACATGAAGACTTCCGTACAGAAGTGTTAGGTTTAGTAAAAGCACAGCAAGTAAAAAATGCGGTGATTGTGCCCAACGGCGCTAAAGGTGGTTTTGTTGCTAAAAGAGCGTCCATGGACAAGGGCCGTGATGCCTTTTTTAAAGAAGGGGTTACCTGTTATCAAACCTTTATTCGTGGACTGCTTGATGTCACGGATAACTTGCTGAAAGGTAAAATAGTCCCTCCAATGAATGTTGTACGTCGCGATGAAGATGATCCTTACCTTGTGGTAGCGGCAGATAAAGGCACTGCTACCTTCTCGGATATCGCTAATGAAATATCATTTGAGTATAACCATTGGTTAGGTGACGCATTTGCCTCCGGTGGCAGCCAGGGTTATGACCATAAAGGTATGGGTATTACTGCCCGTGGTGCCTGGGTGTCAGTACAACGGCACTTTAAAGAAAATGGTGTCGATGTTCAAAAAGAAGATTTCACGGTGATCGGTATAGGCGATATGGCTGGTGATGTTTTTGGTAATGGTATGTTGATGTCGGAACATATCTGTTTGACAGCTGCCTTTAATCACCTCCATATTTTTATCGATCCTAATCCTGACTCGGCCAGTACTTATAAAGAACGGCAACGTTTGTTTTCAACACCAGGTACCACTTGGGAAGATTACAACAGTAAGTTGATTTCTAAAGGTGGCGGTATTTTCTCTCGTGGAGCCAAGTCGATCCCTATCTCTGCAGAGATGAAAAAGCGCTTTGATATTACTCAGGATAAATTGTCGCCAGTTGATTTAATTACCGCATTGCTGAAAGCTCCCGTTGATTTGATTTGGAATGGCGGTATTGGTACCTATGTCAAATCTGCCAGTGAAAGCCACACCCAAATTGGTGATAAAGCAAATGATGGTTTGCGTGTTAATGGGTCTGAATTGCGTTGTAAGGTCTTTGGAGAGGGCGGTAACTTAGGTCTGAGCCAACAAGGTCGTATAGAATTTGCTATGCACGGTGGCGCTTGTAATACCGATTTTATTGACAATGCGGCAGGTGTTGATTGCTCTGACCATGAAGTTAATATCAAAATTCTGTTGAATGATGTTGTACTTAAAGGCGGTTTAACCGAAAAGCAACGTAACCGTTTGCTTGCCAGTATGACTGATACCGTTGCAGAAATGGTATTGAAGAATAATTATTACCAAACTCAATCCATTAGCTTGGCCGAGAAAGAGGCGCTGACCCGTATTGGTGAATATCGTCGGCTAATTGATTCTTTAGAGAGCGGTGGGCGTTTAAATCGGGAGCTGGAATTTATTCCTACCGATGAAGAATTAGCTGATCGTGCTGCGGATGGTGAGTCCTTAACACGGCCAGAATTGGCAGTACTTAATTGTTATGTGAAGAGTCAATTAAAAGAAGAGTTAGCCGTTGATGAAATTGCGGATAACTCGTACTTATCAAGCTGGGTAGAAAAGGCGTTTCCAAAGCAATTATTGAAAAAATACAAAACTCAAATACATAACCATATTCTAAGAAAAGAAATCATTGCCACTCAACTGGCTAATGATATTGTCGACAATATGGGCATTACCTTTTGTTATCGTTTGATGGAATCAACGGGTGAAAATGCACCTGCTGTTGCCATGGCGTATGTAGTTGCACGTGATGTCTTCCAGTTTGATAATTTTCAGGAAAAAGTTGAGGCTTTAGATTATAAAGTCCCTGCGGAAGACCAATTGGCACTGCTTATTAGCATGATGCGTCGTGTTCGTCGTGGTACGCGCTGGTTTTTACGTAACCGACGTGGACAGCTTAACCCAGAGAACGATGTCGCTATTTTTGAATCTCAAGTGACCAAAGCGATTAATTGCACACCAGAGTTTCTCAGTGAATCAGAGAAGCAAATATGGGATGACAAATGTGTTCATTTCCAAAACCTTGGTCTTAGTCGGGAATGGGCAAGTGTAATGGCTATGCCTGGACATTTATTCTCAGGGCTGGGTGTTGCAGAAGGGGCTATGGAGAGCAAAGCTGATATGCCACGGGCTGTGGAAATGCACCATCTGCTTGGAGATAAGTTAGGGCTCTATTGGTTTGCTCATGCGGTAACTAATGTACACGTTGAAAATCACTGGCAGGGAATGGCCCGGGAGTCATTTATTGATGATATAGATAAAGTGCTTCGCGTAATGAGTGTTAGCCTATTAAAGTTAGCAGGGAAAAAATACCAATTGGAAGAGGCGCTACAGTTGTGGATGCAAGAATATCCATTACTGGTATCCCGCTGGCGAGCCATAGCTCATGAGCTACAAACTAATTCATCGACGGATTTCGCGATGTTCTCTGTTGCCATGCGTGAATTGATCGATTTAATGGAAACTTGTCGGGCAAGTAATAAACTACGCTTTGGTTAATTGATTAATTTTTGTGTCAAATATGTCCGAAGTTGTTATATCACTCAACATTGCTGCGGATGAATACCTCAAGCTATACAAAGGCTCGGCCCGCTCTGTTTTTACCCAAACAGTAGAGGGCCGTAGTATTCGCTTTCCAGCAAATATTTTGCAACCCTTTGTCACAAGAGAAGGTGTTCGTGGTCGTTTTATCATCGAATTCGATGAACAAAATAAATTCAGATATATCAAACGATTGTAATTAACGTTTACGGAACAACACACCGGTATCGAATAATAGTCAAAAAATATCCATATTTTTATATCATATTTTTTAAGCAACGCCTTCCTTTTTATCTACACGCTAGTTATTTATCAGAGCTTAAGTAAATCAGTAATATCATTCAGTGTTTTATAGCACTAAATCTACTTTAGCACTGATGATTCATCAATTAGAAAGCTGATGAGTGGCAGCCAGTCGTTAAAGTTCTCTTACATTTACTAAGGTCTTATGAGTAATTACTGCAAAAAGTTTAAGTTTATTGCAGTGTTTGATCAATTTAAGAACAATTGCTACGAATTACTGGCATATATATTGATTGATAAAGGCTAATAGTTATTTTTGTCAAAAAAATGTCAAAATTATTTAGTGTATTTTGATCTAACGGTCTATCCTATTAAGTACATAATAAATAAAAAAACTTATTCAATTTATCTTTCGTGAATAAGAGAATTAGTGCAAAATAATTGTCAAAGATAAAAAATGTTGTATGGAGTTGCGGTAAAAAATAGAGATTACATAGTTAATATATGAACGTTGAGGAGGCAGTCAATGACCATTTTTAGTCATTATCAAGAACGTTACGAAACAATGCAGCAAGAAACAATGAGTATTCAGGAGTATCTGGATCTCTGTAAGAAAGACCCTAGCGTTTATGCTTCCGCAGCAGAAAGGCTATTAAAAGCCATCGGTGAACCAGAGCTGATAGATACGTCAAAAGATCCCCGCCTAAGCCGTATCTTTTCTAACAAAATTATAAAGCGCTATAAAGTTTTTGAAGAGTTTTATGGCATGGATGAAGCAATTGAGCAGATTGTCTCATTCTTTAAACATGCAGCCCAAGGCTTGGAAGAAAAAAAGCAAATTCTCTATTTATTAGGTCCTGTCGGCGGTGGTAAATCATCACTTGCTGAAAAGTTAAAATCACTCATTGAAAAACAGCCTATCTATTGTCTGGAAGGCTCTCCCGTTTTCGAGTCACCTTTAGGGCTATTTAACCCTGAAGAGGATGCCAAAATTTTAGAAGAAGATTTTGGTATTGCTCCCCGCTATGTAAAAAATATCATGTCACCCTGGGCAGTAAAGCGCTTACATGAATATGGCGGTGATATTAGTAAATTTACTGTGGTTAAAATGTATCCATCAGTGCTTGATCAAATTGCTGTATCTAAAACTGAACCTGGAGATGAAAATAATCAGGATATTTCTTCACTGGTTGGTAAAGTTGATATTCGTAAGCTGGAAGACTTTCCTCAGAATGATCCCGATGCCTATAGTTTTTCTGGAGGCTTGTGTCGAGCAAACCAGGGGATTATGGAATTTGTGGAAATGTTTAAAGCGCCTATTAAAGTGCTGCATCCACTATTAACAGCAACTCAAGAAGGTAACTACAATAGTACAGAAGGTTTAGGTGCAATTCCTTTCGATGGTGTAGTGCTGGCGCACTCTAATGAAGCAGAATGGCAGACATTCAAAAACAATAAAAATAATGAAGCATTTATTGACCGTGTTTACATTGTTAAAGTGCCTTATTGTTTACGTATTTCTGAAGAAATTCATATTTATGAAAAACTATTGCTAAATAGTTCGTTAAGTGAAGCGCCTTGCGCACCTGATACGCTAAAAATGCTCGCGCAGTTTACGGTATTGTCCCGCCTCAAAGTCCCTGAAAATTCCAATACCTATTCAAAGATGTGTATTTATGACGGACAAAACCTAAAAGATACGGACCCCAAGGCGAAGTCGTTGCAGGAATATAAAGATGCGGCAGGTGTTGATGAAGGGATGGATGGTTTATCAACTCGTTTTGCGTTTAAAATTTTATCTAAAGTATTTAATTTTGATACCACAGAAATATCGGCTAATCCTGTGCACTTATTGTATGTTCTTGAGCAACAAATTGAACAGGAGCAATTTCCAGAAGAAGTACGTGATCGATATTTATCATTTATTAAAGAGCATTTGGCTTCTCGTTATGTTGAGTTTATTGGTAAAGAAATTCAAACTGCTTATCTAGAGTCTTATTCTGAGTACGGGCAGAACATTTTTGACCGTTATGTGACTTATGCAGATTTCTGGATTCAAGATCAAGAATATCGTGATCCTGAAACGGGTGAAATTTTAAATCGTTCTGCATTGAATGAAGAACTCGAAAAAACAGAAAAACCTGCTGGTATTAGTAATCCAAAAGATTTTCGTAATGAAATCGTTAATTTTATGCTGCGTGCTCGAGCTAACAACAATGGTAATAATCCTTTATGGACAAGCTATGAAAAACTTCGTGGCGTGATCGAGAAAAAAATGTTTTCAAATACTGAAGATTTGTTGCCTGTTATTTCCTTCAGCACAAAATCTTCAGCTGATGATCAGAAAAAACATGAGGATTTTGTCGATCGTATGGTTGAGAGAGGTTATACAGAAAAACAAGTTCGCTTGCTTTCAGAGTGGTACTTACGTGTTAGGAAATCGCAATAACAAAGGAGAAAGCTCTGGCAATGCCAGAGTTTCAAATTCTTTGAGGTGTTTATAACAGGGATTGTTGATGTTTTTCACCATTGGTAAGGGTAGCATATGAATTATATTATCGACCGACGTTTGAATTCCAAAAAGAAAAGCACGGTCAATAGACAGCGCTTTTTAAAGCGCTATCGACATCACATCAAAAAAGCAGTATCGGATGCTGTAAACAAACGTTCAATTACTGATATGGACAAGGGAGAAAAAATCAGTATTCCTACCAAAGACATCAGCCAGCCTGTTTTTCATCATGGTACTGGTGGTAAAAATACCCGAGTGCTTCCCGGCAATGATCAGTTTGCTACTGGTGACCATATTCAAAGGCCAAAAGGTGGTTGTCAAGGAACAGGTGGTAAAGGCGCTAGTGATTCAGGGGAGGGCATAGATGATTTTGTTTTCCAGGTCACCCAAGAAGAATTTCTAGAGTTTATGTTCGAAGACTTAGAGCTCCCCAATTTGGTGAAGCGTCAACTTGCCGGCCTTGAGGAGTTTGAGTTACGACGCGCGGGAATCAGTAATGAAGGTTCTCCAGGTAAAATAAATATCATTCGTTCTTTACGATCGGCTAATTCTCGCCGTATAGCACTTACCGGAAAAAAAAGACGGCAATTGAAAGAGTTGCTCGCAGAACTCAAAAGGCTTGAAGATGACGGCTACGAGCCCACCAGCGATAAAATCACTAGCCTCAAGCAAGATATCGAAGATTTACAGAAAAAAATTGGCCGGGTACCTTGGTTAGATGATTTTGATTTGAAATATAACTTATATGTTAAAAATCCTATTCCTCACTCTCGTGCAGTTATGTTTTGTATCATGGATGTTTCAGGGTCTATGGACCAAAATACAAAAGATATTGCTAAACGGTTTTTTCTGTTACTTTATTTATTTTTACAGAGAAACTATGAAAAAATAGAAGTTGTTTTTATTCGGCATCATACCAGTGCTAAAGAAGTATCAGAAGAGGAGTTCTTCTATGATCGAGAAACAGGGGGAACCATTGTTTCCAGTGCGCTTCACTTAACTGCCGATGTTATTGCAGAGCGTTATCCACCAGCGGAGTGGAATATTTATGGTGCTCAGGCATCAGATGGCGATAATTGGGATGATGACTCAATAACTTGTTATAAATTGTTAACTGAAAAATTATTACCGCAATTACAACACTATTGTTATCTTGAAATTACCGCTCGAGATCGTCAGGCGCTATGGCACGCCTATCAAAAAGTGCAGGAAGATTTCCCTGATAAATTTGCAATGAAGCAATTAGTCGATGCTTCTGATATTTATCCTGTGTTTCGTCAACTTTTTCAAAAGAAAACCTTATGAAAGACATAAAACCTATTTCAACAGGGTCTGATTGGACGTTTGAGCTGCTCGAAAAGTATAACGAAGAGATTGCCAAAATTGCTAAAGAATTTGGTTTGGATACTTACCCAAACCAAATTGAAGTCATTAGCTCCGAACAAATGATGGATGCTTATGCCTCGATTGGTATGCCGATTGGCTATAATCACTGGTCCTATGGCAAAGAGTTTTTGAGTGTTGAGCAATCTTATCAACGTGGGCAAATGGGACTGGCCTATGAGATAGTGATTAATTCTGATCCTTGTATTGCATACCTCATGGAAGAAAACACCATAACGATGCAAGCGCTAGTCATCGCTCATGCTTGTTATGGCCATAATTCTTTTTTCAAAGGTAACTATTTATTCCGTACCTGGACTGATGCGCCATCGATTATTGACTATTTAGTCTTTGCTAAAAGCTATATTGCCAAATGTGAAGATCGCCATGGTGTGTCTAATGTTGAGGCAATACTTGATTCTTGTCATGCAATTATGAATCATGGTGTTGATCGTTATAAGCGCCCGGACCCATTATCTCCAGATGAAGAAAAGGAACGCCAGGAAGAACGTGAAATTTATTTACAAAAACAAATTAATGATTTATGGCGTACTATTCCAGCAACGGATAGTCAAAAAGAAGAGCAAAAAGAAACCTTTCCTAAGGAACCACAAGAAAACTTACTTTACTTTATTGAAAAAAATGCGCCTTTGCTAGAACCTTGGCAACGTGAAATCGTTCGTATTGTAAGGAAAATTGCCCAGTACTTTTACCCTCAAAAGCAAACACAAGTGATGAACGAAGGCTGGGCTTGTTTTTGGCACCATTTTATTTTGCATACGCTTTATGATCGTGGTTTAGTGACCGATGGTTTTATGATGGAGTTTATGCAATCACATAGCAGTGTCATTTATCAGCCTCCTTACAATAGCCGTTATTTTTCAGGGATCAACCCCTATACCTTAGGTTTTCATATGATGACGGATATTCGTCGTATTTGTGAAAACCCAACTGATGAAGATAAAGAATGGTTTCCCGATATTGCGGGCGGCTCATGGATTGAAACATTAGACTTTGCAATGCGTAACTTTAAGGATGAGAGTTTTATTCTGCAGTATCTTTCACCTCATCTTATGCGTGAGCTTAAACTATTTTCTATTCTTGATGACGATAAAAATGATGATATCGAAGTCACTGCCATACATGATGATTTTGGTTATCAAAAAGTACGAGAAGCGCTATCTGCACAATATAACCTGGGTAACCGAGAGCCCAATATTCAAATTCACCATGTGAATGTTCGTGGTGACCGTTCTTTAACTCTACATCACACACGTTTTAACCGAAAACCTTTAGAGGAAGAGACGGCAGAAGAGGTGTTAAAACATATCCATCGATTATGGGGCTTTGATGTTCATTTGCATTCACTTGAAGGGGAGAGTGTTGAACAATGCTTTTCCTGCCCACCAAAAGAGACTGAAGAAATAGGGTAGCTGAAGAATCCTAAGCTAGTGTTAATGATGGATATTATTCGACACCTTATTTTATGTGCTGTTATATTGTTTATTTTGCCAATCAATGGGTTGGCAGAACCATTCACTTTTACAGCTCTTGGCGATACCCAAGATAATTCAGATAAAGGGCTTGTGCGCCTGGATAACCTTATAGGGGATATCAATCAACGCGAACCATCTTTTGTCGTTCATATTGGTGAGCTAAAAGGTGGGCGTGATTCTTGTCATGACGAATACTACCAGCGTCTGCTCACAACGGTTAACAAGTTTGATAGCCCTTTGATTTATCTACTGGGTGACAATGATTGGACTGATTGTTTCCATTCAAATTTTGACCCTTTAGAACGCCTGAGTTATTTGCGTAACCTGTTATACCAAAAACCTGTGAGTTTAGGAAAAACAGTTATGCCAGTCACTCGTCAAAGTAACCAACCAGCTTTTAAAGACTTCCCAGAAAATGTCTGGTGGGAAAAAGAAGGCGTTTTATTTGCCACTTTTCATAATGTAGGAACAAACAATAATTTATATACAAACCCACAAGCGATTCAAGAACATCTAAGCCGTAATGCAGCCAATCTTGCTTGGTTGGATAACGTTTTTAAAAAAGCGTCAACCGCTAAAGCTTTGGTATTATTGACACACGCTAATATTCAATTTGATGCACGCCCTTGGGAACCAACAGGATTTGACGTTTTTCGTTCGGCTTTGAGTGGTCATGTGCGCCAATATGGCCGCCCAGTGCTATTCATTCATGGGGATACCCATCAGCATAAAATTGATAAGCCTTTAAAATATAAACATCAGGCCGTTACTAACTTTACGCGCTTAGAAGTATTCGGTAGTCCTGATTTGGGTGCGGTTTACATCCATGTTTACCCTGATACAGAGAATGTTTTTCGCTTTGAGCCCGTCGCAGTTAACCTATCTGATTAACAGTTCTAATAGAAAACAATTCATCAAGTGGTTTGAGGTCTTATGAGTATCGAAATCAATAGGCTCTCTTTCCTTATTAGAAGTAAATGTATAACAAGTTGATTTAAAAGGGGTTAGGGGGATGGTTTGAGTACATAGATGACCCCTTGGAGGTTTCGTTAAACACAATGGCTTCTTTTCTCTAGTGAGAGTGTTGTGAAGGCAATGCAATAAGTGCTTGAGTTTGATATTATTTTTGTTAAATTCTGAGGCAAAAATGGGCTGAATATCTGCTATATAGTCGGCATTTTGCCTAATATATTGTTATCCTTAGGAAATTATGTACCCATTTCATATAGAAGTTAACAATGAAACCGACCTTTACCATCTGAATGACGGTAAGTTTCAGCTAATTCGAGATGGCAAAGTTGATTCAGTTATGGTTGGCTTTAAATATATTCTTGTTAAAAGTGAAATTGCTGAAAAATTACAAGAGATTGGCATTGACAGAATCAGTTTTAAACCAGCTACAATATGGAACAGAAAAACTGATGCAGTGTATAAAGATTATCAATTGATGTCTGTCCATAGACACTTTGACTCTAGCAATTTAAATGATATCGATTTAGACGGAAAACAATTTTTAGTATTAGATAACCAATACTTGTTTGCAACACCAGAGTTAAAGAAAGCACTAGAGAGATCCGAGTTAAATTTCTCTTTCAGTGAGGGGTTTAGTAATTTTGGATAAAAAGCATAACAAAAGTGTCATGTACGCACGCAAAAACACACATGCTGGGACAGGCTTACGCGCTGCTCTAGCCCTTTCCATACAATGGCGTTAAACTCAAAGAGAATTTGATGTACTCTGAAGAGGATATAAAACCTGTCGACCTAAAGTCGGCAATAATAAAACGTCCGGAAATGTATTTTGGGTCTCGTGGCATAAATGCACCTGCCATCGCTTCTTCTATATCGGAAGGAGCTATCATTTTAGGTGCATCGAAAGCTCAAACATACCTCCTTCAAAGTTGGTGGTATGTTTGCGCTGATATTGATTGGTTAAATCAACCAAGCAATAACCCAGAAGCAACAGAAGAAGCTATATTCCAAACAATATGGGCTTTTCCTGAGTTCGGTATTAACTCGTTTCGTTGGGAGGCTTTAGCACGTGTATTTTCTACGTGTTCTTTTACGTATAGCTCTAACGGTATAAGGTTAGTCAGTGGCAATGAAAGTAGCCTGCCAAGTGCAGAAATAGAAAACATTAAAAGCCAAGGCTGGGCCCGTGCAATCGGTTTCAAATTCAATAAAAGCTTTTAACAAGTGTAGTCTGCCTAGTAGTCCTAGCAAAAAGACGCCGGGGCTGGACCTCGCTTCGCTTGACCACAGCTACAGGCGTTATGCATCTTGAGTATGAATAACAATTTAGAGTTCAAGAGAGAAAAAACTGATCAAATCATTCAAACCAACTTTACGAAGAGTTGTATGAACGATGTTAAGTGGGTACAAGTAATAGATTCTTTGATTGAGAACTTCCATCTAATTCCAGAAATTTCTCTAAAGTTAGTATGGGATGAGAATTTAAGGGAGTTATTTCTAGATGAGTCTACAGGTAAAGATCATGATTACTATGCAGCCTCAATGGAAGGTCTGGTATCTGGTGCACCTAGAGGTTGGTATGATTACAAAGAGATAGAATGGGTTGAATTTCAAGAAAATGGCCAAATAGTTTCTAAGGTTTTAGATTCTATTGGTAAATTTGAGTATCAACTAAATAACGATAAATTAAAGCTATATGGTTACAAGTAAAAATACATAATGAGGCCGCCCCGTTGATGCTGGGACACCCAAAACACTCCGCTTTATTAGCCACCTTTCCGTGTGCGAGGCGTTATGCAGTAATGAATTATGGAACCAAATATTGACGAATTAAAGAAGTGCATATTGAAAATGTCTGAATTAATGGGGTGCCTACCGCTGCCTGATGATAAGCTCAAAGACCTTATTCAGCATGTTTTATATGATAAAAAATGGGGCTCTATTGATGGAAAAAATAGTTGGGCTTGCTTTCAAAGAAAACTAATTACCGAGCGAGAAATTAGAAAGCTTATAATGCAGCATAGTTGCACAAAGATAGCTGATTTTAATAATAAGTGTGAAACTAAATTAGGCAACCCTTACTCAAAGGAAATGTGCCAACTATTTGAAGTTGCTTTACTAGGCCGCGTTAGTATTTCAATGGGAGGCGAAGGTCGCGATTTTTGGGAAATAGATGCATAACAAAACCATTAAATCTATTCCGGCCATAAAACATATCAAACCTCTGGAGACAAGACGATGAGTGACGAACAAGAGATTCGAGAGCTTTTCGACAATTGGATTGAATCTACGACGAAAGGAAATTTAGCATTGGCTCATCAATGTATTGCTGATGATGCTCTGTTTTTTGTACCTGGGGCTGGCAAAATGGACAAGAAGACATTTGCCGTGGCAGCTGCAGGGGAGTTGCCTGAAGATTCTCCTATTGAATTTGATTTGGACAGCCAACTTCGGGAAATTAAAATATTTTGTGATCATGCCTACATGTGGATTAAATCGACTCTCGTAATGACTCCCAAGAATGGGGATCCAACCACCAAGATGTCAGGGCATTCACTTTCAATTTTAGAAAAACGTGATGTGCGATGGCAAATACTCCGTGATGCCAACACCTTAACAGCGGTTTCTGAGTAAATGCTTGGGTATGCGACAGAACAAGTCGTTGGGTATGCACATGAAAAGTACCGTGCGATTTTCATGCCGGTCAATTCTGTGTATAAGGTAGTTGCTGTTGAGGCTGCTTGATCATCTATTTGCCATAGGGATTCTTTTGATTTCTGCCGCCTTTTCTTTCATGGTTTATATGAAGTCGGGGCAAGATACAGCTTCAATATTATGGAGTATTTATGCATTTGGCGCTTTTTTCCTACCGGGCATTATTACTGCGTATCCTGGGTATAGAAAACACATAGATAGTCGTGGTTTTGAGGTGAGGTCGCCCCGCGGTAGAAATTTATCAAAGCTCCAAATTATTGTATTATTTACTTGGTTAGTAGGGTTTGGGTTGGTGTTAGTATATGTTATTCAAATTAAACAGCTATTGTAAAAAGGCAAAATAGCACATAAAAAGAGTGTTCTGAGTTCGCTAATATTCGCCTTTGCTTGCGGCGTTAGCTAAGTATACGTCGAGGATTAACATTAGCCTGCAGTTGGTTTGTAGTTTATTTATGTCTAAATACTTGGAGAATATCTTATGAAATGTTCGAATACTCATTCTCATCCTGAACATGTACATGGTCCTGAGTGTGGTCATACTGCCATTCGCCATAATGGCCATATAGACTATATACATGATGCTCACCTTCATCACCCACACGGTGACCACTATGATGAACATGTCATTGAAGTTAGTGACACAAACCCTGATATCTGTGCGCCCACAGATGATTGCGATGGCCATATACATGGCCCGAATTGTGGGCATGAAGCTGTACCTCACGGCGACCACATTGACTATATCGTCAATGGCCGTTTACATCATGTTCATGAAGGTCATTGCGATGACCATGGTCCTATAGAAATAGTTAAAGGCTGAATTTATAGTTAAGAAGCCCAATTAAAGGGAGCACAACTATTTGATGGGTAGATTGTGCTATTGTCAGTCAGAAAAATAAATGCGTCCCACTTTACTTTAAGCAGTAGGCATCGGTATTTTAAAGTAAAAAAATATAAAAAGTGATATATGGACCAGCGGGTCTGTTTAACGCACTGTTAGGCATCTATGAATATTCGAAAAATGACTATTAATGAGGTAAATACTGTTTTCGATCTAATTGAAACTTTTGATCGAGACAAATCTTCTAGGCCAAGTGAGGATGAAGTATTTTCAATATTAAATAGCCTTGATAAATTGGGTGGAGGTGTTTTAGTTGCAGAGTTGAATGATAAAGTTGTAGGTACATGTACCATAGCTATATGCCCTAATTTAAGTTGGGCAGGCCGGCCTTATGCGATGATAGAAAACATAATAGTTAGCAACTTTCATCAGAGGCAAGGAATTGGTACGGCTTTACTTAAGGAAGCAGAGGCAATGGCAAAAAATGCCAATTGCTATAAGGTCGCGCTCATGACAGGTTTAAATAGAGATGAATCAATTAAATTTTATGAGTCAGTTGGTTTTACAGGTAATAAAAAAGGGTTTCAACGCAGATTAAATGCTTAACAAAGCAATTAAAAATCGCCCATTAAAAGCGTGGGCTGGACTCTGGACTTGCTTCGTTTTAGTGGCTAGTCTTTATAAAAAATGTGCTAGAGAAAGCTGCTAGATAATTTGAATAGGCCTTCTGAATTAAAAAGACGGTAGCTATTTAATCGATAGATTGTGCTATCACTCTTCAAGAAAATAAACGCATCCTCTTTACTCGACAGGTGATCAAAGTAAAAAGGCAGTTATTGCAGCCACGTATGATGAAGAGTACTGCGTTCTTAGTTTATCTATCAGTAAGTGACTACCATTATTCCTTTGGCCAAAGTACGTCCACGAGATTCAAACCTATGTGGAACCGACGCTTTAAAAGTCACTAATGACTCCGGTTCAATAGCGGTTTGAAAGTTTGCAACTGACACACTGAGATTGCCGCTCTCTAACCAAATACTTTTAACTGAGCCTCTAACGTTTGCCGAAAATGCTGTTTTCCCTGCATGTCTGAAGTGGAAGGAATATATCTCCGAGTTTACATGTCCCGTGTTTAAATTGAGTAAATGGCAGACAAAGGGAGAATCCTTTTTGCTGGCCAGATTCTCTTTTGTCGCTTTGGCAAAGGTTAATCCGAAAGAGCTTTCTGGTGGCTCAACTAGATCGCCCAACCGTATGTCCATTGCTGCAGCTAGTTTTTCTAATACTGCCAATGTTGGGCTGGCCTTTGCCGATTCAATTTGGCCTATCATCGAGCTGCTAACGCCGGATCTATGTGCTAGGGATTGCATGCTCTCTTTATTCGCCAGGCGATAACTTCTAATAAAATTGCCAACATATTCGCTATTTTTATACATTTCGCTATCCACTATATTGGATAAATTCCACTATCTTGTTGAAAAGGCAAGAGTGTAAAGCATAATGCTAAGCGAGTCATCAATGTTGGCAACATTCGACGCGATAAGAAAACGCTTTTCCTATTCACTGAATTAATCATTAGGTAATTTATTATGAACGCTATTAAAAAGGTAATATCGATAATTATTATTGGGCTGTTATTCACCTCTCATACTGTCTATTCAGCACAGGCCAAGCAAGAAATTAAGAATATTTTAGTATTTGGTGATAGCTTGACATGGGGTTGGAAGCCAACAAAGCCCGTTATTCCTACTACAAGGCATCCTAAGGAAAAGCGATGGACGACCGCAATGGCAAATATACTCGGCGATAATTATGACATTGTGGTAGAAGGTTTAAGTGGTAGAACAACGAATATTGATGACCCCAATCGTCCAACATTAAATGGGGCGCCTTATTTACGTTCTGCATTAGCAAGTCATGAACCTCTGGATCTGGTTATTATTATGTTGGGCACAAACGATACGAAAGCTTATTTAAAACGTACCCCTTACGAAATTGGCTTGGGCATGGGTGAGCTTATTAATATTGTTCAGGAGCACCCGATTGAGTGGAATCGTACTCGCTATGAAGCACCCCAAGTGCTTGTTATTAGCCCTCCACCAGTGGCTGAAAAAGTTGATCCACTGATTACTGACCTTCTTGAAGGGGCTACAGAAAAAACGAAGGCTTTACCGAAAGTCTATTCTGCAATTGCTACGGCAGCAGGGGAACATTTTTTTGATGCCGGTTCAGTAATAGCGACTGATGGTATTGATGGTGTTCATTTTACTGCACCGACCAACAAAAAACTGGGAGAAGCTGTTGCCAGAAAGGTGCTAGAGGTTTTGAATTAAACCCTGCTCTTAATTTTTAACGAGTCATACATACAGGGATGTATTCTGAAAAAAATGCTTAGATATGGCTTTTTATTACGTACTTACTTTTCACTGAAAAACATATTGCGGTAAAACCCTGTTGCACTTAAATGAGTGTTATCGCTATCACTCATTATCGCAATGCCTTCAATGCTATCAATTTCTTCACCAAAAAAGTTGAGTAAATCTTGTTTGAGGTTTCTTTTTTCTGTTATCCATTGCTTAGAAAGTGAATTACCACTTTCTATTGCTAGCATGGTCACTAGGTCTGAGTAAGGGTTTTTCCAGTGGCTTAATTTTTCTGAATGATTTGACCAGACATAAGTTAATGCGCGAGGGTAGATGCTGCCGTTTTTACTTTTAATCGCAATATATATTCTGGCGGGGTAATCATCGCCACTACGGGTTTGTTCGTTAATATCGTTATATGTACTATTGATTTTCCACTGCCAATTTAAATAAGGTGTCGTATTTAAATCAACTCTAAGCTTTTTGTAGAGCATAGAGGCGCTATTGTTGGTTACTGCCTTTAGGGTGACCGAATCTCCTTCATGAATAATTGAGTAATCTGTGTGTTTGTTGAAGACTCTTTTCTCCCAATCAGTTAGAGGGGCGAAATTAACTAAATGGCTATTTGTGTCTGGCGATTGATGTCTTGTCGCACAAGCGCTTAAAAATAAGCAAATTAATATAAGGTAAACACTTGAGCGGCAAGATAATTTTTTCATAAATATTGCAATAACTAGTAGATTACTTAAGTAATGAACCGCCTCCCCAGAGTACAGAGTATGCTTCGCAGTGAATTAATACAGAGGCGTATTTTGCCAGATCAATATCTGAAGGAATCTCATATTCTTGAGCGCCTCTAGAAGATTTTAAAGGACTTATTTTAATTGATGAGCTGTCAACATTACTGCCTTTTACCTTATCAATAGTTAAGGTGGATAGATAAATTTTTAAATCGGGCCCGTTCTTAGTTTTAAAGGCTTGATCAAGGACTAAAAACGACTTTCCGTCACGGTTGACGACTTCCCAAGATCCTTTGATGGAATACTTTTTATCCACCCAATCACCGGAATGTGTCGTTACATTTTCTGCAGATGCGCCGATACTTACTAATGTAAAAAAACATATTATGGCTAGCTGTAACGTCGTCTGTAGTGTTTTCATGCGGTTTATCTCCAGTATGGCAAGCGACCTTTCACCCTAGGACATAATCATTCTCTACAAAGTTCAAATCCGCCTGTTCCAAGTAGTAGGTTAGGGGTTTATCAACAGGCATTTTAGTTGTATTATACAACTAAAATGCCTGTTGGGAGATTTGCCTTGAAAACTGATGACATCTTGACTGATAAGGTGAGGGAAGCCTCAAGAAAGCTAGTCCGTGAGTTTGGTTTTATGAATTCGACGATAGCATCAACTTCTCTCGCGCCTTCTTCACTACATACATTACTTGAGATTGATATTAAAGGGCCTCAGACGGCGACCGAATTATGTACAAAGCTGAATTTAGAGAAATCAAGTATTAGTCGATTGTTAAAAAAGCTAGTTAAAGCGGGCCTGGTTAAAGAAGTAAGCAATAAGTCAGATGCTCGTAGTAAATGCTTAAATTTAACAAAAAAAGGGTTGGAAACAGTGCAGGTTGCGCATCAGCACGCTTCGAAGCAAACACGAGAAGCTTTGGATTTGTTGCCTTTAAGCACACAAAAAGTAGTATTCGAGGGAATTTCTAATTATGCAGCAGCGCTTGAAGCGGTTAAAAACCAAGAAAGCATTACCAATAAGCATGCTATTAAAATAACCAATGGTTATCGTAGTGGTGTTATTGGCCGTATCGCGTATTTATTTTCAACATATTTTTCTCACCATTATGGATTTGAGCAGTATTTTGAATCTAAGGTGGTGACTGAATTGGCAGAGTTTACCGGCCGGCTTGAAAACCCTAAAAACCAAATCTGGCTTGCAGTGGAAAATGAAGAAATTCTTGGTTCAATAGTGATTGATGCTGAGGATATAGAGGATGATGCCATTGCTCATTTGCGCTGGTTTATTATGGATGAGCGCTTGCGTGGGACAGGAATAGGACAAAAGCTATTAGATAAAGCAGTAAAATTCTGTGATAAGCATGGCTTCAAGGAAATTCATTTGTGGACGGTGAAAGGGTTAGATGCTGCCGGCCATTTGTATGATAAATATGATTTTTTGATTACTGAAGAAGTTGTCGATAAGCAATGGGGCAAAGAAACTACTGAGCATAAACGGGTAAGGGTGCACAAAAAATAGTGTTTTACATGGACTTAATCATCCTAATATGAGGAATCCCGTCTTCATCGTAAGGCTCAGATACAGTGTTAAATCCGAATGATGAATAAAATTTTTCTAGGTGATACTGAGCAGAAATTTTAATAGCCTGCTCTGGAAATTTATTTTTAATGGTTGTAATAGCATTATTGATCAGTGTTTTTCCTAAACCAATGCCTCGTACACTTTCTGCAACTATTACTCTGCCAATAACAGCTTCCTTATGGTCAGTGTTGTTAGGAATAATGCGCAAGTATGCAGAAAGTTGTGATGCACGTGAGTCAGAATGAGTCCAGGCCAAAAGGTGAAGTGACTCCTTATCAGTATCATCTATATCATGGTAAATACAGTTTTGCTCGACGATGAATACTTGTTGACGAAGTTTTAAAATTTCAAATAGCTCATTAGTAGAAAGTTCAGAAAATGTTTTACATTCCCATATCATGTTGTCACGTCCACGCTTTAAAAGGATAGTTTAATAAGTTTGAGTTATAGTATTTCTTATCTCCACTGACTTCAGTTGTTACCCATTCGGGAAGGTCGATATCTTCATTTGCATTGGTAAGTTCAACCTCTGCAACGGCTAAGCCATCATTATCGCCGTGAAAGATATCAACTTCCCAGGTATGTTTTGAAACAGGTATTAAATAGCGTGTCTTTTCTATAAGGGGAGTACTACAAAGTTCTGCAATAATTGATTCTCCATCTTTAATCGGTATTTCATATTCAAATTCAGTTCGGGTGATTCCTTTATTTTCTCCCTTAAGCGTAAGATAGGCCTTCTTACCACTTATCCTCACCCTAACGACTGTTTTATCCGTTGTAGAAATATATCCTTGTTTAATAGTAATCCCATTCTTCAAGTGACCTAATTTTTTTAGATCGATTAAAAACTTTCTTTCTATTTCTAGTGCCATTGCGCTCTCTGTTTAAGTATTTTTAGCTTAGTCTAACCAAATAGGTAGCTCTTGTAGGTTATTGTGTATAAGGACCTACCATCTTTCGGTTTGCAATTTTAGCAAGCTAAGTATATTACAAGGTCGACTCGAATACGCCTTTCCAGTATCCTTGCACGGATTTAGCCGACCTTTTTTATCCCTATGTATTCATTATTACGAAAAGCACTATTTTCACTTGAACCAGAAACCTCCCATGACTTCAGTCTAGATATGCTCGGGGCGGCTGAGCGTCTACGGTTGTTGAAATTATGTTCACCTAATTTGCCTGCTGACCCACTACTATTGATGGGGTTGCGCTTTGAAAACCCGGTAGGTCTGGCCGCCGGGCTAGATAAAAATGGCGATTATTTCAATGCATTAGGCCAACTTGGTTTTGGCTTTGTTGAAATAGGCACCATTACCCCTAAGGCCCAGCCAGGAAATGACAAGCCTAGAATGTTTCGCTTAGTGGACCATGAAGCCATTATCAATCGTATGGGATTCAATAATAAGGGGGTTGAGTATCTGGTTGAGCGTGTCAAAAAACGCCGCTATTCCGGTATATTAGGGATCAATATCGGCAAAAATAAGGTCACGCCAGAAGAGGAGGCATTAAGTGATTATCAAATTGCGATGGCTGCGGTTTATCCTTATGCCGACTATATTACCGTCAATATCTCGTCTCCCAATACGCCGGGCTTACGCAACCTACAGTTTGGCGATAACCTTAAAAAGTTATTGTCTGGTTTAAAAGAGACGCAGCAGCAGTTAGCCACAGAATATGGAAGCTACAGGCCTGTTGTCGTTAAGATTGCCCCCGATATGTCAGAAGAAGAAATTAAGTCCGTCAGTGAAACATTTCTTGCGAATGAGATAGATGGTGTTATTGCAACCAATACAACACTTGATCGTACAGCGATTAAAGATAGCCCCCATGTTCAAGAAGCCGGTGGTTTGAGTGGTGCCCCTTTAACTGATGCTTCTACAAATGTCATAGCTCAGTTGCGCAGTCATTTAGGGAAATTGCCGATTATTGGCGTGGGAGGCATTATGCAGGGCAGTGACGCAGTGGCAAAGATAGCAGCAGGTGCCGACTTAGTCCAAGTCTATTCAGGCTTTATTTATCGAGGCCCACAACTAATTAAAGATGCGCGCATTGCGCTTCTCGAATCCCGTTAGGAGTCATTGCACTTAATGATTACCCAGTACTTTGCTGCTTGCCCTAAAGGGTTGGAAAATTTATTGTTTAATGAACTTAAGGCTCTTGGTGCTGAAGATGTTCGTGAAACTGTAGCCGGGGTTTATTTTAGTGGCGATTCGGGTCTACTTTATAAAACCTGTATGTGGTCGCGTTTAGCGAATAAAATACTATTGCCTATAACAGCGTTTTCAGTGGCTGATGAAGAAGCATTGTATCAAGGAATCTATTCATTGCCTTGGGAAGAGCATCTCGATATTGACGGAACCTTTAAAGTCGATTTTTTAGGGACAAATCAGTCTATTCGTAATACCCAGTTTGGTGCTGTTCGTGTTAAGGATGCCATTGTCGATCGTTTTCAAAAACAACAGGGTGCCCGTCCTTCCATTGATAAAAAGCAACCTGATCTCATTATCAATGTTCGTCTGAGTAAAGGTAAAGTGCATGTCAGTCTCGACCTTTCTGGGCAAAGTTTGCATCGTCGTGGTTATCGGCAAAAGCAGGGTGAAGCCCCGTTAAAAGAAAATTTGGCTTGCGCTGTTTTACTGCGAGCACAGTGGCCAATGATAGCCGAGCAAGGTGGATTTTTGATTGACCCGATGTGTGGCTCGGGTACCTTGTTGATCGAAGGCTTTATGATGGCAGCAGATATTGCGCCTGGGCTAATGCGTTCGTACCAATCTTGGGGGTTCACACAATGGCAGCAGTTTGATAAAAAACTGTGGGATGATGTGATATCTGATGCAAAGTTACGTAAACAAAGCGGCATTCAAAAATGCATCGAGCGTGGTTTTGAATGCAGAGGCTATGACCGCGATTGGCGAGTGGTTAATGCCGCAGAAAATAATATTGAGCGAGCGGGTTTTGAAGAATGGATTCGCGTTAGTTGTAAACCTATTAATGAATTTATCAAGCCGACTCATAAACCTATGGAAACAGGTTTACTGATTTCTAACCCACCTTATGGTGAACGCCTAGGCGAAGAAAAAGAATTAGAGCCGGTCTATCAACAACTCGGAAAAATATTGCGAGATGATTTTATCGGGTGGCAAGCCTGTATTATCACCTCCAATCAAAGCCTAGCAAAAAAAATAGCTATTCGGGCTCAAAAGAAATATAAGTTTTGGAATGGGACGATCCCTGCAGAAGTACTTACATTTTCTATTCAACCGGAGAATTTTTTTAAAGAAATAGGGCAGCTTCCTTCTAGCGATACACCAGATAAACCGTTAAATACATCATCCAAAATAACATTCGATGACTTGTCAGAAGGCGGTAAAATGGTATGCAACCGCTTAAAGAAAAATAAAAAACAATTAAGTAAGTGGCTAAAAAAGGAATCAATTGAATGTTATCGCTTATATGATGCAGATATGCCTGAATATGCCGCTGCAATAGATGTTTATGCTAATAATGTTCATGTACAAGAATATGCTGCGCCAAATTCTGTGGACGAAAATAAGGCAAAGCAGCGTTTTCAAGATTTACTGGATGCGGTAACCGTTGCCCTTGAGGTTGATAGCGATCATTTATTTATTAAGCAACGCCGACGTAATAAAGGTAAACAGCAGTACGAAAAAGAAAAATTTAACAATGATTATGGTGATGCGCGTGCACCTATCGCAGTCACAGAAGGAAAAGCGTCATTGCTTATTGACCTATGGTCTTACCTTGATACCGGTTTATTTTTGGATCATCGGCCTGTTAGAAAAATGATTGCTTCTATGGCGGCAGGAAAACAATTTCTAAATTTATTTTGTTATACGGCTACAGCAACTGTGCATGCTGTTTTAGGTGATGAGAAAACAGGTAAAAGCGGCGCAACCAGTAGTGTCAGTGTTGATATGTCAAAAACCTACATCGATTGGGCGAGAGAGAATTATGAAGCGAATAATATCAATCTTGAAAGGCATCAATTAATACAACAGGATTGTTTAACTTGGCTTCAAAGCTGTCGGCAGGGCTTTGATGTCATTTTACTTGATCCTCCTAGCTTCTCTAACTCCAAGCGGATGGATGATGTATTAGATATTCAACGTGATCATGTAAGCTTAATCAAACGCTGTATGGAATTGTTAAACCCTGAAGGCACTCTTATATTTTCTAATAATTTGCGTTCATTCGTCTTAGATAAAGATGCATTAACAAATTATGTTGTTGAAAATATTACTGAAAAAACCTTAGACCCGGATTTTCAGAGGAACCGTAAAATTCATCACTGTTGGTTAATTAAAAATGCCAATCCATAATACATGACGATGAGCCATTATTACTATGAGTAAACCTTTTCAAGTTGTCAGTGAATTTGAACCAGCAGGTGATCAACCCGAAGCTATTCGACAATTAGTCGATGGTATAGAAAGTGGGTTAGCTCATCAAACGTTATTGGGTGTGACGGGCTCGGGCAAAACATTTACTATTGCAAATGTTATTCAGGAAATTAATCGTCCAACGATGATTATGGCTCATAACAAAACTCTTGCAGCACAGCTCTACGGTGAGTTTAAGGAATTTTTCCCGAATAATTCCGTTGAATATTTTGTTTCTTATTATGATTATTATCAACCAGAAGCTTATGTACCATCGTCGGATACCTTTATCGAAAAAGATGCTTCAGTTAATGAACATATAGAACAAATGCGATTATCGGCGACTAAAGCATTAATGGAGCGCAAAGATGCTATTGTCGTCGCGACTGTTTCAGCAATCTATGGTTTGGGTGACCCTGATGCTTATTTAAAAATGGTATTGCATCTTACTCGTGGTGATCAAATTAATCAGCGCGATATTTTACGTCGCTTAGCCGAATTACAATACAGTCGTAATGATGCTGTATTCCAGCGAGCAACCTATAGAGTTCGTGGCGATGTAATTGACGTATTTCCAGCGGACTCAGATAGTGAAGCCTTAAGAATAGAATTATTTGATGATGAAGTAGAACAACTTACTCTATTTGATCCGCTAACAGGGGAAAGTTTACAAAAGCTACCTCGCTTTACAATTTATCCAAAATCTCACTACGTGACACCCAGGCAGCGTATTGTTGATGCCATCGATCAAATAAAAGATGAGTTGAAAGAACGCTTAGAGCAATTGCGCAGTAATAATAAATTAGTTGAAGCGCAACGATTAGAGCAGCGGGTTAAATACGATGTAGAGATGATGCAGGAGTTAGGTTATACAACGGGCATTGAAAACTATTCACGTTATCTTTCTGGGCGCAACACCGGAGAACCGCCACCCACATTATTTGATTATTTACCACGTGATGCATTATTAGTACTGGATGAATCTCATGTTACCGTTCCACAAATTGGTGGGATGTATCGTGGTGATCGTTCGCGTAAAGAAACCTTAGTGGAATACGGTTTTCGCTTACCATCCGCTTTAGATAATCGTCCCTTGCGCTTTGATGAGTGGGAAGCTTTGGCACCGCAAATGATTTTCGTATCAGCAACACCACGGCAGTATGAGGAAGAGCATGCCGGGCAAGTAGTAGAACAGGTTGTTCGCCCAACAGGTTTGATTGACCCGGAAATTGATGTCAGGCCAGCAGGGACACAAGTCGATGATTGTATGTCAGAAATTCGCTTACGTGTTGCTGCGGACGAACGTATTTTGGTGACAGTACTGACTAAACGTATGGCAGAAGATTTAACCGATTATTTGCAAGACCATGGTGTTCGAGTGCGTTATCTGCATTCAGACATTGATACAGTAGAGCGAGTGGAAATCATTCGTGATCTGCGTTTGGGAGAATTTGATGTTCTGGTTGGCATTAACTTGTTGAGAGAAGGTCTGGATATGCCAGAGGTTTCTCTTGTTTGTATCATGGATGCGGATAAAGAAGGCTTCTTGCGCTCTGAAAGCTCTTTAATACAAACGATTGGCCGAGCGGCTCGTCACTTAAATGGTAAAGCCATTCTCTATGCAGATAAAGTAACAGGTTCGATGCAGCGAGCCATGGACGAAACCATGCGTCGTCGTAATAAACAACTTGCATTTAACGAGAAGCATAATATACAACCTAAAGGTATTAACAAAAAAATTGCTGATATTATGGAAGGTGCAGTTGTCGTTGGTAAAGGGAAGAAGCGTAAAGTGGCTGAGCAAAATGCAGCGTACACACTGGATAGTAAGGATCAGACAAAACCAGCGTGGGAACAAGTGAAAATCTTAGAAGAAAAAATGTATCAGGCGGCTAAAGATTTAGATTTTGAGCAAGCCGCTGCGATTCGCGATCAGATTAAAATATTAAAAATAAACCAGTAGTTTATTTATAGTGATTATTTTAAATAAGTGGATGCCTAATATTCTACTTGGTTGGAAGCTTTATAATTATTGATTATAATTTGAACACCATTAAACTATATCAAATAGTGATGTTTGTATTACTGAAATATACTTTGTTTACTATCCACTTTTCCTATTATATGCACTTACGATTAAGTTGAGTATCAATGTCAAAAACACCTCGATTAAAAATAGCCTATCTATGTGAAACGAACCCAAGTGAAACACTGAACCACTCGGGTGGTAATACTAAAATTTTTAATGCTTTGCAGGATTATGTTGGTGATGTGACATATCTGGGTGAAAGCTGGGGATTGGTGGAATTTGTCAGAAAGATAATCAATAAAATGCCTTGGCCAATTATTTTGCGATTAAGATTTCGTACTCACTGGTTACTCTCATCTATCATTGCTCGCCGTATTTATAAAGAATTAAAAAAACAACGCTATGATGTCGTATTTTGCTCTTATGGCTTTTATTGTTTATCGAACTTAAAGCTCCCTTATCCAGTTCCTGTTGTATTTACCTCCGACGCTACCTTTACAGCGTATAAATATTCAAAAGTAGGGCAGCAATTCGAGTCTTTTTTCTCGTTATCACGTCGGCTGGACCCTCTATTACGAAATGCGGAAGAAAAGGTATATCAATCCGCTGATTTATTACTATGGCCATCTCGCTGGATGAAAAATAGTGTTGATGAATTGTTTAATCTGAGTGATGATAAATCCCACATGGTGCATTGGGGAGCTAATATACTGCCACCATCTCGTGAAGACTTAATAACCCACAGTATTTCTAAACAGCAAGTGGAGTTACTACTGGTCGGGCGAGACTGGTTTCCTAAAGGCGGTCCAGTGGTTTTCGAAACACTGAAAGTTCTATTAGATAAGGGCATTAATGCCCATTTATCGGTTGTAGGCTGTGTTCCTCCAGATGAGCATATTCATGAGAAAATGACAATATACCCTCAGCTTAATAAGAATATCCCTGAAGAGTACGAAACCTTTATCTCTTTATACAAAAATGCTCATTTTTTTGTCATGCCTTCTTATGAAGCCTATGGTTTTGCGTTCTGTGAAGCCAGCGCCTATGGCTTGCCGACATTGTGCCTGGATGTTGGTGGTGTGCCTATCAAGCAAGGGGTCAATGGTCACGCGTTACCTGATGGTTCAACTCCTGCTGATTTTGCCGAAAAGATCGAGTACTATCTTAACTCTCCAGCCGAATATTCATCTTTTCAGGAATCTACACGCCATTATTATGAAGAGCACCTTAATTGGGAGGCCTGGGCAAAAAAAGTCGCTGAATTGATACAAAATAAGGTGGAAGCCAAGGCCACTGAGACTCCCTAAGCTCTTATATTGCAAGAAGTTTCCTTGTTATTAGTCTGATAGCAGGGTAATCTTAGCCCTGTTTGCATAAGAATAAATAACGTTTTTCTATTGCCAGGGTATTTAGTAGATATAGGGTGATATATGGGGTATCTATTTTTAGCTGTTCTCTGCGTTGTAATAGCAGCATGTCTTGCATTTTGGTCAATCAAGTTATTGTTCAAACATGACTGGTTTTTGGGATGGTTGCGTGGAATGTTTGGACTTGCGCTATTGGTTGGTGTAGTCATTCTTGGCTGCATGGCGTTTGATGTTTATAGCTATAAACAACTGGAAGCAGAAGAGAATATTGCGACTATTAGTTTCATATCACTAGGCGATCAAGAGTACAGTGCTAGCTTTGTAGAAAGTGGCGGTAAGCAGCAGAATTTCAATTTGTACGGCGATCAATGGCAGTTGGATAGTCGCATTATAAAATGGCATGGTGCCGTTAATCGTTTGGGGATGAAAACGGGTTATCGTTTAGATCGTATCAGTGGCCGCTATTTACTACTGGATGATGAGAGAACAAAAGAACGTAGTGTCTATGCACTTTCTAAAAGTATTGCGGGTGTTGATGTTTGGAGTTGGTTAAAAGAATTCAAAGGGGACACTATTGTTGATGCACGCTATGGCAATTCAACCTTTTTACCGATGGTTGATGGCGGGCAATACCAAATCTCAGTAAGCACATCGGGTTTACTTGCTAGACCACTCAATCAGCCCGCAAGAGATGCCGTTGAGTTATGGCGCTAGCTTATCGATTAGTCTTGAGTATTTAATCCTTGAGTATTTGATCTGAGCCCCCATTAATTTAACGGTGTATTTATACTCTGAATCCTCAGAGTCATTCAATAATTATCTTATTTAGGAGCTCTCGTGGAATTTTTATACGAGTATGGTTTATTTTTACTTAAAGCAATTACTTTTGTTGTTGCTATTGCCGCTGTTATTGGTCTGATCGTCAGTGCAGGAAGTCGCCAAAAGTCATCCCCGACAGGAACGATCGAGGTAACAAAAATTAATGATCGCTTTGATGAAATGAGCAAGTCGTTAAAGCATGCCATTTATGATGAAGACTTAATTAAGAAAGAGGAAAAAGCGCAAGAGAAAGAAAAGAAGCGTGAAAAAAAGCAGTCTAAGCATAAAAAGCTAGATGAGGTCGAGCAACCGAAACGAATTTACTTGGTTAATTTTGACGGTGATATGAAGGCATCAGCAGTTGCTCAGTTAAGAGAAATTGTCAGTGCTATTTTATTTACAGCAACACCTAAAGATGAAGTGGTCATTCGTCTTGAAAGTGCAGGGGGTATGGTACATAGCTATGGTCTTGCTGCCAGCCAGCTGGATAGAATTCGACAACGAGACATACCATTGACAGTTTGTGTTGATAAAGTTGCCGCTAGTGGTGGTTATATGATGGCTTGTGTGGCTAATAAAATCTGTGCGGCGCCTTTTGCAATAATTGGTTCTATTGGCGTGCTGGCCCAACTACCTAACTTTCATAAATTATTGAAAAAGCATGATATAGATTTTGAGCTTCTCACAGCCGGTGAATATAAACGCACGCTCACTTTATTTGGTGAGAATACTGATAAAGCGAGAGAGAAGTTTGTTGAAGACTTAGAATTAACCCACCAATTATTTAAAGATTATGTTGTTCAGCAACGACCAATAGTGGATATAGAAGCTGTTGCTACGGGCGAAATTTGGTTTGGTACTAAAGCCAAAGAAAATAATTTAATTGATCAGCTGACTACAAGCGATGATTACATAACAGGTTTAGCAGCTGACAACGAGATATTTGAAGTAAATTACACTAGTAAAAAGAGTTTGCCGGAGCGTTTAGGCATCGCAGTTCAATTAGGTGTGGAAAAAGGTGTTACTCGTTTAATGGAGCAGCTACAGGTTAGCCGATTTTTCCACTAATTAAACAAAGCTGTATTTTATACTATTCGTTACTTTTTTACCCAATTCCAGGGCTTAAATACAGCTTGTTTACACTCTCTTAACGAAGCAATGAGTGATGAGGCGTTAAGAGTCGCTAACGAACGTTATGCACACCTTGCATCAAACTGTCATATTGAGACCAAAAAACTGTCTTATTTTTCATTAAACCGCATTGACTTTTGTAACTTATTGATAATTAAGGAAAAATATGGCTGTTCAAAAAATAGCCATTTTGTTGGTTGGCCCCATTTTCCGGGGCTTAAGCTAATTTTCAAATACCTATCCACGGACTTATCCACAGGAACTGTGGAAAAATTTATATAGATTTATCTTATGACCCCAGAACGTTATTCTCGAATTGTCAATGTACTTGATAAGCGTCAGCCAGATCTCACAGTAATCACTGACGAAGTCCATAAAGGACGAAATGTTGCAGCTATTATTCGCACTTGCGATGCAGTAGGTATTGATAATATTCATGTTGTCATACCTAAAGCGGGGTTTCAGAACTATAGGGGTACGGCGCTCGGTAGTGAGAAATGGGTAGAAGTTGCTTTACATGAGAAAGTCACCACACCTATAAATCAACTTCAAGGGCAGGGCTTTCAAGTTGTGGCGGCTCATTTATCAGAGACTGCCGTTGATTATCGTTCAATAGACTACACCCGCCCAACTGCTGTATTGCTAGGTACAGAAAGGCATGGTCCTAGTAAAACAGCATTAGATGATGTCGACGCTCATATTACGATCCCTATGTTAGGTATGGTTGCCTCTTATAATGTTTCTGTTGCTGCTGCTATTATCATGGCTGAAGCATCCCAGCAGCGTCAGCAAGCGGGTTTGTATAACCGCCCGAGGTTAGACGAAGTTGTTTACAAGCAAAGGCTTTTTTGTTGGTGTCACCCGGTATTAGCTGATTATTGCCATAAACACAATTTGGAGTATCCAGAACTTAATGACAATGGAGACCTTGTTGAGGGGCCTGACTGGTATCGCCGGGTTAGAGAAGAACTAAGCCGCGAAGAAGGCAGTACTAATTAATAAGGTGCCTGAATGCTAGGCAAAAAAAACCAGGTGTCTGGGGGGATCACCTGGACAAGACCATTAGGAGTAAACTTTTGAAGGGCAATTTTTCAGCCCGCTACAGTTTGAAAGGGGGGATAACAAACTGTGTATTTAAAGTATGGTTCAGTTCTCGCCGATTTCCAGTATTCAGAAAATTTTTATTACACTCTTTTATAATAAAAACTAATTGTGTATTAACCATTTACTATAAGACTGCCTTTGTTGCCTTTACTTGATTACTTTTGATTAATTATTAGGAATGTCATGATCCGGCGTGATCAGCTGTAATAAAGCAGATGTTGATGAATCCAATTTGGTTAAGGTTGAGCTGCGCATAATGTGCCCATCTAAATATTTGCGAAAAACAGAAATACGCCGCGTTGCAATTTTAAATTCACTGCTAATAGGCTCATAAGTTAAATCGTGATCCTGGATACTGAGCTTTCCTAATTCAGAAAGCTCTTTGCTTATGGCACTGATACAGTCGTAAATGGCATCTTTGGCATTTAATGAATTGGCTTCCCAAAACGCTCTATCCAAAACACCATTCAATTCTTCTAGAACAGGTATTGCAGCGGCAATGCTTGATGACGCCATAAAAATCTCCTTAAGGTATAGTTTTGATAACGTTCTGATTAGAAAGAACATTGTCTGAATAAAATCACTTTTAAGTATAGGCGCTAATTCACTTTTTGCTTTTAATAGGGCTATTAACCCGTGTTGGACTATATCTTCCCTTATATCTTACAACATCACCCTTAAAAATCGGCAGGTTTACGCGGAGCCTTGTTTTGAAGGGCGCGCGCCTGCCGGCACATGAACTCAGACCCTTGTGAGGTTATTAACTCGACATAAAACTCATGCCAGTTTAATAGAAGGGTATTTTTATAGTGAAAGGCGATGGGTAGGTTTTTGTTAAATGGCTTATATAGCCCAGTTTGGTATTAATAAATTGCTTTTCCCGCCGATATCAATAGAAGTTCTTCCATATTTATAAGCAGATGCCTAATGATTAAGTTAGACAAGTTAATCGCCCCCAGGATTTTTAAATTTACGCTACTGACAACAATCGTTATTGTTTTAACAACAAGTTGTACCCAATCGCCAACAACCGTTGTCCGGCAGCTTAGCCATGAGATGGCTTTAACACAAAAAACGTCTGTAAAGAGGCACAGGCAAGTAGTACTTTCTGCAAACAATCATATTGGCTTATTGGTAACAACCAATATAGACAATTTGTCCGCTAGCTCACGAATAGAATCATTATTTAAGGAAGAAGGCATTAAAACGTTTAACCAGACTTTCTCGCAGGTTAGTGTTATCAACAATAAGCAGCTGAAGCCTTCAAGCATTGATTTTTTGGTGCAAATAGAGCTATTAGATACCAACAGTAATATTAAGCCGAAACCTGTCAATTCTGAAAAAGAAACCTCTCTTCCTGCTTCAAAACGACATTACAATCAGTTTGCGGTGAAACCTTATTCGGCCATGATTAAGATTGTATTGGTGGACGCCAGAAATAACCAAGAGCTTGATGTGGCCTTTGTAAAATCGCGTTCAGGCGTGATTGTTTATGAGGGGTATAAGGGGTTTCTTGGTGAAAGCTTGCGGGCATACGCCCGCACTCTTATTAGTCATCACCCCAAAAATGGGCAACAGGGTATTACATATTAGAATAGTTTGGACCACCCATACCTTCTGGTGTTACCCAAGTGATATTTTGGCTGGGGTCCTTAATGTCACAAGTTTTGCAATGAACACAGTTTTGCGCATTAATTTGTAGGCGCTTGCCTGACGCTTCATCATCAACTATTTCATAAACACCTGCAGGACAATAACGTTGTGCAGGTTCGTCATATTTAGCTAGATTCACGTCAATCGGAATACTTTTGTCCTTTAATGTTAGGTGACAAGGCTGATCTTCTTCATGGTTAGTGCTAGACAAAAATACAGATGACAACTTATCAAAGCTTATTTTGCCATCTGGTTTTGGATAGTCGATTTTCTGGCTCTGGCTGGCTTCCTTTAACTGAGCGTGATCGGGTTTAGGATCAGTGAGCGTCCAAGGCAATTTACCGTTAAATAAGTTGAGATCAATAAATGCGTAAGCGCCACCTAGGAAGTTACCCCATTTATGCAGAGCAGGTGCAAAATTGCGTTGTTGATGCAATTCTTTCCATGCCCACGAATTTTGATACGCTGCTGCATATTCTTCCAGTTTATCTTGAGAGCGATCATTAGCTAATGCTGCAGCGACAACTTCGGCTGCAATCATGCCTGACTTCATTGCTGTGTGAGAGCCTTTAATCTTGGCTGAATTCAAGGTGCCGGCATTGTCACCCAGTATCAAGCCACCAGGGAATGACATTTCAGGTTGTGCCTGCAGGCCACCTTTAGCGATTGCTCTGGCGCCATAACTAACGCGCTCACCGCCTTCCAGATACTGTTTGATAACTGGATGATGCTTATAGCGCTGGAACTCGTCAAAAGGGCTCAGGTGAGGGTTTGAGTAAGACAAGTCAGTAATTAAGCCAACAATGACTTGATTACCTTCAATATGATAAAGGAAGCCACCACCACCGGTGCCAGTGTTGCTTAATGGCCAGCCGGCGCTATGAACAACAAGACCTGGTTTATGTTGGGCTTCGGGTACATCCCAGATTTCTTTAATACCAATACCGTAATGTTGGCATTGTTTACCTTTATCAAGCTCGAACTGTTTAATCAGCTGTTTACCTAAGTGGCCACGAGCGCCTTCGGCAAATAAGGTATATTTTGCACGTAACTCTATACCTGGTACATAGCTGTCTTTAGGTTGGCCATCAGCACCAATACCCATATCGCCAGTAATGACACCTGCTACCTGACCATTATCACCCATTAATAAACTGGCTGCCGAAAAGCCTGGGAAAATTTCTACACCTAAGTTTTCTGCTTGCTCACCAAGCCAGCGACATAGATTACCCAGGCTAATAATATAGTTGCCGTGGTTGTTGAATGTTTTTGGCGCAAAGGCTGTAGGGATTTTGGTTCCTTTGTTTTCATTGTTCAGCCAATAGATATCGTCTCCAACAACCGGTGTATCTAATGGAGCCCCTAATTCTTTCCAATCAGGGAACAGTTCGTTTAGAGCTGTTGGTTCAAAAACAGCACCAGACAAGATATGCGCACCAACTTCAGAGCCTTTTTCTACAATACAAATAGTAATATCTGGATTGATTTGGGCTATGCGACAAGCAGCAGATAAGCCTGCAGGGCCTGCGCCGACGATGACGACGTCATATTCCATAAATTCCCGTTCGGGAGCTTGATCATTATTCATAAAGTGACTTCACAAATGGTAATAATAAAGAGGGTATAGCCTATTATTATTAGTTGGGTTTAAAATCGCCAAGTTTCTCGGCGATAGCTTTTTTAGTATCTTCAGCCTTATCCGCGACTGATTTCTTAGTCTCTTCAACCTTTTCAGTGACTGCGTTTTTGGCTGTTTCTACCTTTTCAGTAGCGTCTTCCTTGGCTGCTTCAATTTTACTTTTAGCAATATCCTTTAAATCGGTCGCACTTTCTTTTACCGTGCTCATTGTGTCTGAGATAGTGGAAGACGGCTCATTAATGACAGTATTTTCAGGCTCAGCTTGCTCGCTTTTCGAACAAGCTGATAGAGCAACCACTATAAAGGCTAATAATAGGTTCGTTTTCTTCATATCTAACTCCACTAATACATCTTTATAAACCGAATAGTATCTGTGAGAACATTTAAGAAACTTTCTGCTCGAAGCAGCAGTATTATACTTAAATTCATATTGATACCAATCTACATTCAAGCCTTACTGAATGAATTAGTTTTGTTATTAAATCGATAAATAACGTAAAATAGATGCTTTAGCTACGCAAATTTGATCTAAAATACCACACTTTAGAGTATTGGCGTTTATACCAAATCTGACTTCTATTTGGCACCAATTTGATGTTCTATGGGTATTGAATTGGTACCAAACCTGGTCTCTTTCAGTAGTATAAATAATGATGGTTTTAATAGGTTTACTATGACACTTGAGGAATTTGAAAGCTGGGCACTGACAATCTGCGTCGGTGGCCTCATTCTTTTTATGTGCTTCATCATGTGGGATTTAGCAAAACGCTCAAAAGCAGGGCGTTTTGGCACAATTATCTTATTCGCTGCCCTAGGTATCGGTTTGTTGGGGTTTATTATTAAAACTGTCATGGTACGAGTCATTACCTAGGGCTTGTTGGCGGTTCATTATCATTTCTGTTGGAGTTTAAAAAAGCGCTAATCAAGGCACGAGAAGAATAGTTTATCCCTCAAGGGGGTACCGAGGTAGTGGTTCTAAATGAGCGACGAGTAACGTAGAGTAGCGCTTTTTTATACCCAACCCGAAGGGCCATGGCTATTTTTCCAGCTGACTGTGTTATACCGTCAAGCGGCACGAGGAACTCGCTTATGTAGATCCAACTACATGGCACTCGTTCTGCCTTGTCAGCTATAAAAATAGCCAATGGCAGGAACGATAATGAACCGCCGGCAGGCCCTAGTCGTTTGTTTGAAAGAGTAAATATGCTATTTAGTTTTTTTACACCTATTATAAAGATCCATAAGCAACGCAATATCATGCGGGATACCGATTTGCGTTTAGTTCGCTATTCTACCCGTGGAGTTGCTTTAAGTTTGGTTGTATTCGCCTTGGCCATGCTACTAGGTGAATATTACGACCGACTACCTTTCCAGGCTTCTGTTTTTGGAATGGGAATTGTACTAACTACCGCTATTCGGGCTTACTATCTATTTCGTTTTGATGCCTTGTATTCGCGTGGTCCATCTCGCTGGCGTAATATATTTTTCACTATCACCATTATTAGTGCTGCTTGGTGGGGTTTTATGCTGGCAAATGTCACCCATGAAATTGGTATGACCTATGAAACACCGTTATTGTGGTTGTACACGATAGCCTTTTTTAGTAGCTGCTCTCATGTTTTCTCACCTTATAAGCAGTTTTATAAGTTTTATATGCTAGTGACACTGCTTCCTTGTAGCCTAGTTGCGATATTTTCCTTTAATGCGCTAGAGAGTGTTTATGGCTTTGTGATGCTGGTTTTGTTTTTTTTATTACAAAAGCAAGGTGTTAGTCAGGGGGAAGCTTATTGGGATCGCTTGCAGGTAACTTATGACTTAACTCAAAGAGCGAATGCATTACAGGCTGAAAAAATATCATCAGAAAGTAGCCTTTCGAATAAAGATACATTGTTCACCAACTTGGCAGGTGAATTAAAAACGTCACTTCGAGAGATTATGGGCAGCTTACAATTACTTAAACTTGCTAAATTGCCAGAGCAAGAAGAGCAATTAGTCGTTTTAGCCGAACAAAAAAGCCAGCAACAAATGTACATGTTGCAGAATATCTTAGAATTTTCTCATATTTCACGAAAAGATATTCTACTCGATGAGCATGTAATGGATTTGCGGGGAGCAATAGAAAAAGCTGTTACATCGGTCAGCGATCGAGTTTATAAAAAAGAGGTTGAGATTTTTTCTAAATTCTCTACAGATTTTCCAATACGAGTTAAGGGTGATTCAGAGCGCATTGAGCAAATATTGGTAAATATGATTGTCAGTGCTAGTGATTATGCTGATAAAGGTTGTCTTTTAATCGGTGTTGATTATGCAGCGGACAATGATGGCCAAGGTGTCCTAACAGTCAAAATGCATATTGATAACCCTATTCGAAATCCAGAAATTGAACAGCAACTTCACGATGCATTTAGACCCCACTATGCGAGTGATATGAGTCAGGGGCTTAGTCTTGCTATTGCCAACGGGTTGGCAAACTGTATGCAGGGAAGTGCTGGTGCTAACTATACTGCAGAAGGGCAGCTTAAATTTTGGTTTACAGCGTCTTTGCCTACCGTGACTCCTGCTAATCCAACTACTCAAAATGTTTCGAAGCTGAACGGTAAACGTTTATTACTCTATAAGCCTCCTTTAATTATTGAGGATGAATATAAGCATACCCTAGAGTCATGGGGATTTATTGTTGATATAGTTTATGAGTATGATGCGGCAATCATGGCGATAAAGCATTCGCAAAACTCATCTAATTACTTTGATATGGTCATGATTTATACGCGCATTGATAATTTGGAAGGTGTTGCGTTAGCGAGAGAGATTGCAGAAATGACTGCAGATAGCTCAGCTACAACGCAACAGCTTATTTGCGTGACAGAAGTACAAAGTAAGTTAGCATCAGTTGAGCAACTAATTGCAATGCACCCTGAAATTGAACTTATTCGTAAGCCTATTGAATACAAGCAATTACGTAAAACGTTTAAAAATCTTTTAATTGCTGATCATGCAACTACACAGCCACTATTAAAAGAAGACTTTCTAACTAACAAGCAAGTGTTGCTGCTACAAAACGAAGACATTGACCGAACTATTGCTGAAGTCATGTTAAAAAAATTAGGTTGTATTGCCACAACAGTCAGAACGGTAGAAGAAGCAGAAGAAAAATTCAAACATATCGCCTATGATGCCTTCATAACAGAAAGCCATATCGATGATGTTGATATTGAAAACTTTATCAAAGCTGCGAAATCAGCAAGTCAATCTTTACACGAAAATGGTTATGTTTTCCCTGTATTAGGTTTGAGCCACAGTCAACAGGATGGCGAGGAGACTCGCTGCTTACAATCAGGCATGGATTACTACATTGATTCTCCTTTGCAAATAGATGATCTCAGGGCGATTTTACGTCGCTGGATTGGGCGTGCGATACACCTCTCAAATACAAAATAAAAGCCTTTATTTTGTGATATGTCTATGACAGACTTTTTTCTTTTTAAGAAGGAAGTCCTACTATGGAATATCCGCTGACATGGGCTTTAGTTATTGCAACTTACATGCGGCCTCATATTCTACCAACTTGCTTGCGGCTCGCAGCTAAACAAACTTGTCCTCCAACAGAAATTATTGTTGTGGATGGTAGCCCTGATTGGGAAGAGATGTATGCGAAAATAAAAAAAGAGTTTTCCCAGGCTTTTCCGAATATCAAATTAATTTACGAGAAAGCGACAAAGCTCTCCAGTAGCTTACAGCGTAATCAGGGGATAAGGTTAGCTTCAACAGATGTTCTTTTTTTAATTGATGATGATTCATTGATGTACCCTAATTGTGCTGAGGAAATTATGAAGGTCTATTCAGCCGATGTCGATAAAGCTATTTTAGGTGTAAGCTCTATGGAGACGGAAGAGCTTCCCAGTTTTGATAGAACTGATCAGGGTGCAAGTCTTTTGAAGCCGCCTAGCCATCACCCTAAACAGACATTACTGAGACGTTTTGTTAAAAAGCTGTTGCAAACTCGATCTGTAGAGTTTTTACCGTATGATGGTGACTATCCTAAACACACGCTACCGAAGCATTTGGAAACTTTAAATATAGGCATTATTCCCTATATGACAGGCAGTAGAATGACTTTGCGTAAGGAAGCTGTTGAAAAAGAAATGTTTACGGAAGTCATCAAACGTTATGGTGCTGCAGAAGATCAGGACTTAAGTTATCGAGTATCGCGGCATGGCCTTATCGTCAATGCTATTGATGCCTACCTTTGCCACTTGGAAATTACCGGTGGTAGGCTGAATACTTTTCAGGTTGCTATTTTAGAAGCGTTAACCCCTGCAGTGTTACAACAGTTTTATTCAACTGATTTAACTTTTGTTAATAAAAAGTGGCGGAGTATGCTGTGGAAGCGTTGCTTTATCAGAATTATTAAGAATTTATCAGAGAGAAAGTTTGCTTTAAGTGAGCCCAGAGGAATACTTTATGCAATTTTTAAACTACCAGAAATACACAAGAGATCTGGTGAAGAGTTAATGAATTGGTACGGCGAATTTCAATCTGATTTATTTGACAGTAAATCTTCTTCTTAAAATTAATGCTATTGAAGGAATTTAGCTGCTAGATACTTATGGCCTATCAGCTATAAATTTACTGAAATTTTGTCCAAATAGGGCAGTGGTCAGAGGGTTTTTCCATGCCTCGAATCTCATAATCAATTCCCGCGCTATGAGAACTATTTAATAAGGTTTCTGTTGCCAAAATTAAATCAATCCGTAAGCCGCGTTTAGGATCTCTTTCGAACCCACGACTTCTGTAATCAAACCAGCTAAAAAGGCTATCTTCATCTGGGTGATGCTGTCTATAGGTATCTTTTAATCCCCAACTTTGTAATGTTTCTAGCCATTCTCTTTCCTCTGGCAAAAAACTACATTTGCCAGTGCGTAGCCAACGTTTTCGATTATCTTCTCCGATACCAATATCCTGGTCTGTTGGAGAAATATTCATATCGCCCATGACAATAATTTGGTCGTCCGGTGAATGATGAGTGTTTAATAATTCGATAAGGTCAGCGTAAAACTTTTTCTTATTGGGATATTTAGTCGGGTGCTCATTACTTTCACCTTGAGGGAAATATCCATTAATAACTGTAATTTCGCCGCCAAAAGGTGAGGCAAAGCGTCCGCTAATTAAACGTCTTTGAGCATCTTCGGTATCGTGGGCAAAGCCTTTATTTACAGAGATAAAATCGTGCTTTGAAAGTAGGGCGACACCATAATGTGTTTTTTGTCCATGGAAGTGAACCTGATAACCAAGTTCGTTAATGATTGCTTCTGGGAAGTCTTCATCGGTCACTTTTGTTTCCTGTAGACCGATGAAATCAGGATTGTATGTTTCGATTAAGGCTTTTAATTGGTGTATTCTTTGGCGAATGCTATTTACATTAAATGAGACAACAGAAAGCATAAAAGTATATCAATAGTTATAATTAGTGAATAGTGGCCGCAACTTTGCTTTTAACACTGCGTGATAATAATTCCGTAAAGTCTTTAAGAATATAGCCCGCTTCTCTGAGCATTGCATCTTCTTTTGTATCAATAACGGTTGTTCCTGCTCTAGCAGCATTTTCTTGGTTTCTTTTTTCATTACTGCTTTTTAATTCATCATAGCTGGCATATTTTTCCAGGCCTTTTGATAATCTACGTTTGTTTTCCAGTTGCAATGTTGCTTTTTCGAATTCACTTTTTTCTTTTAAGCGAATTTTTTCATTTAAGGAAATAACCTTTCTTTCAGTGAATTGATCAAGTAAAGACTGTTGCTCTGTTAGGTGAATAAAATCAGGGTCTTTAGCTATTCGTTTATTGTGTCTTTCTGTTAGTGGCGCCAAGACTTTGCTAATGGGTAAATATTGTGAATAAGCAACGGGTTTAGTTTTGCTCCATACTAATGCTGTTTCATAACTACTTTCACCAATGATTTCATTGTTAAGTAATTCGGGGAAAGAAATGTCAGGGATGATGCCTCTATGTTGAGTGCTGTCACCAGAAACACGATAAAACTTCGATTCAGTGATTTTAAGGTCGCCACGAGAATCCAGTGGCGTTAGGCTTTGTACTGTGCCTTTACCGAAAGATTGAGAACCGACAATTAGCCCTCGTTTATAATCTTGAATGGCGCCTGCAAAAATTTCCGAGGCTGAAGCGCTCAAGCGATTAATCATTACTACTAGTGGTCCACGATAATGTGCTTCATAGCGCGAGCGTGTTGTTGAATTGGCATCACCTTTGCCAATTTGAACAACGGGCCCTTTGTCTATAAACAAATCGGTTAAGGTCGTTGCTTCTTGAAGAGAACCACCGCCATTATTACGGAGATCTAGCACAATACCATCAACACCTTCAGTTTCTAGCTCATTTAATAAACGCAATACATCTCTAGTTGTACTGCGATAATTCGGGTCACGCTCTCGATAGGCCTGGAAATCGATGTAAAACGCAGGGATATTAATAACTCCAACTTTAAAGGTTTCATTATTATTCTTAACGGTAAATATTGCTTTTTGTGCAGCCTGATCTTCTAGTTTGACTTTGTCTCGTTTAATTCGGATGGATTTTGTGCCTTTTTGGGCGGGGTCAGAAGATTCTACTTGAAGGCGTACAATGCTATCTTTTTTGCCCCTAATCAAAGAAACCACTTCGTCTAAGCGCCAACCAATAACATCAACTAGTTCACCATCGTCACCTTGTGCTACAGCGGTAATACGGTCTGCTGCTCTCAATTCACCTTGTTTTTGGGCGGGGCCACCAGTAACTAATCTGACCACTTTGGTGTATTCATCTTCAGTTTGTAAAACGGCGCCAATACCTTCCAAAGAAAGGGACATATTGATGTTGAAATTTTCTGCGGTACGTGGAGCAAGGTAGCTTGTGTGTGGGTCGTATAATTCTGCGAAGGCATTGATGTAAATTTCATAAACATCGTCATTCGAGTTTTTCTGCACGCGAGAAAGCTGGTTTGAGTAGCGTTTAACGAGCTGTTCACGCGCTTTTTCTGGCTCTTCTTCTGAAAGCTTCTGGGATAGTAAGAATGACTTAATGCGTTTGCGCCAGTAATCGTCACCGGCGGCTGCAGATTTCAGCCAATCAGTATTTTCGGCATCTGAGTTGATACTTTCTTTCTTGCTGAAATCGAAGACGATAGAGTCATCTTTCAGTACATTAATAACTTTTTGTAGGCGTTCTTCCAGACGTTGTTTAAAACGTGCATAGATCACAAAACCTGCGCTGTTATTCCCGTTTTTAAGCTGGTCATCCAAGATCGTACGATATTGGCTAAATTCATCGATGTCTGATTGATAGAAAAAAGCCTTACTCGGGTCCAATCTTTCCAGGTAATTGTCTAAAAAGCGGGCTGATAGGGTGTCGTCAATATTAAGATCGACGAAGTGTTTACGGTCTAACTTACGTAAAATCTCAAGAGTGATATCCTGGTTTTTATTTTGAATAGCATCGCTCTGTTTCGGAGTGAGGGCAAAAACAGCAACTGCGATGCTTAGTAGAATAGCTGTACTAGATAAGACAACATAACGTAAAGTTTTAACGGCCATAATTTTAATTCGCTACCAAAAATACTTTCTTTCAATATACCACAATTTGACAGAGGCACAGGTGAGACTGTTCGTATTTTGTCGAGTTGCAGTCCTTATAATAGGGTTTTCTATTGCTTGTTTAGGGCAAATAGTCCCTATAAGACAACAAATTAGGAGATTTATTCGCATTTCAACAAATAAAGTGTATTACTCTGAAAAAGGTGAATAATCCTGAGTTATTTGAGCCTATGAATTAAACCCGTTTCGGGAATATAAATAAGTGCTCAAACTGCTGTCTCACGTTCTATTGAAATTTATACCGGATACCTATATTCATGGATCACCAATGACTCCGCAGGATTTGAGATGACTTATCATCAACTAAGCTTTCTTGGTGTATTGATTAGTGTAAAGAGTGGTAGGTGGGATAATAGCTACGCAATAATTCTTTACTATCTCCATTATTGCCGTATAACTATTGTTATGGCATTTCGGAGCATTCTGTTTTGATTCATTAGGAAAAATACAATTTTTTTGATTGATTAATCTTTAGTATACAAAAGTCTAATAGTTGTCATTATTTTCTCGTAAAGTGTTAATTTTTAAGGCTGAATACATAGACGCGTAAATAGAACTTCGGTAAGATGACGATCCGTCAAACTTAACGTGTGCAAGGATGTTCCATTCAGGTCCTGCCAATTTACTTCAACGATTAAATAATCATGAAAAAAGCAATTTTATTAACTATTGTGGGGCTAGTGCTGCTTATTGGTGCTATTGCCTATGTTAAATATGCACAAATTTCTACACTGATTGAATCTGGTAAAAGTTTTACCGAACCTCCACTTTCCATTTCCTCTTATGAAGTAGAAATGGACCAATGGGAAAGCACGTTGTCCGCTATTGGTTCATTGGAAGCGGCTAAAGGTTTATTAATTACTGCTGATTTATCGGGCCGTATTGAAAAAATCTTGTTTGACGCAGGTAGTGAGGTTAAAGCAGGGGATTTACTGGTTGAACAGGATGTTTCTTCCGAAAAAGCACAATTGCGCTCGGCGCAAGCGGCAGCGGCGTTGGCAAAAAATAACCTTGATCGTATCAGTGAGCTTTATAAGAAAAAGGTCGCTTCAAAATCAGAGTTTGATAATGCGCAAAGTACTTACCGTTCTGCAGTTGCTGATGTTGATAATATCCGTGCAAACATAGAGAAGAAAAGTATTCGCGCTCCTTTTGATGGGCGGCTTGGCATTCGTTTAGTAAATCTGGGGCAATCAATTAATGCCGGGGAGCCTGTTGTATCTTTACAGGCAACTAATCAAATGTTCGTTAACTTCTTTTTGCCTCAACAGATGCTTCCTCATGTACAAACTGGGCTACAGGTCCGATTAAGTACAGATGCGGTTCCTGGTAAAACGTTTGTAGGCAAAATAAATGCTATTGACCCGGAGATTGATTCAAATACTCGAAGCATTAAAGTTCAGGCGATTCTTGCCAATGGCGAAAAAGAATTGTTGCCGGGAATGTTTGCCAGTATTGATGTGGTATTGCCGGATACGAAAGACGTTTTATTAATTCCTATTACTTCTGTTCAATATGCAACATTTGGTGATTCTGTCTTTGTTGTTGAAGAAGTTAAAAAAAATGAAGCTGGTAATAGTGAAGGTGCTGATAATAACACGGAAAGTCAATCTAATAATAAACCGCCCCCGCTGACTGCACGCCAGCAGTTTGTTAAGTTGGGTGAGGCAAGAGGAGACTTTGTCACTGTAGAGAAGGGTTTAACTATTGGGCAGGTTGTTGCCAGTGCAGGTGTATTTAAATTACGCAATGGTGCCCCGGTTGTTATCAATAATACAGTTGTTCCAGAGTTTAGTGTAAATCCTACCGTTGACGATAAATAAGAGATAGTCCATTGAAAAGCCCAGTGAAAAGTTTTACTGATATTTTTGTCTATAGACCAGTACTATCTATTGTTGTCAGCTTGATTATTGTGATAGCTGGTCTTCAGGCAATTAATTCATTATCGGTTCGCCAATATCCGCGAAGTGATAATGCTGCTATTACGATTACTACTGCTTATATTGGTGCCAGTGCTGAATTGGTTCGTGGTTTTATAACAACGCCTATTGAGCAGGCAATTAGTGGTGCAGAGGGAATTGATTATGTTGAGTCATCCAGCCAATTAGGCCTCTCGACCATTACTGCTCGTTTAGAATTAAACTATGACCCCATCAAAGCATTGTCAGAAATTAATTCTAAAGTTAATCAGGTGCGCAGTGATTTACCGCCAGAAGCGGAAGTACCTACGATCAATGTCGAATCGGCAGATAGTGAGTTTGCATCTGCTTATCTAAGTTTTAATTCGGATATCCTCGATAATAATCAAATCACGGACTTCTTAGTGCGTGTTGTTCAACCACGGCTTTCAGCATTGGATGGTGTGCAGCGGGCAGAAGTATTAGGTGCTAGAAAGTTTGCGATGCGTATCTGGTTAAAACCAGAGCAAATGGCGGCTCATAATGTTACGCCTTTACAAGTCAGGCAGGCATTGGCTGCTAATAACTATCTTTCTGCATTAGGCACAACAAAAGGTTCTTATGTTCAGGTTAACCTTTCTGCCGATACGGATCTTAATACTGCCCATGAATTTAAACAGTTAGTGTTACGTTCTGAGAATGGCACTGTGATTCGCTTGCAAGATATTGCTGATGTGGAACTGGGTTCTGAATCTTACGACTCTGAAGTCCGCTATTCTGGGAAAACGGCAACGTTTATGGGTATTTGGCCATTACCAAATGCAAATTCTTTAGATGTTATTCAGCTTGTTCGTGAAGAAATGAAGCTAATTCAGGATACGCTGCCTTCAGGAATGGAAGGGCTGGTTGCTTACGATGCAACTGAATATATTGATAGCGCCATCACCGAGGTTGTGACAACGCTTGTTGAAACGCTATTGATTGTCATTTTTGTTATTTATCTGTTTTTAGGCTCTCTTCGTAGTGTTCTGGTACCCGTTATTACGATTCCAATCTCATTGATCGGTGGCGTGTTTTTGATGATGATGTTTGGCTTCAGCCTGAACCTGCTAACGTTGTTAGCCATTGTGCTTTCGGTTGGTTTAGTGGTTGATGATGCCATTGTTATTGTCGAAAATGTTCAGCGACATATTAGTGAGGGGCAATCAAATATTGAGGCTGCTATAAAAGGCGCCAGAGAATTAATTGGCCCTGTCATAGCAACAACCGCAGTACTGGTTGCCGTTTACTTACCTGTTGGATTACAGGGCGGTTTAACGGGCACTTTATTTAAAGAGTTTGCCTTTACACTAGCTGGCGCCGTTATTATTTCCAGTATTGTGGCGCTGACATTATCACCGATGATGTCTTCGAAAATTTTAAAGCAGGGTGATGATAGAAAAGGCTTTGCTAAAAAATCAGGCGATGCTTTTGAGGCCTTCAAAAGTCATTATGTTGTTTGGTTAGATAAAACACTTAAGGCTCGCCCGGCGATGTTTATGATATGGATTGTTATCAGCTTGCTTTGTATTCCCTTATTTATTATGGCTGCATCGGAGTTGGCGCCAACAGAGGATCAAGGGGTTATTTTTGGTATTGTAGAAGGCCCTGCGAATGCAACGATGGATCAGTCCAGCCTCTATGCGGCAGAAGCCAATAAAGTGTTTACCAGTTTTGATGATACTGAATTTACTTTTCAGCTGACATTTCCTGGCTCTGGATTTTCTGGCATGGTACTCAAACCTTGGGATGAGCGAGACAATACGGTATTTGATTTAATGCCTGATGCTCAAGAAAAACTCGCGGCAATTCCGGGTATCAATATTTTTCCTATAACACCACCAGCGTTACCCGGTGGCGGTCAGTTTCCAGTTGAATTTATTTTAGTCTCAACAGCAGAACCAGAAGCTATCTTAAAAGTAGCAGAAGAGCTTAGAGATAAAGCGGCTACTTCTGGTATGTTTGCTTTCCCACCTATGATTGATACTAGGATTGACAAGCCACAAGCTAAGCTGAATATTGATCGTGATAAAGTCGCTGATTTAGGTTTAACTTTGGAGCAGGTAGGTAATGATGTTGGTATCATGCTGGGCGGTAATTTTGTTAACCGCTTCAATATTCAAGGGCGTAGTTACCGAGTAATTCCTCAGGTTAAGCGTTTAGAACGTTTAAATCCAGAGCAGCTTAATGAAATTTATATTACTGGGCCTGATAATGAGTTAATTCAATTATCGTCTGTCGCTAATGTGACTTATCAAACCGTCCCTCGTACATTGAATCGTTTCCAGCAACAAAATGCCGTTAAGTTAAGTGGTGTTGCGACACAGCCCCTAGGAACGGTATTAACTTATTTAGAGGATGAAGCAAAGAAAATAATGCCTCTAGGATATAGTATTGATTACACTGGTGAGTCACGACAATTACGAAGAGAAGGTAATAAATTTGTTCCCGCTTTTTCACTCGCTCTTGTGTTAATCTTTTTAGTGCTTGCTGCGCAATTTAATAGTTTTCGCGACCCTTTCATTATTATTATGGGTTGTGTTCCACTAGCGATGTTTGGCGCGTTAATTTTTGTATTTCTTAAAATGCCGGCTCCAGTGCCATTTTGGACTGATGGTTGGACGACCACATTAAACATTTACTCTCAGGTTGGTTTGGTAACATTAATTGGTTTGATTGCTAAAAATGGTATTTTAGTCGTTGAATTTGCGAACAAAATGCAAGAGCAGGGCAGTGCTAAATTAGAAGCCATTAAGGAAGCAGCATCAACTCGACTAAGACCAATATTAATGACCAGTGTTGCGACAGTGGCTGGACACTTTCCGTTGACTCTGGTTTCTGGTGCTGGTGCTGAGGCAAGAAACTCAATAGGTTTAGTATTAGTTGGTGGCATGGCCATAGGTACCATTTTTACTCTGTTTGTTATACCTTCAGTTTATATGTTATTTGCTAAAGACCATAAAGCCGAAGAGCAACCAGAAATAGACTAGATGAAACCGCTTAGAAAAATTGATTTACTATTTATAAGTTGATTTTTATCAAAGTCTATATGAGCTTGTTATTTTATATTCATTGCTAATACTCTGCTTTGAGCTGATTAAAATGTTCAACTCAAAGTAGAGTATTAAACAGCATAAACTTATTAGCTTTTCTGCTAGGAGGAGTTATGAATATTGAAATTTTACAAAGCTTTTTGGGATGGTGTTCAGTGATCAATATAGCAGTATTGTTATATTGGGCATTCTTTTTACTCTTTGCACCTAATTGGACTTATCAATACTCGACAAAATGGCTGGAGCTGTCTAGAGAGCACTTCAATAGCATCCACTTTACTTTATTTGGTGCTTACAAGCTCATTATCTTATTTTTCAATATTATCCCTTACTTTGCGCTTCGGATTATTGCCTGATAATCAAGTATGCTAAATTATAAGTGATGACTTTATTTAATCTGTGGTTAAGGTCGTCATGCCTTTTACTTAAAGTGTATAACTTTTTACATTTTAGTACCCATTTCTATTAGTTTGTTGTTTTTTCTAAAACTGTGCTTTTCGACAATGTTGCCGAATATTTAGCTCTGTAAACTTTGATTATCTTATTTTTTCGTTGCTCTATCAGCTTATTACCGCTACAAGTTAGTGAAAATTCAGGCTACGGGCTTTGCTTCATATGGTTTTAAAGGCGCTATATATGATAAAGAAACAATCGTTGCTCATTTTTTTGCATTGATAAGTTTTGGTTGTAGTCAACATGACAATGATTCGAGTTCTAAAATAGTTACCATGACTATTTTTGGAAGTGCCGAACAGCCAGATCCTGTATTGGAACGAGTTCTGAAATTAGAAAAACAAGGAATACTTAGTGATGTTCAAATAATGGAGTCATTTCCGGTGCAAATTCGAATAACAGGACAATCTGACATTATAAAAGAACTTGAGTCAATGCCACGTAAAAATTAAATTGATGAATTATCTTATGTTTAGGTTATAACAATCTCACAGAAGAAATCCTCCGCTAGCTTTCTTGCATTAAGGGCGTTATCACCTACATTCCAAGGTCCAAGCCAAAGCGGGTCATTTTGGTAGCATATTTTATGATTAAGCATTATTTTTAATACCTTAATCATCTAAATATCAATTAAAGACTGTATTTGCATGCATTGAAAAATAATTCTATAATGCTTATAAAATTACTCTTTAATCGCAATTTAAGAGATTAAGGCATTAAATTTAAATCCTAATTGGTTGGTATTTATTATGGATATATATGCAATGAGTGACCAGGCAATTGCTAGCGCGATAGGCTCTAGCCTAGAGGCTAATCGATTGCGTCAAAACATGAAGCAAACGGATCTCGCTGAACGAGCGATGCTGTCACGCTCTACGGTGCAAACATTAGAAAACCGGGGAAGTGGAAAAATTTCATCACTGATTAGTATCCTTCGTGAATTAGGCGAATTAGATCGTATAACGACTTTAATTCAGTCTCCTGAGATTAGCCCTATCCAATTGCTCAAAAGCGCTACTCCAGATCGTCAAAGAGCATCTGGTGTTGATAATCCAGTAGAAACACCTCCTGAGTCTGATTGGTAATTCAAATGGCAATACATAATAGTACCGTTGCTATTTACCTCTGGGAGCAATTAATTGGCGCGATTACATGGGATGACTCCCGTCGATTGGGAGTATTTGAGTATGACCCAGGGTTTCTTCGGCAGGGTATTGATGTATCTCCGCTTCATATGCCGATTAGTCAGAAGCCAAATCGCCCCTATACATTTTCTGGCCTCTCATGGGAGACTTATAGAGGGCTACCCGGGTTGCTCGCAGATGCACTGCCAGATCGCTTCGGTAATTTATTAATTGATGTCTGGCTAGAAAGGCAGGGGAGAGACTCGGCGAGTTTTACGCCAGTGGAGCGTTTATGCTATATCGGCTCTCGCGGTATGGGAGCACTGGAGTTTAAGCCTACATTGTATCGAGGTGCTGAAAAGTCAGTGCCTGTAGAGATTGATACCTTGGTGCAGCTGGCTCAAGAGGTGACGGATTCACGTGCCGATTTTCATGTTGAACTAGGAGAAAGTGACAAGGAAAACCGCGAAGCCTTGCAAGATATTCTACGAGTAGGCACTTCAGCCGGTGGGGCTCGCCCAAAAGCAGTGATTGCAATGAATCAAGATGGCAAAGTGCGCTCAGGACAAGTAGAGGCACCGGAAGACTATGATTATTGGCTGCTTAAATTCGATGGCGTAACCGATATTGAGTTAGGCAAACCTCAGGAATTCGGTCGTATTGAGTATGCTTATTCCTTAATGGCTCGTGCTGCGGGTATAACGATGAGCGAATGTCGTTTGTTGGAAGAGAATGGGCGAGCCCATTTTTTGACTAAACGTTTTGATCGAGTCAGTGGTAGGAAATTACATTTGCAATCGTTATGTGGATTAGCCCATTACGATTTTAATGCTGCAGGTGCTTATGGGTATGAGCAAGCGTTTAAAGTCATGCGCCAACTGCGTTTACCTAAATCAGAAGCGTTAGAGCAGTACAAAAGAATGGTCTTTAATGTGCTCGCGCGCAACCAGGATGATCACACAAAAAATATTGCTTTTTTGATGGATGAGCAAGGACATTGGAGTTTATCTCCTGCGTACGATGTTACCTATGCACATAACCCGCAAGGTCAGTGGACGAATCAACATCAAATGACAATTTCAGGAAAAAGAGATAATTTTTCACGTCAGGATCTAATTGACTTGGGCAACAGCATTAGCTTGAATAATTCACATGAAGTAATCGATGAATTAACGGAGATTATTGCAGATTGGCCTAGCTTTGCCAAACAATCAGGGGTCAGTGCTGAAATAATACAGCAGATTAGTAAAAACCATCGCCGATTATAACCTTCCTATTCTTCTTCAAATTTTGTTGATTTATGTCAACGCATTATTTCAGTAATCGTCTTATTATTTTTGCTAATAGAATAGGAGTGCTGATATGAATACCTACAAAACCCTTATAGCAGCTATCGACCTAGAAAAAAATACTGATCAGATCCTTAATCGAGTTGCCGAGCTCACAAAAGATCAAGAAACAAAAATAATTATTTTGCATGTTAGTTATATTGAAATCCCTACTTATGGTGGTTATTTTGGTGAAGGCTTATATGCCCCTAGAGAAGTGCACATCGATAGAGAGACAACAGAAAAAAGAGCATTAGATAGAATTCAAAATTTATTACGAAAAGTTGAACTGCCGACGGATAATATACGAATTGAATTTGGGCGGCCTGCTGAAACGATTATCGATGTTGCCAATAAAGAGAAAGCAGATTTAATTGTCATGGGTAGCCATGGGAAGCATGGGTTTAAATTATTATTAGGTTCTACCGCAAGCAGTGTACTGCACACTGCATCGTGTGATGTATTAGCAGTGAGAATACCAGAATAAAGACTATACTTACTATATAGCCATAATAGCCTATAGCTGTAATAATATAGTTTTCCACTATGAATGGTATTCGAGGTGAGAAATGTTAAAAGCCAGAGCGAAAGACTTAGTTGTTGAATTAAGAAATACACTGGATAGTGAATTGAGTCCAACGCAACATGAATTAATGCTGCAAGTTGAAAATAATATTCATGATTTAGATAAACCGGAACCAGATAGTCCAAATTTACAAGAAACACTCGAAATTTTATTACTTGAAATTGAAGAAAAGCATCCTAAAGCAGCAATTACTGTTAAAGAAATACTCAAAACATTAGAGAATATAGGTGTGTAATTTAAGCTGTATTATTTAATTACTTTCTATAATGTTAATTTTTTATGTTTAATATATTTAAACAGTATAAATACTATTAAGTTTTATATATCAAGAGAGTAAAGACAGTAGTGATTATTGGTTTTGAGAATAATCTAAGTAAAACATTATTGAAGCTTTCGATAAAGCGAACGTAGGCTAATGCCAGCGATTTCAGCGACTCTATTTTTATCGCCATTATAGTCAATCAGCAATTTTTCTAAATAATTCTTTTCATATTCCTTTAGGTTAACGGTCTCAGTTCCCAAGCTTTCTTCCTTTACTGAAGAATCGTCAATTGGTGATGTAACATCATAATCTAAAGATTGTTCTATTTGATCTTTATCGATTAAATTATTATCACTTAGTATTACAGCTCTACTTAATAAATTACGTAACTCCCTAATATTTCCTTTATACGTATTTTTTTTGAGTGCAGATATTGCTTGGTTTGTTAAGCGGTAGACGCTGTCAGGGCTGATCTGATCTAATAATGCCTTGGCAAGAATCGGTATATCATCCAGCCGTTGTTGTAGATTGGGGACAACAATGGGGAAAACATTAATTCGATAATATAAATCTTGGCGGAATAAACCTTTATCTACCATTTCGGATAAGTTTTTATGGGTGGCACAAATTAATCGGAAGTCTGTTGTTTCAACAACGGTGCTGCCAACAGAGCGGAAGGTTCTACTTTCCAATAAACGTAGTAGTTTTACTTGCATACTGAGAGGGATATCACCAATCTCATCAAGGAATAATGTGCCACCGTTAGCCTGTTCCACTAGCCCTTTTTTATTGGTAAGGGCGCCTGTAAACGCTCCTTTTACATGGCCAAATAACTCACTCTCAAATAAGGAGTCAGTCAACCCGGCACATTCAAGGGAGACTAAAGGATGATCTTTGCGATCACTTGCCATGTGAATCGCTCGGGCAGCAAGCTCTTTTCCTGTACCCGACTCGCCTAATAGCAAAACAGAGGCATCCGTATTGCCGACACGAGTGATTTTGCTGAGCATATCGTTAAATGATTGGCTAACGCCGACCATTTCTTTATCCGTTATCTGGCCGCTGACAAGGGGGATGGCTCTCAGAAATTCGACAAAAAAGACCAGCTCACCATTGCTATCATGAATAGGCAGCATTTCCACGTCAACATGCTCTTTACCTCTTGGTGTTTGATGTATATGGAGAACGCGCTCTTTATGCCCGGATTGTTGAGCTGCCATCAGTGGGCAGTCTTCACCCGCCTGATCACAAGGCACGGTATAGCCATGGGAAACTTCGAAGCAGTGTGGCTTTTGTGCTATATCAATAGAGCCAAATTGTTTTTCATAGTGACTATTCGTTGCCAGAATTTCGTATCCAACCGACACCAGAATCGCTGGGCATTCATAGCTTTCCAGCATTCGCTCAAGCATAACGATGGTTTCAGGTTTATCAGATGAAATTAGCTGCATAATGTCATTTTTGTCAAATAATGAGTGCCATTTTTGGCACATGCGTTTCTATAAGTCAATAAATATAGAAGGTTTATCTGAGTTAGTTTTAATAAACCCTTTAAAATCAAAGTCTTATATCGGTGTTAAAAGTTGGCATAAAGAATGTAATGTAAATTGCCACAAAAATGATAAAAACATATCATAAACAGTGGTAATGAAACCGGAAATAACAATATTTAATACGACTGTTTAATCAAGCAGAGGCAAATGTGAATACAGCAACTGAAATTGAAGTCATAAAACCTGAAGTTACTCCATTTTTTGATAATAGCTCTAATACCTTTTCATATATTGTTAAAGACCCAACATCGGCAGCCTGTGCCATTGTTGACTCTGTGCTGGACTTTGATTATGCGTCGGGAACGATTACCTACGAAATTGCTGATTCCATTATTGAGTTTATTAAAACAAAAGAGTATGAACTTGAATGGATCATAGAAACGCATGTACATGCTGATCATTTATCGGCGGCGCCTTATATACAATCTAAATTGGGTGGAAAAATAGCGATCAGTGAGCATATTTCTACGGTACAAAATACGTTCGGAAAAATTTTTAATGAAGGAACTGAATTTGCTCGTGACGGCTCCCAATTTGACAGGCTATTTGAAGATGGTGAACGTTATCGAGTTGGTAATTTATCAGCTTATGTTTTGCATACTCCTGGTCATACCCCAGCTTGTATGACACATGTTATTGGCGATGCAGTATTTGTCGGCGATACATTATTTATGCCTGATGGCGGTACTGCCAGAGCTGATTTCCCAGGGGGAGATGCTCGTGTGCTATATCAATCGATTCAAAAAATATTAAGCCTTCCTGAGGAAACCCGTTTATTTATTTGTCATGACTACTGCCCAAATGGAAGAGAGTTGGCTTATGAAACGACGGTGGGTTTACAGAAAAGCAAAAATATCCATGTTGGAAAAAATATCGTTGAAGATGAATTTGTTCAGATGCGTGAAGAAAGGGATAAAACCCTGGCAATGCCACGATTAATTTTTCCTGCCTTACAAGTGAACATGGCGGCAGGCCATTTCCCTGACCCAGAAGATAATGGAATGGGTTATTTAAAAGTCCCCATCAATGCCTTTAAAACACAATAATAAACAAGAGAATACTATGAAAAGAAAAAAAATAGATTCGCAAGTCACTGTTTCAGACCAAATATCGCCAGAAGATGTCAGCATATTATTAGAGGAAGGAGTTAAGATAATAGTCTGTAACCGCCCTGATAACGAAGCATCTGGTCAGCCAACATTTAAAGATATTCAAGAAGTAGCGCAAGAAAAAAATATTGAAGCGATTTATTTACCATTCTCTCCAGGGAAAATGACGAAAGATCATATTTCCTCATTCAACGATATTTTAAGTAAAAATAAAAAAATACATGCCTATTGCCGAACGGGTAATCGTTCCAGTCAGTTATGGCAAGAAAGTAAAAAAGCCCAAAAAGAAGAAAAACCCCCGATTAAGAACTCATCACAACAGATTTATGATGTAGTCATTGTGGGGGCAGGGTCGGGTGGTATATCAGCAGCCTCGAGCATACTTAAGCGCAATGCAAATTTATCGATAGCATTAATCGACCCAGCGGATGAACATTTCTATCAACCTGGCTGGACAATGGTGGGTGGTGGTATTTTTGATGCACCATCGACTTGTAGAAAAATGAAAGAGTTAATCCCACTCGGTACAACATGGATACAGCAATCAGTTGTTGAATTTATGCCGAATAATGATTCAGTCCTCCTGGACAATGGAAATCAAGTACAGTACAAGCAGCTAATTGTTGCCCCGGGCTTAACATTAAATTGGGCGGGCATCGAAGGTTTAGAGGAAAGTCTAGGTAAAAATGGAGTGACTTCAAATTATCGGTATGATCTCGCACCTTATACATGGCAATTAGTGCAAAACCTTAAAAAAGGTAAAGCAATATTTACACAACCACCGATGCCAATTAAGTGTGCCGGTGCTCCGCAAAAAGCACTTTACCTCTCTGCAGATCATTGGCTTAAATCCAATAGACTTAATAGTATCAATATTGATTTTTATAATGCAGGTCCTGTGTTATTTGGTGTGGCTGATTATGTTCCTGCATTGATGTCATATATTGAAAAATATAACGCTAATTTAAAGTTTTCTCATAACTTAATTAAAATCGATGGTGAATCTCAACTAGCATGGTTTAAGACCAGTGATGCTGAAGGCAATGAGGAAATAGTTAAAACTGATTTTGATATGATTCATGTATGCCCTCCACAGTGTGCCCCTAAATTCATTCAAGAAAGCCCCTTAGCTGATGCTAATGGTTGGTTGGATGTCGATCCACATACTTTACGCCATAATCATTACACTAATATTTGGGGAATAGGTGATGTACTGAATACGACCAATGCAAAAACAATGGCTGCTGCTCGTAAACAAGCCCCAGTTGTTGCCGAAAATATTTGTAATACATTTGCCCACCAGAAGCCTAGTGCCGCTTACAATGGTTACGGTTCATGCCCATTAACCGTTGAGCGAGGGAAAATAGTACTGGCAGAGTTTGCATACGGTGGGAAGCTCGTTCCTACCTTTCCTAAATGGATTAATGACGGAACTCAAGCCACGACATTTGCATGGAAATTAAAAGTCAGTGTGTTGCCATCGCTCTATTGGAAGGGAATGTTAAAAGGGCATGAATGGTTAGCAAAATCTGAGGCTGTTACAAGTTAACGTTTACTATAACTCTCTACTCTTTTATTTGGTTGGATGAATAAAGGAGTAGAGAGTATGATTTACAAAGTGATTAGCTAAGCTGTATTAAACATATACGAAATATATGTGAAATAGATAAAAAGCCACTTACGCTTTTGGTGGGTCAATAAAACGTAAGTGGTCAGTTTTAATCCAGACTTTTGCACCTTCTGGTCCAGCCTTTGCCTGAATGCTTTGGCCTATTGGCACTCTCATCCACGATTGTGCTTTCAATACGTCACCACCTTCTTCGAAACTTCCATCAAGCACTAATACTTCAGCGCCATAGGTTGCCTCTATAGTGACATCAGCACCCGCATCCCACTGTTCCATACGTACATTCTCTCTGTCATCCTGATAAAGTGGCGTTGTTGTAACGCCAGGCCTTGACGCATCAACAACAGTCTCCGCTTTATCCATATCGGTGCGCACATGTTGACGATCATCTAAATCAAATTGCCATAATTTAACAAAGATAATACATCCCGGTTCAGAACCCGGAGTGTGCTTGGATTGTGGAGGATTACGAATATAAGAGCCAACTGGGAAGTCGCCATGTTCATCCTGAAATACACCCTCTAGTACGATGAACTCTTCGCCGCCAGTATGAACATGAGGTGAAAATTGGCTACCAGGGTCATAACTAACGATCGTTGTCGCTCGAGCGACTTCATCACCAATACGGTCTAACATGCGTCGGCGCACGCCTTCAATAGGGGAATCAAGCCACTCTAAATCAGCGCTATGCACAACGACTCGTTTGTCAAAATCAGCATTTAATTCCATCGTTTAATCCTCTCAAAGATTTCTATTAATACAGTTAATCACCAATAATATGCTTAGGCTGCGATGCTGGGTCGACTCGCCATACGGCCACGCCATGCATTCAGGTTAGTACAGCTAGCAGGGATTTCTATCTCCGCAAAGTCCGCAAAAGCGAGGCCGGCAAATAGTGTAATATCTGCCATAGAAAAGTTTTCTCCGGCAACATAGTTATTATTTGCAAGTACAGAGTCAAAATATTTCATGCCATCGATTGCACGTTCCTTTTGCTTATTACCCCAATCCTTGTTTTGATATGTTTCTATTTCGGGGCCTAGTCCCGCAGTTGCATGGTGAAAGTAGCCGCCGACAGCATCAAGGACACTTTGCTCAGCTCGGCGTTGCATCATATGCACAACCGCTTTTTCTTTTGGGTTACTACCGGTTAGTGAAATACCATCGTAGGTATTATCGATGTATTCAGTGATCGCCGTACACTCAGAGATACAGGTTCCGCACTCTAATTCAAGAACGGGAACTGCGCCACTGGGGTTTTTGGCAAGAAACTCTGCCTTCTTATGCTCAGCTCCTGGCACGTCGACAGTGATAAACTCAGCTTTATCAAATACGCCTTTTTCAGCAAGCGCAATACGAACGCGGGCTGGGTTAGGGAAGCCTTCGAAGTCATAAATTTTCATTGTTTTCTCCTGGTTATAGTAAGTTTAAAAATTGGTACTAGGGAAGTTATTCCATCAAGTGAGTGCCATGAGTTAGCGCAGCTCCTGCACGAAGCGCCACAGCTACGAATGTTGCTTCAGCTAGTTCTTCTTCAGTTGCACCCGCTGCGATCGCAGCTTTACGATGAACTTCTAGGCAGTAACCGCACTGAGTTGTGAGGGCAACAGCGACAGCCATCAGTTCTTTGTGTTTCTTTGAAATGGCGCCTTCAGCTAATGCGGCTTTATCTAATGCTTGGAATCCCTTCATGGCCTCAGGCGCAGAAGCCGCTAAGCGGGGTATCTTTTTTAAATTGTCAAAATCAAACACAGCGAATCTCCAAATTGTGTTGCTTTAAGGCATTAATAATTATCTACCTACCGATAGGTAGATAATTTAGCGATGATTTATGGCTAAGTCAAGCAATGTAGTGAAGAATTAGAATCTGAATATTTATAAAATGGGCTTAAAACTAAGGTAAAACTTTAAAAATCATAGAGTTAGTCATTTTATTTCATGTAAATAATAGCTTTAAAATACTATTTGAAGCCCTATAGTTTTTATTGTTTTAGTAGACAAGGCGATTTATCGAGGTCCAGTTCCGATTCTGGCTAGTTTTTTATTTGTAGAAAATTACAATGAGAGGATATGAACCGACACCGATAATTCTCTATGCTAAGTAATGATATCTGTCAAAAAGCGCGTTTATCTCGTGATGCTCGATTTGATGGGAAATTTTTTATTGCTGTTAAAACGACAGGTATTTATTGTCGGCCTATTTGTCCAGCAACCTTTCCAAAAGAAAAAAATGTTCACTACTTTGCATCAGCCATCGAAGCAGCTAATGAAGGTTATCGACCATGTTTACGCTGTCGGCCAGACAGTGCACCAGGATCGCCAGCGTGGAAAGGTATTAATACAACGCTAGATCGGGCTATTAGCCTAATCGGTCAAGGGGCCTTACAGGAAGGTTCACTACAAAGTCTTGCTCAGCGACTGGGCATTAGTGATCGCTACTTGAGGCAACTATTTGAAAAGCATTTAGGCGTATCGCCAAAAACATTCGCTCTGTATCAGCAATGCTTATTCGCCAAACAGTTATTGCATCAAACAAGCTTGCCGATTACACAAATCGCACTGGCAAGCGGTTTTAATAGCGTCCGCCGTTTTAATGATTGCTTTTCTAAAAACCTTAATTTGACGCCATCGCAAATACGAAAATCGAGAGGGGAAAAATCAGCGGTATTAACTCTTAAATTGTATTATCGTCCCCCTTATGACTGGGCATTGATGCATAACTTTTTATCAAATCGGTTTATTCCCGGGCTTGAGTGGGTAGGTGATAATAGCTATGGGCGTGCATTTCAGTATTTAGATAGTGTTGGGCAATTTACCGTTGAGCATATTAATGATAAAAATCGATTTGACTTAACGATACAGTTAAATCAGTTAGTCCATTTAAAAGTTATTATCAATAATATTAGACGTGTTTTAGATCTAGATGCAGATAGCGAAACCATTGATACAGGCTTGCAACAACATTATAGTTCAATAATAAATATTAAATCTGGATTACGCTTACCCGGAACCTGGAGTATTTATGAGGCAGGCATACGAGCTATTCTTGGGCAGCAAATTTCTGTTGCTGCTGCGCGCAATATGGTTACAAAACTTGTTGAGAATTATGGTGAGAAACTAGGCGATAAATTTTTATTTCCTTCTCCGAACTCAATTGCAGCAAGTGAAATTGAATGTTTGAAAATGCCGGGTTCACGTAAACAAACGTTGCGCACTTTTTCCCAATATTGTATGGCAGAAGAGAATGCTATCGATCCTGATGAATGGCTATCCTTAAAAGGCATAGGCCCTTGGACAGTGAATTATGCACGCCTAAGAGGTTTAAGTGACCCAGATATTTATTTAGGTAGTGATCTTGGCGTTAAAAAAGCGATTAAAGAATCGGCAGGTTATTTTAATCCAGACTTGGCTGCTCCTTGGCGTAGTTATCTTACACTTCAGTTATGGAATCAATTGTAATGTATATCGATTATTTAGAAACGCCAATAGGGATTATCAAAATACAAGCATCTAAACAAGGTGTAACACAAGTCGTATTTACTGAAGAGCCAGATTTTCAAAAAGAAGTCTGTAGTAATGCAATAACAACCGAGTGTAAAACTCAACTCAAAGAATATTTTTCTGGTAAGCGAACAATCTTTAATTTACCCCTTGACCAGCAAGGTACGGATTTTCAAAAGCAAGTATGGGCGGCATTGGAGAAAGTAAAGTATGGCAAAACAGTCTCTTATGGCGACATTGCGAGGGTGATCGATAACCCTAAAGCGGTGAGAGCTGTTGGGGCGGCTAATGGGAAAAATCTTATTGGTATCATTGTGCCTTGTCATCGTGTAATTGGCAGTAATAAAACATTAACTGGCTATGCCGGTGGGATAGAGCGGAAGGCTTGGTTATTGGAGCACGAAGCTATTTAGTTAGAAAAAAGCTAGGCATCTGTAGTTGCATAGCGTTGAAGGTATAAATCTCGCAAACGTTGAGTCATTGTTCCAGGTTTGCCATTACCAATGGTGTGCCCATCAACTTCAACAGCAGGGATAACTAATGTAGCCGCACTGGTTGAAAACGCTTCGGCTGCTGTGGCTAACTCTTCAGTACTAATGGCTCGTTCTTGTATAGGGATGCCTTCATCTTCAGCAATGGTCAGAATAGTTTGACGTGTGATGCCAGCTAAAATGCTATTCGATAATTCACGAGTAATTAAAGTGCCCTCATTATCAACGATAAACACATTGCTGGAAGCAGCTTCTGTAATAAAACCATCTTCTACTAACCAGGCATCATCTGCCCCTTTATCAAGCGCTGCTTGTTTAGCCATCGATTGCGCTAAAAGGCTAACCGTTTTTATATCTCTACGTTTCCATCGTATATCAGGCACCAAAGTAATTTTGGCGCCATCTTCTAGAATAGGAATATGCTTAATGGGTTTTTCCTGTGTAAACATTATAAGGCTTGGCTGAGGGTTTTTGGGGTAGGCAAAATCGCGATCTGCAGCGCCTCTTGAGATCTGCATATACACAATGCCTTCATTCAGTGTATTACGTTTGACCAATTCTTTTTGAATGGCAACAATTTCACTATCTTCTAGAGGAAAAGGAAGTTTTATTTTCTCTAATGAACTTGCGAGCCTTTTGAGGTGGGCTTCGTTATCAATTAAATACCCATCAATGACGGAAACAACTTCATAGACGCCATCTGCGAATAAAAAACCTCGATCAAAGGTAGAAATTTTTGCTTCAGATTCTAATAAATACTTACCATTAACATAAACTAATCTATTCATAACGAATGTCTACAATTAATATCTGTGTTGATAGATAGTGACGATAATCTCGGTTAAAAATAATAACACTGACTATGTGACCAAGTCACATAGATAATGGATAAATATAGTTATGATTCTATAAATTGTGCAGTATTTTTTTGTGATAATTAACCGACTAAATTACTAGCGAATATATTTTAAACAAAGGACATAACCTTATGAATAAAGCTATCGTTAAGGCTTGTATTACTATCTTAAGCTTTATTTCTGTTGTTAGTTATGCTCAATCCGAGCAATTTGTCAGTGGGACCCATTATAGAGCTTTGGAAGAACCATTACATTCACCTAAAAAGGGTACTGTTGAGGTCGCTGGTGTATTTTGGTATGGATGTCCACATTGTTCTAACTTGGAACCAGTTTTAGAGCAATGGGCAACAACAAAGCCAGATTACGTTGAATTTGTTCATATACCTGCAATATTCAGTAAACGCTGGGAGTTCCATGCAAAAGCGTTTTATACGATCAAAGCCTTAGGTATCAAAGATGAGGCTCATTTAGCAATCTTTGATCATATTCATAAAGATAGAGAAGCACTTTCTAATAAGAAGCAGCTAGTCAATTTTTTATCCAAAGAATTTGGGCAGAAAGAAGAACTCGTTACAAAAACATTTAACTCATTTGGAGTTAAAACAAAAGTAGGTTCAGCTAAAGCACTTATCCGACAAGCGGACCTTACTTTTGTACCAGCGGTTATTGTTGCGGGTAAATATGTAACATCGGTATCGCAAGCAGGTACTGAGGCTAATTTATTGAAAGTGATCAACTATTTAGTAGAAAAAGTTAATAAAGAAAAAGTGTAAGAAAGTAATATAGCTCTAACGAATAGTTTTTAAATATGAAGAAGGTAGTGTTTAAAGCGGTTTCAGGCATAGCAGTACTGGCTGCAATATCAATAGTATTTATCAACATTTCTGCCGACAATATTCGTGAAGATTTGTCTAAAAACACATCAGTGAGATCAGTGTCACAAAAAGAGCTACTTGAGCTATTATCACAAGAGGATTTTTCTGATAACCATGCGTTGATTGATGTAAGAACCCCTTTAGAATACAAAATCAGCAAAATACCTTCGGCGATTAATATTCCTCATTATAAAATTTTAAAAGATATTTCATTACTGGATGCCTATAAAGATAAGGAGATGATACTATACTGTCATAGTGGAGTACGGGTAGGGAAGGTCACCAAATTGTTGACTGAACTGCAATACTCCAACTTGTCTCATTTAATAGGTGATATGAGTGGCTGGAAAGCAAACGATTTACCTGTTGAGTAACATTCATCAACACTCAGTACTGCACAAATGAACCCATCTATCCGCTGGTATATAACAGGCCTTATTGGCTCTTTAAGCTTATTAGCTATTGCTTATTTTTACTTTCAACTCCATCTTGAGCTTACACCATGTCCACTTTGTATGTTTCAACGTGCAATGCTGGTTTGTGTCGCATTTGTATGTGTTTTAGGTTTATTACACAGACCTAAACTGATTGGGCAAAAAATATATAGCCTTTTGATCCTCGCAGCCTCTATTGGAGGTGCTAGTTTTGCCGGACGCCAGGTCTGGTTACAACATTTACCGCCAGAAAGTGTACCAACCTGTGGCATCGATCCTATTTACCGCTGGACAGAATCAATGGGAGAAAGCTTTAGTTTTTTTCAAATGATTAGAACAGTATTGGAAGGCAGTGGCGATTGTGCAGAAATTGATTGGGCTCTGGCAGGCATCAGTATGGGAGGGTGGATGTTATTGATATTTGCCTGTATGGCCGCTCTGTCATTGTATCTCACCATCAAGTCACCCAAGGCGTAACACGTTCAATAGAGCATATCTATTAGCCGTTGGTCAACTATGTTAAAAAGCCATTTTGATTTACTATCTCGCATGGGTTTGCCTCAAACATTGCTTGAGGCGAAAAAAATTTCTGCGAGCCTCTTATCGGTTGATGCAAATCAGGTTGTTTTTTCACCTGGTGACAGCTGCGGTGCTTTTTTAATTCTTACTTCAGGCCAACTGCGTGTTGATATGACGACCCGATCCGGCCGGGAGATTCTCCTTTATCGTATGAAGGAGAATGACAGCTGTGTCATTACAACCTCGGTATTACTTAATCATGAAAAATACTATGCTCGGGCAACCACTGAAACCTCAGTGGATGCGATAGCGATACCGACAAAAGATTTTTTTATTGCATTGAATGAATCAGCCAAATTTGCACAAATTATCCTTAAAAATTATTCACAGAAAATGTCAATGTTAATCCAATTGCTGGACAAAGTGACATCGAAAGATATCCTATTCGAACTATGTAGCTTATTGATACAACGTTGCGATGCCGATAATACAGTGAAAATGACACAGGAAGCGATCGCGACAGAAATTGGCACCGCGAGAGAAGTTGTCTCGCGTAAATTGTCTTCATTAGAGGAAGAAGGAATTTTGTTGTCAAAGCGAGGCAGAGTAGAAATCGTCGACCATGATCGCTTGGCGAAGAATATCAGTATGTGACTAAGTCATATACACTTTTGAGCGTTTTTAGGAAAATAATAGCGACTTTTCAAATACAGTAAGAGGTTGCAATATGTTTACTAAAAACGTAGGTTCATTGGATAGAATATTAAGGATTGTTATCGGTGCTGCTCTATTGAGCCTTGTATTCATTGGCCCGAAAACAGCATTCGGTTATATTGGTATTATTTTGATTGTTACAGCTTTTATTAATTTCTGCCCTTTATATCGTATCTTCAGCTTGAATACAGACAAACAAAAGTAGAGTGCGTATATGGTAGTCATTAAAGTAACAAAATAAGTCATTTTGGGTGTTTTATGCCTCAGTTAGATGAGCAAACAATACGTTTAACAATTTTTATCAGCGTCTTAATTGCGTGTGCTTGTATTGAGGCAGTTTTTCCTCGTAAACAGCGAACACAAAGTCGTTTCCCTCGTTGGGTAACGAATATCTCGCTAGTTGCTATTGATAGTGTTGCAATACGATTGATGGGGCAGGTCACAGCTGTTTCAGCCGCTGTATTTGCAAGTAGCAATGGCTGGGGCATCTTTAATATGATTGACTTGCCTTTATGGTTAGAAATTGTTTTGGCCGTAGCATTACTAGATTTAGCCGTTTACGCACAGCATGTGGTATCCCATAACATTCCATTTTTATGGCGGTTTCACCGCGTACATCATGCCGACAGGGATATTGATGTGACAACGGGGTCAAGGTTTCACCCAATCGAAATTGTTTTATCCATGTTGTACAAATGCGTGATTGTTCTTTTGATTGGACCTGCCGTATTTGCGGTATTCCTTTTTGAAATCATCCTAAACGCTTCGGCAATGTTTAATCACACAAATATGAAGCTTCCATTGTCAGTTGATAGAGTGTTGCGAATGATTTGTGTGACTCCTGATATGCATAGAGTACACCATTCCACTATTCAAAAAGAAACCAACAGTAATTATGGTTTCTTTCTTTCAATATGGGATCGATTATTTGGAACCTATATTCCGCAACCAAAAGAAGGGCACGACGGTATGGTTATTGGCTTAGATGAATACCAAACTAATCGACCTTCTCATATGTTTTGGTGTTTGAAATTGCCTTTCAATAAATGATTGACTTATTGTTAGTTTTACTCGTCATTATTAACATACGACCATAGACTTTCACACTCATTGGACAGGCGTCTGCTGGAGCGGTACAACATAATATCAAGAGGCATACTTAATGCTTTTGTACTGACGTCAATAAGCTCCCCGCGTTTTAATTCACCTTGAATACAAATCTTAGGTAGCCAGCAAATTCCCATGCCGGCAATGGCCATAGCTTTGATTGATTCTGTAATGGCATTTTCATAGATATAATTTAATGTGTATTCGCTACATTGATTAGTAATGATGTCTTCCGTCATCTTTCCCATTAAACAGTTGGAGTAATAAGCTAGATAGTTGATGGGCTTTTTCCCACTCATACGATACAGCGGCTTGCCTTTTTCATTAGGCGCACTCACTAATATCAGCTGGTCGGATGTTAGCCTACACGAGAGGAAGTCAGAAGGATTTAAAAGGGAAGGGATTGTAGGTGTGGTATACGACAACATAAATTGGCTTTGCCCCGATTGTAGTAATTCCACACAATCCAATAAGTTATAGGCGTCCATTGTTGTACGTATAGAGGAGAAGTTCTTATGGATGTCGGCAACCCATTCGGCAAAGTAATTAATGGCCAAGGTATGTAGCGCCGTAAACTTAATTAAATCGTTGCTCTTGTATTGATTTTTTCTGCATTCATCGCGGGTACGATGGAGCTGTATCATGATATCTTGTGCTGTTTCTCTAAATATTTCTCCTTCAGTCGTTAATTTAAAGGGGTGAACCGAGCGGTCAATCAATGTAGCGCCTATCCATTGCTCTAGCCCAAGTATGCGACGACTAAATGCCGGCTGGCTGCGATTGCGGTTTTTGGCGGCAAGTGTAAAGTTCTTGGTTGATGCTAATTCTAAAAAATCAGATATCCACTCTATATCCATTATTTATACCCCATATTTTGTGTTTTTAAGTATCAGCGCGAAGTATAGACACGACAAAATGTCTTATGTCATTTCTATGCCTTAAGTTATGCCCTTTCATTGTTATGCATATTTTGCATGACGACTCTAAAAATAACATTAGATGGATTTTTTTGAAATAGCTAAGATGCCGTCCATCAAATATTAACCAAAGAAAAAGAGAATATTGTGTTAGGCGTTTTAGGTGGAATGGGTCCGTTAGCGACAGTCGACTTTTTGAAAAAAGTAGTGCAGCAAACCAGTGCTAAAACCGATCAGCAACATATGCCAATAGTGACTTGGTCTGTGCCTCAAATTCCAGATCGTTCCACACATATCGTTTATGGCGGCGAAAACCCTTATCCGCATCTGCGCAAAGGCGTTATGCAATTAAAATCTATGGGTGCCAATGTCATTGTTATTCCCTGTAATACAGCGCATTTTTGGTATCAAAAATTAATTGCAGATACTGGTATTGATATCTTACATATTGCAGATGCTGTACTTGAACAGTTGCAACAGTTATCGCTGACACCGAATGAATATCGCGTAGGTTTACTAGGCACTAGTGGGTTAATTAAATCCGGTATTTATCAAAGCTATCTGGCGACCCATAACTGGCAAGCTCTAGTACCAAATGATGAGGAACAGCAGCGAGTGATGGAAGCCATTGAATTTGCTAAAGAAGGGAGGTTAACACAGGCACGTGAAATTTTTTTGCAACAAGTTGACAAACTGCAACAAAAAGGCGCTAAGGCTATTGTGCTAGGTTGTACTGAAATACCTTCGGTACTAGATCATGAAGAAAAATTGATTGATAGTAATTTGGCACTAGCAAAACGCTGCGTTAAGTGGTTTGAGGCGTCTTATAAAGGCGGTTCGATTTCTAACGATCCTATAGCAGGTAGATACTAATTAGTCATTTTTAACGAATTGATTGATACAAATTTCAGTGAGAACGATATGAAACCAGCATGCAAACTTTCCCAAGTACTTGTTCGTGAAGAAAGAGATTTATTGGGAGAAATGCCAATTGATGACTCTGTTTACTATGGTATTCAAACGCAAAGAGCCTGTGATAATTTTTCATTATCAGGTGTTCAAATCAACCATTTCCCACAATTAATTGACGCTTTGGCAATGGTGAAGCTTGCCTGTGCTAAAGCTAACTATCAATTAGATTTACTTGATTATCAAAAAATGGTCGCTATTGATGCAGCTGTGAAAGCTATTCTGCAAAGAAAGCATGATCAGGATTTTGTGGTTGATATGATTCAAGGTGGGGCAGGAACATCAACCAATATGAATGCAAATGAAGTGATTGCGAATATTGGTTTGGAGTATATGGGAGAAGCTAAAGGCAATTATTCTGTCTTACACCCAAACAATGATGTTAATTGCTCTCAGTCGACGAACGATGTTTACCCAACAGCAGTAAGGCTTTCGATTTTACTGGCTCATGGTGAATTGGTGGATAGTTTGCGTTCATTATCTGATGCCTTTGGTGCTAAAGCGGTTGCTTTTTCTGACGTGATAAAAATGGGGCGAACGCAATTGCAAGATGCCGTACCAATGACATTAGGGCAGGAATTTCAATCGTATGCATCTACCTTAAAAGAAGATATTCAACGCATCGAAGACCTTTCTAAGCTATTAACAGAGATTAATCTTGGTGGAACTGCAATTGGTACCGGGATTAATACACACATTCAATATTCAGAATTGGCAGTAAAAGAACTATCTCAAATTAGTGGCGTTAAATTTTCTATCGCTTCGGATCTAATTGAAGCCAGTTCGGACATGGGAGTATTCGTATTATTCTCCAGTATGTTAAAACGCTTGGCCATTAAGTTATCCAAAATTTCCAACGACTTACGTTTAATCAGTATGGGGCCTCGTTGTGGTTTGGCAGAAATTAATTTGCCAGGGCAGCAGCCAGGTAGCTCTATTATGCCTGGGAAAATTAACCCCGTTATTCCTGAAGCCGTTAATCAAGTGGCTTATCAAGTGATAGGAAACGACCTTGCTATTTCTTTTGCTGCTGAAGCGGGCCAGTTACAGCTAAATGCAATGGAGCCTTTAATTGTTTATAAGTTATTGGAATCTATCCGCCTGTTAACAAAAGCAATGACAATGTTTGAAACCCGTTGTGTTAGTGGTATTACGGCCAATGAAGAGCACTGTCGAGAGCTGGTCAATAATAGTATTGGAATCATTACCGCCATTTCACCTTACATCGGTTATGAAAATGCAACGCGCATTGCTAAGAAAGCACTGGATACCAATAGTAGTGTGCTGGAGTTAGTACGTGAAGAAAAGCTGATGGATGAAAAAATGTTAACACGCTGTTTACAGCCCAGCGCTATGGTTAGACCAAGCTAACACTTCACTTTTATAAATTTCTATTCACTTATTCTAATGATAAAAAGAGGTCACACTATGAATAATGGAAATATAAACTTGCCAAGTAAAAAGGGCGTAAGCCTTTGGCAACAAATCGTTATTGGTATGGTGCTTGGGGTTATTGTTGGTGCAATTTGGGGGCCTGGAGCCGAAGCATTAAAACCCATTGGTACATTATTTATTAATGCCATTAAAATGCTAATTGTTCCTTTGGTATTTTGTTCACTTATTGTCGGTGTGACATCATTGCAAGATACTGCAAAAATGGGACGAATTGGCTTTCAGGCAATTATTTTATATTTGCTGACGACAGCTGCTGCTATCAGTATAGGCTTATTACTTGCGATAATCTTTGCACCAGGGGAGGGTTTACAAATGACCGTAGAAGGTGGCGCGATTGCTAAAGAAGCGCCACCATTTGTCCAGACCTTGTTAAACGTAATCCCTAAAAACCCTATTAATGCGTTGGCATCAGGCAATATATTACAAATTATTTTCTTTGCTATTTGTTTGGGAGTTTCCTTAGTGTTAGTTGGTGAAAAAGCAAAGCCTGTTATTGTTGTTTTTGAAAGCTTAGCCGAAGCAATGTACAAACTAACATCATTAGTTATGAAGTTAGCACCTCTTGGTGTTTTCGGTCTTATGGCTTGGGTCGCAGGTAAATATGGTTTACAGGTATTGCTGCCATTGGCAACACTGATTGTATTAGTCTACATGGGTTGTATTATTCAAGTGCTATTCGTTTACTCAGGGGTTATAAAAACGCTAGGTGGGTTGAATCCTATTCGTTATTTACATGGCATTATTAATCCAGCAGCGGTTGCTTTTACGACAACCAGTAGTTCTGGAACTTTACCTGCTACGATAAAAGCTGCTAGAGAAGAGTTAGGCGTTTCCAAACCGATTGCCAGTTTTGTTTTACCACTAGGGGCAACGATTAATATGGATGGTACGGCATTGTACCAGGGTGTGTGTGCTATTTTTATCGCTCAAGCTTTTGGTGTCGACCTAGCCATGACTGATTACTTAGTTATTATTATGACATCCACTTTGGCTTCTGTTGGTACAGCCGGTGTACCCGGCGCAGGGCTGATTATGTTGTCTTTGGTATTAACGACTGTCGGCTTGCCGCTTGAAGGGTTAGCGATTGTTGCGGGTATTGATCGTATTTTAGATATGGCACGCACGAGTGTGAATGTCTGTGGTGACTTAATGGTTTCTGTATTGATCAGTAAAAATGAAAAAGAATTTGATGCGGCAACGTATCAAAGTGTTAACCGCTCTGTCGCTTAAATTTTATTTAGATTGTTTATTTCGATTCGATTAAATCATTAATATCTACTATATAAAAGTGCTTACTTTCTAGTAAGCGCTTTTATAGTTTTACACGTAATAAAGACTAATAGGTAACGTAATTTTTATTGACTTCTACGTATAAAAAACTCTTCTATTGATGTAAACCTTGTAATCCATTGGGATATTTCTGGTAGCGCTGTAAAAGCAACATTTCTTAAAGGTTTTACCAATAAAGTACTGTCAGCCGGGTAGAGGTAAGCCTTTAAACGATCTTCAACAATCGATACAAGGGCTGACACATCACTTGTATAGGAACACTTTCTCAAAACATACGCTAATTCAATAGCGGTATGTAGATAACGCCCAATACACTTTGAGTCAGACTTTGCTTCAGTAATGAGTAAATCGGCAACTTCAAAAGCATTACTGTAAATAACCGCTGATTTATTCCATTCCTGGCAGGAGACTTTATCTCTGGATTCTTTTATCAAGCGTGACCAGATAAGAGCAGCATACTTTGGTTTCCCCTCAATCGCTTGCTTATGTTCTGGGCGCAAAAATTGTACATGATCTGCTCTTTGCATCATTTTCTCGCTTTTAACCTGCTTGTCATATATCTGGGTAAGATATCGTAAAATATTAATGATAATTCTTATTATTTAATAAGTAAAATGATATTGATAACGATTATCATTTGTGATTAAATGCGCCGCCTACAGAAAATGCCTTCCAAATAGATGGTTGTTGTCTCTATAGAATCACTTTTTCTGGTCGTTTTTCGACCAAAAATAAAATTGCATTAATTCCGGGGGGAATATGAAAAAAACATTACTAGCGCAAGCCTTAATACTAGCGTCTGTAGGCGCAAGCCCTTTTGCTGTTGCTGATCAAGCACAAGAAATCCAATCTTTAAAAGATAGAATAGAAAAGCTGGAAGCTAAAAAAGGATCAACAGAAGGTGGGTCATGGGCTGATAGAGTGACTATCAGTGGTCTCATTGAAATTGAAGCCAGTTACGAGGATCCAGATTCAGGTTTATCATCTTCAGATTTAGTTGTCGCGACTGCCGAACTAGGTGTTGAAGCTGCTGTTACTGATGAAATTTCAACAAATATTGTGCTACTTCATGAAGAAGATGACACAGATTTAGAAGTTGATGTGGCCACAATTAGCTATCAAGCAGACGGTAGTGCTTTTTCATTTGTAGTGGGTCAAGAGTATGTTCCATTCGGCGTTTATGAAACCGCATTGGTTAATGATACCTTGGCCTTAGAAATTGGTGAAACACGAGAAACGGCTTTTATTGTTAATTATGAAGCGGGGTTATTCACAGGCTCATTATACATTTTTAACGGTGATCAAGATGAAGACGACAAGGATACTCTTCAAAACTTTGGTGCGAGTATTGGTGTAAACAGCGAATCATTTTCACTAGGTGCCGACTATATTTCTAACCTTGCTGATTCCGACGGGCTACAAGAAAACGATTACGGTTACGATGCCGGCGAAGATGCGGTTGCAGGCGCTAGCTTTCATGCTTCTGCCAGTCTTGGAAATGTAACATTAATGACCGAATATTTAACCGCACTAGACGAATTCGCCAATGATGGAAATGATTCAGAACCTAATGCATTCCAAGTAGAAGCTGCAGTTGAATTAGGTGCAATCACGTACGCAGTATCTTATCAAGAAACCGATGAAGCAGTATTTTTAGAATTGCCAGAAGAAAGAATTAGCGTAGGCCTAAGTACAGAAGTATTAGGTGGTCTTGGCTTAGGTATTCAATTCCAACATGACGAAGACTATAGCGCAGCTGATGGCGGTTCTGATGAAGATACTGACAGCATCGTTATTCAATTAGCAGCAGAATTTTAATTTATAAGGAAGATCGATATGAAACTTATCAAAAAATGTTCTATCGCGCTTGCGATAGCATTGGCTGCAAGTCCAGCGTTTGCAGTCAATGAAAAAAGTGTTGTCAATAACTACGCCACTGTTGCTCATGCTGTTTTTGAAGACTCTTTAATTACTGCAAAAGAGTTGAGCGAAAAAATTGATGCACTTGTTAAGGCGCCAAGCCAAAAAACATTGAGTGCGGCTAAAATCGCATGGAAAGCTGCTCGCGTTCCTTATCAACAGTCTGAAGTATTTCGCTTTGGTAATGCGAACGTTGACGATTGGGAAGGCCAGTTAAACGCTTGGCCTTTAGATGAGGGCCTAATTGACTACGTGGATTCAAGTTATGAGCATGAGCTAGGTAATGCCGGTGCAACCGCTAACATTATTGCTAACACTCAATTAACCATGGGTAATAAGAAGATTGATGTCGCAAAAATTACGCCTGAGTTACTAGCTGAACTTAACGAGTTAGGTGGTTCTGAGGCGAATGTTGCCACTGGCTACCATGCGATAGAGTTCCTGTTATGGGGACAGGATTTAAATGGTAGTAACAATGGTGCAGGTAAGCGCTCTTATACAGATTTTTTAAAGGGTAAAAAGTGCACGAACGGGAATTGTGAGCGTCGAGCACAATATATACAGGCAGCAGCTAGTTTATTGATTTCTGACCTTGAAGATATGGTGGGGCAATGGGCCGCTAACGATAGCAAAAACTATCGTGCAACACTAACAGCATTGTCTACTAAGGAAGCATTAACTCGCATGCTTTACGGTATGGGTAGTTTATCATTGGGGGAATTAGCCGGTGAGCGTATGAAAGTTGCCTTAGAAGCGAATTCTCCAGAAGATGAGCATGACTGCTTCAGCGATAACACTCACTTCTCTCACTTTTATAATGCAAAAGGTGTTAGAAATATTTACTTAGGTGAATATAAGCGTGTTGATGGCAGTACTGTAAAAGGTGAAAGTATTTCATCGCTAGTGGCAAGCAAAAATGCAGCCACTGATAAAGCGCTTAAACAGCAGTTGAATGAAACGGAAGCAAAGCTACAAGTCATGGTTGATGCCGCTGAAGCTGAAAAGAACCCAATGAAATTTGATCAAATGATTGCACCAAAGAACAAAAAAGGTGAAACGATTGTTCGTAACGCCATTGGTTCCCTTGTTGCTCAAACTGCATTAATTGAAACTGCCGCGGCAAGCATAGGGATTACTAACCTTAATCCTGATACTGCTGATCATTCTTTTTAATTGTTGAATTTATCTCTTGATATATGGCTTAGCTATTTAGCTAGGCCATATTGTTGTTTTTGGCCATCATGAAAACTCCCTCTATTATATATTGTTTAACCCTTTGTTTTATTTATTTAGCTTCTATAACCTTTTCCTATGCCTCTAATTCTATAGAGGCAGCTAAAAAACCGACGGCTAACCCTAAGCGATTGTCTGGTGGACAAGCGACTGTATTTTCAACGGGTAGGAACGCATTTTCATTACCTTCCAAAAATATGCCGCTAATGCAAAAACTAGATTTTAACGTTGGCAACAGTTTTTTTCGTAACCCTTGGGTAATTGCACCTGCATCTACTGATGCGCGAGATGGTTTAGGTCCATTATTTAATACTAATGGATGCCAAAACTGTCATATAAAAGATGGGCGAGGTCACGCCCCAGATAGCCCGGAAGACAATGCCGTCTCTCTATTGGTTAGATTAAGTATCCCCGATCATGACTCATCCAATAGTAATGAAAAAACTTTGCCTGAACCAATTTATGGTGGGCAACTTCAGGATTTTGCTATTCCTGGTGTAAAACCAGAAGGCCGAATTCGCATTGATTATCAACCTTTAACAAAACAATTCGCTGATGGCGAAACAGTTATTTTAAGAGAACCAAAGCTGTCGATTACCGAACTCGCTTACGGTCCTCTGCATCCAAAAGCACAGCTTTCCGCACGTATTGCATCACCTATGATTGGTTTAGGTTTGCTCGAAGCAATCAGCGAGGATGATATTTTATCCATTGCTGACCCTGAGGATAAAAATAATGACGGCATTTCTGGTAAAGCAAATCAGGTATGGAGTGAAGAAACTCAATCATTGGCATTAGGTCGTTTTGGTTGGAAAGCAGGGCAACCAAGTGTACGGCAACAAAATGCTGCTGCATTTAATGGTGATTTAGGGATAACCTCAACATTATTTGTAAAAGATCATTGCACTGACAAACAAGTTGAGTGCTTACAAGCGCCTCATGGTGGCGAACCTGAGTTAAGCAATAAGTTGCTGGATTTAGTCACCTTTTATTCCAAAAATTTAGCGGTTCCTGCCCGAAGAAATATTGGTAATGAAATCATTATGTTAGGGGAGCAACTATTTAGCGACATCGGTTGTGCAGATTGCCATCAGCCACAGTGGAAAACTTCGGCAGATTACGCAATGCCTTGGTTAGCTAATCAAACCATTTATCCTTACACTGATTTATTGTTGCATGATATGGGTGAAGGGCTGGCGGATAATCGACCTGAAGCACTGGCAAGTGGCCGCGAATGGCGAACACCGCCGCTATGGGGCATAGGATTAACAGCAGCTGTTGGTGAGAAAACACATTTTCTGCATGATGGACGAGCGCGTAATCTTACAGAAGCTATCTTATGGCATGGTGGCGAAGCAGCGCAAAGTCAAAAAGCATTTATGAATATGGAAAAAACTAAGCGGTCTGCACTGATTAGCTTTTTAAATAGCCTGTAACGAAATAGATGTAGAGATAATGTATGTTCAAAAAACTATCTATTCTATTAGCATGTGTTGCTTTATTCTCCTGTAACAAAAAAGATGAGCGTGTTGTTTTTATACATTCAGTATCTAATAACGTTATTTTGACAGGCTACCAGAAATTACAAAAGAGCAGCGCATTGCTTTATGATGAATCTTTGGCATGTGAAGCATCGACCAATTATTCAGCTGTTCTTGAAAAAATAAAGCCCCAATGGCGGCAAGCTATGTCAGATTGGCAACGTATTCAATGGGTTCAATTTGGACCCATTAAAGAAGGCAGCCGTGAGTGGGCATTACAATTTTGGCCAGACAGGAAAAACCTTGTTGGAAGAAAAACGAATGCGTTATTAAAACAAGACGAAGTTGTTACCGAACAACAATTAGCAAGCTCCAGTGTACTAGTCCAAGGGCTGTCAGCCTTAGAGTTTTTATTATTTGATGAAACCCTCAATAACAATGCTGACGGGAGCAAAAAACATTGTCTTTTAGTAAAAGAAATTGCCAATAAATTGCGAATAACCACTAAAGGCTTAACTGAAGACTGGAAAGTTTTTCATAAGATTAATTTTTCTCAGTTAAAAAAACCTTTGGTTGCGACTGATGCAGCAACACCGAAAATAACAACGATAGAGCAAGGGATTGATCTTATTATTAGTAATATCGTTGTCCAATTGGACAAAACGGTAGATCAAAAGCTGGGAACACCTTTTGCCATTAATAAAACTATTGATAAAAGTAATGGCTATTTCTTGGAGTCATGGCGAAGCGAGTCTTCGAGAGAAAATATTAACGATAATATCATTGCTATACGTTCATTACTTAACGAAGGCGGCTTAAAGCAATATCTCCATAAAAAAGGGTTAAATCAACTTGCCAATAAACTAGAAGAGGAGATCAACGTTACAATTGAGCTTCTCAATAAAGAAATGGTTACTTTGCCTGATAAGGGCACTAACTCTTATTTTAAATTACTATCAGAGGATAAAAAGTCGGCTGTTGATAGTATTCAACCGTTATTAAATCAGTTAGCTAAGTTAAGGGTATTGGTTAAAACAGATTTAACAAAGGCATTGGGTGTTAAATTAGGTTTTAATTCAAATGACGGCGATTCTTAATAGTGTACAGTAGGCGGCAATTTTTGCTTGGCTCTGTAGCGTATTTATCAGTAGCACAAGCAAACGCTTATTCTTTTATCCCAGGAAAAAAACTACCTACTCAGTTGTTATTGTCGGCTTGTACCGATAATAACAATGAGCACTACATAGCTGCTTCAACAATTGAGGGGGAATTCTATTATAGAATTCCCATTCCAGAACGTGCTCATGACAGCCTTTATAATGTTAAAAACCATCATGCAGTGTATTTTGGGCGTAGGCCCAGTCAAAATATTTATATTATTGATGTCATTAATAAATCATTGGTTAAAACAATCACTGCAAGTGAATACCGACATTTTTATGGCCACGGTGTACTCGATAACACCATGCAATATCTGTATGTTACTGAGAATAATTATAAAGAAGGTAAAGGGTGTATCGGTGTTTATGATGTCAATGAGGGCTACCGTAAAGTTAATGAATTCGATAGTGATGGCATTGGTCCTCACCAACTGTTGTTATTGCCGGATAATAAAACCTTAGTTGTTGCTAATGGTGGCTTATTAAAGCATCCATCGCAGTCGAAAAAAATACTCAATAGGGAGGGTTTTAATTCCTGCTTATCCTATATTGATACTCAAACAGGAAAATTATTAGGGCGGTACCATTGCGCTTTTCCTAAGAATAGCTTGAGGCATATGGCGGTTAATACGGAAGGGAAGATATTTGTCGGTGCTCAATCTTATGCTGATGACCCTACAATTCCCTTAGTTTTCTCTCATCAGGGGGAAAATATTCTTACACCGTTTAAAGCGGAGGAGTTTATTTGGCAAGCACATCAGCAATACACAGGAAGTTTGGCTGTTAATAAAAATACACTAGCGGTGACATCGCCCAGAGGGAATATGATTAGCTTTTGGGATATCAATAACAATATCTTTCTATCTAAGAATAATCATAATGATATTGCGGGTTTATTAGCTTATTACCCTCCAACTACTGAGGCATCGCAGAGTCATACTATTAAAGCACAATTTTTCGCTTCGACCGGCCAAGGATTTGTTTTACAAATGGGAACAAGCTCAACTTCTTTTAGTAGTGGTACAATAATTAAACAGAACCATGCCTCAGAAGTTGCTTGGGACAATCATTTGTTTTTAGCCACAAACTCATAACTTAAACCACAGAATAGGCTTTATTTACGCAATTACCGTGAATAAGCCGTCAATAACGACTAAATAGTGTTTCATCAGCATATAAAGTGTTTAAAATACCGCTAATAATATATTTCTGCACAAGCATTAGAGGGTAACTATATGCTGATCAATATTCGAACAATTATTGCCGTTGCTTTTATCTCGCTGTTTTTCAGCGTCCTGAGTTTCGCACAGGAAAGTCGTGAGTCTCTTTTTAGTGATGCCATTAATGCCTTCGATGCGGCAAAGGCGGCAAATGCCAATATTTTTTCGCCCAAAAATTATTCAAAGGGTGTTGCAGCCTATAACAGTGCTTCAGAGCGCTTTGAAAAAAAGCAAAAGACAGAGCGCATCCGTAAAGATTTGGATAAAGCCATTGATTATTTTCAAAAATCTATTGATGCAACATTGATTGCGGATGTGTCATTGGCATCAGAAATCAGAGCCAGAAATGATGCGATTAAAGCGAATGTAAAAAGTTATGCTAAAGAAGAATGGACTAAAGCGGAAAAAATATTTAATGATGCTACAAAGCGCTTAGAGGCCGGTAATTTAAAAAGTGCACAGGCTAAAGGCAAAGATGCAGAAAAACTTTATCGACAGGCTGAATTAATTGCCATTAAAGCGAATTATCTAACAGAGACTCGCACATTAATTAATACTGCCAGGCAGAATAAGGCCGATAAATATGCCCCGCAAACATTAGCTAATGCTGAATCTTTACTTGCCAAAGCAGAAAAAGGGCTAACAGATAATCGCTACGATACTGACCAGCCTAAAGCATTGGCTCGTGAAGCAAAATACGAAGCGCAACACGCAAATTATATTGCTTTAAAAGTAGCGCCTATTGCCAATAAAAAAGCATCTATAGAGTCACTGATATTAGAAATGGAAAAACCTATTATCAGCATTGCATCAAGCCTTGATATTGTGGCGTCATTGGATGGTAGCAGCGAGGAAGTGACAAAACCACTCGTTGGTAAAATTGAAAAATTAAAAAAAGCTGCAAATGAATTACCTCAACGCAAACAAGATATTGTCGTCCTCGAAGAAGAGCTTGCAAAACTGGAAAACCGCTTAGGTATTCAATCTCAGCGTTTAGAGAAACAAGAGGAAAAACGCCAGAAAATAGAAAGTGTCAAGCGCATGTTTCTTCCTAGCGAAGCCATTGTGTTTGAGCAGGATAATAACCTATTAATTCGTATGACAGGACTGAAATTTCGCTCTGGAAAATCAGATGTCGATATTGAATATTTTGATATGTTGAATAAAGTCCTAAGGGCATTAAATATCTTCCCTCAATCTCAAGTCACCATCGAAGGGCATACAGACTCTTTTGGTAGTGATGAAACTAATATGGAATTATCAAGAGAGCGAGCGGTAGCGGTGCGTACTTATATAATGTTGACCAATGTTGTTGATAGAGCAGCTTCCAGTATTGTCTCGCAAGGTTTCGGCGAAACAAGGCCAATTAGCACCAACGATTCTGCGGAAGGGAGAGAGAAAAATCGCAGAATTGATATAATGATTAAATTATAATTTTAAAATTTATGCTACAAGGGCAAATGGAATTGCCTGAAATTCAATGTCAAAATATCAAATCAGCCAAAATATTCCTTTTATTCCACTCCAGGTAACCAGGTGATAATACCAGGGAAAAAAATCAATAATAGTAACACGATAAGTTCCACAAATAAGAAAGGCATAATTCCTCGAAACATTTGAGAGGTGTTAATCTGTCCCTGAGAAGAGCCAATAACCGCAAAAAGATTAAGTCCTACCGGTGGTGTTAATACACCAATCTCGATAATTTTTATCATAATAATGCCAAACCAAATAGGGTCAAAACCCAAGCTCATAACGATAGGGTGAATAAAGGGTACTGTGACTACTACCATGGACAGTGTGTCCATAAAGCAACCTAAAATTACATACATTAAAATGATTGCTGCAAATATTAAATAGCGGTTAATAGAAAACGAATCAATCGCTGAGACAATTTCATCAATAAAACCGGAATAGACGAAAAAACGTGAGAGGATCAAACCAGCAACAATAATAAGAAAAAGCATGGCAGTGGTAGTTGAGGCAGATTTCAATGAATGGCTAACTTCTTCCCACTTGGCGCGGCGGCGCATCAATAAAATCATAAAGGCTCCCATCGCTCCGATTGCTCCAGCGGAGGAAGGAAACATCATGCCTGAGTAAATTCCACCAATAATAATGGCTGAAAGTAGAGCAAAGGGCCATATTTTGCCAAAGCTTTGCAGTTTTTCTCGCGTTGTAAAACTCTCTAAAGGTAAGGGAGCCCAATCAGGTTTAATACGCACAAAAATCGCGATAGAAATAATATAAGCCGCAGCAGTAAAAAGGCCAGGAATGATGCCTGCGATCAAAAGCTTGCCAATGGATTCCCCAGTGATCAGAGCGTAGATGACCATCATAATCGAGGGCGGAATCAAAGCGGCAAAGGTTCCAGCGGCGGCAATACAACCAGCAGAAATACCGCGATCATAACCAAAGCGAATCATTTGTGGCAATGCAAGACGAGTGAAAACAACGGCATTGACCATCGTCGACCCGGAGATGGCGGCAAACCCAGCAGACGATAATGTAGTAACCATTAATAAACCACCGCGTACACGCCCAAGTAAACGATAGAAAAAAGTATAAAGTTCTCGTGTAATACCAGAAATCTCAGCAAAGCTGCCCATTAGGATAAACATTGGGATAACTACAAAACCATACTGACTGGAAAATGTATAGGGCAGGCTCTCCAGTGTGGAAACTACTAATACCTCTCCGCCAATAATATAAAGTCCCGTCAATCCGACTAAGGCAATAGAAAAAGCCACGGGAACTCGAGCAAGAATAAGGACCAGCATCGTCGCAATTCCATAGAGCCCAAGGGCCAAAGGGCTCATGAATACGGTTCCTTACGATCAGGCTGGGATAACGTTGAGGATTTGTTTGATTGATAAAAAATCATGCCTAAGGTATGAATCAATTGTCGACAGGCTTCCAGTAAGGCCAGGCTTGCGCCGATAGCAAAGCAAATCTTTGATGGCCAAATTTGGAAATCGTAAACTGCTACGGCACGTTCATCGATTAAATAACTTTTAATGGCCAGCTTCCAAGCCCCAATAGTTAAGCCAGTAAAAAGTAGACAAGCAAGAACTAAAGCCAAGAGGGTAGTGAAAGTAATAACCCGAGGCGAGAAAAATTTTTCCAGCAGATCGACCTGCACATGAGCTTTCTCATACTGCGCGCGGGCCATTGCTAAAAAAACAGCGCCTGGCAGTAAGGCTGAAATCACATCTGTAATAATGGGAATGGGAAAACCAAAGAGGTTAAAAGAAAGCACATCAACCGTTCCAAGAATCACCATACTTGCCAGCAAACAAGCAGAAAGAATCATCGACCATCGTTGAAGGTTGATAATCGCAGCATTGGCTATTTGGAAAAAAGACAAAGGGTTATTTTCTGCTGAAATGGTTTTCTGTTCCTTAGAAGACATCAGGCTTTCTATACTCACGATTTCCAGTTGTTAGAACTTATATAAATTGTCAGCCGTGGGAAAAATGTGAAGCTCCACGACTGACAGTAAGTAATACACTAGTTCTTTAAGTTTGCTCGCCAGTAATTCGCAACGTCTTGTGCTTCCGTACCTAGACCTTTTCCACTTTGATGCTCAACCCACATTTTCAGAAAATCTGGTGTAGTCGCTTTAAGTTTATCCATGTCATTAAACTCAACAACGGTAACACCGCCTTTAACCATGGTTTCAAGGCTACTTTTATTAGCTTCCACCATTGCCTCTAGACTACGTTGAGTGGCTTCGTTGCTAACTTCCATAATTAATTTCTTAACTGATTCAGGATAACTACCGTCATTCCACTTCTTGTGATTGACATAAATTGGCCAGGCGGCTTGAGGGCCAAAACTGGCCATTGAAAGATACGTAGCAGCTTCGTAAAGTTTTGTCGCACTATAGAGGTTGGTGGAATAAAAACCGCAATCCAGACGCCCCTTCTCTAATGCTCCATAGATTTCTGCTGGCAATACCGTCACACCCACTGCATCTAGAGAGGCCCAAAGTTTCGGTTGGAAAGGGCCAAAACCGCGAATACGCTTGCCTTTAAAGTCAGCGATAGTGGCGATAGGCTTACTGCACAGTGGGTGGTAAGGGTTAAGCGTATGGTACATCAGAGGCCAGACATTATTTTGCTTTAATTCTTTCTGTACCGCAGGTACATTCTCCACTAAGCCTTTGGTCACTTCTACTGCATTAGCATTAGAGGTAAAAACAAGGGGGAGGGAATTGGTTGACCCGAATAAGGGTAATTTGCTCGGTGTATAAGCCGGTGCAGTCGCGCCAAAATCTACCGCGCCGCTACTCACTAAATCCACAATTTCAGTGGGCTTCCCGCCAGAACCAGCCCAGAAAATACGTACTTTTATTTTTCCGCCACTGCGCTTTTCAATTTCATCAGCCCACCACTGATCCACTTTTGTCTGAGCCCAATTGGCAGGAAAGGCATGAGCCATTCGTAATGACATCTTCGGGTAATCAGCTGCCAGCGCCTGAGCAGACAAAGCTAGCCCGGCACATAAAGTAACCACTTTCTTTGTGAATTTAAAAATCATTTTTCTAACTCCTTTCTATTTCATTGTTGTTTTATTTAATCGAGCACACTACTGGCAACACAATTCAATTAATCTAGTGCATGTAGAATCTAATAGCGGAGGTTTACATGCACTAGGTTAATTTAATCTGTCATTTAGTTTAATTTTCAAAAAGCGGAGAGCTAGTAGTGAACAATCTCAAACTCACAAAATATCCAATCTTTATGTATCTATTAGGGACAGTTAAACAGCTATAAATAGTATTTCTTAAGGCTTTTAAAGGGTTGGCACTGCGTTGCATATATGCTCCTAAAAAATCTCTGCGATAGTGCCTATTAAACCTTGCATATACCTTGCACGGTTAGTATCAATAAAAATAGAAAGTTAAAAAATTGCCTTAGTGCTGGGGGTTGGCACAGAAAACATCTTTTTTGAAGATAAAGAGAAAAAGGAAGAGTTATTTAATGGCTTATGTATTTTGTAATTCTCGTAAATAGACTGGGAAATCATTGGCAGGCGGTACGGCAGAAGCTTGGTACATCATATCGCCAACAAAACCACGATGGTAAGTGCCATGATTAACAATATGTAAAATAATATCAGCTCGAGACATTGATCCCTTTCCTCCGCCGACAAATTCAAACTCAACTATTTTAGAAAAATCATTATTGGACAAGGAATGAACATAGCTGGTATACCAGTTATCTATTTCTTTCTGCTTTTCCCATAAACTTAAAAGAGGCGGGTGAGATTCTGTATTACGTGCTTGATAGTGATGAGGGACGGAAAGTAAATGTGATTTAAAAATGTCATCTATAACGTAAACATGATTTAACGTATGAACCATATTTCCGAAGCGAGTTACTCTTTGCTTAACTGCTTCTCCGTCAGGTAAATTATTAACAGCGGAGAATGTTATTTCGTTTGCCCAGCTTTTATATTTTGTCAGTGTGAGTAATTTTTCTCTTATTTCCATTGTTTAAACCTAATTTGATTCATATTGTCATATTTAAAAGCTGCTTGAGTGAACCCAGCTTAGGGTAATATACCCGATTCCTTATAGACCAATACATGCTCTCAGCTTATCGATTGACTTAAAGTTCTGAAAGCTAGGTCTATGTTCTAGTTTATTCCCAATAAGAACAAAATTGAAGCCAAGTTGCTGACAGGCTTTTTTATCCCAACTACCATCTCCAAAATAGGTGCATGGTGTAGACTCAGGCATATTAGCTCTATCAGAAGCTATTTTCATTATCTCCATTCTCGAAATATGATCATTCGATGAAGCAAAGGGTATATGGGAATACTCTATACCTGCCGACTTAAGTTTTAATATAGCGCTTTCATACCATCCGCCAGTCGAAAAAGAAATTTCAATATTATCGATTGATTTTAAGAATGATAAAAACGAAGCCGCTCCAGCTACTTGATGAAATGGTTTTACCTGAATTGACTGCTCTAATTTTTTAATAAAGGCACTTTTTACTTGATTATGGATTTCTTGTTTATTCGGAATTTTATTTGAGTTGATGATTTCGTTAAGTATCCCTGAGTCAGTGACATGCTGATATTTAGACCAGTTAGAATCAATAGAAATTCCTGTAACCTCTTTTACTGCACTGATAAAGCACTCTGAATCTAATTCATAGGATTCTACTAATGTGCCATCGATATCGAACATTATATGGTGCAACCGATAACTCCTTTTGGTTTAAAACTAATACTCACTATCATTATTTAATGCTGTTGGGCGAATGACGAGCGAACGAGGCTTATCCCAGCTAAAGTAAATAATCCAGCGACGGCACCATCGACCCAGCGGCTAAAACGCCTGTACACATGCATGATGCCGCCTATAGAAAATAAGATTGAATAGAGAACGTACACCAGTAGACCTGCTACCATGCAAATACTTGTAGCTAAAGCAATAGAGTAAACATCAGCATTTGCATTTAGCCCGACTGAAAGTGCTGCCATCCATGCCAGAACTGCTTTAGGATTAGAGAGGTTCAGTAGCAGGCCTTGGAGAAACCAATTTCTTTTTGTTGAGGTGAGTGAATTTTCTGAACTAGGGCACCACGCAGAACGAGCAGAGAGAAAGGCAAGCCACAGTAAATAAAGTCCACCTAAAATCTTGAGGAACGATAACAGATAAACAGAGCTTTGTAGTACGACACCCATTCCACTGGCTGCAATCAAGCCCCAAAAAGCCAGGCCGCAGGACAAGCCTGCACCATAAATTAAACCTGCCTTTCGCCCCTGATGCATAGCTATAATTGCGTTTGAAAGAGTTGCTGGCCCGGGTGAAACCGCCACAATGAAGAAGGTGAGTGCTATAGAAAAAAGAGAAAATAAGTCGATCATATTAGGCTCTCATTTGATTAGTGATGTGCAGGGCAAACATAACGCTTCAAACATGGGCTTGCAAATGTTGGTCATTTAGCATTTAGGGGCGGTAACAAATTATAATAGTAAAGGTTCTGGTTTGTCAGCGACCCCTTTTCTTGCTATTCCTTTATTAGCCTTTGCATTTTGAGATCCCATTTTTCATCTACACTCCTGACAGCATTCTCTCAGGAGTTTTACAGGCAGACTGATTTTTTGGTAGTCGATGTAGTTTTTAGGGAAACTTTGTTAATTGAAAAAGCCTATCAGATTTACGCATAGGTTATTTGTGATACTAGATTAGGGCATAATACTTACAGCGACGTGCATTAGTGAGTTCTCTTACAGTAACTTATGCATGCTCTTTTGGCTTGGAGAGAAATACAAATGGAATAGCCAAAGGCCCAAATAGGCAACCCATTACTACCCAAAATGGAATATTTGCGTTCCTCTTTTTGGCTACAAAATAACAAACTCCGGTACATATTATAAAAAATATGAGTACTGCATATACTGGGTTCATAGTTATAATTTCCTCTTAAAATCAAAGGGTACGGAAAAACCGGTTCTTACGCGGAATATAAAAATTGTCATAATTGAATGATAATACAACGCTTCTCGATCGACCAACGACTTCATGCCTTGGAACAAAACCAATAACTCGGGAATCTGCACTGTTATCTCTATTGTCTCCAAGAGCCAGATAGTAACCGGTAGGGACTTTAATTGGTTGGAAATTAGACAGCTGAGAGCCATGTTTACCAATACGGACAATATACTCTATACCTAGCAGATTTTCTTGTTTATCTACTGTTGATGAGGTGGAAGCGACATCTTCATAGGTTAGAGGCTCTCCATTTATAATTAAAGTATTATTTCTCAAGGCAACAGTATCGCCAGGAATGCCGACGACCCGCTTAACGAGCCTTTTCCCCGAAGCCTTTGAATCAAAAATAATAATGTCACCCCTGATAGGGTCAGAAAGCTTTAATAGAGAAATATTAGTGAAAGGGACTCGAACATCATAAGCTAATTTATTAACAAGAATTCGATCACCTTCTACTATTGTTGGCTTCATTGAGCCCGTCGGGACCTCATTCCAATCGGCAACAGCACTACGGAAAACAAACATTAGGGCAATAAAGAGTAAAAACGATTTGTTCTCTCTCCATAATTTTAGAATCCAAATTTTCATAGAATTATTCCTGAGTTGAGCCTTGATTTCACATACGCTCTAAGTAACGGTTTCGAGCAGAATGAGTTATTTGCGTTAGCCTAACCGATTAACGCAAAACGAGCAATGGAGTAGAGGTTCTAGCATTAGCCGGCTTGTCCGCATATTTAGTCAAACTAAACCCTGTTGAATAATAACGGTTATCCATGATGAAAATAAAAGATATGGCCGTCTCAGCTTTGAAAGGGATAGGGTATATTTTTATGCATTTGGACCAAGATGTTCTGAAATGAGTTGCCAGCGCCCATTACTTCTGACAATGACAGAGGTACCTCGGCCACCTCCCTTGGCAGGTTTACCATTAATTATTCCTGACCAATTATAGTTAAATATAAATACAGCATAGTCCGGTTTTTCGATAACAAAGTGTATATTCGTTATAGAGTAGTTTTCATTTTTGATAAGCTCAAAGTTTTTCCTAAATACTTGTTCAACGGCAGGTTTGCCTTTGTAAGTACCATTGGTGAAAGTAACGACGCAATCAGGATGAATTAAGTCTTGAACATTATCCCAGTTTTGAGTGGAGAGGGCTTTTTCATAACTCTGAATAAAATCTACAGGTGTTAACAAATCGGTCTCCTTGTTTAGCTCTTCAGACCCATAAGCGATAATTGAGATCAAAAATAGATACAAAATTAACATAAATCTCACAGGGTGTTGGAGAATAGTGGTTTCATTATGTAGTGGAGCAGCAGGGTGAGCAAAAAGCCGATAGAGCTTCAGCGCTCCACTTGTGGCAACTTGCGTGATTGTTTTTGTATGTGATTTTATTACCATAAACTTGGGTCACTTAATGCTTTAACACATTGCGTTGTACCAACCATCGCCTGGATTTTGTTACCATCCAGTGATTGTGCGAGCCACCCCATTGGCTGACTCAGCGGACAAGGTGCTTTTACAGTATCTTCGCTTATTTGCTCGAAGCCGGTCTTGGAATAATAAGAAGGGTCTCCGTATGTAAAAGCTAAGGCGGCATTTATTGATCTAAGATGATCAAGCCCATAATTAATTAGTTTTTGGCCTATACCTTTACCTTGAAGGCCTGTCGAAACGGCAACTGGCGACAAAATAAATGCGACTTGCTCATTAGGCACATTGAAACGGCTGAAAAATATGCACCCAACAATTGCCTCATTTTCTTCTGCAATGCAGCCAATTAGATCTTGTGATCTAGTGGTAGCAATTAAGGTTGAAACAAAGTCAGCAATCACTTGACCTTCTGCTTCTCCCTCTGACGCAGAGAATACACTTCTAAAAAGACCTATAACGTCTTGAGATTTAGATTGACTAAGTAATGAAAATTTCATCAATATCCTTTGGCATTATAGGGTATCTACCCATTGCGTCCCAAGCATCGGCGTGGCTTTATTTCGTCCGAGTGATTTGGACTTGTTATAATTATCGAATGTATGATCAGGTCAAAAATATGCAATTATTTAACTGTCTGATCTCAAAATCGGCACCATGTAGTCGGAGGAGTAGTTGATTAAATGGCGCAAACGGCTGGGTAGATTCCGTGTTGATGGATAAACCACGTGAGCGGGTATATCTTGGGGCCTCCAACTGGGAAGAACTGAAATAAGCCGTTTAGAAATAAGATCCTCCTGAATCAACCAGGTTGGCAATAACGCAATGCCCAACCCCATTCGAACGGTTTCCCGAATACTGGTAACCCCTTCAGTTGCAAGTACGGATGATACCGAAATTGACTGTTTTTGGCCTTTTTTATCGTAAAACACCATATTATTGGTATTACTGAACTGGCTACCTTTTAACGTTACCCAAGGCCATGATTCTAAGTCTGCAGGTGATTTAACCTCTTGATCTTGCAAGAGCTTGGGAGAACAAACGATAAGCCGCTGGATGCTCCCAATGTGTTTTGCGACGATACTGTCGTCAGTAATATTGCCTGCAATAATTCCAATATCATGACCTTCCTCAATCATACGAATTGGCCGATTCGAATAAGACAGATCGACGGTAATACAAGGGTTTGCTTCAATAAAGCTGGTAATCATTCGGCTTACAACAGACTGCCCAAAATCTATGGTTGCAAAAAAGCTGATGTGGCCTTTTAACTGTACCTGCTCTTCATGCAACCTGGAGTCTGATTCTTCGATAAGTCCTATTATTGATTTGGCATCAGCAAGTACTTGATGACCTGCCTGGGTCAGGTGCATTCGACGTGTATCACGCTGAAGCAGTGTTGTACCTGCTTTACTTTCCAATGCTCTAAGATGCCTGCTAACCGTAGGCTGAGTCGTCTTCAATCTACGTGCAGCAGCAGACAAGCTGCCGCATTCAACCACAATAATAAAAGTACGTAATAGCGGAACATCATCGAATACACTCATTCAAATATCGTATATCAATTATCCAATTTATGCATCTTCTGAATGCGCCTGATACATGTAATAGTTTCGATTGTTGCAAATAAAACGATTGTGAGGTGTATGTATGAATATTCAACCAGCCAATAAAGTCGCCGTTGTCACAGGTGCGTCTCGAGGTATTGGTGCTGCTGTTGCAAAATCACTTGCAACCGCTGGATGCCGAGTTGTTGTCAATTATGTAAATAATGAGGCAGAAGCCAATCATGTGGTTGCTGACATCGAGCGCAACGGCGGTCAAGCTGTTGCTATTAGGGCAGACGTATCGGTATCTGCCGAAGCGTCTGCGCTCTTTGATCAAGCAGCAGCCCTGTTTGGTGGTGTGGACATACTCATAAACAACGCTGGCATCATGCAGTTATCATCTATCGCAGACACGGATGACTCAAGTTTCCATAAGCAGATAGCAATCAATTTGAAAGGAACATTCAACACACTGCGGATTGCGGCGAATCGACTGCGTGAAGGAGGACGAATCGTTAACCTTTCCAGCAGCGTAGTTGGCTTAAAACTAGAAACTTATGGTGTTTATGCCGCAACAAAATCCGCTGTAGAGTCTCTTACAGCAATCTTATCGAAAGAGCTCCGTGGTCGAAAAATTACTGTCAACGCCGTCGCCCCGGGGCCAACAGCGACAGAACTTTTTCTCGAAGGGAAACCTTCGCATGTCATTGAAAAACTGTCCAAGATGCCTCCATTGGAACGCTTAGGCGATCCTGATGATATTGCGAAAACGGTGTCTTTTCTCATCAGTAGCAACGGCGAATGGATAAACGGTCAGGTGTTGCGCGCAAATGGTGGGATAGTGTGAATTTTCGCTGCGTCAGTCATGCGCATATTTTTTAATTGTCTAGTTTTTAGGTGATCGTATGAGTAAAAATGATTCAAATAAAAAGATGTTTGTTAGCACAACAATAATTGCAGCTCTAACAGCAGCGGTAGCTGCTGCAAGTAGTATGACTTTTTCATTGCCCGTTTGGGCGATGTTTATCGGTTGGATTGCTTTTTATACTAGAGGTTTCAATACAAAGGCCAGCTTAGAAAATCTGAGCTGTGTGGGTATCGGTATGGTTTTCGGACTTTGTACTGCGTTCGCACTTTCGAACCTGGCTCCAGTTGTCGGTTCAACCCTTGGGCTGCCAATCGTTGTATTTGTTACAGCACTTATTGTTGTTTCACTTCGTGGCTTACCCTTTATGAATAATTTGCTGTGTTATTTTCTCGGTTTAGTAAGCTGGTTCGCAGCTCACCTAGAACCTTCATTTAAAAGTTTACTTTTACTTTTTAGTGCCAGTGTTATAGGGACTGTGGCGGGTCTGATTTCTCATCTTTTACCGTTACTATTAGTTGATAAAAAAACACTTAAACTATAGAGAGACTGATAACGCCGTAAACAGGGGCGCAGCATGCTGCGCCCTTACCGATTTGTCTTGTTACGATTATGTTGCCTTTACCACACATCCTCAGCATCACCATACCTAATTGCCCACCCCAAGAGGTATGCGCTAACAAAAAATACCACTGCTACTGGTTTGAACGGGTAAAAAAACAACAAGAGCACACCTGCTATAAACGTAGCAAGCTCAAACAAAAGTTGTACTTTCCTAGTGCGTATACCTAAAAATAAAAATTTGAACCACAAAGGTTGTTTTTTCCAATTTTCAGATGTTTTATCAATCACTGTAATCTCCTCTGTTAACTTTGATATTTCGACTTCAAATACAGAGGCGAGGGATTAAGTGTTTCAAGACTGGCACTTTGGCCACTCTCTACACGCTGAATAGTCCTGATACTAAGACCAGCCATTGTGGCTAGTTGCTCTTGCGACCAATTTTTCCCGGTTCTTAATTTTTTCACAATCATATTTGATTCCTCGCCCTGAGCCTCAAATATGACTCAAAATTGAATTGGCGGTGACGAAAGCAACCTGACAGCTAGGCGACACGGCTAAATTTGGCGACATAATGCCTGCTGCAGTGGAGGCTTTGTAGTTGGTTGGTTTTTTTTGTGCTATTACAGCACAAAAGCGAAGTAACGGAAAAGCCGTCAGATTGAGCACCTTGTATGGTTGCTCTTGTCGTATTTCCATCATTTATTTTATTTTCTATTAACTCATGGAATACCATTATTGCCATGCTGCACGAAGCCCTCTCTCTGGCAGAGTCGTTGGTAGTACAGTTGAACTGCAGAAAGATTGGGCCTATCCATCGGTGTCGATAACCAGCGATGTGTAGAAAGGCCAAGTACAACATCAGCTAGCGTAAAGTTAGAGCCAACTATGAATTTACCGGTGTAGTTAAGTTGGTCATTAAGTAAAGTCATGTTTTTATTCCAAGCTTGGGTGCTTGCATTAATCATGTCTTTATTAGAGTAGTTTGGGTCTTTTCTAACTAAAGACAAAAACGAATATCTCCAAGAATTGTTTAATTCAGTGGCTTGCCAGTCCATCCACTTTTCAACAAGTGCTCTTGCCTTAGGTTCTTGAGGTAAAAGATCCCACCGTTTAACAGAAGAGGCTAGATAACGACATATAGTATTTGACTCCCAAAGCACAAAATCGTTATCAATGATAACTGGAACCAGTGCGTTAGGGTTCAATGCGAGAAATTCATCTTGATTTAAATCTTTTTCCCCATTCCCCCATTCTTCAAGTTCATAGGTTAAAGAAAGCTCTGAGCATAACCAAAGTACTTTCCGCACATTGATCGATGTTGATTTACCTAGCACTCGCATCATTGAGTAAATATCCTATTTGTGTTTCTGCCTAACGCCAAGGTAATGAGCAACTTTGCTGCGAAGCAGCACTTGAAGTTGTCCAGCCGCAGGCATCATTAACCGTTTTGCTATGCATTTACTCTAACCTTATTAAAGAATAGTAATGGTAGCCCTATAGATAATGCGAGTGACCAATCATAAAAGTAAATACCTATTAGTACATGTAGAGCTGTGATATACATTGTATGTTGTGGGTATTTTCTTAGGAATAACAATACCCCACAAGTAAAACAAACAAGCATTGATGCAATACTTAGATAGAAAAACTCCGAACCATCTTCTGTAAGTGCATAGATCAGAATGCTCTTTGCCGCTTCATATGTGCTCAGTGCTTCTGGTTGGGCAACAAGTAATAGGATTCCCCAGATAATGAGAAAATAAAAAACACATATAAAGTTTAGTGCTCCAGCTATTTTGACATTCATAATTTTCTCATGGTGTATAACGCCCACATAAAAGGCGCGTATTTTTTGCGTGTCTCGTAGATCGAAGTGGAACGAATTTAATGTTCTTGTTAGCACTAGTCTTCATCTGCAAACCATACACAACCAACTACCCCATTTGAAAGTACAATAACACCTGTATCAAAAGTTGCATCTGTAGCAGGTGACCAAGATGGACCAACATTTGTGTTACTACGAGGCTTTCCATACTCGCCATTAGTATAAAATACTGCTTCATCATCAAACTTGCCTACAAACTCATTTGCTAGGCTTTTGGCTTTTTCAGAGGACATAATTTTTGCACTATACGCCATGTCTTTGTGAAGAACTGTTCTTAGTACAGCAATCGCTTCTGGACGTTCAATTTTGTTATAGATGCCATTTTCATTCGAGAGACCAAATAGCTCAGCGGCTGACTCAACTGATTTTACAGTTGCTTCTTTTTCTCCCGCGATACAACTACCACGAGCTTTCTGAATTTTCTTGTATATGTCCATATTCTATTTGAGTGCTAGCGTCAACATAAACGGCAGACGAAGCAACAGGTAGTCTGTCCAGTGAAAGGGGCGCTTTTTACGCCTGTATCGTGATTAATATTCTTGTTAGGCATTGATTATACTGCTCATTTCTTCGTAGTTCTTACAAAAAACTACTTTGTGTTTATGTTCAGTAATGAAACTCTGAATGCGTATCATGTTGTCATTATCAAACTTCTTATTCCACCAGAACATTTCCATAAATGATGACAGTTTTTCTTTTCTAAACTGACCAATTATGAATTTTCTATGCAGAAACCGCTTAAATATTCTCCACTGCCTTAGATATACTGATGGATTTAAAATTATGATAATATCAGCATCCTGAAATGAGTCAGCAAGCCATTTATAATAAACCCCTTCAACTATCCAGCTTTCATTGCGAAGTATATTCGCTAACTTTTCATCTCTAACTTCTTCTCTGGCTCGAATATATGAATTTTGGCTTTGATCCCAGAAAACACTATCAAGATCATAAGCCACCAGACCTGTTTTCTGCTCTAATTTATTGGCGCAAAATGTTTTCCCGCTTCCGGGGGCGCCAACTATATGAATTTTACGATAGTGCAACTTGAACTCCGATGATAGCTAACTCTTCAAGAAGAGGCGCAGCTTTGCTGTTTGCTAACTCATGCTCTTTAAGCTTTCGTATGGTTTCAAATTGCTCACGCTGCTCCTTATTATTTAGCGCCCGTTCCCCATACTCCCTGCTAGCGAAAAGGAGGGCATCATTACCATCTGGTTCATTGGTGTATGACGGATGAGCTTCAATTTCCTTTAGAAATTCTGAGCTAACTTGAAGCATATGGAAATGGCAGCTAAAGCCTGAAGAAAAACCTAGCTTTGCAGTCACAACTCGATATGGTTTAAAGTATGAAAGAAACAAGCGTTCAGTTTTTGCTAAGACTGAACCCATTTCAGCCAAAGCTTCTTTAGTTAAACTACTTATTTCTTTTCCTTCTCCCTTTGCTCCGATAATAAGAAAGTCGGGATATCTAGAGTCCCTTCTATATGATACAGACCAATAATTCGTTTCAAATATCGTGTACATGGTTATATAGAGCTAACGCCGTGGTAAGCGGCGACTTTGTAGTTGTTTGATTTTGTGCTGTCTAAGCACAGAAACGAACAACGGAAAAGGCGTCCGATTGACTACCTTGTTAGAGGTTTTATTTACAAGCCTGTAATAATTCTAACCATGAAGCTGATGGTGCATTATTGCTGAATTTATTTACCCAATACCTAGCCTGCTGGCAGTTTTTATTAAGGCCATTGCCTGATAAATACATATTTGCCAAATAAACCATTGAACCATTAACACCTAATTTAGCAGCTGTTTCAAAGTAAGATACTGCTTTAACAAAGCTCTGCTCAACAACCACACCGTCATAATAGTATGTACCTAACCAATGAGCAGCTACCGGGTGACCTTCCGATAGCTGGTAATACTCTATAGCCTTTTCATGATTTCCAGTGGTTCGATACTTTTCAGCTGTATCAAATGGACTTGCTTTTACTGAAGCTGACAATAAAACAAGGCTTATTATTAAGAACTTAGCCATTTTTAATTTAACCTCTAACGCCGTTGTATGGGGCTGGCTTGGAGCGCCAGCGGAAAGCCAGTCCCAGCCGCGTTTTTTGCGGCGAACATGACAACCTTGTTATAAGCTTTTAATTTATTCACGAATTTTTTCTAATGGCAATATACACATTAATGGAAAAGTAAAAAATAGCATTACAAAAGCAAATACAAAATTAGGGCCAATAATTTGCAAAATAGGGCCTAATAAAAAAGTTAATAGCGCGGTAACAACAAGTAAGCCTAGTGTAGGAGCTATCATAATCCTAAGCCTTGATTCACAGTACTGGCATTTATATTTAGCAAACCCAAAGCAACGTTTAAAATTGCTAATTGCTTGTTTGCCACATTCCGGGCATTTTGTATTTTTCATTCCTTTATGCCTTATAACATTTGTATATCACGCCGTCGTGATATCTACCTTATAAAGATGTTAAGTATCCATGTTAATCCATTGATTTCAATCATAATTTTTCACTTTTTTATAGAACTTCATCAGTGACAAAGTGAACCGGCTCACTTTGTCACTCACGCTTGGCGCATTATCTACCCGGCTATTTTTGTAAGTGTTTGATTTAATTGATTTTTAAAAGTGGGCGAGGGGAGAAAGTGAGCGCTGTCAGTTTCTTAAATTGCCCGTTTTCGAATATTTAAGGAGATATACTGTATAAACATGACAGTTATAGTAGTAAGAATGGCGATCAGTTCTGGCATGAATTACAGCATTTACTTTAATGCTTGAAGGTTAATAGAGCTTTCTTCTTTTTGTTTTACCTAATAGTTAAATTCCTCTCTATTTTTATTAACATTATTTCTATATTTTCGAGGTATTTGCCTATTTGCAATATGAGTGATAATCGATCATTATAAAAATAAAGTGAGCGGTTATCGATCTTTAGATTATGTATTTACTGAGCAATACCTGGCTTTTATAGGGTTGCAAGGCCTAGGTAAGGCGGTATGGATATTGCCAATAGATAGCCAAATGGTGGATGTGATATCGAATAAAAACTAAAGAAGGGTGCTTCGAAAAATAGTAATTTTTTCGTGAGAACAAGGAAGCAACGCGCGTAAAACCGGAGTTTACATACAGTAAATGAGGATTTGAGCATGGAGCTGACGCAGCTATCGCGTGAAAAGTGCATTTTTAGGGGTGCTCTTAAGACATAAGGAGAACTCTCAGCTTTTTGGGTTCGGGGGAAATGTGATATTTGATTTTGGACAACTTGTTCTTGTAAAGCGGTATTTATGGGGTTCTCTGGCAGTTGCTATTTTGCCGCTGCTGATTATCGCCATTCTTTACGATCGACATAGTTCAAATTTAATGGATCGCCTTTTATTGGAAAGAATTGAAGGCGATATGCAAACGGCTGTCGTAAAAATTAACAGTTTTGTTAATGCTCAATACAAGCGTTTAGAAAATCTTGCTGATTTACCGGAAATCAATTCGGTTTTTACACAAAATTCAACTATCAACTTATCGCCAAGGTTGCTGGATTTTTTGTACCTTGAAATTGGTGACCCCGATATTTACGGCATTGCTTTTTACAATACAGAAGGAAAGCTTATTCGTGCTTTTCCGTCCTGGTCTGAACAAACTTACTCCAAAAATGAAGTACATCTTAATAATGGGTTCACTGAGCCAGATGTCATTCAAGCCGTTTTACCGCAATCGGGTCGGCCGGGTTGGTTTTTAATTAAAAAAGCCGTTATTAGAAATGAAGTCAGTATTGGAACGCTTGCCTTAATGGTGCGTTTGGCATCGATGACAGAGCAAGCATCACCCCTTTATTTAAGAGGTGTTTATGAGCCCATTATTATAACGCCGAATAAAGATGCACTCTCTGTCGTTGGTAGTTCGATGGTAGGCGATATTACCGGGGGCAAAAACTTATTAATTGAATCTGAAAATTTTTTACCGGGTTGGCATATCGCTCTCCAGCATATTGGAAAAATCAATAAAGAATCTGATATTGGGCGCTGGTTACTTGTTATTGCCGCTATTTCAGCGCTGGGCATTATGTGGTTGTTTATCAGTATGTCTGAGCGCTTAGCGCGTATGATTACTCCGTTAAATGATGGCGCCCAAGCCATCGCCAATGGCGATTTAACTGCACAGGTTCCTGAGAATGGGCCGGGTGAATTGGGGACGCTTGCTCACTCATTTAATAATATGAGTAAGCAATTAAATTCTATGATTAAAACCCGTGTGTATTCGGAACGCCAAGCCTCACTGGGTAAATTGGCAACCGGTATAGCCCATGAAATACGCAATCCGCTTGCGACTATTCGCACAACGGTACATGGGCTTATTCGTGCCGAAACAAATCCTGCTCATAAAGAAATGCTACAGGTTGTTAACGATGAAGTGGTTCGCACGGATGCAATTGTTGAAGAGTTTATGAATTATGCTCGCCCAAGAGAGCCCCATAAAGAACTCATCCCAGTGGGAGACGCATTGGCAACGGTTTCAACCTTAGCGTCAGCATCGGCTTTAGAAACCAATGTCACGATGAGTATTACTGGCGATACATCTCTGGTGATACATGTTGATCCAGGGCAGCTTAGCCAGGTATTAATGAATGTTGTCCTCAATGCGCTACAAGCGATGCCTGAAGGCGGGCACTTAACATTAAGAACGCATCGTGACGGTAAATTTGTTCATTTAACCATTACTGATACAGGGCAGGGTATACCTGAAGAGCAATTAATTGAAATACAGGCACCATTCTTTACGACTAAAAAAAATGGCACTGGGCTGGGTTTAGCCATTTGTGCTCAGCTTGTTCATGTTAACGATGGCCGCATGGAGATTGAGAGTGTTTACGGTGAAGGCACAACTGTTCACATTACATTTGCTTTAGCAACATAAAAATAACAATGGTATAACATCATGAATACAACAACATGCCTTATTATTGATGATGAGGTTCAATTAGCGAAGTCTTTATCCTTTACTTTGCAGCAAGCGCAAATTAATTGTATTGAAGCCTATGATGGTACAGCAGGCTTTAAAATGGCTGAAAATGAAAGGCCTGATATTATTTTACTAGACATACGCTTGCCTGATGCCTCGGGTTTAGAGGTACTGAAAAAGCTAAAAGAAAGCCTGCCTGATACCCCTGTAATTATGATTTCCGCCTATGGCGAAACCAAAGATGCCGTTAATGCAATGAAAATAGGCGCATCTGATTATCTTACAAAGCCTTTTGATGTTGATGAATTGATTTTATTAATACGTGAAACTATTTCTCGGAAAAAACTAAAAAGCGAAATCCGCTATTTAAGAGAGAAAGCAACATCATCTCAAAACTTAATAGGTAATAGCCCCAAGATGAAAAACCTGTTTGAGGTTGTTGAACAAGTATCAAAAAGTAAGGCAAAAACCATTTTACTATTCGGTGAAACAGGGGTTGGGAAAACAATGGTTGCCCGTGAAATTCACAATCAACATGATAATGAAGATTCCCCATTCGTTGAAATAAACTGTTCCTCTCTACCTGAACAACTAATGGAAGCTGAGCTTTTCGGTGTCGTTAAGGGCGCTTATACCGGGGCAAATGCAACAAGAGCTGGCTTAGTTGAAATTGCAGATAAAGGAACATTGTTTTTAGATGAAATCGGAGAGCTTCCCCTTGCTCTACAGGCCAAGTTACTCACCTTGTTGGAATCTTGGACGTATCGCCCCATTGGTTCTCCTCGTGAGAAAATAGCCAATGTGCGTGTTATCGCGGCTACTAATAGGAATTTAATCGAAAGCGTTGAAAAAGGCTTGTTTAGGAAAGATTTATTTTTTCGTCTTAATGTTATTCCTGTTGAAATACCGTCACTGCGAGAAAGAGAAGGCGATATTTGGCTGCTCGCTAATTTCTTTGCTGAAATGCTGTCAAAACGCGAGGGCAGTCAACCCTTGGTGTTCTCTGCAGAGGTAAGAAAAATATTTGACCAATATGACTGGCCAGGCAATATCCGTGAACTTAAAAATATTATTGAAAGGCTAACCATTTTGTATCCTGGAGAAACCATTTCCAGTGATCGGCTGCCAACGGACTTAAGAGGTTTACCCAGCACTGAAGGAGGAACAACTATTAAAGATTCTTTAGAAGATGCTGAACGAGAGCTTGTGCAACGTGCATTGCGGGAATTTGATGGCAAAAAAGGGCTGACAGCAGAGAAACTAGGAATATCAAGGCATGCACTCAAACGGCGTATTCAAAAATTAGGGATAGAGTAAAATGCTGTTAAGTCGCAAGATGATTAAAATCTATTCGAAGGTTCTACTTCGAGTGCTAATATTCTGTTCAGTGATCAGTGAAGTCATTGCAGATAATAGTAGTACTGAATTACAGCAAAATAAGCCAGTAAAAATAGGGTGCCTGTTTCCTTTGGCTGGCCCCGGGGGGCTTTACGGCCGAGATAGCATCGAAGCAATTAAAATTGCAGAAGAGGATTTGAAGCGCTTATATTCTTCTTCACCTCAAACATTTGAGGTTATTATTGGTGATACTCGATCTAAGCCCTTGCGAGCTGTTCAAATTGCCAGAGACTTTATTGATTCCCAAAAAGTCGATTTTTTGTGTGGTGTTGTCAGTTCTAGAATTGCTTTGGCAGTGACTGAAATTGCTAAAGAAAAAGAAGTTTTTTTTATAGGAACTGATCATGCATCTCCACGGCTAGTGACAGAGGCTTTACACCCTTATTATTTTAGAGTTAGCAATGATACACGGCAGTCAATGCAGGCTGGAGCACAATATATTCGTAATAATTATGCAAAATATGTCGGGACGAATAATTCTAAGCGCAATGTAAAAGAGGGCTCAAAAAATAACACTCTGAAAATCGCCTATATTGGGCCAGACTACGATTATGGTTATCAGAGTTGGTCAGATTTACGTACATTTTTAACGCAAAAGTCAGTTAAATTTGATGTGGTTGGGGAATATTGGCCGAAATTATTTGAAACAAACTACAATATTTATATTCATGCCTTGAGCGATAGTAAGCCAGATATTGTCATCAATGGGCAATGGGGGCAGGACTTTATTAATTTTATTAAGCAGGCAAAACAGCTTAAATTTTTTGACGAAACGACAGTGATGAATTTTGATGCGGGCGGTAATTATGAAACATTTGCAGACTTAGGTGATGAAATGCCCTTAGGGCTTGTATTATCTGCCCGCCACCACATTAATTGGCCTTTAAGTGCAGAAAATCGGTCTTTTAGTGAACGTTTTAAAAAGCGTGTGGGACGATATCCCAGTTATGCAGCCCAAGGAGCTTATTCAGGGATAGTTTCTATTGCGCAAGCTGTACACAATGCGGGTGGGGTTACCGACAAAGAAAAGCTAAGAATTAGTTTTGAAAACCTACGTATTAAATTGCCAGAAGATCCCGATGGTTTTACCTCGCGTATGGATCCTAAAAGTCATCAAATGTTGCAAGCTCAGTCTATCGGAAAAACAATCGTCAATAAAAATTACCCTCCAGCAAGTGTGATGCTAGGTGATTGGTTCGTTTATTACCCAGGGGAAAGCTGGCCCATAAAAATTAACCCCAGATAATGCCAATTATCCCTTATTTTTAATAGCTTCTTCACCTTTCACTTTTCTCTTATTCTTTATTTTTGATTTTGAAAATCTATATCGCCTATATCTACTTAAAATAAACAAGATTTTGTAGAGCGGTTACCGCTCTATAGACTTGTTTTATATGAGTGGTTTTCGCTCATTCGATAATTTCAAAATACTTTATTAATAAAAAACTCTATTAATTCAACTAGTTATAAATCTTTTCCTGCTGGCATAGGCATTGCTAAACAGATTAGTGAGTTACAGAGTTTGAGTTTATACCATTCTCTAATTATCACAATAATAAATAGTAAATTAATTATAAAAATAATTTTTTGGAGTGCACAATGAAAAAATATCTAAAGAAAACTATTCTATCGACATCCATATGCTTAACAGCGCTTACTGGGGCAACAGTGTCGTATGCAGCAGATGAAGTGAAAGTAGGTTTTGTTACCTTTTTGTCAGGTGGAGCAGCTGGTCCCTTTGGTATTCCTGCTCGCAATGCCGCTGAATTAATGGTTGAGTCAATTAATGCGGGTAAGGTTCCAGCACCCTATAATTCTACTGGCCTTGCTGGCGCAAAGATATCGCCAGTTTTTATTGATGAAAACTCAAAACAAAAAGTAGCTGACTATAAAAAGCTAGTACAGAAAGACGGCGCTGATATTGTCGTTGGGTATATATCCTCTGGTAGTTGTAAAGCAATCGCGCCTGTGGCGGAAGAGGAAAAGAAATTAACTGTCTTTTTTGACTGTGGAACTCCTCAAATTTTCGAAGATATTAATACCAAACCAGAGTATTTATTTCGCACTGCTGCTCATGCCACTATGGACAATGTCGCTGCGGCTAAATATGTGCTATCCACCAAAAAAGATGCATCTTCAATCGCAGGTATTAATCAAAACTATGCCTGGGGGCAAGATTCCTGGAGAGATTTTTCTGCGTCAATGAAAAAATTAAAAGGCGGCGTTAAAATTTCAACAGAGCAGTTCCCTAAAATTTATGCAGGTCAATACGGTTCAGAAATATCGGCACTGTTAACCAAGAAACCAAGCGTGGTTCACTCAAGCTTTTGGGGTGGTGATATGGAAGCTTTATTGATACAGGGAAGTGGACGAGGGTTATTTGCTCGTAGCCAAGTTGTATTAACAACGGGTGAAACAGCCATGCAGCGCCTTGGTCCTCAAATGCCAAATGGGACGGTGATCGGCGCGCGTGGCCCTAACGGCCCCTTAGCTCCTGAGAGTGAATTAAATAACTGGTTTAGAAAAGCGTATTTTGACCGTTTTGGCTCTTATCCAACATATCCTTCTTATCATATGGTGCAAGCCATTCTTGGCGTAAAAGCGGCAGCAGATAAAGCAGGTTCAGCTGAACAGAATAAAGTCAAATCCGCATTAAAAGGATTAAATTTCACAACGCCAAGTGGCAATGTATCGATGGCACTTTCTGATGGCCATCAGGCAATTACAGAAACAGCTTATGGTACTTATCAATATGACAAGGACACCGGCAAAGGGACTCTTGTCAATGTTAAGCGCTATGCGGCTAATTGTGTGAACCCACCAGCGAATATGAAAAGCGTTGACTGGATCGAATCTGGTTTTAAAGGCGCTAACTGTCAGTAGCCTTAATTAAATATGAGTTCTTAGTTTCTCCAATTTGTATGGATCGCTCTTTGTCTTTTTGAAATAAGTGGTTCATACCTTTTTCTAATAAAAATAATTAGAGGTATTCATGTTAACTGCAATTGCAATAGCAGTCGATGGCCTTGGCTTTGCTGCATGGCTTTTTTTATCCTCGGTTGGGCTTACGCTGATTTATGGGGTAATGCGCATTTTAAATATTGCCCATGGTGGGTTTTATGCCTTAGGCGCTTATTCTTCCGCATGGGCTATCGGGGTTTATTTACAAACAGGCTCTACCGTCGCATTAACGTATCTTTTAATTCCTTTATCGGCAATTGCTGTCGGTGTTATCGCTGGCCTATTAATCGAACGTGGTGTTTTACGGTTTATGTATGGTCGCGATGAAGTGTTAATGGTGCTGGTGACTTATGCAATATTTCTTATTCTGGAGGATGTGACCAAAATAATCTGGGGTACAGAATCTCTGGTGGCTTATCAGCCAGCCTATTATCTTGGGAATATCGACATAGCTGGCATTCCTTACACTGTCTATAAATTTGCCCTTATTGGTTTGGCCATTGTTTGCGGTGCTGTTTTATGGTGGGGACTTAATCGAACTCGTACTGGTAAATTACTTTTAGTGGTTATTGAAGATAGGGAAATTAGCAGTGCATTGGGTATCAATGTCACCTTGTTTTTTACAGTCACTTTTATTATTGGTGCCACACTTGGCGCGCTTGGAGGGGCAGTAACCGCACCGCAAATATCAGTAGTGCCGGGTATTGGCGCAGAAATAATTGTAATGGCATTTGCTGTCATTGTTATTGGTGGCATGGGCAGCATCGGTGGTGCAATTATTGGGGCCTTATTTGTTGGCTTTGCACGCGCTATTTCGGTTCACCTTTATCCAGCAGCAGAATTATTTTCAATTTACCTCGTGATGGCTGCAGTACTTGCGGTTAAGCCTTATGGTCTGTTTGCGTTATCAGAAAGGAGAAAAATATGACTACGAATCTTGATCGCACAGAGAAGGGGCTAATGATTAGCCTCCCGGTATTAATTGTATTGGGTTTTATATTGCCAGAGTGGATTGTTAATTATATTCAAGTCTCACTGGGTACAGGCTTAGTTGCATTGGGTGTTATGTTACAGATGAGGGCAGGTTTGGTGAGTTTTGGCCAAGGCTTATATTTTTGCATTGGTGGTTATGCGGCTGGAATGGCAGGAAAGTTTCTAGGTATTTCAGATATTTTCGTATTAATCGCATTAGGCCTATTTGCGAGTGTCACGGTTGCCTTTTTTGCAGGCTTTCTTTTGCGCCGCTACCGTGAAATATTTTTTGCCATGTTGTCACTTGCACTATCTATGATTTTGTTTGGATTGTTATCGAAGCTTGAAGTATTAGGCAGTACTGATGGATTCAACTTACCTAGTGCTACATATTTAGGCTGGGCACCTGAAGGAAGTACCGCTAAGCATGCTCTTTATGTGGCTACTTGTATTCCAACAATTATCTGCACGATTTTATTAAATCGATATCTGCGTGGTCCCATGGGCTATGTTGGTGAGGCTATACGTGAAAATGAATTGCGTGTTGAATACCTAGGCACCTCTGCTCATCGGGCTGTCCATATCAAATACATTATTGCTGCTGCTGTTTCTGGCATCGGTGGTGTGTTGTGGGCATTGGCACTTGGACATGTTGACCCGGAAATGACGAATTGGACAACGTCAGGGCAATTTGTGTTCGTTTCTATACTCAGTGGAACAGGCAATATTGTGGCGCCTTTATTTGGTACTTTTATTCTGGAAATTGTACGTGTTTATGCTGTAGAGGCTTCACCCAATACCTGGCAAATGATTTTAGGTACCTTGATGTTATTGACAATTATTTTTCTTCCTAAGGGCTTGTGGTCATTAATCCAAAAGAAGAAAGCGGCTGCTACTACACAGCCACAAAAAATTGTGGGGAGTGAATCATGAGTGTCATTTTAGAAACTATTAAGCTTGAGCGCACCTTTGGTGCTGTTGTTGCTGCTTCTGATATTAATATCACCATTAATTCTGGAGAAGTCGTAGGTGTTATTGGTTCTAATGGTGCTGGAAAAACAACCTTTGTCAATATGGTGACAGGCTATCTAGCTCCCAGTGGTGGTGAAATCAGGTATCGCGGAAACTCTATTGTTGGGAAACCAACACGAGATATTACTCGATTAGGTATTTGTCGTTCTTTTCAGATTCCTCAATTGTTTTTAGAGTTGTCGGTTCTCGATAATATGATCATTGCATTAACCATTGCTAAACAAAAAAAGCCTGCTTTATTGCGACCAGCCGTAACGGATCAATTGATTGATGAAGCGATGACAATTCTTCACCGCTTTCAAGTCAGTCAATATGCGCAACAAGAAGTAGGGGTGTTAGCGCAAGGTATTCGTAAATTAGTTGATATTGCGATGGCGACAGTTGGGAACCCTGATTTATTGTTTTTGGATGAACCAACTAGTGGTGTGAGTGCCGATGAAAAAATGCAAATCATGAATGTCTTGATGAAGGCATTGAAAACCACTGGCACCGCAGTTTTATTCATTGAGCATGATATGGAAATTATTGAAACCTTTGCTCCTCGAGTTGTTGCTTTTTATGAAGGCACTATTCTTATCGATGCACCGACAATAGAGGTGTTACAAGATGAGCGTGTTCGTGAGTTTGTCATAGGAACTGAATTCCATCGACAAGCTGAAATTAATTAGATCGGAGTAATTGACTTATGTTAACTGTAAATAATATCAGCTTATCCATTCAAAAAGTGCCGATCTTAAATAATGTGGAACTCTCTGTTGAGAAAGGAAAAACCGTAGGTTTGATTGGCCGTAATGGTGCAGGTAAAACAACATTAATGAGAGCCATTATGGGATTGCTTTCACCTAAATCAGGAGAAATATTTTTTAAAACTAATGCACTGCATGAATCTTCTCCATCTTCTCGTGCAATGTTAGGCATTGGGTACTTGCCTGAGGACAGGCGGTTAGTGCCTCATTTTACTGTAGAAGAAAATATTATGGTGCCGCTATGGGCAACTAAAAAAGACAAGAATCCAGAGCGTTTGAAATGGGTTTATGAATTAATGCCAGAAATCAGCCGTTTTTCTGATCGACGTGCGTTAACCTTAAGTGGCGGTCAGCAAAAATTGGTGGCATTAGCGAGAGCGATGGTTGTGGGTTCAGATTTATTATTGCTAGACGAGCCTTTTGAAGGTGTTGCTCCAGCACTGGCTCAACGGCTTATGGAGGTCATTTCTCAATTAAAAGAAGAAAACTTATCTGTCTTGATTTCTGAATCTGATTATACCCATTCGAAAAAAGTAGTCGACAGAGTGTATTCCATAGAGAGAGGGGCGATTAATGAGATGTAACAAGCACTGAATAGTTAACTGTTAAAAAACAAATAATAATAATGGAGAAGAAAATGATTAAAGTACTTTTTATTGCTGGGTTGATTAACGTCAGCATGATTAATTTTTTATACGCAAATGATTGGACGAAGTCTAAATGGGGGCCTGAAGATGAGATAGGCGCTGCTAATCGCATCACGCCAAGCAGTGTTTTAGAGGCTTCAAAGATGATTAAAACGGGCAAGACATATAATCTGGGTATTATTATTGATAAAAATACACCGGCCTTCGCTCCTCGATCAATGAGTTTGACAGTGTTACAGCCTAATCAAATATCTACCAAGGGATTAGGGGATAACCATATGACTTATAACGACGATATATTTACGGGTTGGTTGGGAATAGGCTCACAAATTGATGGGCTTTCACATATAGGGATAGATCACATTTATTATAACGGTCATAAAGATTCCGATATTGCTAAAGCAGATGGCATGCTTAAGCTTGGCCTTGAAAAACTTCCTCCTATTGTTACTCGCGGTATTCTATTGGATATGGCAGCTTACTATGGTGTTGATATCGTAAAAGAAGGCACTGCCTATACAAAAGAAGACATTATGGCAGTGGCAAAAAAACAAGGGGTTGAAATACGTAAAGGCGATGTCGTTTTATTTCATTCAGGGTGGTTAGAGCTTCTCGATGGCAAAAATAAGGATCATAAACGTTATGTCAGTGTTGAACCAGGTTTAGGAAAAAGTGGGGCAGAATATCTTGCAGAAAAAGAAGTTGTGGCTGTAGGTGCTGATACTTGGGGTGTGGAAGCCTTGCCTTTTCCCGAAGGAACGGGCGTTTTTGAAATTCATCAGATACTAATTCCTAAAAATGGAATATATCTTTTGGAAAATATGGATACACGAGAATTAGCAAAAGATGAAGCCTGGGAATTTATGTTTGTGTTAGGCACGACACGAATCCGTGGCGCAGTGCAAATGATGATTAATCCAACAGCCATTCGGTAAGGTCCATGAATAATTTTAACTTTAATACATCAAAAAGCATTCGTTTTGGAATCGGATTACTTTCCAGTCTCGGTGAAATAGTCAATAACGAAATAGGGCAGCGCATCATGCTCGTGACCGATCCAGGGATGATGGAAACGGGAATTATTGAAAGGGCGTTAACTATTCTAGCGCTTTCAAACATCGATGTAGAGCTATATAACGGTGTCGCTGCTGACCCTCCTGAGGTAGTGATACTTGATGCAGTTGAACAAGCAAAAGAAAAAGAAATAGAAGGTGTCATTGGTATTGGCGGTGGGTCGTCTCTGGATGTCGCCAAACTCATCGCTCTTTTAGTTCCTGAAAATGATACTCTAACAAGTGTTTATGGCATTAATAATGCAAAAGGACCACGACTTCCTCTTTTACTGATTCCGACAACCGCTGGGACAGGTTCGGAAGTCACTCCTATATCCATTGTTACAACAGGGGTTAACGAAAAAATGGGCGTTGTATCTCCCATTATTTTACCGGACATAACGATTCTCGATCCGGAGCTTACTTTAGGACTGCCGCCCCACATTAGTGCGGCTACAGGAATTGATGCAATGGTACACGCTATCGAGTCGTATGCTTCTTTAAACCCCAACAATAATGTTGTTTCTAAATTAATGGCTGAGAAAGCCCTTAACTTATTGAGCAATTCAATTTTAACGGCAGTACACGATGGCAGTAATATAGAGGCACGCTCTAATATGTTACTCGGCTCAATGTTAGCCGGCCAGGCGTTTGCCAATTCACCCGTAGCTGCTGTTCATGCATTGGCTTATCCTTTAGGTGGCCACTTTCATATTCCTCATGGACTTTCTAATGCGCTTGTTTTACCCCATGTCTTACGCTTTAATATAGAGACGTCAGCCAATGCTTATATTGATCTTGCACCTATTGCATTCAATGATCTTATTGAGTTGCAAGGGCAGGAGAGAGCGGAGGCATTTTGTGACCGTTTAGCCCAGCTCTCAAAAGCATGTGGCTTACAACAATGTTTACGAGAAATGAACATCCCAAAAGAGAGTTTACCGAAACTTGCCGTTGATGCGATAAAGCAAACACGGCTCTTAATTAATAATCCTCGTGAAATAAATGAAGCTGATGCTTTAAAAATTTATACATCATCTTACTGAGAAAAATCCTATGGCTTTAACATTGAATGATCCAACGCTTCTAGAAACACGCGCATATGTTGCGGGTGACTGGATATCCAGTGAAGACACAATGGCTGTCACTAACCCTGCAACTGGAGAAGTTGTTGCAAACGTTGCAAACTTGGGGGCAGATGCCATTAAAACGGCCATTGATGCTGCTTATGATGCTCAAAAAAAATGGGCAAGCAAAACGGCTAAAGCTCGATCTGAAATATTATTAAAGTGGCACTCTTTATTATTGGAGAACCAAGAAGACTTAGCCCAAATACTTACCGCTGAAATGGGCAAGCCGTTGGCAGAAGCCCGTGGAGAAATCGCCTATGGTGCAAGTTTTCTTCAATGGTTTGCGGAAGAAGGGCGTCGTGTTTACGGTGATGTTATCCCAGGCCATCTGGAAGATAAAAGGATCGTTGTTATTAAACAAGCGATTGGTGTTGTTGGCTCTATCACTCCTTGGAATTTTCCCAATGCCATGATCGCACGAAAAGTAGGTCCTGCATTAGCGGCTGGATGCGGTTTCGTTGGTCGACCTGCAGAAAAAACGCCGCTATCTGCGCTTGCCATGGCTGTGCTAGGTGAACGTGCAGGTTTACCTAAAGGTATTTTGAGTATTGTCACCGGTATGGATGCCAAAGGAATGGGACAAGAATTATGCGCTAATCCAAAAGTGCGTAAATTAACTTTTACGGGTTCAACTCAAGTAGGGCGTATTTTAATGAGTCAGTGCGCACATGATATTAAAAAATTGTCATTGGAGTTAGGTGGCAATGCTCCCTTCATTGTTTTTAATGATGCCGATCTGGATAAAGCCGTTGAAGGTGCGATTATTGCGAAGTATCGTAATTCAGGTCAAACCTGTGTTTGTGCCAACAGAATCTATGTGCAAAATGGCGTGTATGAACAGTTTGCCGAAAAACTGGCCGCCGCTACCTCTGCCTTAAAAGTCGGTCAGGGCACGGAAGCTGGCGTCAATATTGGCCCTTTGATTGATAAAGCAGGCGTCGTAAAAGTTGAAGACCACCTTGCAGATGCTATCGATAAAGGTGCGAAAATACTTGCTGGTGGACAACGCTCAGAGGCGGGTGAATTATTTTTCCAACCAACAGTTATTTCAGAAATTTCTCAGGAGATGAAAATTTTAAAAGAAGAAACCTTCGGGCCTTTAGCACCATTGATACGATTTGAGTCCGATGATGAAGTAATAGAAAAGGCTAATGATACCGAATTTGGTTTAGCCTCCTATTTTTATAGTAATGATTTACGTCGTGTGTGGCGTGTCTCTGAAGGATTGGATTACGGTATGGTTGGTGTTAATACGGGTTTAATTTCTACTGCAGAAGTTCCGTTCGGTGGAATTAAGTCTTCAGGGCTTGGTCGTGAAGGTTCCAAGTACGGTATCGATGACTACTTGGAGATAAAATATATTTGTATGAGCATCTAATATTTATATTGCTATTGGGTGCGGAAACTCGAAGTGCTCAATAGCAATTGTTTCAATGTGAGAAAACTAAATAATTTATATATGCATTAATCTTCCTATTACTTGCTTTTCCTTTCTCAAGTCATTACCAATTTTCTTATATTAGTAAAATCTCTATTTATTCCTGCACTATTAATTTGTGTAAGTCGTGGATTAAATAATGATTTTATAAATTTATTTTTTCTTGTCACAACACTTAAAAATTTTTTAGATGAATATAGTGCCATAACTTAATTTTTAAATTTGTTTAATTTGATTAAAGTCAAACACTAATAAACTAATTTAAAAATGAGACGAATAAATCTATTAATTAATTTTTTTGTGATTTTAAATAGCACCAAAATATTATTTGATTTTTTATTTATTCATAAGATGAAGTTAAAGCTTATCAACTAATCTTTATCGATAGAAAAAATCATTTTTATTGCGGAACTGATTCACATTAAATTCAATTTATTAACGTATACAATGCGGCACCGAAAAAATCCAATGTGAGATTGCTAATGAAATCTATTTATTATGCGGTATGTCTTTATGCTTCCTGCATCAGTTTATCCTATGCAGAAATTTTCAACACGGAAGGCTTCGAAACTTTAAACAAAGTCTATGAGCTCGATCAGGATCCGACCGGTAACGGCACTGATTATTTTGGTTTCTGGAAAGACGGTGGTTCAAAAGCCAGTCAAAAAACCAGCGAAAAATATACCGGTGGCCACAGTTTTGCTTTAGACCCCATTGCCGCAAACTATCAAGATGCGAATGGCAATCCCAAACCTTTTTATGGTTCTTTTTATTCAAAACCTATCGATTTTTCTCAGTCCTCTGAAGTCTCTATTGATTTTAAATATATTGTCACTAACAGTAATATCAATTTTGAAAACCTGGGGAATTTTACCGTTGAAGTCTCCAATAAAGGTGGGGAACCCGGATCATTTACCACGATTCTCACAACAGACGCCAGTGGTGACCGAGTGGTCAAAAGTGCCAGTTCTCAATGGCTGGGAGACGAACTCAAAGAGTGTTTGCTCTTAATTTTACCGCCAGCAATCGAAACGTGTCGACTGATTGCAAAAACGAAACATGGTGCTGGCTTAGGCGCTGATGATACGCGCGAATATTGGAACAACGGCTTTGTTACAATACCCCAAAATTTATTGTCAAAAGCCACTGTGATTCGCTTTAAAGGCTATTTAAATACCGCCTTCCCTAAAACCAAAGTTTTCTTTGATGATGTCGCCATTAATTATACTGGCGGTGCACCGGCGTTCAGTGAAGATACCATTAGTCCTCAAAATGATTTACCACACCCTGAACGTGTCGCCTATGATCATGCGACATTCGATACCGACGATGCCGCAGGTTGGGGCATTTGGAAAGACGGTGGGCGCAACGCCTATACCACGGCATTCCTTGCAGAACAAAATAGAAATGTTGCCTTGCGTGACCGCTATGTGGAAGGTAAATCCAATGGTACCGATCCGACTACCGGTGAGAGTTTAGGTGAACACAAACCCAATTATTCCTCAATTTATACTGCCAACACTGACTTTACACGAGTGCAATCCCTACAGTTAGAATTTTCTTTTGTCGGCTATGGCATGGATATCGCGGATAATGACAGTTTTGATTTATCTATTTCCACGAATGCAGGCGTTGATTTTGTGCCTGTTAAAAAATGGTATGCAGGTAAAGATTTTATTAACCTGAAACGCTATAAGGCCATCGTGTCCATTCCGAGTAATCTCACGTCAACGAGACGATTAACCACGACAACGATTCTTCGGATTCAAGCCCAAGGCAAAGATATTCGTGATCAGGTGTATATTGATAATGTCAAAGTCTTTACTGTTGGTTCAAAGGCTTCACCTGCAGGTACACCTGTTAACTTAAACTGGAGTAGTTTTAAAAGTACAGAAACACATTTAGCAGCCAACCCCGCAACTCCTGCGTATGATTTAATTAACAGCACTTTAATTAAAAATTATTCTCCGGGTAATTTTGAGGGTGCCAATGGTGAAGTGCCTAACTTCCCGTGTATCTATGGTGCCGTTGAACATACGGATTTGTCCCATCCCGGACATGGCCCTCACATTACTCAGTTATTTGATAGTACTCTGGGTACCAATGTGTTTGCCTTCGATATTCACCAATCCGATCATCGGCCCTTTATTAGTGATACCAATCGAGCAGTGGCGACACCGGATACAGATCGTTGTCGTACCGATGGTAAATTTAATGATCGCCAGCGACTTGAAATTAAAGCTTATGCAGAATCTCATGAGCATCAATTGGCCACAGAAGGTGAAACCCACTTTATGTCATGGCGTTTTAAAATCCCAACAGGGTTTCAGGGCTCAGATAAATTTACCCACCTACACCAGCTAAAACCCAAAGGTGGACAAAATGCCAGAATGCCATTGATTACCTTAACCGCTGTCGGAGCTAAACAAGAAAGAACTTATGATGCTAATGGCAATGTTATTAGTGTTGTAGAAACAGAGCCAGCGCGGTTAAATTTACGTTATTCTCCAACGACTGCGCCTCAGGTCACTATTGTTAGTGCCCCCATCTCTGAATTGGAAGGCAAGTGGGTACAAGTCCTAGAGAAGGTCACTTTTGGTACCGAGAACGAAGGTCGTTATGAGATATTAATTACCGACCCTTTTAATCTTGAAGCCAAACCTATTATGGAATTTTCATCTTATAGCTTACCGACCTGGAAAGGCGGTGACTTTGTTCGAGCTAAGTGGGGGATTTATCGCAGCATTGTCCAAGGCGATAAATTGCGAGATGAACAAATTCAATTTGCCGACTTTGTCATCAGTGAAATCAATACATCGAATGCATCGTACGGTAACTTGCTCGACTTTGGTTATTACGTGAATAGCCTTGCTGGGGGTAATGCGCCTTCCGTACCAACGGATAAATATACATGGCGTTACGATGGTACTGCGGCTGATGATACCGTGCATATCCGACAAGGTGTTGACTCGGTTGAAGCGGTTATCAATGGCGTTGTACAAAAACTCACACCGACGCAAACACGACGACTCTTTATCGGTGTTGCGGGTGGCAACGATTCAGTTGTTGTTGATGAAGATGTTGACTATGGCACCTTAGAAGTCAAAGGAGGGGCCGGTAATGACACCATCGTTGGTGGCCGCGGAAACGATAAGCTATACGGTGAAGCAGGCAACGATATCATCGTCGGTGGTGCTGGTAACGATACCCTGCGTGGTAGCGATGGCGAAGACACTATTATTGGTGGCTTTGGTCAGGACGATGTGAATGGCAGTGCAGGCGATGATATCCAGCTGAGCGATAGCCGCGATATTGTGCGCAATGATTTTAGTAATACTATGATTGCTAACCCTAGCCAGTTACCGGATTTACCGAAGGTTTCCTGGTTCGGTTCACAAAGTAGTTACCTACGTCGTCATCGTTTAATCAATGGGCAAGTGGAACAAACCTCTGTGGTTACTGATAGTGCAGGGCTGATGACCTTATCCTCGACTGTGGGTCTGGATGGCTACCCAACTTTCCCAGTAGTGATCTCGGACTTCTCGATCGGACAAGATAACTACAAAGCGATCTCCCACGAGGTTTATACCTATCTCGCGAGTAACAATAGCGACACCACGGCACTCAATAATATCAACAATTTATTGAGCAGTGATCCAGATACTTACGGTATCTATGCACTTTGGCGTTTAGGGAAAATCTCGATAGCCCGCGCCAAACGTTTGTACAACTTTAATGTGAAGCCAAATATTTCGACAAGCCAGCCTCTGCGTTACAGCAATCAAGGGTTTACGGTGAATGGCACTGATTACTTTACGCCATCGACTGTCCGCTTAGGTTTGGGGCCTGAACAGTCTGCAGAAACCAGAGCCTCGTGGATACGTCAAGGCTTTACTTTTGTGACTAACTGGACTCAGACAACCTTTGATTATCTGGCAGCTGTGATTGGTACTGAGGTTGAGTTATATGTGGTGAAACAAACCTTACAGTGTTTGTACGATCAAGGTGTTGATTTAACCAATCTGTTATCGAATTACGATCAGCGTAATGCGGATATCAGTGAGGAAGGTTGGATCAGTGGTTGCCAAGACTTTAAGACCATGTACAACTATGTGCAGTTGATGACAGGGTTTGTAGACAAGGTAGAGAGTGGGGATATTAAACTTGTACCTGAGTTTATTGATGCCGCCGCTAAACTTGAGTCCAATACGGCTGGTCTAGTGCAATTTTTAGATCTGGAAACACCGACTAATAATGGTAGTGCCGGTAGTAATACAACAACAACGAATGCACAGGCAGCGACAGGAGATCCTAAATCATCAACGTTATTTGGGGCCCCAGATTCGGGTAAGTTCCGGCGCGTCGATATGTCAGCAGTTTACTATGTAGCGGTGACTAAGCTTATTGAACTTACCTGTCAGGATTGCCCGCGTTTAACTCGCTTGATGGATAATATCAGCCCAAGCTTCCTGGATGATCTCCAGTTCCGTATTACCTTAACTTACCCACGGATTTATGGGGATGGTCGTCATGAAGTGGAAATCCGTTTGCGTGCCATTGACTTCACCGGTGTTGATCTTGATGGTCCGTTTAATCAGGAATATCTTGCACTCGATGCGGGTATCTTTGGTGTTAAAGAGTTTATCTTTAGGCAAAGCTGGTACCCAAGTCGTGGAGAATCCTTTACAACTTCAAGTTTGACGGGTGTTATTTATGGTTCTCAAGCAGGAATTGCCTTCCCGGATGCAACCATTAGTCCAATGACATTAATCAAAACGGCTAAAAACTGGTTTAGTAGTAATGTCTCTCACGTAGCAGATGGTGCTTCTGACCCGGGCAGTATCGATACAGTATTGGATGGCACTCAATTTGATGACTTTACTGTGTTGATTGACTCTGTAGAAGCAGCTCAAGCTCGGGGTGAACAGTTAGTGACTAATGTGCTCAATGGGCCATTATCGCATCAAGTCATTCGACTTGCGTTAGGTTCAATTGTGAGCCAGGTTCGAGATCAGGTAGGTGGCGCTACCGTGGTGACAGCCCAACGTTTAGCCAGTGATATTGCAGCAAATCCAGCGCTGGCTCGCGAGTTGCTACAATTGGTGGGTTCGCAACTGGGTATTCCCAGAGGTACGGTAACTTACAATACGGATATTGTTGACCGTATGCGTTGGTGGATGACACTGGCATTAAGTCGCATGGTTGATCATGCAGTAGTGCTGGACTACGACGACCTAGTTACTGCGATTAATGACAATGCGGGCCTCTTTATTCGCCCTAATGAATCCATTAATTTTGTGGTGGAAATGGCTGCCGTTATGCTTGCCATCGAAATACCGGCTGGGCAGTTAAACGGATTAGTTGCCAACCCGACGCTTTATCGTGGCATTAAACGCTTTGCAGAACTTGCCAGACATTTCTGGAATGAAGCACCTATTTCAGAAGGCTTAATCAACGGCGGTTTATCAGTGGGTTTGGCGCATAGTTATGATCTGAGAGCATTGGGGGCTCAAGCTGGGTTGCCTATTGCAGCAGATTTAATTGGTGCTGCTGTGAGCCCCCTTGCTATGTATTTAGCAGGGCAACAATTGGGCTTGCCTGTTAATCTCACGGCGCTACATGTAGCTGGCAATGTTGGTATTGCGGCAGCTGATTTCGCGTTAGTCGCTTATATTGGTGATGAAGCTAAAGCGGCAAACAGTGGTTATATTGGAGGCAACATTAATTTTGCACCAGCGAACCTTGACTTGCCAAAAATACCATTTGCAGGTGAAGATTCAACCAGCAAGTTCCGTATACTTTTCCAATATAGCGACACGATTTTAGGTTTCGAAATTTCGCCTCGAATCAATAATAAATAATAATCTTTATGAGTAATTTTAGCGCCAGAGATGGCGCTAAAATAATAAAGCGTTACTAGAAAAATTATTTAGCGATATTTTTCATAAATTGTATTAATGCTGCCGTCAGCATGCATTGCTTGTAATGTTTTATTTAAACTATTGATAATATTAGCTGAGGTATTTGGATTAAATGCAATTCCCATTGGCGTTTCTTTGAAGGTTAGTACTTCTACTAAGCCGGTAACATTTTGTTTTTTTGCAAAATAGGGCCCCGACAAATTACCTGTTGCCCAAAGGTCGATTCTATCTCTAGCCAGTTTTAAAGCATTTAAATCATCACGACTAACTAAATCTAATGTAAACCCTTTGCTTTCCAAATACTGAGCTGTGGCATCTCCGTAGTAACCACCAATAGTATATTTCTTTGCATCTTCAAGTGAATTCAGTTGGATATTTCGTTCCTTTTTTGCCAAGAAAACCCACTTATAGGTTGTTAAAGGGCTTACCCATTTAAATAAGCGCTCTCTTTCTGCTGTGCGAGATGTTGAATAAACACCGCTATTTTGATTGCTTAATGCGCTGTCATATGCTCGTTGCCAAGGCAGCAATTCAATTTGATAGCTTGTTTTATTCCGTTTGAATAATTCTCTAACGATATCTGTTGATATACCAGTAATAATGTTATCACCATCTACCATATTATAAGGTGGATAAAACTCTGTCGTCAGTCGAATGGTTTGAGCTTGTGATGGTATTGCAGCTAATAAGCTGATAGCTATAAAGGCTGTATTTAAAAAAGTATGTAGTTTCATATATTTTCTCTTTCTTATAATTATCAAGTTTTAACTAACTAGCGTTATTAAGCGGCATAAAAAATATTAACGCTATAAGAACGCTTTCTTACAATAAAGCAGTAGCAATAAGCAATAGCACCAGAGGAATCAGAAATAGAACCGTAGAAAATATCAATAGGGCGTTAAAATATCAGAGTAATTAACAAGAAAACCGTAGGAATGATCAAAAAATTAGTAGAAATGAATAATAAAATGCGCCACCTGATCGAACGTGAAGAAGAATAAATTATAAGTTCGTGAAATTTCTAAAATAAATTATTAAATGATAATGCCAGAATCATATCGAGCATATATTGCGCATTTAATAATTACAATTAAAACTTAAATAATTAAAAAAACGGGGAGTTTTTATGGACGCGTTAACCTCAGCCACAAGCTGGCTGAATGGCATTGTTTGGGGTGTGCCTATGTTAGTACTTATTCTAGGTACTGGCTTTTTTTTAATGCTCGGCTTAAAAGCAATGCCTCTACAAAAATTATTTTATGGATTTTCTTTACTATTTAAAGGGAGAGAATCATCTCCAGGGGCAAAGGGAGAAATCACGCCATTTAATGCATTAATGACGTCTCTATCAGCCACTATTGGTACCGGTAATATAGCGGGTGTTGCAACGGCTGTTTTTATTGGTGGGCCAGGCGCTTTATTTTATATGTGGATCACAGCATTAGTTGGTATGGCAACGAAATATGCTGAAGCTGTGTGTGCGGTTAAATTTCGAGAACAGGATGAAAATGGGCAGTATGTCGGTGGCCCAATGTATTACATTAAAAATGGGTTGAGTAGTCAGTGGCAATGGTTGGCACTGCTTTTTTCTATTTTCGGTGCCATTGCAGGTTTTGGTATTGGCAATACCGTACAATCTAATTCTATTGCTAGTGCCATACAAGGTACTTTTGGAGTTGAACAATGGATTAGTGGCTTAATAACAATGATCGTTGTTGGCCTTGTTTTACTAGGCGGTATTAAGCGAATTTCTCATGTTGCAGGAACCTTGGTACCGCTAATGGCCTCAGCCTATTTTTTGGCAGGTATTATCGTATTGGCATTAAATATTAATGAAATACCTGCAGCATTTTCATTGATATTCAGCAGTGCTTTTACTGGCCAGGCAGCTACTGGTGGTTTTGCAGGAGCAACGGTATGGGCAGCCATTCGCTTTGGTGTAGCACGAGGCATATTCTCAAATGAAGCAGGCTTGGGAAGTGCACCCATTGCTCATGCTTCTGCAGCAACGAAAGACCCTGTTAGCCAAGGTTTAGTCGCTATGCTAGGAACATTTATCGATACAATTATTGTATGTTCTATTACAGGGTTAGCTATTATTGTGACAGGTGAATGGCAAGGTGGTGAAACGGGAGCAGCATTGACTTCTGCTGCTTTTGAAGCTGCATTACCTGGTATTGGTGGTTATGTGGTGACAATCAGCCTGGCCATTTTTGCTTTTACAACAATTATAGGCTGGAGCATATATGGTGAGCGCTGTGTGCAATATTTATTTGGTGTTAAATCTGTAATGCCGTTTCGCATTCTCTGGGTTATTGCAATTTTCTTTGGTGCAATTGCTGATCTTGGTTACATCTGGCTATTAGCTGACACATTAAATGCACTAATGGCAATTCCTAACTTAATCGCCTTATTGTTATTGAGCCCTGTGGTTTTTGCAGTCACCAGAACGTATTTCAAAGATAACGAATAATAAAAAATATTAGTGGTGTTGGAAAAATAAATGTTTTCGACACCACATCACATTTTTATTTTAGGCTGTCTAAGAGCTTTACTGTTTGCTCAAAGGAAAGGCAAGCATCTGTAATACTTTGCCCATAATTCATTGTATTCTCAGATGTAATATCTTGCCTTCCTGATTCTAAAAAGCTTTCGAGCATGATTCCACCAACACTTTTAATACCTTTCTCTCGCTGCTTAATAATCTCTTTAATAACAAGCATTTGTTTATCTGGATCTTTCCCACTGTTTCCATGGCTACAATCGACAACAATTTTCTTGTTGATATTGAGGTCTTGTAACTGTTCAGTAAGTGAGAGAATATTATTTTCATGATAATTTGTACCAGATTTATTACCTCCTCGTAATATAATAAAGGCATCATCATTACCGGTTGTGGTAAAAATAACAGTGTCGCCATTTTCATTAATGGACGGAAACGAGTGAGGATGACTGGCTGAACGTACTGCGTCGATGGCTACAGAAACGTCACCATCTGTACGATTTTTAAAACCTATGGGCATTGATAAACCAGAAGCTAATTCTCGATGTATTTGGCTTTCAACTGTCCGTGCCCCAATTGCTGCAACACTAATTAAATCAGAATAGTATTGACCAAATGTCGTATCTAAAAATTCAGTGGCAATTGGTAAACCGAGATCACTGATTGATAATAATAATTGCCTGGCAAGAATAAGCCCTTCATTAATTTTATATTGGCCGTCTAGTGTTGGGTCATTAATTAAGCCTTTCCAGCCCACAATAGTACGAGGCTTTTCAAAATACACCCTCATAACGAAATACAGCTGAGGGTAGTCATCTATAATGGACTTAAGTTTCTCGGCATATTCAATACAGGCTTTAGGGTCATGTACAGAACAGGGGCCAACAATAACTAATAAGCGGTCATCCTTACTATCTATAATATCTGCAATCGTTTTTCTGGCAATTGATACTCTTTCACTATGCTGATTTTTAATCGGTAATTTTTCTTTTAGTTCCTTAGGTGAAATCAGGGGTAGGGTTTTATTAATCCTTCTATTATCTATTGAATCTTTCATAGTATTTATCTAATTGATGAAAAATAAATGTCCAAAAATAACGGATACACCGGCTACTAATAATATAGTTTTATAAATAACTTCCTTAAAGCCAATCAAACCATAGGAAATTAATGATAAACCTACAGCTAATTGAATAAATGCCAATAATGCAGAACCAATATTTGTGCCTAATTGAAGGATTTCTGGGTTTGCTATCATCCCTAATGGAATAATATACAAGCCGACACCCAGTGCCATTGCTGTCAGCGCTACCTTTAACCAGTTTTCATTGATCATACCTGATGCAATAAAGACTGCGCCACAGACAGGAGGGGTAATAGTAGAGATGAGGGCGTACCAAAAAACAAATAGATGTGCTTGTAAAGGTTCTACACCCAGTTGAGTTAATGCCGGACCTGCTACAGCGATACAAATGACGTAAGCCGCTGTTGTTGGAACCTCCATGCCCAATAGCATGCAGGCAAGTGCAGTTAATAATAACGATGGCCACAATAAGCCACCAGAACCCGTTAAAATCAAAGAGGTAATTTTAATACCAAGCCCTGTGATACTTAAGACGCCAATAATAATAGATGCACAGATAATGATTGAGGCAATCATTGAAATTTGTCGAGCAGATGTGATGACAGCAGTCTCCAATCGACCCAAGGTTTTCTTTACATCAAATTGTAAATTGCTATCAATAAATAACATGGCTATACCAGCAAGAATAGCCATAGATGCTGAATATTGCGGTGATTTTTCTATAACAAACATACCAAATAAAAGAACTGTAAATGGCACTAGAAAAAATGTAGAAGTCACTAAAACATCACGGTTGCTTGGCTTATCTTCAGCTGCAATACCCTTCAATTCAAATTGCTTTGAGTAAGCATTGATTCCTACCCAAACAGTAAAAAAATATAAAATAGCTGGTAATAATGCTGCTGCCATAATACTGGTGTATGGAATACCGGTCAGTGTCACCATTACAAATGCGCCAGCTCCCATAAGTGGTGGCATTATTTGCCCGCCTGATGACGCAACAGCTTCTATTGCTGCCGCTAATCGTTTTGGGTACCCCAGTTTTGTCATTGCGGGGAGTGTAATAGCGCCTGTTGAGGCGACATTAGCTGAGGCAGAGCCAGAAATGGAGCCAAATAGAGCAGAGGATATAACAGAGACTTTTCCCGCACCGCCTTTTAATTTTCCTGCCGCCGCTGCCGCAAGGTTCATAAACCCTTGGCCAGATTCCCCTGCATTTAACACAGCACCAAAAATAACAAAAATGGCAACAACTTTAACGGATACATCCGTCAAGCTCCCCCAAATACCGCCTTCTGCAATTGTCAGTGTTCCTAAAAAGCTATTTAACGGTGGACCTGCATGGCCGAATTCCCCCGGGAGGTATTGCCCATATAAACCATAAAGCAATGAAACAAGAGCAACTAATGGTAAAGGCCATCCTATTGCACGTCGCGCACCTTCTATAACAACGACTAATAAAGTAATACCAATCGCAATTTGAAAGTCATTCATCAATATTCCGTACTGGTCACCTAGTTCGTTTTGGTTAATGGCAACCCATAACGATGCGGCTATACCAAGAGTACCTAATACCCAGCCTGAAAATTGTTCGGTAATGTTCTTGCTTTTTACAAAGAAAAATAACCAGGGCAATGCAAGACACAGATGAAGAGGGCGGCTAACTAGATTCGGAATAAGTCCCTGAAAGATGAGCCACAGGTGGTAAAAAATAGAAGTCGTAGCAAAAATTATCGCCAAAGAGCGAATTAACAAACTTAACGTGGGTAAATCATTTTTCACAAAGGCGACTCAGAATTATAGTATTTCGGACCATAATAACGAAAGCGGATCATTTAGTCAGCTTGTTATACTTCTTGTTAAAATAAATAAAATAGGTGGCGAAATGACGTAAGAGAATGTAAATAGCGCGTAACTTTAGCTATTTACATTCTAGCAGGAAATCATAGAAACCCGACCTCTTTATAATATTTTTCTGCACCAGGGTGAATAGGGCCTATGATCGCTTTTAAATAGCCTTTATTAACACCATTCCACCATGGATTTGTTTCACCCATTCTTTCTTTTTCTTGCCAATATGTTTTGGTTAATTCATAGGCAGTTTCATCGCTCATTTTAGTGGTAGCGTATGCAACAACTTCTAGTGTTGTTGTGGTGACATCGTTCTCTTGTCCCGCATAAGTACCTTTGGGAATCACCAGCGCTTTACGTTTAGCGATAGATTTCGATGTATTTCTTTCCTTTTCCCCTAAAGAGATAATAGTAACAGGCATAGAGGCAGCTGCTTCAACGACATTCGGAGCAGGATAGGAACCTGCTGTAACAAAACCATCAATTTGCCCGTTTTTTAATGCGGGTACTGCGTTAGAAAGCTCGACATTAGCGAGTTTTACTTTGCCTTCTAAACCGAGATCTTTAAGATACTTCTCACCTTCTTTTGCGCCGAAAGAACCTTTACCTAGTAAAATAGTCTTACCTTTCATGTCTGCTAAAGACTGAATACCACTTTTTTCAGAAGCAACAAAATGCATCGTTAGAGATGGTATAGGAAATAAAGCTCGAATATTATCAAAGGCGGGGTTCTCTTTGCCTTTAAACATTGCTTTACCGGCTTTAGCCAGTTTTACGAGTACTGGAGGTGTCGTAAATACATAATCAGCACCGCGAGCAGGTACTTGTATTACATTCGATACAGAGCCTTGTCCTTCCTCAACCGTAACCAGAATTTTACCATTGCTGCCTGCTTTAACCGCTTCCGCAATTTGTACTCCCATTTGATAGTAAGATGATGTTGTTTTAGCCGATCGGTAGGTAATGCGTGTTTCTGCTTGGGTAAGTTGAGCAAAGGCTGCAATCGAACTTATTGCAGCAATTGCAAATATTGAGCCGAATGTAAATCTCATGATTATCCTCCAGATAAGATGCAAATTATTATTGTAGTAATGGATAGTACTAGTCCAATATTTTCATATTGATAGCAAATTGCTTATGAAAAGTATTAAATTGATCTAATTAAATATAGGAATATTCCATAAGTCAAAAGAAATAGCTATATTTATTAAAATTAATTAATGTAGCTATTGAGAAAAATTTTGAAATAGTAATTAGGCAGAGTAAAAAATATTGTTTTATGTATAAAATCTTATCAAAAAAAGGTTAATCAAAAATTTCTTTATTAGTCGACGATGATTTTCGTAGCCCACCTTTAAAAAATACACTATTTCGAATGAAATCTCTTAAGAGTTTATCAGCATCTGTATCTGTTGATTTACGCAGGATAAGCTGTCTCATTCTAAAAAATGTAAAGCCACTGATCCATGCAAGATCAGCAAAAGCAGTGTATAGCATCCCATGATTTTTAATGAAATATCGGCGCCTTGAATTAAACCAATATTGAGGTTTACGGTTAGAGCTTCCAGCCTTTGTTTTTTTGCGGCTTTGCCCACAAATATCCATAATTCGTGCCTGAGGGACATACCAACAAGTCCAACCTGCACGTTTTGCCTGTAAGCAGAGGTCAGTTTCTTCATAGAAAAGAAAATATCCCTCATCCATTAAACCAATTGATTCAAGCACCTCTCGACGAAGCAACATAGCTCCACCTGGTATCCAATCGACTTCGCATTCCTTGTTGGGCATTTCTCTTGCTACAATCGAATTGGACAAAAGCTTACTAACAAAGCCTAGGCGCAAACCTGATTCTAATTCACTCAAAATGCTGGGGAAGCGAAAAGCGATAGATAGTAATTGGCCCTCGCTATTTTCCAAACTAGGACCCGCAATACCTACATTAGGATTTTTTTCCATAAAACTTATTAGTTTTTTTAACGCACCAGGCCGAACTTGTGTATCCGGGTTAAGTATAAAAAAATAAGAAGGAGTAGTTGATTTTAATGCTAAACGAATCCCTAGATTGTTACCAAAGGAATATCCGCCATTATAATCTGAGGGCAGTACTGAAGCCCAACTTTCCCATTGGTTATCGTTAATAGCAGTTTTCAGCTGCTTAACAGAGTCATCGCCTGAATCATTATCAACAATAATCACTTTTGTGTCTGATAAAATTTGCACTTCACTGAATAATGAGCGTAAGCAATCGATTGTCAGTTCAGGAACACGATAATTTACAATAATAATTGACAATAAGGTTTGTGGTTTTTTTATAATTTGAGTTGTCATATAGTGCTATACATTTTCCTTAATAAAAGACTCCATTTTTTTAGCCAATGTTTGAACATGAGGTTCGTGCAAGCAACTAGAGTGACCACCAGGAATATCGCAAACCATAATTTCTCCTTTTACTCGATGTCCCCAACCAAATAGAGGGTCTCTGTGTTTTTCAATGTTAGGAGTATCATCAATCAAGGGATCATTATTGATTATTTTTTCGGTAGCTCTAAAAAGAACAACATCTCCTTGATAGTTTTCTGGTTTACTTTCTTTAACTGCAAATTGATAAGCAACTCTTACAGGAATATCCTGTAAGAACTTAGGTAGTTCGTGCCCATTATCCAAGTAATACCTGTAGAGGTTCATCTTAATTTTGTTTTTAATTCGACTAAATATATTGATACACTCATAAATCAATGTATTACTCAGTTTGGCTAATAGTGTATTAATAATATAAAAATATTTTTGCTTGGCTTTTAGTTCTTGAGAATATCCCAAGGCTTCGGAAAGCCTATTTCGTCGTTTGCGAGTATGCCAACTTTTTTCACTTACAGATTGATCATCTGCTGCATCCAATAAAGCCAGCAATTCTACTTTTTCTCCTTGGGCCTGTAATTGGCAGGCGACTTCAAACGCAAGGACACCTCCGGCACATAAGCCGCCAACTAAATAGGGGCCCCTTTCTTGGATAGTGCGCATCTTTTCAATGTAATAGGCTGCCATATCTGAAATACGAGTATGAAGAATGGGGAAGCCTTCTTTATTGTGAGGTCGTATGCCATAAACTGGGCGATTATCATCCAGGTAACGCGCTAGATGTGCATACAATACTGTTTCACCATCACCATCATGTACAAGAAACATAGGAGATTTTGAACCGCCTAACTTCATTGAAACAAGTGACGAGTCTAAGCTTGTTGCATTCCTAGTCATTAGCTGTGGATCAGAAATAATAGTCGAAGTTGGCGTATTTGATGTTTTTACATTATTTTCAACTGACTGTTCAATATAACGGGATAATGCGTCAATGTTAATTGAATGGAAAAACTCTACTGTGGGGACATCACATCCTGTTTTTTCAAACACCTTCTTTTTTAATTGAGGAATGACTAAGGAATGAACACCAAGATCAAAATAATTATCTGTGAGCGTTATGTTTTCTATGCCCAGTACTTCTTCAAAAATTTCGGTAACATCAGTTAGTATTTTACTTTCATCAGTTTTTTTAGACGATGCTTCTATAAAATTTAGTGCAATATATTCCGAAAGAGCATTGATGTTTGTAGCTCGAAAAAACTCAACAGTTGGAACATCATACCCCATTCTTTCAAATACTTTCTTTTTTAATTGAGGGATAAGGAGTGAATGTACCCCAAGGTCAAAATAATTGTCCGTTAACTTTAATTCATCAATTTTTAATACTTCTTCGAAAACCTTAGAAAGGTTGGTTACCGTTTTATTTTCATCAGAATTCTGAGAGGGTGTTTTTAGGAAGTTTTTTATAATATATGCTGACAAGGTTGCAATATTAGTTGCACGGAAAAACTCTACTGTTGGAACATCATAGCCAATTTCATCAAAGATTTTCTTTTTTAGTTGTGGAATCAGCAATGAGTGAACACCAAGATCAAAGTAATTATCGTCTAAATTCAGATTCTCCATGTTTAATACTTGCTTAAACACTCTAGAGATAATATCAATGGTTTCCTTTTCTTTTTGATGTGAAATATCATTGCTAGGGGAGGAAGGTAGTGGAATTCCATTTTCTAAATATTTTGATACGGTCACTCCTTGTTCATCTAAGCCATAGATATAGTTATTAGGCTCTCGCTCAAGTATTGCAAGTAAAGCTTGTCCTGCTTCTATTGGTTTTAAGGGAATATATCCTTCTGCAATTAGTGCCTCTTGATCATTTCTACCAGCTGCTAAGCCTGTATCATCCCAGCGGCCATAATTAATTACCCATGTATTTACATGGCTCTGTTGTTGACAAAAATTGTTGAGATAAGCATTGGCAACAGAATAAGCGGCTAAACTTGTACCCCCTAGAAATCCAGTTGTTGAAGATATGGCTATGAATTTAAACTGTTTGCGATGAGAGAAAAACTTATACAGTATTTCTGTTCCTGCTTGTTTAGCTTTTAAGGATGCATCGAGTAATAATTCATTAAATTCAGCTATTTTTCCTGCTGCTAATATTCCTGCTGTATGCACTACACCACAAACTTTCTTATTTTTTTGATTTTCTAATGACGTAATGGTATTTTTAAAAATAGCTTCATTGGCAATATCAGTAGCTTCGTAACATACATCACCGATTTTTTGCAATGCTTGCAGGCGACGTATGCGTGTTGCGATACTTCCGCCTTCAGCACAAATGAGTGGCCAGAATTCTTGTTCTGGTAAAGGAGTTCGGCCGACCAGTGCAAGCGAAACTTTATAACGTCGCAATAATAACTGAGAAATTTCGAAAGCCACTCCACCTAATCCGCCGGTTATAAGAACTAATTCACCTTCAGCAAAAGGCAAGCCGTAATGTTCTTTTTGAACCATATTAATTGCTTTAATTCCAAGCCGATATGCTATTCCTTGACGAAAGGCAATTTGGGTAAAGCTGGTCTTTTGGAAAATCGCTTTGCCTAAAGATTGAAAATTAAGCTCATCACTATCAATAATTTTAAAGTGACTATTGTGTATTTCTTTATTAAGAACTTCGATCAATCCGAGAAGTGCAGCTTTTTCAGGGTTAACCTCAATGTCATTTATTTTTTCATTAACGACTTGCTGGCCTTTGTGGGTGACAATAATTGCTGTTGTAGTAATATTTAAATTATTGATAATTTTAGCGAGAATAATAATAGATCTTGCTAATAATAATTTTTTATTATTTCCCGTAGAATTTTTTTCTACAACACTTTCGCTAGAAGTAAAGCCACCTAAATGTACTATAAAATTAAACTTGCTTTCTGATTTTAGCTTAGCTTCGAGTTGTTGTTCGTAATCTTTATGATGATAAATTAGAGTGGAACAGTGTTCGATGTCAAAATCATTTTCACTAAAAAAATTATCGGATTGGTTTTCATTATCTGCAATGACTAAAAGGCGTTGATTTTTTTTAATACTATATTTTTCTTCTAGTTCAAGCTTGTAGTAATGCTGCTTAAAAAATGCATCGGGGATTATATCTGTAGGTGCGATAGATAGGGCTTTTTTCTGCACATAATCATTGAGTTCATTTTCTTGCAGTTGTCGTTTTAGCTCCTTGCGATCTACTTTTCCAATGGAAGAGCGAGGAATTTTTTCATAAGGAAGAGGAACTGTAATGCTAGGGCGAATACCAAATATGGATAAAGTCTGGCTATTTATTTCTTCAATTACTGTTTCTAGGTTAGTGCTTTTTGAGTACCCAAATATTAAAGCAAGCATTTCTTCACCAGAATTGTTTTTTTCTACTACTAGAGCAGTAACCGAACTAGTATTTAATTCTGTCATTGATTCCAGTACAGTTTCAATTTCTGAAAGTGATATGTTACGTCCGTTAACAATCATTATTTGCTTACTTCTACCTGTAATGTGCAAGCAACCATCAAGATCAATGATCGCTAGATCACCTGTTTTAAACCAGCCATCAGTAGTGAAGCTTTGCGAGTTGGCTTCGTCATTAATGTGATAGCCAGAAGTAATTGTTGGTCCGTTAACTTCAAGTTCACCTTCTTGGTTACGGAACAAAATCTCCCCTTTATCATTGACAATACGGAGTGAAGTTCCTGGTAGTGGGGGGCCGAGAGAAACTGAAGGAGGTGAAATGTCTTCTTTAATTGTAAATATTGCCGATGAAGTAACCCCTGAACAAGTTTCTGACATGCCCCAGGCTGGTCTCATTGCATTATTCGGCAAATCGAAACCATTCATTAATTGTATAAATTCTTGAGCTTGCGCTGCGACTATTCGCTCTCCACCATTTAAAATAAATCGAAGACAGCGTAAATCCCAGTGGCGTTTATCTAAATTATCTTTTTGACTGTTAATCAATGCAAAAGCAAAATTTGGTGCCCATGTAATAGTGACTCTGAATTTGTCTATCCAGTCCAACCAAACTAAAGGGTTTTCTAAAAATAAATTCATTGGTGCCTGAATTTGCTGGCATGAGGTCCAAATGTCTCGAATATGAAACATGACGAGACCACCAACATGATCCAAAGGTAAAAAATTTAAGGAGACATCATCAGAATTAAAACCGTCATGTTGCCATGATGATTGGCATCGGGCTAAAATTGTTTGGTGAGATTGTTTAACTAATTTTGGTTTCCCTGTTGAGCCTGAAGTCAATAGCATTAAAGCACTATTTTGTGGGGATGGATGACTAAATTGCGCAATGTTGGTGCATTGATGCCCCATGAGATCATCTACTAATAATGCGGCCTTAGGTTCAGGCAAAAAGCTTGATTGTTTTGTATCAGCAAATATTACATAAGGTGAAGAAAGAAGTTGCCAAATATCTAAGAAGTTATCAATAGTCTCTGAATTAATGGCTTCTGAGGGTATTGATACGGGTAATACTACTGCTCCAATAATCTGGCAAGCCCAAAAAACTTCTACAAATTGCTTTTTAATATCTAGGCAGACAATAATAGAGTCATTAGGTTTAACACCTTCTTGTTGTAATTTTTCAGCAATATTGTATGCGGTTTTTAATAATTCACTATATAAGATATGAGTAACAACACCATTGTCATCAATAAATGAAATACCATTAGATCCATTTGCGGCATCAATCAATATATCTATTAATGCTTTATTACAATAAGATTTCTCTTTTAAGTCAATCACTGCACCCTCAACGATAGCTTTCTCATCCGTATCCATCAAGGGTTTTGACTGAGTATTAGCTAATCTTTTATTAGGGGCTGATCTGGACTCTTTGGGAATAAGGTCAAATATATTCACATGTGATATTTGCGACGTGTTAGTGGCAGAGGTATTGCTTATTCTTTCAGGCATGGCAAGGTACTAGCTCAAATTTCGGAGTTAAAATAGACAATGATGAGATTCCGTTCCAGCTGTCTTAGCATAGAAGCTGCTATGGCTACTCGATTATTGACCTTTCGTTAATTGGCAATTATGCCGATGGAATAATACATTATACCAAGTCATTCCTCACGTTTTTATACCGATTAAAATTGTCAATCCTTATAATTAGTGATTTTTCTGCTTTTTTGAATATGATGGCTTAGATTAATTGTAGTAAATAGTAGTTTGGACATCGATTTTAAATTAAAATGCCTGACTTAATTTAAGTTTATTTGACGATGATTTTGAGTCAAAAAGTAAATTTAAAACTAAACTATTGACAATATAATCGATGGTATAAAGTATACATAAAATTACGTAAAAATTAGTGTGGCAGTTTATTCAAACTAACTATTTCAAGGCAGATAAAAATAATGGTCAATGAAGCAATTACCAAAGAACAGCAAAGAGAAGAAGACGTCGCGTTTTTTCATGAAAATGGATTTTTAGGCCCGATAAAATTATATGAGCCGGAAGAAGCAAAAGCCATTTTGCATGAAATTCGGATTAAAAATTTAGATCGAAGCCATATACTTCATGATAATGATGTGAACTATGATCGTCATTTTGATATTCCTGAATTATCACAGCATATAGGCCATAAAACAATTATAGAAAAAGTATCAGCTTTACTTGGTAAAGATATTTTATGCTGGCGTACCGAGTTTTTCCCAAAATTCCCCAATACTGCAGGTACTGAATGGCATCAGGTTTCAAATTATCAGTACGCAACAGGCACGCCAATGTTAAGACCAACTGAGGATTATCCAGATAGGCCTTTGGATCTGACTGTTTGGACTTCTTTCACCGATGCCACTATTGATAATGGGTGCATGAAATTTTTACCAGGCTCCCATAAAAAACTATACTATGATGAATCAAAAGAGATCATGAGAGGGCGTGAAGGCGACTATAGATCAGTAACAGCAGATTCTGCTTTTTTCGGTTATGATTTTCAAGAGTTTAAAGTGGATGATGACTGGATACCAGACGAAGATGAAGCCGTAAGTATGGAAATGAAACCAGGAGAATGTGTTATTTTTAGTGCACGTTGTGTACATGGATCTCACCCAAATACAACTAACCGTAGTACACGTTTTGCAATAACTTCTCGTTATACATCATCACACGTCAAAGTCTATTCAGGAATGGACAAGTTTCAAGCTCATGGGGGTTATTTTGACCTTGAAAATTATGGTTGTGTACAAATTTCAGGAGAGGATCGTTACAAGCATAACAAAATCCGCCGCTTTAATAACTTACAACAAGAATTCCCTTATTTAGATCTATAGAATAAGTCATTTCGTATAGTCTAATAAGTAATTGGGTCTAAATGACCGTAAATAAATGAAAAGCCTTTTAATTTGGGAAGAATAACTCTTAAAACTAATAGGAAGGCTTTTTATTAGATTTATTACTTATTAAGCATTATTTTTATTATTATAAATAGTTTGATAACAAGTAAGCGATTATCCATAATTTAATCATTTCTATAATCTGCTCATCACATCATTATGGGTATTCATTTTAATTTTATATTTTGGATAGTTGCAGTTTTTCCATATTGAGATAAAAACTTTCAAATATATATATCAAGAGTTTGTTTGTTTTAACAAAGTATTATATTTTTATATGACAAAAATTTTAGATGGGTGATGAGAAATTTAAGAGATTCTTACTTTTAAATGTGTTCCTGTAATGATTAATTTTAGTGAAATTTTATCTTATAGAAAATTACCACAATAAATGATAGCCTGAAATAAGCATTATATGTCTTAATCCAAAATTTTCGATTTATCTATTGATCGATAAACTTTTTATGGAGGATTCGATATGTATTCTAAAAAGCTATTAGCAATAGGTTGTGCTGCTGCTTTATCGGTCGGTAGTACAGTCACAAAAGCTGCTGATGTTGTAATCGGCGTCCCCAATTGGCCTTCTGTTTTAGCGACTGCTCATGTTCTCAAAGCTGCTCTGGAAAAAAATCTCGGATTAGATGTTGAGCTTAAAAAGGGCACTAATCAGACAGTATTTGCAGGAATGGATTCAGGTAAAGTTCATGTGCATCCTGAGGTCTGGCTGCCAAATCAAAATAATTTTAAGAAAAAATATGTAGACAGTAGAAAATCTGTGCGAATGAATCCAAATGGTGTCGCTGGCAATCAAAATATATGTGTTACTAAAGGTACAGCAAAGCGCACTGGGATCACTAATCTTTCTGATCTTAAAAAACCAAAAATGGCGAAACAATTTGATACCGATGGTGATGGAAAAGGTGAGATGTGGATTGGCGAAAAGGATTGGGCTTCAACATTTATAGAAAAAATTCGTGCCAAGTCTTATGGTTATAATTCCACGATGACACTTCTAGAAATGGATGGTCCACGCGCTATGTCTGTGCTCGATGATGCAGTCAAAAGCAATAAAAACATGGTATTTTTCTGTTATACCCCCCATCATATGTTTGCCAGTCATGATCTGGTTGTTTTGAAAGAGCCAGCTCATGACAAAAAACAGTGGGCCATCGTTAGACCATCAGATACACCGGGATGGTTTGAAAAATCAAGGGCAGGGGTGGCATGGGAGACTGCATATCTTCATATTCACTATGCTGCGTCATTAGAAGCCAAACAGCCAAAAGCTGCTGCTATGTTGTCTAAGGTAAAACTGGATACTAATATTATCTCTAACATGACTCATGCATTGGAAGTTGAAAAGCAGGATGCAGCGACATTTGCTGCTGAATGGGTAGAAGAAAACTCTGACATGGTGAATAGCTGGTTTCAATAGTATTTGATTATGTTTGAAATAGCTTCAATTTGAGAAAGCACCTAAATTGGAGCTATGAATCTTGTAATAAAACTATCCACTTGATTTCATAAAACATAAAAACACCAATAATCAATGTTAAATCAGAAGTATCAATAGTGATATTGTTTGATCTTTATCAATATATTTTGCACTGATTCTAGTAATCTAATTTTCATAATCTTATTTATAAATGCCTAATATTGATTACACATTAGTAATTAAGGAGATAGCTGTGAAAAATATACTGGTCATCGCTGACCCTATTGATCAGGAACAAATAGCATTTAATAAAGCACTGAATTTAGCAAAACTAACAGTAGCTAAAATTCACATTTTGTTATTTTGCTATGAGTCCTTGCAATATATTAATGATGACCCGACAAGGAAGGAAGTAAAAGGTGTGGTGTTGGATAGAACAAAGCAAGCGTGTGAAAACTTCCTACAAAAACAGAGTTCTAACATTACTATAACTTATGAAGTGGTATGGGAAAAATATATTGAACCCTGGGTAAGAAAGTATTGCAAGTCTAACCCTTGTGATTTAATCATAAAAACCAGCCATAGAAGTGAAAATTTTTTCCATACACCAACAGATTGGCAGTTATTTAGGAAATCAAAAGCACCAATCTACTGTGTGTCAACCAAAAATGAGCACTCAGATAGGAGAATATTGGTTGCTTTAGATATCTTAACTAAAAATAATGCAAAAAAATACCTTAATGCAAAACTATTGGAAGCTGCTTTTCAATTATCGTTACAGACAAATTCAAACTTATATTGTTGTTGTGCCATTAACACATCCTCTGTTTTAAAAGACATAGGTTTTGTGGATCCACCGAATATGAAGTCCATTACAGAAGATGTAAAGAGTCAAGGAGCTATACTGTTTAGTGATTATGAAATTAGCAGTGATAGTTTATTTGTTGAACAAGGGGAACCTTGGAGAGTAATCATTAATTATGCCCGTAAAATTAATGCTGACTGTATTGTGATTGGTTCTATGGGTAACAAAGGCATCAAAGGTAAAATTATTGGTAATACTGCTGAAAAAGTTATTCACTATACGGAGAGTGATCTCTTAGTCATTCCACCTAAATAATGATATTCAGTAATTGAAATTACTAAGGAGAGCAGGGCTATAAATTTAACTATGTTATTAGAGAGGGTATTATGGATGCTCGAAGAGAATATCGATTACCTATCATTATCCCTGTTAGTATAAGAAATAAAGAAAAATTAATAGGCCATTTTACTACTCGCGATATCAGTATTCGAGGTGTTAGCATTAGTAATATAACTAGCGAAACATTATTAACAGGGGGTGACCTTGTTTATTTGAATTTCAAATCAGAACAGGATAATTACCTTAAAAATTATTCAATAAAAGCACGTGTTGTTTATAAAGATAATAGTCGTATAGGTTTGTTATGGGCTGATTATGACCCCAATTTATTCTATTTCCTACAGGAAATGGAATCTGTGGTGGAAGCACAAAGCAGTATTAAAAAGCAAGAGAAGTCAATATATTATTGTTAAACCCTTACTCATCTATTTAGTGCCGATATTATCGACATAACTGGTATTCATATCTACAGATAAACTATCGCTCGTTCGTCACAGTTTCCCATTGCAATAGTGATAATTTTCGCAGTTATCATGATAACCTCTGCAAGGTAATCGATAATTGGTAAGTTAGTTCTCTATTGAAGGGTTACTGTTATTTGTACTATTTTCGAGCATGTTGCTCTACCTTTTATCCTGGTTGTTGTTTGCTATGGGCCAATCAGCAGCATCGACGGAGTCTAATGATAGACAATCTGTTGGCTCACACCACTTTTCAATAAATAGCCTATTTGGGTCATAGAGCCTAGTTTGTTTTTCAATATCAAACTGCCGCTTACTGCGGGAGTCCATACCAACACCTGCTAAATATTGCCAATTCCCCCAGTTTGATGCTACGTCATAATCTATTAATTGTTGCTCAAAATAAGCGGCGCCATAACGCCAATCGAGTTGGAGTTCATTAACAAAGCAGCTAGCTACAATTTGGCGGCCTCGATTTGACATAAATCCAGTGGCATTTAGTTGTTTCATGCAGGCATTGACCAAAGGAAAAGGCGTATTACCATTACACCAGCGCTGAAATCGTTCAGGATAAAAACTGGATAGTATTTTTTTATGCTTAACTCCGTTTTGTGTGAACATTTTTACTGAGTATATGTGAGAAACCCATTGAAAATACTCACGCCACAGTAACTCGAAGCTTATCCAATAAGTTGATTGATTTACTTCAATAGTTTCTTCATAGGTTTTGAGTTGATGGAGAATGGTATTTACTGAAAGACTGCCATTTGCCAACCATGGAGAAAATTTTGTGGATTTTTCCCAACCATCAAGTTCATTTCGTACTTGCTTATAATCGCTAGGTAGGCGCGAATTAAAATAGTTAAATAGATGCTTTTCTGCTTGATCAGAACCACCTCTGAACATCGCACTTTTTTGTGCTATTCGCACTGACGGTAGGGATGGACGTAAGCACTGACAGCCTTCAGGGTAGGGTGGTAATGCTTCAATTGTCATTATAGGCTGTTTGGTAATCAGAGGTTCAACCAGCTTTCTAAATTTAGAAAAGCTTGTGGGTAACTCGCTTAAAGAAAAGGGTAATGACGCTGTAGAAAATAGAGTATGAGCAGACTCTTCCTCAAAATAAAGCGTCTTATATCGTTGTTGTAGCAATGACCACTGTTTATTTTCGTAAAACCCTGCATTTTGGCTGCGGAAAATTGCATTAACAATCGTACCTTGAAATTAATTTTCCTATAGCACTTAGTGGTAATTCATAAAGAATTAACAGTTGCTGCCCTAAGGCTTCTAAGGATGCTTCAAGATTGTGTAAAGTCTCTTGCAAAAAAAGCCAACGATGAGGACCCATGCTGTTTAGTCCATAACGGTTAGGACTAAACCAAGCTGGATCTACTATGTAGAGACATAATAGTTTATTTACTTTTTCAGCTGCACTGTATAAGGCGCGATTATCTGCAAGGCGTAGATCATTACTAAACCAATATAGGCCTGTTTCCATGCGCTTATTATTTTCTCTCATACAAAAATAGTAGTTTTTATTTTGTTGTTACTACTAGCTGTCATTAGCATGAAAGCAGCTAAGATAGTAGTGAAAAAGTAAAATGAAGTAGAAATCATAAGCAAAGGATTGTTTACTTTTGCTTTGCATAGAAAGCAGCGAGTGCTTCCATATCGCTATCAGTAAGTTGACTAGCCTGTCCAGCCATTACAGCGGCTAAGCCACCTTTCCTATCTCCACTACGATATGCTTTTAATGCACTGACCAGATATGCTTTATTTTGTCCATTAAGTTTGGGGTAGTTAGGCGCAATGGGTGCCGCCCCATTCACACCATGGCAGGCTCTGCAGGCTGCTTCTTTGGCTGGTGGATTTGTCTGTGCATAAACTAGAGAAGGCAGTATCAGCACTAATGCAAAACTAATAAGATATTTCATAATAAAACCTCATGATTATTGGTTGGTTTTCTACTTCACTCACTCGTTTAATAACTCTGTCCGGTTAGTAAAATAATCCGTTAATTTCTCTAGTGCACTTTGTTGCAACTGTCTTATGCGTTCTTTGCTAAGGTTTAGAATGTCACTCAACTCCTGTAGTGTCTTAGGGTCACTATCCAATCTACCAAACCGCTCATTAATAACATAACATTCTCTAACTGTGAGAATAGACTGCATGACAGAGTCCATGTAGTCTGCATAGTGCTTGCTGGTGATATCGTTAAAAAAGTCAGCGTTAGGATCAGCTATAGTGGCATGCAATGAGAGTCCATCGTTTGTTTCTTGGCTGTCCAAAGATAAGCTACGTTTTTTAAGTGTTACAAGTGTATCGAACCGTTGCCGAATGCTATTTAGATCTTCAGTATCTGTCTGAGTCTGCTTTAACTGAAAGTCTTCCATTTGTTGGTACAATCGCCCCAATTCGCTGTTATACGCTGGAGAAATGGTAATGGCTCTATCAATGTTGATTCGAGCTTTTCTGATCTTAGATTCTATCCACTGGTATGCATAAGTAGAGAATCGATAACCTGTCGCAGGCCGATATTTCTCTGCTGCACGTAGCAAGCCCAGAGTACCTTCTTGAATCAAATCAACCATATGTTCTGGACGTTGCGCGTAACGCTTAGCAACGTAGAATGCTAGTCTTAGATTGTGTTTTACTAATATTTCACGTGCGGTTAGGTAATCGGTGATATGTCTCTCTAATAAAGATTGATAGTCTTGTTTTGTTGTTATAGTACTAGTTATAACGCTCGAATTTAGATTTCTAAGCAGTTCATCAATTGCATATTCCAGTTTCGAAGGTGATTTTCTGTTTATATGGCTATGACGTTTTGCTAACGCTACCATTAGCGGACCAGACCAGTCTATTTGCGCAATATACCGAGTGATTGTGGTGGGCAATTCACTATATAAGCCATTAGAAATACCATCTTCTCGCAGTAATTTTAATAGATGTGATATAGGCTTCGGATTACCTTTAGTTGTTACAAGGTGATTCAATTCACTGCGTAGATCATAATAGTGTTCGCCATTAGAGAATATATTTTTACTGAGGCTCGACTCTGTAGAAACAACCAGTAGTTGTAGCAATTCCTGCTTGCTGTCATTCCAGTTAAGTAATAATAAGGCTATTGCTTCGCTCGCTTTTGTTAGCCTCATTGCCAAGTCATGCTCCTCATCGCGACTCAATAATCGAAATGTTGTCAACCTAATTCGAGTAAAGTCGATTGAGTCTAAGACTGTCTCATGTATATCATTGTTGACATTCGCAGTCGCTACCCATTCCTCTAGACTACCTTCATGGTTTACTAATTCGTTATTACCAAAACACTCGTCGAAGCTTGAATCGACGCCGAAATCATTATTTGTGTCTAACATACTACTACTTAAGTTATACAATTGATCCGAATGTACGTAATTTTTGTAGAATGTATTAGTTTTACAAAATTTATACTTATACATTAGTTAGTCAGAAGTGTATTCATATCAACAATCGTAGAGGAGTGCTTGTGAAAGAGGGTAGTTATACTGAGCAAGTGACAATGAGCATCGGAGTTGTTCAAAGGATCACAGGCATCAATGCTAACACCCTGAGAATGTGGGAACGTCGTTATGAGCTAGGGCCATCGCAACGTGGTTCAGGTGGTCAGAGAGAGTATACGAAAACAGATATTGATCACTTGAGTTTAATTAAAAAACTTATCGATAAAGGTATGCGCATCGGCGATATCGCACAGCTGCCTACTAAGACGCTTACCAGTCTATTGTTGGAATCTGGTGATACCAGTGTGCATACCAATGGCTTAATGACTCTACTTCAGACTCAGATCGTTGGTATCAATTTGAGCTATTATTTTAAATCACACATCAAGCGTTACCCAGCGCTTGCTATCGAATGCGCTAATGAGAATGCCGAGAATTGGCTCGATAGAATAGGGCGAGATGGCCTGAATCTCGAGTGCAAAGATTTGCTAATATTGGAACAACACTCGCTTAACAAAAGGCACATTGATCCTCTTATAAAAATCAGTCAACAAAAACTGCATGTTATTGTGCTGTATTTATATTCTAATCACAGTGTATTAGATGTATTGCAAAAGGAAGGTATTATTCTGTTATCAGGAAATATTGAATCACTACGTATTGACGAAGCAGTCAATAGGGTGCTTGATTTGTCTGCCAACTTATCGGTTCTTGATCAAGCATGTAAGGCATTTGATGTAACACTACCTAAAACTCAACCGCGACAATTTAGTGAAGCCATGTTGATAGAAGCAGAAGCATCATCAGATAAGTTGAATTGTGAATGCCCTCCGCACATCACCGATTTAATTCGGCGATTAAATGCTTTTGAGCAATACAGCCAAACCTGTGGTGCGGAAAATTGGAAACAAGCTGCAGTACACGCTTGTGTATATTCTTATGCAAACCAAGCGAGATATCTAATGGAAAAAGCATTGAGAGCGGTTCTGGAGGAATAAAATAGCTGATTGCGTGATTAATAGTATAGGGATTATACTGCTTGCTTAGACCTAGAAACTGAATTCTTCTATATATGACCCTATTACTTATCTATTTAGCAATTGCTATTGGTGTCTCCTTTCTTTGTTCAATTCTTGAAGCCGTATTATTGTCAATTACGCCTAGTTATGTTGAGAAAATTCAACGTGAACGCCCGCGAATTGGAGCACGGCTTGCTAAAGTCAAGGACCAACTAGATGAATCTCTTTCTAGCATATTGATTTTAAATACCTTTGCTCACACTATGGGCGCAGCTGGGGTTGGATCACAAGCATTGCAGGTGTTTGGTCCTGAATGGGAAACGCTAATCGCTGTCTTGCTCACTTTAATCATTCTCTATGCTTCTGAGATTATTCCAAAGACTTTAGGTGCTACGTTTTGGCAGCAATTGGCAGCACCTTCCGCTCTTATTATCTCTATCTTAATAAAACTTGTTTACCCTTTAGTTTGGGTATCTACACGTTTAACTCATTTATTTAGTCGAAACAAAGAAAATGAAATCACTAGAGAAGAGATTATTGCTTTAGCCTCATTAGGACATAAGGAAGGGGTTTTATTTCCTCAAGAGAATAGCTACTTATCTAACTTATTGAACTTACGCGATATCAAAACAGAAAAAATTTTAACGCCGCGCACAGTCGTACATATGCTTGATGCGTCTTTGACGGTAGAGCAAGCATTGAATGACCCTCAAACTCGTCAATTTAGTCGCATCCCTATTTATACCGATAATATTGATCAAATAAGTGGCAAACTGCTGTTAGTTGACTTGTTTGAAGCATCCTATAAAGGTGAGGGCAAACGTCCTATCAGCGAATTGGCCAAGCCTATTTTCCATGTGTCGGAAAAGCTATCTGTACAGAAATTACTGGATATGTTTATTAAACAAAGAGCTCATTTATTTTTAGTTGAGGACGAGTTTGGGCAAATTTCTGGTATCGTGACGTTGGAAGATGCTATTGAAACCTTATTAGGCCGTGAGATTGTTGATGAGCGTGATACTGTAGTTGATATGCAGGCTTTGGCAAAAGAACGATTTCGTGATCGCTTACGAGATAAAAAAATTCATTATGACCCTTGATAGAGTCTATTAATGTTACGCCTACCTTCCTCATTGATATTATTTTTTGTTTTTATTTCTGCATCAGATCTTCACGCTGAAGACGATTGGGGCTCATCACATAACCTTCTGCTTAAGAAGGACCTGAATAAAGATTGGTTTATTCTTTCTCGTTCCAATTTAGCTATTCGACGAGATAATGAGCAGCTTTTTTTGGGGTTCACAGGCGTTAGCTTGGGATATCAAATCAACAAAAACTGGAGCGCTCGGGTAGGGTATCGGGCTGCCCGGTTTCGTATTGGCGATGATTGGCGAACAGAGCAGCGACCGATGACTGAGCTCTATTATGGCAACGTACAGAATGGCTGGAGACTGACAAGCCGTTCTCGAGTAGAGTTTCGGTTTCTCGATTGGCGTGACGATGATATCCGCTTGCGTCAGGAATTTACAATCACAGCGCCTTGGAAGCTGACGTCTTTAGAAATGAAACCATTTATCGAAGAAGAGGTTTTTTATAGCACTGACAATCAATGGCTTGAAGCAAATTGGGCTACAGTAGGTTTTTCATTTTTTCCATTCAAAGGCACAAAGCTCAAAATAGGTTATCGCCATAATCGCTTCCGTATTCGTGGCAACTTTACGACGCGACATACTCTAGTTACAGGCATTAATATCTTTTTTTAGCGAAATAAAACTAATATCGAGGAGAAGTAATTTTGCTGTTGGGCATTGATGCCAGTTTTACAAAAAATGAACAGGGATGTGAGTATTTGCTGGATAGTACATTATGTCGGTATTTAGATCATGAGTCATAAAAAAATAGTTCTATTTTGTTCCTGCGTTATTTTTGGTGTAGTGGCTACTTTTATATTAAAAGTTACTTTGAAGCAGGAATCTACTCAGGAGATTTTAACCAAAATAGGGCAGAAAAAATTCTCCGGGGTTATTCTCATTGCTGATAAGGAGAAAATTTTATTCGAGAAAGGTTTCGGGTTTGCATCCTGTAATGAAAGCATTGCAAATTCACCTGACACAGTGCAAGCAATTGGTTCCATAACAAAAATGTTTACAAAGGTTGCTATTGCACAATTGGATGCAAATGGCTTGCTAAATATTGACAATCCAGTTAGTCAATATATTAACGATATGCCTGAGGATAAAGCCTCTATTTCTATTAGACAGTTACTTGAGCATACTTCGGGTCTGGATACCTACCATGAAACAAGCAAACTTGGTGATTTTGAGCCGATGACAAAAATTGAAGCTTTTAATGAGATTATGCATCGACCACTTTTATTTTCTCCCGGGAGTAAGCAGGAATACTCTAATAGTGGTTATACATTATTAGCTTTATTGATTGAAACGATCTCCGGAATGAATTACACGAAGTATGTTCGAGACAATATACTATTGCCTGCAGGAATGGTATCTACAGGTTTTTGGGGAGAATCATTTCAACCAATTGCCTCGACATCGAATTCGATTTTAGGTTGCAGTTCGCCAGCTCAGTGGGACTACAGCTGGGTACTTGTTGGGAATGGAGGTATGGTTTCAACAGCCAAAGATTTGCATCGTTGGATTAGAGCTTTAAAAGAAAACGATTTATTGGATGAAACTGCCAAAAAACGTATTGGTTTTGATACATTAATGAGAGAGGGATTCGGGGATGCTGGAGGCAGTAGCCAACATGAGTTCAATGCGACAATCGAATACAATGGGCAATATGATATTACAGTTATTGCCATAAGCAATGATTCTTCGCTATCTGCAGAGAGTTTTGCAGCGAAGTTATTACAATCTGCTGTTCGGCAAAAGGAACTGAAGAATTAGTGTTCTGGGCTAATCTTATACCCCACAGATTTTCAGCTTGCAATGAAAGGGTTATTTTTAGATAAATATTAACTCCGATGTTAGTAGGCGTAGAACGCAATTTACCCGTCCCAAGTAGGCTAGTAAAAGTGAGCGTTGAAAAAAATAAAATAGTTTTTTATTTTTAGTGATTTATTATAGAATCAGCAGATGCCAAGGATTTTAAAATTAGACGCTTCACAATGAAAATGATACTCTTTAATCAAAGAACTATTTCTAAGTTCTACACTAAATTTGCGTATTCAGCTTTCGGCATACTTCTGGCGATAAACATCGCGCATGCTCAGGACGCAACAGACGTTGAAGCAGATACTGTGATCGCGGAACTTGTTCAGATTTTGGCGGCGGCAGAAAGCTATAGAAAGGATACGGGACAGGTTTTGCCCATCACTTCAAATACCAATATAAAATATGGATACCTGAAAATATCAAACTTGGTTGAAGCTCAAGGAGTGACGAACTGGCAAGGGCCATACTTGCCTTACGACCGACGCTTTGCTAGAAATCAGTATTTATCGCACCCTAGATACAATTCTGTTCAACTTCTGGCAAAAGAGGATGGTGAATGGATAGTTGGCAGTGCCAAAAATGGCTGCAGACAATCATCAGAAAATTGTGTAATTGCAGCGTGTATGTGGGAGCTCCCGACGGATATCCCCAAAAAAATTAACTATAAAATAGATGGCGTAAATAGCTCATTAAACGAAGATGCTACCGGAAAAGTAAGGTTTGAAAGCGGATTAGTCTGTTTGCAAGGGGGCAGCTATCCACAATCTAAGTCACCTGTTCAATAATATCAGCCTAATACATCCATCATTAATATTGCATGAATGTTGAAGCTGTATGTATGCTGGTGCTCATTGTCCTAAGTAATCTCTTTAAAAGAAAAAGCTGCATCGGATTATCATGTTGTTTGGACTGAAGCTGGTATTTAGATGCCGATTGACTTGTTATATGAATTAAGAAACCTATGCCAGTCGATTTTTCAGCTATTAAATACTAACTTACCTTAAATTGGGATACGAGTTGATTAACTTTCTCTAATATCGATTCTAATTTCTCTATTGATTTGTCTAAATTTTGGGTTGTTTGATCAGCAATATTACTTGATTTGCTGATATTTGAAATATTGTCATTAATATCATTAACTGCTGTCGTTTGTTTTTTAGCAGAATCAGAAATTGACTTGCTTAAATTTGACATCTGAGAAATTATCTCTGAAACTTCTGACATATCTCTAAGTGATTCTGACGATCTTTTTTGAGTTGATTGAGTGTAATCTTGCACTTGTATGATTGAAGTAGAGGTTTGATTAGTAACATTCGATAATTGCTTTGTGGTTAAGCCAATTTCTACAGTTGATTGCTGAGTCTTTCCTGCAAGTGCACGAACCTCATCAGCAACAACAGAAAACCCTCGTCCTTGTTCACCAGCTCGTGCTGACTCAATAGCAGCGTTTAATGCTAATAAATTAGTTTGCTCTGCAATATTATTTATAACTTCTAAAACTGAAGCGATACTATCAACCTGACTCGAAAGGCTTTGCATATGTCCTTCAGTTTGTTTAACTTCTTTACTAGCATACTTTATGGAGTCAAATGATTTTTGAGTACTAACAACACTTTCTTGAATTTTTGATTTTGCTTTGTCAGCACTGTTTTCAGCTGTAACAATATCATCTGTAATTTCATTTATATTCAAGCTTAATGTGCCAATTGAGCTCATAACTTCTTTTATGTGTCTTTTTTGGCTACTGGACATTAACTTAGTTTCCTTTCCTAATTCAGCTAAATATGCACAAGATGTAGCTAGCTCGCAAGTTGCTTGCTGAATTTGCTCAATGAGCATTCGCATAAAATTAATAAATTCATTAAAAGAGCGGCTTAAATCACCTATTTCATCTTTCCTAGAAGTGTTATTAAGCTGGAGAGTAAGGTCTCCATCTCCTTTAGATAGCTGCTTTAAAGTCCGTACAACCTCTATTAGAGGCTGTACAAATACATTTGTAATTGGCCATGTAATTATTGTAGTTATAGCAATCGTGATTAAAACACCCAGGATAATATTTTTAATTATTTCTTTCTGTAATAATAAAGAGCTTTCAAATGCTTCTGCCACTTCTATTTCACTAATTAGAGCCCACGTATGTTGCCTAATTGTCAGTGGAGTGTACGCACTCAAAACTTCTTTACCGTTATAATTCATGCCTCTTAAAAATCCTGCTTTATTAGATAAAGCTAATTTAATTTGAGGGGTTTCCATATGATGCAAATTGATTCCTGTTCTACGTTTCTCAATCATTTCCTTTTTAGTTTCTCCATTAGAGGAATCAATGCTATCTAAATAAATTTTAGGTGTTTCTATAGCCTTGCGAACATTTGTACGCAATTTATAGTTACCCCCTACTAAATAGGTTTCTCCAGTTTTACCTAGTCCTATTTCTTCCCATCTTTCATTTGATGTCATGATTGATTCAATCTTTTTTGTATCAAACTGTATGATTAAAGCCGCCGTTATCTGATTAAAATCATAAATTGGGACAGAGATAAAAAAAACGGGTGCATTATAAGAAGGCAGGTATGATTTTACGTCTGTGATATAAACTTCACCTTCATCATTTTCTAGTGCGGCTAATCCTGCTTCTGCCATGTGCGTGTTTGAGAAGGGTCCATTAACTAATGAAGTTCCAAAATCAATATTTTTTTTAGCTGAATAAACAATATTTTTCTCTATTCTATCAACAAGCATAATGTCAGTTGCGCCAAGATTACTAATATATTCTCTAAAGCCAGGATGAACTTCTTTATGCATTTTGTCGTAGCTATCATTATTTTTTAGCCAATTCAAATTTTCTTTCACTAATATTGGAAAAGGATTGTCGACTATATATGATTTTTGTATGCTAATTGCTGATTTTGATAATTTGCTAATTATCCCTCCTGTATTTATTTCTTCTTCGCCACTTTTTTCTCTTAATGTTTTTAAGAAATCATTAGAATAGAAGCTTTCTAAAATTTCATAATTTTTATCGACTGAATTTTTTCCATTATTATACTGTAAAAATATATGTTCGAAGCTAACTGCAGCATCTATAACTATTGGGTTTTTTGACTGAGCTTCTACTTGAGAGGAAATGGAAGAAAAGTAATCCTCTATTTGTTCCTTTTTTAATTCTGTTAGCATTCTTTGCTGATATTCTATTTTGTTCTCTAATGCTGAACTAGACAAGCTAATGCTACTAAAACCTATTATTCCACTTACTATCAGTAATGGAGTTATGCAAAAAAATCCAATTAGAAGTATTAGCTTGATTTTAATAGACATAGATTGATAGCCCTAGTAGATAATTCCTGCATATTTTTCTTTAGATATCAATAGGTATAGTGCATGGCCATAAGGTTCTCAAATGACTTTTTCTCATCCAGCATGAAAATAAGTCATATGACTATTTTGTTGGGTATGGGTTAGATTAGCACCCTAATAAGCTGTCTTATCAAACTCTAGCAGGCTGTTGTATGAAGAGAAATTTGCCGCCATTAAATGCATTAAGGGTATTTGAGGTTGCTGCCAAATCAGAAAGCTTTAGCAAAACTGCTGACATTTTGTGTGTCACACAAAGCGCTGTAAGTAAACAGATGAGGCTATTAGAAGAACATTTAGATGCATCTTTATTTCATCGTCAAGGGACAAATCTTCAGTTGACGGCAGAAGGTAGGCAGTATCTTTCAAAAATCTCCAAAGCTATGGATATTATTGAGTTGGGATCGGAGCATTTTTATGTCAGTCATGACAAAGAAATACTCACTATCAATATCATGCCTTCATTGAGTGCGTTATGGATGTTTTCGCGTGTTGAGGTGTTCCAAAGATTGCACCCTAATATTACTATCAATATTGATTCAGAAAATGATGTAATAGATTCGACTAAAAAAAAAATGGATATTGCTCTACGATGCTTCCCAAGTGATAAAAAATATCATGGCGCTGAGTTGTTATTTAATGAGAAGCTGAACCTTGTTGTAAGCCCTAAGCTGAATAAAAAAACCCCCATAGATTCCATTGAAGACCTTAAAAATCACCAACTTATTGGTTTAAATACCCGCCCATTTTTATGGGAAGAGTTTTTCGGCCTCTATAATCAAGACGATTCAGGTACTAACGTATGTTTCAGTTGTGAGCATTTTTATATGGTGATCCAAGCAGCTGTTGAGGGCCTTGGAATCGGCATGGTCCCTGATTTTCTGTGCAAAGATTTTATCCGAAAAGGGGCGTTACTTAAAGTTTTGGATATCGAGGTAATGAGCAGCTATGCCTATTATCTTATTACGCCACCCCATAAAAAAAATGATAAAAATGTCCTCCAGTTTGAAAGATGGATAAAAAATGCATTAGTGGATAGTTGATTGGGATGCCAATATTCCTTATAACTTATTTTCATGATGGCATCTAATAAGTCATTTAAGATAAAAGAAAATGTTACGTATACTGGGCTCTTATTTAAAGCTGCTGTGCTAAGGAGCCTTCTGTTGTGTATAAAGAAAAACATTTTTCATTGTCTGAACCTGAAAAATTATCGCTGTTAGAATTATCAAAAGTATTTAAGAGAAGTAATATTTTCTATAAAAAAACTAATGATGTAGCCAAGGACCTGTTGCCCTTAGTTAAAGAGAGTTTGCCTCAAAATATTCTTTCTACAATTGATGCGATGAAAGAAGGTAGGGGCCCTGAATTGATCACTATTGGAAATCTTCCTTTTGATGAAGAGTTGCCCGATGATGAATCGTTGGAAGTACGTGTTTCAAATAAAACTAGAATAAGTGAAACTTGTTTGGTTGGCATTGGAGCCCTTCTAGGTGGCGCTATGCAAGAAGAAGAAACTAGTCATCAGCCTGGATGTATTCACCAAATAACACCGGTTAAAAAATTTGTAGGGGAGGCATCTGGACGGGGAGCAGGGAGCATTCCTTTTCATGCCGAAAATATGTTTGTGAAAAATAGCCCTACATTTTTATCGCTGTTTTGCATAAGGGGCGAAGCAGGTGTCGAGACAGAATACATATATGTAAGCGATATTATTAAATATCTAGATGAAAAAACACTGGAGAGCTTAAAAAAACCAATATATACAATATCGTCAGGTGATGGTTTTGATAAAAAACTATTGTCAGATTCCGCTGTCCTCGATGATTTGGGGAATGGCTGGATCGCTTGCCGATTCTACGAGGAAGATAGAATTTTCTCATTAACGTCTGAAGGGAAGTCTGCCATTGAATCACTACATAGTGCAATTGAGATGGCTAGAGACAAGGATATTAAGTCTGTTGAGTTGTCCAGTGGAACATTATTACTGTTTTCAAATGCGATTAGAAAAGGAGCATGCGGTGGGGTTTTACATGGACGGCGAGGCAATATGTCAATTAAAAACTCGATAGATTCTAAGTCTGGCGGTAACAGGTGGTTACAACGTATTTGTGTAGAACTTTCTTATAACTAATTAAAGGTCAATAAAAATTATGAGTAGTATTTCAAGTATTAAATTCACTTGGGTTAGAGCGCCTTTGGATAATCCTGTCTCTGCTTTTGGTATGAATTTTACTTACAGAGATTATTTGCTTTGCAATATAGAGTGTTCTGATGGAACTTCTGGTATAGGTTTTAGCTATGTAGGTGTTGGAGGCGGGCTTTCTGCTTTGCACGCAGCAGCAGATCTGTTTGGAGAAAAAGTTATTGGCCTTAACCCTGATAACATTGAAGAGATTTGGAGCTTGCTCTATAACTCCACACTTATTCAGGGGCGAGCGGGTATCGTCATGAATGCAATAAGTGCAATTGATATTGCACTATGGGATCGTAAAGCGAAATCATTAAATCAGCCTCTTTGTACATTGCTTGGGGGAAGCATTGATAATCCTATAACTGCTTATGCTTCAGGCGGCTACTATGCACCCAACAAAGGGTTAGATGAATTGAGGGATGAGATACAGTCTTGGGTCGATCTCGGGTTTAATGCTGTGAAGATTAAGGCAGGTAAGCTATCAATTAAGGAAGAAGAGGAAAGAGTATCTGTTGTTAGGGATGTAATCGGCGATGAATGTTTGTTAATGCTTGATCTATACAACTCTATGAGTACTCTGGGTGAGGCTGTTCAATTTGCAGACATGTACAAAAGCTACAATCCCTATTGGATAGAAGATCCTTTTAAGCCGGACGATATTGATAATTTTTCACGCCTTTCAGAAAGAGTGGCCACTCCTTTAGCTACGGGTGAATTCCATTATAGTCCCCACACCTTTCAAACTATCATTGCCTCAGGTGCAGCTCAAGTAATTCAGGCTGAGGCACCAAGGGTAGGTGGCATTACTCAGTGGAGAAAAATAGCTTCTTTGGCGTCTGGGTATGGTGCAGTTGTTAATCCATGTTGGTTTCATCAGTTGCATGCTCAATTATTACCAAGTGTTAGTGGCGGCGAATTCGTTGAATACTTCCCTGATAACTCTGTTCTGAACTTCAATCGATTAATTAAAAATGATGGGATGAAATTTAGCAACGGCGAATTGCTGTTGTCTAAATCTCCTGGTGTTGGTTTTGATTTTGACGAAGATACAATTTCTTCTTTTGAGCATAAAACTATAAGCTTTAAATAATATATATTTTATTGGGAGGAGGTGTTAATGGTAAAACTAGTTGGTTAACTGAATAGAAATTTAGAGTTTTATTTAAATTACTCATTTATAAAAACATAATAAGAGGCAAATTATGAAATTAAATTTATTCCTAGCAAGTATTGGTTTAGTCTTTGGTGCATCATCAGCAATGTCTGCTGAGTTTGTTACAATTGGTACCGGAGGAGTTACAGGTGTTTATTATCCAACAGGTGGAGCAATATGCCGTTTGGTTAATCAAAGTCGAAAAGAGCATGGTATTCGCTGCTCAGTAGAAAGTACTGGAGGCTCTGTTTACAACATCAACACCATCCGTGCGGGTGAATTGGATATGGGTGTTGCTCAGTCAGATTGGCAATACCATGCGTATAACGGATCTAGTAAGTTTCAAAAATCAGGCCCGTTTAAAAAGTTGAGGGCAGTTTTTTCTGTGCACCCAGAACCATTTACCGTTGTTGCAAGAGCTGACTCAAAGATTAAAAAGTTTTCTGATTTAAAAGGAAAAAGAGTAAACATTGGCAATCCTGGTTCAGGGCAAAGAGGTACTATGGAAGTATTGATGAAGGCTAAGGGTTGGACCAATAAAGACTTTGCTTTGGCGTCAGAGTTGAAAGCTTCTGAGCAATCGAAAGCATTATGTGATAATAGAATCGATGCAATGATCTACACAGTTGGCCACCCAAGCGGTTCAATTAAAGAAGCTACCACTTCTTGTGACAGTGTTCTTGTCGAGGTTTCAGGAAAAGAAGTTAATAAGCTAGTAAAAGATAATGACTTTTACAGGTCAGCAACTATTCCTGGCGGAATGTACTCTGGTAGCGATTCTGACACTCTTACATTTGGTGTTGGTGCAACATTTGTCTCTTCAGTCGATGTTCCTGAAAATGTAGTTTACAATGTTGTTAAGTCTGTATTCGAAAATTTTGACACATTCAAAAGATTACATCCTGCCTTTGCTAACTTGAAAAAAGAAGAAATGATTAAGGACGGCCTTTCTGCACCACTACACCCAGGTGCCAAGAAATATTATAAAGAAATTGGTTTACTATAATTATTTTAGCATGTCATGAGCATCCCTCCTTTTGGTGGGATGCTTTCTAGATTTATATAGATTTTAGTGTTAATTAAATTGAAGTTGTGATAATAAATATAGATAAGTACTTTGATAAAGCTTTATAAAGATTTAGTTTCATTGTTTTATAGTTAGAATTTTATTATTTTCATAGGTTTTCCTTTCTGTGTTCAATTTTTTGACTCTATTTTATTAAGAGTGGATATTTAGTTATGTCGGTTGATAATAATAAAGCGCTTACCCAAGAAGCAGAAGATTACGTTCACATGGAAACTGGCAATCGAGTTTTATCGGGAATAACTGGGCGTTTTATAATATTTCTTTTAATTGGTTGGTCATTTTTTCAAATATGGTATGCGTCTCCACTTCCGTACTTGTTTAATTTTGGTGTATTCAACGAGGACCAAGCTAGATTTATACATTTAGCATTTGCCTGTTGTATTGGCTTTTGTTTATTTCCTTTTTCGCAAAGATCAAAAAATAACTTTTCATTTCTTGATATTTTTCTTGGTCTTATTTCTGCGTTATCTATCCTATATTTATTATTTTTCCGCGATTCCCTTGCGCAACGTATGGGATTACCTACAGTAGCAGATCTCGTTATTGCTGTTGTTGGAATGATTCTCTTGCTCGAAATTACTCGCCGAACCTTAGGCTGGCCCCTTGTTATTGTATCGATTGTATTTTTAACGTTTACTTTTTCTGGGCAATACATGCCAGATGTTATTTCCCATAAAGGTGCAAGTTTAAATAAGGTTGCCTCTCACCAGTGGTTAACTACCGAAGGTGTTTTTGGGGTGGCATTAGGTGTATCAACGACATTTGTTTTTTTGTTTGTTTTATTGGGAGCCTTTTTAGATCGTGCAGGGGCGGGTAACTATTTAATTAAAGTATCTTTTTCACTGTTAGGACATATGCGAGGTGGCCCAGCTAAAGCCGCAGTTGTCGCTTCAGGTTTGAGTGGTATCATTTCGGGATCTTCGATTGCTAATGTTGTGACAACTGGGACATTTACTATCCCATTGATGAAGAGAGTTGGTTTCCCTGGAACAAAAGCAGGTGCCATTGAAGTCGCCGCATCGACTAATGGGCAACTTACACCACCTATAATGGGGGCTGCTGCCTTTTTAATGGTTGAATATGTTGGTATTTCATATTTGGAAGTCATTAAACATGCAATTTTACCTTCCATAATTTCTTATATCGCACTGGTTTATATTGTTCATTTGGAAGCCTTAAAACTTAAGATGAAGGGTATTGATAAATTGGTTAAGCCAACACTTTCTCAAAGAATGCTGGTATGGGTGACAAATATTCTTATTCTCTTAGCTTTGACTGTAATTGTTTATTATGGCTCTAATTTTTTAGAAGCTACTTTAGGCTCATATGCCTATATAGCAATGGCACTACTAACGATACTATCATATATATGGCTAGTTAGAATTGCTTCCAAATACCCTGACCTCTCTAGCGATGACAACAAAATTGAATTGACACATTTACCAGAACCAAAGCCAACAGTACTGTCAGGCTTGTATTTTGTTATTCCTATTATTGTCTTGTTGTGGGCGCTTGCAGTTAAACAATACTCCCCTCAGCAGTCTGCATTTTATGGTGTAATGTTTTTAATTTTTGTAGTGCTAACTCATCGCCCCTTAAAAGCGTGGTTCAGAGGCGAGATTGGCCTTTCAAAAAAATTCATAGGTGGATACGATGATTTCGTTAATGGGCTAATAAATGGTGCTCGCAATATGGTGGGTATTGGGATTGCAACTGCCGCCGCTGGAATTATTGTAGGAACAGTTACCTTAACAGGCTTAGGGCAAATGATGACTGAATTTGTTGAGTTTATTTCAGGAGGTAACTTATTACTAATTCTGTTTTTTACTGCTCTCATTTGTATTATTTTAGGAATGGGGTTACCAACCACAGCAAACTATATTGTTGTATCAACATTAATGGCTCCGGTTATTGTAAGTCTAGGTGCCGAAAATGGACTTATTGTTCCACTTATTGCTGTCCATTTGTTTGTTTTTTATTTTGGTATTTTGGCTGATGATACTCCTCCTGTTGGTTTGGCCGCTTTCGCCGCCGCTGCAATATCTGGCGATGACCCTATTAAAACAGGGGTACAAGGCTTTGCTTATGATATTCGTACTGCAATTTTACCCTTCATGTTTATTTTTAACACAAAGCTATTGCTGATTGGAATAGATGGTGTTTTCGACCTATTGCTGACTATTTTCAGTTCGATTATAGCTATTTTGATATTTTCCACAGCAACACAAGGGTTTTGGCTTGTTAAAACAAAATGGTGGGAAGTGGTCAGCTTGCTATTGCTTTCTTTTTGTATGTTCAGACCTGATTTTATATGGGATAAGATTTACCCTCCTGCAATAATTATGTCGCCATCAACTTTAGTAAAAGAAGTTAATTCAATGAAGGAAAATGACTTTATTAATTTAACGATAGAAGGGGAAAATTTTGAAGGGGAAAATATAAACAAAATAGTAAGCTTGCAGTTAACTTCAAAGGAGGTTGATTCTCAAGATAAACTGAAATCTTTAGGCATCTTGCTGAACCATGAAATGCAAGATAATGCTTGGGTTATACAAGACGTTATTTTTGGCAGTGCTGCAGAAAGGGCTGGAATCAGTTTTGGCTGGAAAATAACAGGTATTAGGCAGGCTACAGAGCGGCCACCGAAAGAGTTGCTATTTATTCCAGTTTTACTCATTTTACTCATTTTTTACTTCATACAGAAAAGGCGTTTCAGTAACGAAAAACGTGATTAGGTATGAGATTTAGTCATGCTGTTAAAAAATAAGTTGTTTGAATAAAAATAGTTCTTCCCTAATACTGTTTTCATGGACAATCTATTTTACTTTTATAGTTCCTAAAGCTGCACCTTAGAACTCTTTCATTCATGGGATGAGTTAGGCGGATTAAAACGCAGAGTTCTTCAAGTTCAGTGCTTGGATACGTGAATAGAAAAATTTTTCTTTCATTAAAAATATTTTAAAAACAGTGGTATAGAATGAAAAAAGATATTGTAATTGCTTCTGCCAAACGCACTCCAATGGGTAGTTTTCAAGGGAGTTTATCGACAATTTCAGCACCTACATTAGGTTCTATTGCTATAAAAGGTGCGCTAAAGAACGCAAAAATTGAGCCTGGCAATATCGATGAGGTTTATATGGGGTGTGTTCTACCAGCAGGGCTTGGTCAAGCACCTGCCAGGCAGGCCGCGTTCCTTGCCGGACTGGACGATAAGGTTCCTTGTACCACATTGAATAAAGTCTGCGGTTCTGGGATGAAAGCCGTTATGCTGGCAGCGGACCAAATTCAAGTGGGTAATGCCGATATCATTGTTGCTGGTGGTATGGAATCAATGAGTAATGCTCCCTACTTATTAGATAAAGCACGCTCGGGCTATCGCATGGGCCATGAAAAAATATATGACCATATGTTTCTTGATGGATTGCAAGATGCTTTTGATCGGCAATCGATGGGGCTTCATGCACAAAATACAGCCGATGAATATAATCTTACGCGCCAAGCGATGGATGACTTTGCTTTAGAATCGTTAAATCGTGCAAAAGAAGCTATTAACAAAGGCTGGTTCAGCCAAGAAATTATTCCTGTTGCTGTGAATAGCCGAAAGAGTGAGGTCATAGTTGATACTGATGAGCAACCAGGTTTAGCTAGGCCTGAAAAAATACCTACTTTACGTCCTGCCTTTAGAAATGATGGCACAATAACGGCAGCCAATGCGAGCTCTATTTCTGATGGAGCGTCTGCATTAGTTATATCTCACAAAAACAAAACAACAGAGTTGGGTATTAAGCCAATTGCTCGAATTGTCGATTATTCATCTCACGCACAAAAATCTAGCACGTTTACCTGTGCTCCTATTGGCGCTATGAAAAAGTTATTAGATAGGCAAAACCTTAAGGCTGACGATATTGATTTAGTTGAAATTAATGAAGCATTTGCAATGGTTACCATGTTAGGAATGCAAGAAATTGGTTTTACGTCAGAGCAAACTAATATTGCTGGTGGTGCTTGTGCTCTAGGTCATCCATTAGGCTCTAGCGGTTCTAGAATTATTGTAACTCTCTTACATAATTTAATGCGGAAAGGGAAAAAGCGTGGTATGGCTACATTATGCATTGGTGGTGGTGAGGCTACAGCTGTTCTAATTGAGTTACTTTAACGTAGATAAGAAATAGAAACCTAGACAAAGCAATTTAATCTTAGATCAATTGATAAATAGAGATTATACATTATGGACATTAAAAATTTAGAAACTGTAGTTTATAAAAAAGAAGAATATATTGCGGAAATTTGTTTGAATCGACCGCATAGATTAAATGCTGTTGTTGAGCAATTGTACTTGGATGTACTTACTTGTCTTAATTGTGTAGAGCAAGATAATGACATTAGGGTTGTGATTATACGTGGCGAAGGCCGTGCATTCTGTGTAGGTGCAGATATGAAAGAGCATAATACGAATGATCGTACATTAGATCAAAAGCGGGAATATCTGACACTGGCAAATGATGTTTGCCAACGCATATTTGAACTACAAAAACCAGTTATCGCCGCAGTTAATGGTTATGCCTTGGGGGCAGGGGCCGAGATGGCAGCATCTGCTGACTTCATATTAATGACTGAAACAGCACAGATAGGCTTTCCTGAGATTAGTATTGGTACATTTCTTGGTGGGGGCATTAGCTATACCTTGCAAAGTCTAGTTGGCTTGACCCAAGCACGTTATTTAATTTTTAGTGGTGAACATATCAATGGGCAAAAGGCTAAAAATATAGGGTTAGCTATAGACGTTTTTCCCGATGAAAAATTTATGGATGAGGTATATAGGTTTGCTAGTTTAATTGCGAGTAAAGCACCATTGTCAATGCGTCTGGCAAAAAAACAACTAAACAATGCCATATGTGAAGGATATCATACCTGTTTAGCTACAGAGTTGGATGGCATTATTAGTTGTATGCAGACATCAGATTGGCAGGAAGGCGTTGATGCCTTTTCTGAAAAGCGTCCGCCTGTTTTTACAGGTAAATAAGTTTAAATTTTATTTTATATTACTAATTGAATATCTCATTTATATTTTTATCCTGTTTTTTGAAAAATATTACTTCAAGATAAACTAATCAAAGGTAAATAAGCCATTATGTCGAATCCATTACAGTATATTCTTGAACCTCGTTCTATTGCCATTGTTGGGGCTTCAAATAACGCAACAAAACGTGGTTATCATGCGACCAAAGGACTGATTGATGATGGCTTTGCCGGTAAAATTTACCCAGTAAACCCTAAATCAGAATTTATATTAGATCTGCCAGCATATTCATCATTAGAAAATATTCCTGATGAAGTCGATTTAGCAGTTTCTTGTGTCCCAGCTAAATTGGTTCCTGCAGTTATTATTGATGCAGGTAAAAAAAATGTTAAAGGCGTTGTCATATTGGCCAGTGGTTTTGGTGAAATGAGTGAAGAAGGGAAACAACTAGAACAAGAAGTTTATATACTCGCAAAAAAATATGGAGTACGGTTAATCGGACCAAATACTTCTGGGTTATTTAATCTTCATCACAATATTAATCTTTTGGGTTTAAAAGATGTTAAGCCCGGGAATATAGGTTTTATCAGCCAGTCTGGAAACATGTTGTTATCACTCGCATTAGAGGCTAAAGCAAATGGCTATTTAGGCTTTAGCAGTTACGTTGGTCCTGGCAACCAAATTGACCTCGGGTTTAGCGATTATCTCCGCTACTTGGGAGAAGACATCAATACAAAGGTCGCTGCTTTTTATATTGAAGGCTTTAATAATGGTGAAGAATTTTTAAATGTTGCCAAAGAAGTTACTCCTAAAAAACCTGTTGTCGTTTATAAATCAGGAACTACTGAAGCAGGTATTAAGTCTGCCAGTTCACATACTGGGGCTTTAGCAGGTAGCTATACTATGGCAGAGAACCTATTGTCTCAGTCAGGTGTTACGGTTGTTGAACGTTCAGACCTTCTATTGCCTGTTGCTGAGACTTTGGAACTACAACCTCCTGCAAGGGGTAAAAAAGTTGCTGTATTAGCTGATGGTGGCGGGCAAGCAACGATCACAGCGGACCGAATTGTTGAGAATGGGCTTGAATTTGCTGAGCTGTCAGAAACTACCCAAGCTGATTTAGCTAAAATTTTATTACCACAGGCATCATTAGCTAACCCTGTAGATGTGGCTGGTAGTACAGATGCTAACCCAGAATTATTTGAAAGCTGTGTTGACATATTACTGTCTGATGAAAATGTTGATGTGGTTTTGATTGTTGGGCTTTTTGGTGGTTATAGTGCTCGCTTTGGCGAAAGTTTAAAGGATATAGAAATTAAAACGGCAAAGAATATTGGCAAGCTTGTTCAAGACTACGGGAAACCTGTTGTTATTCATAGTTTATATAGTCCTGTTCGCACAGAAGCATTAGAAACCTTAAGGAGAGCTCGCATTCCTACTTATGCTTCTATTGAAATTGCTGTATCTGTCGTAAATGCATTATGTAAGCGAGGCTTGTATTTAGAAGCTATTGAGGAATCTCATCAACCAATAAATATATCAGAAGATGTTATCTCAACAGGGAAAGCTCTCATTGAAAAGGCAAGAGCAAAAAATGGCAATGTACTATTAGAGCATGAATCTAAGATACTAATAAAGTCTGCTGGTATCCCTCTTCCAGAAGAATTTTTAGTTAAAAGTGCTGACGACCTTAATGCTGCCGAAAATAAATTTCACGGAAAACCTGTTGCGATGAAGGTTGTTTCTAAAGATATTTTGCATAAATCTGATGCCGGTGGTGTACAGCTTAACCTCTTAACTCAAAAGGATTATCATAAAGCTTATGATTCGATAATTCATAATGCTAAAAATTATGATATCAATGCAGATATTGTAGGCGTGCTTGTAACACCTATGGCTAGCAAAGGCGTTGAAATTATTATTGGTATGGTTGATGACCCAATATTTGGCCGTGTATTGATGTTAGGTTTAGGCGGAATATTTGTTGAGGTTTTAAAAGATGTAACATTTCGAAAATTACCACTAAGCCGTTATGATGCAGAGAGCATGTTAAATAGTATTAAGGCAAAAAAAATATTAGATGGTGTGAGAGGGAATCAAGGTATAGACCGACCAGCCATTATTGAATTATTGCTTAAGGTATCCTCTATTATTAGCGCTTATCCAGAGATATCGGAATTGGATTTAAACCCAATTATTGCTTATTCTGATAGCTATGCAGTTGTTGATGCCAGAGTAATTTTACAAAATAATTCTTAGAATGAAAGAAAATAATTATAACATAGGCTTATATTATGAAAAATCCTGAGCTAATTGATTCATTATTAACATTAGAAAATAAAATAGCAACCTTCACAATGAATCGTCATGATGTGCGTAATGCTTTAACCAGTACATCTTTAATTGATGATATCGAAAATACCATTCGGTGGGCAAATACAAACTCAGATGTTTCTGTGCTGCTTATTACAGGTGCAGGTTCAGCATTTTCTGCAGGTGGGAATATAAAGGAAATGCAAAATCGTGAAGGTGCATTTAGTGGTGATGTTGAGGAGTTAGAAAATCGTTATCGTAATGGTATTCAACGAATTCCAATTGCCATTCACTCTGCTGAAGTTCCAGTTATCGCGGCGATTAATGGAGCAGCTATTGGCGCTGGGTTTGATTTAGCAAACATGTGTGATTTACGAATCGCCTCTAAAAACGCCATTATGGGAGAAACGTTTATTAATTTAGGGATTACTCCAGGTGATGGTGGAGCTTGGTTTTTACAACGTTTAATTGGGTATCAAAAAGCTGCAGAGTTAACATTTACTGGGCGCACGATTAAACCTGAGGAAGCATTAGAGCTGGGCTTGATTTTAGATGTTGTTGAGCCTGAAGACTTAATGAGTACAGCATATGAATTAGCTAGTAAAATTGCAAGTCAACCTGCATCAGCTTTACGCTTTACCAAACGACAAATGAAACTTGCTCAGCGTTTAGAGCTTAAAGATTTTCTCGATATCTGTGCCTGTTTTCAAGGCATGTGTCATAACAATTTCCAACACCTCGATGCTGTTACAAAAATGATAGAGAGTATGAAGAAAAAATAACTTACTAAAATAGTAATATTTTAATTCTTACTAATAGCTTTAAAGGTGAAGATATGTTTAAGCATACGTATTTATTGTTATTTCTTTTGTTTATTTCTACTTTTTTTTTATCGTCTGCAGCATATTCAGAAAGTGTTGCTATTGATGATGCTTTTTCCCCCTTTATGTTCATTAATGATAATGGCCAAGCACAAGGATTATACGTGAGGCAGATTGAAGGAATTTTTTCAAAGATATATAGGCCTCTTAACATTCAAGGCTTCCCTTGGAAAAGAGCATTAGCTTTAGGTAAAGAGGGTAGTTTTGCAGTAGGAGGAATTTTTAAAAACCCAGCCAGGGAAAAAATTTACGATTTCTCAGACCCTGTTTATACGAAGAGCCTCTATGTATACGTTAAAAAAAATAACTCTTTTATTTTTAATGATTTAAAGGATTTGAAGTATAAAAATATTGGAGTTGTTTCTGGGTGGAGTTATGGCTCAAAAGTAGATGCTGCAATAAAAAGTAAATTATTTAGAACTGATATTGCCCCTAGAACTAAGAATAACATCTTAAAATTACTCAGGGGCAGAGTAGATGGAATTTTAATGGATGAGCTAACTGCGTCATTAATATTCGCCCAAATGAATATTGAAGATCAAGTAGAAAATTTACCTGTTCCAGTAACCTCCAACAATGTCTATATAGCTTTCGGGAAAAGCGCCAAAAAGAAAGCACTCATTAATCAAATTAATAAGGCAATTGAAGAAATGAAAAATGAAGGCGAGTTAAGGAATATATATACCAACTTTATTGAAAGCTTAAAGGAGAATAACACGTATGAATGACTATGTCTCACATGACATTCAGGCAGTAGCCGTACTAGGTGCAGGTGTTATGGGAGCTCAAATTGCTGCTCACTGTGCTAATGCAGGATTTAAGGTAATACTTTTTGATTTGCCTACAATAAAAGGGGATATAAATAGCATTGCAAATAACGCAATTAGCAATTTATCTTTATTAAAACCTTCACCGCTAAGTCTGGCTGCGAAGTCTAATTGTATTCAGCCTGCTAATTATCAAAGTGATTTATCTTTGCTTGAATCTTGTGATTTAGTCATTGAGGCTATTAGCGAAAGGCTTGATTGGAAACATGAGTTATATGAAAAAATCATACCTTTTTTGAAGGAAAGTGTTATTTTAGCCAGTAATACATCAGGCATTAGTATTGAGTCGCTAAGCTGTGTGTTACCAAGCACATTAACAAAGAGATTTTGTGGTGTACATTTTTTTAATCCGCCTCGTTACATGACATTAGTTGAGCTTATCCCGCATAAAAATACTGACAAATCAGTCATTAACCTATTAGAAAGTTGGTTAACAACGTCTCTCGGTAAAAATATTATACACGCTAAAGATACACCAGGCTTTATTGGTAACCGTGTTGGTATTTTTTCTTTACTCTCCATATTCCATCATGCACAGCGTTTAGGTTTATCTCCTGATGTAGTCGATAAATTAACTGGCCCAATGATTGGCCGCCCGAAAAGTGGTAGCTATCGCACAGCAGATGTGATTGGTTTAGATACGTTGAATCACATAACAACCCACTTTGCAACTGAATTAGATGACCCTTGGTCTAAATACTATAAATTACCTATGTGGATGCTACAGCTGATTGAGGTTGGGCAACTAGGTCAGAAAACAAGGGCAGGTGTATTTAAAAAAATAGGAAAAAGTATTTGTGTATTTGATAGTAATACTAAGGAGTATACCCAGAGTGCAGTAGTTATAGATCAGCAAGTTAATGATGCATTGAAGGAAAAAAATTGGCATAAAAAATTTACTGCTTTACAAAGTATTGATCACCCACAGGCAGAATTTATCTTATCAATACTATTGGATTTATTTCATTATTGTTCAGTCATGCTAATTGATATAGCCCACTGTGCACGAGATATCGATTTAACTATGCGTTGGGGGTTCGGATGGTCGGAAGGACCTTTTGAAACTTGGCAAACTATTGGTTGGAATACTGTCATTGATTCAATAGAGCAACGTATAAAAGCAGGGGATACCTTAAGCTCCGCCCCATTACCTGAATGGGTCAATATGATTGATCAAATACATACGCCTATGGGGTCTTGGTCAGCTAGTCAAAGTATGATGCTTGGTAGGTCAAATAACCCTGTTTATAATCGGCAGACATTTCCTCAACAAGTCATTGGTGAAAAAAGGCGTACAACATACACATTATTTGAAAATGCTGATATGCAACTATGGCATACGGGTGATGATATTGGAATTATCAGTTTCAATACCAAAATGCATATTGCAACTCAAGCTGCACTAGAAGGTTTACAAGAGTCACTTACTATAGCTGCTGATCGCTGTAAGGGACTTGTAATCTGGCAAGAACAAGCTCCTTTTTGTGCTGGAGTAAATTTACAACAAGTATTGAGTCAAACTCAAGACGGGCGGCTTGATGATGTTCGTCAGTTTATTCGCTTATTTCAAGAAACAACAATGAAAATTAAACATAGTCCATTACCCATTGTTGCTGCTTGTACTGGTTATGCCTTAGGTGGTGGGTGTGAAATATTATTACATTGTGACAAGGTGGTTGCACATTTAGAAAGTAAAATTGGGCTTGTGGAAGTTAATGTGGGACTGATCCCGGCAGCAGGAGGCTGTAAAGAGATTGTACTTCGTAGTAAACAAGAAACGGATGGGCATGATACTTCTGAATCAATAAAATTTTACTTTGACCATGTATCCAAAGCAAGTATTAGCTCAAGTGCTCACGAAGCTCAAGCAATGCATTATTTATGTGATACAGATGACGTCATACATCATTCTGATGAAATATTATCTTTTGCTAAATTAGAAGCTCTATCACTTTTTGAGTCTGGTTATAAGCCGCCTATCCAAGGCCAAGAGATTGCTATCCCTGGACAACCGTTACTCAATGAACTCATTGGATTACTGTCTGTGCAATATGATAGGGGAGAGCTTACAGATCATGGCTATTTAATTCTCAGTAAGTTAGCAGAAGTACTCTGTGGTGGTTCACTACCCGAAGGGACATTGAAGAATGATAGGTGGTTTTTAGACTTAGAATTAAATACATTTATGGATTTATTAGAAACAGATTCAAGCCAGTCACGAATTAATTATATGCTTAAAAACAATAAGCCTCTCATAAACTAAGTATGACTCTATAGCTTATGCAGATTTAAAAATAACACTCTATTTATATTAATAGGAAATGTTGACAATGAAAAAAGAAACAATGTTTTTTACATATTTAATTTTATGTATAGCAGTATTATTTTCGAGCGCGGTTTATGCTGCAGAAGAAAAACACATAAGCATTGGTACTGCTGGAATTGGTGGTGGGTACTATCCGACGGGTGAATTTATCTGTGGATCAGTTAATAAAAACCGTAAAAATTACGGGCATAATATTCATTGTAGCGTAGAAAGCACTGGTGGATCGGTTGATAATTTACGTTCAATACAAGAAGGAAAGATGAGCGTTGGCATGGCGCAAGCTGATTGGCAGTATCATTCCGTAAATGGTACTGGGAAATTTGAAAAAGATGGAAAGAACGAAAAGTTACGCTTTCTATTTTCTTTACATTTAGACACAGCTCATATGGTTTCCAAAAAAGAGTTAAATGCAAGGAATTTTAAGGATTTAAAGGGAAAGGCTGTCAATATCGGTAAAGAAGGGTCGGGGGCTGAAGCTACTGTGAGGTTTGCATTGAATCAATATAATAGCACACCTGAAAAATATTTTGGCCAGGTATCAAAACTAAGCTCAAGTGAGCAAGCTGCTGCATTATGTAGCGGTAAAATAGATGCATATTTCTACACTACTGCTATTGGAGCTGCGGCAATCACTGATGCGTCTAATACTTGTGATGTGTCGGTAGTTAATTGGATGGACCCTGAAATAATCAATATGATTAAAAATATTCCATATTATGGAGTGTCGATTATTCCTGCGAAGACATATCGAGGTCAAGAAAAAGAAATCAAGACATGGGGGCTGCCAGCGACTATTGTTGCAAGTGCTGACACAGATGAAGAAATTATTTACTACTTAGTTAAATCTGTATTTGACGATTTTCAAGGTTTTCAAAGTCAATCACCGATGTATGTGGGCTTGCTTCCTGTACATGCAGTTTATAATGGTAGAACAGCTCCCTATCATTCAGGCGCTAAAAAATATTTCAAAGAAATTGGCTTGCTTAAATAATTTTTAAGTCATTTGTTGCCTGACACTGTCATAAGCCTCAAAAAATTATGGCAGGCAACCTTTTTAAACTCTTCCATCTATAATATAAATTTTAATTAACAGCTATAACCAGAGAAATAAAAACTATTCTCCAATAAAATCAATAAGCCATAGTTTTTAATCATATTAAAACAAATTAAGCCCTATAGCGAAAAGTTAGTTTATAGATATTCAATAAAATCAGTACTTTGATGAGTTTCTCCAAATATAATAGTTACCTAAAAATAGAATTAAATTCACATAAATCAATAGGTTAAAGTATATTGTACTAAATGGGGTAAATATCCAATATCAGCCGTAAAAGCCCAACATCAGCCTATGGACACAAACTTTACTAATTTGTATGGAAATTGCTCAATTTAGGTTGATAATATAGTGGAATTTAGAAGGACGTCCAGTGTAGGTTAGTACGATATGTGTATTAATGAATATTATCAGTTTAACATAATATATATTATGCGAAGTTATATGTTAACCGATATAGAATTGAAATAACCCCAAATGAGAATCTAGAAATTCCCTAAGTAGCTTCATATTTACATTAACTATACGATTTAACTTTATGATAAATAGAGATTTTTAATGTCTTTCTGCTGTATTTAATATAAGGCCTGTAAATATTAATAGACACAGGTAAATCTCTTATCTTTACATCCAAAGCCAAGCCAATAAACGTATCAGATCCTATGGTTTATATCGAGGTTGTCTATTCTTAACTATGTCCTATAAAAAACTACGCCTTATTCTTGGCGATCAGCTCAATGCTAACCATTCCTGGCTAAAGAAAAAACGCAGCGACACTTTATACCTCATTGCTGAGCTTCATCAGGAAGCGACTTACACAAAGCATCATTGTCAGAAAATTTGTGCTTTTTTTGCTGCAATGGAAGCTTTTTCTATAGCGTTAAAAAAAGCTGGTCATGATGTCAAGCATTTAACTTTGGATGATACACAAAGCTATGAAAGTTTATCGGCATTAATTCATTCAGTTTGCAGCAAATACGACATAGCAATATTTGAATATCAACGCCCCGACGAATATCGTTTACGCCAGCAATTAAGTCAGATTGATTTACCTGATCGTATTCAGGTAAATGAATACGATACAGAACATTTCTTACTACCATTTAGTGAAATCACGCAGTACTTTACCGCCAATAAGCACCGTAAAATGGAATTTTTTTATCGCAAGATGCGCCAGAGATTTAATATTTTAATGGACGATGATGGCAAGCCTATTGGCGGTCAATGGAATTACGATGCAGAGAATCGTAGTAAACTTAAAAAAGATGATCTTTTAAATATCCCTGAACCTCTTACCTTCGGTCACTCGGTAACAAATATTATTGAACGCTTGAAACGTCATAATATTCCTTATTTTGGAAAAGAAGCTGACACACTAATCTGGCCGGTTACCCGTACCGAAGCACTTAAGCTGCTCGATTTTTTTTGTCAGTACTGTCTACCCAATTTTGGTACTTTTCAAGATGCAATGACTTGCCAGAATGATCACCAATGGAGTCTTTATCATTCACGTCTATCCTTTGCCCTGAATACAAAAATGCTCCACCCTTTGCAGCTACTACAAAAAGTGGTGGCGTATTATGAAGCTCATAAGCAGAGCATTTCATTGGCACAAATAGAAGGTTTTGTACGCCAGATTCTCGGCTGGCGTGAATATATTCGTGGGATCTACTGGGCTAATATGCCGAATTATCGCGATAAAAACTCTCTTAACGCTACACGCGCTCTACCCGACTATTTTTGGTCTGGTAAAACTCATATGCGTTGTATGCAATCTGCAATTCAGCAATCGCTTGATGTTAGTTATGCGCACCATATTCAACGTTTAATGATAACGGGTAATTTTTGTTTACTGACAGGTATTGATCCTAAAGCAGTGGATGATTGGTACTTAGGTATTTATATCGATGCGATTGAGTGGGTTGAGTTACCTAACACACGCGGTATGAGTCAATTCGCAGATGACGGTATTGTGGCCACCAAACCTTACGCAGCTGGTGGTAATTATATTCATAAGATGAGTGATTATTGTCAAAATTGTGACTATAAGATTAAGGAAAAAACTAGCCAACAGGCCTGCCCTTTTAATAGCTTATATTGGCAATTTATGGTTAAACACAAAAAACGATTAGAAAAAAATCCACGTATCGGCATGATATATCGTAACTGGGATAAGCAATCGGATGAACAGCAACAGGCCATTTTAAATCGTGCTCAATGGTGTCTAGAGAATATTAATGAATTGTAAATAAAAAAATCCTACTAAAAAGTAATAACAAAAAATAACTAAAATAAAATCATCCCAATCACTTGCAGCGTCGTATCAATTCCTAACATTCTAACTAATAGGTGTATATGCTCATGTTGTGGAATTTGCTCACTCAATTATTTAAGCCAAAATTCAAAAACCAACAGAATAACTCTACAGTAACAACGCCTACTCCTAAACAGTCGCCAGCACATGTTCTAGGCCATGCATCGAAATGCGTATGGGAGTTAGATAAGGAAGCCTAATTCTGCTCATCATAGACGTTAACAAACCCTCAATGAGTCTATGAATAGGCAATAAAGACGCTGAATTTCCTCTTATATCACTGTACAGTCCTCAAATACTGTATATAATTACAGTATTTGAGGAGGCAATAATGCATCTACAGCGTAAATTATCGATTCTCGCTGATGCCGCTAAGTATGATGCATCCTGTGCCAGTAGCGGTTCTGTGAATAAAGACTCACGAAAAGGCAAAGGGATTGGCTCAACCTCCAGCGGTATGGGAATTTGTCATAGCTATGCACCAGATGGGCGTTGTATATCGTTGCTTAAGATCCTGCTAACGAATTTTTGCATTTATGACTGCCATTATTGTATTAACCGTGTATCCAGTGATGTACAACGGGCACGCTTCACGAGTGATGAGGTGGTGAAACTGACTCTGGATTTCTACAAGCGCAATTATGTCGAAGGTTTATTCCTAAGCTCTGGCATCATCCAGTCTTCAGATTACACCATGGAGCAGTTGGTTAATGTGGCTCGTTCATTGAGACAGGATTACGATTTTCGAGGTTACATACACCTAAAAACTATTCCCGATGCTAGCTCTGAATTAATTGCATTAGCTGGACTTTATGCCGATAGGCTCAGTATTAATATCGAGTTGCCCACCGAGCAATCCATTATCCGCTTGGCTCCCGAAAAGAACCCCGTAACCATTCACTCATCGATGCAAAAGCTTAAAGGCCATATTGATGAATCAAAAGAAAGCCGTAAGCAACAAAAACAAATTCGTTCGATTAACAATACGAAAAAAACCAAGCCAGCCAGGTATGTTTTTTCGCCTGCTGGCCAAAGTACACAAATGATTATTGGGGCTGATGAATCGAACGATGCCACTATTTTATCGATGGCCAATAAGCTATATGGTAATTACCAAATGCGGCGTGTCTATTATTCTGCTTATAGTCCCATACAAAATACCTCCATTGCTCTACCCGCCCAAACACCACCATTAGTGAGAGAGCATCGGCTTTACCAAGCAGATTGGTTGCTACGTTTTTATGGCTTTACAGTAGATGAAATTGCTGATTCAAAGGCGGCAGAAAATGGCATGCTCGACTTGGATATTGATCCAAAATTAGCCTGGGCTTTGCAACACAGAGATTTATTTCCTGTCAATATTAATAGTGCACCTAAAGAAATGTTAATGCGTGTTCCTGGTATCGGTGCTATCAGTGCTAATAAGATCATTCAGTCAAGAAAATTCAGGCGTTTGCGTTATGGGGATCTCAGTAAATGCGGACTTTCAGTAAAAAAGGTATCGCCGTTTGTACAAACGTTTGATCATAACCCGGCAAATCACTTATTAGAAAGTGCGACTTTAAAGCAATATTTTATTAAAAGTGAATCGCCACAGATGAATTTATTCGGATAAAGTAAGCATATAGTATGTATATTGTTTATGTTAATAACTTTTCTGATTGGCGAAAAACTTCACGCGAATTATTGACGCGAGGCGTTTCTCCAGAAAATGTCAACTGGGAATATAATGCACAAAATTGTCTGCCTTTAGGTGATGAAGGTGACTTTATGCCATTACCTATCCGCCATAAAACACTCTCAATACCCAAAACATTTATTACGCTCGCAGAAAAAGCAGCATGTTATCGTTGCCCTACTCGTTGGTCTCTGCTTTATAGTCTTGCTTGGCGCACATTATTTGAAGAACGTGATTTAGTCAAAATGGGAATCGACCCTCAAGTTAGTCAATTGCAAAAAATGTATAAAGCTGTTGGTCGTGATAAACACAAAATGGAGGCTTTTGTTCGTTTTCGCCGCATTGATACGAAAGATACTAATTTATCAGAATTTTTAACAGCCAGTGATGAATATTATGTTTCCTGGTTTGAGCCAGATCACCTTATACTACCGATTACCATTCCCTTTTTTATCAAGCGCTTTACGAATATGTCATGGTCGACATTAACGCCGGATGGCTGTGCTCATTGGAACCAAAAAGAAGTAATATTTACCGAAGGGGTACACCAACGACCTAAAATAGAGGATTCTATTGAAACACTTTGGCTCACTTATTACAGCCATATTTTCAACCCTGCACGGGTTAAATTAAAGATGATGCAATCGGAAATGCCTAAAAAGTACTGGATTAATCTACCTGAAGCACCGTTAATTAAAGAGCTTTCACGCAATGCTGGCTATCAACTAGATACTATGCTTGAGAATACACCATCCATATCATGGAAAAAAACACAAAAGTCTAAATTTCTGAAAGAAAAACAAAAAGTCTTAAGGGCATTCTCTTCGAATGAAGAGCATTAGCTTTTATTATTTATTTCTGTCAGCATACGCTTTATATCAGCCATTTCTATTTGCAGTTTTTCCAGGTGTTGATGTATCTCCACCTCTGAATGATACTGAGACTCTTGTAGGGTTACTCTAGTTGCTTTATGTTCACTCTCCGAATAATTTTGCATAGCATTGACAATAATCGCAATAAATAAATTTAGCATCGTGAATGTGGCAACGAGTATAAAAGGAATAAAAAAGGCCCATGCATAAGGGAACTTTTCCATGACGGGCCGAGAAATACCCATCGACCAACTTTCAAGTGTCATAATTTGAAATAAGGTATAGAGTGAACGACCCAATGTACCAAACCATTCAGGATGAGTTTCCGCAAATAAATTAGTGGCGATAACAGCAAATACATAGTAGATAATCAACAACACCAACGCTATAGAGCCGAGGCCGGGTATTGCTGCCAGCAAAGCGCCAACGACACGGCGCATTGAAGGTACCATGGTTAATAAACGTAACACCCTCAACACTCGCAAGGCACGCAAGACGGCAAAAGGACCAGCGGCAGGAACCAAGGCGATCGTAATAACGATAAAATCAAAGACACTCCAAGGGTCTTTCCAAAACTGCCAACGGTAAACAAAAAGTCGGATTGCTAACTCTATAACAAATATGACTAAGATTATCTTATCTATCAAAATAAGATACTCTCCAATTGCTGCCATAACAGTCATTGAAGTCTCTAAACCAAGAATTGCCGCATTAACAAGGATTAGGCTTATAATGGAATAAGTAACGATGGGCGATTCGATAAAATTACGAAGATCTTTTGTCAAACGATTTACTCTTACAATCAATGGTATAACTTACTGGATTTAACCCTTAAGTCAAAAAAAAGTCCAAAAAAGACGCTAAGTATAGCGAACAAGTATCGGTATTGATATGTAATTAAACGGATAATATATAAGATGCCGAAAATGAACTGCCCATTCAGTGGCGACGGATAAGAACCATTGCTGTCGTGTTTTCAAGTGGGGGGCGACGTTTTCATTCTTGCCATAACAGACAGAGTGGTTATTTGTAAAAAAGGCTTTCTTCTTTCAGCTTACGTTCTAGAATGCCAGAGGTTGGGTCTACTTTGGATGTAATATTACAGTGTTGAGTATCTACAAATTATGGTTGTTAACTTAACGTTTGTACTCAAGGGGATCCTGCACCTACTGATCTAACTCAATCAACTCCTGCTGTATCATCCCGCGCACTTAGGGTAACAATATTCCTAAAATTAAATATTATAGAAATTAACCTATCCCCTCTATATTTCAGCAGTTATCGCATTCTGTTCGTGTTTATGAGCGCAATGTCGGCAAAGTTGCGCATGAGGCAGAACTTCCAATCTGTCATCACTGATTGGATTAGCACATTCGACACAATGACCAAAAACATCTCCATTTAAATGCTTAATGGCTTCTTTGGTCAGCATGAGTTTCATTTCTGCTTCAACTTTTAATCTTGCCAGCACATCGTCATTAGCGCGCTCTATATTCTGCTGGCTGGCTTTCTTACTCATATGGCGATTTTTCAAGTCATTGTTTATTTTATTTATTCGCTCACTTAATTCATTACCTTGTTCAGTAAGTAGTTTATATAAATGTTGTTTATGCATTACATTATTCTCATAAAATTTTTAAGGCTTATGCTCTAACAAGATCACTCCCCTATTTGGTCAATCGCATATCGACTATATTATTACCATTAGGAGTTAGTACTATTTCAACCCGCCGATTTAACTGCCTGTTATCTTCAGAGTCATTCTCAGCAACAGGTTTAAACTTTGAGTGCCCTACTGCAGCCATTCGATTAGGATTAATATTATTATTTTCCAAGAAACGAACAACACTGGCTGCCCGCAACACAGAAAGCTCCCAGTTGCTAGGTATTCTAGAAACGAGCAAAGAGCCTATGGGGACATCATCCGTATGGCCTTCTATGTGAATATTTTCTTCTGATGTTGCTATATTATTTGCTATTCGAGTGAGTATGGCTTTGCCTTCTGGAAGGATGTTAATACTGCCTGACTTAAATAGCACTTTATCCATAACTCTTACTGTTAGATATCCACGTAGTTTTTCTATCTCTATATTTTTTGACTGAATATCCTCGGCAAGGTTTTTTCTGAGTTCTCTTTCTCTTAACCGTAATCGCTGATCATTGACCTCTTGCAGGGTTAATTTTTTATCACATTGAAGACGTGTTTGCAATAATTCATCATCACAAGCCCCAATGCTGTTTTCTAATTGATAAATTATCCTGTCTTTTTCAGCAATAACTGCTTCTTGGTCACTCAATAATCTACCTTGCTCAGCAATGATTGCTTTATTATTACTGCAAGCGCTTATCAATATTACGATTACTAAAATAGTAAGAATAGAACTGCTTTTTTTAATGGTCATAATAATCACCTAAGTATTAGCTATATTCTAAAAACAAAGCGTATTACTATCTTAATTTTCTCGATAATAAATCTATTGATTTATATCAAAATATGTTTTTTAAGTTATTCCCATATGCAAATTTTATTTGTATTTTTATAATTACCACTCCTTTATAGGTTAAGTAATCAAACTATTAAACTATTTTATCTTTTTTTAGCTTTTTAAATTTAGGGTCATTAACCTGGGTGACTTTAGTTATATCGATAGATAAACACTCTGCGATTTGTTGTTGATAAAGTGTTTCTTTTTCTTTTAACTTCTCAACCAGCTGTTCTATAGGTAATCGGTGTTCAAGAATAATCGATTCAGCCTTTTTCTCAGCGTTTAGCAATGCTGTTTTAATCGCCGCATCAATTTCCTCTGCAGAAGATTCGCTATGCAGGCGTGGCTGAGCAATTTCCCTACCAAGGAAAGGATGCTCATCTGATTCACGTAAATCCATGGGGCCAATATCATCTGACATTCCCCAACGGGTTACCATTGATCGAGCCAAAGCGGTTGCCTTGCGAATGTCATCGTCAGCCCCTGAGCTAATATCAGTTAGGAAAATACGTTCAGCAACCCGGCCAGCCAGCATTACTGCCAAGCGATCATTTAAATAGGTTTTAGACAATGTATAACGTTCTACACCAGGCAATTGTTGTGTTGCCCCTAATGCTTTACCTCGGGGAATAATCGATACTTTAAACAAAGGGTCAGCTTGCGGTAAATAATAAGCCGCAGCGGTGTGGCCAGCTTCATGCACAGCAAGGCATGGACCTCATCGGGCTGAATGGCCAGATTACGTTTATTACCAAATAAGACCTTATCTCGCATTTGGTCGAAGTCTTCCATAGTTATTTCAGTACGCTTTTCTCTAGCAGTACGCATTGCAGCCTCATTCACCAGATTTTTTAAATCTGCACCTGAAAAACCAGGCGTTCCTGCTGCAATTTTTTCCAAATCCACATCATTAGCTAAAGGGCTTTTTCGTGTATGGACCTTTAGTATGGCTTCCCGTGCAGAACGGTCAGGCAAGTCCAACGTCACATGGCGATCGAAACGGCCTGGGCGCAGCAATGCGGGATCGAGTACATCGGGGCGGTTAGTCGCCGCTAGTACAATAACTGCCTCATGACCTGAAAAACCATCCATCTCTGCCAGTATTTGGTTAAGGGTTTGTTCACGCTCATCATGTCCCCCGCCTAAGCCTGTACCCCTGGTCCTCCCAACAGCATCAATCTCATCAATAAAAATAATACTGGGGGCTTTTTCTTTGGCGTGTTTGAATAAAGAGCGCACTCTAGAGGCGCCAACGCCCACAAACATTTCAATAAATTCTGATGCCGATATTGAGCAAAAAGGAACACCTGCTTCACCAGCTAATGCCCTTGCCAAAAGTGTCTTCCCCGTACCCGGTGGTCCCATTAGCAAAATTCCATGGGGCACCTCTGCCCCTAAATCTTTGTACATCTTCGGATGTCGTATATAGTCCAGCAATTCACTGATATCCGCTTTGGCATTATCCTGCCCTGCAACATCATCAAATGTAGTATCGGGCGTTGGGCTGGTAACATCTTTATTCTTACCTAAAAAATTAGGGTCCAAAAATTTGCTGATATCACTACCACCTCCGACTCCTCCCATACCGCCACGATTCAGCCGACGTATAAACCAAATATAAAAACCGATAATCAACAACCAAGGTAACAAGCCACCAATAATAATGCCAAACATACTTTGTTTTTCTGGAGGTTTAACATTAATCATGACCTTATTATTTTCCAATAATGAAAGCAGCTCTTCATCACCAAAAGCAGGGATATACGTTTTAATTAATGTACTTGGTGGGTGACTCTCTGAAACACTGGTTGCTTGGCGTAATACAGCCTTGATTTCTTCAGCTTGCAAACTAACTTCGGCTACCTTATCAATCTGTAAAAAGGTCTTAAATTGATTGTAAGGAATACCAACGTACTTTTCTGACTGATGAGCTTGATTTAACAGCCAAAAAATCATCACGATAATTGCAATAAGCCACAACGATGAGATCGTTGATTTTGATGATTCATTCATAGCCTCATTACCTTTATTGTTCCTCTTATAAGTACTATTAGATAACAATAAAAGCGATTATGATTTGATCTATATCAGTTAGATTTCAAAAAGGTTACGGGGATAATTCTGTTGAAGTTGTGTGAAGTCTGTTTAACTATCATTTGTAACTATTTGATTATATAAACAGTAGCCGAGTTAAAGCGTTTTCTAGGATTGAAGTCTTTTTATTCTATAAGCAAACTCAACACCCTTATTATCAGATTTCAGCATAATACACCGTATGCTTTCATTAATACGCAAATTAGGCATTAACAAGCTATTTCTTAAAGAGATAAGATTCATTTTGGAGTCTGCATGTCTGAAACCAGCATAGCCAGCTTTAATCGAAGACGACGATCAATGTCGTCGTTCGATATTACATACACTTTATCAAATGAAGCCTGCTTAGGATTGCGATAAAGAATATAGTATTTAATTAGAGTTTTAAATCTATTAAAAAGGCTGCTGGCCTTTCACTAGTTGTACTATATTGTCAATGTGTTCAACCGTTAGCGGTTTATCAATAAAGTCTTTAACCACATCAAATTGAGCGGCACGCTCACGATCTTTTGGATTAAGAGAGGTTGTCAACATGATAATAACAGCACGAGTAAAGCTGTCGCCAAAATCAGCACAAGCTTCTTCAAGAAATTCGAAGCCATCCATACGTGGCATATTAATATCTAAAAAAATAACATCAATTTCTTCCCTGCCCTCTTTTTTTAAATACTCAAGCGCTTCGTCAGCGTATTCAAATTGAAGAACACGGCCAACTTGCCCAGAGCGCATCATTGTACGTTTATAGAGCATCTGATCGGCTTCACCATCATCAATTAACATCACATTTTTCAGCGCAGGCTTCTCTGTCATTATTTTTTCCTTAGAGAAATTTCAAATGTGGCACCTTGATCAGGTACAGAATTAACGCTGATCTGGCCATGGTGATTTGTAACAATTCGCTTACATAGGGTCAAGCCTATACCAGAGCCTGGGTAAGTGTTGTGCGTGTGTAAACGCTGAAAAAGGCCGAATACTTTTTCAGAATATTTTGGCTCTATACCAATGCCATTATCGCTGACACTAATATTTACCCTATTATTTTTTTCATCGACTCGACAATGAATCTTAATTTCTAACTCCCTCTCCGGGGAACGAAATTTTAAAGCATTATTAATAAGATTTTGGAACAAAATACGTAATTGAACAGAGCTACCATAAATAACAGGTAAAGGGTCAAACTGAATGCTAGCACATGAATCTTTTATATCTGCTTGCATATCATTAATGATTTCTGCCAACATTACATTCAGTTTTACAGGTTTAGCAACAATATCTTCTTCAATCGTTGTTGAATAATGAAGTATATCTTCAACTAGAATCCCCATGCGCTTAACAGTATTTTGGGCTACTTTAATCAATCCTTTTGCATCATCATCCAATGTGTCGATATGGGTATGATTTAATTCGTCTAATAACATATTGACCGTATTGGTTGGTGACTTAAGATCGTGAGAAATAGCATAAGTGAATTCTGCTTGTTCTCTATTCGCATGCATTAGTTTTTCATTGGTTTGCTCAAGCATAATGGCTTTTTTAGATAAGGCACCTTCTGCGATACGCCGCTGTTTAATTTCCTTACCTAATATTTCAAAACTTTCAGCACTTTTCACTTTAGCCGTATTAATGGCATTGACGATGTAATCCAAATCATCCATCGAGTGTTTTTCTGAACGCTTTAATGTTAAAGGCTGAGCTGCCTTTAACCAGGATGTTTCGGAAACATACTGTGCAATTGTTTTTAAATGTCTTGATACCAAAGTATTAAACAAAATTAACATAATAACAGAGGCTAAAGCTGTTTTTGCAAAATTAGATAGCATCAACGTCCAGAATTGTGCCCAAATACGCGCCTGCACATTTTCCAAACTTAAACCAATAGTTAGTTCGCCAACAGGAATGTCAATACCCAACTGATTAGTATGAGAGAAGCTTAAGGTATCGAGTATTAAGTGAGATGACTGTTCACCTCTAGTTAAACGTTTACCCGCGTTGATAAGTAAGTCGACATACTCCACATCGGCCCGGTTATAAACACCATCCAATAGTGCCTCAGCAAGCCCGTAATTATATTCCCAAAGGGCATCTTCAAAACCAGTCCGGAAGCTTTTATCAATAATGTTAATCGAATCCAACACTTTATCTCGATCACGATCATAACTCAGATAAAGCTGTATTCCTGATGTAAATACAGATAACACTGCATTTACCAGTATAATGAAAAACACCAGTTTCCTTCCCAGCATTTTTTGAGCTTTTAGCTTCTCAGAGACTTGCTCAGGTGAATGTCCTACATCAGCTTTCATTAGTCGTATTGATGTTTCGTCAATAAGTTTTCTAATGAGCCATCTGCACGCATTTCGGAGAGTATCCGATTAAAATCAGCAGCCAGCTGATCTCTACCAGGTAAATCATTGCGAATGCCCATATGAATGGCTTGAGTCGTTAATACATTAGGAAGGTATTCCACTTTATTGGCTATATCAGGATCTTCTTTATTAATTACATAATTAATCACATCTGTGCTGTCCAGGGTCAGATCAACGCGCCCATTGGCAACCATTCTTACACCTTGAATAACCGTTGTAACAACACGCTTATTTAAAAAATCGGCCTTATCAAAATCTTCTTCGTATAAATACCCTTGGCCAACCGCGATACTGTAAGGGCGTAAGCTGTTTAAGTCAGTATATTTATGAGTTTTCCCTTTTTGCTGAATGAAACGCACTTCTGTTTCGTAAAAAGGTTGGCTAAAAGTCAGGTGTTCTTTAAGTTCCTCATCAAGAAATAAGTTACCGATCACATCATAAGTACCTGAACGAACACCATTAAGTGCCCTTTCCCAAGGCACAATTTCTGACTTGACTGTATACCCTGCGCGACTGAGAACTGTCGTAATTACGTCTAATGAAATACCACCTTTTACTAATGCTTTTCCACCAAATGGCGCCCATTCATCAACAACGACATTAATCACCGGCTCTGCTTTAGTCGCATTGGCGGAGAAGGGAATTAAAAGTGAAAGAATTGTGGCAATTAAAATAAATTGTATACGCATTAAAACCCTCAATCTAAAACATCGTAATAAACCAATGAATAACGCTATTGCTTTACTCCAGGAAACAAAAATGTATTCATATTCGTTTTATAAAAAGCTCATTATATGGCTATCGTGGGCCATCCTAGTTTTACTTTAAGCACTTTTGAAAATGATAATTGATGAAATAAAAACCTTGAATTACATTGATAAGACAATAAATAGTGTAATCACAAGCTTTATTATTGTTATTACTGTCTATTAAGATTACCGAGATTTTATTCATTATGTTCTAACTCAGGTTGTCAACGACTACTCATATGTTTGATGACTGATATATTGAGTTTACCTATAACCCTTTTTTCAACATGGTTATAGGTAGGCTCAGTATGTTATATGAGAAGCTAGCGCTATAATATTCTAAGAAAAGTATAGACCTGATTAGGTTAATTTCAATTAAATTAGATAGTTAGCAGCAAATGAATAACAAAGAGTAAAATGGGTGAGAGGCATTTGTTAATTAGATTTAAAAAGTATAAATATTGTATTGCCTAATACGCTGACATTATTAGAGCAGTATACGTAATGTTGTTAGCAGTAAGCGTGAAACTGCCTAAGAAAAAGTTTAAACATAGCGTAATGCAGTGGTAGCGTTTATCGATTCTATGTTTAACCCTTCTAATGGTATCGACTTATCCACAGGGATATCACCTGATAGTTGTAATGCCAAATAACGTGAGCAGCAGACACGTAGAAATGACGTAAAGTTAGCCGTATCGTGTCCTGCTAATGATGACTCATGATATAACTTTGTAATCAATGCTGGGGGCGTCAAGCCATCACGAGAGGCTATTTCTTCTAAAATGGACCAAAAAGCATTTTCCAGGCGAATACTGGTAACGGCACCATCTATCCTTATAGAGCGTTGTTCGCTAGACCATAAGTCTGCATTTGCTTGAATAAATAGTTGGCACATAATAAAGCCCCTTTCTTGATCGCGACACAGTATAGGCAACCGCTTATCAGGCTGCCAATAACTGATTAAACTGTTTTAACCAATCTGGATGCGCAGGCCATGCGGGTGCTGTGACTAAATTTCTATCGGTAATCGCTTCATCCAGACCTATTTCCACATAATCACCACCGACTATTTTAATCTCGGGCGCCGTTGCCGGATATGCAGAACATCGCCGGCCATTAAGCACATCAGCAGCCACTAATAATTGCGGGCCATGACAAATCGATGCAATAGGCTTATTTTCATTAAAAAAGTGCTGAACAATTGATATAACACGGTCATTCAGGCGCAAATATTCTGGCGCCCTGCCACCTGGAATAACAAGGGCATCATAATCAGACTCAACGATCTCATCAAAAGTAGCGTTTAGTGCAAAATTATGCCCACGTTTTTCTGTATAGGTCTGGTCGCCTTCAAAATCGTGAATCGATGTAGCAACGGTTTCACCTGACTTTTTATCAGGGCATACAGCATGCACCTCATGCCCCATCGCCTTCAGTGCCTGAAATGGTACCATGGTTTCATAATCTTCAACAAAATCACCAATAATCATTAATATAGTCTTTGACATAAAATACCCCTTCCGAATGCTTAACGTAGACATTCAGTATAAAGACTAGATTTACGCCATAGGTATTAACCAGATACTACAACTCGACTGATGATCGGCTTTTTATAAGTACTGAGTTTGCTATTGATATGTAGAACACCTGAACATTCAGGTTTTATGATAGTTTGGCAATTTGAGATTAAATTGAATGGCTAAGGCTCTCAATATAAATGCCACTAAAAAACCGCCGACTAAATCGTAATTATCAGGAAGGCCTAAGGTACTTAACCAAAAATAGACAACAGAGCCTGCAAGCATTGTGGATATATAAAGCTCTTCATTCATCAATGTTAAATTACTGCCACAAAGCACATCTCGCGCAATACCACCAAAACTGCCTGTCATTACACCCATCGTGACCGCAATTAAAGGAGAGACATCAAACTCTAGAGCAATCTTAGTACCGACAACAGAAAATAAGGCAATACCGACAGCGTCCATCCAAATTAACGCACGAGTCAGAGACACTAATTTAGGTGCAATAAAATAAGTAACGACTGATGATACTAAACAGACAATAATCCATATCGGTTCACGCACCCAGAATACCGGCAAATTGCCCAACAGCAGATCACGGAGAGTACCACCACCACTGCCCGTCACTGTTCCTATTAGCATAAAACCTAAAATATCCATTTTATGCCGAGCAGCATCAAGCGCGCCTGAAATGGCAAATACCGCAACAGCAGCCAGACCCATAATATTTACAACCGCTGTGATATCAAACGCCATAGCGACCTCTTTAGTTTATTTAAATAATCTAGAGGTTTATGACTGAATTGTAAATAAATTTATTCTAGCTTCTTAAAACAGTATCTGAAGCTTCTTCGATTAATTTAATAACACTCAGATGAGGAACTTCAGCGCCATACTTTTCGGCCGCAACTTTATAGGTTTCGTAAACCTGATCAGCCAAAGTGAGGTCTATTTTCAAATGTTTGCCTAACTCGGAGATTAACCGCATATCTTTTGTTGCCAGCCCCAATGCAAATGATGGGTCATAACTGCCATCTAAAACTTTAGGAATATAATGGTCAACAACATAGCTTTGCGCACAGCTATGTTGTAAGACTTTATATAATGTATTGAGATCTAGATTTGCCTTAGCACCTAGCGTCAACACTTCACCGATGCCTTGAGCAACTAGATAGTTGAGGTGTAATTGCCCCAACTTTGTTACATAACCTGCACAAGGAGGCCCCATGTACAAGGCTTTACTGGTGAAGGATGCAAGTATCGACTCAAATTTTTGAGTAGGGTTTTCCTCAGCACCCAGTAACATTGTCAGCGTGCCTGCTGCTGCCCCCTCTGCACCGCCTGTGACGGGTGCATCAATTAGCGATAAGGCAGATGGAGCCGCACTGCGTATTTTTTCCCATTCAGAAATTTCATTGGTACTGGTTTCAAACCATGTCGCCGCTGTTTGGGTATTTTTTAAAATCCCTTCATCACCAAATGCGACTTGATTAACCTGTATAGAACTCGGCAAAGACGTAAAAATAATATCGCACTGCTGGGCAATATTCTTAACAGATATACCTGCTACAGCACCATTTGCAACGAATTGATCAACAATATTTTGGTTCAAATCCATTACCAGGAGATTATCGTTTTCTACTTGGCAATATTTTAAAAGGTTATTTGCCATGCCTGAGCCCATATTTCCCAAACCTATAAACCCAATATTCATTTGAACCCCCTCCTCTGTTAATGCTTATAGGATGGATCAAGCCGATCACATTTTCTTAATAAAGCAGGCCACTCATATTTACCAGGAGGAAAAGCTTCATATTGTTTAGATGCTAAGGCCCATAGCTCTTCTTTTCCTGCATTAAGCTCATAACTCGACGCTGTCGCTTGCAGTGCCACTTCACATAAACGAATTAAGTAATACATATTCATAAAGCATTCACCAGCCGTTTCTCCAACAGTGAGAAAGCCGTGATTGCGCATAACGAGACAACTGTTAGATCCCATATTTTCAGCAATACGAAAGCGCTCGTCAGGATCCACTGACAAACCTTCCCATTCATGAAAACCAACTTTACCGTAAAGCATGGAAGAATCCTGCACCAAAAAAGGCAGCTCCTTAAATGCGGTTGCAGCAATAGCTGATTTAGGGTGTGCATGAAAAACAAATTTGTTATTTTTATGGGCTTTATTTAAATGAATTGCACCATGAATAATAAAACCCGCGGTATTGACATCCGATGGGCCTTCTAAAACATTGCCCTCTTCATCGACTTTAATAAGATTTGAAGCACACACTTCATCGTAATAAAGGCCGAAGCGATGCATATAAAAATGATGGTCGGCACCAGGAACGCGAGCCGTAATATGATTCCAGATTGTATCGTCCCACCCAAAGTAATGTGTTAAACGAAACATTGCAGCTAAATCAATACGTACCTGCTCTTGTTTCTGTTCTAACATCAGTTTTTCTGTATCCATAAACATGATCTCTATTAATAGTGGCGTTAAATCAATTTATTCTTATAATTTTTTAAAGGATGATTATGCAATGGAAATGGTTCTTCTCCATTTTCGATTCTATAAATATTATCAGCAACAACTTTTGCCGCTGAACGAGCATAAGTTGCCCCTGACATATGAGGTGTGACAGTTACCTTGGGATGACTCCACAGCAAAGACTCCTGTGGTAAAGGTTCAACAGAAAATGTGTCCAATATGGCGTTAGCTATATGATTATCATTTAGGTAGCCAATAAGATCCTTATCGTTTATTACATCGCCTCGACTGATATTAATCAGTGAAGAACCTTTTGGTAATTTTCTGAAGAAATTAGAATCGATAAAATGATAAGTGCTTTTATTTAGTGGTAAACAATTAATAATGACATCGGCTTTTTCTATTGCTTTATTAAGCCCGTCAGTATCATAGTAACAATTGACGCTATCTAATTCTTGAGGTAACTCTTGAGTAAATTTATCCCAACCGGTTACAGTAAAGCCATTTATATGGAGCCGGTTAGCAACTGCTTTACCTACAGCACCTAAACCTAAGACTGTGGTCATAAAGCTTTTTGAACGACACACTTCATGCCTTTGCCAATAATGCTGACTTTGCTGCTGCTTATAGGTCTCATAACCTCGATGTAAATGCATAACCCAATATAGTGAATACAAAGACATATCCTTAAGTACTTCAGGATCAATTAGGCGAACAATAGGAACATCAGGTACAGAAGTATCCTCATCAATATGCTCTGTACCAGCGCCCAGTAAAAGAATACCTTTTAAATTTAGGTATTTATCTAAATCTCCGTAAGGATGATTCCATATCACGGCATACTCAATATCTTGCAAGGATTTTATCTCAGAGTGTAGGAAAATATCCTTTTCAGGAAGTAAGTTTTTTAGTTCTCTCCTCCATGATTCATTATCATAGCCATTGTTATTTAAAAGAATCGCCATTACATCACCCGATTAACATAGCGTTAGCAGATTGATAGGTATAGTGTGATAAAACCAATATCTATGTACAACAAAAAAAATAGATATCAGCCATTAATAATTTGATTCTATCAATAGATAAATGTTTAAAATCGTTATGATTCCCTAAACTCAAGATTTAGAGAGTATTTTTTACTTGATATTCTTTAATTGTATTTGCATCAAAGGTAAAACCTAGCCCTGGTCTTTCAGGTATTATGATATAACCATTTTCAATACGTATTTTTTCCTTGTATAAGGGCGAAAACCAGTCTACATGCTCAACTGAAATACAGTTAGCTTGCGAACCCGCAATAGTAAGGCTTTGCTCGGTAAAAATATGAGTGGATATGGGGATATGATATGCAGATGCTAACGCCGCAGCTTTTCGAAATTCACTTAGGCCACCAATACGTTGCAAATCAGGCATTAGTATATCGACAGCATTAGCGTCAAGCATGTCCTTCATTCCAAAACGAGTATATTCTGTTTCTCCACTGGCTAAAGGTATATTAATCGCTTCTCGTATTCGGGCATGTCCAGCTAGATCATTTGCAGCAATAGGCTCTTCCAACCAAGCAATGTTATAAGATTTTAGTTCTTCCGCTAAAGCAATCGCTTTATGTGGCGTCATGGATTGATTAAGGTCTGTCAGTATTTCAATATCGTCTCCAACTGAATTCCTCAATGCCCTTACCCGAGCGATATCTTCTTTGAGGTTGTCTTTTCCCAGTCGTAACTTCATTGATCGAAACCCTTGCTCAATAAATCCATGGGCTTCTTCTATTAGCTCATCAATTGAAGAGGATAACCATAAACCGCTGCTTGCATAGGCTTTTATTTTATCTCGGTAAGCACCAAATAGTTGATATAAAGGACGGTTTGCTTTTTTTCCAACTAGATCCCATAAGGCAGTATCAATGGCTGATACCGCAGAAATAGAGACTCCTTTCTGACCAATGGAATTACAATCATTCCACATATCGTCCCATATACGCTCGACATAGAATGGGCTCTTCCCTATAACAAAAGGCGATAAACTTTTAATCATTGCATCAAATATAGGTAAACGTGATTTATGCAATGTAAAAATATAATTTTCACCAACTAAACCATTATCGGCCTCAACCCTGATAATAATACAAGCGACAGTTTCCGTTTTATGTATCGCTGTCATTAATGGCTTAGCGAGCGGGATTTCAACCAGTGTTGTAGAGATATTAACTATTTTCATATTTCACCAGCGATATGACATTAATCAATATTACGTATTTTTATTAATTATCATGTATTTATAACAAGGCATAGCTATATAAATATTTAGGTGAGTAAAAAAATATCGATCATAGGTATCTATTTTTTATTCAAAAGTAATTTATATAAACTTTTATATGTTTCTATAATGTTTTAAGCTAACAGCTCAGCTTCAAAAGGATACTGTGATAATTTCTCATAGCCATTTTTCGTAACCTTAACCATTTCTTCAAGTTTTACACCTTCTCTGCCATTCTTTACGCCGGAATAACTCTCGATACAAAGCACCATATTTTCTTCAACTTGGCCTTCAAAGCTGTTTTCATTCCAATCTTCTTCGTAATAAACCTTGGGGTATTCATCGGATAAGCCAGCTCCATGTAAAGCGCAAACATAGCGTTGCGCTTTATATTCTTCTTTCCTTTTAAATAATTTTTTCGAGAGCTCTCTAAAACTAATTCCAGGTTTAATCAGTTCCATATTGTAATTAATCTCATCATAAGCATGCTGATAGGCATGACGTTGTTGTCGAGTCCCTATGCCACCGCCACAAACCCAAGATCTGGAAATATCAGCCAAATACCCTTTTGGTCCTATCATATCAGTGTCAAAAGCAACCATATCGCCCTGCTCTATAGACCTTCCATTTGCTTCCTGAAGCCATGGGTTCGTGCGTGGACCAGAGGCAAGCATATGACCTTCTATCCAATCTCCGCCATGAGAAACATTAACTTGATGCATAATTGACCATAATTGATTTTCTGTTATTTCAGGACGTAAAGATTCATGCATGAGTTGAATACCATATTCAGCGACCTGAATAGAATGCTTTATGCAATTAATCTCTGTGGTATTCTTAATAGATTTTGCATTTTCTATCAGACATTCTCCATCGACTAACTTAAAACCATTATCAATTAAGTGACTAATAATAAGTGGAGGCAATCGCTCAGTAGCAATGGTTTTTCCTACTTGCTCCAATTGGTTATCCGCAATAAATTTTTTAATATCACTTACAAATCGACTGCAATTTCGATATAAATCGAGGCCGCCATCAAAGGGGGTTATAAAGCGTGACTTTACATATTGATCAACATTGGGGTAATTCTTTTTACTTGCACCAAATAATACAACAGAGCCTTCGATAGAAATAAATAAATAGGAAGTCGGTATATGAGACTGAAACATCAGGTATTCATCAAAGTTAATGGCATATCTCATATTAACCGGATTCGTCACTATGCAAAGGCTAATATTCTTTTCCCGCATAATATCTATAATTCTGCGCAGCCTATAGCTATACATTTCCTCCAGTTGCTCTTGTGGAATCATAGGAATAGTTATCAATTCAACCACGATGTAGCACCTACCATTGATGTATATGCCTATTGTCACCATTTCATCACACACAAACAAATTAGTATTTTAGATGTCTGGTATTGATATTTTCGATATAAGGTAGATGTATTTTACGATAAAAAGGTATTGAAATTTTCGATGCATATTATTGATTTTTTTACCTTTTCAGGCCTAGTGAATTCATCTAATAATATGACCTAAGCAACTAATTATTCAGGTAAATTAGGATATTATTATGCAAGAGAAAAATAACAGAGATAAACCACTTCTTAATTCCTCTATTTCTGCACCTATTGCAACTCTTGAAAAAATGGTTGATTTGGAGCGCTATCCTATTCACATACTTGATTCACCTGTTAGAAAAAAGTTAATTGGAAAATGCCGTTCAGAGCTGGATTCGGTTGGTTGTTGCCGAATCCCAAAGATGTTCCGTGAAGAATCGATAGAGCGGATGCGTCAAGAAGTAGAAAGACAGAGAGAAAATATATACTGGTCAGAAGACAGCCATAACCCCTATATGCGTAAAGATGACCCATCACTCCCTGAAGGTCATCCTGCCCGTTTTTTTGAAAAGCGTTCCAGTGGTTTTGTTAACTCCAATTTATTAGAAGAGGCATCGGATCTCTCTGCAATTTATGCAAGCACAGAAATTTTACAATTTGTATCAGACTGTCTAGGTATTGCACCTATTTATCGCTGGGCTGATCCACTCGGTAGTAATCCCTATAGCGTAATGGATGAGGGTGACTACTTTCCGTGGCATTTTGATGGCAATGAGTTTACCGTCAGCATTCTCGTTCAAGAACCAGATAAAGGAGGTGAATTTCAATATTCACCGGATATTAGAACAGTTGAAGATGAAAATTATGAAGGTGTATCTAAAATTCTTAACGGTGATCATAGCGCTGTTCATACTTTGGCATTAAAACCCGGTGATATGCAGATATTTAAAGGGCGCTTTTCCATGCATCGTGTTACGGCTGTTGAAGGTAAACGCTCACGCTATATCGCACTACCCACTTATGTAAGAGATCCCTATACGGTTAATCGCCCTGAGCGAGCAAAACAGTTTTATGGTCAAGCCCTACCCATACACTATGAGCGGGAATCTCTACGCCCTGATGCCTTGAATGATTAATTATGCGCTTACCATAAAGGAGAGGCTGTCACTATAATAATCACTTATTTTAATGTTATGTTGTTATATTCAATGTTATATTTTTGATAATACACCTAATAAAAATAGCCAAATGGTAGCTTTAAATGAATATAAATCATATGAAAGCATTTTTAGAAGTGGCTCGTTATGGCAGCTTCCAAACGGCAGCCGAAAACCTCCATATCACTCAATCCACGGTCAGCGCTAGAATTAAAGTATTGGAAGAACAGCTGCGTACCCCTCTTTTTGATCGGAAACGCGATGGTTCTGAGTTAACAACTGCGGGGAAGAATTTTATTCGATATGCAAAAACGGCTGTTCGTTCGTGGGAGCAGGCAAAGCAAGAAATTACATTGCCTGAAGGGCTTGATGCACTGATATCTTTAGGGGTGCAAATCAATTTATGGGAAAAAATTACTCCTGCCTGGATTGAGCAAATGCAAATAGATCACCCAGAAATTGGGACGCGAGTCATCATGGAGTATTCAGAAAGCCTATTAGCCGAGTTATCTTATGGCTCCTTGGATTTGACACTAACTTATATCTGCAAACAAGGGTCTGATATAAGTAGCGAGCTATTAATGCAGGATACTTTAGTTCTTGTTGCCACCGCCCCTAGAAAAGTTAAAACGGGTTGGGTACCTGATTATGTTTTTGTTGATTGGGGATATGAATTTAGAGACGCACATAACAAGGCTTATCCAGACACTCAAGCACCCAGGTTATCAGTGAGCTTGGGGATGGTAGGCTTGGATTATATTCTAAAATATGGCGGCGCTGGCTATTTCCCCTCACGAATGATTCAAAGGCTCGTGGATGAGAAGTCACTGTATTATGTCGAAGATGCTCCAACATTCTCTCGCCCAGTGTATTTGTCTTACCTTAATAATTCGAGCAATAAAGAATTACTTGAGTTAGCAATTAGCAGTTTGAAAAAGGTCGTCGACAGGGAGTATCAATAAGTATTAATTTAATATTTCACATCAAAAATAACTTATAACTTATAACTTATTGATAAGTAAACCTCTTGAAAGTTAAAGTAATTTCTAGCTTAATGATTTTTTATCTACACTGATTTTATCCTATCAGTAATATCAAGTTTACTTTCAGAGCATTAGATTAAGTCTTTTGAACGTCGAATTCGTGTTCACGACAGATTTTTTTGACATCAATGGGAGTCAACGGAGTTTCTGTAAGACCACACTCAAACTCTCCATTACCCAGATCACGATTAAAGCGGCACGATTGACATTGACCAAAACCCTGGCGGTCATTTTGATTTTGCCATTTCTGCAACAATGATCTAATTACATTAATATCGCCTGGCACTCCTTCCAGATTTGGCATTAACTGCTGAGACATTCTATCCAGGCTAGCCTCCCCTTTCTTTGTCATAAATACTCGAATAACTCGCTTATCAGTATGACAAGGCTTCCTTTCTATAAAGCCATCCTTTTCCAGAATTTTGAGGCTTTGGGAAATACTCCCCTTCGTTTGACCTAGATACTCACTGAGCGCCTGCGCAGTATTGGAGTAATGGTTGCTAATCGACAAGTATCGGAGGATTTCTAAGTGCACGACTTGCATGCCCTCTGCGCTTGCAGCTTCACGCATTTGGCTTTTGTACAAAGAAGAGAGGCGTTCAAGCCATATATCAAGATCATTTATCATTTTTTTATAGTATAGCATCTAAACCTTATTGACAATCCCAAATAACTCGTTATCATAAATTGATAGTTTAGATTCTAAACCATATATTGTAACTTAACCAACTGAGGAAAGCATTCATGTCAAACCTTCCACTTAACTCACCAGAGAACACCTCTGGCGAACATAAAGCTCTATTTGATCAAATCAACAATGCGTTTGGTGTTGTTCCTAATATGTTTAAGGCTATTGGTCATTCTTCTGCAGCACTTGAAAGTATGTGGACATCATTTGGCGCGCTGGGGAAAGGCGTATTAGGTGCAAAGCTGGGAGAACAAATTGCTGTTCTCGTTGCTGATATTAACCGATGTGAATACTGTCTGGCAGCACACACTGTGTTGGGCCAAAACGCAGGAGCAACAGCTGAAGAAATGGCACAGGCTCAAGCTGGACAATCATCTGATACAAGAACTCAAGCTGCTCTTGATTTTGCTGCCAAACTCGTTATAGACCGAGCCAATATCTCGAAGTCAGATGTCGATACTGTGAAAGCAGCTGGCTTTAATGATGCAGAAGTTGCTGAAATTCTAGCTCATGTTGCTCTCAATATCTTCACCAATTACACCAATGTTGCTTTTGATGTTCCTGTGGATTTTCCAAAGGTTCAGTTACGTCCAGCAGCTTAATAATGGATGAAGAGAGGCGTTAAAAATATTGTTAACGCTACTCTTTGAAAACTTAACCCGATAATTAATTTGCCTAACTAGCAAACAAGGTAATGATATGAAAATTGATGTTTACGATTCATATGCACAAACCCGCGAGGGGCGCGTAATGCATTTTGATGTTTTCGTTGAAACAAATACACCAGCAGAGCAAGCACTGCAGTACGGAAAAAATTGGCTTGAAAGTATTGGTGAGGATACAGCAGGCCTTAACCAGTCACATTGCAACTTCTGTCATTCGGAAGTTGCTAACCCTGAAGTACAGTTATCCATTAAAAATGATGGGTATTTTATTCTGCAAATGGAAGGATGCCCTGCTCCATTTTAGAAATTTATACAAAAGAGGTTACATATTATGAAACTCAAGCAATTAATACTACAAGGTATCACAACAGGACTTTTATGCTCAGCTCTTACCGTGCATTTAAAATGAAAGTCAGTAAAAAAGTAGGAAAGTCTACACCAACACCAACAGGAAAATTAGAAGGAAGCAATGTTTTCTCTTACGTTTGGCCAACTAAATTAGATAGCTCCGTCGTAGGTTTTGAGAAAGAGCAAGGGATTTTAGCAATGGCGATTACTTCTCACCCAGATTTTGATGATACCCCATTGTTTGACGAAAATGCAGATGGTGATTTAGGCAATGATGGAACCGTTTGGCATTCTCATTGGGTTGTTTTAGTACCTGATAATGCGTGTGGTCAGGGTGCATTAAAAGTCAAAGATATACCCAAAGATGCTAATCCAAAACTGCCACTAACCTGGCCTGGTTTGCCTATCTTAATTGATAGCCCGGGGTATTCTCCAATCATCAACAAAAAGTATGTTTCTGTACGTGTACCTTTTAAAAATGCCAGCGAATTAAAAGGCGTAGCATTTGACGGTGTGACATCAGGCTTACGAGTTAATGAAAGTGCTCATGCTCCATTATTATGTGTTGTTGATGTGTTTGATGTAGCATCAGGTGACCTGTCGCTACCAGGGAAAATAAAGTAACTACATTTTTGTACTATTTTTAAAGGTATACCCAATACGGGCATACCTTTACTGCTGACAATTAATATCGAGAAATACGATGAAAGCATTACAAGAAAACCCTCCCGAGTTAGAAGTCTATACATGGCTGAATACTGATAGCCCTTTATCTTTAGAAGCGTTAAAGGGGAATGTCGTTGCAATATTTGCCTTTCAGATGTTGTGCCCTGGATGTGTTGAGAACTCAATTCCTCAAGCACGGCGTGTCGATTCATTATTCGTTAATTACGGCATAAAAGTTATTGGCTTACATACTGTTTTTGAACACCATGCTGCAATGACTGAAGTATCCTTAAAAGCTTTTTTACACGAATATCGTATTGACTTTCCTGTGGCCATTGATATGCCATCTGATATTAATACCAATCCCATCCCTAAAACCATGCAAACCTATCAAATGGGTGGCACACCGACTTTGCTTTTATTTGATCATCAAGGCCGTTTACGAAAACATAAAATGGGACATGAGCAAGATTTGGTATTAGGTGCAGAATTAATGGCCTTGATTAATGAAAATGAATAGTTACTTTTATCTTACGGTTTGATCGTATAATCATTTACTGCTGCTTGCTTGTTTCATTATCTATCCAATTATTCAATAATTGAAATAAGGTATACTTTAAATGATGTTTATTCGCTCCTTCAATAATGACCTCTTTGCTTTGCATAAATTTTCCATCGTCAAGCTCCTCTGCGCAGGCCTCTATTATTTTTTCTATTGCCACTTCGTCCATCTCAATATGAAACTGCAACGCCAGCACTTTATCATCATATAAAAATCCTTGGTTATCACATGCTTCACTACTGGCAATTTGAATCGCCCCTGTGGGAATTTCAAAGCGTTCACCATGCCAGTGCAATACAGTCATCGCATAATTGAGCCCACTGAGTAATGGGTGGCCGACTACCTGATCAGTAAAAGCGATTGGATGCCAGCCTATTTCTTTTTCTTTCATCGGTGCTACATCGGCACCTAAGGTTTGCGCTATTATTTGCGCCCCCAAACAAATTCCAAGCACATATTTACCTGCATCAATTGCTTGTTTAACACAGGCTTTTTCCTCGATTAACCATGGGTAAAGCTTCTCATCATTCGTACTCATTGGCCCTCCCATGATAATCAACATATCAAATTCATCAATCTTGGGGATGGTGTAATTTTCCTGAAAAAAGCAAGTGTTTGTCAGTGTATGGTTTCGTGATACCGTCCACTCTTCAATTAGGGCCAACCCCTCAAAAGGGACATGTTGGAAATAATGAATTCTCATGGCTCTTTTACCTTTTTCATTGTTTAACTTGTATCCTGAGTATTTTTTAATGGTATAGTAGACATATCACTATAGGTTGCAGCAACATACCACCTAGTAGGTTTGATGACACAATCAATTATACCGATAGAACCCAAGTAACATTACTCATTTATGACTTTGTTGGAAAGCAGATGCCTTGGCTTCAATACAAACTGGAAAATGCGAAAGTCAAGCAGCGTTACTTTTTAGATGGTAGGTTACAAAACTATAAGATTTATTTGGACAAGAATATAGTTATCCATTTTCTTAAAGCTGTGGGTAACCTTTCTTCATGAACATTATCGACAGCTACAAAGCCTCATGTCAAACAATGGCCTTTATCGGTAAATAAAATAAATTCTTCTCTCCTCAAATTCCTGTAAAATCAAAGCATATTCTTTACTATATCATTAAAATATATAATATCAGCAGGAATAATAATGAAAAAAGTCAGTCAACTATTTTTACAAGGGCTTTTTGCCATACTCCCTATTACACTTACATTGTTTGTTTTATATTGGCTAGGGTCAGTCGCTGAATCTACATTAGGTCACATTATAAAATGGGTATTGCCAGAAAATTGGTACTGGCCAGGAATGGGGATTATTGTCGGCTTTGGTTTTATTCTTATTATTGGCATACTGTTAAATGCCTATATATTTCGGCGGCTTGCTGGTTTCTTCGATAAACTATTTGCACGAATTCCTTTAGTCAAAGTTATTTACAATAGTATCAGAGATATTTCTCAATTTGCCTCTATCTCTAAAGACAATGGTGATAATGACTTACAAAAAGCTGTTTTAGTCACCTTAAATGATACTACTCGTGTTGTCGGTTTTATCACGAATAAATCTGCACCTTTCAAGCAATCAGGCGATTCTATGTGTGTCTATATCCCTATGAGTTACCAGATTGGTGGATTCACCGTTATCGTTCCCGAATCCAGTGTAGAAACCATTGACATGGATGTACAAGACGCAATGAGATTTGTATTAACAGCTGGAATTTCCAAGACAAATCAATAACTTTAACTTCCACAAAATATGAGTAATAACACTACTCAATTTTCAGGTTATGATTTTTTTGAGAATAGAGTGAGTATGCAGTAATCTGCCCTGCAACAATTGCCGAAAATATAAATAATGCTGAAAGACCAACACTGGGTATTGAAAGCAGCGTTTGATCAAAGAGAGATTGGCTAGCTCCCATTAAAACACGACTACCTGGAACCAATATAATAATTCCTTGGACAATATAAATTGCCCCTGTCAGGTTCAGTGTTTTCGCTAACCATGTACCGTAGAGAGTAATACAGACCGTCGTTACCCAGGTACCAACAACCCATCCACCGCCAAAATCTAAAAAGATCGGCCCCCACATACCTAAAATAGTCACAGGAAATGCATACAACATATCGATGGGACGAACATTAAGGATAACACCTAAGGATAACGATAAAGCAGGTAAGGCTATATACGCGGCCCAGTGTGAAACTTCGTTAACATTCGCGATCGATTCAGTATGTCCCCACGCTGTTTCTCCAATACCGAGACCGATGAGAATACCAATAAATAATTTAATGAAGATAAAAAGAGACTGTCCCAGTAAGCTGGTGCCTGATAAAAGGTCATTAAAAGCAAAACATTCAAGGGAGTTGGCAATCGATAGCCCTGGTACAAATAAAACAATAGCAGCAATACATAAACCCCATATAGGTAACTCAACCCCCTGACTTGTTACCCATGATACAGTTAAACCCGTAACCAGTGCGCTAAAAAACTCGACAACAATAGCCCTCTCCTTTTGGCATAGCAACTGGCAAACCCATACCAAAAAACCCAACACAAAAGAGATTGCAATGGCATTTATGGTGCTGCCAACTAAGGTTAAAAATGCTGGAGGAATAGCAATATTTGCTAGCATCGTTAGCCATGTAGGATAGTTAACCGATTCAGGAGAGTCAGTGTCATTGGCTTCGTTAATACGAATAATGGTATTTGCCAACAGCCCTAAGTTAATCGAAGCAGGTTCTAGCCGCCTAATGAAAATTTGATTATCTTCTTCTGGAAATTGATAATTAATTGCGGTAGGTGTTGCTTGTACGACAACCTTAATCCCGTGTTTTTGTGCATAGTATTGAGCATATTTTTCAATTTTATAAGGTGCGCAACCGGAACGGTGCAAGGTATCACCGATTTCTACCACTTTATGGATTAGAGGATTAGATGGCATATCAATAGTAACCGAGCGGAGAATAAGAGAAGCTTTTACATTGGAGTTGGTAAATAAAAGACATGGAGTTTATTTCCATCCAAATCTCGCACATAAGTGCCGTAATAGCCTTCTGAATAGTCGCGATTACCAGGTAGGCCTTCATCTTTACCACCTGATGTTATTGCTGCTGCATGAAAAGCCTGTACTGCCTCATGAGATGTCGCTTTGAACATGATTTGTGTCCCGTTCCCAAAAGTTGCCGGTTTTTTATTGAAAGGCAGCAATACCCAGAACGTTGTTTCTTGTGTGCCGGCTGTACCGTACCCTACTTCGATATCATTTTCGAATAGGCGAACCATATCGACCTCCGCTAAGACGGTGTCATAAAACTGAGCCGCTTCGGCAAGGTTATTGGTTCCTACGCATACTGCTGACAACATAAAACTTTTCCTCTTTGAAGAGGAAGCATGATACGTTTATCAGTGCAGATGTAAAGTGTATGACATGAGAATTAGCTTGGTCAATCTATGATCAACCAAGCTATTAAAGAATAAAACACGATTGAAGAAAGTAGAGATATGTCTATTATTCTAATGATTCTACTATTTGAATCCATCCACGGATTTTTTCAAAATAGATGAAATTAATATCCATGGACTCAACATACCGAACATCACCGTTACTCGGAACATCATAATCCTCTAAGCCTTCCAGAGCGATAGCATTAGACATTGAGGGCTTACCTTGCCGCGTATCAGGAAGTTCTGCTAAATGCAGTTCATCCTTACTCCAAATCAACCCATCTCTTTCAACCGGTGAAGCCTGCGTATATTCTGTTGAAATAAATACAGCTGATGTACCAGCCATTTTCTTGTAATTTGGAAAAAGCATATATTACCTCGATTATGAATAAAAATTTTAGTCACCGATTACCTTAAAGAGTGACAGGGCTAACAAACCCTTCAGGCTTAATAGCTAAAACCGAACATTTAATTTTATTAAGGATAGACTCTGCCGTATTGCCAATTATAAATCCAGGGATACCAGTCCGACCCACAGTGCCAACAACAACAAGTTCTGCCCCTATATTATCAGTACATTCAGAAACTACAATTTTAGGGTCTCCTTTAATTAAGTGAAGTATAGGTTTTATGTAATTTTTGGACTCTTTTCCTAGGTTTTCACAATAGTTGTTAACAATATTGTTTAGCCAATCACGACGAATGCTTTCTTGCTCTATACTCATTGCATCAATGTCATTTTGTGATTGCTCTACCCATGGTGACCGTAAAAAACTTTCATGCTCTAACTGCCAAGCGTGCACGATATGTAATTCGCTAAAATCGGCTAAGGCTTGAGACGTTGCTATTTCTAACAACCGTTGATTTAATAGCTCGTTCTCGGGGTTATCAGGCTCATAATCTATACCTACAAGAATCTGCCGGTAACCTTTTTGTTGAGTCGATTTAATTAACCAAACAGGACAAGGACATTTACGCAATAGCTTCATATCGGTACTACCGAATAGCTGGTCACCGATACTTTCACCCTTTTCTACTGATTTGATAACTAAATCACGCTTATGTCTAAGCACTTCATGAATAACTTCAATAAAATCTTTTCCAACGATTACTTTAGTTTTAACATCGGGTATATCAACAGATGCTTCCTCTACCAAGTTTTCAAGCTGATTTTTATAATGTTTAACTAATGTTTCAAGCATATGGCTTGCTATTGTAATATTCACAACAGCCATCACTGTCAATTCGGCTTGATTGTTGTTAGCCAGCGTCACAGCTTGATTAAATGCAGCCTTATTATCGATAGCGGGATCTGCAACAAATAGAATATTTGAAAACTGTTTCATAACTATTTCCTTACATCATTACTAATGAACGAGCAATAGTGGTACGCGGCTATTATGAATTAAATGCTGAGTAACACCGCCTAAAAGTTTTTCTCGTAGGTAAGAGTGGCCATAACCACCAACAATAATTAAATCATTATCATACTGATCAGCATGGGTGATTAGCATTTTCCCAACCGTTGGTTGGTTTTCATTAATCTGTTTTGGATAAAGCTGAGAATTCACATTGTGACTTTCTAAGAATGCAGTGACTTCTATTCCCTTTGCCATATTCTTTTTCAGGTCATTTTCTCGGTAAACAGTCACAACATCTGTTTTTTCTGCCTCTCTCATCAATGATAATGATTCGTGCATAGCGCGTGCAGATTGTTTACTTTCATTCCAACCCAATAATACTTTTTGACCAAAGTCATCTTTTTTCCATACTTTTGGAATAACAACAACAGGGCGACCAGTTTCCAGCAATAAGCTATTAATAAAACTAGAACCATTAAAATCGCCGCCTTCTTTTTTATCACAGCCAACAAATATTAAATCTGTATACAACATAATTTGGCGAGGGTTTTCTTGGTCAGAAGCTTGATACCATGTAGTGTTGCACCCTATTTTTTCTGTTATTTCAGTGAATTTTTTTTCTGCCAGAACAGCCTGTTGTTTTTCCTCTTCTATAATTTGCTTTCGCAAACCAGCTGTATAATGATCATAAACGTGATATTGATTAAATGACTCAACCATAATGTACAACCCAATCAAGCGAGCATTATGCTTAAGGGCAAATCTAGCCGCTGCTTGAATAGTGTTTTCATCGTCTTTGGTATTATTTAAACAAACTAATATATGCTTAATCATTTTCTTTGCCTCACTGGTTATTAACAACGTAGAGCACATTGGATTATCGTTGCTTGGCTACTTACAGTTTTGTTACTTCCAATAAGGTTAGAGTAATAAATTCTATAAAAATGTTATTGATATAAATCAACCCATATAGTGATTCATCTTTAGATAGCATATCAGTGCATATTGGTAGCAAGGGGCCATTAAGAGATAAGCTTGTAAACTATGACTGCCTCTTACCTTCCCTTCTATTGCTTCATTAGTTCAATCAATACTTTAACGACTTTGATACGCCTACATCGAAATACACATTAATCTCTGTTAAACACCAATCTCCTCACTCATTTAGAGGCTGAATGTTTACACCAAGAAAACAAATCAATAGCCATATAAAAAGAAGGTGTAAAACAATCAAATGATAATGATTATCAATAGTATTGACAAATGAATAATAATCATTATCATTTAAGGCGACTGGCTCAGGTATAGCGAGCAGCAAATTAACGTTTAGGTAGCCTGATTCAGCCAGTTTACCTGCCCATTACCGTATACCTTTAACGTTAATCTATTTGCTGCACATTTAATGATCAATTAATTTAAGGCAGATAAATCATGTCGAAAACTGCTGTGGTTAATACAGTTACAAAGAGAATGGATACCTCTATTCGAACGCTTAAAGCGCACGACTTGTTCCAAGGAGGAAGATCAGTATTAATTGAGCATAATGGTGAAAACTATCGACTGCAGTTGACTCGCAGCCATAAATTGATTCTGACGAAATGAACTTCGCTATTTCAGCCAAGCCACTTGTAGGTACTACACCGCTTATAACCAGCCAGGCTTTTTTATTATTTCGTTTTATTAACTCTTTAAATTTCTTGGTTGTCAGCGAATATGAATTCAATTAAAAGTCTTACTTTTCTATGTGAAGGTTGCAAGGAGCAATTAATGAAAGAGCCTCATCGACTTGTTGGGGTTTGGTCGCGCCTTATGGATATAGCCAAAGCTCATGTTGAAAAATATGAGTGGAATAAAGCGGTTGTTCATTATCGAAATGCTTTCGAGGTCGCTGTTATATTATTCAATAAATCTCCTAATACTGACGAAACACACCGTTTTATGAGTACAACAACTGAGTTTATTTATGCATTACGGCACTGTACTTATCGATGTGACTTACCTTTATTTATTTCGATCGTTAAAGAACATCTCACGCATAACCTCTACCCTGCAAAAATTGATATTCTATTAAAACAGGCGACTGATATTGCTTACGCTCCACTTTCTGAAATTACTCAGTCGAAAAAACCTATACAAGCACTAAAACGTACTTATGTACTCCATTAAATCTACACAATATAAACCTATTGTGGATAATCAATCGACTGTTACCGAATTAATGACATTGGAGCGAGTAATTGAAGAAGGTACTCGCCCCAATTCACCAGAATTAATTAGTCGGTATATAGAGTTAAGTACAAGTTACGCAAACAGTGTACCTAAAAATAGAGTGTCTATTTATCTTAAAACTTTCTCCACTTTATTTAAAACAGCTAACTCTACACACATCGAAAGGCAATGGCGGCAATCCTGCTTAAATTCTTGCTATCGTCCATTTTATTCTTTAAAAAATTTGGCGCTTTCTGACAATGAAAAAAATTATATTCGTTTACTAAAAATCAAACTTGCCACAATTAAAGAGTTTTAACAATGCTTCAGCTATCCACAACTTATTCAATACCCAAAAACCGGATAAAAAGATTACTGAACTTTTTGGTTGTCATTTACCTCATCACTAACACATACGCCAATGCTGATACGGCTGATCGTATCGCGGTTGCTGGAGGATCAATAACAGAGATTATATACCGCCTAGGCGAAGAAGACCGTATTGTTGGCGTTGACTCAACCAGCACCTATCCTGAGGCTGCAACACATCACCCTACATTAGGTTATGTTCGTAATGTATCTGTGGAAGGATTATTGTCACTCACGCCCGATCTACTAATCGGCGAGTTAGATACTGGCCCACCAAAAGTGTTAAATCAAATTAAAGCTGCAGGAATTAAAACAGTCATCATAGAAAATGACGACAGTATTTCTGCTATTAAAGAAAAAGTACTACACGTTGCCTCTTTACTTAATGTAGACAAAAAAGGCAAAGCGTTAATTAATGATTTACAAATTGATATAGATGCTCTTACCTATGCCACTCAGAGAATAAATACATCGCCACGAGTACTATTTTTATTGAGCCTAAGTAATGGCGCACCAATTGCAGCGGGTCATACAACCTCGGCACATACAGCGATTGTTGAGGCCAAAGGTATTAATGTACTAGCCAACCATAAGGGCTGGAAAAAATTATCACCTGAATCTGCATTAGCACTCAAACCGGATGTGATCGTTGTGATGAATCGTGGTGATGATGTTATGCAACAAGTAGAAAAATTGCCACACTTTAAATATACACCTGCAGTTAAAAATAAAGCGGTGTATACCATTGATGGTAGTTACTTACTTGGCTTTGGCCCGCGCACACCGCAAGCCATTGTTGAACTCGGCGGTATGATTCACTCAGACTTTCCACTACCAGAAGGCTATAAACTACGCTATCCAAGCCATGTTGATGCCGCTCAGAAAACAGCCGGCCATTAGCTTATGCTGGAAACACTAACGTTTAGAGACCAACGAGCATCTCGACAGAGACTTGCTCTTCCTTTAACAACTGCCCTACTATGCTTAACGATCATAATCGCACTAATGGCTGGCGCGATATCAATACCTTTATCAGATATTACATCGAGTATTTTTCATTTTTTTTCAGTTGCTGACCCCTCTTTTACAACAACAGTATTATTAGAAATTCGATTGCCTCGTATTGTCTTATCAATTGCTGTGGGTGCAGCGTTGGGCATCTGTGGTGCAGCAATGCAGGCCCTATTTCGCAACCCATTAGCAGATCCGGGGTTAATTGGCGTTGCTGGCGGCGGTGCTTTAGGTGCTGTCGTGGTTATTGTATTAGGCAATTCTTTATTTAGTAATTTTACTCAAACTATAGGCCTCTATGCCCTGCCCCTAGGAGCAATGATTGGCTGCTTAGGCGTTTGCACTGTGATTTATAAACTGAGTAATCGACAAGGGCAATTTACTATTATTACCTTATTGCTTGCTGGCATTGCGGTTAATGCAATTGTTGGTTCCATCATTGGTTTACTGACACTAATTAGTGACGATAGCGAACTGCGGGAACTGACATTCTGGACAATGGGTAATTTAGGAGGCAACCACTGGGCGCTTACCTTACCTGTATTAATCTGTATCGCTATCAGCCTGGTTGGTCTTTATCGATTAGCTAAACCATTAAATTTATATTTACTGGGCGAAGCACAGGCACAACATTTAGGAATCGCTGTTGCAAAATTAAAAAAGCAGGTGTTTTTCTTTACGGCACTTTCTGTCGGTGCCGCGGTTTCAATTAGCGGAATGATTGGCTTTATCGGATTTGTGGTACCACATTTAGTGAGAATTCTAATTGGGCCTGATCATCGATTACTATTTCCTGTGAGCATGTTGCTAGGTGCCAGTTTACTCACCCTCGCCGATATTATTGCACGTACGGCTATTATCCCTGCAGAACTCCCCATTGGTTTAGTCACCAGTGCTCTAGGCGGCCCCTTTTTCCTGGCCGTTTTATACAAACAAAGCAACCTTCGCTAAACACCTTAATAAATTATAAGGAAACACCATGTCCATTCAGCTTTATTCTGTATCCGTATCAAAATGCCACAAAACCATATTAGACTCGATTGACTTAGTCATTAAACCCAATGAACTGACTCTACTGATTGGACCTAACGGTGCTGGAAAATCCACATTGCTTAAGGCTTGCTGCGGCGATCTTTGGGTTGACCAGGGTGACGTTCTTTTCAATAAACAGGCGATTACATCTTTATCTGCTGATCAATTGGCCAAAAGTCGTGCTGTTATGACACAATCTTATGAAATGGGGTTTGGATTTACGGTTGCAGAAATTGTTGCAATGGGGTGTTTTATCTATGAGGACATTCTTTGCCAGCAAAAACAACAGGATATCATCCAAGAGGTGATGCACTATCTGGACATAGAACACCTTGCCAAGCGTAACTTTCTTACCTTATCGGGTGGCGAACAGCAACGTACGCAGCTTGCTAGAGTATTAGCTCAGCTTTGGTCTCCTTATGAGCAAGATGAACCTCGCTACCTTTTTCTTGACGAACCAACATCCAGTTTAGATATTTTCCATCAGTACCATGTCTTATCCCTCGCCAAACGACTCACCCAACGCAACATTGGTGTGTTAGCCGTAGTCCATGATTTGTCGCTGGCTGCTAGCTTTGCCGATCAATTGATATTGCTTTCAAAAGGACAGATCGTGACTCAAGGCAGCCCGGAATCAGTACTTCAGCGCCAACATTTATCTCAAGTCTATGGAGTCAATGCCTTTTATTTTCATCAATCAAACGAAGTTAAGCCATCAGTTCTATTGGGAGTATAAATCCAGCCTTAACTTTATTGACAATAATTCTCATTTGCACTACCATTAACAACATCAACTCGATCAGAAATACATATTATGTTTGTTTGTCTCTGTAAAGGTGTCACTGACACTCAAATTAAAGAATCTATCAATAATGGTGCGACAAAATTATCCCAAGTTCGGCGAGAACTGGGCGTAGCGACTCAGTGCTGTAAGTGCCTGCCTTTAGCCAGGTCGATTATTGATGAAGCGTTAGAACAGCAAGCTATGGCATTACAAGAGCAAGGCACTCCCCTTTTCTATTCTGCTTAATCAAGCAATCTACCTTAAAAACCAATATATTCTAGAACTATGTATAGGCAGCAGATACCTATACATTCTCCCTTCTATCCCCTCTTTAGGTAACAAAACAAGAATAAATCTAAATCAAAATCATTCTTAATAACCTAATAAAATCAATGGCTTAGCGAAATTTCATTAGTCCTTTTCGATCTTATCGACGTATAATGCGACAACGGTATTTTTCGGAGATAAAAATGAAAGGTGATAAAAAGGTTATTGAGTTCTTAAATAAAGCTTTGGGTAATGAGTTGGTTGCCATTAACCAGTACTTTTTACATGCAAAAATGTATAAAGATTGGGGACTGGATGCACTTGGTGACTATGAATATCACGAATCCATTGATGAAATGAAGCACGCGGATAAGTTAACTGAGCGTATTTTATTTTTGGAAGGTTTACCCAATTTACAAGACCTAGGTAAGCTATACATTGGCGAAAATACCAAAGAAATGCTTGAGTGTGACTTAAAGTTAGAGCACCAAGCAATACCCCTACTCCGTGAAGCTATTGCTTACTGTGAATCTGTCCAGGACTATGTGAGTCGTGACCTGTTCAGTGAAATTTTAGATAACGAAGAAGAACATGTTGACTGGCTAGAAACACAACTTGGCTTAATCGACAAAGTGGGATTAGAGAATTATCTGCAATCACAAATGAGTGACGCGGGAAGTTAAACAATATCCATAGCTCTTTCAGCTACTCTTTTTTTACAATAATTCGAGTATCTGATATTTGCTGCTGTTGAAGCAAAGTGAGTACTTTTACAAAACGTTGCACATCCGCTTGCTGATCAGCAGCAAGCGTGATTTGTGAATCTACTTTCTGTTCGATCGCTAACAATAAGCGCGAGCGAAATAAATCCCACTCAGTAAAGTACTCTTCCTCTAAATACCATCCTTTATTTTCATTTGAGACCGTAATAGCAATCGTCGGCTGGTCCTGACTCGTTGCTTCTGTAACATCATCAGTTTCAGGTACTGTGACCGGCAGAGATAATAAGCGCACGTTAGCGGTTAGTAATAGGAAAACAATAACAATAAATATGACATCAATTAACGGCGTTAGCTCTAATTTTTGGTCTAATAGATTGGAATAGGGATTATTTTTGATCAATACAGAATTACTTCGGTCAATCATAACTTGATGCCCATAATATCAATATCATCGATCAATAAATTTTTCTTATTCATTAATAACTCACACTTCCCTAGTAAGCGACCAATCCACAAGTGATACAAATGACCAATTGCCATAAATGGAATAGCAATTAATAAGCCTGCAGCTGTTGTTGTCATGGCTAAACTTAAGCCATCGGCCAAGGTTGAAACTTCAACGGGGCCCGCCTGTTGGCTAATATTAGTAAATGCCTGAATTAACCCTATTACCGTACCTAACAGGCCCAATAGAGGCGCAATCAGTACAATTAAATTCAGTAATTTCAATCCTGATGATAGTTTCTTCTGCTGCTCGACTAGCCATAGGGATGCAATTTCTGACCGTGTTATTCGAGGCTCACGGCAATATAGTTCTATCAATGCCACACCTTGAATCATGAGTCGAGATCTTATGCTATACCGTAATAATAATAAAAACCGTTCCAAAGCAATAATACAGGCAATAGCGGAACAGATAATGAGTGGAATTTCTAAAAAGCCTAAGGATTGTGATAATGATGATAACTGCATAACTAATTTAATGAAAACTCAATGGGAATACGTATCTTGATTTGTTGGGCATGGTAGCTTTGCTTTAAGTGAGCAAATTGCCACTGTTTAACCGCTGTAATGGCAGCCTTATCTAAAACGGGGACACCAGAGCTCTTATAAACATTCAGATTCTGTTGCTTACCTCTTTTGTCGACTAATATATCTAACCAAACAGTGCCTTGCTGTTTTTTTCTACGAGCAACATTGGGGTATTTTGGGGGTATGGGTGGAGCTGCCAATTGTGGTTTATAAATAATAACTTCTTTTGCATAATCAATGGCTTTATTAGGTATTATTTTTTCTTGTTTAGCTATTTCTGATTGAACGTCCCTTTTCTCTAAAGCTTTCTCTTTGACATCTTGCATCTGAGAAGGAGGTAATTTTTTTGTTGATTGCTCACGGGCTAGTGCATTATTTATTCTCATGTCATTGACAAGAGGAGTAGTTTTATCAGTTTCTTTGGGAAGCTTCTCCTGTATTTTTTTTGAGGCAGTCTTGGCTTCTTTCGCTACTTTTCTTTCTGCTGGCCTTACCGCTGCTAACTTTTCATTTGATGCTTTTTTCTCTATTGATCTACTGGAAAATGGCTGGGGCTGAGGCTGCTTCTGTTTTTTGGGTGTTGCAGAAACAAAAGATACAGACAGTGAAGTTGAAGTATTTTCACGAGCTCCAGCATTATTAATATTGGCTAGTGCTGATTGGCCTGATAGGGAAAAGTCTACTTGAGAAAAAAGAAGTAGCCATAGATGAATACCAATAACTATAAACAGGCATCCCACGCGGATAATCCATTCCTGCCGATCGTTATACATTAATTGATTCATCATCATCTATGGCTACTATTCGGTGTTGTCGATATGCTTACATATATCGAACTATAAACTTAAGCAACGTAGCTATTGTGGTCAGTAGCTGGAGCAATATACTGGCCCCCAGTACAAGGCTGTAAAACACTCTCTGCTAATCGTTGCCAGTGAATATTTTCTGGTTGCCCTTCTTTACGCTCACCAAAAAATTGAACAATTTGAGCACCTTCGGCATCATAAAGCTCTATTGAGGTGATTATTCCATCAGCTGTTGGTTTTCTTACGACCCAAGCTGCCGCAATGCCAGTTTCTAACAAGTGCAAATTAAACTCTGGATCTAGGATATTTAACCAAGGCCCGATAGCTTTGACTTTATTAATAATGCCTGTATGAATTTGTATCGCGCCTTGATTACCAACAAAACACATAATAGAAATCTTTCTTTCCATAATCTGCTCTAATAGTAACTCCATTTTCTTAGTTGAAAACTCTTCAGCAAATTCAGTCCCCACTAAGCGAAAAGCTTGCTGGCGATCAACATTATGCCGTCTAAGCATTCCTATAAATTGATGGACGTCTGTCATTTTTTTCCAATCTTGAACTAATTCCTCTTGATTAACATCGGCATCGTCCGCTAAATCTCGAACAACTGCTGTATTCTCAAACTGAATCTGGCTAAATTGGTTCTCATGTGTATAGTGACTAATCAACCATTGATACTGTTGCAAATCGCTTTCCTTTTGCAAGAAAATTTTCTGGATAGCAACGCCTGCTTTATTGAAAAACTGTAAGCTGTATCGGTCTCCTGAATCTAATGTCTCTCTAACTGCATAAGCGTACTGCCATTGCGATAAAAACAAACGCAGGTCAATTTTCCTATCCTCAGCAATCACTAAACCCATCGGTCCTTTTATACGAACATTCTGATAAATCCCTTTGCGCTCATGTACTGCAAACTCATTACGCATTAAGGTCATGATATAACCTAGTTTAGGTAAATCTTCTATTATCGATGCACAATCAGGCTTCAAACGTATACTTTGCAAACAGATTTGCTCGTCAACTAATGCGGCTTCACTTACGTACAAGGCGCGTGCGACATCGCGCTGGCGAGTTTTGGGGTGTTGAGCAATGTATTTTTCATAACTTTGCCTTAACTCTGTTTCCATTACAGGGCGATTAAATAATTCATTTAATGTCATAATCTTTCTCCGTAATAAATATATAAATTAGAACGTTGAGCTCAAAGTTAACTTGTATGACCGCCCTTCTTCAATCAATTCAAAGGCGTCTTCATCGAGTACTGTTTTATCACCCACATTGTCGATACCCAATCGCAACTGAAGATCTTTATATAAAGACTTACTTAGTCCGATATCTCCTATCGTATAAGCATCAATCTCTTCTGTATTTTCAAGATCCGTGTACTGCTTACTGAGATAGCGCACACCGGCATCAACGCTCAAGCCAGCGAAAGGTAGTTTATGGAAATAATTTATTTTTGCCGTATGTTTCGCTCGGTCAGTCAGTTGATTACCTTCGTTATCTCCAGAACGGTTTTCTGCATCAAGATAGGTATAACTAAGATTTAATTTTGCAGAGCGATTAGCATTGAAAAAGGACCATTCTGTTTCAATACCTTGTAAACGTGCCTCATCGATATTGTTGTATTCAGCAGTAGTAACAGGGAATGGACCCGACGTATCAACCGTATCTATAACCGCAATAAGATCATCCACCTCTGTTCGGAACAGGGTAATAGATCCTGTATTATTTTTTTGATTGAATGTTAATCCAGCTTCAATCGTTTGCCCAGTTTCTGGTTGTAAATCATCATTGCCGATATAAGTTCGTGTTGGGCCAGCATTAACTACATATGCTGATGAACCTTCACGCAATGAGGGCGCTAGATAACTTTCTCCATAACCTAGTTTTACACCAACAACCGGTGAAAGCTGGGTAAACCAATTAATTTTGGGGCTGGCTTCATTATCGTACTTACTATGTGTATCGTAGGCTAAGCCAAGTGTTAATGTACTTGCACTAGTAATATTGATCACGTCTTGAATAAAAAATGTCGTTGCATCAATATCATCTTCAAAGACGATGCGGTCATCACGTTCGACATCTTCTTCACGATATTGAAGGCCGAAGCTCAAATAATGCTGTTCATTGAGCTTACCCTGCAAATCAATTGCTGCATTATTTTCTTTAATCTCCCAAACTGATCTGCCCTCTTCAACATCAGCATCACTGGCTGTGACACTAACAGATGTATCGAACACACCTAATTGCGTAGAATACTCGATGCTACCTAGTCGTCGTTCAACATCCAGTGGAATATTTCCCACACCAAAAAATCCGTTATCAATATCTTTTCCTTCTTCAGTGCCATAAAGTACACCTAGCTTTAAACGATCCGTTTCACTGAGATCAATACCGAGGTCAGCTTGTACATTATCTGTTTCATTTTCAGATTGAATGGTCGCAATATTGTCATCATCAAAAATGGCATCTCTCGATTTCGATTCAACAGCGACCGCCAAATCAACATTATCCGCAAGTGGGCCAGCGGCTGAGATACTAATGCCTTCGCCATCACCACCATTGGCATCCTCGGCTTCCTTGCCATAAAGAGAAATTGAACCGCCCCATTCAGCACCAGCTTCGCGCGTGATGATGTTGATAACGCCTGCCAATGCATCGGCGCCATAGAGACTGGATGCTGGGCCACGGATAATTTCAATTCGCTCAATATTGGCAACTGGTACCCAGTTGTAACGTAGTGCTGGCGCAAAAGGAATATTACGGTCTGTATTAGGCAACCGCTTGCCGTTAACCAACACTAATACTTGTTCTGTATCCTGCCCACGTACCTGTGGCGCTTTAGTCGAGTTGCTACCAGTTACAACCAATTGAATTCCTGGAGTTGTTTCCAATACTTCGGTAACTGTTACTGCACCACTTGCCCGGATTTCTTCTCCAGTCACAACACTGACAGAACCTGCAAACTTAGCAGCATCCACAGGCACCTTCGCAGACACAATCACTTTATCCATTTCAAACGTCTTATTCTCTGCATATGCTGGCGCACTTGCTAATAAAACACTGGTATAAGCCCCCACCAAGAAAGGCAATTTCTTTCTTTCAAAAAACATGTATAAAACCTAAGGTAAATAATCATTGTTAATAACCATAGGAAGCGTTGCTGGTGGGGCAGACTTGCATCCATTTGAGAATGATAATAATTATCATTTATATTTGCAATAGTTAATACAACAATTAGATATAGAAACTCTTGAGGAGAGAGTTTTTTAGGATAGGTTGCTGTGGCTTATGTCCTATCAATTTATAAATAAGGATCATAAAAGGAATAAATCGAAAACAATAAAAACATTAAATATCAAATAGTTAGCGATGTAATATAATGCAACATATAGGCTTATGCTTGATTCTCAATTTTTATCCTTATTTTATATTTGATGATTTAATAATCACAAACTATCTTTAATAATATTGGGTTTATAAATTGCCCTACTCAGAGCTTTAATCTTAGCCACTGGTCTTTTTTAACGTTTTTGAATGCGGATAATCGTTAGTGATAACCAAAATAACAGTATCTGAATTAGCTATTGGAATGTACATCCAAAAGTTTCCCGGCTCTTGGGTAGATCAACCCTTCTTTAAAAGCTCACTTAAGCTTGAATCAATAAAGCAAATCGAAAAAATTAAGGCGAAAGGAATAACAGAAGTCTATATAGATACTGAAAAAGGAGATCCAGTTTCAAAAAAAGCAGACTCAACAAAGCCACAGATAACGACTAATACCCCTCCTGCTTCCCTCTCCACTAATACCAAGCCAGTGACACTGACTAAAAAGATAAACCGAGAAGCGGCTATAGAAAAAGCCAAACTAGTGTGTGACCAAGCAAAAGATTGTGTTAAAGATATGTTTGATGAAGTCAGGATGGGTAATGCTGTTAATTTATCAGCAATTAATCCTGTCGTGACAAATATCGTATCATCTGTAGAGCAACACCATGATGCCCTATTAACAATAGCCCGATTAAAAAACAGCAGTGATTATACCTATATGCACTCTGTCGCTGTCTGCGGCTTGATGGTCGCACTTTCAAAGAAAATGAATTTAAATACCAAGCAAACGGAACAGGCAGGATTAGCAGGCTTATTACATGATATTGGTAAGGTTGCAATGGAAGATGAAATTCTGAATAAGCCAGGCAAATTAACAGACGAAGAATATATTACGATTAAATCCCATACTACCGAAGGCTACAAAATACTGAGTAAAACAAAAATGGAGAAAGCCGTTCTCGATGTCGTTCTTCATCATCATGAAAAAGTTGATGGTAGTGGTTATCCAGATCAACTTACGGGTAACGATATTTCTGTACTATCTAGAATGGGAGCAATATGCGATGTATATGATGCAGTAACCTCGAACCGCCCTTATAGCAGTGGATGGGATCCAGCTTTAGCCCTAAAACGCATGTCTTCCTGGGAGGGGCATTTTGATAGGCAAATATTTTCAAAATTTGTGCAATGCCTAGGTATATATCCGACAGGGTCTTTAGTTAAAATGAGTTCAGGGCACCTGGCCGTTATTATAGAACAAAACAGCAATGACTTGATGAAGCCTGCTATTAAAATGTTTTATTCAACAAAGTCTAAACAAATGTGTCCCATCAAAATTATTGACTTAGCCAAAGATAAAAATGAATTAAAAATCGAGTCCATTGAAAAACCAGAGAGCTGGAATATTAAAGTCGCTGATGATTTTTGCTTTTAGAGTGAAAAAGCATACATCACTATCAACCTTTCACTTCAGTTAATAAACTTCTCTTCCTATATTCAGTCGCTGTACAGCCAAATTGATTTTTAAATCGATAACAGAAGTGGCTTGGGCTATTAAATCCCAGATCATAACTAATCGCTGTAATAGATTCACCACTTTGTAGTCTTTCGGCAGCTCTTTTTAAGCGTAACTGTTGTTGTAATTCCAGTGGAGAACACGCTAAATTTTCTTTGAATTCATTATAGAGCCTACTACGACTCATACCCGCATGTTTACAAAGTTGTTCGATATCCAAGGATTTAGACAAGGTGCTATTGATCCAGTCCAATGCAGCAAGCAAGCTGTTTGCTTCAGGGTCACTACTGGAATATGTCAGTAAAAAGTCTCGTGTCTTATCTCTAAGCAAACGGATAATTAATTCTGAGATATTTAAGTCAATCAGCGCATTTCGATCAGGATGATTTTCTGTAAACAGTTTAGTCAATCGATTGAGTAATCGCTGTGTTTCCGAAGAGTGATGAGTATGCAAAATGGGCTGTCCGATCTGCCAATCTGTAATCAATTCAGGCTCAATTGCATCATGAGATAAGTTCTTACTGATCTCGTTCACTTTTTCTGCGGAAATTCCAATAGTCAGGCAGGTTGTAGGGGCTTTATTTGTTGCATCGGGAAAATCAATTTCTATTTTCTCCCCAGGTGCCATTACAAAGCTTTCATGAGGAAGAAATACTTCACCCTTATGATTATGACTCATATACATCGTTTTACGGCCAGTTAACATACCGCAAAAAAGTAAGCCTTGAGCTTCGAATTTGACACGTTTAGCAGGTTCATAGGTATCGTAGATTGACACTTCTGAGCTAGGACCAGAAAAGCTGACTTTATTTTCCACTAGCTGCTTAGGTGGACGCAATCTGTTAATCGGCTCTGTTTTCATCGGTTTTCTCCACTACATATAGCTATTTATCCCTCATATTCCCTTCCATTTCCAGCCAAAATATACTATTTGGACTCTGATGTAATTGTTATGGACTGCTGTGAAAACCTGTATTGAGCAAAAACTATATGATTTTCTCGTACACCGTAACAAGCACTGTCTAATTATTGATCATTAGCTATAGCCTAACCTAATACTTGGATATGTGTCTACTTTGACGGCTTATCTATCACAAAGAAAGCCATCCTCACGACATTCAAATAACAAGAGGTTAATGATGATATATCCAAATCCAAATACTGCTGATTCAGCCATTACATTTAAGTCTCAATATGATAATTACATCGGCGGCCAATGGAGAGCCCCCGAAAAAGGCAACTATTTTGAAAATATATCGCCAATTACGGGTAATGTTTTCTGCAAGGTTGCCCGTTCAACCCAAGAAGATGTTGATGCAGCATTAGATGCAGCTCATGGAGCAAAACAGAGTTGGGCAAAAACCTCTGTCACTGAGCGATCGAATATCCTATTAAAAATTGCTGACCGTATTGAAGAAAATCTAGAACTTTTGGCTATCGCTGAAACCTGGGATAACGGCAAAGGTATTAGGGAAACTATTAACGCGGATATTCCACTAGCGATCGACCATTTCCGTTATTTTGCTGGTTGCATTAGAGCTCAAGAAGGTGGAATTAGTGATATAGACCAAACCACCGTTGCCTATCATTTTCAGGAGCCTCTTGGTGTTGTTGGCCAAATAATTCCATGGAACTTTCCTTTATTAATGGCTGCTTGGAAGATTCCACCGGCTCTTGCAACAGGTAACTGCATTGTATTGAAGCCTGCAGAACAAACGCCATTATCAATTTGTTTATTAATGGAAATTATCGGCGATCTATTACCCCCCGGTGTATTAAATATCGTGCAAGGCTTTGGTAAAGAAGCTGGTGAAGCACTTGCAACCTCTACACGAATTGACAAACTCGCATTTACCGGATCCACAGCCGTTGGTAAACGCATCCTACAATGTGCTGCCGATTCACTAATACCTTCAACGGTCGAATTAGGTGGTAAGTCACCGAATGTTTATTTTGAAGATATTTTTCAATACAAAGACTCTTATATTGAAAAGTGTATAGAAGGAGCCGTGTTAGCCTTCTTCAATCAAGGTGAAGTCTGCACCTGCCCTTCACGTATTCTGGTGCATGAAAGTATTGCTGATGAGTTTACAGCACGTATTATCGAAAAATCAAAAACCATACAACAAGGTAACCCTCTTGATGTCAATTGCCAAGTCGGCGCTCAAGTATCACAAAAACAATTTGATACGATTCTTAAATATATCGAGGTCGGCGAAGCCGAGGGTGCCGAAGTATTACTTGGTGGTAAAGAAGCGCAGACAGATAAAAACTTGAGTGGCGGATACTATATTCAACCAACACTGCTAAAAGGCACCAACAACATGCGTATTTTCCAAGAAGAAATTTTTGGACCTGTTGTTGGAATTACAACCTTTAAAGATGAAGCTGAGGCGATTGCCCTAGCGAATGACTCCGAATATGGCTTAGGCGCAGGCTTATGGACACGCGATGTAAATCGAGCTTATCGCGTTGGTCGGGCTATTGAAGCGGGTCGTGTTTGGACAAACTGCTATCACCTATATCCTGCTCACGCAGCCTTTGGTGGCTACAAAAAATCGGGGATTGGCCGTGAAAATCATCGCATGATGCTAGACCACTACCAACAAACTAAAAATCTTTTAGTCAGTTATAGCCCAGAACCTTTAGGCTTCTTTTAAAAAGGTATTTACTGTGATCAAGACATTAAGCGTCCATAAAACAAAACAGCTCATCGGCAAACAAATAGAGTATGCCCTTGTCGATGTGCGAGAAAGAGAAGAGTTTTCTCAAGAGCATCAGCTGCTCTCTTGTTGTATTCCTTATAGCCGTATCGAAGAGTATATAGAGCAATTAATTCCATGTAAAAAAATACCCATTATTTTTACAGATAGCGGGCAGAATATTTTTTTGAGGAGTGAAAGGGCTGCACGCGTTGCAAGTAACCTTGGTTACACTGATGTATATATACAAGAAGGTGGCCTCAAAGCTTGGAAAGCTGAAGGTTATGAAACATTTGAAGGGGTTAATGTATTAAGTAAAGCATTTGGTGAACTCGTCGCTGAAGAATGCCATACACCATTAACCAAACCCGAAGAACTGGATGCAATGGTAAAGTCTGGAAAGAAGGTCAAGATACTGGATGTTAGGCCTTACACAGAATTTAATAATATGTGCATTCCAAAGGGCGTTAACACCCCAGGTTCTGAAGTATTGTATCGCTTAGCAGATTTGATTTCTGATGATGACACTCATGTTCTAGTTAATTGTGCTGGCAGAACACGTGGAATTATAGCGGCACAGTCGCTCATTAATGCTCAGGTGCCTAATACCGTTTCAGCATTAAAAGGAGGAACAATGGGATGGGAATTAGCTAATTTGAAATTAGAATATGGTCAAGAAAGGTATACTCCCTTTCCCAGTCAAACATCTATCGATATTGCTTGTGAAAGAGCTGCAAAGGTTGCCAGTACTGTTGGAGTGAAATATGTAGATCACGATACTGTACAGCAATGGCAATCAGAAGCGAGTGATAAAACTCTTTATATATTAGATGTCCGTCAACAACAAGAATTTGAGAAAAGTCATTACCCCGGTGCTAAGCATTCAGAAGGTGGGCAATTAGTACAAGCAACGGATGAATATGCTGCTGTACGCTGTGCACGTTATGTAATTACCGATGACACTAACGCAAGAGCCAATACGGCAGCCTCTTGGTTAACACAAATGGGTTATCCCAATGTTTATGTTTTAAAAAACGCGGCCCCTTATTTTGACATAAGCTCTGATCAAGTAATTGCCAATAAAAATGTAACAAAGCAACTCATAGACAATATCATTAGTATAAAAGAGTTAAGCCAACAATATATTCATAATGATGTGTTAATTATAGATGTAGGAAGTAGCGATACGTATAGCAAAGGCCATATCCCTAATTCAGTATGGGTACCACGCTCGCGAATATCCTTGATTCGCAACCTAAAGCGTAAGTTAAAGACAATTGTGATTGTATCTGACGATTTAGTGCATGCTCAACATACCTTATTTGAGGCCAAACTTATGTGGCCAGAATTAAATGTGCTTATGTTAAATACTGTGAGGGAGAAATGGGGGGAAAAAGGATATCCCATTGCCACAGGTATTGAGAGTGCATTGTGTGATATTGATGATATTTGGTACAAACCCTACGAAGATACTAATGCGAAAATTGAAGATATGCAGGGGTACTTCGATTGGGAGTATGGCCTTGTTGAGAAAATTAAACGTGATGGCGATGCTCATTTTTATATCGCGAATAAGTAGTATTTAACAAGCAGTTTTACGTGTGAGGTCAACACTATGAAAAAAGGTAACTATCAACTTTCTAATTATATTACTGATATTAAAAAAATTATCATTGCAGAAAGAGACGAAAAAACAATAACCCAGTTGATATCTCCACTCGCTAAACGGTTGGCAGCTTCCAATGAGTTTCAAGATGAGAAATATAAAGTCTGTGATGAAGAGCAAGGGTTTGGCGTTCATTTACTACATGAAGAGGCAAACCATGAATTAGGTATTTTTGTATTTTCCTGGCTACCTGGTCGTGGCACCCTACCCCACAATCATAAAACATGGGCAGTTATTGCAGTGATTGATGGTGAAGAACATGAGATCTATTGGGAAAGAAAAGACGATGAAAGTCAACCAGGTTATGCAGAATTAAAAAAATCCAGAGAAGAAACTATGACTGCAGGTGATATTGCCAGTTGTGGAGCTAATGATATTCACAGTGTTATGAATACTGGTCAATCGGTTTCTTTATCATTACATACTTATGGGAAGCACATTAATTTTACTGGGCGTTCGCAATTCGATCCTGAAAAAAATAGTGAAAATCCCTTTATGGTTGCTGTTGAATAGCAACAGATTCAGTATGCAAAACTGCCTGATAAGGAAAGAGCATCCCATCTTAACATATTTATTAAACACATAATTAATCCATTAAAAATTAGGAGTTAACTACAATGAAATCGAATACAGAAGCAGCAGCTATTGAATCTGTTAACCAAGCGTTTGAGGCAGCTTTTGGCCGAGGTGATGCCGCTGGGCTAACAGCAATCTATACAGAAGATGGGCAAATATTACCACCTAATAGCCCAATATTATCAGGCAACAAAGATATTCATGATTATTGGCAAGGCGCTATCGATTCTGGTGTAAAAAGTGCGATGCTAGATACTGTAGAACTTGATCAACAAGGTGATACAGCCGTTGAGGTGGGCACCTACGTTATGCACAGCCAAGAAGATACTATTATCGATGAAGGAAAATACGTGGTTATTTGGAAAAAGAATAATGGGGAATGGAAATACCATCGTGATATTTGGAGTAGCTCTTTATCTCAATAGGCTAAACGGGCCTATACGGTTTGCTTAAGAATGATACTAAAAGAGGAAGTTAATACTTTCTCTTTTAGTATTCACTATATCTTATTCTAGATTGAATCCGGGTTGTTCAATAACTTTAAAGGGTAAGCCATATTCATTCATCGCATTCATAAATGGATCAGGGTCAAGTTGTTCCATATTCCATACTCCAGGTTTCAACCACTGTTCTTCTATCATTAGTTTAGCTCCAATCATCGCAGGTACACCAGTTGTATAAGAAACAGCTTGCGAATTTACTTCTTTATAACAATCTTGATGGTCTTTAATATTGTAGACATAAACCGTTTTTTCTTTCCCGTCTTTCAAGCCTTTTACCGCACAACCAATACAAGTTTTACCATGGGTTCTTGGTCCTAAAGTTGACGGGTCAGGCAGTAAAGTTTTTAAAAACTGGATGGGAACAATTTTTTGCCCATTAAAATCAACGGCGTCAATACTTGTCATCCCTACATTGCTTAACACTTCTAGGTGTTTAAGATAACTATCACCAAAGCTCATCCAGAATTGTGCACGCTGCAAACTCGGAAAATGCTTAGTAAGAGATTCCAATTCCTCATGATAGAGTCGATAAATATCAAAGGTTCCCACGCCTTCAGGACACGTAAATTGTTGTTTCTTAGACATTGCTGTTGTAGTAACAAATTCACCATTCTCCCAGTGTCGGCAAGGCGCTGTCACTTCACGGATATTAATCTCAGGGTTGAAATTAGTGGCAAAAGGATAGCCATGATCTCCACCATTAACATCGATAATGTCTAAATACTGTATTTCATCAAAGTAATGCTTAGCAATATAAGCGGTAAACATATTCGTCGCACCAGGATCAAATCCAGAGCCTAACAAAGCCATTAAACCCGCATTGTGAAATTTTTGTTGATATGCCCATTGCCACTTATATTCAAATCTTGCTGTATCAAGAGGCTCATAGTTTGCTGTATCCAAATAATGCACACCAGTTTCTAGGCAGGCATCCATGATTGTTAGGTCTTGATACGGCAAGGCAACATTAATCACCATAAAAGGATTAACATCTCTAATCAACATAATTAATTCTGTCACATTATCAGCATCAACTTCAGCTGTGTTAATCGTGATGTTATAGCAATCTTTTATTTGACTCGCTATTGATATACATTTGGATTTAGTACGACTTGCTAATGTAATGTCAGAAAACACCGTTGGTAACTGTGCACATTTATGGGCAACAACCTGCCCTACACCACCTGCACCAATAATAAGTACTTTTTTCATAATACTGCCTCTGCTACTGGTTTTTCGATTTGTTTGGCTGATTGATTGCTTGGTAGTTCATTATTGTTTTTATTGGATTTTTCTTGGTACGCATCCTCTTCATTTTCATAGTAAGTGTAACCATGCATGCTGGCATTAAAAGTTTTAATAATGGTTTGGCGCTCACGAGCATTAATACGCCCTTCTCTCACTGCTGATTCAACTGTATTTCTAAATCGCAATTGCATTTCTTTCGGTTCAAACTCTACATAGCTCAATACATCAGCGATTGTATCTCCGTGAATTTCTTTCACAAAATCAAAACTGGAATCGTCATTTAAACGGATACTTACAACATTTGTATCGCCAAATAAATTATGTAAATCACCTAGAGTTTCCTGATAAGCGCCAACCAAAAATACCCCTAAGTAATATTCTTCACCAATATTTATTGGGTGTAATGGTAAGGTTTTTTGATAATTATGATCGTCAATAAACCGATCTATTTTTCCATCACAATCACAAGTAATATCGGCAAGCACAGCACGTCGTGTCAGTTTTTCGTTTAAACGATGAACTGGCATGATAGGAAATAACTGATCAATCGCCCAACTATCAGGCAGTGATTGGAATAAACTGAAATTACCGTAATAAATATCCGCTAATGATTCATTTAAACCTTCCAGTTCGGCAGGGATTCTCTCCATCGTATTCAACACATCTCGAATACTGTGTAGAACATAAAGGAATAAATTTTCAGCAATAGAGCGCATACGTAGATCAATTTGACCACGCTTGAATAGTTCACGAACTTCATCACGATAATAATGGGCATCGTTATAGCACTCTTGAACACGTTGAGGCTTAAGATAACTAAGAATTTCCCTCATATCCTGGATAAGTTCATGCTCCTCCGCGTCGCCTTCCTGTATCGAGAGCGGCTCAAATTGTGCAACATCGAGAATATTAAAAAGTAATATAGAAGAATAAGCGACTGTTGCACGTCCTGACTCTGTAACAATAACAGGATGCTCTAATTCATAGCTTGCCAAGGTTGTTTTAATCGTATCGACAATATCTTCACAGTATTCTCTTAGCGAATAATTTCGACTCTGTCCTTCATTAGACTGAGCACCCGTGTAATCAACAGCAAGACCGCCACCCAAGTCAATGTATGACATAGCAGCACCTTCTTTACACAAATCAGCATAATAGCGGCAGGCTTCAACAACACCGCCGCGAATATCTCGAATATTAGGAATCTGTGAACCTAAATGACAATGTAATAACTGTAAGCAATTCAACATATCATGAGCTTTCAATTCATCAATCACTTGTATCAATTGACTCGATGAAAGACCAAAAACACTACGATCACCCGTTGTAGAATTCCAATGCCCTCCTACTTTCGATGTCATCTTTACGCGAACGCCGATATAAGGTGAAATACCTAACGCCTGACTGCGTCGAATAATAATAGGTAGTTCTGTTAATGTTTCTATAACAAAAAAACAACGGAATCCTAATTTAATTGCTTGCAAGCCTAAATCAATAAACTCTTGATCTTTATAGCCATTACAAATAATGAGCCTACCGGGTTGCTCCAATGTAGAGAGTGCAGCAATCATTTCCGCCTTACTACCGACCTCAAAACCATGCTGATAGCGTGTACCAAAATCAGCAATTTCTTCAATAATGTGGGCTTGTTGATTAACTTTAATAGGATAAACACCACGATAGTCATTTTGATAGCCTTCCTGCTCTATCACCGACCGAAATGTTTCATTAATATCACAGATACTTTGATCCAGTATATTTTCAATACGCAAAACAACGGGCATTTGCAGTTCACGGTCTTCCATTCCTTCAATAACTTTCATTAGAGATAATGGCTCAATACTTTTATTGGATGGATTGTTAATAACAATATCGCCATCATCAGAAATATCAAAATAGCCATTAGCCCAACGCTGCAATCCAAATACTTTTTTTGCTGCTTGGATATTAGTGTAATCAATATTTTTAATACTCATAATTCACCTTTGGTTATTCGTTGAATAAAGGGTAACTATTACTGCCGTATTATTTTTATAGTGTTTGGTTTTTTAATAAGAATGATTAATCTTATCCCTGAGCTATTTATTTAAAGCCAAGGATATTCATGTTAGGTAAAGGGTGTCTATATATGCCAGCTCATGGCTGTACCTTCATCGCCAGAAAAACGTTTGAAATGGCTATCAATGGTATCGATGATTTCACTAAGGTCAGTCTTGTTATTCGCTTCGCAACGAAAATGTAAATTGGTATCTCTAGCTTCCAGATAACAAACCCCCATTGAAAACTTAATAAACCCGAGGTGATTTTCCCATTTAACATCTACTTTATGAGAAAAATGCTTACATAAACGGTTTAAAAATCGCTGCGCCTGATGCGTTTCAGCAATTGCTGTCTTATAACAACAATGACTATTATCAACTGCTGTTCTTTTTTCTTTATCGATGGTATTCATTACAATTCATCCTGTTAATGAAATGATCACGCGCATGCTCTGTCGGCTAACACAATAGGAAAACCTTTTGAGCAAGACTCTATTCGGCCTTCGATACCATAAGCATTACGTAAGTTTTCAGGAGTCAATACCTCTTCAGGTACCCCCATTGCTAATACTTTGCCATTTGCGAGAATTAATAATTGATCGCAAAAGCGCAGAGAAAGGTTTAAATCGTGACTTGCAACAAAAGCAATCGCATTATGAGCATGAGTTTCTTCACGGATGGTTTGTAATACATTTAATTGCCAGTGCAAATCTAATGCACTGGTTGGCTCATCGAGTAAAAGCAAATTAGTTTGACGAACCAATACTTGAGCCAAGCCAATCATTTGTCTTTGGCCACCTGACATTTCTTGCATTTTTACTAGTGCTAACTCTCTTATCCCCAAACGATCGAATACGGCTTCGATACGCTTTTCAACCTCTTCGTTAGTTAATTGCTCACAACCTGCACGACAAGCACTGTAAACGAGTTCATAAGCAATAAGGGTTGTCGCCTGAGGCAAGGTTTGTGGCAAATAACCAATACTCTCCATACGTTGGCGGTGCGTCATTTCTTTAAGGGATTGGTTTTGAAAAACTATATCGCCCTCATATTTTAATTGGCCAGCCAAGGATTTTAGCAGTGTAGATTTGCCAACAGCGTTAGAACCTATCACTGCAACTAGGGAACCCGGTATTACTGCTGATAAATTGATGTCAGTAATGACAGGTTTACGCTTATAACCAACACTCACATTATTCAACGACAAATTCATAGCGGCGTCATCCTGATTACTGTTCATGTGCACGCCTAAATATCAGGCTAATAAACAATGGAATACCAACCAGAGCTGTTACGATACCAACTGGAATAATGACACCTGGCAATAATGTTTTAGTCGCAATTGAAGAAAGAGAAAGCAATAAAGCGCCAGCAATGGCGCTGCCTGGTAAAAAGAAGCGATGGTCTTCACCGAGTAACATACGAGCAATATGTGGCCCAATTAACCCAATAAAACCAATTTCACCGACAAAAGCCAATGCTACGGCAGTTAATAAACTAACCCTAAGCAGCACAGTTAAACGTAGGCGCTCCACGTTAATTCCTAAACTCAACGCTTGTTGTTCCCCGCTACGTAAAGCGGTTAATGACCAAATTTGTTTGATACTGAAAATAAAGCACACTGCAAAAACACAACCAACGATGACAACCTTTTCCATACTTGCTCTAGCTAAGCTTCCCATTGTCCAAAATACAATTTGTTGTAGAGCGCCTGCATCAACAATGAATTGTAATAAACCAACGACGGCATTAAGGCCAAACATAAGTGCAATACCAAACAATAAAACGGTTTGAGCACTTGCACCTAATGAACGCGATAAGGTAAGAATCAACAACGATGCACCGCTAGCAAAAACAAATGCTGACAGGGGCAACAAATAGGTATAGCTGATGCCTAGGCCACTTAAATCGAGTGCAATCACTATGGAAGCCCCTAGAGTTGCAGCTGATCCAACACCTAATGTAAACGGGCTGGCTAATGGGTTATTGAGCACTGTTTGCATTTCTGCACCACCTAAGCCCAGACAGGCACCGACCACAACGGCCATTAAGGCATAAGGCAGGCGAACATCCCAAATAATAACTCGGGTTGAATTCTCTAAAGCTTCTGGAGTAAATAAGCCTTTAACAACTTGCCACAATGATAAATTAGCGGGACCATTAGAAATGTCGAACAAAAAGCATAAAACCACCGTCATGAATAATAGTAATAGGAGTAACTGACGCTTAAATACAAATCCACGGTATAAATTAGCAAGCGATAATGGCTTACGGTTAATATTAATCGCTGTACTCATCCGGCATTCACCGATTGGTCAAGTGTAATCCAGTAGGTTCCATTTAGTGGTACAGATTGAAATCGACTAAATAGTGTTTCTAAAGTTTTCCTTGGTTCAAGATCTATAAATACATCGGGGTACAACCATTTTGCAAAGACTTGTACCGCAGCAATATTTAAGGGCGTATTGTAGAAATGATGCCAAATTGCATAAGCCTTATTAGACTTAACAGCATTCAATCCATTAACATTAATATGATTTAATGCTCTCTTAAATGATTGTTGCGCTTTATCCTCATTAACACCAGCACCTAATACAATATAAGGAGGAATATTAGTACGATTTGATTGATTATCTTTTTCAAAAGATAAACTATCAGAATGGCCGATAGCAGTCGCTATATAAATATCAGGCTGATTAATTAACAAATATTCAAAATTTAAAATACCTGCGCGTCCTGGCACAATTTTTTCTGCGATATTGAGCCCTTCAGCCTGCTTAAGGAAAGTGGCCATCATACCTCTCACCATGGTCTCACAACATAAATCTTCAAGCCCTACTCGGCTATGTAAAAATACATTAGGTTTATTATGTTGTTTATCTAATGTCGCCAACCCATCAATGACTCGTTGCAATTGCTCCTGATAAAAATCAGTAAATGCTGTTGCTTCCTTTTCATAACCCAATATCCTCCCTAGCAATTGAATACTCTTCGGTGTATTCACTACAGGATTATTACGAAAATCGAGAAAAACAACTTTAATACCGGCATTTTGTAGTTGATCAATTAATTGAGTATGTCGAGTATCTGGGCCATGGCCTTCAATTCCAAAAATGGCTAAATCTGCATTAAGACTCAATACTTTTTCAACACTAAAACTATCGGCTGAAGTATGCCCGACCAAGGCGATATCATCTATTTCAGGAAATTTTTCTTGATATTGCTGATAGCTACCACTATCAATCTGTTTAAGGTCAGCGAGCATGCCAACAACAGAATTTAAAGGGTTTTCCTGATTAAAAATAGAGAGCGCAAATAGATAGCGGCTTTCACCTAGAATAATCCGTTTTGGGGTTTCATCAAAATGTAAAGAACGGCCAGCCAGATCAGTTACCGTCATTCCGCTGTTATTTACCTCGCTAGTATTGTTAGAAAACACTGAGGGAGTAAATACAATGGAAAGGACAGTAACAAATAAACTAATAATAGTGGGAGATATAATAGTCATTGTTATCTTTCATAATAAGTTAGCCCAACATAGCAAAACACTATGCTGGGCTAAACGGGGGGTTAAGGGTTAAAAGCGTAATTTTGCACTGACACGAATATCACGCCCTGCTTCTGGTGAACCAGAAACGCTAGCAAAACCAGAGTTGTCTCGATAATCTTCAACACTTGCGTGGCTTAAATACTGTTTATCAAACAGATTGCTGACTGCTAAATTAATCGTTAGCAAATCATCCTTAAGTGGCATCCAACGCAAATAAAGGTCATGAATCGTATAACCCTTTTTATCGACTGTGAGGTTTTCACCACCAACAACCTGTTCAATACCATCGATTCCTTTAACATACTCGGTTAACCAGCCCGCCTGAAATTTATCGGTTAACTTATAATGAGCATCAAGTACAAGGGTGTCACCAATACTTGTAGCTTTAGAGCTATACACATAACGGGTTGCTGTTTCACCATCGACTTCGGAATCAGCACTATGATAGTTGGCCGAAATACTCATTCTCTTGGTGTCATAGCCAAGATTAATAAAGTAACCTTCTATTTCAAGATCATCGTCAAGATTCGTGACTACTCGAGACCAAGGTGGAGTACGTAGAATTAGATCTTCAATAACGGTTCTATAAACACCTGCACCAATACTGAAGTTTCCTTTTTTATAATCGAGGCCCAATTCAGTATTCTTTGCAGTTTCTGCTTCTAGATCTTCATCGTAACTAGATGTTGACAAACGAAATGAATCTTCAACTTCCACACCTCTAAAAGCTTCAGCATAACCGGCACTGATACTTAAGTTAGGTGTAATTGCATAGTTTGCACTTAAATTAGGAGAGACACCATCGTCACTCAGTTCCAAACCATCACCATCATCAACTTCATAATCGTCGTAGCGCAAACCGGTCGCAATAGTAACTTTATCTCCAAGATTGATAATATCTTGTATATAGACACCTTTAACTTCACCGGTTTCTTCAAAATAAGGATCTGCAGGGAAATCAATATCATTTAAATAACTTTTATCATCCCGGTAGTTAATCCCGTAAATTAATTTATTTCCTGAAAAAAGACTCGTGTTTTGTAATGTGACACCAGTACTTTCAACAGCACCGTCGAATGAAACCCCTCTAAATTCGCGCTCCTGCATACGCTCAGTGTTATACACTGTTAGAGATATATCGACTAAATCATTATTTTCTGGTGTATAACCATAGTTAAAGGTTGTTGTCGTTCGTTCAGCTTCTGTTGGTTCGGGAACATTGCGTGCAGAGGCAATTAGATCCGGCCGATAGAGAATATCACCTTCATGCTCTACTTTTTCATAACTAATAGAAACATATTGCTCATCTGTTAAGTTGGCAACCAACTTGGTATAGCCCAATTTTTCTTTTGATTCGCTCCCTAGTATTTCATCGCCATTACCATCTTCTACATTATCAAAGTCAGAGCCAGTAAGGCTGACCATTGCACTAAATCTATCCGCATTGTCGCGACCATAGACTGTCGCATTAACTTTAGAGCCTTCTCCATTACTAAAGTAATCTGTTTTTAATATTCCACCAATATTTTGGCCTGGCTTTAATAAGTCTTCAGGATCCTTTGTAGTAAAGCGAATAGCGCCACCTAAGGCACCAGGTCCTGCTGTTGCACTGCCCGCTCCAGCTTCCACCTCAACACGCTTTAACAACTCTGGCTCAATGGCGATGCGTCCCGAGTGATGAAAAACTGCGTTTGCTTGCTCAGCACCATCAACAGTAATATTAAGAATATCTTCACCAATATTACGTACGTAAATTTTTTGTTCTAGCTTAACTGAACCTCCAGCAGTCACTGATGGATCTCTACGGAAGATATCACCTAAATCATTCGCTTGGGCGGCTTCTAATTGTTCTTCTGTAATAACACTATCAAGGCCACTGGTTGCCTGCCCAACGACAGAGATCATATCCAGATCTGTTTTTTTCTCTTCTGCTAGAACAGCTTGGCTGGATAAGGTGACAAGGAATACGCCAGAAAATAAGTTAACGGCTAGATTTTTCTTTTTGAATGGTAATGAGTTCATAATAGGCACATCTAAAATTAATACGTAGTGATAATGATTTTCATTTACATTAAATCATTGTCGCCTAACTCATTGGAATTACTTTTACATTTGTTACGCTTTATAAGGTAGTGTGATAATAACTTGCAGGCCTGCAATACGGTTCGGCGTATCACTATAATGCTCCCCTGCCTGGTAGTGATTTTCCGCTCGAACGGCACCTCCAGCAGCGGCTATTTGCCTTTGTGCTAATGCTAAACCTAAACCAAAGCCACCGCGTTTTTTATGGTTACTGTCCAAAGCCACAATATTTTTTTCTAATCGTGACTTATCAACCTGAAAAAATGGCTGGAAAATATTATCCAGCAAATGCTCGGGAACGCCTTTGCCATAATCTTTAATTTTAATAGAGATTGAATCACTTGAAATTTTAAACGAGACTCGCACCTTGCTATTAGGTGGCGTATAACTTAAGGCATTTCGAATAATATTTTCTAAGGCCTGCCCTAAGGCTCGTGGACTACTTTCGATAATTAGTTCATCAATAGGTCCATCAGCCAATAATTCATCTTGTTCCGGTGTATCAATCACCAACTCATTATTAGGGTATTCGAATTGTGCATCATCACAAATGACTTGTAGTAACTCCATCAAATCGAAAGACTCTTTATCGAGATTAGGTTTTTCATTATTCAACCAGACAAGAGTCAAAGCATCTTCAACTAATTCCCGCATTGTAGAGGACTCATAACGAAGGCGCTCAATCGCTTTTTGTTTTTGAATATCCTGTTCAACACAGTCTACGGCCATATCTATACGAGTCAAAGGTGTTCTGATTTCATGAGATAAGTCTGCTAACAACTGGCGTTGATGATGGATTAGCTCGCTAGTTCGCTCAGCCATATGATCAAAGGCATCCGCCAGTAATGTCATCTCATTATTATGACTACCAATATCTTCCTTTATTCGCACAGCAAAATTTCCTGCGCTGAACTGCTTCGCAGCCCTTTCTAATATTTTTAAAGGTGTCATCACATAACGATATAAAAGAAAGGACAGGATACACAACAATAATAAAGGCAAAGCAATTTGTAATAGAAGATTTACATAAGGTAAATGCCCACCAGGACGCATACTTTGAGGCAACTGAATTAAAAAATGCGCTTCCTTGTTAGAGAAAGGAATATCCATAATGGGGTTTTCTTTAAAATAAAGATGAATCTTCCAATTAACATTACGACCTAACCGAAAACCATGAGTAAATTGCTCAGATAGAAAGCTATTCGCCAATGGTTCAACTGTAGATGTAACAACAGCTGCCCATGTATTTTGGGATTCCTGCAAAGAAACAAGCCATTCACTTAGCGCCTGTTGATTTCCAGCACGATACAGTCGCTCAGCCTCTGCTCCATAAGCCAGTAGTTGTTGCTGATGCTCTTCTTTAATAAAGCTCATATTTTTTTCGGTTTGTCGGGTAATAATATCAACAACCCAAAATAGCACGACAACACCAACAGCAATAATTCCACATAAACGCCACAACAAACTATTTTTCATACACGCTTTCAGACTCTATTACTGCTTGGTACATTCATCAGTTAGAATGCTTAAGAAAATCGATACCCTTTACCATGCACTGTTACAAAGCGCTCTGCAGCCATCCCTGCAGCAACTAGTTTTTTACGTACACGGCTCAAATGCATATCTAAACTGCGGTCATAACGACTGAATGCGCGCTCTAAAACCGCTTGATATAAATAAGGTTTGCTGAGCACTTCATTCTGATTATCAACTAATATCCACAACAGACGAAACTGGATGGGTGTTAATACGATCTCTTGACCAGCGTAAAGCACTTGTTGCTTGTGTCTAAATAGCTGTAAATCGCCGGCCTTCTTAACAAAATCCTGCTGGACAGCTGCTCCACTTCCCCATTGTGACCGCCTTAATAGCGCATCTATTCTTAGTTTCACTTCAGTAAAACTAAAAGGCTTTGGTAGGTAGTCATCTGCACCTTTGCTGTAACCCTCTATGCGCTCCTCCTCAGCACCGCAAGCAGTTATCATCATTACCGGCGTCTGTTTAACCTCCCGAAGCTGGTTAAGCACAGAGAAACCATTAATAACAGGAAGTAAAACATCCAATAGAATTAAATCAAACTTATCACTAATAGCCGTCAACAAGCCCTGCTGCCCATCATGACATTGATCTATTTGAAAGCCTTGTCCACGCAACAAATTAGCAAGCTGATCGCTGAGAGTCACATCGTCTTCGATAATTAAAATGCGTATCAATTTGTGCCCCCTTCGCCCTATATATTGGTTTCGCCCATCAGGCTCGCATTTTATTGAGAATGATTATCAATTGCAATGTAATTTTCGTTAAAATATGATGGAAGTCGATAACCCAGTAAAGCCAATGTAACAGTTGTAACTCTTTATTGATCCTTCGAAGTGGTTTTCTATAGCATTCATCAAATTTTATCGATTCTCCTCCTTAACTATTAACACCTAACATGAACACCCAAGCATGAGCATTCAAGAAAGTAACCCTGCATTGTCAGGACGTATTATTCCTACATTTTTCTACTACGTAATTCCCTCAATCATTGGCTTAGTGGCTATCACTACTGCGAATTTAGTAGATGGAGTTTTTGTCGGTAATTATGTTGGTGCTAGCGCATTAGCGTCTATTACTCTACAAATCCCCTATTTTACTTTTTTGATTGCACTATCGTTAATGATAGCGATTGGAGGATCTGTGCGTGCCGGCAAGTATATTGGTGAAAATAATGTACCCGCCGCATCTGCGATTTTCAGCAAGTCACTTATCGCGGCACTGGTTGTTAACATAGTTTTTGCTATTGCCAGCGTTGTCTTCGAAAAATCATTATATGCACTACTCAATGCCCCAGTAGATATTCAACCGCTGATTGACGAATATTTTAACGTTATTCGTTGGGTGTTTATTCTTCAACTATCCACAATGGTACTTTATTATTTTGTGCGCGCTGATGGCCACCCTATCTTAGCAACGACAGCACTTGTTTCTGGAGCACTAATTAACATCGTTTTGGATGCTTGGTTTATTATTTACTGTGAAATGGGTTTAGCTGGAGCAGCTTATGCCACAGGTATCGCACAAATAATACAGTGCAGTGTTTTGTTATATTATTTTTTAAGCTCAAAAAGAACGCTTCACTTTTCTTTATTACAAAAACAGTGGCTTGAAATTTTTAAAGCCGCTTTCAATGGCTTATCTGAATTTATCAACGAGATATCCGTTGGCTTGTTATTTTTATTATTAAACACCCTATTAATAACACGCTTAGGAATTGATGGTGTGGCAGCATTCAGTATCGTCAATTACTTTATCTTCCTTAGTGTTATGTTGTGTTACGGCATTGCAGATGCATTACATTTATTGATCAGTCAAAATTATGGCGCACAACAATATAAGCGCATCAAAAATTTCTTAACAATCGCCATTTTTAGCGCCCTGTCATTAGGTAGCTTGTTAATTTGTATTTTATTATTTTGGCAAGAATATGCCATTAGCTGGTTCCTCAAGTCAGACAGCACTCACATAGCTCAATTAACGGGGCAGCTATTACTTATCATGTGGCCCTTATTTTTAGTGAACGGAATTAATATTGTGCTAAGCAGTTATTTAACTGCCCTACATCAGCCAAAGCCTTCTGCCATTATTTCACTTTCACGCAGTTTAGTTTTACCTGCCTGCCTTTTAATTTTTCTATATTTTATGCTGCAAGACAGAAAAATTGATCAGCTATTAACGACAGATTGGTCATTTCTCATTGCATTGCCATTAGCCGAATGGATGACATTTATTTTAGCAATTGTGATTTGTTACCACTACAAACCTAGACCCGTCGATATTCACTAGTAACAATTGTAAATATATTTGATAATGATATTCATTCTCAATAACCTAAATCGATCAAACTTTTGATCTGTAGGTTAAGCTTATGAAAACATCTGCTATGCAAATCGCTAACAACGCTTCTTTTCATGCATTTATCAATTGTTACCTTAGAGAAGTCGATTCCGGCGTTTGGCACTCAACGAGCGAATGGCAACAAAAAACTGGACTGCGCTTTACTGAAAATGAAACAAACGTACTGGAATTACAATTAGATAAACTCAATATTACGTTAGCGGTTGGAGTATGTTACCGCTCTATTGTTGGCAGACATCAAATAAGTTGCGTTTATCAACAGCAACAGAACCAATTCAATTGGCAATTAATGGATAGTCTCTCGGTAATAATGTTACTGATAGATAATATTTATTTCACCGACATAGCAAAACCACACAATAGCCACAGTATCAGCAAACCTCTACCGTTTGAAAAACATAAACTCGAATTAATCGCACGGGTAATAGAAAGCCATCAAATCATGGCTCGCTATATTGAAGAGCGAAGAGACGACCCAGTACTATATGCTCCTAACTTTATCGATTCTGAACAATCTATTCTATTTGGTCATTGGTTACATCCAACACCGAAATCCCGCCAAGGTATGCATACCTGGCAACATCAACATTATACACCCGAGCTATGCTCACAATTTCAACTACATTTCTTTGAGGTTGACAGAAAACTGATTCGACAAAGCTCCATACTCGAACAAAGCTCAGAAGAAATGGTTCACGATATTATTCGCAAAGACTCAAATTCAGATGCGCTATTCGCTGCTATCAATCAAACACCCCAGGATAAAGTATTACTGCCAGTTCACCCTCTACAAGCTCAGTGGTTGCTACACCAAGACTATATTCAACAGCTGATACAGAAAGGCGTGATAAAAGATTACGGATATATCGGCCCTCAATTTACCCCTACCTCGTCTATACGTACTTTATATAATGCAGAGCTGGATTTTATGATTAAGCTCTCTATCCCGGTGAAAATTACTAATTCTTTACGGGTTAATATGGAACATGAACTCGATGCAGGGGTATTAGTTGCAAAACTATTACAATATAGTGGCTTTAGCACTGAGCATCCAGAGTTTCAGCTCATTAATGATCCTGCTTACATCACAGTGGAACTGCCTGATCAAAAAGAAAGTGGGTTCGAAGTTATTTTTCGCGAAAACCCATTCTCAAAACAATGTCAAAAACCGTTAACTAATGTACATTCTATAGCGGCATTGGTACAAGAGCCTATAGAACCCAATACACATTCTCGCTTAGCTGAAATTATTTACAAACAGGTAAACATTGAAAATAAAAATGTGAAAGAAATCGGTCTAAAATGGTTTGACGCCTACTGGCTTTGTGCAATAGAACCTGCTATTAGATTATATGATACACAAGGCATCGCACTAGAAGCCCATCAACAGAATTCTCTATTGGATGTAACCGATTGTTATCCTAAACAGTATTTTTATCGAGACAACCAAGGCTTCTATCTATCAGAAGCAATACGTCCACAATTAGTCAAATTAGAACCTGGTTTACTCAAGATAAGTAATTTATTTTATTCTGACGAAATGATCTGCGAGCGTTTCAGCTATTACCTAATTATCAATCAGCTATTTTCTGTCATTAATCGTCTAGGTCTTGATCATATTGTTGATGAGATGCAATTATTGGAATTAACTTACACCAAGCTTCAAACATTATTGACTGAAATGCAGGGGCAAGGTATCGCATTCATTAATGGCCTACTAGAAAAGCCTGAAATTCCCTGTAAAGGAAATTTACTCACTCGTATTGATGATGTTGATGAGCTGCAAGCAGATCTTGAACTTGCTGTTTATACCAACATTACAAACCCTCTCTATTTTGTTAACAGACGATATCAGTTACATCAAGCAAACTTGTTGAATAATGAAGCATGCCTTGAATCTGCCTGATAATTACCAAAACCTGACCAATTTAACGAGGCTCCTATTTTGCATACCGAGACAATAGAGAAAACGAATTCTCTTGAAGACAAAGAGGCTGTGATAGATAACGTAGTAGTACGTTCAAAAAAAACTGAAAAAGAAAACAATGAGCAGCGTGTTATTCGCCAAATGATAGAAGCTTTATTGTTTGAAAATATCATTAACTACCATTATCAGTCGGGTATATTTAACTTTTCAATAGGAAGTAATCGCTACAAGGCAAAAGGTTATATCGGCGGTTTTAACCGTATCCGATTAATTCCCAATAGTATAAAACAGAAAAATAACTCACAATGGAAACAGCCTGAACTAAAAAAAATTGTCCATGAATTAATCATTAACCAATCAGTTAAGCAGCAACTATGGCAAGAATTAGAGCAAACGATTAAGCTATGTGACTGGAATCACCAACAAAACTCCACTCTACTATCGCGCCGACATTTACACTATAGAGAATTAGAATCAGCTATTGATGAAGGCCACCCCTATCATCCTTGTTTTAAAGCGCGTACAGGTTTTAGCCTGGAAGATCACGCTCGTTATGGCCCGGAACAAGGGAATATATTTCAACTTCATTGGCTTGCTATTCGTCGTTGTCATCTTAAACAACGTATAGAATTGCAAGAGCACCTAAATCATCAGCAAGATAAACACTTTTGGATAAAAGAGTTAGGTATTGACTGCTGGACAATATTACAACAACGGATGATAAATCAAGAATTGAGTTGGGAAGAGTATAGTCTACTCCCAATACACCCTTGGCAATGGAAAAATATAGCCGAGAGCTTAAAAAACCCCTTAAGTCAAAAACATCTTGTTTATTTAGGCTCAGCTGGCGACTTCTATCAAGCCAGTATTTCTGTACGGACTCTACTTAACGTTACCAACCCCCAGAAAGCCAATATTAAATTACCAATGAATATGGTGAATAGTTCATCGCTACGCACATTAGAAGAACACTCTATTTGTACTGCACCACTACTATCTGATTGGCTAACAAACCTAATCAATGCTGATTCATTCTTTCAAGAGATAGCCTCGTTAAACATCCTGCCAGAATATGCAGGCATTAGGCCGCAATCTGAGTCTTGGTCCGACAAACTTTCAGGACAGTTAGGCGTAATATTTCGTGAAAGTGTCGAGCAGAAACACTCACATGATAAGGCAGTCCCTTTTGTCGCATTGATGGTAATTGAAACCGATAACCAACCTTTTATTAACCCCTGGGTGAAACAGTTTGGCTGTGAAAAATGGCTATCTCAACTAATTGATGTGGTCGTTATTCCAGTTTGGCATCTATTAGTAAAACACGGTATCGCAATAGAAGCCCATGCTCAAAATATAATATTGGTACATGAACAAGGTTGGCCTGAAAAAATTATTGTTCGAGATTTTCATGAGAGCCTTGAATATGTCGAAAACTATATAGCATCTCCAGAACTAATTCCTGATTTTACAAAGTTAGAAAGCTGTTATCACAATAGTAATGAAGATTTATATTATTGGATGAATGACGTAGAGGCCCTACGTGAATTATTTGTCGATACCCTATTTGTTTTCAATTTAAGTGAGTTAGCTCATTTATTAGAAAAACACTATAGCTTCCGTGAAGAAAAATTCTGGGAGTTGGTTAAATCACGAATATTACACTATAGAGAATCAGGACATACTAATCATAAAAGAATCAATGAACTAAATATCCATGATGAGCTTATCCAAACTGAGTCTCTGTTAAGAAAAAAACTCAGCCAAGAAAAGAATAAAGAATTTCACCATAACATCGGCAACCCCCTGTCGATACCAGGCAATATTGATAAATATACAGACAATGAAATAAAGGATCAGTTAAATGTTAGTTATTAATGATACTTATTATAGTGCTGAAGATTTCACTAAAAAATATAATGCGTTTAGAAAAAATAAAGTTCTCAGTGATAAAAAGAAAAATCGTATTGCTGTTTGCCTTGAAGACAGTGCAACATGGTTAGCTTTATGCTTGTACCTTAAAGAGCAAAATGTATCAGTGATGCCAATACACCCGAGTACACCGTTACATGCTGCAGAGAGAGTCGCTAAAAAGGCAAACTGCCATGTACTCTACTACCATACTCTGGAAATATTTACAGTGTTGCATGAAAAGGTATTAGAAGCACAAAGTCCCGGCCTTATTCAAATGAGTTCAGGGACAACAGGCGAGCCAAAGTGCATTAATAGAAGCTGGGAATCTATTGATACTGAAATTAACAGTTATATTGATACTTTTTCAAAACCACAAGAAATGACACCAGTGATAGCCTGCCCTATCACTCACTCTTATGGGCTAATCAGTGGCGTTATGGTCGCACTCGCCAGAAAGCAAACACCGATTATAGTCAATAATATTAACCCTAAATATTTGATTAAAACATTAAGAAAATGTGATCGCCCATTACTTTATACATCACCAACTATGCTGGAAGGGCTAATGCGCTTGTGGCCAAAAGATTCACCGCTGCATGCAATTATGACATCTGGAACAATAATGTCACATTCCGTTTTTGAAAAAGTGTCTCCCCATATTATTCATATGTTCCAACAATATGGTTGCTCTGAAGCTGGCTGCATCACCATTAATCAAAATATGACAACAAATAACGATATTGGAACACCACTATCCCATGTTGAAATATCCAGCGGTAAAAATATTGATAACCCTGCAGAGATTGTTGCCACAATTAACACAGCTAGCCCACTTTCTGAAAAAGCTAAACATACGGTACACACTCAGGATATTGGCTATATGCAGCTTAATGAAGACAATCAACTTTCATTATATTTTATTGCACGCTTAGACGACACTATTATTGTTGCTGGGCTCAATGTCTATCCACAAGATGTTGAAGAAATTGTATTAACTCATCCTGATATTACAGATGCGGTCGTCTTCAAAATAGATGACCCATACGCGGGGCAACGCATATGTTTGTACTATACCTCCGATAGAGTATTGGAGGCTCAATATGTGCGTAGTTTATGCCGTTTACATTTATCCAGCCACCAAATTCCACATGTTTTAAAACAAGTCAATACCATTGAGCGTATGCCAAACGGAAAAATAAGTCGGAAGGAATTAGCTGAGAGTTTTCACCAAGAGAAAATATTACAAGAAAACACTACAAAAAACTTTGCCGACTCTGCCGCTTAACTATTTAAAGTTATATTATGAAAAAACCAACCATTATCAGTGCCATATATCAGATATTAAAAGAGCAACTCAATATTTCACAAATTGATGCATTTAGCGAAGATGCTCGTTTGAATGAAGACCTGTATTTGGATTCAGTGCTCATATTGCAATTATTATTAAATCTGGAAATAGAATTAGGAATTGATGTGCCTGATAGCGCATTAAGTAATGATGACTTTGCCACCGTTTCAAGCTTAGCTGATTTTATGTTATTTCAATACAATGAAGCATCAGATACACAGGTTGTAAGTATAGCCTCCAACAAAGAAAATCAAGATGAAGTAAGTACAACAGAAGAGTTTGAAGATATCAAAGTTCATTGTTTTGTCAGTTGTGTTTGTGAAATTATTAAAGCCAACCCTCATGTTGATCATCGGCCTTTTTACTTTGGAGTATGGGATGCCGAGGTTGTTATCGATGAAAATGGTTGTTTAGCCTACCACTCATCGACCCTTAACCATGATTTTTTTAAGAACTGGTATCAAAAGCTTTATGGAGTTCCTATACATTCTTGGTATCGACATAATCTTAGAAAAGCGGAAAATATTAATATACTGTTTAAACTATTGAATAGTAAAGCTGATAGTCAACAAGTCATGGTTATGCTTGATATGTTTCGTTTACCAGAACGAGAGAATAAATTTAACCAAAACCCTTTTCCTCACTATGTGCTTCTAGAAAATAGCGAAGACCCTGACACCTTATATATGTCAGACCCCGATTTTCGATGGGAAGGAACACAAGATAAATCACAAGTGATATATGCAATAGAATCACCTACCGTTGCTGGTGGATATTATTTTGACAGTAAAGCTATAACACCGACTAAATCACAAACCATCTATGATTATTTTATCGCTTGCTTCAACGCTGACAATAACCCCATGACAAACAGCGTTAAAGAAATTGTTAATTCGCATATTACTCTTCCCTCTCAAAAGCCACCCCATAAAGTAAACCAAACCCCCGAACATCTAGGTGATGCGTTAACACAGCTACCCGTTTTAGCTATTCGTAAATATGCGTATGAGCATGGCCTAGCTTATTTCTGGAGAGAGTTATCACTTGATGATGATGAATTCGAATCTTGGTGTGACGTTGTAGAAGAGCTCGTCAGTGGATACAAAAAAATTCAGTATCGAGCAATGAAGGTCTCTAATTTCTACAAAACAGGAGCGCCATTAAATCAAGCCTTGCTGACAGAAATTAACACATTATTAGAGCGACAAAATGAGCGTGAATTTTCAATTAAAGCGCGTTTATATGAAGTATTTCTAGAATGGTGCCATAAACATAATTATACCGCACCTTCGAAAAGTAACTCTTTAAAAAGCAACTGTTTAAAAAATAACCAGTCAAAAAGTAACTGTTTGATGGAGTCGATAATATGAATCTTTCTATCTGTACTATCTCTTTCCGTCATCAATTGGTCTCCATTGATCAACTCGTTAGCTGGGCAAAAGCAAATCATTTTCAAGGTGTTGAACTTTGGGGTGTTCATGCAAAAAATTTATCGGATCAACCTGGCTACAATAAAGACTGGTTAGCCAATTATGGGCTAAGAGCGACAATGATCAGTGATTACCTCCCCTTATCCGGCTCAGAAGATGAAAGTTTCTACAAAGTAGAGCTACTCAGCCGACTAGCAAAACACTGGGGATCTAAAAAAATCAGAACATTTGCCGGCCAAAAAGGCAGCGCAGAAACCAGCCCAGAAGAACGTATTGCACTCATTAAACGCCTTAGATTGATTTGTGATTGGTTAGCGCTGCATCACTTAACATTGATTGTAGAGATTCATCCGTATACCTATGCCGATAGTGTCGTCTCTACACAACAGTTAGTCGATGAAGTCGCTCGCGAAAATTTGAAGCTTAACTTTGACGTACTACATGTATGGGAGTCTAAAGCCAATGTCATTAATGCATTGGAGCAACTACGGCCTCATATAAACCACTTTCACCTTAAAAATATTAGCTCAGCTGAGTTTTTGAACGTTTTTTCTCCGCCCAACGTCTATTCAGCATCAGGTTCTCGGGAAGGAATGGTTCCTGTATTTGAGGGAGCCGTCGATTATAGGGAGTTTATCGAGCATATTTATCAACACCCAGACTCCAGCCTGGTCGATATAGACACATCTTTAGAATGGTTCGGCAATAACTGTAAAAATATATTGAAGCACGATCGCTATTTGATTCAACAACTACAACAACAATGCCAGCAAGCCGTGCTTTAGCTACTTACCGGCCATCTATATCGCTTATATCTACGTATTGAGTCACTTAAATCAACAATGATATTGATAATGATTATCACTTAGCTTAAAATCCGTCCAATTTCATCACTATTGCGCACGGATTCCTGCTTTTATGTCTGTCAACAGCTCTGCATCAATATCCACCTCTACAGAATCACGAGCCCCTAATGAAACGCTCCCAGTCATTGATAATACCGGGGCTTTTCAATGGGATGTAGGGCAAGTGCAAAGCCTAGCAGACGCCGGTGGTCCGGTTATCGTCATATTATCTCTATTGTCTTTAGTGGCAATGTCAGTATTTTTATTTAAAATATGGCAGTTTTTTTCAATAGGCTTGAACAAGCAAAAACACATAACCACCGCTTTAGAATTTTGGAAGAGCAAACGAGCGAAAGATGCTCTTGCTGCTCTAGGCAAAACACGTAATCCCATTGCTCGCGTACTCGAAGTCGCTATCAGTTTAAAAAGCCAAGAGCACATTGATGATATATTGATTAAGGAAGAGGTATTACGACTAGCAAAACGTCAATTAGCCAGTGCACGTTCACATTTACGCATACTAGAAGTAATAGCAACCCTGAGCCCATTGCTAGGCTTACTAGGCACTGTATTAGGCATGATTACAGCCTTCCAAAAATTACAAGGGGCCGGTGCAACTATTGACCCATCCATACTATCAGGTGGCATTTGGGAAGCACTGCTAACAACTGCAGCAGGCCTTATTGTTGCAATCCCTACAGTCATGGCGTTGAATTGGCTTGAGCAAAAAATAGAGCGATTTAAATTAAATATGGAAGATGCAATGACTCAGGTTTTTACTGCTTATCTACCACACCCTGCCCTGAGCCAAATGCAGGCTCTGCAAGTAGCAAACTCTCCTAGAAAAGCGCCCAAACAGCAAAAGGCTAATAATATTGATTTAGTCTCTGCCAATTAATCTCTATCTTTATATTAACCTTATAGCCTTTTCGATAGCATATATGGAAATCATAGAAAGCAATGTTAAACGCCCGTTGATTAGCTTAACCTCACTCATTGATGTGGTATTTATTTTACTGGTATTTTTTATGCTTGCTTCCAGTTTTGTCAATTGGAATTACATAGAATTAGGTACAACCGAACAAGGTAGCATTTCAGTTACATCGACAGAGCAAAGTTTAATTACAGTGGGTTTTGATCAGCAATATCAACTCAATAGCGTAACAATGCCGTTAACAAGCATTGTTGATATTGTTAAAGAACAGGTACGTAAACAATCTGACCACCCTATTATTATTCAACCCATTGACGATTTACCTCTGCAACAACTGGTAATCGTATTAGATACTCTTGGCGAATTTGCAGCATCTAACATCTCATTGGTCAAGAATGAAAACTGATGGATATTGAAGAGCCCATACAAAAAAAAGAATTCGAAACCGTATTACCACTGGTTAATATTGTTTTCTTATTACTTATCTTTTTTATGTTGGCTGGTGTATTTATCAAACCCGACGCTTTCGTTGTTGTTGCGCCTGTCGCACAAACGGATACCGATGCGAATCAAAATGATATAACCATTTTAATGAATACCGATAATCAGTTTGCTATTGATAAATCAATTTATACCAAAGAGGAGTTAAGTGCAGCAGTTAGAGAAATAGTGGCTAAAAAGCCTAAAGTTATAGTCCAGTTAAAAGCTGATAGCCAGGTTAAATCAAAGGATTTAATTTCAGCTATGAGTATATTAGGTGAAGCAGGACTTAGCTCTATTCGCTTATTGACTACGTTAAATCATCCACCAGCTTCATAGTGTTGATAGAAGACTAATATGTCAGCAACTGTATCGATAAATAGCTTTTCGACACCAAAGCCTTGGGTATGGTTATCTGTTATTGCTATTTCATTTGCATTACATGCTGTTTTTTTACTTTCTTATGAGGCCCCTAAAATCGTTGAGGGTGCTAAAGCAGCAGGTAAACAAGGAATAGAAATTGGCCTAAAAAATATAGCTCCCCCTCCTGCTGAAGCGAAATCAGTTAAAAAAACAGTCACTGAAACTGTTCCTGTTAAAAAGAAAGACATTCAGCCTAAAAAACAAGTTGTTGAAAAACCTAAACCTATAATTAAGCCAAAGCCTAAAAAGAAGGTGGTCAATAAACAAAAACCATTAGTCGTAGAACAAGCTGTAGAAGTGTCAAAATCACCACCTGTAGAAGAAACTACTACTGAAGTATCAACAATACAAACTGAAAATTCAGTCAACAACGATAGTCGTTCCGATGTTTCTGCACCTAATATAGTATCAACATTAGGTGGCGGTAACCCCAAAATAAAGGCAAGTTATAGGACTACCTTGCTTCTTTGGCTAGAGCGCTACAAACGCTACCCCAGTGCAGCTAAACGGCGCCGACAGGAAGATGTAATTACCTTAGAGTTCACCATTGATACTGAAGGTAAGCTATTATCCTATAAGCTTATTGATGCATCTAATTACAAAAAATTAAATAGGGCCGTGGAGAAAATGATTGCCAAGGCTTCTCCACTACCACCAGTCCCAGCAGAAATCGTTAACGGTAGAAGCCGCTTTACTTATACTGTCCCAATTGAATTTAACTTACGCTAATACTTAACTAGTATTCGATGTCTCTATCTCTATTGCTTTTTTGACCCCCTCATCGGTACACATCATCTCATAGAAATGATCAATAGCCTTAAATTGACCATTTTTTTCAGGAAAAGCTCGATAATACCAACAGACCATTGGGAATAAGTAAGCATCAACAATACTCTTACGATTTCCCAACATCCATTGGTTTAATAGTAAACGCTGATTAATGATTTCAAATCTTTCAAGACAAAGCATTCGAACCGCCTCGTTAGCTATTGTATTGTCTTTGATTCCATAACGTGATGAACGGAATAATAGATGAAAAACATGATGAACATCGCTGGCTAAAAATGATAACCATTTATTTTTTTCTGCCCTTCCATTTAAACTGTTATCCCCATCAATATTTGCTGCAGGAAAGCGCTCAGCAAGGTATGACAAAATAGCAGGAGTTTGCGTTAAAATGCCTGACTCGTCACCTCTATCAATCAATCCAACTGTACCAAGAGGACTCAACGTAGTTAATGGCGATTCGCCAAATACAACTCTTTCGGCATTGAATAATGCGTCACACCAATAAAGTGTAATATGTATTGATAAAGAGCAGGCATTAGGAGAATAATAAAGTGTTAACATATTATAATACTATTTTTATCCTTGCAGACTCTTAATTAGTTCAAATGATTTTCGCCCAAACTTATCTTTTAAATTATTGTATTCTGGTCGCTGGTGACCAATAGTATCAACCCATATTTTCTTTTCCTCTGGCGTTAATACAACAACCTCGATTCCTGCATTTTTCCATAAATCCACCATAGCCTTATTGGCCTGAGCTTGCCCTTGACGTTGAAAAGCGTAACTTTCTCGGCCTGCCCTCATAATTGCTTCTTGTATTTTTTTCGGGCGTTTATCATACCAGCGCTTATTTAAAGCCGTGATATGACAATTAAAGCTTTGTTCATACAATGTTGCACTACCTAAAGTCTCATGTATTTTTGTGGCTGTTAATGGGCCTAACCCCACACTTAATGCATCTGCAGTACCTTGTTGCATTGCTTGGTAGGCTTCAGCCCATGCTATAGAAACAGGATTTGCTGATGTCATTTTAAACATAACATCTTCGACTTTTGTTCCATTCGTTCGTACTTTTAAACCCTCTAAGTCTTTAGGTAATCGAACTGTACGATCGACTTTTCGACTGATTCCTAATACTCGAAACCCTGCATTAGCCCACATTCCAGGAACAATTTGAAATCCACTGCGCGCCGGTTTGGAAAAAAACTCAGAATTTGAAAACTCGTTCGTTTGTATCGTATTTTCAAAATCATTATTTGAGTTAAATAAATAAGGAAAATCAAGAATACTATATACTTCGGAATAATGAACAAAGTTTAATGTAGAGACTTGACAACCCTGTATCGAACCAGTTAATACTTTTTGTGGTAAAACATTCTGCCCACCCAAGCTGCCAGCATCATGAATATCAACTAATAGTTCACCATCAGAGTATTTTTCTGCTAGTGATTTAAACAATGATAAGCCTGTAATCATGTATTGATTAGTTGCTGGACCAAAGGTATGCCCAAAAATTAAACGATGCTTAACTTTAGCTGAATAAGCCATGGGCGAAATTAAAGAAGAGCCTAATAAAGTACCGCAGCTTGCGAGACTACCCTGTAAAAATTTCCTTCGATTTAATATCTTATTACCCATTGTATTACCTCATTATGTTTATTTTTAGTTAGGTGAAACCAGGTTTTAATTGAAAATTTTTATTTTTATGATTTTTATCTATTTTTAACTGCTACCTAAACCAAAGGACTATTGATGGTATGAATGCAATTAAAAAACAAACGCAGATAAGAGCAATAAATGCAGGAAATGCACGTATTGCAATACGCATGAACGGCTCTCCACTAACTGCTGCAGCGGCAAATAGGTTTATCCCTACCGGAGGCGTAATAAAACCCACTGATAGAGTACAAACGACAAATACCCCAAAATGTACAACATCAAAACCTAACTCTAGGCCGATGGGGTAAAGAATTGGCATAATAACGAGAATGGCGGCTATTGGTTCAAGTAGACATCCAACGACCATGAGCATAATGACAATTAATATAATCGAACCAATATAACCGACACCAAATGATACAAATGCTGTCACAATGGCTTCAGGTACCCTAAGAACAGCAAGGGCCTCTGCAAATAAAATAGAAAAAGCAATAATGGGAGCTAATATGCCCGTTGTACGAGATGCATTGATAAATATCGCAGGTAATTCAGAAAATGCTACCTCTCTACAAATAAACAACTCAACGACGAGTACATAACCAACAGCAACTGCTGCGGCTTCTGTTGGTGTAAAAAAGCCCCCATAAATACCACCTAGAATAAGAACAGGGGCTCCAAAACCATAACGTGCCTTCCAGAGAGCTTTGAGCGCTTGTGTTCCGGAAAAAGAATCCCTCTCAGAGGCTCCCCATTTTCCTGTACAACAGACAATATAATTAGCGACACACATTGCAACAGCCATTAACAAACCTGGTAAAACTCCACCTAAAAATAAATCACCAACAGATGTGGCAGTCGCTATACCATAAACAATAAAAATTAAGCTAGGAGGAACGATAACCCCCAAAATACCGCCAGAGGCTGCTAAAGAAGCAGCATAGCTTGGATCATAACCACGTTTTTTTAAGGCAGGTACCATTATTTTACCGATAGTGGCTGTATCTGCAGAACTGGAACCACTCGTTCCTGCGAAAAAGAAGCAACCAAAGATAGTTGTCATTCCTAAACCGCCACGAATCCAACCAACAAGAGACTGCCCGACATGGATTAATTCTCTGGCAATACTACCTCTCGATATTATTTCTCCAGCGAGAATAAATAATGGCATAGCAAGTAATGCCCAGCTATCTAATGCGGCGAATAAAGTTGTCCCTAAGCTGTCGAGTGAATACACACCGGTCAGTATTATTAATGCGATTGATCCAATAGCTAGTACAATAAATAAGGGAACACCTATTGCTAAATGAAATAGCATTAAACCAATGACAATCATTGCTACAGAATTTGATTCCATCACTTAACCTCGCTTGATATTTTATCTAGCCCAAATCGTCGGCACATTCGTTGTAATATTCTAATTACCATTAACCCCCAACCAATAGGTAAGGCTGCTTCAGCGATAGATAAATTTAAAGGTAAGGCATGCATCCGAATATTTGCTAATATCTGTATTTGCATGACATTAATCGAATACCAGATAACAAAAGCTGAAATAACAATGCACAAAAAATCGATATAAGTTTCCAGTAGATTTCGCGCATTACGACCTAAAAATGAAGGGATGAAGTCAATACGAATATGCTCATCATGTCGAAAGGCTTCCGCTGCTGCTATATAAGCAAAATAAACAAATGCATAACGTGCAGTCATTTCTCCCCACGTTGTTGAAAAACTGAAGAGATAACGCATAACAACTTCGATCAGGATAATTAAGAAAAAGTATCCGTAAGCAAAAATAACAAACCACTTGATAAATGGACCATTGAGGAATGCTAATAGAGAAGCTGCTATACCTCTTTTACTATGTAACTCTGATGTTGTACTAGTGCTCATGAGAATCTCGTTTTATTATTATGATTCAAACTCCTTTAAAATTGTTTTTTAGCTTTGTAAAGAAACAATTGTATCAAAGGCAGACTTTCCAAAAGATTTTTTTAATTTATTGTATTCTTTCCGTTGATGGCCAACAGTTTCAATCCAAACTTGCTTTTCTTCTGGTGTTAGAGTGACCACCTCTATACCACTATCCTTCCACAGTGAAAGCATTTCTTTATTAGCTTTCAGTTGCCCCAGCCTTTGGAATTCATAACTCTCCCGTCCAGCACGTAATATTGCTTCTTGCACATTTTCTGGTAATTTTTGAAACCAGCGCTTATTTAGCACAGTGATGTGACAATTGAAATTAAGCTCATATAATGTGGCACTGCCTAAAGTTTCATGAATTTTTGTAGCGGTCAATGGTCCCAGACCAACGCTTAATGCATCGGCTGCACCCTGTTGCATAGCCTGATAGGCTTCTCCCCATGCTATTGAAACTGGATTAGCTTCGGTTAGTTTAAATAAAACATCTTCCACACGAGTGCCATTAGTTCTAACCTTTAACCCACTTAAATCTTCAGGTAATCGAACAACTCGATCAACTTTTTTACTAATACCTAAGACACGAAACCCGGCGTTCGCCCACATACCTGGTACAACTTGAAAGCCACTTTTGGCAGGATTGGAGATAAACTCTGATTTAGCAAAGCCATCTGTTTGTATTGTGTTTTCGAAAGACTCATTAGAGTCAAACAAATAGGGGAAATCTAAAATATTATAGACTTCAGAGTAATTAACAAAATTTCCTGTTGATAATTGGCATCCTTGTATAGAACCCGTTAGTACCTTTTGCGGTAATACTGTTTGTCCACCCAAGCTACCGGCTTCATGAATATCAACCAGCAATTCACCGCCTGAATATTTCTCGGCTAGTGACTTGAAGAGTGAAAGCCCTGTAATCATATATTTATTGGTGGCAGCGCCAAATGTATGCCCAAATATCAATCGATGCTTGGGCTTTGCTGCGTATAATGAAGGGGATAATAATGATGTGCCTAATGCTGCACCACAGGTTATTGCACTAGTCTTAATGAATTTTCTTCGATCAAAGGGTTTATTAGTCATTATCATCACCTCATTATATTTATTAATCGATAAATCGAATTATATTAACTATCAAATCTGTCTTGATCGGAACCAATACCGACAGTTTCTCCTGTTTCTACGAAGGTCCTATTCACATTTGATGAGCCATAAATAACCATAGCGTAAACGTCTTCCTCACTATCATTGATAAGCTCATGTTGTACATCAGCCGAAATAAACGTTGAGTCATAAGTTGAACAGAACACTTCCCTATCACCATTTAAGATTATCTTTAATGTACCTTTGAGTACCGTAACTTGTTCTTCAGCATTATGGGTATGGGCCGGTACCGACGTTTTTGGTGGTAGTAATGTAATACCAGAATGTATACTCTTAGCCCCCACTTTCTTATTAGCGATAAGGTGATTAACGATTCCTAAACCACGGGGTACTTTCTGTAAATCAGAAAAAGGGAGGAAATTAATGCTGGGTTTCATAAGATGATTACCTTTATATTTATTGATAACGAATAATTAAGCATCAATCGAATTAGTGTATTAATATGAGATCAAAGGATGCAAAGAATTTAACTGGTACTATTTTCAGCACTACCGCTGATAACAACAAGGGCCGGTTTTTAAAATATTGATGGTGCCACCTGTCACATATATAAGAAAATTTAATGTAAAGCATTTAATAGATGGTGCCAGTTGAGTTTGATCAATCAATATCAGACGCAAAACAAGAATGGTAAAGCTAACTGGATAGTTTATTTCGTTAGAAAAAACAAAGAGATACAATGGTGGTAAAAATTTGATAATTATATAGCCTGCAAATAAAAAATTATTATTTATTCGAGGCTATATAAGAGATGATCTAAGTTTAGCCGTAATTAAAACACGTAGGCAAAACGTAAATTAATACGAGACTCTTCTTTAAAAGCATTTTCAACATCAATATCTTCTCCATACTGAACCTCCACCTGCGCATTAGGTAAGAAAAAATATTGCATGCTCACTCTATACTTAGTTCTATCTAGAGTATCATTTTGATCAACACCATCTAGTATCGTTTCGCCGCCATGTTCAAGGCTATAAGTCGCAGTTACTGCAAATTTTGGTGTTATATCATAGGCAAGATGTGCTTGATATTGATAAAGGTGTTTTTGCTCACGCGTTTGTGATGCTGAGCCAAAACTATTGTTATTGCCAAATGTCCTTACATCAGCGACTAAATCAAGAGTTAAATCATCGAAAAATATCTCTCTCGTCCAAGCAAATTGTGCTGTAATAGAAAAACGGTTTGCTCCGAGATTAAAATTCCCTCTTTCTTTAACATAATCGCCTGTCGGAATTTCAAGGTAAGGGGTAAAGCCGATAAAATGGCGCTTTTCCGCATTAATTGGATACTTAAAAGCTGCTAAGAAAAGCATATCGCCTAGACCTGTTGAATCAAGCCCATCAACACCACCGCCAGTACCCTTGAGTTGGCCATAAGGTATAAAGACTTGAGGGTCAACAGTTAGTCCTTCCTTCATGCCATCTAGAGGTACAACATTAAAAATATACCGAAAAAGAGCAATATCTAGTTCTGCTTCAATATCAGAATCAACTTCATTACCATTACCGTCGAAAAAACCTTCTAAATTGGCATGTTGAAGATATTGTACGTATAGCGGATGATTTGTCGGAAACATATGATAGTCGCGAGGCGAATTATCTAATGCAAATACTGTTGTTGTTTTTGTTAATGCTAAAAATATAAAAAATATTTTAATTAACTTTCTATTAAAAAAAAGCGAAAATTTCATATATTACTTCTCCAATCCTTATTGTTTTATTTAGTTAAATTGATCGTTTTAGGGCTTCTCTAAATTAATTTTTATTGCTTTAAGCCTTCTGCCTCAAGAACAGCGTCGATACCAACATTTGTACATAATCTTTCTCTAAGTTGTTGCAAATTAGGATAATCATCCAGTTGTTCCGGAAATTTCATCATAATCCAGCCCAGCATTGGGAAAGCGTACGCATCTACAATAGAAGGCTTATTGCCAACAATGTAATCCCTACCCTCCATATGCTCATTGAGTATTTTCAACTCTTTACGAACAAGGTTTTTTGCAGCATCGTAAACAGCCGTTAGTGCCTCCTCTCGCGTTTCTGTTGTATAACGATCACCAACAAATAAGGGATGACATGCAGGGTGTAAATCCGCACATAAAAAGTTAAGCCATCGGTTGGCCTCTGCACACTCGTCAAGGGAATGACCACCACCAATATCGGCTTCTGGATAACGATCTGCAAGGTAGCGTAAAATGGCGGGACTTTGCGTTAATAAAATAGAACCATCTTGCCTATCTAAGATTGGTACTTTTCCGGCAGCTTTAGGAAATATTTTTTTTAATTTTTCATCCGCAAAGGGAACAGCCTCAGCTTCATAAGGCTGGCCAATCCACTCCAAAGCAATATGCGGACCTAGTGAACAGGCACCTGGCGTATAGTATAATTTCATAATTTTTCTCTCTTTTATTATTTGTACTGGTAATATTTAAGATTGACTTTGACCAGTTTCAGTCATGGGTACTGCCTTCATTAAAAATATTGCTAGCCGTTCTGTCATAAGACCAAAACCTACGCCAATTAACATTGATATAGAGATATTAATAAAAGCATTTTGACTGGCAGTAGTACCGAATAAATTGCCATCCTCACCTTTTAGTAAAACAAAAGCTGCAACACATGCTAATGAGTTCATAGTGACAGGAACCACACTTAAGATAGGAGCACGCCCCGCAAGAACGGCTATAGGTGCAGATATTGCTACACAAATGGCTGCCCACAGAGGAAGTCCAACGGTACCCGCCATTGATGTGGCCGTTATTGCATACATTGTTACCCAGCCTAGTGCACACCCAAATAATGAACCTGCAATTGTTAGTTTTGCAGACTGAGACCCACCTCCAGAATGGAAGAAGCAAGCCCATGCAACAAAGGCAGCCCAAAGTGACAAGCTTCCCCCATATGCAATAAATAAATAAGTAGCTAATGCACCGAAAATGGAAAGACTAATAGCCATAGCAGTATTTTGAGACATAGAAAAACCCTCTTTTTTATTGAGTTATCAGATTATTTTTTTGAGGTGTTCATTCGATTAAGTTACTTATATAAAATTATTTTTAGAAAAAGTAACCAACAAAAAATTATGACTTAATTATATTTATTAGATGATTAAAGAAATAATTTTTTGTTACTTAGAACGACAGGATGGGAATATATAGCGCTTAAATTTAACCGGTAGTGCCAGCCAGCTAAAATACATTGGTACCGTTATTAATTTTTATAGTTTGATACAACTAATTTTCAATTAACCCTTATATTTTTTATTATATTGATATTTAAATAGCTAAATATACACTTATCTTGCAGCAGTAATTAAGTATCATGCCAGTTAAATAAACTGTGATGGTTCCAGTTAAACTGGCTCCTTATCAAATATTCATACTGGCTCTCCCCTGCCTAAATGATCTCCTTTAATCTATGTCACATACAGGCTCTCTTACCACTTACTTTTATGAGTAATGTACTGATAGCTGAGGAAAATCGATCAATACAAATTAGTGTACTGATACACGCTGAGCATCCCAGAGTAAATTGGGTGTCTATTAACTACAAGTGAGACATTATGAAAGCAGCAGAACCTATTAAAATCAAAAATTACATCAATGGCGCTTGGGTTGGTGGTTCTAGCGACAAAATAGAGCCTTTAATTAACCCTTCTAATGGTGCTGTGATTGGTGAAGTGCCGATGGGAGGAGAAAAAGAGTCCAAGGCTGCAGTTGCAGCTGCAGCTGAAGCTTACGGGAGCTGGAGTAAGCTTGCGCTTCCAAAGCGTATGGAATTCATTTTTAAGATGCATCAAGCCATGGTAGATAATCGTGAAACTCTGGCAGAATCTATTGCTATCGATCAAGCCAAGCATATTGCTGAAGCCCGTGGTGAAGTACAGCGTGTTATAGAAATCTTACAAATGGCATGTACTATCCCTGCGCTTATTCAGGGGGAGACGATTGGTAATTTGGCCACTAATATCAATGGGCGAGTGATTAAAGCTCCACTGGGTGTATTTTGCGGCGTCGCACCATTTAATTTTCCTGCTCTGGTTTTTGGATGGTTTATCCCATTCGCAATAGGCACAGGTAATACCTTTGTTTATAAACCATCGACTGACTCACCTCTATTTATGCAAAAAATGATGCAGTTAATCCATGATACAGGATTACCTGCTGGAGTAGTTAATATCGTTCATGGCGATCGAAAGATTGTAGAGTCCTGGTATGACGATGACGATGTTGCGGGTGTTTGTTTGGTGGGTTCAACACCAACGGCAAAAGCAATAGCCGCAGGCTGTGGACGTAATGGAAAAAGAACGATGCTACTTGGTGGTGCTAAAAACTTCTTAGTCGCTATGGAAGATGCACCAATGGATTTGCTGGTAGAAAATATACTGATATCAGGTTATGGATCTGCGGGTCAGCGTTGCCTAGCTTCCTCTAATATTATCGCAGTTCCAGAAATTCATGATGAACTAATTGAGCGCTTAGTTAAAGCCTCTAAAGAAGTTACGGTAGGTGATGCGATGGATGCAGACACTTTTATGGGACCAGTTATCTCAGCTAAAGCCAAGGACAAAATAGAAAATTATATAGCACAAGGGATAGAAGAAGGCGCTACGCTTGCTTTAGATGGAAGAAATCCTGCCGTCCCCTCTTCAATAAAAGACGGCTTTTATGTAGGCCCTACTATTTTCACTGATGTTACTCCCTCAATGACTATTGCAAAAGAGGAGATATTTGGCCCTGTCATCAGTGTTTTAAAAGCAGGTTGTATCAATGGTGCATTACGAATGGTAAATGGCCATGAAATGGGTAATGGCGCTTGTATTTTCACTCAAAATAATTTCTATACAGAAAAATTTATCAGTGAAGCTAATGTTGGCATGATCGGCGTCAACGTTGGCGTATGCGCACCCCACCCTTACCTACCATTTGGCGGTATCAAAGACTCTTTGATTGGCAACGATAAAGTCCAAGGCAAAGACGGCATTGACTTTTTCACACAGAATAAAACAGCAACGATACGAGTCGTTGATCCTGAGTTAAGTAATTCGGCTGCACCAAAAGATAAAAGTGTTCGTAGCTGTGTCGCGGGGTAATCCTTTTCATACATTATAACCATTAGTAAAGAGGACTAACGAGATAAACAGATATCAATAAATAATTAATTCACCTAATAATATTAAATAATAAAACTAATCTGAGGATGACTTCCTAGGAGACTACACATGACTTATACCGACGTAAGAGGTTTAACCTTAACAACCACTAGCGCAGAGGCTGTTGATTCCTACAATCAATCAATTGCAGATAATGCAGAATATCGCCTTAGTGCTGGTGACCATATGCAGGCAGCGATTGATGCTGACCCAAATTTTACAATGGCGCATTGTGTTATGGGTTATTACATGATGGGCGCCGAAGCTTTGGCGCCAGAAGGTGCAGCCGAAGCATGTCTGCAAGCGGCAGAAGCAACTGACTTAAGTAAAGTGACACCGCGAGAGCGTGCAAGTGTTTCAGCACTGAGAGCGTGGGTAGAAGGTCGACAAGATGACACCATTTTAATCTGGGAACGCATTCTAGATGATAATCCTCTAGATTTATTAACAATGCAGCTATTACATTATCGTAATTTCTGGTTAGGTAAAGAAGAAGGGATTCGAGATTCTGTCTCGCGTTATATTGATCGCTGGGACTCAAGTATTCCTAATTATTCAAATGTATTAGGAATGTATTGCTTTGGACTCAATGAAAATGGTAACGGTGACAAAGCTTTGGAATATGGACGCAAGGCAATTGACCTAAATAAAAATGATTTGTGGGCCGTACATGCTGTTGCACATGTACTAAATGATCGCGGCGAGCAGCATGCGGGTATTTCTTTCTTTGATCAATTCGATAAAACCTGGGAAGGTCACAATGCTATACGTGAACATCTATGGTGGCATGAAGGCTTATTGTGGTGGGAATTAGGTGAATTTGATAAATCATTAAAATTATACGATGAATATTTTGCCAGTAACATCACTCCGTTCTATTTAGATGTACAAAATTCAGCATCAATGTTATGGCGATTAGAAAGTGTGGGTGTAGATGTAGGAGACCGCTGGAATCAAATTAAAGATGTTGCCCTACAGCGTATTGAACGTCGTTATCTTCCATGGACTGATATCCATGTCTCTATGGTGTTAGGACGTACAGGCCAGCAAGGTGTGTTAGATAAATTTATACAAACAATTAATAGTGACCCTAATAAAACACGCAATGCTCGACAATACGCGGCAGTAGAAACTGATACTGCTGTCTGTAAAGCGATTAGCGATTATTGTAAGGGAGATTATTCCCACTCGATTGAAAACTTATTAAAAGTGAGATCAAACAATTTCCGTCCACTGGGTGCTAGTAATGCACAGCGTGATGTGATTGGCATTATGCTCGGTATTGCTGCGTTAAAGGCCAAAGAGTACCCATTAGCACGCTCCGTATTCGGACAACGCTTAGAGGATAAACCCAGCAACCAGATGACATGGTTATTCTATGCAGATGCAGCTGAAGGCTGTGGTGATACTGAAGCAGCTCATCGTGCACGCGCAATGGCAACGACAGTAGAAGGTGTGATTGCAGCATAAGTGAATGCTGAATAATATTCGATAGCCCCTAGCGAATATTATAAGGTTTATAGATTCACTATCGGATCTATAAACCTTATCAGCACACGTTAGATTTCCTTATCTATTAACTATCGTTTTACATTCTGAAATCTAGTTTAAAGCACTGTCAACTGGAGAATTCGATGAAACATATAGGACACTATATTGACGGTATTCGGCGTAAAGGCAACGGCAAAAGAACCAGCCCTATTTATAACCCTTCAACCGGTGAACAAATTGGCCACACATCATTAGCGACTGAAGCAGAAGTCGATGCCGCCGTTAGGTCTGCTAAAAAATCTCTATTAAAATGGAGTGAGCTGCCCTCTGTCGAGCGTGTTCAAATTCTTTTTAATTATCGCGAATTAATGCATAAAAACCTCGCCGATATAGCAGCAGTTTTATCAGAGGAAAACGGTAAAACATTTGAAGATGCAAAAAATGAGTTAATGCGTGGTATCGAAGTGGTGGAATATGCGTGTGGTATCCCACAAATGTTAAAGGGGGAGTTTTCATCACAAGTTTCCGAAGGCGCAGACGCTTGGTCAATACGTGCTCCCGTTGGTGTTTGTGCTGGTATCACCCCTTTTAACTTTCCGGCTTTAGTACCTATGTGGATGTTCCCTCTTGCTATTGCTTGTGGAAATACCTTCCTGTTAAAGCCCTCAGAAAAAGCGCCTTCTTGCGCAATGATTTTAGCGGCGTTATTGAGTGAAGCTGGTGCCCCTGCCGGATTATTAAATGTACTTAATGGTGACAAAATTGCCGCTAACCGTTTATTAACTCACCCCGATGTGTCGGCTATTAGTTTTGTTGGTTCAACACCTGTTGCTGAATATATTTACAAAACCGGAGCGGCACACAATAAACGTGTACAGGCATTAGGTAGCGCGAAAAATCATATGTTAATAATGCCTGATGCAGATCTCGATATGGCTGTTGATGTCCTTGTTAATTCAAGTTATGGATCATCAGGTCAACGTTGTATGGCTATCTCAGTAGTTGTCATTATTGGAGAAAAGACTGCGGATAAAATTGTTGAACGCCTTGCAAAAAAGGTAAAGCAACTCAATGTGGGGCCTGGTAGTGACCCTGCAACCGATCTGGGTCCAGTCATTGACAATAGAGCAAAAGAGAGAATCTGCCAGCTTATCGAAAATGGAGTACAGCAAGGCGCGAACCTTGTCGTTGATGGACGTAACATCGAATTACCAGGCTATGACAATGGCTTTTTTATTGGCGGTACCCTATTCGATAAAGTGACTACTGATATGGATATTTACCAACAAGAAATATTTGGCCCTGTGCTATCGGTTATGCGAGTCACCGATTATTCTTCAGCGTGTCAAATTATTCAAAATAATAATTATGGCAATGGTGCTGTAATTTTTACTCGTGATGGAGGTCTCGCCCGCAGTTTTTGTCGCCATATTAGTGTTGGCATGGTGGGCGTGAATGTTCCTATTCCCGTACCTGGGGCATACCATAGTTTTGGTGGCTGGCGTCGTAGTTTATTTGGCGACCATCATTTACATGGTCCAGAAGGTATTCGTTTTTATACTCGTCAAAAAGAAATTAGTACTCGCTGGCCTGAAAACTTAGGGGCTGAGTTTTATAGCCAGTAATACCATTTAAATACTTAATATAATTTACTGAAGAAGAGAAATAGAATGATGACATCAGAAACTGTTGGCAAAAAAGGTGGTTTATACTGCTATTTAATTACTCCATTTGATGAACAAGGTGATGTTGATCATAATGTTCTAGAACGTTATGTGGATGCAGTTATTGAAAGTGGCGCAGATGGTGTTACCTGTATCGCTAGCACTACTCAAGGGGTTTATTTGACCGAGAAGGAACGTTTTGCGGTTGTGGAAACGGTCTGTAAAACAGCCAACTCTAGAGTGCCAGTTAATGTAGGTATTGGTGGCTTTTCTACGAGGCAAGTATTACACCATTCTGAGCACGCCCAAAAGTCCGGTGCAGCAACAATGATGCTGGAAATGCAAACTTATATTAACAAAGTCACTTTTAAAGCTGCACACCAACATTATGCCGATGTTGCGAAAGAGTCTGATATCCCTATTCGGCTTTACAATATTCCAAGCACGACTCGGTTTGATATGACCCCAGATCAAATAGCAGAAATGGCTGACATTGATAAAATTGATTCAATTAAAGATGCGACTGCTATTGCAACCAGAGTACGCGATATCAAAAGCCTCTGTGGTGATCGATTCAGTCTATACAATGGTTTACATTGGGTGGCACTAGATAGCTATAAATATGGGGCTATTGGTTGGGAAGGCGGCTTTCACCCGTTAATTGCAAAAGATATGGTCGAATTACATCGGACATTGCGTGCACAAGACTTTACTAAAGGCGAAAAGCTCTATCAAAGACTTGAACCCTTGTTTACATTTTTACAATACTACGGTGTCCCACAATCGATGAAAGCCATGTCACAATGGAGCGATATTAATTTAGGCAAGGTACGTCAGCCACTCAGTGATTTAACACCAATGCAAACAGCAGAACTCAAAAAAATATTAATGAATTTAGGCTGTTTACCGGCTTAAATAACCACCCTCTAAAGTACATCTTTAGCTTTCTTCCCTCTTTAATTTAGAGAGGGAAGCTTTTAGTTGTTAAGAATCAATAGATGTAGATAAACAACAAGTTTAACAAGAGGCTAATTCATTAAGAGCTATTACCAGGGCTCTCTCAATAGCGCTGAGATACGGGATATACCTTCTGTGATTTCTTCAGGGTCTAGTGACGAATATCCTAGTATTATTTTTCTCGATGCATTTTCTGTCGGTATTATTTCTGTCGCACCACCAGAATTAACCGTATAAATCCCAACACCTTTTGATAGAGCTATGCTTTGCAATTTATCTGCTGTGATAACGCCCTCTGGCATCGTCCAGGTAATATGCATTCCACCATCTTTACCACTCACATCGACATCACCCAACTTATGCTTCATTTCATCTAACAGTACATCACGTCGTGTTTGATAATACTTACGGATAAGACGCAGGTGCCGCTCAAAATGCCCTTCTTGAAGGAATTTTGCCATAACCGCCTGATCCAACCAGCCATTATGGTTATTCAATAAAGTCTTAACAGCCACAGCAGGTTTAATTAATTGCTTAGGTAATACCATATAGCCTAACCTAAGCCCAGCGGCGACAGACTTTGAAAAGGTTCCTAAATAAATGACATGGCCATTTGTACTCATTCCTGACAATGCATGCATTGGTGGGCTGTCGTAACGAAAGTCGCTGTCATAATCGTCTTCTATAATATAACTCCCTGTACGCTCTGCCCATTCAAGCAATTTTTCGCGGCGAGAAAGCGATAGAGTGACGCCTAATGGATACTGATGCGATGGTGTTGTATAAATAATATTACCGCGGGTCTCAGGTAGTTCATCAATAATCAAACCATCATCATCAACAGGAATCGGGATAAGTTTTGCATCATAGCTTTTGAAAACATAAGCAGCTCCTTGATAACAAGGGTTTTCGATTAGTACTGGAGAGTTTTTCTCAACAAATAATCGAGCAATAATATTTAAACCTTCTTGAATGCCTACCGTTATTAATATTTGGTCCGCAGTAGCCGGAATAGCACGGGTATAACGAACATGCTCAGCGATTGCTTCACGCAATGGAATGAAACCGGCAGGTTCACCATATTGCACAATCTGTGTTGTAGAAAAGCTAATGCAATCTAGTAACAAATGCTGCCATATTTTGTTGGGGAATAGTTTTTGGTGAGGCCGCCCTACCCAGAAATCATATTCTGTACGACGAAGGTTTCTATTAACAATTTCTTGTGCAGGGCTAGAAAAAATAACAGGTGCATGACTCACCTCACTATTTTCACAAGCATTAGCCGTTGCTTTAGCAGTATTGGAATTGATATCAATCCCAACTAAATTCTTTGGCAAAATATTACAAACGCGAGTTTCCGATGCCGCAACAGCTTCTATATAACCTTCAGATATCAACCGTTGATAGGCATTCATTACCGTATTTCGGGAGAGTTTAAGCTCTTTTGCCAACAGACGCGAAGAAGGCAATTTAGATCCCGGCTCTAATACCCCGCTTTCAATGTGCGTCAGTATCTGAACCACAATTTGTTCTTGTAATGATTCTTTTGATTTTTTGTTAACCGAAACCAATAACATGATACTCAACTGTAATTTGTAGGATGAAAAATTCTTATTATCAAAACACAACTGACCTACCGGTAGATAGCTAAAGTAATGGCAATAGTACCAGGTGTCAACTAACAAAAGCGCATAAATAAAATTACCCTATAGAGCTTAAAGGAGTTAAAAATAATTTATCCTTTAAATTCAAATAATTAGATGATTATTAATACACTTAAATCATCCCTAATTCTTTGATTATATACCTTAAACGCCCTTTCATTGCTTCGGGTAATGGTGCCAGTGGGGGCCTGGGAACACCCAGTTTAAGATCAGTCCAATCACTCATAGCTTTAATGGTTGGCGTAACACCAAAAGTTTTCATGAAGAAAAACAAAGGTTTTAAACGTTCGAATTGAACATGTACTTTTTTATCATGTACATCTTCCATGGCATCGCGATATAGCTGGACACATTCCTTAGCGAATATAGGATGCATACCACCTTCCCAGCCAACAGCGCCATATGAAAGCGCTTGTAGTAACATCCAGTGGAAGCCACAATAAATCTGCACTCTATCACCACAAAGAGCAACAACATCACGGGTCCTCTCAGGATCGCCAGTCGCTTCTTTAAACGAATCAACCATCTCGATATCAGTCATTTTTAGCACTTGCTCAGGAATAAAATCGTAACGCGTTGGTTGAGAGATGTTATAAACCCGGATGGGTAAATTAATTTTTTCACTGAGCGTTGAATAATGTTGATAGACATCGTCAAATGACAGGGGAAAGTAAGTTGGCATATCTGCGATAATACGGTCAGCTCCCTGATCCTTCGCATGCTCTGCAAAATACAGTGCTTGTTTTGTGGATAAAGCGCCTACACCAGCGTTTATAACAGCACGTCCCCTGACAGTTTTACATACTGTTTCAATGACAGACTTCCTTTCATGCTCTTGCAAATACAGTGCTTCCGTTGTGCTTGCCATCAGTGTCAATCCGTCAAGTCCTGCTTCAATCAGGCCCTCGATATAATCAATTAATACGCCATGATCTACATCCCCTTTCTTGTCAAATGGGGTCATAACATAGCTATAAACACCGCCAAATAATCGATTATTTTTTTCAGTCATTATTATTCTCACTATAATCATTTATCGAACATGCATTCACAAATAAATGATATTGAGAATGCTGTAAATAGCGATTGAGCACTGGCACCATAAGCTCGTTATTGGCACCCTGCAATGATGTAAAGTTGATCAATTAGATCTACAGTATTCGTTAAGATAATAATGGTAAAGAACCAGTTGGATAGGATGGGACGGTGCCAGTTTATTGAGAGCTAACGACTGGCACCATACCAGTACTGTTTTATCTAGGAATGCATTGAAAACACTAGTCCTCAGCAATAATTTTTTTCACATCATCTAAACCAATTGCATTGCCACCAACGCCCCAATGGCCACTTTTAACTTCGTTAATAACCACCCAAGTGACGCCACGTAACTTTTCACTGGTTGTTTCAGTCACAGCGTTTGTTACCTTTTCAATCAATTCCTTTGATTGCCCTTCACTTAGCTCATCTTCAAATACTTTAATTTCAATAAATGGCATATTTTCACCTTGTTAACCGCATATAGAATAATTACAAAATACAAGCGGCATCGTTGCATTTTGTAACATGTTGTATTTTTAGATTAACAGCTATTTAAAAAAATTATCCAGTATTTTAATCATGAAGACTAAAAAATATTTGGCACCATATATTCATTAATTACTGGTACTTTTTCTATGTTTTGAAAAAATCAAAAATAGGTAAAAAATAAACTCAAGATACTAAAATATGTATTTGGAAACAGTCAATACCTTTGCAAAAATAGCAGAGAAAAAGAAATCATGCCTTCAAAAGTCGCCAATGGCATTTTTTCTATCTGCGGTAATGGCAGGTGTTTACGTTGGTTTTGGCATTATTCTTATCTTGAATGCTGCTGGACAGTTAGAACATCCCTATCAAAAACTGATAATGGGTTTAACTTTCGGAATAGCATTAACTCTTATTGTCTTTGCAGGGGCCGAGTTATTTACTGGACATGTCATGTATATGGTCTTCGGTTGTCTACAGCAAACAACAAATATTACTGACTTAGCAAAAATGTGGTTAATTGTCTGGGTTGGAAATTTTTTAGGATCAATATTATTGGCTATTATTTTTGTAATAGCCGGAGGATCAGATTTATTTGCTAACAACTTATCATTGTTACAAAAAGTCATTAGTTTCAAAGTTGACGCATCTATAACTGAGTTATTAGCAAGAGGCATATTATGTAACTGGCTAGTCTGTTTATCCTTATGGATGTGTGCGAGAACACAAAGTGACAGCACAAAATGCATTGTTATATTTTGGTGTTTGTTTGCATTCATCGCTAGTAGCTATGAACATAGTGTAGCTAATATGACAATATTCAGCCTTGGATTTTTACTGATGCAAGATCACACTCTTTTGGTGAATGGGATTTTTTACAACCTTCTTTGGGTTACGCTTGGAAACATTATCGGTGGTGGTTTTTTTATAGCATACGGATATTGGTTTATTAGTAAGGATAAAACTGAAAAAATCATAAAAACCAGTGATTTACCACTCACACAAACTAATAAGTAATATTTTACGAAATTATGTTCGCAATAGGACTGAATATGAAGTTATACGACTCAAAAGGCTTGCCTAACCCAGATAGAATTCGAATTGCACTGGCAGAAAAAGGGATCTTAGATCAAGTGGAATTTATTCAGATTGACCTTCGTAAAGGCGAGCAAAGAACACCAGAGTTTAGAGCAAAAAACGTCAATGCCTCAGTGCCATTATTAGAACTCGAAGATGGTACCGCTATTTCTGAGTGTACTGCAATTACAGAGTATATTGATCATGCATTTGAAGGTATTTGTTTAACGAGAAAAATGCCTAAAGAACGTGCTATCGTCCACATGATGCAGCGTCGTGGAGAGCAAAAAATAGTCGACGCTATTGGCGCTTACTTTCATCATGCGACTGTTGGATTTGGCCCATTAATAGAACTGGATCAAAACAAAGCATGGGGTGAAAAACATAAACAAGTCACTATTGATGGCATGCATTATTTTAACGATGTGTTAGCAAAACAACCTTATGTCGCAGGAAACAATTTTTCAATGGCGGATATTACTGTATTTACTGGGCTTAATTTTTCGGAGGAATATCCAAAGGTCTATATACCTGATAATTGCACTCACCTTTTAGCATGGCGAGAGAAAATTGCCAAGCGCCCAAGCACTCAATTTTAAGTTATTTTTATGACTTATAAGTAAGTAATTTATGGGTTTATAGAAATTCTTTTTCAATTCCACTTATTTTCAAAAACATTTCCGCATCATGATGCTTTATAATCTACTAATAAACTAGTTTTAAAGGTTATAAAGTAAGGTAGTTCAATGCAAGGCGCATTTACAATAAATCAATATATACTACTGGATGTAGGGCTAATAAGTAGATGAGCACTAAACAAATAGGCACTTTTTATGCTTTGGTTTGCATAGCATTATGGGCTCTGATTCCTGTTGTATCAAAAATCGGGCAAGCTGAGCTTGATCATCATCAGTTCTTGTTTTGGTCAAGTTTAGTCTCATTTATAACCATGCTGCTTATTTCACTATACTCTACAAAATGGAAACTGATCCTCAGCTATCAAACAAAAGATTGGCTTGCAGCTATTGTGTTGGGTTTGCTGGGCACTTATGTCTATTATCTATTGCTCTATCAAGGTTACAGTAAAGGCAAAGGAATGGAAGTATTGATCATGCAATATACCTGGCCGATATTTATTGCTCTACTCTCTCCTATTTTATTAAACGAATCATTTGGCTGGCGTAAACGCACAGCACTTATTCTAGGATTTGCAGCAGTCACTCTAGTCATTACAAAGGGTAATCTCTCTCAGGTTAATTTAAATCAACCTGAGACATTAGGCTGGGTTGCCGTTGGTTCATTTTGCTTTGCTCTTTTTTCAGTATTGAGCAAAAAAGTATCTCTAGAACCAATAGGCCTTACGACAATTTATTTTGGCGTCGCGACACTGGCGTCCTTTATATCGATGCAATCATATTCCGAATTTGCCGTTCCCAATAGCTCTTCGATTACACCACTTTTATTAAATGGCATTTTTGTTAACGGTATTTCATATATTTTGTGGATCTGGGCACTAAGGAAAGCCGAAGCAAGTTACCTTGCACCACTCACATTTTTAACGCCGATTTTGTCGGCTGTTTACTTAAGCGTGTTTTTTGATGACGTATTTTTGCCTATCTATGGGTTAGCGCTGGGTTTTATTATTTTCGCAGGACTTATCAATCTTAAAACAGACCAAAAACCAGATAATATATAAGCCTCATCAATGGGCATTAGATTCTTTTTTTGCGGTGAAACATCGGGTTGTGACCAAACTCTTTTGTAAAGGAACGGTTTAGCGCTTCCGTCGATCCGTAACAATACCGTTTAGCAACAACCTGTATTCGGTCACCTCGTTCTATATCCTGACGTGCCAGAATCATTCGCCAACTACGTAAATAGGCAATAGGAGTTACCCCTACCACTTGTTTAAATAACTCGTAAAAACGACTCATCGATAAACCTGCAATATCGGCAAGGTCTTCATTGCGCCAGTTGGTTTCAGGATTGTCATGCATCGCCACAATTGCACGGCTTAATCGTTTGTCGGCGAGCCCGCCCAATAAACCCGGGTCTGAAGTGCCCTGCTCTAACTGCTTACGTAGTAATCTAACGACTAATACTTCTCCAAGACGGTTCAGTACCGCACCAGAGCCACAACGTGAAGCTTTGCTTTCAGCCATCAGTAAATGAACCAAGCTACTGGTATCCATATCGGTATCAATATCGAGAGCCATCTGAGCAGGCAATGCAGTAATCAACGGATTGCTAGCACCTCCCCATTCTACTTGAGCACAAAAAACAAGGGCACCATAGGCACCCATGTCTTCCATATCAATTAACTGAGCAGGCGAGAAAAGAATATGGGTTAAATTGCCATTTCCACCATGGCTGAAGACAATCAGATGAGCATGATGTGGGTCAGAGGGCTCAACCGTAAGAGAAAACCGGCTAATCAGGGTGGATAATCGATCAAGTTTAGACATAACGTAGTTTAAGTCTGTTTATTCGGATATAACTGATAATAAATTTATATATTATTTTGTCAATCGTTAACACATAATCTGCGGTTGATAGAATTTACCTCACAGACATGTGCTAACCCCATGAATTAAACTCAACATCACTACTTTTAGAGGACCGTGTAATGAGCACAAGCATCGATTATTTTTACTCTCATCTATCTCCTTATGCCTATTTAGGCCATGCTTTCTTTGAGGAATTAGCCAACAAACATAATGTTGCTGTGAATTACAAACCTGTAAACCTAATGGCTGTTTTTGACAAAACAGGCGGATTGCCATTAGGTAAGCGAGACCCTGCACGCTTAGCCTACCGAATTATTGAGCTCAAGCGCTGGCGTGATGAACGTAATATTGACCTGAATATCAACCCAAAACATATGCCCACCAACCCAATGGCCGTAGATTGTGCTGCCATATCCATTGCCGAAACCGGTGGCAATGTCGGCCTTTTTTCGGCATTGGCTTTTAAAGCATTCTGGACGGATGACAGAAATATTGGCGATGAAGAAACCATTGCGTCTTTAATACAAGAAGCAGGCTCTAACCCAACAGAAATTCTTGATTTAGCCAGCCGTGCTGCAGACATTTATGAGAAGAACACTCAAGAAGCAATTGCTCATGGCGTTGTAGGCTCACCCGGTTATCTATTAAACGGCGAACCATTCTGGGGGCAAGACCGCCTCGAAATGTTAGAAGGCGCTTTAATCACTGGAAGAGCGGCATACACAACCGACGTTTAAGAGAGAAGACACATGATTGAGCTGTTCACATGGTCAACACCTAATGGGCGCAAAATTTCTATTGCACTGGAAGAAATGGGGCTTGAATACAAGTCCATTGCTATCGACATCACCAAAGGTGAACAACATGACGCCGATTTTCTAACAATCAGCCCAGGGAATAAAATTCCGGCGATTAGAGACGGCGACTTTACCTTATTCGAATCTGGCGCAATTTTAATGTATCTCGCTAGAAAGTCGGGCCAGTTTTTGCCCAGTGAAACATCGGACCAATACTGGCGCACCATGGAATGGGTAATGTGGCAGACCGGCGGCTTCGGACCCATACTGGGGCAAGCTCATCATTTTCTTTTTTATAACTCAGGTAAGTCAGAATATTCTGAAAAACGTTACCACGACGAGAGCAAAAAATATTACAAGGTTCTCGACAAACAGTTAGCAAGCTCTGAATTTTTAACAACAGAGTTGAGTATCGCCGACTTTGCGATCTGGCCTTGGGCATCACGATTTGATTATCATCAAGTGAACCTGAATGATTACCCAAATGTTAAACGCTGGTATTGTCAATTAGCGCAACGGCCAGCATTTATTAAAGGCTATGCACAACCAATTGATACCAACCCTATTCCAATGCCTGAATAAACCCTTCCCCAAAAAACCGGCTTAACTAGCCGGTTTTTACGGCTATTAAGAACTAGAATTACAACCCAATAATCTTCGCGGTTTGTATCACAGGGCCTGTTGGTAAACCAGTCGGTGAACCACCTGCGGGCTCTATACTGATTGCCAGTCCTTTAGAATCTTTTAATAACGCCAATAGTGCTGCTGGTAACTGGTGAGTGGTACGCCCACCGTTAACTGGTAGCAAGCCAATAGACTGCGGCGAGCCTTCTGTTGGCAACATCCACAATTCAAAGGCTTTATCCAAACCTGCCGCACTGGCATTAATCGCTCGCGCAGTTAATTCCCCTGTTTCTAAGTTGGCACCAATCACCCATAAGGGTTCTGCCTGATCGCCCACCAAGGCAACATGATCAAGACTAGGGTCAAATACTGATTGCTCAATGGATTGTGGAGCCAGTAGCATTAGCGCTAAAACAAAACTTGCACCAGTGGCCAAAACGCTCCAGGTTTTCCAAAACATAAGCGAAGAAAATAAACCCGAGGACTGTTTCTCAGAATCTGAAGTCGGGTTAATATCATTCGTAATCGCATTCCATACTGTTTTGGGCGGTTCTTTTTCGGGGACGACTTTGGTCATTTCTGAAAAATGCGTCTCCCATCGAGAAACAGCCTGATCAATATCCTTCCTCTGTTTCATAAGCTTCTCAAATTTTACACGAGCCTTACCATGTAACGTACCCAATACGTACTCAGCCGCTAAACGGTTAATTAATTCTGGTTGATCATATTTCACAATATAAAATCTTCTTTCATAAAAATAATAAGATCTCCATTCAAGCCATTAAATACTCGCTGGCTCTAAACAGTCTTTTAAACGTGCTAAGCCACGCCGAATACGGCTTTTTACCGTACCGATAGGTACTGATATTTTTTTGGCCAATTCTTCATGAGTCCATCCATTAAAAAACGCTTCGAAAATACTTTGCCGCTGTACCGACGCCAACGTATCCAAGCAATGTTTTAAGGATTCCGGCATATCGTTTTCAATATCTAATTCATCGAGCTTCACTTTTTCTTCGTGGCGATCCATTGCATCGGCTCGGCGCTTTTCAGCTCGTAATAAATCCAACACACGATAGCGTGCGATTGCTAATATCCATGGCATTACAGGGCCTCTTACGGGTTGGTATTCCGCCGCTTGTGACCAAATGCGTAAATACACTTCTTGCAATAAATCTTGAGCTTGGGCCGTATTTTTTAACATATACAAAACCACACCGTAAACTTTAGGCGAAGTTTTATCAAACAGTGTTTTAAACGCCTGCTGATCACGCAGAACAACTTTTGCCATTAGTGGCGCTAACTCCTGTTGCTCTGCCTGGTATTTATCTATATTTTCCAAACAGTGTCTCCCTCTATAAAAATAGTCGTTATCGGCATATTATTCATCGCAAAATCATCATTGGGTGCATCTGGTTGCGCACGCTTTAACAGCAATATATCTTCTTCCTCACGCTGTACTTTAATATTTTCCAGCGCTAGCTCATAAGCCAAGGGTTTATTATCGGCAATCTCTAAATAGAAAATAGCCATTTCGCGTGCATGCTTAAAATCTTTTTCTGCTATCCAGTCACTAAATAAATGATCCATTTTATGCACACGCCGATGAATATTACGATGCAGTTTTTTCTCTGCTAATAATCGTCGCACAGACAATGCTGGTGTTTCTTCATCTGCCGCAACAAACGCAACCACATTTTCATACTTTTTCTCACTCAATAAAGCATCAACATAAGAGGCACGCACTTGAACCGAAGGAAAGGTATCCATCGACTCACGATACAATTTTTTCGCAGCAGTAATATTATTGAGAGACAGCGCAAGATCCGCAGTAACTGAATTTACCCAGGCAGTTAATTCAGCATCCCCTTTGTTTAAGGTTTTTTCCTTTGAGCTTTTTCCCTTTAACGTTTTTTCCTTCAACATGTCTGCCTTAAAAGAAACAGTCAATTCAGAAAGCGCTGTTAATTTTTGATAGGCAATCTTTTTTTCTCCTTGAGTTTTCGCCAGCCTGGCTTTACAGGCTACCGTCACTATCGGTGAAACAGTTAATGCCACACGTTGACACGCTTTCGCAGCAGTATCAGCATTACCCTGTACCGTTGCAATCGATGCCTCTAACAACCAGGCTTGTGCATTTTGCGGTTCTAATCGCAATGCTTGTTTTACATATTCCCTGGCAGTATCAAATTGATGCTCTGCCTGCGCAAGCCAAGCCGCCTGTAACCAATGTTGAGCCGTTACATAAGCAGCTGAAGAAGATTTGTTAGCTTTACCTTGCGAATGGGCTTTTTTTCTAATAAAGCCCTTCTCACTTAACACCTTCCAGCCCTGCTCTATTAAGTGGTCGTCACCCGTTAACGAATACTGACGAATTAGTACGTTAACATCCTTAACTTGGATTGTTTTTTTTGAAACGTGATCATCATGCACCGAATGTGCATTAACGTTGGCCGTAGCCAACGTTAATGCTCCGCAGAACATCACCGTTTTATAACAAGTCTGAAAAATCATCGTCTTCTGCATCCTGATTAATAATAAACCCATTGATTTCACGCGGCTGACTCTCCGCAGTCTCCGCAAATACATCACGAACAAGCTGACTGAACGAAACCACTTGCCGCTCTACGGTTAGCAAGAAAAGGCTCTCTGCCGTTTTACCACTCTCGTCAGTTACCGTTACGGTAATCACCGCATTGCCTAACTGATCACGTTCAGGGCTTAACGTAAGCGTTCGACTTGAACCACTGCCACTGAAAACAATTGAGCTATTCCCAACCAAAGCAACGTTATCACTACTTGCGCTTAGTACAAGTGCATTAGCATCTGTACGATCATCCGTAATCGTAAGGTTAACCGCTACCTGTGTATTCGGCGCTATTGATTGGTCGTCAACCTCCGAAATCGTCGGGGCTTTATTGCTCGAACCACCGCCACCACAGGCCACCAAACTCAATAAGCACAAGGCAGACAGCGTGATCATTACTCGCGACATTATTGTATTTTTCATCATTATGCCCTCCTTAATCGATCGGTGTAGGCAAAGGCGAACCTACCGGCGAGCCGGGATAAGGCGTTAGTAAATACGGGAAGGAATTATTTAATTCTTGTGCTGACAATGGAGCGCCATCAGTAAAGGCCACATTACCGACAACGGCATCCGCAGGATTACAAAGCCCTAAATTAACCGGCGCACCACCGGTGCCTAATGGTAAGTCATGACACAGTGCCCCCATGACCACACGCAGTGCGATATCCACCGTATCGTCACCCGGGCGACGACCATTGGGGAAACCCGCCAAATCTCCTGCAGCAACACCCAGTGGTTGCTGGCTTGCACGAACCGTTGGTGCAATATTGGTATTGAGGCGGAGCATTTCACCCGGTGTACCACCAGTAAATTGATTCACACCACTGAACCCAGTTAGGAAGGCCGCGACTAAATCATTACGAGGGAAATTGGTCGGCGCAAGATTGGTAAGCGTTGCCCCTAGTGCCTGATTCACCGGATCTAAAAATAAAATATTTAAAATCGCCGGCAATACAGGGTTAGTCACAAAATTTAAAAACTGCCCATCGGCAGAAGGATGGCTACCGTTAAAACGGTCTTTCATATCATAACCAATAACCAATTCATTCACTAATGGCGAACCCAAACGAGAAACTTGTGTCCAGGCACCACCGGTGACTTCTGGCTGATCGAATGTTGCTGTAGGGTTAAGGATTGATGCTTGACGTAAACTGGCTGATGTCCAACCACCGATAATACCTTCGGTACCGGTAAGGCAATCTTTATGGACTTCCATCGCAATAGACGTCACATTATTGCGTGCTAATTGATTACGTGCGGCATCCTGTGTAATTCCACCAGGAAAACCACCACCATCACTGGCACCTGGGGCACTATCACCTTCAATGGGGACTAAATTCACCAAATCGAATACTTCACCCAAGGCAATATTAAAAGCTTCATGCCGCTGCCCGACAAACACACGAGCATTTTGACTGCAATTGGGAATCTCGACATCATGAATAAAACTACGAGCGTAATTCTCATAATTGCCCGCACCGCCAAAGGTTTTTGTGCCCGCATAATCAAAGGGCTTGCGGAACAATGTATCACCAGAACTGGTATTGTTGACGGTTGTGGTTGTACCTGTACGACGATCACCTGAAACGATCGATAACGAATAGCTCTCAAGATGGCTTAAGCCACCCTCCGAACCCGGCGCAACCCCACCAATATTGCGCAATACCGAGGTGACCGACGTGCCGCCAATATCCAGCGGTATTACCCCACCTGCAGGCAATTCATCACGAAATTGAAACTGAAAGGTTAAATCCTCAGTCGCATCGCCATTATTATCGATATGGATTTCATATAAGGCGTTATCGTCCAAGGGAAAGTAATTCGGCCCGCCATACGCCGCCTGCACGGGCAAATAATTCGCAATCAGCGTGACATAGTCCTCCCGCCCCGGCTCATAACTCATAAACATATAAAAATCCGTCGCATCCACCTGCGGATACTTGGTAATAAACGGCGCTTCACGGTGGCTAGAGGCATTAACCCCCGCCGAAACAGCCAAGGCCAAACACGCAGCCCCATACAATTTTTTCATGGAATACTCCTTAGTATTGATATTTGAGATACAGGGAGTACGCCGCAAATTTGGGTATAGATGCAGGGGTGTGAAATTTTTTGTTGGTAAGTTATTAGGAGTGGTAATTTTATGCTTTACGCAGTTTTTAATAAAAGGGAAATATATTTGTAATTTATTAGTATTTTCAACTAAAAAAGAAAAAACTTTATAAATTAATTTTTAATGAAAATTATCGTTAAACGTTTTCATTTTAAAAAACATGTCACTTTTTCCAACATTTTAAAATGTAAAGGTTTTTATTTTTTTTATGCATTGACATTAAAAAAATAAATGGGAAACTAAAACAAATAATAATTTTAATCAAAAGAATGAACTGATTACTTATCATATTTTATAAAACTACCGCTTATTGAAAATATAAATATAATTGATCAGCTGTAGTTAATGGCTGCTAATCGCCCAAAGCGGACTATTGCTCCAAAACAAAAGGGGCTGAAATTACGCGTGGAATTGCATCTTGTTTTGCGGTTACTGCAAGAAGAAGTAGGTAGTTGTGTACAGTGCAAGGAGAGGACTTGAACCCTCACGAATAAAAATATTGCTATAAAAATCAACAACATAAAATTCCCAGGGTGTTTAAGGGTTGTATGCGGGCGATAGCCCAGTTCTTTGATGAAGCGCGTGTACTAACTACCAGTTTGGCACATTGCAATTTAACTAAGCGATCATCAAGTTGGTATAGTCTGACGATAGATAATCTTAGCTAGGAAGAGTAGTCTTTTGAGTCCGCCCTCAAGAACGAAGATGGGATTTCTTATTATGCACGCGCCAAAGTTAACCTACTCCATTGTGCTGGCTATCACTACTTGTGTTGGCTGGTATCAGGCCCTAGCTCAGGAAAGTATCGAAGTTAAGAGATTTGAGCGTCTAGAAAGCATAAATCAAATAGAGATTCAAACACTACGTCGAGAGAGACTAGATTTAGATACTGGGATGTTCGTTCCCCTTGAAAACCAAGTCATAATCCAGCCTGAGTCTGAGACAGGTCTATTCAGGCTTTTAGTTGGTGCCAACCCAGCTAATATGAGGATTAGTCTCAATGCAGAAATCTTTCAAGAAATGCCTGGTGTACCAGATTCACCTAGATACCGTGATCCCAAATATGACCCCATAAAAGAAGCATTTACAATTGACTGTAAAAATGCGGCATCAAACTACACTTCACAAGTAAGTAAGCTGTTGGGTGCTCCTGTAGGTGTCAATGAGAGTTTCAGTCAGCGGTTGATGTTAGCCAGGGCTTCTAGTATTGCACCTAAATACGAAAAGGCTTGTTTATCTCCACTTCAGGACACCCCTGTAGAGATACAACGTGTCGTTGGTGTGTTTTCTGTCAATGGTGAACCCTACTGTTCAGGTACTATCGTTGACCAGAATACAATAATCACGGCGAAACATTGTTTTTACGATTCAGTTACGGGCAATGGCAGCGATATGAATGCAGCCTGGGGAGCGGGAAACTTGACGTTCCATACCCCTGTAAAACACGGTAGACAGAATCTGTTTACCGTAAAAAAACCTTCATCGATTATTCAAAGAGTAAACCCTTTTGGGGCTACTGATGATCAGATGGCAGTGCAAATTTACAAAAATTTTTCCTATGTAGCTTCAATATCAGCAACTCCGATTGACTCAAGTTTCTATCCGATCACGGGATGGATTGTAGGTAGTAATGTAAACCTTTCGGATTTCAGTCAGCCTAGATCGATTACAGATTATATTCGAGGATCAAAGCCCGCTGCCTGTGCGCTCTTAGAAAGAACGGATTCAGGCTGCCTGTACCATACTTGTCAAACCTCGAAGTCAACATCAGGTGCTGGTTTTTTTATGAAAACTGCAAATGGGTATCAATTAATTGCCACTCACAAAGGAACATCAGCAGGAGCGGTTGGGTGTGAACAATCTCCGCCGTCTGATCTTAAAATGAATTTGGCCGTTTCTATCAATTAATAAGGAATCGATTATGCGAAAGTCAATTTTATTATGTTGCTCTCTGTTAATTTGCTGGAATGCCCATGCCACGATCACTCCGGGTGCAATAGCACTGCTGAAAGAATGTCCTGGCAAAGATCGTCCCGAAGAATTGGATGCTAACGAGAGCCTGCCTGCTGCGATATTGTCACCAATTTTGAGCTTTGCTATCAATCAAGGTCTAAAGACAACAGGCGCGAAGCTTCAAGAGATCGCAAAGGAAGCGACTGTTGATGTGTTGCACCACGGAGGTCATTTCTATGAATGGAACAATAATAAATGGAATTTTCAGTATATCAGTATAGTTGTATGGTAATTTCTAGTAAAGAAACCAAAAGAACTAAGGAAGCAATTTCAACCACATATGATGACTACGCCTTTACAAGTGATCTTGTCACTACCGTAACAAGTCTAGGTTTTGCAAAAGATGATAAGAAATTTAGTAAGCCAGGTCTGACAGCTATTTTTGAGTTTGAGCTATCCGAACAAGCGACCGAATTTAGATTAAAGCCGACATGGGTCAGATTAAGTCATAGCATCCGCGAAAAAAGAACAGATAAGCACGCCCGAGACTTGACGATTGAGTTTAGTATTGCAATTCCTGGCGCTGACAAACCCATTACATCACTAATTAAATTTGAGGGGGCTAAAATTGGCCAACCAATTCACACAGAAGGCATTGCGACTCAGTGGATGCCTGTTCCGGCTATAAACTCAAGCGAACTGAATAAACAAAAGTCTTTGTCTGAATCTTCAAGCAAGAAAACTACATATACCAACGCAGCGTTGTTGGCTGGTGCGGCTGCGAATGCACTTGGTGCCGACACATGGATTCCTCCTGGGGAGTCGACTAAATGGAATCCAATACTTCCAGATAATGCGTGTCCTTCAATAGAGGGGGCTCTTGAAGAGTGGCGATATGCGCATGCGCTACATGCGGAAGAGTCTGCAAAATCGAAGAATGATATAAATGCTAAGACTTTATCCATGCTAAGTAATGCGGTCAGTTATTTTGAAAATTGTTCAAAAGCCCAAGAATCCGCTGCTAAGGTGGTTAAGCTAACTCCTAGCAATGGCAAGTTAGCCCGTTCTTACGACTTTTCAGTTACTATCAAAGAGTTTAGAAAGCGCCCTGTTGCTCAATTCTTTGGTGACGCACTAAGCGATGGGGATACTCGCTCATCTCTCGCGTCGACCCTACTGGGGGAAATAGATCCATATACGAAAGCCAAGGCGAAGGAAGAAGAGACTAAAGTTCAGTTGGCAGCGCTAGGAGTGTACGAGCAGGCGAGACATGATGCTGAGTTGGCCATCATTGAGTACCAAAACGCGTCTGCTACAGATAAAGCCTCTAAACTGCTCAACATGGACTTTAAGAAACGTGCAGCGAATCGGGCTGCAGATAGAGCCGGTGTTACCCAACCTTATCCTGATAAAGGGACGTGGATTCAGTAAAACAAGTTCTAAATCTAAAGGTCATTGCTGGGGCTGGCAGAAACTGACCAGCCTCTCGGTAGTGGAGATCAATTGAACTCAGTAGTGATCTATTGACGATGGGCGTTGACCGCTAGTAACACACTGATTGTGAGCTATGCTTCTTCAGTAAAGTGTGGATTGTCGTAATGTCATCGATGTGTTTTACAGCTTCAACTTCGTTCATAATTATTCCTAGGTAAAAGTCACACAAAGCAGCAGTCTGTACGTGTGTGACTTGTGGGCTGGCTAATAGGGGAAGGGATAGGTAATACGGAGGCTGGCTAGGTCACACAATCTCATTGTGCCGCAACAACATAGCATCTGTTTAAAAGGTCTAGCTGGAAATCCCGATCTATAGCTCTAATATCTGGAATGAGCCCCCTATTAATTTTTATTGTTGATCGCCCTACTTTGTCACATAATCCTCTATAGAAACGTTTGGATAGAGTGAAAAATATGAATATTGAAATTACAGACGATGTGATGGATATCGTTGACCTTGATGAACAACAAGTCAAAGAAATAATTGCCGTATCATTTTATCAATTAAGAAAAATTAACGGCGTTCAAGGAGGGAAGATTGTTGGTAAATCTGAAATGGAATTTCATGAAATATTAGGTCAATATGGTCAAACTCTTGCCTATGATGCAAATGACTTAATGGAAGATTTAAAGGCGCTTAAAAAACATCAATAAAAATCAAACTCCTATATCGATGTTACAAACCAACTGTGACACGGCTCACAAATAATTAGTTCTCAATCGCCTAAAGAATGAATTAAACGCCATTAGCAGGCAATTCACCTACTCCTTATTGACCCTACTTTTATTTCTCTATACGGTTCTACCCGAGATGCGACGAGTGTCTATCAGGGTACACGGATGCATATATGATTATTAAAAATAATGACTTAAAAGGAGCAACACGATGAGCGTATTTTTAAACTACGAAGGCATTAAAGGTGAATCATCAGACCAAGGCCATAAAGATTGGATTGATGTCACCTCTTGGCAATGGGGAGTAGAACGTAATATAACATCCTCAACCTCTACCCAAGGTGACCGCGAGTCATCTAATGCGGTTATTACTGATCTCAAAATTAATAAGAAAATGGATAGTTCCTCTAATAGACTATTTATTGAATCCTGCTGTGGTACAGGCAAAACTGTTAAACTTCATTTAACTAAAACGGGCACTGGTTCTGGTGCTGATGTGTATATGGAGTACACACTGAAGAATGCCTTAATCAGTAATTATAAAGTTGGCGGTATTTCTGGTGATACCGATAGACCAACTGAAGTTATTACAATTAGCTTTATAGAAATGGAAGCGAAATATATCTCCTATGATGAAGACGGTAATGCAACCTCTCCTGATGCCGTTGGATTTGATACAGCAAGCAATACTAAAAAATAATATAAATTTTTCTTTAAGCAAACAAATTAACTTGCTAGGAAAGCCTTTTATGGAAAATCCGAAAAAAAGTTATGCAGAATATAAAGATAAATACAATCGCTTAAGAATGGCAGTATATTCAGAGCTGCCAAAGTCAATAAATATGCCTGGCGTCAAACTAACTCCAATCAATAGTATAGCTTTGTCAAAACACCAAGACTGGCCAAATAGTGATAGACAACCCCCTAATGGAGGCTGGGAATGGTCTAGCTGGGTATCAAACTATAGAGAGAAATACCCTAAACGCTTCGAGGCGGCCATATGGTTTGGTGATACACTTTGTGGTCTACTGTTAGGAAAGATGTCAGACAAGAATGTACACATTAGACTAGAAGTACTCGAAGCATCTACAGACTTACTCCACCCATTAAAGGGACGTATAGCCTATATTGCCCTTTCGGCAGTAGAAATGTTTGGATTTGCCGTAGGTGCAGAAGAATCACGAATTATCGACCCGGTAGATGGTGCAGTATTAAGCTATAAAAAACTAGGATATAAATTATATTCAGGCACTAAATACAGCCCTCGTTATTTAGCTAAACCCTTGAAATAGGTGAATAATAATGACCAATGAAGACATTAAAAACTTAACCGAAGAGCAAGAACTAAAAAGATTGAAAGAGTATGCAAATAAACTGAAAATTAACTCTCCTGCTCTAAACGATCAAGAACCAATAGGTAATATCAATAGGTCAACAAACAATGACTAAAAATAAAACTGAAATCAATGAGACTGAAGCCCTAAAAAGGCTCAAAAAAATGTCTGATAAAATTAAAAAGAAAAATATTGCTCCTCCCGTAGATAAGGATGAACCTACTGGTAGATTATCTGGAGGTTTTCACTCCATAGATATAGAGGAAGACTATGATGATGAAAAAAAGCAATGAGCTTCATAGAATTAAACATACTAGCGAGGAATGCTAAAGCACAAAAAGAAAGAGTAGAGAATGACTGATATATCAATAGGGACTCTAATGATGTCTATACAAGCAGTAAAAAAAGAGATAAATAACCTGGAGTCTTTACTAACCTCAGAAACATTATCTGATGGCGCAGATATTCAAGACCTGCTTCTCTCTTACGAAGAAACTGAATTAGAACTAAAAAGGCTATATCAAGAAAAACAGCGTTTTGCGGCAAATTACCCGCCCTATGAGACACTTTAATAGAATTCTAGCAAATGGCCGAAATTAGCCTATCCACACTACTTGTAAGTATTCAAGCCGTAGAGAAACAAACAGAGTATTTCGAAAGCTTGTTGAGGTCTGAAACAGTAAGAGATAAAGCTGATATTCAGGATTTATTGCTAACGTTTGATCAAGCAGCCGAAAACTTAAAAGAGGCTTACATTTCTATGAGAGGTGAAAATAGCAACTTTCCCAAGTATGAAGACCTGCTAAACAAAGGTTTAAAAAAAGACAGTAATAACGTCGTAAATTATAAGAAAGATGAATAAATGTATATTGTTCTGTGAGATTTCAGGATATGTAAAATGAATTACTATGAAGAAGAACTTGAAAAAGCTAAAAATAGGCTTAAAAAAGCCAAAAAGTCTATTGATGAGAATTGCAAACAACGACGCCCTATGGAAGAACCTAAGATACTAAGAAGCGGCCCTCCAGATGAGGTTGAGCTAATGAGAACGCAAAAAGGCCTAGATGGTGATTAAAAAATTATTATAAGAATAGAAAATTAAAAAGGTCGATAATTAATAATAGGAATCAATACCAATACTTATCACCGACCTTTCAAATCAATTATGCAGAAGCCTCAATCTGCTTAATCGCCTCTTTGGTATTCCATACGGCATTCGCCATATAACGGAAGTTAACTATTGCTGCGGCATAGCCATCACCTTCGGGTATTTTTGCAGCGGCGGTTGCATCGCTGACAACAGCCACTTCAAAGCCCTGCTCTTGCAGTTCACGAAAATGGCTTTCAACACATAAATTGGCAGACATGCCGGCGAGTACAACTTGGTCCACTCCCCTCTTACGCAATTGTAAGGTTAAGTCGTTGGTTTCTGGCCCGTACACTTTATGCGGTGATACCACAATGGTTTTACCATCGTTGATATATTTTTTGTATTGCGGCATCCAGTCAGCGCCTGAGTTTTCAAAGCCGCTTAAATCTAATGGGCCTTTACGATCAAACATACCGATTTTATGCATAAGCTTTTCAAGGCCACCTTCAAACTTCCAACCGTGGTCTGTTGGGTAGTAATAGTGTGGTGAAATTGCGGTGACGATATCTTTTGCTTTCGCAATTTTAAATAAGCGTTCGATGTTATTAACCGTATCGTGCTCAGTGACACTTTCGCCAACCACGCCCCATGTCACCCCTTTAGGACTTAAAAAATCCACTTGCGGGTCAATAATAACCACAGCGGTACGCTTTAAATCTAACTTCATTGTACTGGGTGGCAATGCCGGCTTAGCGGGCGGTGCATAATCACTCACAGCCGCATTAGCATTGGTGGATATTGCCCCTGTTGCAGCCACAGCGGCTACACCGGTCACGGCTGCCGCACTGGTTTTTAAAAATCCGCGTCGTGATGAGTCTTTATGTTCATGATCACACATAGTTTTCTCCTGACTAGTATTGAATTTGGTAAACGTTAAGTTCGGAGAAATTATGCGGTAAGCTTTTAGACGAACCCGCCAAAATTGGTGTCCTGATGTCGGAATATGGCGTAAGCACAATTTTTTTGTGCATAATGTCAGCATGGAAATTACAGACAAATTACTGAATGCCTTAGAAGTCCGTGTTGAGCCGTTTGCAATATGTGATGTGCGTTGTGGTTATCATTTAGATATTGCCCCTGACGACTACAACACTATTCACTATATGCTTGCTGGCCATGGGCAACTCAGCTCAAACAATGGCAAAGCCATTTCTTTGGAAGCAGACCAAATGATTTTGGTGCCTGCGGGTGTGTCACAGCGTATTGAGTCATTACAGGATTCATCCCGACGCAGTACGGCATCGTCTTTATGCTTACAACCCACTGAAGATATGCATTGGTTAAAAGCAGGAGAAGGCGCCACCGATGTTGTATTAGCCTGCGGTCGAGTTCATGCAAGTTATGGCCAAGGAGTGGATATATTCAGCTTGCTGGCCGAGCCATTGGTGGAATCTTTTCAGGATTCGATCTATATTCGTGGTGCTTTTGAAGCCATGCTGGCAGAGTTCAGCCGGCCGCAGCTAGGTACATTGGCATTAGCCAGCACTTTAATGAAGCAATGTTTAATTTTGTTATTGCGCCGCTTACATGAACAACAAGACTGGCGCTTCCCTTGGCTGGCCATTCTGGAAAACCCACGCTTGGAAAATGCCCTACGGGTAATGTTGGATGCCCCTGAAAAGCAACACCGTGTTGAAGAGCTGGCAGAACTGGCCTGCATGAGCCGTTCCTCTTTTAGTGAACATTTTACAAAAGCCTTTGGCCAACCACCTCATGAATTCTTGACTAATTATCGTCTTCGTCGTGCTGCGCAGTTACTTACGACCGGCGACCTACCCATTAAGAATATTGCTGATCGTGTGGGTTACCAAAGCCGAAGCTCATTTTCACGAGCATTCAAATCGCTATATGCAGTAGATCCTGCAGCTTATCGAAAAAACCATACAGACATTTGATGACTAATTACTCAGCAACAATCAAACCTAGAAACTATATAAGATAATTATCATAACCAACTGATATAAATAAAAAAGTAGAATTTAATGTAAATTCTAGCTCTTCTTTTTGGACTCTCCACCAAGTAGTGAAATATCTTGTAACGAGCTTTCTAGCTTTAATGAATTCTTTTTAATTTAGTAATGACCTATTGACGAAGTAAGTGGTTAAAGATAATCTACCTATCGATAGATATATTGTCTTTTTATTAACTCACCGGCAGAGAATCAATAAGGATCATCAATGATTACCTTGTATACCGCAGATACACCTAACGGCCACAAAGCCTCCATTATGCTGGAAGAAGCCAGCATCACTTACGACTACCAAGCGATCAATCTCGGTGAGCTGGAACAAAAACAAGATTGGTTTCTTAACTTAAACCCCAACGGTAGAATTCCTGTGATTGTGGATCACAATAATCAAGATTTTGTCGTATTTGAATCTGGTTCGATACTAATCTACCTGGCTGAACTCAGCGGCAAATTCCTCCCCTCTTCCAGCAACAAACGCTCAGAGGTATTGCAATGGCTGATGTTTCAAATGGGGGGCGTTGGTCCTATGCAAGGCCAAGCACATGTTTTTAATCGCTATGCGCCTGAAAAAATCCCGTTTGCAATTACACGTTATCAAAACGAAACCCGTCGTTTATATGAAGTTTATGATCAGCGATTAGCCAATCGCGAATTTATCTGCGATGAGTTAAGCATTGCAGACATTGCGACCTTCCCTTGGATACGCTGGTATGAGTGGGCTGGTGTCGATATTAGTGATTTAGAGAATTTACGCCGCTGGCTAGAACAAATGGAAAGCAGGCCTGCAGTACAACGCGGACTCGCAATCCCCAAAAAAGGTCCTGAAACCGCACGTATAGAGAAAGAAAATGCGGGAAAAGGTATGTTAGTTAAATAACGTCTCACAAATCTTATGTATCCATTCAAGCAAGTTATTACCACTGAAAAACAATTCCGTGACATTATGGGTTACCCAGGTCAACGTGTGTTAGACAAATCCATTAACTACCTTGATTCATACAGTTATGACTTTATCAATAAAAGCCCCTTACTGATGCTAGCATCCTTTAGTAAGTCCGGGCAGGTAACCGTCTCCCCTAAAGGTGACCCCTCTGGCTTCGTTCAGATTATTAACAAGAAGCAATTATTAATCCCTGAACGCTTGGGTAATCAGCGGGCTGAAACCTTCAAAAATATCTTACAAAACCCTAACATTGGGATTATATTCATAGTTCCAGGAAAAGGAGAAACATTGCGCATTTCAGGTCAGGCACAAATTATTAGAGATGATAACTTGCGAATGCAGTTTTCCATCAATAATAAAGCCCCAGAGTTTTTAATTGCAGTTACAGTCCATGAAGTATATTTTCATTGCGGCAAAGCTATGAAGCGATCTAATATTTGGGCACATGAGAAGTGGGAAGATGTAAGTCAACTGGCTAAACTCGGTGAAATCATGGTTAATACTGGTCAATTGAAGAACTCTGTTAAAGACATGCAAAAAAGAATCGATGATGATGAACGCAAACGGCTCTATTAATATCATATTTCATCAGTTCTGAGCTACGATTCACTATTCGTAATATATTGACAAAAAGTCACTAATCAACCGCTTTAACTCTACCTACGTTTCATTTTAATTCGCCTCAGGCACTCCTCTTCTGCCAAACCCTCTACATTGATCTAAATCAATATCTATCCCTATCCATCAAGTTAGTATAACTATCACAAATTAATTACCCCTCAAAAGACAACATTATGATAGATAGCCAAGAAAATTCATCGAAGCTTGAAAGGCGCCTATTTCTATTTATTTGTGTCATTTTATTTCCAATGCTTTCTATTGTTTTAGTCGGTGGTTACGGCTTCATTATCTGGATATTGCAAATCATTTTTGGGCCACCAACAGCATAAAGGAGTTAACAATGGCTAACGAATCACACATCAGCAGTGTAATTGTTCTTATCAAGCCTCATTATATTGAGAGATTTACCTCAACAATATCTTCTATATCCAATCTCGAAATAACAATAACAGACCACACCCAAGGCAAAGTTATTGTTGTGATCGAAGCACCATCAACGAAATTAACGCAAAACTATATCGAAATGATAAAAGAATGCGACGGTGTTATGTCCGTTATCATGGTGTATCACCATGCAGAAGAAACAAAATTTTTAGAGGAACAAATAGCTTAGCTAGTACTTTTATTCAATAAAAATGTTAACGATTACTCAACTATAAATCTACTAACAGTAATGGTAAAACCTTATGGGTATTTCTCGTAGACAGTATATTAAGTATCAGGCAGCAAGCCTTGCTGCATCAGCAGCGGGTGTTAGCTTGCCCAGCTTAGGTACTAATTTAATTGCCAGTGTTGATGACAGCAAATTGAAGTGGTCAAAAGCTCCTTGCCGTTTCTGTGGCACAGGTTGTAGTGTCAATGTTGCCACAAAAAATGGCCAAGTTGTTGCCACACACGGCGATATTAACTCACCTGTCAATCGTGGGCTTAACTGCATCAAAGGTTACTTTCTTTCTAAAATCATCTATGGCAATGATCGCTTAATCACACCATTGCTACGCATGAAAGATGGAAAATATTCCAAAGATGGTGAGTTTACATCAGTCAGTTGGGACACAGCCTTTGATGTAATGGCCGAAAAGTTTAAAAGCACGCTTAAAAATAAAGGGCCGGAAGCAATTGGTATGTTTGGCTCTGGCCAATGGACTGTATGGGAAGGTTATGCTGCCGTTAAGTTAATGAAAGCCGGATTTCGCTCAAACAATATAGAACCTAATGCCAGACACTGCATGGCGAGTGCCGTTGGCGGTTTTATGAGAACCTTCGGCATTGATGAACCCATGGGTTGTTATGATGATTTCGAGCATGCTGATGCATTTGTCCTATGGGGCTCTAATATGGCAGAGATGCACCCTATTCTCTGGACCCGCTTAACTGATCGTAGACTCAGCAAACCAGATACACAAGTTTGTGTGCTCTCAACCTATGAACACCGGAGTTTTGAGCTCGCCGACCTGCCTATGATCTTTACTCCTCAATCTGACCTTGCAATTGCCAATTTTATTGCTAATTACATTATCCAAAACAATGCAGTGAATATGGAATTTGTTAAAAAGTATACTAATTTCCGGTTAGGTAATACTGATATTGGATATGGACTCCGCCCTGAAAACCTACTGCAGAAAAAAGCCAAAAATGCTAACAAAGCTGGTGGATCTACAGAAATTAACTTTGAGGAATACGCACAGTTTGTTAGCGAATACGATGTTAAGACAGCTAGCGAGATCAGTGGTGTTAGCGAAGATAAATTAATTAAGCTCGCAAAACTCTATGCCGATCCTAATAGAAAGGTTATGTCACTATGGACAATGGGAGTTAATCAACATACTCGTGGCGTATGGATGAATAACTTAATTTATAACATTCATTTACTAACAGGGAAAATTTCTCAACCAGGCAACGGTCCTTTTAGCCTAACGGGACAGCCTTCTGCCTGTGGCACAGCCCGTGAAGTGGGCACATTCTCTCACCGTTTACCTGCCGACATGGTTGTCAAAAACCCTAAGCATCGTGCCCTTGCAGAAAATATATGGAAACTACCCGAAGGTACCATTAACCCAAAACCTGGCGCCCATGCAGTGCTTCATAATAGGAAATTAAAGGACAGTGAAATTAATGCATATTGGATTCAGTGCAACAATAATTTGCAAGCAGCTGCGAATATTAATGAAGAAGGCATTCCCGCTTATCGCAATCCAGATAACTTTATTGTTGTATCAGATGCATACCCCACCGTTACCGCACAAGCAGCCGATTTAATTTTACCCACTGCTATGTGGATCGAAAAAGAAGGGGCATACGGAAATGCTGAACGACGTACACAATTTTGGCATCAATTGGTAGATGCTCCAGGAGAAGCAAAGTCTGACTTATGGCAAGTGATGGAGTTTTCTAAACGGTTTAAAATAAGTGAAGTCTGGCCTGATGAATTAATTGCAAAAAAACCAGAATACAAAAATAGAACATTATTTGATATTTTATTTAAAAATGGAAATGTTGATAAATTCCCAACCAGCGACATCAATAGTGATTACAGTAATCATGAAGCAAAAGATTTTGGCTTCTATCCTCAAAAAGGACTATTTGAAGAATATGCAACCTTTGGCAGAGGGCATGCTCATGATCTCGCGGACTTTGATACCTATCACAACACAAGAGGTTTACGCTGGCCAGTTGTCAATGGCAAAGAAACGCTTTGGCGTTTTCGGGAAGGCAGCGACCCTTATGTAGAAAAAGGCAAGGGGTTTCAATTTTATGGCAAACCCGATGGCCGAGCTATTATTTTCGCCCTACCTTATGAACCTGCTGCTGAACCTCCGGATGAAGAGTTTCCTTTTTGGCTATCAACTGGCCGTGTTCTTGAGCACTGGCACTCAGGTTCAATGACTCAACGAGTACCTGAACTTTATAAAGCGTTTTCCGATGCCGTTTGCTATATGCATCCGCAAGATGCTCAAGACAAGGGTTTACGTCGTGGCGACAAAGTCAAAGTTCGCTCTAAACGAGGCCACATTGTCACTCGAGTAGAAACACGCGGAAGAAATAAACCGCCACGAGGGCTTGTGTTTGTTCCCTGGTTTGATGCAAGGCAGCTGATTAATAAGGTTACATTGGATGCGACAGATCCTATATCCAAGCAAACAGACTTCAAAAAATGTGCTGTTCAAATTGAGAAAGTATGATTGTATTCATACAAAAAATAATGGGTAGATGAAATGAAAAACCTACAAAAATTACTATGCATTAGCTGCCTTATATGCCTCATACCTGTCACTTTTGCTGAGGATAATATTGCAACCTTAAGAAATGGAACTCCCTTAAATGGAGTAAATGATAATCCTGCCGTATTACAAAATGCGGTTAATAATGATATTAAACGTACGAGGGATTATCCGATGCAGCCACCGACCATACCTCATAAAATTGAAAATTACCAACTCGACCTTAAGGTAAATAAATGCTTAAGTTGTCATTCAAGAACACAAACCGAAGATTCACAGGCACCGATGGTTAGCGTAACGCACTTTATGGATCGAGACGGTAATTTCCTAGCAGATGTATCACCACGCCGATATTTTTGTAAACAATGCCATGTGACTCAAAATGCCAAAAAAGATCTGATAGAAAATAATTTTAAGGACATTCATACAATATTATCCAGTGATAAAAACACAGGAAAAAAACAATGAAAGCTTTTCTACTGCGTTACTGGAGGGTTTTTAGAAAACCGTCTATTCACTATAGCTTGGGATTCCTGAGTATGGGTGGGTTTATTGCCGGAATTATTTTCTGGGGAGGTTTTAATACTGCGCTTGAAGCAACCAATACTGAAAGTTTCTGTATTAGTTGTCATGAAATGAAAGATAATGTTTACCGTGAACTCCAAACCACTGTCCACTTTTCTAATGCTTCTGGAGTAAGAGCAACATGCCCTGACTGCCATGTTCCACACGAATGGACTAATAAAATAGCGCGTAAAACCCAAGCATCTAAAGAAGTATGGGGAAAGATTTTTGGGACAATTAACACACGCGAGAAGTTTGAAAATAAACGATTAGAATTAGCTAAACACGAATGGTCTCGGCTTAAAGCCAATGATTCATTAGAATGTCGAAACTGCCATAATTTTGATTACATGGATTTTACTAAACAAAGTCCGCGTGCCAGTGTTCAGCACAGCACAGCTCTCGCAAAGGGCGAAAAAACCTGTATCGATTGCCATAAAGGTATCGCCCACCAACTGCCTGATATGTCAGGTATAGAGGGCTGGTAATACCCTATTCTAATCTGTTGAATTATAGACTCAAGCAAATTTATTGCATTTTAATAGACGATCGGTCTATAATTTGGCATGCCTACCATTTCAAGCATTCAAACACCTCGACGAGGACGCCCGCCTAAAATATCCAGCAATGGTGATAATACCCGGGCAATGCTTATCCGTAGTGGTGTTGAAACACTGACTGAAAACAGTTTTGTCTCTGCGGGTATTGATGGCATTTTGAAAAAAGTCGGCGTTCCTAAAGGTTCTTTTTATCATTATTTTAAAAATAAAGAGGATTTTGGCCTAGCCGTTATCGATGAGTACGCTACTTATTTTGCAGAAAAACTGGATTCTCATTTACTTGATCGAAAAAAATCACCGTTGAAACGCTTAGAAAGCTTTGTTAACAGTACTAAAAAAAGCATGCAGAAATATGACTATAAACGAGGCTGTCTAGTAGGCAACCTTGGACAGGAAATAGGCTTATTACCTGATAGTTTTCGGGAAAGTTTGCAGGATATTTTTCTTAATTGGCAACAACGTGTATGCCAATGCTTAAAGGAAGCCCAAGCCGAGGGTGAGTTATCTGCCAACGCCAACTGTAAACAGTTGGCGGAGTTCTTTTGGATTGGCTGGGAAGGTGCAGTTATGAGGGCCAAGCTGATGCAAAGTGCTGAGCCTTTGGGGCTTTATTTTCGTGGTTTTATCTCAGGTTTGCCAAAGTAGTTTTTAAGTTAACCTTTTTATTTAGCTTTTTATTTATCTATTAATAGACGATCGGTCTAAATTTATTGGGGGTAGTGATGACTAACGATATATTTAAAGGTGTATTGATTGAAAAAGATGACAACGGTTATCGAGCAGAAGTTAAAGACATTCGTTCAGATAGCCTTCCCGATGGTGATGTGGCAATCGATGTCAGCTACAGCACTATTAATTATAAAGATGCATTAGCCATTACAGGCAAAGGGCCTGTTGTTCGCAAATTTCCAATGATCCCCGGCATCGATTTAGTCGGAACAGTGACTCGCAGCGACACTGATAAATTCAGTGTAGGTCAGCAAGTTATTTTAAATGGCTGGGGTGTTGGCGAAGCGCATTGGGGTGGTTTAGCCGAAAAAGCAGTGCTGAACAGTGATTGGTTAATCCCCCTGCCCGACAATCTTTCTCCTATGCAAGCAATGACGATTGGCACAGCCGGTTATACAGCGATGTTGTCTGTTATTACTTTAGAACGTTACGGGCTATCGCCTGATAGTGGCAGTATTTTAGTCACAGGAGCCAACGGTGGTGTTGGTAGCTTTTCTATTTCTATTTTAAGTCAGCTTGGTTATCACGTTGTTGCATCGACAGGCAGGATGGAAGAAGCAGATTACCTGAAGAAGTTAGGTGCTCAGGAAATTATTGACCGAGCGACATTATCTGAATCCGGAGGCCGACCTTTGGCAAAGGAACAATGGGCTGGTGCTATCGATTCAGCGGGCAGCCATACCTTAGCCAATGTGTGTGCAGCGATGAAATATAATGGTGTCGTTGCGGCTTGTGGTCTTGCTCAGGGCATGGATTTTACTGCCACGGTTGCTCCGTTTATTCTTCGTGGCGTGACACTTGCGGGTATTGATAGTGTGATGCGCCCTATCGATCAACGTATAGAAGCATGGCAACGTTTAGCAACCATTAATCACGAACACTTTGACGATATCAGCACAGTGATTGGTTTGAATGAGGTGTTTGATAATGCCAGCGCATTATTAGAGGGTAAAATTAGAGGACGTTTAGTGGTGGATGTGAATCAATAATATTTTTATCCGGCACTCCAATTAAGTAGTCGCTATAAAAATAGAATTAATAAAAGGGAAAGGCTACGTCCTTTCTCTTACTAGTTTCTCCTAATGGCTTTTCTAAAAAAAATTACCAGATAAAAATAACTTTGCCCACAATATTTTCAGCAGGAACAGGGCCCCATAAGCGGCTGTCAGCAGAGTTATTTCTGTTATCGCCCATCACAAAATACGAATCCTTAGGAACAGTGATTGTAAAATTCTGTAAACGGTCTAAGCCTATCATTGTACTTTCATCAATATATTGAATGGTATAGCTATGACCGCCTAACGTTTCATTGTATTCGAGTGAATCAGAAGCGGCTTCTGTTTTGATGTCCTCTCCATTAATCGTTATCTGCTTATCGGAAAACGCTATAACATCGCCAGGTACACCAATCACCCGCTTAACAAAGGGGATTTGATTATGGGGTGGATACAATACAAAAATCTCCCCTCTTTTAGGTTTTTTCTTCTTATCGACATCGGTATTGTTTATAACAACTCCATAGCTGCCATAAAGGCCATAACCCCATTTCGAAACAATGATGTGGTCACCAACATTGAGTGTTGGCACCATGGATAAAGAAGGGATACGAAAAGGTTCAAACAGAAAAGTACGGATAGAAAATGTCGATAATAAAAATATCAACACGATGAGTAATATACCCCACCAATAGTTATACCAACGACGCCGAGAAAAAGCTAACGCTGCTGCTATTTTAAATGCATGCAGCGCACATATAAGAGCAACTGTAAAAGCAACACCGAAGTATCCGGTCTTAGCAATTAAGTAATAATCCAATAAAGTTGCAACAACATTCGCAACCACATAAACCCAGAACCATTGAAATTTCGACAAATATATAAATGACAATGGTTGAAAAAATAACCCCAGAAATGCAGCAAACCATTTATTGGGCATCAGCTATCGTCCAACCTATCTATTTTCAAGCCGGTTATAGTCAAGAACGCCATATTCAATAGGGTCTTCTTGGTAGAGAAACGAGTGTAATTCATCGCTATATTGCCAAAAATTTGCGTGAGTACGTCGTATACCATATTCATCGAGCAAAGCTGAATAATCATTCGGTGTTTCTAAAGAAATCATCTTATCGACAAAGTCTTCTACTTTATTGCGAGCAACTCGCATAAACGTATTCGGGTATGCACCGATAATACCGGATGAAATAGTCACAGTATTCCTTTCTGGATCCAACTGCTTTTTCTCAGAGAATAAGGATGTAATATTCCGATGTGCATTATTTTTATTTAATGTAAAAAACTGATACTGCTGAGCTGCATCAATAATTTGAATTGCTGTCATTTCTGCAAGAAAACGGGTATTTTGACCTTTAAAGTTGTTTAAACGATTTAACTCCCTTACCAACTCCTTATCGGCTAATGATCTAAGCGAATGCTTTTCTGATAAAGCACTATCTAAATGTTCAGCCAGTAAATTATATAATTCTTCTTTCTGATTATCCGTTGAAAAGTCGATCGCCGTTTCAACCTGACTTTCAAAATCAGGGTTTGTCAGGTATTGCATCACATTAGGATCAGCATCTTGATACCAATCTTTACGCTCCCTGTCTCGCGCTTCAGCGGGTAAAAAACCTAAGAATGTGCTTTCACCATCCATTCGTAGAAAATCCATATACAAACGTGACAATAACTGGTGTCCAATATTACCGTATACATCATAACCAGCTACTAATAGATAATGAATTTTTTCTAACAGAGGATAACTAATAACCCACGCTGTTTGAGGTGCTTCTCCAAGTAAACCCTTTTTAACTGAAGCACTATCGAAATGCCGAAAAATTGTCAGCGCTGCATTTTTGTTTTTTAACTTATCATCGCCTACGCTTCCATCCCAGATAAGGTTTAAATCTACTTTAAGGCCGCCCTCTTCACCTTTATTTTTAAAATGTTCTGTTAAAAAACGGTCTTTATCACGTAACGCTTCTTTTTCTTTTGCGGCATAGCGAGTCCAATTGGATAGTGGCAAGTAAATATCACCTTTGACACTGGGTAGTTCCATATCATCGACATTCATGTTAATGACTTCAGATATTTCATTATTAATTTCTAAGTCTGGATTAACAAAAAACACCCAAAAATGATCTTTGATTACATTGACGGCTACCTGACCACGGCACACCGGGCCTTTTACAAAATTCATGATGGTAAATTGTGCCTCGTCCAGCATAAACTTATATCGCGATGTTAACGGTAATTCCTGGAATGTTAAAAATGGGTTGCCTGATTTTCCTTTTTTGTAGTCTGGTAACTGAGTGACTTCGTAATCACTTTCATAAAACAAGGATTGCCATCGTTGCATACGCGCTTTATCGAGTTTATAGGGCATATGGTTTTTTATAACAACGGTCTCATACTCCGGAACAAAGCGATAATAGACTCGCTTGATGCCTGGGTCATCATAAGGTCGGCGCGTAAAGACAGCTTTTGGTGGTTGACCCGGTGGTGTCGAAGAACGCACAAGTTTAAAAAATATGGGGGCTTGTCTATTCTCACTATTATCTAGCTCAGAGTTAGCATTATCAAAATAGATATGGGCAAGAAATAAATGCTCGTAAATATAACGGTTGGCTAATTGAGCTTTTAGAGAATCTCCATTTAAAAATATTTCCCATCGGTCTATTTCTGATTGCAGTGTCGCTTCTATAGGTTTTCTAGCAGTATAACGGGCCCCCTGCTCCAACCATGCCTTTAACGTTGATTGCTCACTATCATTTAAACCAGGCAGTGCATATGGCATGCCCCACAGTGGGTTATTTCTTTTATATAAGCCAATGGCTTCTGGTTTTGGACAGACTTCTGCACGATGATTACCAAAAGTAAAATCGGCAGGTAATATTTTAACGTCAGGTAATGGGTGCTCTTCTTTTAAAGATAGCAGCTGGTACATGACGCCAGCTTCTTTGTTGGCTTTAGGAGTATTCTCACGCTCATTTAGGACGGGGAAAAAATCTTTCTCTCTCCATTCTTCTACTGAATGTGCATCTTCGAAGAGTCGGGTTAATTTAGCATGAGAAAAACGACGGGCATTATAGACACGCTGTTTGCTTGCCCCTCGCTCTAACCCTTCAATAGCCGTTGTTTTGTGTTGACATGGAGCATCGTAACAACCATGGCAAACCACACAGCGATTATCCAGAACAGGTTTAACAGATTCCCAATAGTCAATATGCCCATCGGGTACATCAGCTATCACTCTATTATGTGGGTTGGCTGGTCCATAGACATCATAAAAATGTATGGCACTAAATACAGTACATCCGGCTAGAGCAATAATAAGAATTGATAAATAAATACGCTTCACTACAGTTCCCTACAACAGCATTTAATTTTATTTTCTATTTATCTTACCTTATGAGAGACAATAAAAAAATTCATATAGAGCATAAGGATAAACTCTAAATAAGCGATCTTGCATTACTTATACTCATCCTGCCATTAAAAAAACAGAATTTTACGATTATGCATGAAAATCGTTCAAAAAGTATTCTCATATACACACAAAGTCGTATGTACAATATTTGTCATTACTTGCAAGATTTACTTTAAGCAAAAGCTTTGGGCATGGATAGATTTTTGTCCTTTGAGGTTGTGGGGTTAACTAGGTTTACTAGCTAAAAAATGCTTGATTAGAGATAGAGCTCTTTTATCTGACTTAAAAGTGGCAGTTTAAAGGTTTAGCAAGTGTAGATTTACTTATTTTGCCCTGTTTTCATTACATATCTTATTTCTAAATATTATAAAAAGTAGGAGATATCTGAATGTCTAACGATAAAAAATTTACTGAGCTGTCTCGCCGAGGTTTCATTAAATCATCATTTGCCGCTGCTTCTGCCGCCGCTGTTCCCACTGTTTTTGTCAGCAATGCCAATGCTTATGTCAATGCTCCCAAAGGCAAAACTGTCACCCTAGGCTTTAACGTACCACAAACTGGTGCTTATGCAGATGAAGGGGCTGATGAACTACGCGCATACAAACTTGCTGTTAAACACCTTAATGGCGAGGGAGATGGTGGTCTGATGAACACCATGAAGCCTATGGCTTTAAAAGGTAATGGTATTTTAGGTAAAAAAGTCACTTACGCAACGGGTGATACCCAAACTAAATCGGATGCTGCACGTGCTTCTGCGAAGCGAATGATTGAAAAAGACGGTGCAGTGATGATTACTGGTGGCTCGTCATCAGGTGTTGCCATTGCTGTTCAATCACTCTGCCAAGAAGCTGGTGTAATCTTTATGGCAGGCCTCACTCATTCGAATGATACGACGGGTAAAGATAAACGTCGCCATGGTTTCCGCCACTTCTTTAACACTGATATGTCTGGTTCTGCTTTAGGCCCTGTATTAGAAAGCGAATTTGGTAGAGAACGTACGGCTTATCACTTAACTGCTGACTATACTTGGGGTTGGTCACAAGAAGGCTCTATTAAAGATACTACTGAGAAATTAGGCTGGAAAACTAAAGCCGCTGTACGTACTCCACTGGGTGCGGGTGACTTCTCTCAATACATCACCCCTGTACTTAATTCTGGTGCTGACGTTCTTGTTCTTAACCACTACGGTAAAGATATGGTTAACTCATTGACCCAAGCCGTACAATTTGGTCTTCGCGATAAGAATGTGAATGGTAATGACTTCCAAATCGTTGTTCCTCTATTCTCTCGTTTGATGGCGCAAGGTGCTGGTAAAAATATTCAAGGAATTTACGGTACTACTAACTGGAACTGGTCATTAAAAGATGCCGGCTCACAAGCCTTTGTGAAATCGTTCGGCGCTGAATATGGTTTCCCACCCTCTCAGGCGGCACATACGTGCTACGTGCAAACATTGCTATATGCCAATGCCTGTGAATTAGCAGGTACATTTGATCCTTGTGGCGTTATTACAGCACTAGAAGGATTCAAGTTTGATGGTATGGGTAATGGTCCTACTGAATATCGTGCGGAAGATCACCAGTGCTTTAAAGATGTACTGGTTGTACAAGGTAATGATAAGCCCAGCTCTCAATTCGATTTACTGAAAGTTGTTAAAGAAGTGCCAAGAAAACAAGTGGAATATGCTGCTTCGAAACTTGGTGGCGAATTAGGTAGCTGTAATAACAAAGCATAAACTACTCTAGACGTATTAATACTCCTTGGCTTACCGGTCAAGGAGTATTAACCTTATATCTTTAGTTCATTTTTATATTTGAATTTCTTTCAAATATCGGATGTTTATGAGAATACAATAATAATCTGTTTAAATTGCTCATAGTAAATATTAGAAAAATAAGAAATAAGAGGTAGTTATGGAAGCAGTATTGCTACAGGTTCTCAATGGCCTGGACAAAGGCGGAGCCTATGCACTAATTGCGCTCGGTCTCACCTTAGTCTTTGGTACTTTAGGCGTTGTTAACTTTGCACACGGTGCATTATTTATGCTCGGTGCTTTTGTTGCCGTCAGCGTTCAAAAGGTTTTAACTATCTCCAGCAAAGTCAGAGATGAAAGCGTCACCTTTTTTGAAGCCTACAAAGAAACACCTTACTTGGAAATATGGTGGGGTGATACTGGTAGAGCTATTATCGATTACTCAGTCCCGATATCTATTTTGATCGCCATTCCCATTATGCTGTTAATTGGTTTGTTAATGGAGCGCGGTTTAATTAAGTATTTTTATAAACGAGAACATGCTGACCAGATTCTTGTGACGTTTGGCCTGGCAATTGTTATTCAAGAAATTATTAAAGCCAATTTTGGCGCCAATCCTATTCCACAAGCAGCACCTGAGATCGTTGCAGGTAGTGCGGATATTGGTTCATTATTTGGTTTCGAAGGCATCGTTTACCCTTGGTGGCGAATGATGTATTTACTCTTCTCCCTATCGATTATAGGAGGCGTATTCGCTTTTTTACATTTCACGACCTTTGGTATGGTGGTTCGCGCAGGCATGCATGATCGCGAAACTGTTGGCCTGCTGGGAATCAATATTCAACGCCGATTCACGATTGTATTTGGTATTGCAGCCATAGTAGCTGGACTAGCCGGTGTGATGTATACCCCTATCCTGCCTCCCGATTATCATATGGGAATGGATTTTCTGGTGTTGTCTTTTGTAGTCGTTGTTGTTGGTGGCATGGGTTCTTTAGGTGGCGCAGTAGCAGCAGGGTTTCTATTAGGAATTTTGCAATCCTTCTCCTCAATGACAGAAGTCAAAGCGGTGATACCGGGTATTGATCAGATCATTATTTATCTGATTGCTGTTGTTATTTTGTTATTTAGACCTCGTGGTCTTCTCGGTAAGGACTAGGGGAATACATTATGAAATCTATTGTGCTATCAACCAAAAAACGCGATTACACAACATTGTTAGTATTTACTGTCATCGTATTTACTGCTCCTCTATGGGGTAAAATCATTGGTGCGGGTTATCCAGATTTATTGCAAAAATTTGCTATTTTCGGCTTGTTTGCAATCGGCTATAACATTCTGTTTGGTTTAACTGGTTACTTATCATTTGGGCACGCAGCCTTTTTAGGTGTGGGCTCCTATGTCACTGTATGGTCATTTAAACTCTTAACCATGAATGCAATTCCTGCGGTATTGCTGGCTATTGTATTTTCAGGTGCATTTGCCTTAGTCATTGGCTTTTTGAGTTTACGACGTACCGGTATTTACTTCTCGATCTTAACACTGGCATTTGCTCAAATGTCGTATAACTTGGCTTATTCAGTTCTTACGCCTATTACTAATGGTGAAACAGGCTTACGTGTTCTTACGAGTGACCCACGTGTCATTGATACAGCACTTGGCTATACCATTGAAGGTTCTCCACTATCGACTTTGTTTGGCACAACATTGACTGGTTACCCCGGATTTTATTTTTGTGCGGTTGTATTAGTGCTTGGGTTCTGGCTCAGCTTAAAAATATTCCGCTCACCTTTCGGAATGAAACTAGTTGCTATTAAGACAAACCAGACTCGTATGGAATACACAGGCTTTAATCACCGCCCTTACCTGCTTTGTGCTTTTGTTATTTCAGGGATGTACGCAGGTTTAGCCGGTGGCTTATTAGCAGTAGTTGACCCACTAGCGGGCGCAGAGCGTATGCAATGGACAGCTTCAGGTGAAGTTGTGTTGATGACTATATTAGGTGGCGTCGGTACATTGTTCGGCCCAATTATTGGTGCAGCTACCATTAAATATTTTGAAAATATATTTTCGGGTATTGGTGATACAGCATTGGGAGAAATATTTTCCTTTTTACCAGATGCAGTCAGCAACTTACTAATAACTATTATTTCACCTTTTGTTGGTAGTGGTTGGCATTTAACATTAGGTATTTTATTTATGCTGATTATTATCTTCTTACCCGGTGGCATGAGCCAAGGCTTCCAGAAAATTGCAGATAAAATTAAACAGAAAAATAAAAAAAGCAGTACTAGTGAAGTTCAACTAGAGAAGGATGGTATAGCATGAGTACAGCACAATCTAATATTGTCCTGGATATTTCTGGCGTCAATAAATCTTTTGGTGGATTACAGGCATTAAGCGATATTAATCTTCAGATTGAGGAAGGTAAAACACACGCAATTATTGGCCCAAACGGTGCTGGGAAATCTACCCTACTCAATACCTGTATTGGTTTATTAAAAGCTGATAGCGGCACCATCAATTTTGGTGGCAATGATTTGACTCATGGTTTTCATCCGCATGACATTAATCAAATGGGTATTTCTAGAGTTTTTCAAACACCGCAGATCTTTCCCGATTTAACGATATTGCAAAATGTTATGATCCCTGCTTTTGCTAAACGCGATGGCGCTTTTAAATTAAATCTTTTTAAATCTCTACGAGATGAAAAAGAAATCGAAGCGGAAGCGCTTCACTTATTAGAAGATCTGGCCATGGCAGATCAGCGTTTTAATAATGCGGGAAGTCTTTCTAGAGGTAATAAAAGAAGATTGGAATTAGCCATGTGCTTAATTCAACACCCTAAATTATTATTACTTGATGAGCCTACTGCAGGTATGGCCCGCCATGATACGAATCAAACGATTGATCTACTGATGAAAATTAAAGAAAGCGGTATGACAAAAGTCATTATTGAGCACGATATGCACGTTGTATTTAGCCTCGCTGACAAAATTAGCGTGTTAGCGCAAGGTGCTATTATTGCCGAAGGCGAACCCGATGAAATTAAAGGCCACCCAAAAGTAAGAGAAGCCTATTTAGGGAGTGCAGAAGTATGAGTAAAAGCAGTAACTCAGCGTACTTTTCCGTAAAAGACATTCACTCTTACTATGGGGAAAGTTACATTGTTCAAGGTATTAGCTTCGATATTAAAGAAGGTGAAATTCTCGCTCTTTTAGGGCGGAATGGCGCTGGCAAAACCACAACGCTACGCAGCATCGCACGTACTGCCGACCCTGAAATGAAATCCGGTGAGATTTGGTTAGATGGCGATGCTTTGCACAAATTGCCTTCGTATAAGGCAGCCCAACTTGGTGTTAGCTTAGTACCAGAAGATCGCCGCATTATCGCAGGCATGACTGTCGAAGAGTCACTAGACCTCGCTCAAATAGCTCCACCAATTGGATGGAGTAAAGAAAAAATCTTTGAGCACTTTCCTCGGCTAGCGGAGCGTCGAGAACAGGAAGGTATTACATTATCCGGTGGAGAACAGCAAATGCTGGCTGTTGCTCGCGCCTTGGCTCGTGACGTTAAATTACTGCTTCTCGACGAGCCCTATGAGGGCTTAGCACCTGTAATCGTCCAAGAGATTGAACGAATTCTTATGGATATTCGCGATCTGGGCATTACCACTATCATCGTTGAGCAGAATGCAATCGCAGCATTAAAGTTAGCGGACAGGGCTGTTATTCTCGATATGGGACAAGTAGTTTTTGATGGAAGTGCCGACGAGCTGATGGAAAATGCAGAGCTACGGGAAGAATACCTCGCAATTTGATTAGTGCTATCCTTTTACTTCTATGCATTTTCGTTTAAATAGGAACAAAAATGCATAGAAATTATTTAGATTTATCCTTCATCCCCAGCCCTGAGCAATATAATTAGATCTTATCGTGTATTTAGAATTACTTAAGTGATCTTTTTTTTCTGATATACATCTTTTTAATCACTTTTGCGACTAACTCATTATCTTCATCCTTAATTTCAATCTCAAAATCCTTAAAATATTTCTCACCATTGGCCGTATTCGCTTTTATGTCCTCTAGATCTTCCTCAGTAATAATGCAGTCAGCCGTCACTTTTGAAAGACCTGGTCGAATAAAATCTATACTAGCGCCTTTATCTAACACGCGATACGTTGGCCCCAGGTTGCGCAAAATCATCATAATATGGCATGGGTCAGTCATACTGTACAAATTACCGCCATATTGTAAGCCATGCAGGTTCTTATTATAGAAACGAAATGCCATTGCAACACGAATATGTCGATAATCAGGACTTATATGCTCAAAACTGATCCCTGTAAACCATAAAGGTGGCCAAAAATGCATAATACGCTTTAAAGTGTTACCAGATACAGCAAAAAAATTCATACACCATCCTATGAAATAAAAAAGAACTATTTCATTAAAAAATAAAAATAAGCTTTTATATATTGTAAGTTTCTTCAGAGTTTGAGAAAGTAGCCTTTAAAAATAGCAGTTGATACTTTCAACACAATATAATTTAATAATCATAAAGTGATTTCCTGTCAGAAAAGTATAACAATGGATAGCTCTAACATCGACACCCCTTGCATTATTGGCTGGCGTGAATGGGTCTCCCTCCCTGAATTAGGCATTAAACGTATCAAAGCAAAGATCGATACTGGTGCACGAACATCAGCATTGCACACTGACTTTATTGAACCCTATGAAGATAATGGTGTTAAGCGTGTTCGCTTTGGACTAGCTCCCAATAAAAAAAACAAAACATGCAAGGTTACCTGTGATGTAGAGGTTATTGATGAACGTCAAGTAACTAATTCTGGGGGGCAAAAAGAGACTCGCTATGTCATAGCAACCTCTATAAAGGTAGGCAATGTTAGTAAAGTTATTGAGATAACCTTAACTAAACGCGATACCATGAAATTCAGAATGTTATTAGGACGTACCGCACTTATGGATGATTTTTTAGTAAATACCAGTAAATCCTATGCAACGGGGAAAATTTTTTAATCACTTTTGCTTACTCTTTATTACTCAGTATTAAAATTATTAGGAGGCTACTATGGAACGTAAAAGAATCAACAACACTATTTCAGTTTCTGGCCAAATAAGTGTTGACGATGTTGCTTCACTAAAATCGGAAGGCATTAAAACCATTATTTGTAACCGACCAGATAATGAAGATCCAGGACAAATAGATTATTCTGCAATCCAGCAAGCCTGCGAAAGTAATGGAATAGATTTTCATTTTATGCCAGTCGTATCTGGCAATGTCACCTTCGCTGACGGTGATAACTTTGCTGGCATTCTCAAAAATGCTTCTCAACCTATTCATGCTTACTGCCGCTCGGGCACACGCTGTACAACATTGTGGGGCTTGGCAGAACTCAAAGCCGGAACTGATAAAAAAGCCATTCTAGAACAAGCTGCGCAAGCAGGTTATGACCTTTCTAAGGTCGTTCAGTAACTGATTATTTATGTATTACTATAAATATGTTCTCACTTAACAAAAATAATAAAAGATATTATGTCAGTGGCTATTAAAAAATTACCGGCAACAACAATAAATAGTTATCGATAGTCACACACCCCCTTTTGTTTTTATTAACTCATCACAAAGGCAGTTAAAACCAATAATAAATCTGTACTATCCAATACATTAAACACTCTTCAAATAACAATAGACTTAAGTAGGTATCTAATGAAAATTGCTATTCTTTCAAGAAATTCAAAACTTTATTCTACACGTAGATTAGTTGAAGCCGCTTTAGAACGCGGGCATGAGCCACGAGTCATAGACCATTTACGTTGTTTCATGGACATGGGCACAGACAACCCATCGATACACTACAAAGATGAAGAGTTTCGGCCTGGAGATTTTGACGCAGTTATCCCTCGTATCGGTGCCTCAGTGACCTTTTACGGTACTGCTGTTGTTCGGCAATTTGAAATGATGGGCACTTATTGTATAAACGAGTCCGTCGCTATCACACGTTCTCGCGATAAGTTGCGCTCTACACAATTATTATCACGTAAAGGTGTTGGCATTCCTGTTACTGCTTTTGCAAATTCACCTGATGATGTTAATGGCTTAATTCGTGAAGTTGGTGGCGCTCCACTTGTTATAAAATTGTTGGAAGGTACTCAAGGTATTGGAGTCGTATTAGCCGAAACCAAAAAGGCAGCAGAAAGTGTTATTCAAGCCTTTATGGGAGTAAAAAGTAATATTCTTATTCAGGAATTTATTAAAGAAGCCGGTGGTAGTGATATTCGCTGCTTTGTAGTCGGTGGAAAGGTTATTGCGGCCATGCAAAGAACAGCACCTCCCGGTGAATTCCGCTCAAACTTACATAGGGGTGGCTCTGCACAACTCGTTAAATTGACACCAGCAGAAAGAAGCGCGGCCCTTAAGGCCTCTAAAGTTATGGGTTTAAATGTATGTGGTGTGGATTTGCTGCGTTCAGAACGCGGGCCATTAATTATGGAGGTTAACTCTTCCCCTGGTTTGGGTGGCATTGAGGAGTCGACGAAAAAAGATGTTGCAGGTATGATTATCGATTTTATCGAAAAAAATGCCAAACCAAACAAAACCAGAACACGCGGAAAGGGCTAGCCTTATTTTATGCCAAGTAAAAACACACCGTTGACCTTAAATGGAATTACCGTCAATCCAGGCGAACACAAAGTGATTGATTTACCTGTAGCTAAGCTTTATACACATGGTGATCAAAGTATTCCTGTTCATGTACTCTGTGGAAAAAGCCATGGGCCACGCTTATTTATCAGCGCGGCAATTCATGGAGATGAATTAAATGGTGTGGAAATCATACGCCGATTACTAAAAACAAGCTCGTTAAAACGCTTACGCGGAACACTGATTGTTATACCCATTGTTAATATTTTTGGGATTATTTTGCACTCACGTTATCTGCCAGATCGGCGTGACCTCAACCGTTCCTTTCCTGGGTCTAAACGCGGGTCACTCGCTGCAAGGCTTGCCCATATCTTTGTTGAAGAAATTGTCAGCCAATGCGATTACGGCATTGACCTTCATACCGGAGCGATTCATCGCTCCAACCTACCGCAAATTCGCGCGAATTTGGATGACCCGGAAACAAAAGAGCTCGCCGAAGCATTTGCTGTGCCGGTTCTGTTAAATGCAAATTTAAGAGATGGTTCATTACGGCAAATTGCTGATGAACATGGTGTTAAAGTACTATTGTATGAAGCCGGTGAAGCACTGAGATTCGACGAACTATCGATTCGAGCAGGCGTGCGCGGAATATTATCCGTTATGCGTAAATTGCAAATGCTTCCAGCTTCCAAGAGTCAACGCAAACAACAAGTAGAACCCTTTATTGCACGCTCTAGTGGCTGGGAACGAGCGCCAGAAAGTGGAATTATACGCTCAATAGCATCCCTTGGTGCACGCATTAAAAAAGGTGATCTTCTCGGTGTGGTTTCCGATCCTTCTGACCTCTTCGATACTACTGAATATGAGATCAGATCAGAATATGATGGCGTCGTTATTGGCAAGAGCAATATCCCTTTAGTGAATGAGGGTGATGCTTTGTTTCACATAGCGCGATTTGAAGAGGATGATAAAGAAGTGGCTGCAAGTGTTGAAGAGTTTCAAGCGAAAGGGGAACAGACTCCTAACCCTACATTTGATGACCATATACCAGTTTAAAGATGATCGTTAATATAATTTGTAAATTATCCCTTTTTATCCAAATGATACCTAAGTGCTATTTGGATACATATTCTTAATGCATCTTCAGGGATTTTTTCATTAATATTAAAGACAATGGCCCTATTTCCTTCATAAGAAAATTCTTTTGGGAATAAGGTAGTGTATTGATCAATTAAATTTGTTTTACAATTGACATATAATGCGTATTCATCAGGCTTTTGGGGTCGCCAATCGATTCTAATCGTTGTACCACTTTTTGTTTCTGAAGTAAGATAAGACAACTGATCCCATTTTAATGTCTCTTCTATCGAACCAACTCCCTCTGTGTTTTTAGCGACATCCAGAATCAATTCTCTTAGGTAGAGAAGTTTCTTTTTTATAGGGTCAGGATAAGATGCAATTTTCTTACTAACAGTCTTATCCATAACCTTATAAACCCTCTTTAGTTAGTCAATAATATAAGCAGGTTCACGCATCGTTACGAATTCTTCAGCCGCTGTCGGGTGAATACCAATAGTCGTATCAAAATCAGCTTTAGTTGCGCCCGCTCTAATCGCAATTGCTAAACCTTGAACAATTTCACCCGCATCAGAACCCACCATATGGCAGCCAATGATTTTATCTGTTTTCTGATCAACCAAGAGCTTCATAAATGTACGTTCATCTAAGCCGCTTAGAGTATGCTTCATGTGTTTAAAGTCAGATTTATAAACAGCTATCGATTCAAATTTTTCTTTCGCTTGCTCTTCACTGTAACCCACTGTACCAATATTGGGCTGAGAAAAAACAGCCGTTGGAATAAAATCATAATCAACGACTTGTTTGGTATGGCCTTCTGCTTTTGAATAGAGATTTCTCGCTAATGCCATGCCCTCCGCTAATGCAACCGGTGTTAATTGAACTCGATCAATCGCATCACCAACGGCATAAATTGAAGGCTCTGCTGTTTGGAAGTTATCGTCAACAACAATTGCACCATTAGGCTTTAACTCTATTTGAGTATTTTCTAAGCCAAGGTTTTCAGTTTTTGGTTTACGACCTGTTGCGTACATAATTGCATCAACTTCAATCGTTGAACCATCCGTTAATGTTACTAATAAAGAACCATCTGCTTGTTTTTCTATGGCAGTTGCATTGCTATTAAATTTAAGATCAACCCCTTTCTTTGTCATTTCGTTGGCAACAAACTCACGTATATCCATATCGAAACCACGCAAGAACATTTCGCCTCGATAAAGCAAATGAGTTTCACTACCCAATCCTTGAAAAATGCCAGCAAATTCCACTGCAATATACCCACCACCGACGACAATGACTCGTTTCGGAAATTCATCAAGATAAAATACTTCATTAGAACTGATAATGTGTTCTTTACCTGGGATATCAGGGACAACAGGCCAACCACCCACAGCGATTAAAATACGTTCAGCAGTATAATGTTTACCGTTAACATCAACGGTATGGGCATCAACAATAGTCCCTCGACCGTGGATAATCTCAACCCCGGCATTGTTGAGCATATTGTTATAAATGCCATTTAAGCGCTCGATTTCTTTGGTTTTATTATCACGCAATGTCGGCCAATTAAAACTTGTCTCACCGACTGACCAGCCAAAACCAGCAGCAGCCTCAAACTCTTCGCTAAAGTGAGAACCATAAACAAACAATTTTTTGGGGACACAGCCAACGTTGACACAAGTTCCCCCTAAATATAAATCTTCCGCAACAGCAACTTTAGCGCCTAAACCCGCAGCGATACGGCTTGCCCGTACACCACCTGAACCAGCACCAATAACAAATAAATCATAATCGTAAGACATGGTTATTCCTAAAAATAAGTCCAAAAAATAGTGAGCTATAATACAGTAGTTAAGCATCACTGAGTAATCAAGCGACTTTATCGCTTAAATAACATCACTCTATCAAAGCAATTGAGCACCTCTACTCAGTACGTGCTAACTATAAAGTCTATGCTACTGATTTAACTCTTTTACAGTTAAGCTTTAATAGACAGAGAGTAAGCTGTAAAATTCAGCATTTAGTCAACCCTGACTATAAAATTTAGTTATCAATACAGTACTAACAAGTAATAACAGGACAATAATATGGGCAGAGCCTACCAAAACCGCAAAGAGTCTATGGCAAAAACGTCTGATGCCAAAGCCAAGGTATATAGCAAATATGGCCGTGAAATATACGTTTGCGCCAAAGCCGGTGGTGTGGACCCAGATGGGAACCTATCATTGCGCAGCATGATAGATCGTGCAAAAAAAGACCAGGTTCCTTCTCACGTTATTGAAAAAGCCCTCGATAAAGCCAAAGGCGGTGGCGGCGAAGATTTTGCGGCAGCTCGTTATGAAGGGTTTGGCCCTGGAAACTGCATGGTTATTGTCGATTGTTTAACCGACAACCCGAATCGTACCTTTGGTGATGTGCGTATATGTTTTACTAAAACAAAAAGTAAAATCGGTACCCAAGGCAGCGTTAGTCATATGTTTGACCACAGTGCCATTCTAGTTTTTGAAGGCGATGATGAAGAAGCGGCTCTTGAAGCATTAATGATGGCTGATGTTGACGTGACTGATATAGAAAGTGAAGATGGAAAAATCACCGTCTTTACACCTCATACTGAATATTTTAAAGCAAAACAGGCTCTAACCGATGCTATTGAAAATATTGATTTTGATGTAGATGAAATTCAATTTATCCCCCAAACATCAACACCTATTGCCCCTGAAGATATGGAAATGTTCGAAAAATTTCTGGAAATGTTAAACGATTTAGATGACGTGCAAAACATCTATCATAATGCTGAAATATAATCGCTAGTATTAGCCTTATATCTTCAACCATTCATAACTTTCTCTGTTGTGCTATTCTTAAATAGCACATACTCAATTATCTTTGTGAGTTTATATTTCTGTGAATAAAATACCACATGCTTATGTTCGCCCTGCTAATAGCAGTTTAAACCTTTTATCTCATCGTGAAATTGAAGGGGTGATGAATTCTGAAAGTCACACCTACGAACTGTTTCGACAGTGCGCACTAGCTGTACTTAATACTGACAGTGTAGAAGACGACGCTGCTATTATTGCTGAATATTTTAGCGACTTTTCTATTCATATTATTCCTCAATCACGCGGCATTAAATTAGAAGTTATTAATGCACCGGCATCAGCATTTGTTGATGGGAAAATGATTCGCGGTATTCAAGAACACCTATTTTCTGTACTACGAGATATCGTCTATACCCATCATAAAATGTCTGTTGGCGGACGTTTTGATTTTGATACTGCTGATGGCATCACCGATTCAGTATTTAGAATTCTACGTAATGCGGGAATTGTAAAGGCCAATGTTCAACCGCATCTTGTTGTCTGCTGGGGAGGACATTCAATTCCTCGTCAGGAATACGATCATACAAAACATGTTGGCTATCAATTAGGCTTAAGAGGCTTAGGTATTGCAACGGGTTGTGGCATAGGTGCAATGAAGGGACCGATGAAAGGCGCTGTTGTTGGCCATGGAAAACAACAAATTCAGGATGGCCGTTATATCGGCATTACAGAACCTGGCATTATTGCATCTGAATCACCGAACCCAACAGTCAATGAATTGGTTATCTTACCCGATATTGAAAAGCGTCTGGAAGCTTTTGTTCGGCTTGCACATAGTATTATTGTTTTTCCTGGTGGTGCCGGAACAGCAGAGGAAGTATTATATTTGCTTGGCTTACTGATGCATCCTGACAACCACTCCTTGCAAATTCCTATTATATTTTCTGCCTCTGAAGAAAGTGCAGAATACTTTCAAAGCCTTGATAAATTTATCCAATTTACACTAGGTGAAGATGCCACAAAATACTACGAAATTATTATCGATCACCCTGATATCGTTGCACAAAGAGTTCAACAGGGTGTGGAAAAAGTGCACCGCCATCGTCGTAACCATAGTGAATCCTACGCCTATAACTGGCAACTAACTATTCCTACTGAATTCCAGCAGCCTTTCGACCCCAGCCATAAAAATATGAAGCAACTTAATTTGCACCGTAATCAACCTGACTATCAACTTGCAGCAGAATTAAGACGTGCATTTTCAGGTATTGTGGCAGGCAATGTCAAAGCGAATGGGATAGAACGTATCAAAAAACACGGACCTTATTTACTTAAAGGCGACCCTGAATTAATCGAAGCACTTGATAAATTATTGGTTTCGTTTGTAGAGCAAGGGAGAATGAAATTAAATGGTGAATATAAACCTTGTTATAAATTACTTTCTTAAAACGGCTTAGTTATAAGCTAAAAACAGCTAAATTTTTTGAATTAAGCTGTTTTTATCTAACTGTTTAATCTAAAGCCCCATCGCCTCTCGCTCTCGATCATTAAGCAGATCAACTGGCACTAAAGAAAATTTTCTTGGTGCCGTTGGAGAACCGCCATAGTCCCCCATCCCTACATGTAATTGAAAATCATCACCGTCTTGACAGACAACAACATGGAAAAACTCTTTTATATCAGATGAAGGCCAATCATTTAAAAAGATTTTTGCCAATAGCCACATATAGCCATGAAGTCTATCATCAGACAATTTCCGCAGCTCTTCAATAGACTCATTTGTTGCCCAAGGCAAAACCGTTACAATCATATTAATTTTTTCAGCATTATCTTGGTAACGATAGTTTTGCGCCTCCGAATATTTTTTAGAACAAAGAATATTCCATGCTGCATCTTCCATATGCTTAGAAAATACAGCTTCACAACGCAAAACATATTCTTCCGGGATAACATGCGACATTTCTTTTGCTTTATCCATCTGAACACTCATATGTTCATGCAGGCTTGACTTTTTTGCATCGACAAACTCAGCAAGCTCCGAGTTATCTCTGCATTTCTTATAATTACACTCTTTTATAGATCCAGCAGATAAAAATGCTGATACGCTCGAAAATAATTTATTTAACACAAAAAATACAACCTAAAATTTGATGGAAGATTAAGTTAAGCAGGTTTTACAGGCTCTGCTCCAGGCTTATAATCGGGATGCTTTAAAACCTCATCAATGTAACGCTGTACATAGACTCGCCCTCGGTAAGTAAAAATCCATATATAAATTAAAATAATCATTAAAAATAAACCAACTGTCATCGCTGCCTGGCTGAAAATCAATGACAATATCCCGCCGATTACCAGCGCAACTACGCTCTGTATTTTTGCATTTTTCAACAGCTTATCTTTACATTTTATTGCTTCTTCTTCTGTATGAACGCCACTATCATGAAACGTTTTGCAGATCATATAAAAATCGAGTTGTTTTTTTCTCTCAAGTTTATTTAATTGGACCATACTCATAATACTGTTACCTACTATTAAAAATCGAGTGAGTTTCTATCTCACTATTACGATTTTATGTCTTCTCCTACATAAAACCACTGACCACTTATTCGTTTAAAGACAGACTTCTCATGATGAATTACTTCATTATTTTGTGTGTCTAAAAAGGTTGCACGAAACTCAACATAGCCATCGTTACCTTTTTGAGACTTGCTAACCACATGCAAACCAACCCACTCAGTATTTTTTTGGGATAATTCGATTGCGTTCAAGCCTTGCGCCATTACAGGCAACCATGTTTTTAATAAATAGTTACCATATCCCCCTAACGCATAAGCGGTATAACGTGAACGCATTAATTGCTCAGGCGTTTTAGCATTATTTCCTTCACTTAAAAAACGACCGCAGCATTTATCGAAAGTTTTGCCACTACCACAAGGACAAGAATCTCTCATCACTTAATCCTACGCAAATACTTATCCGTTTTTCCGAGCTTTTTTAATCAAATCATAAGCGGCTTGCACTTCCTGAGAACGCTCAGTTGCAGCCTTAAGCATATCATCTGGTAATCCTTGTCCCATCAATTTATCTGGATGATATTCGCTCATCAATTTACGATAGGCTTTCTTTACTTCTCCATCACTTGCCGTTGCTGATACTCCTAGAGCGGCATAGGCAGTTGTGAGGTCATCTTCAGTGCTTTTACCTGGTGCATATTGCTGATAACCCCCTCCGGCGAAGGACCCTTGAGCCTTAATCATTCGTAGAAGTTGTTCAAAAGCAAAATTGGAATAATTTAAGCCTTGAGCAACTGTTCTTAAAGCACTTTCCTCATTTTTGTCAAACTTTCCGTCTGCCAGCGCAGTATTAACCAGATATACGATCAACATCTGAGATAATTGAGCACGATGCCCACAGACTTCGCGAAAGTTTCTGAGCGTTTCCTGAGGGTCGAAATCGGGTACTGAGCCTATCTTAAATAAACGGATGGCTTCTCGTTTATGATCGGCTGTTAAGCCCATTTGCCCCATCAATTGCTCAGTTTGCTTGATTTCCTCTTCGGATACTCTGCCATCTGCCTTTGCGAGATAGCCTATTAAGGTAAATGTCGTGTTAAAAAACGTGCTTTGAATAGCCGCTAATTTTTCAGGGGATTCATGCTCTTTAAATTTCCTTAGGGCTTTGTCAAATATATGTCCAACAAATAAGCCCAGTAAGCCACCAAAAAAACCGCCACTGCTAAAACCAATAAAACCGCCAATTATCTTACCAAAAACCATCATTATTCCTATAAGAACCGCTAACTATCTATAAAACCCGCATTTCTATCGTGCCAAACAACCAGTCAAACCTGCATGATAGCAACTGTTTTTAAGTTTCACGAGCCATTTTATCGGTAGGTAGACTTAAATGTGAGCATATTCTCTAAGGCTATATAGGAGGAGGATCATCAACAAATGGCTATAAATTTTCTCTATCCGGCATATTACTAAGCTATAAAGCAACATATCAGCAGTTACTATTTATACAAATGAGCATTCTTACTAGTACGAATAAAAAAGGATAGATTAGTTTTTATTTGGAGTGATTTGCGAGAGGAGCAAAACGTAACCGGAGGGTTATTTGATTTGATGATGTTAAATTATAGTATTGAATAAAACTCGCTTAATCTTTAATAACAATATCAATGTGTTTTATCTCATACTGCCCTTATTAAAGGTTAATGCAGCCTTTTTAATCGAAAAAGTTTCTTCACACTCCTTTATTTCACACTTTTTAATCCGCACTCTATAAACCTTAAAAAGAGTGCGGAATTTTAGTCATGTTTATCAAAAAAAAGTGAAAAAGCATCAAAATAGTTGTTACAAGTACCTCTCTATTAGATATCGCCCATACACACATATTTTGTTTCTAAATAATCATCTAAGCCGTACTTGGACCCTTCGCGACCTTGGCCAGACTCTTTCACACCACCAAAAGGGATCATCTCGGAGCTTATTCCTGTTTCATTAGCACCAACCATTCCGTAATCAACAGCCTCTGATACACGCCAAACTCGGGATATATCTTTAGTAAAAATGTAAGCCGCTAGACCAAACTCTGTATCGTTAGCCATCGCGATAGCTTCTTCTTCAGTACTAAATTTAAAGATAGGTGCAACAGGCCCGAAAATTTCTTCTTTCGCAACACGCATATCTTTACTCAAGTTAGACAATACGGTCGGTTGGTAAAAATTCTCTCCCAGAGAATCTATTTGCCCACCAATAGTCACTTGAGCTCCTTTTGACTGAGCATCGACAACTAAGGAATGTACATTTGCAGCAGCTTTAGTTGTAATAAGTGGACCAACCATTGTCGAACTATCAAAACCATTCCCTAAAGTGAGTTCTTTCACTTTTGCTGTTAGTTTTTTAACAAACTCCTCGTAAATTGTGTCTTGTACAATGATGCGATTAGCACAAATACATGTTTGTCCAGCATTGCGATATTTTGCCGCAATTGCACCAGCAACGGCTTTATCAATATCAGCATCATTAAAAACTAATACAGGTGCATTACCGCCTAACTCCATAGATGTTCTCTTCACCGTTGATGCGCATTGTTGCATTAATAATTTTCCTACCGGTGTAGAACCAGTAAAGGTGAACTTTTTAACTATTGGATTAGAGGTAAGCTCTCCACCAATGGCAGGCGCATCTGTACCAACAACGACATTAAAAAGACCGGCGGGTATCTCTGCTCTCTCAGCAAGTACGGCAAGTGCAAGCGCAGATAAAGGGGTTTCTGAAGCAGGCTTCAACACTGTGGCACATCCTACGGCTAAGGCTGGTGCGACTTTGCGTGTAATCATAGCATTAGGGAAATTCCAAGGAGTGACTGCACCAACAACACCAATAGGTTGTTTAATAACAACAGATCGACGATTTGCAGTACTACCTGGAAGTATGTCTCCGTAAACACGCTTAGCTTCTTCAGCAAACCACTCTATATAGGAAGCACCATAGGCCACTTCACCTTTAGACTCAGCCAAAGTTTTGCCCTGTTCTGCTGTCATGATGACTGCCAAATCATCTTGATTTTCCATAACAAGATTAAACCATTTCCGAAGCATTGCAGAACGCTCTTTAGCGGTTCTTTTTTTCCACTCTTGCATAGCCTTCTCCGCCGCTTCTATGGCTCGGCGCGTTTCAGCGGCGCCAAGGTCTGCCACTTGAGCAATAATTTCACCGCTGGCGGGATCTGTTACATCAAAGGTCGCACCTGAATTCGCATTAACCCATTCACCATTGATATAGGATTGTGTTTTTAATAATGAAGTATCTTTCAAATTTGAAAATGGCATAGTTTTACTCTGTTGTATCCGTTACTAAATTACAAACCATTAATGAAAATTTAAAATGGTTGTATATGTGATCACTCCTTACTTTTAAAAAGCCTAAAAGAAGGGGGAATATAATTGATTTAAATTTCAAATAAGGTTTAAATTAACTCAAGCTTTTCCAATGTATTTCGCGCAATTCTAAAACACTCAACCCCTTGAGGCACACCACAATAGATAGCGATTGCATGTATGGTAGATCTAATTTCCTCTACTGAGACGCCATTAGTAATAGCTCCACGTAAGTGAAGCTCCCACTCATCCATTTTTCCTAATGCTGCAATCATTGTCAGATTCATCAATGATCGAGTTTTCATGTCAATAGTTTCATCGCCCCATCCAAATCCCCAACACCAGGTTGTCATCGCTTCTTGAAAAGGAAGATTAAAGTCATCAGCTTTTGCTAAGTTATTAGTGACGTATTCATCTCCTAATGTTGCTTTTCGTTTACTTAAACCTAATTCGAATAACTCTTTATCCATTTTTCTTGTCTCGTTTTGCCTCGTTATGTTAATTGATAAGCAATCTTTGCTGCTTCTGTTAAATGCTTTGTGCAAACCTCTTCAGCTCGATCAACATCCTGTTTTTCAATAGCATCAATGATATTTTTTAAATTTTCCGGCCCTTTAGTTTTTCGCCCCTTGCTACTTAAAGTCAGAGCACGCAACCTTGAAATACGTGCATTAAGTTGCTCAACAAGATCCCAGGCAATATTTTTACCACCTGTTGTAAAAATAATTTTATAAAACTCAGTTGTCAGTCTGAGCGCTTCCATCACCTCTTCTTTTTCCAGACAATTTTTAATGCTTTTATATAATTCGCGTAATTTTTTAATCGTGGTTGGATTAGCATTTAATGCACAATTCTTAACAGCCGAGCACTCCAACATAATGCGGATATCATAAATTTCTTTTACTTCATCACCAGTAATTGTTGCAATTACGAATCCTGAATTAGGTACACCTACAATAAGTCGCTCACTCTCCAAGTGCTGGATACACTCACGAACAACCGTTCGGCTCACAGCCATACTTTCACATAGATTACGCTCAATTAAACGCTCACCTGGCTTAAAAAAACCGCTGGTTATCGCATCACGCAATGACTCTAATGCATTTTCTTTTAGTGTTCTTGGTCTACTTACTTTCAACATGTGCTTACTAATTTCCCGATTGCCAATTCATATAAAACCAAACCGGAAGCAAGGTTACTATATTTTCAAGGTTTTGTTTGCACGTCATGCGATAATATTATAGGATTGTATACAATAATACAATACACCATTATTTCAATTACACACGACTATCAATAATTAAATGAATACTCTAAATCGCGAATCAAAATAGGCGCAATAAATGAAACCTGAAATCAGAAAAATAGTAAGCTACGAAGAAGAAACCTTCATTGAAGGCTTCAAAAATGTAGAAACACCAGTGCGATTATTTGCTGTTGCAGCAGTAGTAAAAAACCCTTGGGCAGGCAAATACATTGAAGATTTACGCCCAGAAATTAGAGCATTTGGCCCTATCCTCGGTCAGCTATTAACCGATAAAATCAGTGCTATAGCCGGACAAGCAATCAATATAGAAGCCTTTGGTAAAGCAGCTGTTGTCGGTATGAATGGTGAAATCGAACATGCCTCAGCACTGATCCATACACTGCATTTTGGCAATATCTTCCGTGAAGCGGTTCAAGCCAAGTCATTTCTATCCTTCACGAATACTCGTGGGCCAGCAAATGCTCCTATTTCAGTGCCAATGATGGATAAAAATGATGGTGGCCGTCGCTCTCACTATCTAACGCTGCAATTCAATATTCCGGATGCACCGGGTCCAGATGAAATTGTTGTTGTATTAGGCGGTTCAACAGGTGGGCGCCCTCATCATAGAATTGGTGACAGATATCAAGAACTTAAAGAGCTAGGAAATGACATTGAAAACCCAGCAGCGGTGTAAATCCAATAATGGGTTGGCTTATTTCAAGTCAGGTACTGGTGACCCAATACTATTGATTCATGGCGTTGGTCTCAGGGCTGAAGCCTGGCTCCACCAAGCCCCTGCTCTTAGCAAAAACCATGCAGTGTATGCTGTAGACATGCCAGGGCATGGAGAAAGTGAACTACTTTCTGAAGATTCGAGCTTGCAAGACTATACCGACACCATTGCCACATGGATAGAAAGTGAAATAAAGCAGCCTGTCATTATTATAGGTCACTCCATGGGTTCAATGATCGCTTTAGATTTTGCGACTCGTTATCAACATTTGTGTCACGGTGTAGCCGCATTAAATGCTGTCTACCGCCGATCGAAAAGTGCCAAGCAAGCGGTACAGCAACGCGCTCAAGACATGATTAAAAACCCTGATCAGGATAGAGTAAGCACACCTATTTTTCGCTGGTTTAATCAAGCCTCTCAAGGGTTTGAAAAGGAAATGGCAGACCTTTGTAGTCAATGGCTTTCAATCGCTCCCGCTATCGGTTATGCAAGGGCCTATCGAATTTTTAGCCAAAATGACGGCCCCGCCAATGAAGCATTAACACGTTTAAGTGTACCTGCAACATTTATTACTGGTGCTGATGATGCCAATTCATCAGGGTTAATGTCACAGCAAATGGCAAACTTATGTCAAAACGGTAGTTATGCAGTTATCGACAATGCTCGTCACATGGTGCAGTTAACTCACCCGAATGAAATTAATTCTTTACTCATCGAATTTGTTACACAATGTGGTACACAAATGAGGAAACAACTATGACAATTATTGATACACGCGAGCTACGCAATGCTTTTGGCTCATTTATGACGGGAGTAACGGTTGTTACCGCAGTGAGTGAGCAAAACGAAAAAGTTGGCTTTACCGCTAATTCGTTCACTTCGGTTTCTGTTGATCCCCCATTATTATTAGTATGCCCTTCCAATAATTTATCGAGCATCGATATTTTTAATTCCTGTAAACATTTTGCCGTGAACATTCTCGCGGAAAATCAGCAGGATATTTCCAATACCTTCGCCAGCGCTAAAGGTGATCGCTTTGAAGGAATTAAATGGCATAACGATGAACATGGCTGCCCAATTATTGATGGCACTGTCGCACACTTTTCCTGCTCTACGCATAACACAATTCCAGCGGGTGATCACATTCTGTTAATAGGTGAAATAAAACACTTTGACTCGAATGAAAATCAAGGGCTGGGCTATGCTAGAGGTGGGTATTTTAGTTTGGGCTTAGAGCATCGTGCAGAAGAATTGACTCACTCTTTAACTGGTATTGTTGGCGGAATCATTGAATTTAATAATCAAGTACTGTTACAAAAAACACCAGAAGGCTATACCCTACCACAGGTAGCCACTAATTCAGAGCAAGGGTCGCAAAGAACATTACGCGAACATCTCAATACTCAAGGGCTAGCGTGTGAAATTGGATCAGTTTATTCTATTTATGAAAATTTACAGACACAAACATTTACCACTTATTATCGCGCCACTGCAAAAAATAAAGATCTAAATGAAAATAGCGAATACATTGCTATTGATAGCTTGAGCTCTCTTAACTACGTCTCATCTGACATACAAAGTATGCTTCAACGCTATGCACTTGAAAAACAAAATGGTGTATTCCGCTTGTATGTCGGCGATGAAAAAATCGGTAATGTTCAATAATGATAATGTAATAAAAATAAATACCTCAGGAAATATACAATGAAATTTTCTCTTTTTTCACATATGGTAAGAGTCAGTGATGATCAGACTCAGCAACAGTTATATGATGAATTTTTATCATTAGCTGATATGGCCGATAAAGGTGGTATGTGTACGGTATGGACAGGAGAACATCATGGGATGAACTTCACTATTGCTCCAAATCCATTTTTAAACCTTATTGATCTTGCACATCGCACTAAAAATATCAGAGTAGGTACTGGGACAGTTATTGCCCCATTCTGGAATCCAATCAGGTTAGCCGGTGAAGCAGCAATGACTGATATCATCACCCAAGGCCGCTTAGAACTTGGGGTTGCGCGCGGTGCTTATACGTTTGAATATGAAAGAATGGTAGAAGGTTTAGACGCATGGACTGCTGGGGAGCGCTTACGCGAGATTGTCCCTTCCATTCAAAAATTGTGGCAAGGCGATTATGCCCATGAAGGCAAACATTATAACTTCCCAAAAACAACGTCTGTTCCAAAGCCATTATCAGAAAAAGGGCCACCTATTTGGGTAGCGGCAAGAGATATTAACAGTCATGAATTCGCAGTAGAACATGACTGCAATGTACAAGTTACTCCGTTATGGCAGGGTTTAGAAGAAGTAGAAGGCTTGATGAGTAAATTTAATCAGGCCTGTGAGACTCATCAGAAACGCCCTAAAATTATGATTCTACAACATGCTTATGTCGGTAAAGATGAAGCAGAATTAGATCGAGCATCTAAACAGCTCAATGAGTTTTATTGTTACTTTGGCGCATGGTTTAAGAACGAGCGACCTGTTGATTTAGGCTTAATAAAGCCGCTAACACAAGCTGAAATAGATGCGCACCCTTTCTATACTCCTGAAAACATGCGTAAAGATTTAATGATTGGTACATCACAACAAATTATTGATCGCCTTAAACACTACCAGGATTTAGGCTATGACGAATTCTCTTACTGGTCAGACTCGTGGATGACACGGGAGCAAAAAGAAACATCACTTGCACGCTTTATTGATGAAGTAATGCCTGCATTCACCTAATTTTATACGAGAAACGACGATGACTAATAGCAACTTACCTCATTACCAACTCCTCATTGATGGCAATTGGGTTGAAGGTTCAGAAAATCAAATCATGTCGACCATCAACCCAGCCACTGAGACAGAATGGGCAACCTTTGCTTGTGCCAGCAAAGATGATGTTGATCGCGCAGTTAAAGCAGCTAGACGTAATCTCAATACAGGTCCATGGTCGACAATGAATGCCACTCAACGCGGTGCATTATTATATCGCTTAGCCGATCTTGTTGAAAAAAATTCCAAAATATTGGGTGAAATTGAAACGACAGACAGTGGAAAACTTGCAGCAGAAACCGTTAGCCAATCAAGCTATGTTGCCAGCTACTATCGCTATTACGCCGGTTTAGCAGATAAAATTGAAGGCAGTACTCTTCCAATCGATAAGCCGGATATGCATGTCTTTACAACGCCTGTACCTATTGGTGTTGTTGCAGCGGTTGTCCCTTGGAATGCACAAATGTTTTTAACCGCGACCAAAGTAGGTCCAGCATTGGCAGCCGGTTGTACCGTTGTATTAAAAGCGTCTGAGCTAGCCCCCGCCCCTATGTTTGAGTTTGGCAAATTAATCAAGGAAGCTGGTATTCCTGATGGCGTTGTCTCTATCATCACCGGCGATGCATCTAACTGTGCCATTCCTTTAACATCACATCCTGATATTGATCGTCTGGCTTTCACCGGTGGCCCAGAAACCGCTAAACATGTCATCAGGAATACGGCAGAAAATTTTGCCGTTACCTCATTAGAACTAGGCGGAAAATCTCCTATTATCGTATTCGAAGACGCAGATATAGAAAGTGCTGCCAATGGTCTTATAGCGGGTAACTTCGGCGCTTCAGGGCAGTCGTGTGTTGCAGGGTCACGTGCATTTATTCAACGCTCCATTTTGGATGAGTTGGCCAATAAAATTGAAGAAAAATCCAAACATATTGTGATCGGTGATCCTCTATCAAGTACTACTCATGTCGGTCCATTATGCACATTAGCCCAAGTTGAATGTATAGAAACTACTATCGCCAAAGCAATTGAACAAGGCGCAACGGTACGCTTCGGTGGCAAACGTGCTCCTCAATATGGTTCCCAAAATTATTTTGAACCAACAATGGTTGAATGCCCTAACGACCAAGTTCAAACGCTTAAACAAGAAATGTTCGGACCAGTTATGTCGATCGTCGCTTTTGACACTGAAGAAGAAGCCATCGCTATGGCGAACGATAGTATCTATGGTTTAGGTTCAGGCGTTTTTACGCAAAATATTGCCAGAGCCCATCGAGTTTCCAGCAAAATTAATTCTGGAATCTGCTGGATCAATACATATCGTGCTACATCACCTATCGCTCCTTTTGGTGGTATAAATCAATCAGGTTACGGACGTGAAGCAGGTGTGCAAGCAGTGTTAGATTATGTAAGAACAAAAACAACGTGGATTAATACCTCATCGGAGCCAATGAGCAATCCATTTTTGATTCGATAAATAACAACGACATTTTAGTTTTTGATTGGCTTTATCTAACTAATCGTTTGTTAAAAAAATCGTGCTTTAAATGGGCCGCCATCGTTAAATAAATGGTATAAGCGATGGCGGTTCAGCAGATATGTCAGATTAGATCGGAACTAATAAACCTAAATAGAATGCTGTAAAAATAATTTACACTTCTATATCGATGGAAGGAGCATCGGGATCCTGCCTTCGGTCTCTATTACTTCGAAGATCAATGAGCGGCTTAATATTGCGTTGACGGCGGTCTTTACCCCGACGTTTCTTTTTAGGCAGCTCTTGATTCACTCGTTGAGCATCTTTGTTGATTTCTGTTCCGGCGACTGCAGCATCACGCGAAGATTTTTTAGTCTTCGGTGTACTCACTGGAGGATGTAGTGGACCAATATTGATCATATTTCCTCCTGAGAGCAATTTACAATAGGTTTTTGCTCTCGTTGGTTACTAGGGTCTATTAACGCTATAGTTAATCTCTGTAACTCCAGTGGCTCTGTCAATAATATAGTCAATTTGCTCATTTTATCAACGCAATGCCCGTTTTCTGGATTTACCTAACTTCTGTTGGAGCTGATTAGCCAGCTCATCAATAGAATTTTTAAATTCTTTATCTGCTTTCAAATTTAGCGGATCTTCTGTAGTAAATAACGAAAGTAACTGTGTGGCTTGTGCTTGGCTACTTTCAAGAGTATCAACTAAGAGGTTATAGGCTACATGGGTAGACCCTGAGCTTTCTATTAGCTGTGTGACAAATTCTTGTAACGATTCAATCGTTTCATAATCGATGGCATTCTCGGGCTGACTATTTAGCGCTACAATGATGCTATCCGTCACTGATTGCAGCTCTTTAATCATTAACTCAATATCATTAGTAGAATTCTGTGTTTTTACCGCTAATGCTCTTACTTCATCGGCAACAACAGCAAAGCCTCTCCCTTGATCACCGGCCCTTGCCGCCTCAATAGCGGCATTTAGAGCCAGCAAGTTCGTCTGCTCAGCGATCGATTTAATCACCCCAACAATGGCTGTTATTGAATGCGCTTTCTGGGTTAGTTGATGTACCGCTTCTTCTGATGTAGACACGGTATCTGGATAACTTTCTGTATCTAAATGGCTTTCTGAATCTAAGTGACTGCCTTCGTCTATTGTTTGCGCACCTTCGTTTTTATTAGCTTGATCAAGTAACGAAGCCATTAATTGCTTAATAGAATTAACGATGTTGCTCATTTCAGCATTGTAATCATGGCTACTGCCTTCCTCTAAATTACTATCTACATTACTATCTATATTTCTGTCTAAATCGTTTTTAAGCCTTTGTATTGATTCAACAATAGGTTTAACGGTATCGTCAGCCTGTTGTTTTTCTTTAAAAAAGTGCTTAGTTGTTTCTTGCATACTTTCTGCGGCAAGTACCATTAAATCACTATCTTCTTCTAAATCAACGATCGCTTGCTGCTGCTGGGATAATTGTTCTGCGACTAGTGTAAATTCAGGTGCGATTAAACTTTCAACATCACTTGTTTTTGCATAATTAATTATTTGTTGATTAATACGTTGATAACGAACCGCCCCATAAGCACTCAAAAACGCAATACCGATTAATATAAACACTGATGGTAGTAGTAAATAAGAATTACTTGCCTTACGTGACTGTTGCTCTATAAGGGCCAACTCATTGATCAGACTTTTTATTTCTTGATCTAAATTAGCAGTCGCGCTGGTTAAAAACTGTTGGCTCTCACGATAAACAGCTTCACGGCCCTGAGCATCTTGACTGATTTTAGAAACATCAACGGTTCCATCTACTATATCGCTAACAACCTTTGTGCTGAGGCTAAAATAGCGTATAAAAAGCTCTTCATCTATTTTGATAGATGCATTTGCTTTTATATCACTAATAAATTCACTACCTTGTTTATTTGCTCTAACTAAGTAATCAGGCTGTATCTCCGCAGCACTTACGTTATACAACCAATGAATACTCTCAAATTGATTTTGATAGTTTGATAATGCTTGCCTGTGGCCCAGAGCTTCTTCTAGAGGCAAGGTATTTTTACTGGTAGGCTGCGACTTTTGGTTTGAAGATGATGATTTAGCCTGAAATTCAAATAATAGGAATGCGGTAGCACTGACAAGTGCTATAACACTGATAGACCAGAATAAATGTTGGGTAGAGCCCCATGTACGCATAAGTAATCTGCCATTTCCTATTATTAGTTATAACGGCAGATGTTGATTTTTTTTTAATTTGAGAGCTTAGAAATATGAACTGGAGAGAATATAGGAACCTCTGATCCACCTCGAATGACTTCTGCGTGAGTTTAAAATGCGTTTAGGCAAGGCGTGTTTCGCTGCTAATGGCTATGTCCTTAGCAAGAAGTACAACGTAGCATAAGCGCATTTTAGCCACGCCCTGCGGGGCCTACAGGCATTTCCGATCTCTGTGTTGTCTCTTCTTGCAAGGTCTAGACATTGCTGCAAAGAGACGCCTTGATCTCGGTAACGCCTGTAGGCCAGAAGTTATCCGAGGTAGATCAGAGGTTCCTATACATTAAGTTTACATTGCAACTGATTGAATTATATAGCTTTTAGTGGGTAAACCCTGCTCTATCCAGCCCTCGGTAAACCAGCCACCTATCATACCTTCAGGCACATCAGATACCTGAGAAAAGCCCTGCTTTTCCAAATACCGCTGCACTTTTCCACTACGAACACCACCGGCACAAATAAGGGCAATCGGCTGACTTTTATCGCCATTGAGCAACTTTAACAGCTGCTTCTCTAATTGGTTCAACCCTCCTTTTTGATGCATCGACAAAGTAACTGCTTGAGGGGCAACACCTGTCTGCTCCCATTCTTGAACTGAACGAATATCAATCAGTAGTATTTCGCCTTTGGATGACAACATATGTGCATCCTGAACTGTCAGTTTATCGCCAGCCATGGCTTGGTGGTTTAAGAAAAAACTAAGGAGGAGGAAAAAAAGGCTATAAGAAATGGTTTTCATAAGGTTGATACATCAAATATTTCATAGTAACTGCCATCTAGAATCAGTAATGGCATTGTATAAGTTATGACCGTATTAACCGCTCGAAGTTTCTGGTGAGATACATAAACCTGTAAGAAACGCTATCTTATTAAGAAGAAAACCAATCCAAACTATCATGTAACGAAACCACACCACCAATAATCAACAGTGTCGGCGCATGAACATCCTTCCCTTTAATAATATCAGGCAAATCTTTTAAGGTTCCAACAAGTACTCTCTGTTCAGGTGTTGTACCCTTTTCGACTAAAGCCGCCGGCGTTTTTTCGTCCCGGCCCTGTTGAATCAATCCAGCACAAATAGCCTCAAGGTTTGTCAGCCCCATATAGAAAACCAGAGTCTGGTTGGGGTCCATCAAGGATTCCCAAGGTAGATCGATATCCCCTGATTTAGTGTGGCCTGTGATAAAGCGTACGGATTGAGCGTGATCACGGTGGGTTAAAGGAATACCAGAATAAGCAGCACAGCCAGAGGCAGCGGTGATACCGGGAACAACTTGAAATGGAATATTATTTTCAGCAAGTAATTCGATTTCCTCTCCACCACGGCCAAAAATAAAAGGGTCTCCCCCTTTTAATCGAAGCACTCGCTTGCCTTCCTTCGCCAAATCTACCAATAGCTGATTAATATTCTGTTGTGGTACTGCATGATCTGCACGCCGTTTACCCACATAAATGCGCTCTGCATCCCGGCGCACTAAGTTCAATACACCATCGCTGACCAATCGGTCATGTAGAACAACATCTGCTTGCTGCATTAAACGCAATGCTTTAAAGGTTAATAGGTCAGGATCGCCAGGGCCACCACCTACTAAATAAACTTCGCCGGCAAGTGTTTTATTGTTAATACTGTCTTGTTCTGCAAGTTTTAGAAGGTTTTGAATGGCTTGCTCGGCTTCATCTACTCTGCCCGAATAGACTTTTTCAGCAATGGGGCCGTTAAATACTTTCTCCCAAAAACGTAGTTGTTGTTCTCCAGGCTTTAACTTTTGCTTAACTTCTGGCCGAAACTTACTCGCTATTCTTGCTAATGTTCCATAAGCAGAGGGAAACATTACTTCAAGCCTAGAACGGATTTGCCTCGTCTGCACAGGTGCTTGACCACCACTACTGATAGCAATCATTATTGGAGAGCGATCAACAATCGCTGGAGTAATAATGCTACAAAGCTCCGGTGAATCAACAACATTAACAGGTATTCTATTCTGCTGGGATAGTTCAGAAACTCTACGATTTACAGATTTATCATCCGTTGCACATATAACAATACTAATACTGGCTACATCAATATCATTTTTTTCAAACTCGCGAAAAAAACATTCTCCCTGACTTTTTTCTACCAAGGCCTGCATCTCATCAGTAATATAAGGGGAGACTACAATTAGCTTAGCACCGGCTTTAGCAATTAACCGTGCCTTTCGAGTAGCAATGCTGCCACCACCAACAAACAAACAAGCTCGACCTTTAAGATCGAAAAAAAATGGCATGAAATCCATAGAGAATAATTTTTAAGTTAACAAATATTTTAAGAGAACTAACAGGTACAAGAAATTACCAATTAGGCATGCAGTGCACGCCTAATAAACAACTTCAGATAACATTACGAAATTTTTTCTACTCCACCCATATAAGGCTGTAGAACTGTTGGTACATTAATACTGCCGTCTTCTTGCTGGTAATTTTCCATGATAGCCAATAACGTTCTCCCTACAGCCAGACCAGAACCATTTAAAGTGTGTAATAATTCTGGTTTTCCTGTTTCAGGGCTGCGGTAACGCGCTTTCATACGTCGTGCTTGAAAATCACGAAAATTACTACAAGATGAAATCTCTCGATACTTATTCTGCGAAGGCACCCAGACTTCAATATCGTATGTTTTCGCAGAAGAAAAACCAATGTCACCAGTACATAAAATAACGGTACGGTATGGTAATTCCAGTTTTTGCAATATTGTTTCAGCACAGGCGGTTAATTCTTCTAAAGCTTGTTCGGAGTCACCTGGCTTCACAAAATTAACTAATTCAACTTTCTCGAACTGATGTTGGCGAATCATTCCACGCGTATCTCTACCATGGCTACCGGCTTCACTGCGGAAGCATGGTGTATGACAAACTAATTTAACTGGCAACTCTGCATCACTTTTTAATAACTCATCACGCATAATGTTAGTGACCGGTACTTCAGCGGTTGGAATCAAATACAATTCGCGCTCATCATTGGTTTTAAAGAGGTCCTCTTCAAACTTTGGAAGCTGCCCTGTCCCAAACAAAGAATCTTTGTTCACCATATAGGGGACGTAAATTTCTTTATAGCCATGCTCTTCGATATGTGTGTTCAACATAAATTGAATTAATGCACGATGAAGCCTTGCCAACTGACCGCGCATAACCGCGAAGCGAGAGCCTGTTAGTTTAGTGGCAATTTCAAAATCCAATTCATTTGATCTTTCACCAAGATCAACATGATCTTTCACATCAAAATCAAATGTCTTTGGTGTGCCCCAGCGGCGAATTTCAACATTATCATCTTCGTCATTTCCTTCAGGCACCTCATCCGCTGGCAAGTTAGGCAACGCATTTAATAATGCATTTAATTTCTCTTGTACTTCTTTTAGCGCATCCTCGGCATCAGCCAACTGGCCTTTTAAACTTTCTACTTCAGACAGTAATGGAGTAATATCTTCACCTGCGGCTTTTGATTTACCGATACTCTTAGCGCGGCTATTACGCTCCTGTTGTAAAGACTCCGCTTTTACTTGCAGCACTTTACGCTCTGCCTCTAATGCATTCAAGGCATCAACATCTAATACAAATCCTCGTTTCGCTAAAGCTTTAGCAACAACATCAGGCTCAGTCCGAACCAGTTTAGGGTCTAACATAATGCTTTATTCCAATTAACTTAATACTTTATTTTCTATCGAGATTGATTAATGATAATAATCAAAACGTTATCAGATAGTGCATAGCTAATCTTATGCTGCTATTTGATAACGTTCTGATTTAACCGGGGCAGTATGCTTTTTATGCTTATATTCACCGCGTTTTAATGCTTTCTTTTTGTCTTTAAAGACGACAGTTTTATTAAATTTTCTCGCATGTTTTGCGACAAAGTTATGTTTCATATCATACATCCTATTCGTCATAGATAGATTAAAATAAACGTTGTGTTAATAAAATAGCACTCGCTGCACACAACAAACAAGCAAGCACAGAACTAATAATATAGATAATCGCCGTCGACAATTGGCCATTTTGCCAGAGAATAAAACCATCTAAGGCAAAGGTTGAAAAAGTAGTAAGCGCACCTAAAAAGCCAACAACAATAAAAGGCCGCCATGCTTCAGCAACCACTCCCTTTTCTGTAATAAGCACATAGAAAAAGCCAATTAATGCAGAACCAATAATATTGGCCACGAGCGTTGCCCAGGGAAATTCACCACTCACGGAAGGCATCAACTGTGCAATGCCAAAACGCCCCATTGCGCCTAAAGCACCGCCTAAAGCAACAGCCAGCCAAACCATTTGTTAACCTTTCTGATCACTAGGTTTACTATCAATCGACTTTTTGGACAATGGATAACGTTGTTGATTGCTTTGTGCATCTCGTTCACGTAAATAAGTAAGCTTTTCTCTGATCTTTAATTCTAGCCCACGCTCTACTGGAAAATAATATTGCTTATCAGCAATCTCTTCTGGAAAATAGTTCTCTCCAGGCGCATAGGCTTCAGGCTCATCATGGGCATAGCGATACTCTGCACCATAATCCAATTCTTTCATTAACTGTGTCGGCGCATTACGCAAATGTACAGGTACATCATAATCTGGCAATGTCGCCATATCTGACTTCACAGAATTGAACGCATTATACACGGCATTGCTCTTCGGTGCGGCTGCGAGATAAACAACTGCCTGCCCAATCGCCAATTCGCCTTCTGGGCTGCCAAGTCGCTCTTGAGTATCCCAGGCATTAAGACTTATCTGCAATGCACGAGGGTCAGCATTACCAATATCTTCTATTGCCATTCTCACCACCCGGCGGGCGATATACAGTGGATCACAACCACCATCCAACATACGCATACACCAATAGAGAGCCGCATCAGGGGAAGAACCACGTACAGATTTGTGCAACGCTGATATTTGCTCATAAAAAATATCGCCCCCCTTGTCAAAACGACGTACATCTCCACCAATGACCTCTGCAACAGAATCTTTGGTAATACACTGATCAACGGAGAGATCACTGGCGATTTCCAGTAGGTTTAGTGCCTTGCGCGCATCACCATTCGCTGCTGCGGCCAATAGTGAAAGAGTTTCCTGATCACAGCTTAGATTTTTATCTCCTAGTCCTTTCTCTTTATCGCTTAGCGCACGCTGCAACAGTGATTCAACATCCTTATCACTTAGATTACGTAATACATAAACTCGACAGCGTGATAAGAGTGCATTATTTAATTCGAAAGAAGGGTTTTCTGTGGTTGCTCCAATAAAAGTAACCGTGCCATTTTCAACATAAGGTAAGAATGCATCCTGTTGAGATTTATTAAAACGATGCACTTCATCAATAAATAAAATCGTTCTTTTTGTTTTTCCAGTGCCATTTTGCAAATGATATTCAGCGTTACTCACAGCCTGACGAATATCCTTAACACCTGCCATAACCGCTGACAGGGTTTCAAAATGGGCATCTACCAGGTGAGCTAATAATTTAGCAAGAGATGTTTTACCGACGCCTGGTGGCCCCCAGAAGATCATCGAATGTATTTGTCCTTTATCGATGACATCTCTAAGAGGTTTACCTTCACCTAATAAGTGTTGCTGGCCAATATATTCATCTAGAGTTTGTGGTCGCAATCGGGCGGCCAACGGCATATAAGATGCTTTTTGAGAACCTGCCTCTTGAGCAAAAAGATCATCCATCAATCAAGACTCATTAATCAGTACATCAACCCCTTCCGGTGGTTCGAACTGAAAAAACTTATCGATAACAGGTTGATTAATTTCAAAATTGCCAAATGTAAATGTTGTGGTTTGTTCTAAACTGTCTTTCAGCATCATACTGCTGAGCACATCATCAACAAATATCAATTCCAACTGAGTAAATGTCCCGCCTGACTTTTTAGGTGTTAAGGTAAAGTGACTCTTTTCAGCAGCTGATTGTTGAACATCATAATTTTCTGTAATTTCTTCTACATTACCACTCAATAGCAACGCTGGTGACTGCTCTACACTTTGCGTATAAGGTCTAATAGTCACTTGTTCAAGATCAGGATCATACAGCCACACTTTCGATAAATTTGAAACCAACAACTGAGGGAATGGCTGCTGGGTTTCCCAGCGAAAATAGCCTGGTGATTTTACCGTAAAGATACCCGATGACTCTTGAATAACGTCGCCTTTCGCATCAACTAAAGTTTGTTCAAAATCACCTTGTGCTGTTTTGTAATCTTTCAACAAGTTGGCTAATTCTTGTGTGTCATTCGCAATAGCGGTTGTTGTAAATACAGTTGTTGTGAATACAACAGCAACTATTGTAAAAATAGTAAATAAGGTTCTCATGTTTTATCTGCGTCAAATATCCTGATTAAATTCATCATTAGTGTCGCGGTGGAGGTGGCGCTAATACTTCTCGTGAACCATTATGCCCTGCTTCACTGATCACGCCAGCGGCTTCCATTGTTTCAACTAAACGTGCTGCGCGGTTATAACCGATGCGTAATTTTCGCTGTACTGATGATATTGAGGCTTTGCGCGACTCAGTGACAAAGGCTACAGCTTCATCATAAAGCGCATCGCCTTCATCACTCCCGCCTTCATCATCTCCACCCGTCGATAACCCAGGGACAGGAATATTATTAGTGCTCTCATCAACGACACCGTCTAAATAATTTGGTTCGCCTCGACGTTTCCAATCGGCAACGACTTTATGTACTTCATGATCATCGACAAAGGCACCATGAACACGAGTAGGCACGTTGGTTCCCGAAGGCAAGTAAAGCATATCACCATGCCCTAACAATTGATCAGCGCCGCCTTGGTCAAGAATAGTACGAGAATCTATTTTAGAAGATACCTGAAAAGCAATACGTGAGGGTACGTTAGCTTTAATGAGGCCAGTGATAACATCAACAGAAGGACGTTGAGTCGCCAGCATTAAATGTATGCCCGCTGCCCGTGCTTTTTGTGCGATACGAGCAATCAATTGCTCTACTTTTTTGCCCACAATCATCATCATGTCAGCAAATTCATCGATAACAACAACAATAGCGGGTAGAGTTTCCAATGGTGGCGCTGTTGCCACTGCCTCACCCGCAATAAACTCTTCTTCTGGTCGCCACAGTGGATCCGATAATGGTTCACCTTTTTTAATCGCATCTTCAACTTTACGGTTATAACCCGCCAAGTTTCTCACTCCCAGTGCAGCCATTAATTTATAGCGCCTCTCCATTTCGCCGACACACCAGCGCAAACCATTAGATGCATCTTTCATGTCTGTGATAACGGGCGTTAACAGGTGAGGAATTCCTTCATAGACAGAAAGCTCTAGCATTTTTGGGTCGACCAGTATTAAACGAACCTCTTTGGGCGTCGACTTATAAAGCATACTCAAAATCATGACATTAATACCAACAGATTTACCTGAGCCTGTGGTACCTGCAACAAGTAAGTGAGGCATTTTTGCTAAGTCAGCAACGATTGGTTGCCCTGAAATGTCATGTCCTAATGCCAGAGTCAATGGTGATTTCGACTGCTCATAAACATCTGAGGCAATCACCTCGCTTAAGCGAACCATTTCTCTGTGTTCATTGGGAATTTCTATTCCCATTACCGTCTTACCTGGAATAACTTCGACGACTCGAACGCTGACAACAGCCATAGACCGAGCCAGATCTTTTGCTAAATTAGTAATACGGCTAGCTTTTACACCAGGCGCCGGCTGAATTTCAAAACGGGTAACAACTGGCCCCGGCAATACAGAGACCACTTCAGCAGTAACACCAAAGTCCTGTAGTTTTAATTCCAGCAAGCGAGACATTGCTTCTAAAGATTCCTCAGAGAAACCTTTATCATTGGAGTGATCGCTCGGATCTAATAAGTTAACGGGAGGCAATTCGCCAGTGACTGGCGTATCAAATAGCGTCGTTTGTTTTTCTTTCTCAATACGCTGACTAGGCTTCGGCTTCGGAATAGGTTTTGAGATAGTTGGTGGTATACGCTGTTTATTTTTTTCTAATTGCTTCGACACACTCTCTTTACGAGACTGCACCGTAGATTGCACTTGTTTCTGTTCAGCCTTCTGCTGTCGATAGCTTGTAAATTTTTCTCCTATCCACCGAAATAGGTTTAACGTTGTGTAGCCAATGGTATCCATTAGTAATAACCACGATAGATCGGTAAATATAGTGATCCCAAATAATCCCATTGACATTAATAACAAATTAGCGCCGACAAAACCGAAAGCACTTTCGACCGCATTCGCAACAGAAATTCCTAAAACCCCACCATCAGAAACTGGCAAGTTGGTACTTTGCTCTCCTATCTGAAGAGAAACCAAACCTGTACCCGCTATGATGACTAAAATTAACCCAACAATACGGACAAGAAACATTAAACCATCAAAAGGTACCGCACGATTTCTCTCCATAAAAACACGCCAGACACGATAGGCAATCATCAACGGAAACAAGTACGCCAAGTAACCAAACAATGAAAAGAATACATCAGCCAGCCAGGCGCCTGTCGGCCCTGCGGTATTTTGAATTTTATTCGTCGAGCCTGTGCTAGACCACCAGCTAGGATCGCTTGATGAATATGATAAAAGTGCTAGCAATAAATAAACACACAGCAGTAACCAACCGATTAAAGCACCTTCTTTAACGATACGTATCAATGCGTTTTGTACTGGCGATGGCTCACTCATAGTTTTAGATGTAGATTTCAAATATAAATAACCTTACTGAAAAAGCACAAAGTGCATGAATATGTGATGACTCATAAATTTCGTCGTTGCTTTCTATTAAACTGGCAAATGTAGTAGCACAGCATAACCACTTTTCTTGAAAGCTTAGACATTACGTGATGCTGAAAATAAATAGTTATAAATCGATCCCAAAATTCATTATTTTCCTCAATAGTTCTATGCATTAACTTCGCAAATTCACTACCTATATTATAAAAATATAAAGGGCTCCTAAAGCGATGAAGGTGTGCTTTTCCCATATCCACCACATAAATATCACCCTTAGCATCTTCAAAAAAATTCTTTTTATGTGGATCCCTAGTGACTAAACCAAGCTTATGTAGATCAGCCAACAATACAGCTAGTTTTTTAACATGTTTCTTGGTAACAATTTCTAAAGGCTCGCCAGCTATAAAGGTCTTTTTATGAACAATCTCAATATCGCCTTCACTATTAATGCCCTTGTATAAATCAACATGTTTAGCCATGTGTAAGCCATTCGCCTTAATCAGCGTGACAGCCTCATTTACCCATGGTTTTACATAAAAAAATGAAGGTTGCTTAATAATATAACGCTTATAGACATAACTTTTAGAATCTAAGTAAACCTCTCGAAGCGTTTCTTTCCTCTGTCTACGTTGCGCCAAAATCATTTTTTTAAAGCTTTCATCAAAAGATGCCAAAGATTTAAATGACAATTTATCTAGCAAAGGCATTTTCTACCACATAGGGTTTAAATTAATAAATAAGCCAGTGATAATCTCTACTGAGACGGAGAACACCATGGTATGATGCGCGCTATTTTACTGACTACAGTTATTTTTTCTAGGTTATTCAGCACCTTATCACAATTGACCCATTAATTCGTTTTGGAAGTTATCATGAGCCTCGATAAACATCACCGGTTATTAATTTTGGGATCCGGACCCGCTGGCTATACAGCCGCCATCTATGCTGCACGCGCTAATTTAAACCCAGTTATTATTACTGGCATGCAGCAAGGTGGTCAATTAACCACCACTACAGAAGTTGAGAATTGGCCTGGCGGTATAGAAGCCCTACAGGGCCCGGATTTAATGGTGCAGATGCAACAACACGCCGAACGTTTTAATACAGACATTATTTTTGACCACATCAATGAAGTAGATTTAAGAAATCGCCCATTCACCATCAAGGGGAATGACACTTATACCTGCGATTCATTAATTATTGCGACTGGAGCATCGGCTCGTTACCTTGGTCTTGAATCAGAAAAAGCATTTATGGGAAAAGGTGTCAGTGCCTGTGCGACTTGCGATGGATTTTTCTATCGCGATCAAAAAGTAGCCGTTATTGGTGGTGGTAACACTGCTGTGGAAGAAGCGCTGTACCTCTCAAACATCTGTAAAGAAGTTGTTTTAGTCCATCGTCGGGATAGCTTGCGCTCTGAAAAGATCCTACAGGATAAACTCTTCGAAAAAGCAGAAAATGGCAACGTAACACTCCTATGGAATCATACGCTTGATGAAGTCTTGGGTGATGACACTGGCGTAACGGGTATGCGCGTTAAGCATACCGAAAATAATGAAACTCAAGATATCGATTTACAAGGCGTATTCGTTGCTATTGGCCATACTCCCAATACAGGCATTTTTGAAGGCCAGCTAGAAATGAAAGATGGCTATATCGTCATTAATAGCGGTCTGAATGGCAAGGCGACTCAAACCAGTATTGAGGGCGTTTTTGCTGCTGGCGATGTGGCAGATCATGTCTATCGTCAAGCAATCACGTCTGCTGGCGCTGGTTGTATGGCCGCATTAGATGCAGAGAAATATTTAGACCAATAAAGCTTATTAATCAATAAATTACAGGGCTAAGTTAAAGTAAAACCATGCGATGAAATTACCCTGGCTTGATACGACTACGCCCGAGTTTCCACCTACAAACCAGGCACTTTCAGAGCCTAACGGTTTACTAGCAGCTGGTGGCCAATTAACATCTGACTGGCTGCTGGCTGCTTATCAACGAGGTATATTCCCCTGGTTTAATGAGGGAGACCCAATTCTCTGGTGGACCCCTTCTCCTCGTATGGTACTTTACCCCCATCAACTCCATATCAGTCGCAGCTTGCGCAAAACACTTAAACAAGGCGGTTTTCGTGTCACTATTGATCAAAATTTTAATGAGGCCTTAAAAGCTTGCTCAGAACCCCGTAGAGACGCCACTGGCACACCTGGCACTTGGATAACGCCAGCAATGATAAAAGCCTATGAAGAGCTACATATAGCGGGCTACGCTCATTCCGTAGAGGTTTGGAGAGAAAATAGCCTCATTGGCGGACTTTACGGCATTGCATTGGGTGATGTCTTTTTTGGCGAATCAATGTTCAGCAAGGCGACCAACGGTTCAAAAATAGCGATTGCGCATCTAGTCGAACAGTTAAAACAATGGCAATATAAGCTTATTGATTGTCAGGTCTACAATGATCACCTCAGCAGCCTGGGGGCTATAGAGATTGATCGACATACTTTTGAACAAACGCTTGGCAAGCATATAGACTCAACAAATCTTCGTACGATGGATAATCAGTGGGGCCCTAAAGACATTACACTGCCTGCATCGTATTGGCGTATTGACACTGAGTAAGACCATGGGACAAGACCATTGACCTCTTATGAGTAACTTAGACGAAAAGATCAATACCGTTGAAGAAACTATTAGTGAGCTGGAATCTCTACAGTTTTTTCAAACACAGCCTCACAAATGCAGTTATTTATCTGAACAAAGCGCTGCAACTGTCTTTTTAAACCCTAAACAAACTATTGATAAAGCGCTGTATTCACAACTATCAGAATATGGCTTTCGTCGTAGTGGCAAACATATATACAAACCTCTCTGTCAAAACTGCACTGCATGTATTCCTATTCGTATCCCTGTTGAGCTATTCAAACCTAATAGACAACAGAAACGCGCCTGGAAGCGCAATCAAGACTTATCGAGCCATATCGTCTACTCTATTGATACCGACGAGCATTACGCTTTATATGAACGTTATATTAATGAGCGCCATGCTGATGGAGATATGTATCCTCCTTCTCGCGAACAATTCGAGAGCTTTCTCACCAACGAATGGAATTCAACACGTTATTATGAATTCCGCAATAACGGCAAATTAATTGCCCTATCCGTTGCAGATATGATGGATAACGGAATTTCAGCCGTTTATACCTATTTTGACCCAGACGAAAACAAACGTAGCCTGGGTACGTACTCCATATTATTCTTAATCGAACAAGCCAAACAACAACAGCTACCCGCTGTCTATTTGGGCTATTGGATTAAATCTTCCCCCAAAATGAACTATAAATCAGCCTATCGGCCTCTGGAAATCCAGGATGGCACGAAATGGCTACTGGTTTTATAGCCTTCGCTCTTGGCGCACAGACAAAATTCAGGCACAATGCAGCGCTCGTTTATAAGGGTCCTATAAGGGGTTTGTGCCGGATGGCAAAAGAAGACAACATTGAATTCGATGGTGAAGTAATCGATACTCTGCCAAATACTACATTTCGCGTAAAATTAGAAAACGGTCACGTCGTGACTGCCCACATCTCAGGGAAAATGCGTAAAAACTATATTCGTATCCTGACCGGTGACAAGGTTAAAGTTGAAATGACGCCTTACGACTTATCCAAAGGGCGTATTACTTTCAGAGCTCGCTAACAACTAACGCTGCTTTGCCCTACAAAAAAGGGATGAAGGTAATCAACCATCATTCCTTTCTCGAACACATCAATATCTTAAGCCCTGCATTAAGCATTTGCCCGCTGGCCGTCAAACCGTTCTGATAAGCAACATCACCAAAGTTCGAGGCCATACACTCATAGCCATTGTTATTGCCTATCCGCTATTGGCATTTATTGACTAGATTTATAGCAGGCACTTCACACCAATGATTAGAAATATAATTGCCATCAATATCTTCATTAAATTATCCGGCACTTTGACACCAAGGTGACTTCCTAAATAGATGCCAGGCAAGGAACCGATAAGCAAAGATGCTAACAGTAACCAATCTACAAGCCCCATCATTATGTAACCAACGCCTGCAACTAAAGTTAAAGGGACAGCATGCGCAATATCTGTAGCAACAACCTCCACCGTTTTCATTTTGGGAAAAATAAAAAATAATACTAATGCCACAATAACCCCAGCCCCGACGGATGATATTGTCACCATACAGCCGATTACAGCACCGACAACGATTAGTAGTGTGTTTTTATACTGTGCTTTAGAAAAAATATCAGCAAAAACGTTCTTTGGAAAAATTTTTTTATTTAGTGGTATATATAAAATATTGGCTTTAATCAACAACCCTATTGATGAGATTAAAAGCGCTATACCCAAAGCCAGAACCATGAAATCATTATATGCAGCTGATTCATTATTGATTGATTGCAAAATCCACAAAGTAACCAGCGCTGATGACAAGCTTCCAATAAGCAAAAAAATGACAACTCGCCAATTAATAACACGGTATTTAAAATAAGAAATAACGCCGCCAGATTTAGTAATAACAGCAAAAATTAAATCGGTTGCGACCGCAACGATTGGCTCAATTGACAAACCAAAAATTAAAATTGGCGTCATCAGTGAACCACCGCCAACCCCTGTTGCGCCAACAAGAACCCCGACACAAAAACCTATAATTATTTCTATCCAATCCATACGTTAATCGCTCATTGAGCCGCAGGAGTGTACCAGCAACAATAAGCTTGACAACGAACAAGATAGAATATGGTTATAGTAAAAAAGTATGATCAATGAAAATAATTTCTAACCTGATAAATTATTTTTCAAAAAACAAAATGAGAGGCCAATATGATATATAAATTATTAAAAATGGAGAGAAAAGTGATTTTATCTAAACAATAAAAAAGGGCCTTAATTAAAGGCCCTTTTGATTAAATTAATTATTTTTAAGCGTGTTCTAGCTCATCTTCAACAGACAAACAGATATCGTCATTCTCAACGGATATTTTAACAGAGCCACCGCTACTCAACCCGCCAAACAAGACCATTTCAGCCAGTGGCTTTTTCAGCTTCTCTTGGATTAAACGAGCCATTGGCCGCGCACCCATTTTTTCATCATAACCGTGTTCTGCCAACCACTCTCTGGCATCATCCCCGATATCAAGCACAACATGCTTTTCATCCAGTTGAGACTGAAGCTGCACAAGGAACTTATCAACTACGGTTTTAACAACTTCCATGGACAAGGCTGAGAACTGAATAATAGAATCAATTCGGTTACGGAACTCTGGAGTGAAGGCTTTTTTCAATGCTTCCATACCGTCACTACTATGATCTTGATGAGTAAACCCAATAGATGCTCTGCTCATTTCTTCGGCACCTGCATTGGTTGTCATAATAATCACCGTATTACGGAAGTCAGCTTTACGACCATTGTTATCCGTTAAAGTACCATGATCCATCACCTGCAATAAAATATTGAAAACTTCAGGATGTGCCTTTTCAATTTCATCAAGCAAGATGATACTGTGCGGTTGTTTAGTAACAGCATCAGTTAATAAACCTCCTTGATCAAAACCAACGTAACCTGGAGGCGCACCGATTAATCGTGAAACGGTATGCCTTTCCATATATTCAGACATATCAAAGCGAATCAAATCCACACCCATCGCTTCTGACAATTGTTTACAGAGCTCTGTTTTACCAACACCTGTTGGCCCAGCAAACAAGAATGATCCGATCGGCTTATCTTCTGCACTCAACCCAGCGCGAGATAACTTAATCGCTGTAGACAATGCATCAATTGCATCGTCCTGACCAAATACTGTCATTTTCAATGTGCTATCTAATTTACGTAGCTGCTCTTTATCCGATGTAGAAACTGTTTTGGCAGGAATACGTGCAATTTTAGCCACAATATTTTCAATATCATGCACACCTAATTGCTTTTTACGCTTGCTTGGTGAAAGCAATTGTTGATAGGCACCGGCTTCATCAATAACATCAATGGCTTTATCTGGCATGAACCGATCTGTAATGTAGCGACTGGATAGTTCTGACGCAGATCGCAATGCAGCATCAGTATATTTGATATTGTGATGCTCCTCGAAACGAGACTTAAGTCCTTTAAGAATTTTATAGGTATCGTCAACACTTGGCTCATTGACATCCACTTTTTGAAAGCGGCGAGACAATGCACGATCTTTATCAAAAACACCTCGGTACTCTTGAAAGGTTGTTGAACCGATGCAACGAATTTCGCCAGAAGATAATAGTGGCTTTAATAAATTTGAGGCATCCATGACACCGCCAGACGCGGCACCTGCACCAATAATCGTATGAATTTCATCAATGAATAAAATAGAACGGTCGCGTTTTTTAAGTTCTGCTAACAATGCTTTAAAACGTTTTTCGAAATCACCGCGATATTTTGTGCCTGCAAGCAAAGCACCCATATCAAGTGAATAAACGACACTGCCTTCTAAAACTTCTGGAACTTCACCATCAACAATACGTTTTGCTAAACCTTCAGCAATAGCTGTTTTACCGACGCCTGATTCACCAACAAGAAGTGGATTGTTTTTACGGCGACGAGACAATATCTGTGTCACCCTCTCAACTTCAAACTCTCGACCCACAAGAGGATCAATACGCCCTTCTTCAGCAACAGCATTAAGATTCGTTGCATAATTTTCTAAAGGATCCGAGTTGGCATTAGCGCCACCTTCAGCACCCTCACCCGTTTCATCATGTTGTTCATGCTCATTACTATTAGCACTATTGTCACCCACTTTAGAAATACCGTGAGTAATAAAGTTGACAACATCCAATCGGGCAATACTTTGCATTTTCAAGAAATAAACCGCCTGGCTCTCTTGCTCGCTAAAAATAGCGACTAATACATTAGCACCTGTTACTTCTTTTTTACCTGAGGATTGCACATGGAAGACTGCTCGCTGTAGAACACGCTGAAAACCTAAAGTAGGCTGTGTTTCTCTATCACTATCTGCATCAGGAATTAATGGCGTTGTTGAATCAACAAACTCCACCAATTCATTGCGTAGGAATGACAAATCAGCGCCGCAAGATTTCAATACATCCAGAGCGGCGTCATTATCCAATAATGCAAGCAGCAAATGCTCAACTGTCATAAACTCATGACGTTTTACACGAGCGCCTTTGAATGCATCATTAAGGGTTTGCTCAAGCTCTTTACTTAACATTTGATATCCTCAATAGGTGTATGCCTAAATATGGTTTAATCATCTTCTACTGCTTCGATTTCACAAAGCAGTGGATGTTCATTTTGCTGCGCATATTCAATAACCTGCGCAGCCTTTGTTTCAGCAATATCACGGGTATAAATTCCGCAAGTTGCTTTCCCATCTGTATGAACCTGAAGCATCACACGCGTCGCCTTTTCCCGATCCATGGCGAAAAATGACTGCAAAACATGGACCACAAATTCCATCGGCGTGTAATCATCATTCATCATCATCACTTTATACAATGAAGGGCGCTTAATTTTTGGCCGCGCCTCCTCAAGTAGTAAGCCACCATCAGAATCATGATCAGGCTCATCCTTGTCTTTACTTAAGCGTAGTCGATGATTTTCAAGAATACCCATACTAAATTGTGCTAAGAATTGCATTTCCTAGTGGACCTCTGAATAAGTCTGCATTGTTAATATTGCATAGATTATTTTTTAATCTATTTGTATTTTATTACAATTGACACCTGACAAAAAAGGGTTCAATTTGACCAAAAATTTGACATTGTTACATTCATTGCGTATAAATTGATCGTCGTGCTAAAAAGCTGACACAAAATAATAACATGTAAGCATGTCTGCCTTCATGAATCCCCTTGGATTCTGTTTTTCACCTGCAAACAAGAAGGAATTACCATGGCAACAGGCAGAGTTAAGTGGTTTAACAACGCAAAAGGTTACGGTTTCATCTTGCCAGATAATGGTAGCGGAGACCTCTTTGCCCACTATACCTCAATTGAAATGGATGGCTATAAAACACTCAAAGCTGGTCAAGTTGTTACCTTTGAGATAATCGATGGTGACAAAGGTTCGCACGCAGTTAAAATTGTGCCAGAAGTAGAAGATAGTTCTACTCCCGCAAAAGAAACAACTCCTGCGACCTCAGCTGAAATACCGGCTAACGATCACGCAGAAACTGTTTGATTAAAAGTCATCCAACTAATACCAGACTTGGCTCTGGGGCTTCTTCTCGACTTAATTTTACTGTCTATAACATACGATTTATAACAAAGGCTGGATGATTGGCTGCTATCAGCGCTCCACTAATAACAACCAGATCATTACATGAATATAACCAAGGGGCCTAAATAGATAAAAGCGCTTCATTGAACGTTTCGCTGGGGCGCATAACATTCGCTGCTAATTCTCCGTCCATTAAATAATAGCCACCAATATCAACTGCATTTCCCTGTTTACTATTAAACTCCTCAAGAATCTTTTCTTCGTTATCTGTGAGTAATTTTGCCAAGGGAGCAAATTTACTCTGAAGTCCTGCATCTTCAGCTTGCTCTGCTAATGCTTGAGCCCAGTACAACGCAAGATAGAAATGACTGCCTCGATTATCAATACTGCCCAATTGCCTAGCAGGTGATTTATTATTTTCTAATACCTTTCCAATCGCTTTATCAATAGTGTCACTTAATAATTTTGCTTTAGGATTAGAAAAAGTGTCTGATAAGTGTTCTAAAGAAACAGACAGGGCTAAAAACTCACCCAGCGAATCCCAACGCAAATAATTTTGTTCAACTAATTGTTGTACATGCTTAGGAGCAGAACCACCAGCCCCTGTCTCAAATAAACCACCGCCATTCATCAACGGAACGATAGAAAGCATTTTTGCACTGGTTCCCAATTCAAGGATAGGAAATAAATCAGTCAGATAATCTCTAAGTACATTACCAGTAACTGAGATAACATTTTTGCCATTAATAATACTTTCTAAAGTGAAACGTGTCGCCGCAACTGGCGACATAATATGCAAATCTAAACCATTGGTGTCATGATCTTTAAGGTAGTGATTAACTTTTTCGATCAACTGTGCATCATGAGCTCGTTCCTCATCCAACCAAAAAATAGCGGGTAAATTTGTTGCTCTTGCGCGATTAACGGCAAGTTTAACCCAGTCTTGAATAGGTGCGTCTTTCACCTGACACATACGCCAAATGTCGCCCTTTTTTACTGAGTGCTCTAGTAAGGTCTGGCCCGCATCATCAACAACGCGCATGATACCTTCAGAGGGAACCTGAAATGTTTTATCATGAGAACCATATTCTTCAGCTTTCTGAGCCATTAATCCTACATTAGGGACACTACCCATCGTTCTTGGATCAAAGGCACCATTCTTTTTACAAAATGCCATTGTTTCTTGATAAACACCGGCATAACAACGATCAGGAATAATGGCTTTAGTATCTTTCAGCTTACCCGTCGGGCCCCACATTTGCCCCGAAGAACGGATAGCTGCTGGCATAGATGCATCGATAATGACATCACTAGGAACATGCAAGTTAGTGATACCCTTATCTGAGTTCACCATGGCAAGCTGTGGCCGTTTTTCGTAACAGGTTTGAATATCCGCGTGAATCTCAGCTTGCTTTTCTTCAGGCAATTCTTCAATTTTTTCGTAGAGATCACCTAAACCATTATTAGTATCGACACCAATTTCTTCGAATAACTCAGCGTGTTTTTCGAAAGCATATCTGAAAAATACTGTGACAGCATGACCAAAAATAATAGGGTCAGATACTTTCATCATTGTTGCTTTCAAGTGGACTGATAACAATACATCTTCTTCTTTTGCGGCAGATATTGCTTCCTCAAGAAACGAGCGCAATGCATTTTTACTCATAACCGAGGAATCAATAATCTCACTTTCTAAAACAGCCGTTTTTTCTTTAAGGACAGTAACATTGCCACCAGGAGATACATGTTCAATACGTACATTGCCAGCTTTTACAATAGTGGTCGATTTTTCACTGCCATAAAAATCACCTTCGGTCATGCTCGCAACATGGGATTTAGATTTTGGATTCCACTCACCCATTGAATGAGGATGGTTACGTGCATATTCTTTTACGGCTATTGGTGCTCGACGATCAGAATTACCTTCGCGTAATACGGGATTTACGGCACTCCCTTTAATCTTGTCATAACGCTTTTTAATGGCTTTCTCTTCAGCAGATTCGGGCTCATCTGGATAATCTGGAATATCGTAGCCTTTCGCCTGCAACTCTTCGATTGCCGCAATCAACTGCGGGATAGAAGCACTGATATTAGGCAACTTAATAATATTGGCATCAGGTGCTTTCGCCATTTCACCCAGTTCTGCCAACGCATTACCTATCTGTTGCTCTGGCGTTAAGTTTTCTGGGAAGTTGGCAATGATACGGCCAGCTAAGGAGATATCTCTTGTTTCTACGTCAATTCCAGCGGCTTTAGTAAAGGTTTTAATGATGGGAAGTAAAGAATAAGTGGCAAGTGCGGGGGCTTCATCGGTCTGGGTGTAAATGATTTTAGGCGTTTTCGTCGTCATGTAGTAATTCTCAATCAATATTCAGATATTTTTATAGTCGTTAATGATGGGGATATACAGAGGGAGTTGCATTGTTTTGTATCAAAAACTTCTATTTAACAGCTTGTGCCAGTAGTAGTATTGTTCTAAACAATCCTGCGATTATATCATATGACTCTATGCTCGCATGATATTATTTCTTTATACTCAGTATAACCTCTACTTATGGCATCCATCATTATTTTTAATAAACCCTACAAAGTATTGTCTCAGTTTACAGATACAGAGGGCCGTCAAAATCTATCTTCCTATATAAGGCAATCTGGCTTTTACCCTGCGGGGCGACTCGATTACGATTCAGAAGGCTTATTATTATTAACGGATAGTGGCGAATTACAACACCAGATTAGCCACCCTAAGCATAAACTCCCGAAAACATATTGGGTACAGGTAGAGGGTGACGTTACCTCAGAAGCCATTGCACAGCTTAAAAAAGGGGTAATATTAAAAGACGGCAAGACCAAACCCGCTAAAGTTAAGCAGGTTGAAGAGCCGAACATATGGTTGCGAGATCCTCCTATCCGGTTTCGCCAACATATCCCCACTCGCTGGCTACAAATAACGATTACTGAGGGCCGCAATCGACAAGTTCGTCGCATGACTGCTGCTGTTGGCCTTCCTACCCTACGATTGATACGCTGGGCCATTGGCGACTGGACGCTAGAGAGTACTAAACCTGGAGAATACCAACTAAAGACTATACATCTACAAAAGCAACATCCTAAAAAGCCACACCGAAAACAGACGAAACATCAACAGTTCAAACGGAAATAGTTATGTCAGATAGCCGCTGGAAACCCAATGTCACAGTTGCCACCCTTGTAGAGAAAAATAACCGATACCTCATGGTACATGAGGCACCTGAAGGCAAACCTGTCTACAATCAACCCGCAGGACACCTCGACGAGGGGGAAAGCATCATCACTGCGGCGACGAGAGAAACCCTAGAAGAGACTGGCTGGGATGTTGTCGTGACTGATTATTTAGGCGTATATCGCTATGTTGCACCTAATAAAATTACCTATATTCGTCATGGTTTTGTTGCAAAGCCTGTTAAACATTACCCTGGTCAAGCCTTGGATAAGGGGATTATCGCTGCTCAATGGATGAGCTATGACGAGATTCTCGAGAACAAGCCTTTATTACGCGGCCCATTAGTACAGCGGTTAATTGATGATTATCGCGCCGGAAAGCTATATCCATTGGCGGCATTAAACGAAGATGGTTAGAATGTCGCCTTTTTTAGACGACTATACAACAGACATTATTAACAAATTATGACTTCATCAGCTCCTAGCCCTATTAACCCATCTGAAACACGCGTTATTGTTGGCATGTCTGGTGGTGTAGATTCATCGGTAGCAGCCTTGCTATTAATCCAGCAGGGTTATCTGGTTGAAGGGCTATTCATGAAAAACTGGGATGAAGATGATGGCACCGAATACTGCACAGCTAAAGCTGATTTAGCTGATGCTCAAAAGGTATGCGACAAATTAGGTATTAACCTCCATACTGCGAACTTTGCCGCTGAATATTGGGACAATGTTTTTGAGTATTTTTTAGACGAATATAAAGCTGGTCGCACACCAAACCCCGATATTTTATGCAATCGAGAAATTAAATTTAAAGTATTTCTCGATTATGCACGTTTACTCGGTGCAGATATGATCGCTACAGGTCACTATGCTCGTCGTACAGATATTGGTAACGAGACACATTTGTTAAAAGGCTTGGATAATAATAAGGATCAAAGTTATTTTCTCCATGCCGTAGGGCAAGATGAATTCGCAAAGACTCTTTTTCCTGTAGGAGAATTAGAAAAGCCTGCAGTTAGAGCATTGGCAGAAGAGCATGATCTCATTACCCATAATAAAAAAGACAGTACTGGTATTTGCTTTATTGGGGAGCGACGCTTTAAGGATTTTCTAGAACAGTATCTACCGGCTCAACCGGGTGAAATAATCACTGATAATGGCGAGCCAATTGGCCAGCACAGTGGCCTAATGTATCACACAATCGGGCAGCGCCAAGGACTAGGTATTGGCGGCGTTAAAAACGGGTCTGATGCTCCCTGGTATGTTGCAGATAAAAATCTGGAAACCAATCAATTAGTGGTTGTTCAAGGGGCTGACCACCCATTGCTTTATCATCAAAAATTACAGGCTGACCAAGCACATTGGATCAACCAAAAACCAGAACAAGCTACTTTTTCTTGTCAGGCTAAAATACGCTATCGTCAATCAGACCAAGCTTGTGAAGTTAGCTTGAAAGGCGATAAATTAATGGTCACTTTTGATGAACCTCAACGAGCTATTACACCGGGCCAATCACTGGTGTTATACAAAGATAACCGCTGTCTAGGCGGTGCCGTTATACAAACACGTATGTAGTAGGAGTATTTTTTTGGCAAACGATGTAACTGGACAAGTAATTGCTTTAGCCGCTGTATTTCAGTTTGCAAACCTTGTAGAACAATTGGCTAAAACTGGACATATTCCCCCCAGCGAATTTGAAGTCATGGTCAACAGTTTATTTTCTCAAAACCCTGACAGCACACTGGATGTGTATGGAAAAGTAAGCCACCTAGAACTAGGCTTGAGAACATTAATCGACAGCTTAAAACGTAACCCATCACGCAGTACTGATTGCATTCGTTATGTAATGGGCATTTTACATTTGCAAAAACGGCTGCAAAAACACCCTAATATGCTCAATTTTATTGGCCTTCGCCTCGAAAAAAGCCGTCAGCAAAGCGAACATTTTTCACCAACTCATGACAATGTTATCGGTGGGCTTGCCGATATTTATTCAGATACAATAAGTACGTTTAGCTTCCGTATCCAAGTAATGGGTGAATACCAGCATCTGCAGCAGCCGCGAGTTGCCAATCAGATTCGTGCCTTGTTATTTGCAGGTATCCGTTCTGCAGTATTGTGGCGTCAATTAGGTGGAAGCCGATTGAAAATCATCATGCAACGCAATGCAATTGTTAAAATTGCGGAAAAATTACTTGAAGAGGCAAAGCAAGAACAATTACATTAGCTCGTGGTTTCTATAACTTGATTTCTATAGCTTGATTTTTATAACAAAGAGTGAATAAGCAAAACGGTGGAACTACTAAAGTAATTAAGCATCAACATGAGCGGAGAAAGCTCAGGCCCTAAGACAAATAACAGAAAACATTGACGATATTATGCTTTTAGATTCATTACGAGAGTGGCTACAACAACACATTATTGGTCAACAACATCTAGTAGATCGCCTATTGATTGCATTGTTAGCAGATGGGCATTTATTAGTCGAAGGCGCTCCAGGGCTTGCAAAAACTAAGGCAATTAAACAACTTGCCATGGGTATCGAGGGTGACTTTCAACGAATTCAGTTTACACCTGATTTATTACCTACCGATATCACTGGCACGGATATTTATCGTTCACAGAGCCATAGCTTCGAGTTTCAACCAGGCCCAATTTTTCATAATCTTGTATTGGCAGACGAAATCAATCGTGCTCCAGCCAAAGTGCAGTCTGCATTGCTTGAGGCAATGGCAGAACGCCAAGTAAGTGTTGGTAATAAAACCTATCCATTGCCTGAATTGTTTTTAGTCATGGCAACACAAAATCCAATCGAGCAAGAAGGAACATACCCTCTTCCTGAGGCCCAGCTTGATCGATTTTTGATGCAAGTCAATATTGACTATCCCGATTCAGCGTCGGAAGCTGCTATTCTAAAACTTGCACGCACCGAAGCTAGCCAAAACCCGCTTCAGCCCTCCTCCATTGTTAATCAAGCGGACTTGTTTATTGCTCGTCAAGCCGTACTAAATATTCACACTGCTGACACCTTAGATGACTATATGGTGCAGCTCACAATGGCAACGCGACACCCAGAAAAAGTAGATGCACAATTATCACAATGGATTGAATATGGAGTTAGTCCACGCGCAACCATTAGTTTAGATCGCTGCGCAAAAGCACATGCATTTATAGAAGGTAAAGAGTTTGTTACCCCTGATGATATTCATGCTGTTATCTACGATGTATTTCGCCATCGCTTACTACTAAGCTTTGAAGCTGAAGCTCAGGGAGTATCAACCGATCAAGTGATCCAATATTTATTGGAAAAAGTGTCAATAGTGTAATCATGGCTACTCCTAGCAAGTTGAATTTACAACCACAAGGTGCGTATGCCGATTTGCCAACCTTGCAACAGTTACGCTATTTGGCACAACCGCTGGCTAGCTCAGCTAGAATGGCAAATAGCAGCGCAACCAGCGGGCAGCACCACAGTCGCGCGTTAAGTCGTGGCATGGAGTTTGAGGAAGTCAGGCTATATCAAGCTGGCGATGACGTCCGCAATATTGACTGGCGGGTAACCGCACGTACACAGACCACACACACTAAATGCTACCGCGACGAAAAAGAAAAACCGGTTATTACCCTGGTTGATCAGCGGCGCTCATTATTCTTCGGCAGTCAATACTGTTTTAAATCAGTTTATGCCTGCCATTTGGCTGCACTGATCAATTGGTCCACATTAAAACGCGGTGATCGAGTAGGCGGCCTCGTCTTGAACACTCACGAAATTCATGAAACCCGCCCCGCTCGCTCTCATAAAGCTGTCAATCGTTGGTTGCAAATATTGTCGCAATCTAATTTAAAAATCGATATTACTTCAAACCACCAAGAGCCTTCATTGCTCTCTGCACTGAAGCAATTACAACGTATCACCCGTAGCGGAACTGAATGTGTATTAATCAGCGATTTTTATGATTTGAATAATGAATGTGAAAAATTACTTTTTCAGTTATCAAGGCATAATACCTTAAAACTTTACTGGATTATTGATGCATTAGAGCAGCATTTACCACTATTATCTGAAGTAACCGTAAGCGACGGCCAACAACGAACGTCACTATCTATCAATCAGAAATTGCAATTTGATCAGCAGCAACAATTTATTAAAAAACAAGCTTACTTACGTGAAATATGCCAACGCCTTTCTATACCGTTAATAGAGGTAAATACAGAGCAAAAATTAACTGACCATTTAAAAGCAAGCAATAAAAGAAGAGTTTAAAATGGCTGACCCGTTGAGTAATACAGCGCTTCCAATAGAAGATATTATTACACCAGAATCTGTTGACGTTTGGCCTTTAGCTATTGGCTGGTGGTTGCTGCTTGCTTTGAGCATTGCTCTTATCATTGGTTTTTTTATTACTCGTCAAAAATATAAAAAAAAGTGGGAATATCGTAAGCAAGCTTTAGCTCTACTTGAAAAAGGATTTAAAGAATGGGAAGTGAAAAAAAGCACTACTGAAGAAACCTGTCAGAACTTATTAACGTTATTAAAACGCACTGCTATGACAGCCTACCCTGATCAAAACATTTCTTCATTACATGGTGAAGCCTGGTTAACTTTTTTGAACTCTCGAACACCATCACCTTTATTTAATAAGGCACTACAAGATATTATTTGCACACAGCAATATCAACGACAAATTACTGCTGATATTAGCCTGTTAAAAAGCACTTGTGAACAATGGATTAAACAACATAGCAGCCAATGGGAATTAAATAAAAAAGGAGCAAAGAACTGATGTTCCAATTTGCTTGGCCTTGGGTATTTTTGTTATTGCCACTACCATTATTTATTTATTTTTTTGTTAAACCTGCAAAAAGAAAACAATCAGCCGTTGTTGTCCCTTTTTATCATCAGCTAACATCAACTGATAAAAAAGCATTAATAAAAAAGTCTAGTCAGCACTGGTTAATACTCATTTTATTAGCACTGACATGGTTATTATTAATTTCTGCTACAGCACGTCCACAGTGGACTGGAGAACCTATCGCACTATCATCATCTGGCCGGGATTTATTGTTGGCTGTTGACATTTCTGACAGCATGGACCAACAAGATATGGTAATAAACGGCGAACCCTCTACTCGCTTACAAGCCGTCAAACAAGTAGTAGAAAGCTTTATTGAACGACGTAAAGGTGATCGTATTGGGCTTGTGTTATTTGGTTCAAATGCTTATTTACAAACCCCATTAACATTTGACACTAAAACAGTTGCTCAATTTTTACAAGAGGCTCAACTGGGCTTTGCTGGCCCAAAAACAGCCATTGGAGATGCTATTGGCTTGTCAGTAAAGCGCTTACAAGATCTGAAACAATCAGAAGATAATCGCATCGTTATTTTGTTGACTGATGGTGCGAATACAGCAGGCGAAGTTGAACCCTTACAAGCGGCAACACTCGCAGAACAAACCGGCATCAAAATATATACTGTTGGCATAGGTGCTGATGAAATGATTATTCGTGGCTTTTTTGGTCCACGAAGAGTCAACCCTTCTGCACAATTAGATGAGCAAACCTTAGTGAAAATTGCACAATCAACAGGGGGACGTTATTTTCGCGCACGTGAGACAGAAGAGCTACAAGAAATTTATCAAGAGCTGGATAAGCTAGAACCTATCGATCAAGACCAAGAATGGCTAAGACCCACTCAATCTTTATATATGTGGCCATTATCACTATCTCTACTATTAAGCTTTATTATCAGTCTGCTTCACTTATACAAAGAACAACGTTCAGGTATGGCTTCACAAAAAGACCTTTCTTCTGATGAGCAGCTAAAAGCGAGCAGTTCATGATGGACTGGTTAAGCAACTTTCACTTTATTCGCCCTTTCTGGTTTAGTGCCTTACTACCTTTGTTATGGATAGCTTATCGATTCTGGAAGCAGCAACAGCATGGAACGGGCTTAGAGAAATGCATCAGTCAAGACCTTTTGCAGCATTTGGCTTTAGACAATAAAGAAAGCAAATCATTAAGCTCTATCCTAACTTTAACAGCTATCTGGGTAATTGTTGTTACATCACTTGCCGGCCCCGTATGGGAAAAAAGACCCCAACCTTTATTTAAATCAGAATCGGCCGTCATTATTGCTCTCGACTTATCACCCAGTATGCGAGCTGAAGATGTAAAACCTTCACGTATTATTCGCGCCCATTTAAAAATACAAGATTTTTTGAGCCAGAGAAAAGATGGTCTGACCGCACTAATCGTTTATGCTGGCGAAGCTCATGTGGTTACTCCATTTACTGATGATACTCGCACTATCATTAATCTATTACCGACACTAAAACCGGGCATCCTTCCTCTCCCAGGTAGCAACACTGAGATGGCTATTGATGTCACTAAAGAGCTAGTACAAACATCCGCTTTGCCGAAAGCATCTTTATTACTGATCACAGACAATATCGCATCAGCTGCTTTACCCACAATTAAACAAGAATTACCTCAAAATATTGATTTGGTTATTATGGGTATTGGTACAGATTCTGGTGCTCCCATCCCAAATAAAGGTGATTTCTTAAAAGATAAAAACGACGCTATTATCGTTGCTAAACGTAACAGCGATGTTATGCAAACCTTAGCAGAGCAAACAGGGGGGTATTACTTACCTCTGCAATCTGATACCAGCGACATAGATTTTATTAACCAACATATCAAACAAAGCTTTAGCAATAACAGAAAACTTAATGAACAAGAACGAAACAGTGATATATGGTATGAGTTTGGACCAACATTGTTACTTCTATTGCTACCACTAATTGCATTGTTTTTTAGAAAAGGTTGGCTATTAAGCTTATCTCTTATCAGTATAAGCCTCAGTAGTTCTTTGATACCACAACATGCTCACGCATCTTGGTTTGACTCCTTATGGAAAAATAAAGATCAGCAGGGTTTAGAGTCTTGGGAAAAGAATGACTACAAATCAGCCAGCAAACAGTTCAACAATCCTCAATGGCAAGGCAGTGCACACTATAAAAACGGCGAATATGCCGAAGCACTTAAATCCTTTGAAAAGGATAAGACCGCTACCGGTGATTATAATCGTGGCAATGCCCTAGCACAGCTTAAACGCTTTGATGATGCTATTACTGCATATAATGATGCCTTAACAAAAGATCCTACGTTTGAAAAAGCAAAGAAGAATAAAAAGATTATTGAAGACCTCAAAAAGCAACAAGAGAGAAATCAGGAAAATAACCAACAAGGCAATTCTAACAAAGAGAATAATTCTCAAAAGCAGGACAATCAAGATCAGAAAAATAACGATAGTAGCAACCAAAACTCAGACTCAAATTCTTCGCAATCTGATCAAGACTCAGCCGACAGTCAATCGACCAACTCTAATGAGCAAGAAAACCCGAATGAAGACAACGGAGAGCTTGAACAAGATGAAACTAAGCCCGGTGAAGAACAACAAGCTCAAGAAGAAAATGATCCGAGCAATTCAGAGACTGATCAGATAACAAATGCAATAGAAAACCTGTCAGCTGAAGAACAGCAAGCCCTTCAGCAATGGCTTAGAAAGGTACCCGACGATCCAAGCGGATTACTGAAAAGAAAATTTGAATATGAATTTTTAAAAAGAAGAAAACTCTATCAACAAGGCGAATGGGAATTACCGGAAAACAATGCTCATAAGCGCTATTAATATATTTTCAATAAGAAATTAATTCGATCACATGTACTATAAATTAATTACATTCATTTTTTTATCTATACTAAACCATGTAGCTCATGGTTTATCACTCACATCAGAGGTCGATCGCACAACGATTGCTAGCAACGAATCTCTGCGCTTAGTCATCACTGCTGATGAGAGTGCTTCCGAGGTGATAGATTTTAGCCAGCTCACTCATCAATTTGATATTATCAACCAACAACAAAGCACTCAGACCTCTATTCTTAATGGACAAGTATCTTCAAATACTCAATGGATCCTGATCTTAAGCCCCAAAGAAACGGGGCAATTAATTATCCCTTCATTTGAATACCGTAGAATTTATAGCCCAGCTATTACCATTACTGTTACAGAAACACCTCAAGCACAAGATAAAAATAACAGTAATCCAGATGTGTTTTTTCAGATAGAAAACGATAAAGAGAGTGTTTACGTACAGCAACAGTTATTATTAACAATGCGCCTCTATTATAAAATAGCGCTCTCCGGTTATGATGACGAAGAATTAAAGTTAGATAACACTGCTATTGAACTGGTATCTGAAAAGAACTTTAAGACTAAATTTCGCGGAAAGAATTATAACGTTCTGGAAAAAGTGTATGCACTTCATCCTCAGTCGGTTGGTGATTTGAATATCCCAGCACAATCCTGGAGACTAGAGAAATCATTACGCTCTTTTAACTTTGGTCGCTCCGGGAACCCATACCTTTATGTAAGAAGTGAACCCTTAACCATTCAAGTCAAATCCATACCTGAGACCAACACTGCTAAAAACTGGCTTCCTTCAGAAAAAATTTCATTAGAAGGAAGATGGAAACAGTCTATTTTACGTGCAACAGTAGGTGAGCCCCTTAACTACCAACTTGCACTAAGCGGCAATGGCTTAACAGCAGCGCAACTACCTGAAATCACAATACCTAAAACAGATGATTTCACGATATATACAGACCAATCCGAAGCTAACAACACTAAAGACATATCCGGAATTACTGGAGAACGCACAAGCAATTTTGCTGTAATACCGCGTAAGGCAGGCACATTCACCTTCCCAGAAACAATGATTAAATGGTGGAATATAAAAACTGATAAAGAAGAAAACTTTATACTGCCAGAACAGACTATTATTGTTGCAAATAGTATTGCAGCTAAAAATGAGGCATTACCCAGCTTGCCCTCAACACCAAACATAACAGTATCAGAAGCCGATAGATCAAGCACTGTGTTATGGCAGATCATTTCTACAATATTACTGTTAGCAGTTATTGCCTTATCATTTTTATTGTATAACTCCAAAAAAGGAGCAATCTTAGCAACGACTCTAAAAGCTCATAAAAGTACTCCGTTAAGAGATAACAGTGTCAGCTCTAGCCTTCAAGTAATACAAAATGCTGTTGATCACCAGGATTGGGGGAAGTTAAGACATGCCATTATTCAATGGGGAAAGATTAGTTGCCGTAATTCTGAAATCAATTCTCTATCTGAAATTGCAAATCAATTACCCGAATTAAAATTACACTTATTGCAACTCGACAATAAAATTTATGGTCAGAGAATCGACGAGACGTACGATCCCTCACCATTAATTCAATTAATTAGGGCATTTAGATTTAAAGAAAAACTTATCAAAAAAAATCACTTAAAAGATTTATACCATGAGGAACAAAAAACCGAATATTCATAACACTAATCTTGCAACCATAAACACTGACCACCACTGGCTTTTTGTATGGTATCTAGTTTAGCGCGATGAGACTTTAGTTCATCTTCATTGGCACTAATCACTGGTGTGTTAAACCTTTTTTCTAAACGCCTAATTATTTCTCCGCTTTCAACCTGTGAATTTGCAGAGGTATTGTCGTTATCATCCAACAGTAAAGCCGTTTGACCACCCGTCATCATTAAATAAACGTCAGCCAATATCTCCGCATCAAGCAAGGCTCCATGGAGATCTCGTTGAGAGTTATCAACCATATAGCGCTTACATAAAGCATCCAAATTATTTTTTTGTCCAGGGTGCTTTTCCCTAGCCATTACCAGTGTATCAATAACCGAACAATGGTTTTTGATCGATTGATAGTGGCTATTAAGAAGCCTTAGTTCATGATCAATAAAACCTATATCAAACGGAGCATTATGAATAACCAATTGCCCACCATCGACAAATGCCATAAATTCTTCAGCGATATCGGCAAAAACAGGTTTGTCTTTTAAGAATTCAGGCGTTATCCCGTGTACTTCTATTGCCTGCTCATCAATTTCACGTTCTGGCTGAATATATTGGTGGTAATGGTTACCTGTTAACTTACGATTAACTACTTCCACACAGCCAATCTCAATAATTCGATGCCCTTGCGAAGGTTCAAGCCCTGTTGTTTCTGTATCCAGGATAATTTGTCTCACTGTGGTATACCTTTATTCGCTAGCTGATCAGCTATTTCATTTTCACGATGACCGCTGTGACCTTTAACCCAACGCCAATCAATAGTATGACGTTGAGTTTCTGTATCTAGCTTTTGCCAGAGGTCACTATTTTTCACCGGTTTCTTAGCAGAATTTTTCCAGCCATTTTTTTTCCAATTTCCAATCCATTCTGTAATTCCCTGACGAACATACTGTGAATCTGTGGTCAGTATCACTTCGCATGGCTCTTTTAAATTAGCTAAACCTTCAATAGCGGCCATCAACTCCATACGGTTATTGGTTGTTTGCTTTTCTCCACCACAGAGTTTTTTTTCATTTTCACCATATCGCAGTAAAACTCCCCAACCACCAGGCCCAGGGTTACCTTTACAAGCACCGTCTGTAAATAACTCTACTTTTTTCATTACTGCTGTTCCTTTTTAGGTCTAACAATCACCCTTTGAGGGATTTTTGAATTCTGTACTGCACGCCCCTTACCCCAAGGCCTTAATGTTGCTGTCTTTTTCCAAGGCTTTTTGATTAATGTCATGGGTACAACACTTTTTCGAGCAACAATAATATAGAACGCCCCACACGACGGAAGCAAATGACTACAGAAATGATCAAACCCTTGCCGATACCCACGCTGTAGAGGCAAAGCATGATAACCGTATTGAATCAAAAGCGGCTCGAAGTCAAGTACACGCAACCAATCCACCAATCTGTTACAACTCAAACTGTTATAACGCCAATGTGCCTTGGAAGTAAATGCACGCTCTAATTGCTTTTTAAGCATCAAAGACGAATAAGGGTTAAAACCAATGATATTAATGTATCCATTTGGAATAATTGTTCGTGCTGTTTCACGTAATAACTGATGAGGGTTTGTTGAGTATTCCATAACATGATGCAAAACCGCAGTATCAATTGATTCCGCTTCTATCGGCAAATGCTCAAAGTGTGCAAGTGCCGGAGCCGAACTTCCTTCATGAACGCCAAGAGAAAAATGATGCGTTACCGGACTTTCTCTAGATAGCTTCACTTTGTCTAATACACTAAGTTGCATCAGGTGATAGCCATACATTTCCGGCATAATCTTATCAATTTTTTCTTGCTCCGCAGATAAAACACGCTGCCCTAATGGTGTTTCAAACCACCGTTCAATTGCACTTTGCGATTCGACTAGTGGTCTGACACCAAAGCGGGCTGTCATATAAGATTTAAATGACTGACGAGTTTTTTTTAAGGCAGAGTAAGGCATAATTAATTAAGTATCGACAGATAAACTCTTGCTTACAACTTCGTAAACATCTTTTGAAAGATCCTCCACTGCCAAAATATTTTCCAAGGCTTGTTTCATAAACTTTTGCTGCTGAGTTGGATACTTTCTCCAACGTGTCAGCGGCGTAAGTAAGCGAGCCGCTATTTGTGGGTTAATCGTGTTTAAGGAAATAATTTGATCAGCTAAAAACTTATATCCAATGCCATGTGACTGATGGAAACTCACTAAGTTATTACTGAAAACACTAATCAAGGCACGCACCTTATTAGGGTTTTTAATAGAAAAACTAGGGTGTTCCATTAAAACTTTGACACGCTCTATTGTGTCTTTTTGTGGTACAGAAGCCTGCACTGATAACCACTGGTTCACTACCAATGTTTCATTCTGCCACTGAGTATAAAAACTTTCGAGAGCTTTGGTTTTATCTGCATTTAGCGAAGCATGGTTGCTATGAACCAAAGAACGTAAAGCTGCCATCATATCCGTCATATTGTCAGCTTCATTATATTGCTTGATACAAGCCTGATGAATATCGTTATCATCAAGCAACATCAAATAATCTAACGCAATATTCTTCAAACTACGCTGTGCAATGGCCTCTGCAGAAGGGCTATAGGCATCATTTGTTTTCAAAGACTGATATAATACCCACAAATCATCTTTTAGTAATTCAGCGATACTGTAACGCAATTTTTCGCGAGATTCGTGAATTGCTGCGACATCAATACACGAAGCAATTTCAGCCAAATAAGCTTCTGAAGGTAAACTCAACATAAGAGCTACCATCGCTTTATCTAAAGATGGGTCCGCAATCACTGACTTTAAACCCAGAGATAGACGAGCGTCTACATCAATAACTTTTTTCTTTTGGTAAGCCTGCATTAATTCATGAATAATCGAAACAGCTAGTTGCTGACTCGCATTCCAACGACAAAAACCATCGCTATCCCAACGCATTAAACGCAAGTAATCATCACGGCTATAGTCTGTAACTAATTTAACGGGTGCGGAAAAACCACGTAATAAAGAAGGCACTGGTTTTTCTAATACTTTCTCAAATTGAAATGTTTGTTCTTTTTGGGTAAGCTCCAGCACCCAGTGGGTATTATCTGCTTGTTCACTTAAGGTATAATCTTTCGGGTGTAATGCCAAACACCCTGCTTCACCTACTAAACCTAGCGCTACTGGCATATGCAAAGCTTGCTTATCCCGACTTTTAGATTCTGGTGTTGTCGGTAGTTTTTGTTTAATCGTTAACTGATAAAGCTGCTTCTCTTCATCATAATCATCTGTCACAACTAATGTTGGCGTACCTGCTTGGGTATACCAATATTTAAATTGTGTGAGGTTACGCCCAGAAACAGTTTCCATTGCATCGACAAAATCATTAATTGTCACCGCTTCGCCATCATGTCGAGAGAAATAGAGATCTGAACCTTCGCGAAACTTTTCTGCTCCAAGTAAGGTATGAAGCATACGAACAATTTCAGATCCTTTTTCATAAACTGTTAGTGTATAGAAGTTGGAAATCTCAATAAAAGATGGCGGCTGTACGGGGTGAGCCATTGGACCTGCATCCTCAGCAAATTGCAAGGTGCGCAATAAACTCACATCTTCGACTCGTTTAACCGTAGCAGATCCCATATCTGCTGAAAAAGCCTGATCACGAAAGACGGTAAAACCTTCTTTTAAACTTAACTGAAACCAATCGCGACATGTCACCCGATTACCGGACCAATTATGAAAATACTCATGAGCTACAACGCCCTCTACTCTTTGAAAACCTGCATCTGTAGTCGTTCGCTGGTTCGCCAAAACACAAGATGTATTAAAAATGTTTAAGCCCTTATTTTCCATAGCGCCCATATTAAAATCATCGACTGCGACTATCATAAAGATATCCAGGTCATACTCACGCCCATAGACTTCTTCATCCCATTTCATTGCATGTTTTAATGAGGCCATTGCATAATCACACTTATCTAAATCTTTGGCTTCAACAAAAATACGTAATGTGACAGTACGCCCCGAACAAGTAGTGAATTTATCTTCAATAAATTCTAATTTACCGGCAACGAGAGCGAATAAATAAGCAGGTTTCTTAAAAGGGTCTTCCCATTTTGCCCAATGTCGACCATCACTTTGCGTTCCCTCTTCAACCAAATTACCATTGGATAATAAAATGGGATAGTTCGACTGCTCAGCAACAATGGTTGTCGTAAACACGCTCATAACATCGGGTCTATCAAGATAGTAAGTTATTTTACGAAAGCCCTCTGCTTCACATTGTGTACAATACATTCCACTGGATTTATATAAGCCTTCAAGTGATGTGTTTTCTTGGGGTTTAATACGAGTGACACACGTTAAGATACAACTATCAGGAATCGAAATAGTTAAACTTTCATCGGTTAGTTTGTAAGCGGTATCTGATATAACTTGATCACCAATGCTGACCGAAACCAATTCCAACTCTTGACCATGAAGTACTAATGGGTTTTGATTATCCGCTTCAGGGTTACGCTTTAACGTCAGCCGTGACGTTACAGTTGTAACTGACTCATTTAATTCGAAAACAAGATCTGTTTTCTCAATTAAAAAGTCAGGCACCTGATAATCACGTAAATAAATAGCTTTGGGTTGTGCATCTTTCATAGTATTTTCAGTAACTCTTTCAGTTAGTACATCTATTTAAAATTTAATGGTTGCGACTCATCATGAGCAATTTCACCTTGAGTACTGCCACAATGTTTATGCTCTTTTTTAGGGATATAGCCAGTACGTTCTTCGGGGTTTATATGCTTTTCCTCGTAAGCAATAACAGCCTGCAAACATAATTCGCGTTGTTCTTTGGAAATTTTTTCTCCCGTTGGCCATTTGCCTAACTCAACAGCCCTTTTAAGCTGTTGATAAATAGCTGGTGTGATATTATCCAACAACTGAGCCACACTACTTATCATTCTTTACACCTTACTTCATCGTTTTTTTCAAAAAACACTTCATTTTTACCTGAATCATTATTCTGAACGTTGTTTATCACGAGCAACCGCCAAACCACCGATTATTGCCCCTGCTACCAAACCAGTAATATGCGCGGCATTGGCGATGCTGCCTTGAATAAACATATCGATAATGCCAAAAACACCTAACAACAACCAGACAATAAAAAAGATAATAACGGATTGATTAAATTGTAATATTGGATGTGGAATAAATTTTTGGTAAACAGCAACATACCCCATCACACCATAGACAATCCCCGAAAGCCCCCCAAATGGAGTACCCGCACTCACTAAATATTGTGCTGTATTGGAGGCTAAAGCGATAGCCACTATAACAACCAAGTAATAGGGAGAACCTTTGGCCAATTCAATACGCCGTCCAATAACCCATAAAAACAAGCCGTTAAATAAAATATGTAACAAGCTAAAGTGTAAAAAGATAGGTGTTATTAAACGCCAATACTGACCGGCTTCTAAACCAACTTGTACTGGCAAGAGCTTATTCCCACCAATGGCTTGAAATAAAAAAGGCTCCGCGTAATAGAGGCTACGAGGATCTGCAAAAACCAATAAGGCACCTAACACACCCAATAAAATTGTACTTAAGCTAATGGGTAGCAGCTTAAATAGTTCAACGATAATTAACCATTTATTCGGTGTTATTCCACCTTGAGAAGATAAATACTCTGCGGATAGACTGTCATCAATCACAAACTCCCCTGCTGCCCAGCGACTGGACTGATCGGCCACCTCAACTATTCGTGTTTCATCAGCAATCCATAATTGCTGCTGCCCTTGCTCTTCTGTCACATGGCACAACAGACCAGACTGCTTAAGGTAATTTAGAAAAGGCATTAAGTCCTTTTCTAATGGAAAGCGCACAACAGGGTGCCAGTTCAAATCAGTCATTTATGTATTCCGTTGGCTCTTCTGGAGGGTCAACATAAAGCCAAACATAATTACCCGCTTCAAGTCGGATTTCATTATCAAAACGATAAGCCACTAATCGCCCATATTTTACCGCGCTATAATCCAAGCAGCAGATATTATATCTCACCGGTGATGGCCTACCATGCAACCAATAATGACCAAAAAATACAGGCTTCGCATAAATGGGGTAGTGAATTAATTTTGATCGTTCATCGTCACTTAACTCTCGATCAACAAGGTGTTCAGGTAAAGGGTCTGGCTGGAACACAACATCACTATACGTTTTAGGGTCATTTGACCAGAATTTAGTTCTAAATATTCGGCGCTCAAAACCATCACGACTACGAATAACCTCATTATTAGGTAATGAAAGGCTTGTTCCTCTCATCAGGCGGTCTAACACTTTACCTTCGAAGGAGCTAAGGTTGGTTGACTCGATAATGATTTCTGGCGTTACACAATTGGTACCGAAACGTTGTTGATACTCAGCAATATAGCGATCGTCCCAGCAGGCATGAACAACCCGAAAGTTGGGCATTTCAAGAAATAGTGGGAGCTGACTAAACCACTCTAAATATTCTTTAAAATCAACAGAATAATTAGCAAACTGCTCAAATGTCTCATGCACTAAACGCTCGTTATGAGGATTGTGTTCACGTAAGTAACCGGTATGGCCTGGGCGGGTATCCTGGGTTGCATGGCAATACACATTATATTCATGATTACCAATGACCATCTGTGCATGGCCTTGAGTTACCATTTCATAAACAACAGAAAGCGCTTGTCGAATATGGGGGCCTCGATCAACAATATCGCCGACAAAAATAGCCTGACGTTGAGGATGCTGATAGACTCCAGCTTGTTTTTTATAGCCCATCACCTCAAGTAGTTTTACTAGGGTTTCCCCACAACCGTGGACATCCCCAATAATATCGTAGCCTTCAAATTGTTCGTAATTCACGTTGAATCATCAATGCTTAAGTGTTATCCGTTGTAAGATGCTTACCCCAACCCAATTTAGTCCGACAGGTTTCATAATAATTATGGTCTGACGGATGGATTAATTGTAAACGGGTTGGCTTCTTCGTGACATGTATTTCATCACCGGCTTTCACTAAATCAGATGCCTGTCCATCACAGGTAATATTGAGAGAGGTTGTCATCTCTTGCCCAATGATGAGTTTAATCTGACTATCGCCATTAACAACAATGGGGCGACTACTGAGAGTATGAGGGTTTAAAGGCACTAGAACGATAGCGTCCATACTAGGGTACATTAACGGTCCACCGCCACTCAACGCATAGGCTGTAGAGCCTGTAGGTGTGGATATAATCAAGCCATCGGAGGATTGACTATAGACGAACTGCCCATCAATATAAAGTTCAAATTCGATCATACGAATGTGGCGCCCAGGGTGCAAAACAACATCATTAAGTGCATCTCCGGAAGCAATGACTCTATCGTCACGAATAACTGACATATCCAGCAAGAAGCGAGTTTCGGTGATATATTTACCTTCAAGCACCTCACCGACTTTTTGCTCTACCTCACTAGGCATAATGTCTGTCAAAAAGCCTAACCGGCCCCGGTTGACTCCTAATACCGGTACCTGATGAGCAACCATGCCTCTAGCAGCACCTAACATACTGCCATCACCACCGATGACAATGGCTAAATCGCAGTGTTGTCCAATGTAATTCTCATCTCCCTGGTCAACAAGGTCAGGCTGGTTTACCAATTCAGCGAGAGAATCCAATAAAATAACTTCTACACCACTTTCAGTCAAAAAATGCACCAAACGCTCTGCAGTTCTTCGAGTCTGATCAGAATGTACACGGCCTATAAGTCCCACGGAACGAAATGTTGTCATATGAAAGCATCATTAAAATAAAAAGACTTAGCATGATAACATGAGAGTATGACTATTCGTTCACAAAAAATAGCTTCTCACGAACATCATAAACTTGAGCAATTGGCACTAAAAGAACGCCCTATCCGGGATCTTGCCTGGGCACTTTGCCACCCTTCACTATTTGCCTCTATTCCTGACTTTGATGAAGAGTGGTTCAACAAAGACTATATTGATGAAGGCTTATACCCTTGGCTACAAAAGCTAGACCAATCACCCGAAGAATTATACGAACATTTACAGCAGCAGCGTTCAACACGCTTAGGAATATATTTTGAACAACTATTAAGCTTTTACTTTGAACACTATCCCCGCTTCACACTGCTTGCCAAAAATTATCAGGTTAACGATCAGCAGCGCACCTTAGGCGAGTTTGATTTCATTATTTTTGACGAAGAATATCAACATGTAAAACATATTGAAGTCGCGGTTAAATTTTATTTAGGCCACAAGGATTATAGTAAACCAATTAAAAATAATACTCCTTTGCATAATTGGCATAATTGGGTAGGCCCCAACGAAAAAGACACACTAGCCATTAAAATGAGGCACTTAAAACAACACCAATTACCTTTAAGCAAAACAATATGGGGACAACAAGCGTTATCAAATCTTTTTGACTCCAATAAGGCAGTAACCAGTCGCTTATTAATCTCTGGGCGATTTTATTTTCCGTCCGAATATAATATCGAAGGACCACTATTCTCAACCAATGATTCTAATCATAGCTGGATGAGCAGTCAGGCTTTACTATCTGGCAAACCTTTCCTAAAAAAAGGCAGTGATTATTGCTTATTACCTAGACAACATTGGCTTAGCGAAATCAAAGCTGACGATATTAATGATTACGAACTTTCAATATATTCTGAAAAAGGGTTAAAGGACTTTATTGCAGAGGGGGCTGAAACAAAAATTAATGAATGGCAAGTTGCTGAACTAGATACATCGATGAGCGATACAGTAGAAATAAAACGCTTGTTTATTATCAATAAGCAGAACCAGCCAGCTGATGAATAGTATCGAACTCACTAACGAGCAAATCGTTAACTTGATCCTGATTAATACCCGCCAAACCTTTCTCTAATAAACTTACCTTATACCCTTTTTCTGATAATAAAAAAGCGGCGGCACGACTACGAGCACCAGTATTACAGTATATAAGGTAGTGTTTTTGCGGGTTAAGAAAACGTATTTTTAAACGCAACAAGGGCAATGGTATATGTAGGGCATTAACAATATGCTTGTAATCAAACTCTTCTTGGGTTCGAACATCCAAAAACTCAAACGTTTGATTTTTCATTGTTTCTAGCGTTTCAAAAGCCATATGCTCAACAGAAGGTTCTTGTAATAAGTCAGCAAAATCATTCTTGTGCAAACACATTAAAGTACCATCGGTTAGCATTTTCACGGTAGCATTTCGAGTTGTATTTTTAATCAGAGCATCTTCACCAAAACACCGCCCTAAACTTATTTCCGCGATGGGCATTGCTTTATCATTTGGCGTTTCGGCACGTATAACTTCTGCGCGACCATCTTTAATAAAGTAGCAATAATCTCCTTCCTCGCCCTGCTGCAAAATTACTTCTCCTTTAGACACCATTCTTGACGAAATTTTAGAGAAAATAGACATGACATTAAGAGGGGGAATTTTATAAAAAAGATTAGAGTTTAAAACGGTTGTCATCCAACCAGCATCTTCATCAAAATCACGCTCATAGGAAATATCGATTTCTAAATAATCTGCAACTTGGCTCCAAGTTAATAAATTATCAAGAATATGTCGGTCAAATTTGAGCAACTCACAATCAGTTAATGCAGTGGCAGAAAAACTTTCTGTCTGGAACTGAACAATAGGCAACCAATGGAAGTCTGCTGTAATAATTCTTTCATGGCCATTATGATGCTTCAGTAAAATTTCACCTGAGAGCAAATAGAATAGCGAATCTTCAGGTTCTTCTTCATTAAATAAGACATCATCTCGACATGCCGTTAATTCAGTCGCATGTTCTAATGCAGTCAGCAGATGGTGCTCTCGCATAGTACCCAGTGGGACCAAGCTACGACATTGCTGTAATAAATGCGCTTTATTCATTAAACCCAAGCCCTCCATTTAACATATCTCCTCTCATACATCGTGTGATAAGCCAAATCCCCTACGGCCCTGCAATCCACCACTGTGAATAGCAACTATCTTGCTATTTTCGGGCCAATAATCTATTTTCGCTAGCTGCTCAATTGCCCATAACATTTTAGCGGTATATACAGGCTCCAATAACAACTGATTGTTCTGCTCAAACTCGGCAATAAAGGCCATTAACTCAGGTGACGTTTTACCATAACCACCATGATGAAAATCAGTAAATAACCGCCATTGCTTATTAGTTTTACCTAACAGGGATAACCAATGGTTAATTTTCGGTGTTAACTGGTCCTCACCTTTCAACACACTGATTCCAACACAACGACATCGCTCAGAAGCACCAGCAATCAAGCCTGCTAATGTGGACCCAGTTCCCGCAGCTGAACACAGTATATAGCCTGTATCACCAAGTATTTCCGCTACGGCGACATCCACCGCCACTGCTAACGACATACAACCTCGAACACCCGCCAGGTTCTCTCCACCCTCCGGCAATAAGTAATAATTACCGGAGTATTTCTTCAGTATAGGCAATACTCCAGTAATATCTTTACGACGATAGTCTTTTTTACCTAAAAAATGGAGTTTCATCCCCCAATTCTGAGCATCAATTAAGGTGGGAGTGAGTGGCACAGAGTCATAGCCGCGAACAATACCAGTGGTTTGCAGCCCCAGTTGGCTGCCAGCAGCAGCCAAAGCATAAAGGTGGTTTGAGTAGACACCACCAAAAGACACAATATTGGAGCAGCCTTGCTGAAGGGCATTACGCAGATTGAAAAAGAGCTTGTAGTACTTATTACCCGAATAAAAAGAGGATAATTGGTCGTCTCGTCTCAGATAGGCAGTGATGCCACGGCGAGCAAGTTCTGGCCAAACGAGTGGCTGTAACGTAACTTGCTGAGCAACATCTATTAGTTTTTGTTGATTGAGTAGGCTAATCCCTGTCGTCCATTTTTATTGATATTCACCACAGAAGGAGCCTTTGCACGATGCGCAGCACAACAATTGCTTTCACCTACAATAAACTGACTCGGGTCATCAACTCTCGCAACCGGCTCATCACATAATTCACCATTTTCCAATTCATGCTGACAGGTAGGACTATAGAAGTGATCTAGCCAAATACGATACAGCTGTTCATTAACACCACATTTCTGAGCGACATAAGCTGTAGGATTAGATAAATAGGAGGCAACATCAGCAGGCTGAATCGTTAGATGCCCTGCCCCTGGATGATAAATGACAAAATTAACGCCTGCTTCGCTTAATCGATCTAAAACCACTTCACTGGACATATCGATTAGCTTTTTATTTTCTTGCTGAAGTTTAACAATCTCTTGTTGTAACTTAGCTTCTCGCTCCGTGCGGTAGAGTATCTCAACATCACGAGCCTTTAATTCGGCTTGGTGCTCAGTCACAACGGTATCAAGCTGCAGTATCATCTCAGACTCATAATGCTCTTTTAGCTCTTCCACTTCATGACTATCTGTTTGTTCAGCTTGCTTTAACTTAATTTCAAAATATTCACGCATGCCAGCAATTTTATCTGTCTGGCCAGCGATGGTTTCTTTAAGCTCGAGATTTAAAGCTCGTTGCTCATTAAGCTGCTGCTGGTAGTCATTAAGTTGCTGCTGATAGGCAATCAAACGTTCTTGGTGGTCAAGACTGAGCTGCCTCATATCTTGCTCTGCTTTTGTTGATAATAACCTTTGACGTAACCTTTGCTCTTTGATTAATAAAGCAGCCCGGGTTCTTTCCTCGTTGTAGCGGTTATCAGTAGACTCTTCATCTTTTTTCTTAAAAACAATCCCTAAATTATTGTTTTTAATTGATTTTTTAATTGGAATAAAATCATTTAAAGAAGCCTGCATAGCAGGATCCCATAAACTATTTTGATGCCAATCTATCGGGCACTGGCTATAACAGGCAAGTGCAATAGGTCCAGAACCCAAATTAGGGCCCTTGGCCGCATTATCAGCTAACTGCTGTAAGGGGATATTCCAGGACTTTTCAACAAATCCTTCCCGGTCAAATGAGATTTGGAAGAATACGGCAGCAGTGACATGATATTGAGAGTTAATGCGGACATAAACAGCTTTCATGACCTTTTGAGCAATATCATGAAGGGGAACGTAGTTATCTAAAATTGCTTGAAATTCGGCATAGGTCATTTCTTTAACAATCTGATGATCATTAAAAAAAAGTATTGCTTCAGATGAAGAAGGGTCGACCATAGTTATACTGCTTTATGATTGCCACAAGAGGCAATTAGGATTTAGATACTATTGATTATGGTCAAAATTTACGGAATGCTATGTGACGGGTTCAACATTTTAGAGAAAAAGTCAGTTTTGCTGATAATTTGAAACAAACTGACATTTTAGGTCAAATGTTAATCTTTCTCTTAAGGACACTCTACAATTCTGAAAAGTCGTCACCAAACCCTTCATCATCATAGTCTTCATATTGGCTATCTAACAAATCTTCAAGATAATCATCCATTCGCTTCTACTCTTCTTTCGTTTTATATAATCTTGAGAGTAAGACTAGTGCAGAAAGTTTACGATTTTGTGAAATTTATTTTATTTTGTGGGTTAAGTCACTTAATTAACTGCCGTCCAACTTGCTTGTACGAGAATCTTGTCGTCTAAACTCACAATCCCAGTATATTCACTTCCGCCAATGACTGGCCCAACACCTTCAGGCGTCCCAGTCATGATAACGTCCCCATCCTCAAGACTCAGAAATGTCTTAATTTCACCTAAAATCTTTGCAGGCTTGAACAACATTTGCCCCACATTTCCTTGCTGAACAATTTGCCCATCAATTTTCAAAGTCATAGACAAGCAATGAATATCTGAATGTGCTACCGAAACAAAGTTACTTAGCACTGCCGCACCATCAAAAGCCTTTGCCCTCTCCCATGGCAAACCCGCCTCCTTAAGCTGCTGCTGTATTTGGCGCTTAGTTAGATCGAGACCAAAACCAATCCCGGACAGCTCACCATTTTTGACCATAAAACATAGCTCGCCCTCATAATGGTTTGTATTACTAGAGGCAGATGAAGCTCCACTGGAAAGTGTCTGACTTATCGCCGAGTTAGGTTTAATGAAAATAACGGGCTGACTAGGGACAGCATTGCCAAGTTCTTTAGCATGAGCGACATAATTACGGCCAATACAAATAATTTTCGACGGCGTGACATTCTCGTTTAAATAACGAACGGTTTTCATTTTTTGCTTAGGATTATTAATTAAAATTAAATTATGCCGCTTACACTAATACAACGACTAGCATTTATCTAGAATTTAATTTTAAGAGAGTCTATAGGTAACAGTACCTAATCCGCATGAGTGAGCAAGTCCGCAATTTCAAAATATGCCTTATTATCCAGCTCTTTATCAAGGATCATTAAACTACGACTGTAATAAGCGCTTAAGTCCAAGCCTACCCCAAGAGCACATAAGTGCACATCTGGCCTCGCCTCTATGTCACTGGCAACAAACTTCAAGTGCTTATCAAGATAGCGCTCTTCCTTATTCACTAGCTGAGTCGATGTATCCATAGGCGAACCATCAGATATAACCATAATGATCTTTCGCTTCTCGGTTCGCTTTGCTAATCGACCATAAGCCCACTGCAAAGCTTCCCCATCAATACTTTCTCGAAATAAATCAGGCTTCAACAGACCAGCCATTGCTTGTCGACTACGTCGCCATTGATCATCTGCCGTCTTATAAACGTTGTGGCACAAATCATTCAGGCGGCCTGGATTATCAGGTCGGCCGTTCTTGCTCCACTTTTTATGTGCCTTACCACCATTCCAAGCACCAGTGGTGAACCCTAATACCTCTGTCTTAATCCTAGATAACTCTAACGCTCGAACAAGCGTGTCGACAAGTATTGCAATATCCTCACTATGTTGAGACATAGAACCAGAGTTATCAATCAATACCGTTACAACACAATCAACTAACGGCTTCTCAGCTTCTTGACGGAATAATTTACGATCATCTGGCGCTGTGAACAAACGAGATAAACGCCCCGAATCAAGAAACCCCTCCTCCTGGCCAAAGTCCCAACCTGATAGCTTTGGTATGGAAAATAATTTTGAAAAATAGCGAGCCAAACGGGGAATATTAACACTCTGTTGCTGAATACGTTTATCAAGGCTTTCTCGCATACTGCGTAGTAATTCAGGGCGTATTTTTTTACTGATATCAACAACTTTATCGTACTCAGTTGTATAAACTTTGTAATCGATTGCATCTTCAGCAATAACGATTTCGTTAACACCTGAAACACCAACGGCCTGATCAATATCATCACCATCAGCATAAAGTAGCCGTAAACTGGTATTTGGATTTTTCAGCAGCTTTTCAACATCTTCATTTTCATCAATATCTTCATCAGAAATAGGAGAAAGGCCGCTAATTTCTTTCTCTATTTTTTCAGCAACAATCAGAGCATCAACACTGTAATCAAGCTGATTCTCTCGATTGCTTTTCATTGTTCGCAGGTTGGTCCCAATTAAACGACCAAAGCTCATTCGTGTCGCTTCAATAAGGTCTTCAATTTGTTCTGGTGGCTGCGCACTGAATAGCCGAGACCAAGCGGTTATTACCAACGCAAAAATCATCATCCCTGCATGGCTCTCTGTTAACCCAGAAGCATGAGCCTTATCTGCCCAATCAAGAAAACGTCGTTTTAAATTCGCCTTCATACCCGGAAAATGTTCTGGTGCTAATGATTCAACACGCAACTGTTCCAGCAACTCAAAAATCCATGACTGTAAGTTGTTTTCTGGGCGTAAACTTTTGTGAAGCTCAGAATCGCTATAGCACAAACGCATAGCGATACCATCGGCAACACCTCTTAGGTTTCGGTAATCATTCGTATCAGGATCAAGCTGCAAATGAGCAACTCGAACAGGGAATGGACGCCCTTTAAAATTAAGGTAATGTCCTCGGTAATGAACCGAAGGCTCATCAGCAAGTGCTCGAATAGATGCGGCACACCAGTGCTCAAGCTTTTGTTGAAGAACTTCAACCTGCGACATATATGGCGATACTCTTTAATTAGTTTGTTGCAAAAAATTAATAGCTTTATCTTAAATTTTTAAAAAATTTTAAGATAAATTCAAGGAACAAATTTTATCGTTTATTCATTAAGGAGCTGAGCAACAACCCCTTAACAATGAAAATCACGAAAAATTATTCAAACCAGCCTTGAATTGCATCGGACTCAGCTAGCTCTTGATTAAAACAGCGCTGATAATACTCAGCAATAGTAGCGTATTCAGCTTCGTCACACTTATTTAAAAAAGACAACCTGAATGCAACAGCGATATTTCTAAATATCTCCAAGTTTTCAGCCCAGAAAATAACTGTTCGAGGAGACATTAACGTCGATAAATCACCTGCCGCAAAGCCTTTACGTGTTAGATCCGCTACTGCAACCATTGAAGCAATAGTTTTACGGCCTTCTTCATTATCGAAGCTAGGCACTCGACTAACGATAATATCTATTTCATCTTGCGCAGATAAATAGTTTAACCGAGCAACAATATTCCAGCGGTCCATCTGAGCCTGGTTGATCATTTGGGTCCCATGATAAAGACCATTTAAATTACCAAGGCCAACAGTATTTGCTGTGGCAAACAAACGGAAAAAGGGGTTGGGGTGAATGACTTTATTTTGATCTAATAAAGTAAATTTACCTTCGCGCTCCAATACTCGCTGAATAACAAACATAACTTCTGGGCGCGCAGCATCAAGCTCATCAAAAATAAGAGCAACTGGACGCTGAAGCGACCAAGGAACAATCCCTTCTTGGAACTCGGTTACCTGTTTATTTTCGCGTAAAACAACAGCATCCTTTCCGACCATATCAAGACGACTAATGTGGCCATCAAGATTAATTCGAATACAAGGCCAATTTAAACGTGCTGCAACCTGTTCAATATGGGTTGACTTTCCCGTACCGTGTAACCCTTGAATCATTACACGACGATCCTGGATAAAACCAGAAAGAATCGCCATGGTCACATCTGAATTGAAGCGATACGCTTCATCAATTTCAGGCACATGATCGTCACGTTTACTAAAAGCAGGAACTTTGATATCTGCATCGATACCAAATACATCTCTCGCGTTCACAACAATATCAGGTTTGCTAAGCATTAATTCAGTCATATCTATTTATCAATCAAAAGTTAAAAGAAAGTAGTAAGCAATATATTACGTCGCACTGGCCACAATGGATGCCAATGCAGCGGAAGCCAATCTGGCAGGAACAGGATCAGCACGAGAAGTTAAAACAATGGGTACTTTTGCTCCCATCACAATGCCTGCGGCGGCCGCACTCATAAAATAAACCATCTGTTTAAACAAAACATTGCCCGCTTCAATATTGGGCACTAACAAAACGTCAGCACTGCCAGCGACAGGGCTATCAATACCTTTTACTTTCGCGGCTTCTACTGATACTGCATTGTCAAACGCTAGTGGACCATCAACAATGGCGCCAGGAATCGCACCATTGGCCGCTTCTTTAGTAATTTCTTCCGCTTCCATACTGGAAGGCACTGATGCTGTAGGCACTTCTGTCGCAGATAGCACCGCTATTTTCGGTGATTTATTGCCTAATGCGTGCAGTACTGTCGTCGCATTGCGCGCAATATCCAATTTGATATCGATCGAAGGCAATACATTAATAGCGGCATCTGTAATACAAATCGAAGAATCTGAACCCGGCACTGTCATATGAAAGATATGGCTCAAACGTCTACCGGTTCTTAAACCAGTGTCACGATTAATAACTGCTCGTAATAAATTATCGGTATGTAAATTACCTTTCATCAGAGAAGTGACTTCTCCATTTCTCGCTAAAGAAACAGAGGCTTCTGCTGCGGCAACTTCCCCATCTGCAGAAACGATTCTTAAGCTGGAAATATCCCAATTAATTTCCTTAGCAATTGCTTGAATATCATTAACATCACCAACTAATACAGGTTCGATCAAACCTTTTTCCGCCGCTTGTTGCGCACTTTCCATTGGCAATCGTGCACCAGCATTAACTATCGCTGTTGGAGCTGCAGTTAGTTGTTTAGCTTGGTCAATTAAATATTGTGGGCATTCGATAGGAGTTGAACTTAGCATACTAGACATAAAGTTTTCCGAGTCAGGTAATTTCTATTAAATTTTTACACTTTTAAATCAAAGCATTTTATATAAAAAACCGGGCGGAAGGTTACCCTCAGCCCGGCTTTTAGTCGCTTATACTAGCTAGACTTACCTAGCTAAAATTAAGCTTTTACTTACACGTAATCTTTGTATTTATCAAGATAACGAGTTGGTTTTGCTAATGCATCACGACGGAATGGGTCGCCAAGCTCACGAGTACACATAATCTCGATCACTGTCGTTTTACCTTCGTTCATTTGCATATCAATTGCTTTCTTAAGAGCAGGACCAACGTCTTCTAACTTATCGATAGTCATGCCTTCTGAACCCATTGCACGACCGATTTCAGCGAAGCTTTCACTTTCTAGCTCACCAGCAACGAATCGACGGTTGTAGAATTCAACTTGGTTTTTCTTCTCAGCACCCCATTGACGGTTGTGGAATACAACGGCAGTTACAGGAATGTCATGACGAACAGCAGTCATAATTTCCATCATACTCATACCCCAAGCACCATCACCAGCGTATGCAACAGCAGGACGCTCAGGAGAAGCACATTTTGCACCCATCATTACAGGTAATGCATAACCACAGTTACCAAAACTCATTGGAGCAAAGAAGCTGCGTGGACGCTCAAAGCGCAAGTAGCTGTGTGCAACCGCATTGATGTTACCGATATCAGTAGAAACCATAACGTCAGCAGGCATTGCTTTTTCAAGCTCACGCAATACTTGACGTGGGTGTAACCAGTTACCTTCTTCTTCAGCTTGCTCTTTGATCATATCTAGACTGAAATCATCTTTCTCATGAGTCCACTCGTCTAGTTCTTTTTCCCAAGCTGCTTTTTCAGAAGCGATTTCTTCTGCGCGCTCTGCTTTAGTTGCATCACATACTAAAGTTTTACCTTCTAGGCGACTAACAAGGCTAACAGCAGCTGCTTTTGCGTCACCACAGATACCAACAGAAATTTTCTTAACTAGGCCAAGCATTTTGTGATCAGCATCGATCTGAATGATCTTCGCTTCTTTTGGCCAGTAGTCCATACCGTGTTGCGGTAAAGTACCGAAAGGCCCTAAACGAGAACCCAATGCAACAACAACGTCAGCTTTAGAAATCAATTTCATGCCGGCTTTAGAACCTTGGTAGCCTAAAGGACCACACCATTGTGGGTGGCTAGCAGGGAATGAGTCATTGTGCTGGTAGCTGTTTACAACAGGCGCACCTAAACGCTCAGCTAAAGCGATACATTCTGCAACGCCGTCAGCCATAACAACACCACCACCAGAAACGATAACTGGGAACTTAGCTTCAGCTAGTAAGTCAGCAGCTTCTTGAAGGCTTTTCTCACCACCAGGACCACGATCTAAAACTTGTGGTTGAGGAATTTCAACGTCGCTATCACCGTAGAAGTAATCGCGAGGAATGTTTAATTGGGTTGGACCCATTTCAGACATAGCACGGTCAAAACAACGAGCTGTGTATTCAGCCATACGGTTTGGATGAGTAACATGTCCTTGGTATTTTACAAACTCTTGGAACATTGGTAATTGGTTAGCTTCTTGGAAACCACCTAAACCTTGAGTCATTGTTCCAGTTTCTGGCGTGATCATAACGACAGGACTGTGAGCCCAAAACGCAGCAGCAATACCAGTTACACAGTTACTAATTCCTGGGCCATTTTGACCGATCACAACACCGTGACGACCAGTTGCACGAGCATAGCCGTCGGCCATGTGCGCAGCACCTTGTTCATGTACTACAGGTATTAAGCGGATACCAGCTGGAGCAAAAATGTCCATGGCGTCCATAAAGGCAGAGCCCATGATGCCGAATATATCGGTTACACCATTAGCCACCATAGTTTCAACAAACGCTTCACTAGGAGTCATGCGAGCCATAATTACAGTCCTTCACTATAAATAAGATAAATAAAAAAACAGAGCTTGCCCTAAGCAATCTCAGCTTACGTGATATTGGTTTAATTTTTGTATTAATTAGTAATAACTTCTTAACTTCAAAAGCTATAACCAGTTGAGCCAGAATAACGGCAGCACTTCAATTGGAGTAGCTCCAAACAGATACATCAAATTAATCCAGTTCAACTTAAAAACGCTAAAATTGATTCATTTATTATCAAAATTGATTCAAATTATCTCAAAAGCGCCTTAAATCGATGCGGATTATACCAATTCAAAGACGCTTAGCCAAGCAGAACATAAGAAATTAGCTTAAACAGTTAAACTAAAGGCCAAATATTGAGGGATATTGAGAGACATAGATTTATTCTTCATTATTATTAAGCTAGCAAATAATCAAAAGGGATAACTACCTCGATTAGCATTCCTATACCAACCCCAATCATAATTGAATCCAAAGAAAACAATACAGCAAGATAGATATAAATAGACAGGAGCGATCTCGACAAGGGGATTAAAATAACCAAATATCAATATGAAATATTTTTCTAATATTTCATATTGATGCAAAATAATTGCAAAATTGATCTATCCAAATAATTTTTTTGGGTTTAAACTCCGCAAGTGAATTACGATACACAATTTAAATATATGATTATTAAAGTCTAACGCAAAGCAGCAGTATAAAGCGCAAAGACAATAATTGAATCATATAACTATATGATGATAATTACTTCTGATTCCCGGAGGACAAATGCCAAGCTTACTTCCTGATGTAGATCCTAATGGTTTACTAGAATATTCTGTAGTTTATACAGATCGCTCACTCAATCACATGTCACAGTCCTTCCAGGAAGTGATGAAGGACATTTCAAGCACTTTAAAGCAAGTGTATAAAGCCAATGCGGTTGCTATTGTACCTGGTAGCGGTACCTTTGGTATGGAAGCCGTTGCAAGACAGTTTGCAACCAACAAAAAATGCCTAGTTATTCGCAATGGTTGGTTTAGTTTCCGCTGGACTGAAATTTTTGAAAAAGGTGATATTCCAGCACAAGCAACCGTTCTAAAAGCACGCAGAGCGGAAGAAGCTCACCAAACTCCTTTCGCACCAGCGCCGATAGAAGAAGTCGTTGCAACTATTAAAGCAGAAAAACCCGATGTTGTTTTTGCACCTCACGTAGAAACCTCATCCGGTATGATACTGCCGAATGACTATATTAAAGCTGTAGCAGACGCTGTTCACAGTGTAGGCGGCATGATGGTATTAGACTGCATCGCTTCTGGTACTATCTGGGTAGATATGGAAGCTTGTGGAGTTGACGTATTAATCAGTGCTCCTCAAAAAGGCTGGAGCGGATCTCCTTGCTGCGCTTTGGTAATGCTTAGCCCTCTAGGCTTGGATCGAACCAAGTCTTCTAACAGCACAAGCTATGCTTGCGACCTTGGCAAATGGTTACAAATCATGGAAGCCTATGAAAATGGCGGCCACGCATACCATGCCACAATGCCTACCGATGGCTTAACAAAGTTCAACCAAGTTATGAAAGAAACCGCAGAATATGGTTTTGATAAAGTATGTGAACAACAGCAAGAGTTAGGTGATAAAGTTCGGGCATTACTTGCAAGCAAAGGCTATATAAGCGTTGCTGCCGATGGTTTTGGAGCACCCGGCGTTGTTGTTAGCTATACAGATGACACCGATATTCATAACGGCAAGAAATTTAAAGATATCGGTCTGCAAATTGCTGCCGGTGTGCCGCTACGCTGTGATGAGCCCGAAGACTATAAAACATTTAGACTTGGATTATTTGGTTTAGATAAGTTACAAAATGTTGACCGCACAGTAGAAAGCCTAGCCAAAGCTTTAGACTCAATCGGCTAAAAAATTTCTGAAATATTTACTTAAAAATATATCTAGCTCGATCACCGAGCTAGATATCCCCCCCTCCAATACTCACAGCACTTATCAACAACCATAAATAAAATACTGCCTACTTTTATAAGTTAAAGCTTAGCCCCCCTACACTCTTCCAAATATCACAATTCAATAAATCGACTAAAATAAATTAAAGAATATTAGATACCTTACGCAATAAAGCTTAAAGCACACCTAAAAATATTTATAGGGTAATAAAGAATCAATAATGAAATATAGAGAAAGAACGAAAAGTAAAGCTAAGAAAGTGAGAGCAAATAGAAAAACAAAAAATCCACTTGCATCGATAAAAATCAACACAAGTGGATTAGATAGATTAGCTAAATATTAACTTAATAGGTCTTAAGTAATACTAGTGATAATGCTGGCCATACCGCGATAACGATCCAAACAATCATCAACGCTATCAAGTAAGGCATTGTGTAATACAACAGCCTCAAGTACGGTATATTTGTCATACTACTCGCAACATATAAATTGAGACCATAAGGCGGAGTAATAAAACCAATAGCATCACCAACCAAGAAGATTACCGCAAAGTGGATAGGATCCATACCGATACTCGCTGCAATCGGAGCCAGGATAGGCGCCAAAATAATAGTATTCGGTAAACTTTCTAAAATAGTTCCTGCGATCAATACAATTGCCATACAAGCAAATAATACAGGATAGAAACCACCTAAAGACGTCACTAATTCAGTAATGAAATCTTTTGCACCTAATTGAGATAATACTTGCTGCATTACAATTGAGATAGCAATTAATGGTGCAAGCATTCCTGTAATTTGACCAGAGCGCATCAAAATAGAAGGTAGCGCTTTCAGTTTTAGCTCGCGCGTTACAAACACACCCGCTAATAAACAGAAACCAGCGGTAATACCTGCAGCTTCAGTCGGCGAAAAGGCACCACTATAAATACCCCAAATCACAATACCAATGGCCATAAAACCAAGCCAAGCTTTAACGGCGGTTACACCTATTCTTACAGGTTCAAACTTGATTACCTTACCCCACTTATTTCTGGTAGATAAGTAAAAACAAGTCAACTGCATTGCTAAAACCATTAACAAGCCTGGAATCATACCACCAATAAACAAGTCACCAATCGGCAAGTTAAGCATAAAGCCATAGACAATGAAGATAATACTAGGGGGAATAATAATACCCACCGTACCACCCGCTGCCACTGTTGCCGCTGCGAACTTAGTATCATAACCATTCTTAACCATTTCTGGGTGCATGATGCCGCCAATGGTAGCTGTTGTTGCAGAGTTTGAACCAGAAATAGCGGCAAACATACCACAAGCACCTAATGAAGCCATTGCCAAACCGCCTCGTAACCAACCTAGACAAGCATAAGCAAAGTCAACCAGCCGTTTAGCAATACCAGCCCCAGCAATTAAATCCCCCGTTAAAATAAACAGTGGCAGTGCCAGCAAGCCATAGAAGTTAAGTCCTTCATATAAAGTTACGCCGACATTGGCCAATGTAAAGTCGATCACAAGGCTAACACCAACAACCCATATACCGATCACCAAAAAGATGGGTATACCAAGCACAAAGAGTAAGGTTACCCCAAGGCTAATTATAGTAATTAATAATCCGTCCATTATATTTCTCCTAATCGCCAAACATAGAGGCTTGAGTGATTAATGGCTCTTTAGCACGGAAGCATTTAACATCCTGCAAGAGGTTTTGAGTTACGCGGAACAACAGCAATGACCACGCCAAAGGTGTTGCCAAATAGAACCACCACTGCATCACATCATCTGTGCCCTGTACAATTGAAAAATTGTCATAGGAGATTTGCACTTGCTCAATAGAAAAATAAATAACAACGGCACCAAATGCATACCAAAGCAATGAATCCAACATTAAACAAGCAAACTGACCATTATAAGATAAGCGCTCACGAACTTCAGAAAAACGAAGGTGAGAACGGTTTTTAGTATTATAAGAAGTTCCCATCCAAGTAAGCCACAAGAACAAATAAATGGGAATTGTTGTACTCCAAGGCGACTGAACACTAAATGCAAATCGTCGAATAACTTCAACGAAAATAATCGTCCCCATTGCACTATATGATACTAAGATAAAGACTTTCTCGATATTATCGTTAAGCCAACTTAATATTGATTTGATCATACATCTAACCCCTGATCTAACCTAAAAAAATATTTACAAAGATAAAAACAGCTCTGAACCTAATGCTTATTTTTGTAAACCACCTATAGATTAACCAACTGCAATATTTAATTTAGCCTAAATCATCTAACCGCTTTTTGTTTGAGTATTTTAAAGACATAGATCACCATTAGGTGGCTTAAGAGTCAAACATTACTACGGCAGGATTATAAAGAACTATATAAACGAAGTACCGGAGCCCTAGAAACTAGAGCTCCGGCACGCAGCTTAATTAAAAAGCTAACCTTTTATTAAGATTTCCACCAACGACGTGGTTGAACATTTTCAGCAAGTGTATCTGCAGGTATTTCACGAGCAATCTTATGGATAGAACCATAAGTGTCTTGACCACCAGACCACTTATCAAGACGCTCACGCCACTTAGTCCAAGGCTCTGGATTGTACTCAGGAGCACAGATTTTAGCTGCTTTCAAACGCTCAGCGTCAGAAAGGTGCGCTACACGTACGCCGTGAGTTTTAAACAGAGTATTGTCTAATTGTGGAGTTGTTGCACCAACAGTATTAACCAATGCAGCCTCTTGAGCACACTGGATCTTCGCTTGAGTGAAGAATGCAGATTCCATAACAGCATCTTGTAATTCGCCACTAAACTTATCAAATACTTTAGCGTCCATCATCGTTGCTTCAGTACCACAGAAGAAACGTAGATCAACTGACTGAGAAACAACAGGAGACATATTTGCATAAGCAACCGCACCAGCCCAAGTTTCAGCACCATCGATGAGGCCTTGCTTCAAGCCATCCAATGTTTCTGACCAAGCAATTGGCACTGGGTTAAGACCAAGAAGATCCATAGCAATACGACCCAACTGAGTACCAGTAACACGGTTTTTGGTGCCTCTAAGAACATCAATGTTAGTAATAAGAGGCTTCTTATCCCAACCAAGGCCCATTTGCAGACCACGTAGCTCACAGTGTGAGAACAAGAACTGTAGGCCATGTTGCTTACGTAGTGGATCACGTAGGATTTTTTGGCTGTCTGGGTGATACATGAAATGGTACTGAGATGCACGAGTTGGGAACATGTATGCATAGTCAAGTACGTTTAGGTAAGGTGCACCACCTGCAGAGTTCTGAGTTGATGCAGTGAACATGTTAACAATACCCTGCTGGGTTTTCTTAACACAGTTTAACTGCCCACAGATTTGGTTATCACCAATAAACTCTATACGAATTTCACCGTCACTGCGCTCTTCGATATCTTTAATGAAATCAATACAGCCAGCACGTTCAATCAACAAGTTCTTTTCGTTAAAGCCAGAAGCACCAAACTTAAGCGTGTATTTAGCTGGTTTTGCATAGCGTCGCTTAGCTTCTGCTTCTGCAGCTTGTGCTAATTGGGGCAGGCTATAACTAGCACCCAAAACACTTGCAGCAAGAACTGTTGAACTTAAACCGTAACTACCAGCTACACGGAAGAAATCACGACGTGATACGCGTCCTTCAGTTGTGGGAGTCTTGTCTTTAATCGTCATAAACCACCTCTTTAGTTATATTTTTAGAGACTATTGTGAAAGACTAAATTCTAGGAAGTAACTTGAATAACTCAATATTATCTAGCCTTATATTTTTATTGTTTAAAGCATGGGTATTGAATCCATGAAAGTCATTAAATCATAGAAAAATACCTTTAGCAAATGTTTTAGACCCCAAAAAAACCACCAATATAATATTTCTTGATACTTTCTGTCTCGATTATCCCAATATAAGACAACTTTAAAACAAGCTACATCTTTGATGTACCTAAGCTAAATATAATCCTTCTTTATTTCAACAAGTTATAAAAATATTTGATTTTTTGGTGATGCAAACAATATGTTGAACAACGTGACAAATGCGGTAAAATTTCATAATGTCGTCGAATTCATCGGTTTTTGAGAATAGCGCTATAAACCCATTCGAGTGAAACGACCACAAAAAGATCACTTATTAGTATGTTTTCAATTTTAATACGAGCAAAATTTAAACGTTCCAAACAAAAGAGACGCCTTATGACAAAAAAGAAAAAGCAAAAATAAGCAGAATGCTTCAAAACACAACGAACTAATGTTTATATTTTGTTAAAACCATTTTATTCAAATGAAAAAACATCATAAACTATGCAAAATGAGTTAACTGAGTTTCATTACTACTTATAGTGACCATAAAACAACTATAACTAAAAAGGGCTTTTAAATGGAAAAAGCGTCAGAGACCAAAGAAAAATCATCGTCAGCACTCCGAGCATTGAGTATTCTCGAAGCAGTTGCGGCTTCACCTACTCCAATTACAGCATCTGAAATTAACCACAAATTGAAGTTGCCTAAACCAACCATACACCGCCTTTGTATGATGCTGGAAAAAGAAGGTTTTTTACAACCTCGCATTGACGGGCATGGCTACCTACCTGGGAATCGATTATCAAAAATGTCCATGGGGGTATTTTGTAATAACGAATACTTAAGAACAGAGAGGCACACCATTCTCCAACGGCTCTCTAATAAAGTCGGCGAGACATGTAACATTTCAATTGCCGATGGGACTGAAATGATCTACTTTGACCGTGTGGAAACTCATTGGCCATTGCGAGTCCAACTGCAAATCAATGACAGAGTCCCCGTTTATTGCACCGCTAGTGGAAAATTGTTTTTGAGCAACTTACCAAGCGCCAAGCGTAACCGATTAATATCAAAACTTAAGTTTGAACAACGTACCCCCAATACTATTACAGATGAAGAACGCCTCAAAGCTGAGTTAAAACGAATTCGTCGAGAAGATATCGGTGTCGATAACGAAGAGTTTATACAAGGTATGGTTGCCATTTCTGTACCACTTAAAAATAGCGAAGGACAGTTTTATGGTGCATTAGCTATGCATGCCCCTAGCGCACGTATGAGCATGGAAAAAGCACTTGAGCAAGTACCGAAACTTAAAGCTGCAGCTGATGAGATTATCGAGCTACTAAACGATTAACATGACACTTGATAAAAGTAGCTAAATAAAGCTAAGCAAGTAATACACTACAAATAATAAAAGCCCCAATAATTAATTAAAATTATTGGGGCTTTTTTAATTCACTTCTTATTTATTAACGTGCATCTTCTTTCATCATATCTGCCGCTTTTTCAGCAATCATAATCGCTGGAGCATTAGTGTTACCTGAAACAATTTCTGGCATGATAGAACAATCAACAACGCGAAGGCCTTCCAAACCATATACACGAAGACGATCGTCAACAACATTCATTTCATCAGAGCTAGGCCCCATTTTACAAGTTCCCGTAGGATGATAGATAGTCGTTGCACGATTGCGAGCATACTGCAGCAGCTCTTCATCAGTTTGATGCTCAACACCAGGCTCATGCTCATCAGCAATTAAAGGCTTCAATGCTGGCGCATTAATAATTTTACGCACATGCTTTATCGAATCAATTGCTGTCTTTTGATCCAGCTCAGTTGCCAAATAATTAGGGTGAATAGCAGGATATTCAGCAGGATTTGCTGACTTCAATTCAATATGACCTGTACTTGTTGGACGCAATTGACACACTGATGCCGTAAATGCTGAGAATTTATGCGTACCATCCGCAGGCTTGTCCGCGCTCAATGGCTGTAAGTGATACTGTATATCCGGGCGATCCAAACTGTCGTTAGACTGAGTAAAAATAGCCACCTGACTAGCAGCCATGGTTAATGGTCCAGTTCTAAATAATGCGTATTCAATACCCATCATGGCTTTGCGTAGAGGATTACGCAATTCATCATTCAAGGTTAGCGGTTTGTTTACTTTATAAATAGTTCGGATTTGCAAATGATCTTGCAAATTTTTACCAACGCCAGGGTGATGCTTAACAACATCTATATTATGTTTAGCGAGTTCATTTTTATCTCCGACACCAGAGAGCATCAGTATCTGAGGCGAATTTATAGCGCCCGCCGATAAAACAACTTCACCATTACACTCTACAGTTTGCTTATTTCCATTCACTGAATATGTGATTCCAGATGCACGAGTCCCCTCAAAGTTAACCTTGTGTACTAAAGCACTGGTTATAACATCCAGATTATCTCTGCTACGAACAGGCTTCAAAAAGCCAGTAGCCGTACTACAGCGAGTACCTTTTTGAGTAATGGTTAGCTGAAAGTAACCTACGCCTTCTTGGTTCTCACCATTAAAATCATCGTTGCGGGGTATGCCGACTTGTTCAGCAGCATCAATAAATAATTCGCATATTTTACGCTTAACACGAATATTAGAAACACTTAGAGGACCATTACCACCGTGATACTTACTCGCGCCTCTTTCGTTATTTTCTGACTTGATAAAATAGGGCAATACATCTTTGTAAGACCAACCTTTATTGCCAAGCTTTTCCCAATTATCATAATCTTCAGCTTGCCCTCGAACATAGAGCAAGCCATTCAACGCACTAGAACCACCTAAAACTTTTCCTCGAGGCCATTCCAAGCTACGCCCATTAATCCCAGGATCATTTTCTGTTTTATAACACCAGTCAGTTTTAGGGTTATGCATGGTTTTAAAATAGCCGATCGGTACGTGAAGCCAAGGGTTGGTATCTTTACCACCAGCTTCAAGCAGTAATACTTTTTTACTAGGATCTTCAGAAAGACGATTCGCCATGACGCAGCCGGATGATCCAGCTCCTACTACAATGTAGTCATAAACCTTAGTTGACATAATAGAAACACCATTTGTTTTTTTATTGTCTAAATTTTTTTGGGGACAAATATAACTTATTCGCTTAGATTATCAATCAAAACGCCTCGCATCAACCATTTTATTCAATTAATGATTCAAGATGTCTCGTTTTAAACAAAAAACAACAAGAAAATATAAAGAATTGCTAAACTTGAAATTTTCCCGCTAATAGATTGACTAAAAATTACCACTAGGATTTATTATTGTAATTATTCGCATTGCCCGTAGAAAATTAGTAAACAGGCGGAGTCATCACCCAAAGCACAACAGCATCTTGGTCTGTAGAAGGATTTCGAACAAAATGCGGGTCATCTCCAACAATTGAAAAGCTATCCCCTTCTTTCAAGGTAAAGCGTTTTGTTCCAATGGTTAGCTCTAAGGTTCCTGATTTAATATATCCCCCCTCTTCGCCTTTACGTTTACGAGGCTCTTTACCGGTTTCTGCCCCCGGAGAGAAAGTGGTTAAAATCATCAATAAATCACCGCTCAGCCTAGGTGATAAAAGCTCTTCGCTGATACCGGTATCCGAGAAATCGAGGCTACGCCGAGAATCACTTCGGACAACATAATTAATTTCATCAGTTTTTTGTTGATTTTCTGTATGAAAAAACCATGTAATTTGCACACCCAACACTTCACTAATAGCCTGCAAAACAGAGATAGGCAAAGAGGAAACGCCACGCTCGACCTGGCTAACATAACCGACTGATTTACCAATTTTTTCAGCTATATAGGAAAGAGTTATACCCTTTGCTTTTCGTAAGTCACGAATCTGGTGACCTATACGAATTTTGTTTTTATCCATATCAGCAAAAACAGAACTAGCAGATTGCGACATTAAGATAACCTTCTTCTTTGAAATATAAAAAACGGATAATATCAGACGCCATCAAGATAAAGTATCTATCTGGGCACCTATTGAGCAAATTGGGCGGGTTATAGCCATTTCACCAAGTACGCTTTGTTGAAATGGCTAACTGAAAATAAGAGATAAAGAAAACCTACTGAGCTGCTCGTTGAGCCGCAGTTAAGGTTTGACTAATAAGGGCATTGATAGTCATTGGGCCAACGCCTCCTGGAACAGGCGTTAGCGCTGCAACACGCTCTTCCAAGCCACTTTTATCAATATCTCCAAGACCGCCTGGGTGATATCCTGCATCAACAACAACAGCACCATCTTTAACCCATTCTGCCTTAATAAACTCTGGACGCCCAACCGCTCCGACAAGTATATCAGCTTGCTTAATATGGCTTGCTAAATCGGTTGTTCTTGAATGGCAGATAGTGACGGTACAATTCGCATTCAACAACATAGCAGCCATCGGTTTTCCTAAAATAGGACTACGCCCTACGATTACCGCATGCTTGCCACTCAATTCAATATTGTAATGTTCAAGCAAATGCATAATACCTGCTGGAGTCGCTGAACCATAAGCAGGCTCCCCCATCGCCATCAGACCATAGCCTTTGGTTGTCACTCCATCGACATCTTTTTCAATTGATATTGCATCAAAACAGGCACGCTCATCGATTTGAGCAGGCACAGGGTGCTGCAACAAAATACCATGAACATCAGGGTTTTGATTTAACTCACCAATTTTTGCTAATAATTGTTCAGTTGTCGTCTCTTCAGGCAATTCTACTTTAATAGAGTCCATTCCAATGCGTCGGCAAGCATTGCCTTTCATTTGAACATAAGTACCAGATGCTGGATCGCTGCCTACCAAAATCGTTGCTAATATAGGCGTGCGATTACCATTACGCTGAATTAATTCAGCAACATCACTTTCTAATTTTACTTCGCGCTGTTTTACCAGCGCTTTCCCATCAAGAATAATGGCAGTCATTGATTAATCTCATTACTAGATTGTTTAAAAACGTAACGCTAAGACAACTCTCTTAACACTTGATTTTTTCCATAGCAGGATCATAAAGCGAACGCAAAGATGGCTTAACTTTATAGCGAACACATTCGACTTCGATTTCGAATTCAGTGTTATCTAACCACTCTTTATTAATGCCACCTTCATGATTAACATAGCCCATCGCAACCGTTGCACCAACGCTATGACCAAACATACCTGCCGTTGTACGACCAACGATTTCACCATTAGCATAAATTGGCTCTTCGTGATAACAAAGAGGTTCTGGATCTTCGAATAAGAAAGCGATAAAGCGTTTCTTTAATAAGCCCTGCGCTTTCTGTTCAAGCAATGCTTCTTTACCAATAAAGCCACCTTCTTTTTCAAAGTCAGAAGCAAAGCCTAAACCTGCTTCCAATACAGTGTCTTCATCCGTTATGTCGTGCCCCCAATGACGGTAACATTTTTCCATACGCAATGAATTCATTGTGTGATAGCCATAAGGCTTAATACCAAACTCTTCACCTGCTTCGAGAATTGCATCGAACACACTTGGTGCATATTCCGTCGCAATATAAAGCTCCCAACCTAACTCACCAACATAAGTGATACGTGACGCACGAACTTTTGCATAATGGACATCAATTTCTTTTGACGTTGCAAAAGGAAAACCTTCGTTAGAAATATCATCACTTGTTAATTTGCTTAACGTATCACGTGCTCTTGGGCCCATCACAGTAACAACAGCAATGGCAGACGTTATATCATTGATGAAAACAACTTCATCATCTGCTTTATTACGCTTCAGCCAATCCATATCACGCGTTTGCGTAGCTACACCAGAAACAACAAAATATTTATCTTCAGCCAATCGTGTAACTGTCACATCCGCTTCAATACCGCCGCGATCGTTCAACCATTGGGTATAAACCATTTTCCCAACCGCAACCGCAACGTTATTCGAACAAACTCTATTTAAGAATTTTTCTGCATCAGGGCCTTCAACTTGATACTTAGAGAAAGAACTCTGATCAATCACCCCAACCGCATTTCGAACAGCTTCGTGCTCAGCCTTGTTATTTTCAAACCAGTTTTGGCGACCAAAAGAATATTCATATTCTGGCGCTTGACCTTCATTAGCAAACCAGTTGGCTCGCTCCCAGCCGTTATCGACACCAAAAACTGCACCTAACGATGCCAACTTATCATGCAAGACAGAACGTCTTACACCACGAGCTGTTTTAAATTGTTTAAATGGATAATGCGTTTCGTACAACAATCCCAATGATTCCGTTGTGCGATCATACAAGTAACGCTCATTACCTTGGAAAGGCATATTACGACGAATATCTACATCCCATAAGTCACGTGGAGCATGACCTAATTTAATCCACTCAGCTAACATTTTGCCAGCACCACCAGCAGACTGAATACCAACAGAGTTAAAACCAGCTGCTACGAAATAGTTTTTCAATTCAGGCGCTTCACCTAATTGATAACGATCATCAGGAGTAAATGACTCAGGACCATTAAAGAATACTTGCAAACCTGTTTGTTCTAACTTTGGTACACGATGCATTGCTGCTTCTAAGTATGGTTCCAAGTGATCAAAATCTTCTGGTAACTCATCAAAAGAAAAATCATCTGGAATACCATCCATACCCCATGGCTTAGCGCCAGGCTCAAACATACCGACCAACAATTTGCCTGCATCGGGTTTGTAGTAGCAGTAACCATCCATATCACGCATTGTTGGCAAACCTTCGGCCAAATCAGGCATGCTTTCTGTTACAACATAAAAATGTTCTGCGGCATGCAATGGAACATTAACGCCTGCCTTACGACCAAAATCACGAGCCCACATCCCTGCACAGTTAACAACAAACTCTGCATCAATATCACCGTGCTCAGTTACAACACCCGCAACTTTTCCGTCACGAGTTTTCATATCTAATACTTTAGTATTTTCGAAGATTTTTGCACCGCCCATGCGTGCACCTTTAGCCAGTGCTTGAGTCACATCAACAGGGCTTGCCATACCATCCATCGGCAAATGAATCGCACCAATAACATCATCGACGTTTAACAATGGCCACATTTCTTTTGCTTGCTCCGGGCTGATAACGTCGCAGGGAAAGCCTGCAACTTTAGCCATTGAAGCACCACGCTTGATTTCAGCTAAGCGCTCTTTATTCGTTGCAATTGTTAAAGAACCATTGCGAACAAAGCCTGTAGCTTGACCTGTTTCAGCCTCTAAGGTGTCATATAAACTAGCGCTGTAGTTAGCCAGCATTGACATGTTATAACTCGCACGCAAGGTGGGGACCAAACCTGCTGCATGCCAAGTTGTACCACAGGTAAGCGTTTTACGCTCTAAAAGGACCACATCAGTGATACCTACTTTCGTTAAGTGATAAGCAATGCTGCAGCCGATGACACCACCGCCAACGATGACGACCTGAGCAGATGACGGTAATTGTTTAGACATGGGCAATTTTCTCCGAAATTCTTTGTTTCTATGGCCCCTACTTAAAGGGCCATACTTTCATTCAGCTATTAATTTAATTAAAAATTAACAACTGAATGGGATCACTCTCTTATTATTTAGATGATTTCAAAATAGCTTAGCTATAAACAACTTAGTTAAAAACAACCGTTTTATTGCCATGCACTAAAATTTGATCTTCTAAATGAGCACGCAAGCCTCGAGCTAAAACGCTTTTCTCAACATCTTTACCAAGACGAACTAAATCTTCTACCGTATCACTATGGTTTACACGGACAACGTCTTGCTCAATGATTGGACCTTCATCAAGTTGCTCTGTAACGTAATGGCAAGTTGCACCAATTAATTTTACGCCACGACGAGAAGCCTGATGATAAGGTGAACCACCAATAAAAGAAGGCAAAAAGCTGTGATGAATATTGATAATTTTATGTGAATACTTTTCACAGAGTGCTTGAGGAATAATCTGCATATAACGTGCTAAAACAACACAGTCTGCTTGATACTCATCAACTAGACGCTCCATTTCTGCAAATCCAACTGCTTTATTATCTTTTTCAATGGGTACATGATGATAGGGAATACCGTAGTGTTCCACTAACTCACGCATATCATCGTGGTTTGAAATAACACAAGGAATATCGCACTTAATATCGCCCGTTTTCCAACGATCCAATAAATCAGACATACAATGCGAGCCTTTACTACACATTAGGATGACTTTTTTAGGTTGTTCGCTGTCAACAATGCGCAAATTCAAATTTAACTTTTCTTCTACAGGCTTAAATTTTTCACGCAGTGTTTCCACATCAAACGGTAAAGAATCAGCATTAACTTCTAAGCGAGAAAAAAACCAATTACTATCTACATCAGAATGGTGAGAGGCATCCGAAATCCAACCCCCATTATCTGTAATTACTCCACCAACCTGAGTAACAATTCCAACTTGGTCAGGGCAGTCAAAAATAAGACGATAAGTACGACTCATTATTTTATTTCTCCAGTAAAACTTTCATTGCCGCAATTAAGCGGCAACATTTATTAATTATTGAATTGATTAACCTAATTCAGCTTCCAGTTCTGGAATCGCGTCGAACAAGTCGGCAACTAAACCAAAATCGGCAACATTAAATATAGGGGCATCTTCATCTTTGTTGATAGCTACAATAACTTTAGAATCTTTCATACCGGCTAAATGCTGAATCGCACCGGAAATACCAACAGCGATGTAAAGGTCAGGAGCAACAATTTTACCTGTTTGCCCAACTTGCATATCATTAGGCACGTAACCCGCATCCACCGCAGCACGAGAGGCACCAACAGCTGCACCTAATTTATCAGCTACTTTCTCTAACATTGAGAAATTATCACCTGATTGCATACCGCGACCACCAGAAACAATGATACGAGCAGTACTTAATTCAGGGCGATCAGATTGAACAACTTCTTCACTAATAAAACGTGAAATACCTGCATCAGCAGCAGCGTCAAGTGTTTCAACTGGACAACTACCACCGGTTAATTCTGCAGTATCAAAAGCAGCAGTACGAACAGTCATGGTCTTGATACTGTCACTACTTTTTAATGTTTGAAGTGCATTACCTGCATAAATTGGACGAACAAAGGTTTCCGCATCAACAATTTCTGTGATATCAGAAATTTGAGCTACGTCCATCAAAGCAGCAGCTCTTGGTAATACGTTTTTACCTTGAGTAGTTGACGGCGCCATAACATAGGTAAAAGATTGGCCCTTAACCAACTCTGCTAGATATGGAGCAAAGTTCTCTGGAAGTTGCTTTTCTAATGCTGGGCAATCTGCCAACAATACTTTTGCAACACCTGGGATGGCACTGGCAGCTTCAGCAACCGCACCACAATTGTGGCCAGCAACCAAAACTGTAATTTCACAACCCGCCTTTTCAGCAAGTTGTTTTGCAGCAGTTACGGTATTAGCCGTCGCTGATTGGATTTCTTCATTGTTGTGTTCAGCAATTACTAGAATACTCATTATAATGCTCCTTCAGCTTTCAACTTTTCAACTAACTCAGCAACACTGCTAACTCTTTCACCGGCACTACGTTCTGGTGGGTTAAGAACGGTTACTGTAGACAATCTTGGAGTGATATCGATACCCAAATCAGCAACTGACATGCTTTCAATAGGCTTGCGTTTTGCTTTCATTAAGTTTGGTAGAGAAACATAGCGTGGCTCATTCAAACGTAGATCAGCAGTAACAACTGCTGGCAGCTTAAGTGCTACTTTTTGTAATCCACTGTCAACTTCACGGGTTACGATGATTTCGTCACCTTCAAAAGCCAACTCAGAAGCAAATGTACCCTGTGGCATGCCTGATAAAGCCGCTAGCATCTGACCCGTTTGGTTATTGTCGCCATCAATTGATTGCTTACCAAAAAGAACCAAGCCAGGCTTCTCTTTTTCAACAACAGCATTAAACAATTTAGCAACCGCTAATGGTTGAGTGATTTCGTCAGTCGCAACATGGATAACACGGTCCGCACCAAGTGCCAAAGCCGTACGTAACTGCTCTTGACAGCTATCAGGGCCTACACTGACTGCAATAACTTCAGTTGCTGCACCAGATTCTTTTAAGCGTAATGCTTCTTCAATTGCAATCTCACAAAATGGATTAACAACCATTTTCAGCTTTTCAACATCGACCGCTGAATTATCAGCTTTGATCCGTACCTTGATATTGGCGTCAACAACCCGCTTAATTCCAACCAGTATTTTCATAATCACCTCTATTTTCCAGGCATTTTCTATGCAGTTAGCACAGTCATTTAGAATAAAAAATATAAAATAACACTCAAGAATGAAATTCTTGGATTAATTTTCACGGGAATATTGATGACAAATAGACTTTTTGTCAATCGTTTTTTACTACGCTATTAAAATTATTCCCTATAAGAAGATAAGCTCAGCGAAACACTTGAATATATACGCTTGCGACGGCTTTTTATGCGCTTGCGACAACTTAGAATAAGAGCAAAAAAATGCAAAAAAATGCGTTTTTTCGCACCACAAAAGACACCGAAAACATCAATTAATGATAAATAACAATTCATAAAATATAATTAATGACCCAAAATGATGCAAAACCAGTAAATCATTGTTATTCTAATGGCTCGTCGCGATCAAATATCCCAACAAGCAATCAAGCAATTGCTAAATTTGAGCTTAACAACCCCTCAATTCTAATTTGTTTTGATTTCGCCGTTATGCGTGCACAAAAAATGGGATCAATGCAATATTTTGCGCCTCCCATCTGGACCAATCGTCACATTCCAACTGATACCCTCAATCTCAAAATAGATATTGTATAGTCGACCTATATATTTATAATAAAAACGAACCACTGGGTCATATTTTGTGTTTTAATTGATCCAAAAGGCTTTATTAAATATATCGTAGATTGAATTTCGGCTTTGATTAGCGGGAGTTCATTATTTTCAATAACAATATAACAAATGAATTATTAATTCTTCACGATTACAAACCACTTAGAGGCCATATAATGAAACCTATAAAAAATATCCTAAAGTATGCATCAACTATTGCTCTAGCGGGCTCACTTGCTTCAACTGCTGTTGCTGATGTTAATGTCGCGTACTTCCTTGAATGGGCTACTCCAAACCAGGTAGCCAAGGTTGAGAAAACTTACGATAAAGTATTAGGGGAAAAAGTTAACTGGATCAACTTCGGTAGTGGCGGTGCTATGACTGAAGCTATGCTAGCTGGTGATATTGATATTTCATTCAGCCAAGGTCTAGCACCTTTCGTTAATGCGGTAAACGCTAACGCTCCTATTAAAATGGTTGGTATCGCTGTTGCTTATGGCGCTGCTGATGACTGTATTGTAAGTGGTAAATCTGGCATCAGCAAAGCAAACGCTGCTGAACTAGAAGGCAAATCAGTTGCTGTTCCTCTAAATACTATGGCTGATTTTGGCTTCCGCATGACAATGAGACATTTAGGTGTGGACATTAATAAAGTTACTGTTGTTGACCAAGAGCCTGCTGACGGTGCAGTATCACTAGTTGACGGAGCAGTTGCTATGGCTTGCGGTTATGGTGAAAACTCACTTTCTAAAATGAAAGAAGCAGGCAAGCCTATGTTAACTTCAGCTGAAAAGAAAGCTGCTGGTATCACTAGCTTTGACATCATCTCAGTCACTGATAAATTTGCTCAAGAAAAACCTGAAGCCCTACGCCGCTTCCTAGAAGTTACTCATGAAGCTAACGCTGAATTTGCTGAAGACGATTCAAAAATCGATGTGATTGCAAGTGACGCAGGTCTAAGTGTTGAAAAAACAGAAGCTCAAATGGACGGTTTTGCATTCCCTACTGTTGACGAGCAATTTGAAGACTACTTCGGTAAAGATGGTCGTGTAGCGACAATGTTACCTTTCATGGGTAAAATGTTTGCCACTGAAGCTGCTCCAGCAAAAGCTGACTACAGCACTGTTGTCGACACATCATTCCTTAAGTAATATTTAGTCGTTACAAAGTAAATAATAAAAATCATACGGTAGAAGCGATATGCTTCTGCCGTTTTCCACCCTTAACGTTATAAGTTCTTAGCTTTACTCTAATAATTTTCACCTAATCCCAAAGGTAATTACAGGGATAAAAGGTCTAGATGTATGTAGGATAATTTATGAGTGATCTCGTATTAGATAATCTAAATATGGTATTCAATGTGTCTACCGGGGGAACTGTACATGCTCTTAAAGATGTCAGTTTTACACTAAAAACTGGAGAGTTATTGTCAGTACTTGGCCCATCAGGCTGCGGTAAAACAACTCTTCTTAATATCATCGCTGGTTTTATCAGACCGACGGGCGGTGAAATTACGCTAGGCGGCGAAGAAATCGATGGCCCTGGTGTAAACCGCGGCATGGTTTTCCAGCAAGGCGCCTTATTTGAGTGGCTGACTGTTGCCGAAAACGTTGCTTTTGGTTTAGAAATTAAAAAAACACCGCAAGCAGAAATTGATAAGCGCGTTGAAGAATGGTTAGAAATTGTTGGCCTAGCTGGCTTTGGGCATGTTCCAACCTACCAATTATCTGGCGGTATGCAACAACGGATTGCACTCGCTCGCTGCTTAATTAACGACCCGGATTTGATCTTGATGGATGAGCCATTAGGTGCACTGGATGCATTGACTCGTGAGAAGATGCAATCACTCGTACTTAAAATATGGAAAGAAACCGGCAAAACAATAATGATCATCACCCACTCTGTTGAAGAAGCCTTATTGCTGGGAGAAAGATTATTTGTTATGGCTCCAAGACCTGGGAGACTTCACAAAGAATATCGACTTCCCTTCGCAGAACAAGGGTTAACAAATGATCTTAGGGATGTCAAAGGCACCAAAGAGTTTGGTGAAACGCGTGAAGAAATTCTTACCATGATTTGGAACATGGAAGAAGAAATTATGGGGCAGGTGTAATTATGTTAGATCTCATGCTTGAATATCGTGGCTTCATTGTAGGCTTTATTTTTATTGCTTTAATTATTGCATCAATTGCAGCTACTATTTTTGGCCGCAATTTGATTCGAACCGAAAAGACAGATGCAGTATTTGGTAACCCTAGTCGTGCATTAGGTGGCTGGCACTGGGTTGTAACAGGCGTTAGTTTCATTCTTCTCGTGTGGTTTTATTACTCTTGGGATATGGCTCGCGCATTTTTTCCTAAATCAGCCAATGAGCTGTGCCAAATAGCAAAATTAGATTTTGCCGTTAACCCTATTCGCTCTGTATTCCCTTTAGATAATGCATATCTAAGAAGTACAACACTATTAAAAAGAGAAAACGAGCAATTAAACAATCTGGAAAGCGAGGTACAAAGCCTAGAACTTTCTTCAGAAGCGCAAGCACACGCTGAAGAAACTATTAAGCTAATGCGCAGCACATTACAGAGCTTAACCTCATCAGAGTATCTAGATTCGGAAACTGTTAATAAATTAGCAGAAATCGAAAGCCAGATTAAAGGGATAACCAGTAATCTAAGCAAAGAAGGATACCCTGGAGAACCAAGTGCTGAACAAGTTAAACTTGCAGAATCTCAGGATAGATGGGGAGATACTGGAAATGAAATCCCTCTACACCCTTCATCTGCACGTGGTTATAAATTTGATGCGATTGCAAAAGAAATGAAAGAGGTTTCTCGTGATTTCAGTCGCATTAAAAATAATAACAGCACTTTCTTAGCTCAGGTTGATGAATTAAAAGATCGCTTATCTATTTTTAGAGAAGTTATTAAATCATCAAAAAGCTCAGACCCTGCTCTGGCAGAAAGACAGACTGATTTTTCTAAGACATTAAAGCGTGTTTTACAACGTATTGATGACGGGCTAATTTTCCCACCTCAAGCAATGGAAGGCATTCAAGCCGCTCTAGTTGACCTGGAGAAAGAAAAGAATAATCAGCAAGGTGGTTTAAGCTTTATTGATAGCTGGATGATGCCTGGTGGTACTATTAAGGCTGGTACGACCGCTTGTAGTGAACAAGGCTCTGGACGTTGGTTACCAAAGCCATCAGACACCCTGCGTACGTTAACTCGCATATCTGATCCAGATATTGGCTATAAAGGTCATCCGTTATTATGGTATAAGCAAAAGCCAGTAGCAGAAATGGTCGATCTGATTGTTCCTGACTTTATTGCTGCTCTAATTCCTGGTGGCTACCCACAATATAGTGAAGACGGTTCTCTTAGCAGCAACTTTAAAAGTAAAGTTTATAATTTTGCTAGCGGTAACTTTGAGTCGTTTAGTGTTCCTGTTCCTTCTGGACACATATGGGATTCATTACTAAGGGTATTAGCCGGTTTATTCTTTGGTATTATCTTGGGTGTTCCATTAGGTTTATTTATGGGCCTATCACGATTCTGTAAAGGATTCTTTGACCCCTTAATTGAATTATACCGCCCTGTTCCACCACTAGCTTGGGCACCATTGATTTTGACCATTTTTGGTATCCAAGATGATGGTAAGATTTTCTTACTATTTATGGTTGCTTTCGCCATCATGGTGATATCAGCGAGAACTGGTGCTACTGGTACACAACTTTCAAAAATTCATGCAGCGCATTCTTTAGGTGCAAGTAATAGACAGATTTTACGTCGCGTTATTTTGCCAAACTCTTTGCCTGAAATTTTGACTGGTATTCGTATTGCTATCGGTGTTTGCTGGGGTACATTGGTTGCTGCCGAAATGTTGGCAGGAACAACAGGTATTGGTTTCGTAGAAAACGTTGCACGTAAGCAATCAGACTACGAAATCATCTGGACAACAATTATTATCCTTGGCCTACTTGGCTTAATCTTTGACTTAATTATGCGTTGGGTAATTAACAAAGTTATTCCATGGAGAGGTAAAGGCTAAAAGTAAAATTTAACCATTTTACTGATTAACTCAAAACGGTTTGCAGATGACTCTGCAAACCGTTTTTTTTATTGCTGCTTATTATTTGATATAAAACTGTTATAAGGTCAGACACATTGCCAAAATCAGTTTGCAGCAATCACTTACAGACAAGAGCACTTCACTTTTAATTATAAATTATAAATTTTTGCTTCACTCTACAGGACGTAGAATTCTTTACTCAATATGGGAAATTGATACTAGTCACAATCAATAACTTACCCAAAAGCACCAATAATAAATTGAAACTTAAAGATAAATTACTTAATTATTTTAGGGTTCAATCATCTGGTTAATAATTTCAGCCAGTCTTTTTATACCAGGCTCAATTTGCTCATCGGAGATAGACGAAAAGCCTAACCTAAAAAAGTTTACGGGAGGATTGTCAGATAAGAAATGAATGTCGCCTGGCTCAATTAATATTCCCTCTTCAGCAACGCGTTGCTTTAATTCACGAGCATCGAGATTATCAGGGCCTTTTACCCAGTAAGAAGAGCCACCATATGTTGGCCGTTGTGCTGAGTTAGGCAAGTACTTATCAAGAGCTTCCTTCATGATGTGGCAACGCTCCCTATAAGTATGCACTAAGTTACGCACTAAGGTATCGTGATAGCCCCGGGCCAAAAACAATGCAACTGAACGTTGATTATTTGCAGCAGGATGTCGGAGCATTAACCGTCGCAAAGCTCGTAACTCCTGAATTAATTCAACAGGCCCAACCATATAGCCCATCCGCAAACCTGGAGCCAGTGTTTTAGATAAACTACTTAAATAAATAACTCGATCATTTTTATCCAGACTTTTTAAAGCAGGCAATGGATTTGTGTCGTAATTAATTTCACTCTCGTAGTCATCTTCAATCAAAATAACATCCGAATCCGCAGCACGCTGAAGCAATTCATAACGACGCTCAATTGGCATAGTGACTGTCGTTGGAGACTGATGGCTAGGCGTTACATAAATAAAGTCACATTCATCAACCTCTGGGCTAACGACTAAACCTTTTTCATCGACACTTAATGGCTTAAGCGACGCTGGCGTCAAAGAAGCGATATTGCGAATATCCACATAACCTGGGTCTTCTAAGCCCATAACACTCTTGGAATCGAGTAAAAGGCGCGCTAATAAATAAAGTGCATGTTGCGCCCCAACAGTAACGAGTATTTGTTCTGGGTCAACCCAAACACCACGGCGAGGTAATAAACGTTTGTGTATTTGCTCTATCAATAGAGGGTCATCATGATCGAAGTGATCTACTGCCCAATCCTTAATAGCACTAACACTAACTGCATCACGACAGCATTCTCGCCAGTTATTTGTAGGAAATAATTCGCTATCTAATTGACCATAAATAAAAGGGTAAGGATATTTTCGCCAATCTAATGGCTTAGAAATATTATGCTGTGTTGTTGGCTTACTCTTTAGTCTTTGCTGCCAGTCTGGGAGAGCCTCAGAAATAACAGGCTTTAATCTGTCATCTGATTTCACCTTTCCTTGCAAAATATCAGGGTTAACAAAATAACCACTGCGCTGTCTAGCCACTAAATAGCCATCATTTAACAAATGGTCATAGGCTAAAATAACCGTATTTCTTGCCACATGGAGCTGTTTAGAAAGATTACGGCTTGAAGGTAAGGGTTTATCTAATGGAATTTGATCATTATTGATCGCTGCTACCACTTGCTCTCTAATTTGCTTTTGTAAGCTAAGATCACTATTAGGGTTAAGATGAAATAATTGATGAATCGACATATACCAGCCATACCCCAAATGTAGCAGTTCACCCTATTGTAATTAGAGGATTAATGAATGTAAATTTGCTAGTAATTATAGCCTTTTGTATTTTTATCTTTAAAAAAGACTAGTTATCAGCAAGAAAAACAGAGGCGAATGGTACTACATTTGCCTCTGTTTGAGAGCATTTATATTTAGAATATAAGGTTCATCATACCAATTAATACCACTAAAAATAGCAGTGTCATGATACCACCGGCCTTTATAAAATCAGGTACACGATAGCCCGCAGGCCCCATGATAAGCGCATTAACCTGGTGAGTAGGCAATAGAAAAGAATTTGAGGTAGCTAAAGCGACCGTCAAAGCAAAGACCGCAGGGTCAGCTCCAGCACCGATTGCAATATTCACTGCCAAAGGCACTAAAAGTACTGTCGCCCCGACATTAGACATCACTAAAGTAAAAAAGGTGGCCAAGATGGCAACCGCCAGCTGTAAACCCCATATTGGAACGCCATCAAGTAAGCTTAAGGTTTTATCTGCAATCCAAGCCGCAGTACCTGTACTTTCTACAGCCATCCCTAAAGGGATTAAACTCGCTAATAGAAAAACGGTTTTCCAACTGACTGATTCATAGGCCTCTTCAATACTCAAGACTCCAGATAAGACCATTCCCATCGCCCCGGTTAATAAGGCGATAGATAAGCGAATATCGGTAAATAACACCATGGTTAGAGCAATTGCAAAGAAGCCAAGTGCCCAGCCAACTTTATGCTGACGCAACTCTTCTCTAGGGTAGCCTGTCGTCATCACAATAAAATTGCGATCTTGCTCTAAGCGCATGAGCAATTCCCAGGTAACATGACCAACGAGCGTATCACCGGCTTGTAGAGGAATATCCCTGACACCCTGCCCCTCACGAGAGGTTTCTCCAGCCCGGTGTAATGCAATCATGACAAAACCATAAGTATTGCGCATGCGAACATCTTGCGCCGATTTTCCAATTAGCTGAGAGCCTGGAGGAATAACAACTTCAGCGATACCTGCTTTAGAAGGTGAAAGGCTTTCAGAAAAAGTATCCAAATCGGGACGTTTATCTAGCTCATATTTGATTTCGAAAGCCGTCAGGGCATCTGGAGCTCCCATAACAGCAAGTATTGTATTAGCCTCAATACCGACATTGCGGTCAAGCCCACCAGCACCAATACGCCTAACACCATTAGCAAACTGTGCTGCTGTTACCCTAATGCTGTTGGGATTTTCGACTTCCCTGAGGGTTTTATCAACAAGAGGGCTATCAGACGGCACCCTGACCTCTATCAGTTCATATTGGAGGCCATAAGTCTCTTGGAAATAATCCAAAATACTGATGCTTTTATCTTCATTTTCAGCCGACTTGGTACTTGGTAAAACAAAGCGCCCAGCAATAATAAAATAAACAATACCAATAACAACCAAGCATATTCCTACTGGCGTTACTGAAAATAATGACCAGGTATTCATTTGCTGGTCGGCAGGTAAAGCCTGGTTTGAGGTTAGAATTAAATCATTTAATAAAATTAATGGGCTTGAACCAATCATCGTCATGGTTCCGCCCAGAATTGCACAAAAACCCATAGGCATTAGTAGCCGTGATAATGGTAGACCCGTACGACTTGAAATCCGACTGACAACTGGAAGAAATAAAGCAGCAGCACCTACGTTTTGCATAAAGCAGGAAATAAAAGCAACCGTACTCGAAATAATCGGAATAATACGACTTTCTGTACGTCCTCCTACACTAAGAATCCAATTAGCCACCTTGCCCATCAAACCCGTTTTATCAAGGCCGGCGCCAATAATCATAACAGCAATAATAGAAACAACGGCATTACTGGAGAAGCCATTAAACAAAGCTGTACTCGCCACTAAGCCCTCTTTAAGCCCCATGACCGGCGCTAGCAAACCTGTTAAGCCTAGCAACACCATAATAGTTATTGCTGCTACGTCGATACTCACTACTTCAAAGGCAAATAAATAAATGGTCAGCAGTAATATAGCGCTAACCCACGCAATCTCTATTGTCGGCACCACTTGACCAATAAGTATAGCTAGGGCTAAAAAAATAAATCCCGCTACCCATTGTTTCATCGACATTGCGAACTCCTACTATTTAAATTTACCCGTTATTGAAAAGTATCCGATAAGTTACTCAGTCAATAACCATTCAGTTTTGTACATTTATAACAATATTAAAAAATACGTTATATTTACTAATACATTATGGGATTAGAAAGTCTTCAAAACCATTTTACTAACCCGCTATGATAACATTTCATTGTCTATTCAATGAACCACAGTATCCACAGAAATAATATTTATCCGGGGTATTTAAGTGCTTATTTAGCAAATAATGATACTCAGCCACAAAGATCTGTATTTTTACTCGCCTAACGGCAAAATATCATCCTATCTATTAGAAATAATAAAACTAGATACATATCAATATTTGAGAATATTTTTTATCTATTTAATATCATTATAAAGTTCTCTTGCTACCTAGGAATTGAGCTTCCAATAATGTTATCAGCTGACTCAGCTTTTCCCGGGCATTGCTTAAAAATACGCAATTGGCAAGATTCACAGATATTTTGATCAAGCTTAGGAATTAATTCTTCAAGAGCACCATCGTTCGTATTATAAAAATTATCTGGTCCTAATTTTTCCAAATAATTCATATCTTCAAATTCATTCTTGATGATGTTATTAATCGAGCAAAAACTCAAACCACCACCTTTGCGCTCCAGCTTTTGCGATTCTTGATACAACATCTCAGCACCGGCTAAATCAATAAAGCTAATACCACTACAATGCAATAAATAGTGTACAGACTCTGTATTGCTTGCTCTCATATCCAGAATTTTTTTCTGGATATAATCCACCGCACCAAAAAAAACTGAACCATCAATACGAAATATTTTCAATTGAGGGCATTCATTAAGATCAAATAATTTAACGCTACGTAAATAAGTGCCCGCTTGCGAAGGAATAGGAGCAATATCAAAGACTTTAGGCTTCGATGTTTTTCTCAAATAAAGAATCAAAGATAAAATCACACCAATATATATTGCAAACTCCAGCTCAACGAATAATGTAGAGCAAAAAGTAACAATCAATATTGCCGCTTCTTCTTTATGGCTTTTAACAATCTGACCCATATGATGAAGGTCAATCAAATTCCACGCGATAAGAAGAATCGCTCCCCCCATCGCTGGCAATGGTAAATAAGCTGTCACCTGAGGAATTAATAATAAAATAAGAATCAAAATTAATGCTGCAAAAATTGCTGCTAAAGGTGTCTGTGCGCCAGCATCATAATTTGCGCCGGATCGTGTAAACGAACCAGAACCCGCATAACAAGAAAAAAAACTGCCGACTATATTTGATAGACCTTGCCCAACAAACTCTTGATTGCCATCAATACGTTGACCCGAACGAACGGCAATTGCTCTCGCAATAGATACCGCTTCAACCAGACCTAACACGGCAATAGCAAAAGCACCCGGTAATAAATTACTTACTTGATCAGAAGAAAGCGCCGGTATAGATAGGCCTGGCAAACTAGATTGGAGCTCACCAACAAGCGCAATACCTTTTTCCTTTCCATTCATTAATAAACAAAACACACTACCCACAATCATCCCTATCAACATATTTGGCAATTTACGATTATATTTTTTAATGATTAAGGTAGAAGCAATTGTCACCAAAGCAATAGATAATGCAAGCATATTTGTATTGGGGGCATTTTCTATCAGTTGCTCCCACGTATCGATAAAAGAACCGCCTTTTGCTATCTCTACTCCAATGACATATTTTAACTGACTGGTACCGATTAAAATGGCCGCACCAGCAGTAAATCCAATCACAACAGTATGCGAAATAAAGTTAACAAGAACCCCAAGCCTTGCTAGACCAAAACCAAACTGGATTAAACCTGCCAATAAAGTAATCGTTAGAGCTAAAGAAATAAATTCCGGGCTACCTACCTCAGCAATACCACTGGTAACACTCATAACAACGATCGAAATAGCTGCTGTCGGTCCAGAAATCAGATGAATAGAAGACCCAAAAAGTCCTGCCACAATTGGCGTAACTATCGCTGTATATAGACCATACTCAGGAGGCAAGCCCGCGATTAAAGCATAGGCAATACCTTGGGGTAATACGATAACCGCTCCAGTTAGCCCTGCTAATAAATCAGCGTATAGAGTAGAACCTGTAACTGTCCTAGCCCAAATGAGAAAGGGAAAAAATTGTATAAGAGAAAAATGTTTTCTGTGGTTATATCTCGATGTATTATTTTCAGAGGCTTGATTGTTAGTTGTCATTGATTACCAAAATCGGAAGGTATTAAAAATCAACACAACGAATAAAAGGCGAAGTACCATGAGTAATCGCCTTTTATTATAATAAGTTGTGTCAAATTAAGATCAGGTGCGTTGATCACCATGAAACAAGCGTACTACGTGACGAGCTTCCGCAAAGAACAACCAGCGCTCAACCAACAAACCTGCAATAGCTATTATAGCAGCAAATACAATTAAGTTACTGTTAGCAGTCAACAATAAGAGAAATGGAACAATAAAAGCCATTGCCAGCATTAATAAACGCAACTTAACAAGCTTATTTGCTTCCACTGTATAACCAAACTCATTATTTAAAAAGCCATTAGAGCTGTGCCCTTGATCCAACAAGCGAACACTTGCCTGAGTAAAACCCGTTGCGGTATTAATCGTACTGCCCGCTGGTTTACCTATCCAAAACAGATAAATCACCTTGGCAATCGCTCCAAGAATCACTAACGCTAATGCTAATTGATATAAAACAGTAGACAAACCGCCAGAAACAGATGCCTGAATAGCCGCTAATAACAATGAACCAGACATTAAGCCCAATGAAATATAATTAACCGGTGTTAAAGACGTATTCCATTGGCGAATTGTTTTTAAACTCGCGTAGATCATGCTGGTACAGAATAAGGTAACAATTGCTAATACAGCAGCAATAATACCTGCAATGGCAAAAACACCACTCGCTTCTGCCCCATTGGACCAAATACCTGCAAGGTAAATTAGTGCAAAAGGGAAAAATGAGACAGCAAATACACCTTCACGAGATAGCCAAGATGTTTTGAAGCGGTTAAATGCACGCCATGCATTTTTAGGGTTCGCCAAGTGACCCATCGAGCAAAGTAGCCCTACAGCAATTAATAGGAAAGATAAAATACCCGCAGTAAGCAGTACACTACCATCTTGTAATTGAGATAGACCTGTTAAATGACCGATCACTAACAGTATCATCAGACCATAACCGGCACCTGATAATACGGTGAAAAATAAAACTGAAAAAGCCGGATGCATTGTAAATCCTCGTTCTTGTTCTAACTAGTTAGCTTGTCGCCTTAGCGAGCAATAATTTTATTAACCCAACCCTTCACTGTATCTTTCAGTGATGAGGTATCGATCTGATCCTGAACCGGCTTATTGCGCGGCGGTAGATAGGTATTCACCGGGTTGTAACCAAGCTCTGGCATCAATTGCTTACCCGCTCGACCACGTACCAATTTACTGACTTCTGAATCAGGATCATCAAAGTCACCAAACACTCGAGACTTCGTTGGGCAAGTTAATACACAAGCCGGTTGGCGCTCTGCTTCTGGTAGCTTTTCATCATAAATACGATCAACACAAAGCGTACATTTCTTCATAGTACCCTGCTCAGGATCGAGTTCACGTGCACCATATGGGCATGCCCATGAACACAAGTTGCAACCCATACATTTGTCCTGGTCGACAAGGACGATGCCGTCTTCCAAACGCTTGTAGGATGCACCCGTAGGGCAAACCGTTACACAATCTGCATCTTCACAATGCATGCATGACATTGGCATGTGCACAGTTTTACTGTTAGGCGTGTCATCCACTTCATAAGAACGAATACGATTCAGCCACGAACCAACAGGCTCACGACCATAAGGATCTTTATCCGCCAAAGGCCCAATAGTTCCAGACGTATTCCACTGCTTACAGGCAGTCGCACAACCATGGCAACCGACACAGGTATCGAGATCAATTACTAAACCTAATTTCATTGTCTTATATTTCTCCGTTACGGTGCTTTATTATTTATCGCCACGTGTCAGGATGTCTGACAACGAGCGTAAAAGGTTGACGTTTTTATGGCTGCTATAGCTCAACATTTTAGGTGATGGCTCAGCATTAGGTTGCGCTTTTAATGCACTGAAGCTAGGCCAAGAACCTGTTTCACCTGGTGCTGCCGGTGTAATTTTAACCCTTAAATCGTACCAAGCTGCCTGCCCTGTAACCGGATCAGAATTCGTTACACGATCAATTTTATCGCCTTTTTGCGGTAACAATTCAGAGATTAAGTGATTCATCAAGAAACCGTCTTTGTTTTCTTTTACATCATCATCCAAGCCCCAAGCACCGCCGCGTTTGGCGATCGCATTCCATGTCCAAACGGTTTGCTCATTAGTACCTTCCATTAGCTTCACTTGCACACGGATTTTACCGTTATGAGATTCAACCCATACCCAAGAAAGATCTTCGATACCTTCTTTTTCTGCAGCGACACGATTCATGAACAAATAGTTTTGCGACATAATCTGGCGCAACCAAGCGTTCTGACTATCCCAACTGTGGTACATGAACATTGGACGCTGGTTAACCGCATGATAAGGATACTCATCACGATCAATACGCTGCTCTTCTAACGGCATATAATAAATAGGGAGAGGATCAAAATATTTGACTAAGCGCTCTTTATGATGCTCTTCTGTTGGCATTGGGCCATCGTATAAGCCTTGGCCAGCCAAGCGGAATTTTTGTAACTTTTCAGAATACAATTCGATAACGATTTGATTCGTGTTACCCACCCACGCCGCTTCTTTTGCTAGTTTGAGATAATCCAAATTCGCATGGCGCATATAACGCTGATTCATGTCGAAATGCATTTCAAAGAAGCCTTCATTTTCTTCATAGGCTTCCCACTGGCGTGGATTTGGTTCACCGCGTAAAGATTTCTCACCGTCTTTACCACGGTAACCCGCTAAGAAACCAATACCAGGTTCTTTTTCGAAGTTAACGATAAAGTCTTTATAGTCTTCGTACTTACGCTCACCACCCTCTTTCGTGAATGCTGGAAAGCCTAAACGACCCGCCATCTCAACCATCACTTCCTGCCAGGACATAACGTTACGATCTGGCTTAATCACAGGAATACGCACAGAGTCACAAGCAGCATGAGGCTCAGAAATTGGACGGTCTAACATTGAAATCGTATCGTAACGCTCCAGATATGTTGTATCTGGTAGTACAAGATCAGAGTAAGCAACCATCTCCGAATTAAATGCATCTGAACACACAATAAACGGAATTTTATACTCACCGCTATCTTCTTTTTCACAGAGCATATCGATGGTCTGATCAGTGTTCATACTGGAGTTCCAGGCCATATTCGCCATGAACAACATTAGAGTATCAATTTTGTACGGGTCGCCTTTTACAGCATTACTAATCACCATATGCATCAAGCCATGGCAGGAAATCGGTGCATCCCAGCTATAGGCTTTATCGATACGCCTTGGGCTTCCATCTTCATTAATGGCCAGATCTTCAGGGCACGTTGGGAAACCTAGTGGCGGTGATTTAAGTGGCGTGTTTGGTGCCATTTCTTTCGCAGGCTTAATGCCTGGTGGTACATGTTTAGGGAATGGTGGTTTGGCCAAATGCCCTCCCGGACAATCGATAGTTCCCAAAAGGGTTTGCAGCATATGAATGGCGCGGCATGTTTGGAAACCATTAGAGTGTGCAGAAATACCACGCATAGCGTGCATTGAAACAGGGCGACCAATGAACTTATCTTGCTTACGACCTGCCCAGTCTGTCCACTCAACATCAATAGTAATGGTTTCTTTAAAAGCAACATGAGCCATTTCTAAGGCCATACGCTCAATATCTTCAGCTGGAACACCACATTCTTTTGCAGCATTTTCTGGGGCGTATTGCTCATCCATGTACTTCTCAACTAAGAGTGACATAGCTGTTTTTAACTTGGTGCCATCAGGCGCTGTATATTCACCAAATAAAGCGGGCGTAATATCTGGGAGATTAGAGTCGACAAACGCTTCTTTTTGAAGATCCCAAACCTGTGGCACTTCACTATCGCCACGATAAAATAGGCCATCACCCACCTGACCAGGCTTCATCATCACTAGCTGTGGCGAGTTTGTGTAACGTATTAGAAACTCTTCATCGACAAGCTGGTGCTTTAATAAAACATGAGCCATAGACAACGCTAGAATACCATCGGTGCCTGGGCGAATAGCGACCCACTCATCAGCAATGGCCTGATACCCTGTTCTGACAGGGTTAACAGAAACGAATTTAGCACCACGTTCTTTTAGTCGTTTCAGACCTAATTTAATCGGGTTTGAGCTGTGGTCTTCGGCCACACCCCACATCATAAAGTATTTGGTATTTTCCCAATCAGGGTCACCAAATTCCCAGAAAGCATGGCCCATAGTGTAAAGGCCACCGGCAGCCATATTAACTGAACAGAAGCCACCATGAGCAGCCCAGTTAATGGTACCGAACTGGCTTGCCCACATACCCGTTAAGGCCTGCATTTGATCACGACCTGTAAAGTAAGCCAATTGCTTAGGATCTGTTTCGCGAATGCGCTTTAGGCGTTTTTCAAGCATATCCAATGCTTGATCCCAAGAAATTTCTTCAAACTCACCTGCGCCACGCTCTGTACCAGGCTTACGCAATAACGGTGAACTCAGCTTTGCAGGAGAGTACTGCTTCATAATGCCAGAATTACCCTTGGCACAAAGTACACCTTTGTTAATGGGGTGATTCGGATTACCTTGAATAAAGCGAACTTTATTATCCTCTACAGTAACTTTAATACCGCAGCGGCAAGCACACATATAACAAGTGGTGTACTTAATATCTTGCTTGGCATGTTCTTCGAATGCTGGTAATTCCTTAGCAATGACATTTGCCTGAGCTTGAGATACTTCGTTAAGTGGAGATGTGGGTTTAGTTATGCTCATATTTCTTTTACACCTAAAAATAAAAGGCCCTGCCGAATCAGCATATGATTGACATTTATATTATTGCTGGATAACCAGCTTTGTTTCTTGTTACTACGGTTATTAGAGGAATTCATGCAAAGCGCAAACACCTTGCTTACCCTCTAAGAGAAGTTAAGCAGTTATAACCTGTTTTATTCTAATTATGCTATTTTTAACTTAAAAACTTACAAAAATAGCAATTATGATACTAATTGACTCATAAATGCTTCGAGCGGGCGGAATTGTAACAATTGTTAAGCTAACTTGTCGAGCCTTACACTTTATCGACGAATATCGTTAACTCTGTCAATTACTACACTAACAAACACGATCTAACACTTATGTGAACAATTAACTTAGCATTTCACTAACTTAGGACGAGAAATCTTGCTACTGCTCTCATGCTTTAAATCATCCTGGCAACTTACGCTGCCTATCATACTATATAACTTTTGGAACTTAAATTATAACTAAAAGCTATAAGCCTATGCTTTACAAAATATTTAAAATCAAAAGAACGAATCACTTATGGCTTTGATAGTTAGAATCGCAACGACGTAAGTAGGTAAAGCTACCAATAAAGGCTGTAAAAATTGCCCTATGTTAAGAGACCTTAATCATAGGGCGAAACTAACCACTTAATAACATAGTGACTAAATTAACTGCTCAACAGAACATCCCTATTCTCGTGTGTACCAGTAAACTTATTTGGCAAGATTAGCCATAGCAATATCAATGGCATCTACAATTTGATCGATGTCTGCTTTTGTTGCAATAAGCGCAGGGCTTAATGCAATTGTGTTGTTGTATTTTTCAAAGCTTCGGTTAGTTCGACCAATGATAACGCCTTGCTTCATACAATCAGCTGCAATAGCCATAGACACACTTTCATCGACAGGTTCTTTGGTTTCACGGTCTTTAACCAGTTCAAAACCGGCAAATAAACCTTTACCACGAACATCACCAATTATTTCATATTTGTCTTTTAAGCCATTTAAACGATCCATCAAATGCTCACCAACAACAGTTACATTTTCTAGAAGGTTTTCCTCTTCGATAATTTTCATGTTTTCAATAGCGGCTACAGGTCCTGCAGTACAACCACCGAAGGTAGAAATATCACGGAAATAGCTCATGCGATCTGAAGGATCTTCTTTAAACGCATTAAACACTTCTTCAGTGGTCACAGTACAAGAAATAGCGGCGTAACCAGACGCAACACCTTTAGCCATGGTTACCATATCTGGCTTGATGCCGTAATGCTGATAGCCAAACCATTTACCAGTACGACCAAGACCACACACAACCTCATCGATATGTAAAAGAATTTCATATTTTTTACAAATTTCTTGAACAGTCTCCCAGTAGCCCTCAGGTGGTGTAATAACACCGCCGCCCGCGGTAATGGGTTCTAGTACAATAGCGCCGACAGTATCTGGACCTTCTTCCAAAATAACGCGCTCAATTTCTTTAGCTGCACGTACACCATAATCAGTCACATCACCAAACTGCGAACGGTATTCACAGCAGTGAGGAACTTCAACAAACCCTGGAGTAAATGGTCCATATTGCGCTTTACGCTCAAATTGACCGGTAGAGCTTAATGCAGTGATGGTAGTCCCATGATAATCACGCTCACGATAAAGGATTTTATGCTTCTTACCATTGTATTTATTGTGAGAAATCTGACGAACGATTTTGTACGCTTTTTCATTCGCTTCAGAACCAGAGTTTGAGTAATAAACACGGCTCATACCTGGCATTTTATCGATGAGCATTTCAGCATAGATAGCTGCAGGAACATTACCCGCTGTTTGAGCAAAGTAGTTCATTTTTACAAGCTGCTCATAAACCGCTTTAGCGATACGCTCACGGCCATAGCCAACATTCACAGTCCATACTGCGCCAGATACCGCATCCAGATGCTCTTTTCCATTCGCATCATAAACGCGCATACCTTCACCTCGGACAATGACGAGTGGATCATTAGTCTCAAGACCTTTGTGCTGTGAAAGGTGGTGCCAAACGTTTTTACGGTCAGCTTCAACAACTTTTGAAATATCAATGGTATCTGGATTGTGGCTCATAATATGTCTCTCACTTATTCTTAAAACCCTTTGGTAGAGCTACCAAAATCTATAGAGTGAGATTAATAGAATCAACCTGTGTCACATAGGACCAATTATTAAAATTTTATGCCTCCAGCCCTGTTTTTTCGGGTGCTGGAGGCATTTATAGGGAGATATTTATTTGAAAATGGAGGCTAGAAAGGGAAAAAAGCCGTGTTAAGCTGGCAAGAGCCTCCAGAAGTCAGCTTTTCAGCTGGTCATGAACCTGATTTAACATTCTTTGGTTGGTTTTGACTTTATCCATAATCTCACGATAAGACAGTAAGTTCATCGGCTTGTTTTTATGCTCACGAGCGATTTTGACCAGGTATTTTCCATGTTCGAAGAATATTTTATAGGCTTCAGTGATTTTGAACTTCGGGTCAAACATATGCGTCGGCAACGAAGCCACACCATTCACTTCAATCACAACAAACTTACCGGCTTTAAACGCTTCTTCACTCTCACATTTCACATCAACTCGGCCAAAATTGAAGCCTGGCTGATCCTCAAAGACTTTAAAAATTGCTTTTTCCAGCTCAGGAGTGAATAAATTCATGTCATCCGTAAATTTACAACCTAGCGTATGCGAACCAATAAAAGACAAACGAACAGACTCTCCATCTGCGGGAATTTGCTGGGTATCGACATATTGTAAAAAGGAGTGCCAATGGTGCGTATAGCGATAATGGTTTTTAGCCAGAGTCAATAAATTATCACGACCATTACCAATCACCGTAGGAAAATGCTTTTTGTTAATTCCGGTAATCTTCGGTACGCCATTGCGACGAATATAAAAAACGCCGCACTCGAAAGGGTAAGATGTGTATTTTTGGAGCATATAATTACCCATTAACAAGGGTACTTTTTCGTCCAGATCTTCTAAGCTTGATATTTTACAAATACCTTTCCCCACACAACCAACATCCGATTTCAGTATGACAGGATAACCATGCTCTTCAATAAACTTAAGAATAAACTCGCGCTTTGCATCGACGCTTAAGTTATCTTTTACCAAGGCGGTCGGCAAAAAATACTCCTGATTAAAAGACATTTGGCTTTCATATTTAGAACCAATGCCAATTTCACCATGATCCATACAGTAATTAGCCTTTGCCAAAGTTTTAATACTCACAGCATTCAGCAGACACTGCACACCTAAATAGGCATAGAATGGAGCTTCGAAAATACGAGGGCTCCAAAATTCGTATGGCTTAATCAATCTTTTCTCCGATTAAAAATTCAATTTCATATAGTAATACGAGCATTACAAAAATTCTAGACAGCTCTCTTTACTCTTCGCTTATCTGCCAAAATATAGACAAAAGCATTTTATGCCGTATTGACTTGAGCTATTTTTGCTCGAGCTTTTCGGCTTCTTAGCAAGGTGTAGATTCCACTGACAACAATAATGCTGCTACCTAGTAGCGTCATAGTATCTGGTTGTTCAGAAAACACTATAACACCCAGCACCAAGGCAAAGATCAGACGTGTATAGCGAAATGGTGTAACGACTGAAACCTCTCCTGTTCGCATTGCTACCGTTAGGGAATAATAAGCGAGCACACCAAAAACAGTAGCCCCTAAAATTTGCAGTCCTGAGGTAATATCCGGCCAAACGAATCCGTTAGACGTTATCCCACCGTTATCTGGGCCAATATTAAACAGCAGCATGAATAAGCCTGTCGGTATCAGGATAAAGAAACCGTATATCCCTAACTGAAAATTAGATAAAACAGGAGACGCTGCACGAGTCGCTAAATCGCGACCAGCAAAACCCAACATACCAATGACAGCTAAAATAGACGCCGGTTCAAAACTTTCTAAACCGGGGCGAATAATGATCATAACACCAATAAAACCTATCAATATCGCGCTCCAACGGCGCCACCCTACCTTCTCACCTAAGAAAATAGCGGCCCCCATAACAACGACTAATGGTGTCGCCTGTAAAATAGCAGACGCACTAGATAAGGGAGTAAATGTAATTGCTAGAGTAAAAAACAAACGCCCCGTAATTTCACAGCCAACTCTGGTCAATATAGGAAGAGATAATATTTTAGGGTGGAAAACGGCTTGATTGCGCCCAAGGGTCAGCAATATGAATACCAATGTCCCGCCTATGCCAAACAGGATTAAAATTTCCCCCACTGGTACAAAACTAGCGGCAGCTTTAATAAACATATCTTCCAATGAAAAAGCAGCCATTGCCAATACCATAAACAGGCTTCCTCTTACACTATCCATTACATGGTCCAAAGTCTTCTCCAACAATCTTCGTCAATAAAGTAGTTAACAATTATTGTGTATTAAATTTTATGGCTTATCATCTAACACCCGGCATATATACGTATAGAGCCAGACAGTTGAAACTTGATACACCAGGTAATTTGCAAATGGCACAGGAAACCTTAACGAAAAACTCACCCTCTTCAAAGTACACACTATACTACGATGGGACATGCCCTCTTTGTGCAAAAGAAATTACATTACTCAAGAGACTGACAAAGAATAAAATTCTATTTGTCGATATTCATCAACTTAAAAGAAAAGATAATAGTGTTCCATCAACAGAAGTACTACTCAGGCGGCTGCATTTACAAAGCAACTCAGGCGAATGGCTTGTTGGGTTGGACGCTACGGTTAAAGTATGGGGTTATACACCTTATCGATGGTTGTTTAGGATTTTACGCTGGCCATTTATCAATAGCTTTTCTAATTTTATTTATATGAAATGGGCAGATCGCCGCTATAAAAAACGCTATGAATGTCAGCAGTGTGTTTAAGTCAAAACGAACTTAGCGTTTCAACTTAAAAAGAATCTGCAGGAACTCTTACCCAGCCTTCCATTAACACACGCGCACTTCGGCTCATCGTCACTTTATCAACAAACCATTCATTGTTTTTTTGCCTAACATTGGCTCCTACTTTTAACGTGCCAGATGGGTGCCCAAATATAATAGTTTCAGCATCTTCCCTATTAACAGCGAGATTTACCAGCGTCCCGGGAATAGCGGCTGCAACACCGATAGCAACAGCCGCAGTCCCCATCATGGCATGGTGTAATTTCCCCATGGACAATGCACGCACCAGCAAATTAGTATCGCTTGCCTTTATTTTTTTCCCGCTCGATGCAATATAATTTCGAGACCCAGAAACGAAAGCAATTTTAGGCGTATGCTGCCGTTCAATAGCTTCATCAATATGGTTTATTAAACCCATTTGAACAGCACCATAAGCACGAATGGTTTCGAACATGGCCAGAGCATTTTCATCACTATTGATATCATCTTGTAGTTCTTCACCACTATAGCCAAGATCTTCTGCATTAATAAAAATAGTGGGAATACCTGCATTTATCATGGTTGTTTTAATGAGTGATGATGTTAAGCGGCTACTATCGCTTAAACTTTTCGGTAGTTTTAATTCATCAACTAAATTCCCTGTAGGAAAAATATTCTCGGCAGGATTCATGAAATCCAGTTGAAGCTCAGCAGCAGAAAAAGTAACGCCATCCAGTTCAAAATCACCCGTTTCCTGTACTTCACCATTGATCATTGGCACATGGGCTACAATTGTTTTGTTAATATTAGCCTGCCAAATGCGAATAGTAGCAACGCCATTTTCTGGAATTTGCTCAACATCAACCAAACCACTCTGAATAGCAAAAGAGCCTACCGCTGATGATAAATTGCCACAATTACCACTCCAATCGACAAAGGGTTTATCAATAGATACCTGACCAAATAAATAATCAACATCGTGATCAGCTTGACTACTTTTCGAAACAATCACTGCTTTGCTCGTACTGGATGTTGCACCACCCATACCATCTGTTTGCTTCTCATAAGGGTCAGGGCTACCAATAACACGCAACAAAAATGCATCCCGAGCAGGGCCAGCAGTTTGAGCTGACTGAGGCAAATCGTCTACATTAAAAAAGACGCCTTTACTGGTCCCCCCACGCATATAGGTTGCTGGTATTTTAATTTGTGGTGAGTGATTCATTGAAGAATTCCTTTAATTTTTTCTCATTGATTAGTAGATGATGACTCGAGAAAATCTTTAGCAAAGCGCTGTAAAACACCACCCGCTTCATAGACAGACACTTCCTCCGCAGTATCTAAACGGCAGGTGACTGGCACTTCTACACGCTCTCCATTTTTGCGAATAATAACCAACGTCATTGTTGATCGAGGTGTCGGGCGACCAATCACATCAAATGTTTCACTACCATCAATGCCATAAGTATTTCGATTTTCTCCCTCTTTAAATTCCAACGGCAGCACACCCATTCCAACCAGGTTTGTTCGATGAATACGCTCAAAACCTTCAGCGACAATGACTTCCACTCCTGCTAAACGAACGCCTTTCGCTGCCCAATCACGGGATGAGCCCTGACCATAGTCGGCACCCGCAATAATAATCAATGGCTGTTTACGCTCCATGTAAGTTTCAATCGCTTCCCACATCCGAGTGACAATCCCGTCAGGCTCTATACGTGCTAAAGAACCTTGCCTAATTTCTCCATTTTCTCTGACCATTTCGTTTAATAGTTTAGGATTGGCAAATGTCGCTCGTTGTGCCGTTAGATGATCACCGCGATGTGTCGCATAGGAATTAAAATCTTCTTCTGGCAAACCCATTTTATGCAAGTAAGCACCGGCAGCACTATCCAATAAAATCGCATTAGAGGGTGATAGGTGGTCAGTGGTAATGTTATCCCCTAATACGGCGAGCGGGCGCATCCCTTTCATTGTTCGTTCGCCAGCCAATGCACCTTCCCAATAAGGTGGTCGACGAATATAGGTACTTTGCGGGCGCCAGTCATACAATGGACTTTCTGCTTTCTCCCCGGCATCAAGATTAAACATCGGGATATAAACTTGATTAAACTGTTCAGGCTTTACACTATCAGCCACAATCGCATCAATTTCTTCATCACTTGGCCAAATATCTTTTAGAGTGATTGGATTACCATGCTTATCCGTACCTAAGACATCTTTTTCAATATCAAAACGAACGGTTCCTGCAATTGCATAAGCAACCACTAATGGCGGTGATGCTAAAAATGCTTGTTTCGCATAAGGGTGAATGCGGCCATCAAAATTACGATTACCCGACAAAACAGCCGTTGCATAAAGGTCTCGATCAATGATTTCTTGTTGAATGTTAGGATCTAAAGCACCACTCATTCCGTTACAAGTGGTACAAGCATAAGCTACGATGCCAAACCCTAATTTTTCCATTTCCGAAAGCAAACCAGCCTCTTCTAAATATAATTTAGCCACTTTCGATCCCGGAGCAAATGAAGACTTCACCCAAGGTTTGCGTAATAATCCTAACTCATTTGCCTTTCGAGCCACTAAACCCGCCGCGACTACATTCCGAGGATTACTTGTATTCGTACAGCTCGTAATCGCAGCAATAATCACTACACCATCTGGCATTTCATCTCGATCCTGCTGCCATTCTCCTGCAATACCTCTCTCTTTTAAATCAGACGTTGCCAAACGACGATGAGGATTAGACGGCCCAGCCATATTGCGGCAGACCGTTGATAAATCAAATTCTAAAACACGTTCATATTTGGCCTTTTGTAAACTATCAGCCCATAAACCCGTTTCTTTTGCATACTGTTCAACCAAGGCAACCTGCTCTGGTTCACGGCCAGTCAGTTTCAAATAATCAATAGTTTGTTCATCAATATAAAACAACCCTGCCGAAGCCCCAAACTCTGGTGTCATATTTGATATCGTGGCACGATCACCAATAGTCAGAGCAGCAGCACCTTCGCCAAAAAATTCCAAGTACGCAGAAACCACTCTCTCGTTACGGAGAAATTCTGTGATTGCTAATACTATATCGGTCGCGGTAATACCTGCTTGGCGTTTACCAGTTAACTTTACACCAACAATATTCGGTAGACGCATCATTGACGCACGCCCCAACATAACATTTTCAGCTTCCAACCCACCAACACCAATCGCAATCACACCCAACGCATCAATATGCGGTGTATGGCTATCCGTGCCGACGCAAGTATCCGGAAAAGCGATACCATCACGCACTTGAATAACTGGCGACATTTTTTCTAAATTAATTTGATGCATAATGCCATTTCCGGCGGGAATGACATCAACGTTTTCGAAAGCTGTTTTTGTCCATTCAATAAAATGAAAGCGATCATCGTTACGACGGTCTTCAATCGCACGATTTTTTTCAAATGCATCCGGATCATAACCACCGTATTCAACCGCCAGAGAATGATCAACGATTAACTGTGTCGGTACAACAGGGTTCACTTTGGCAGGATCTCCGCCTTGGTCAGCAATCGCATCCCGCAAACCTGCTAGATCCACTAACGCTGTTTGCCCCAAAATATCATGGCAAACCACACGCGCAGGATACCAAGGAAAATCAATATCCTGCTTTCGTTCAATTAACTGTAATAGAGAATCAGTTAAAGCAGCTGGATCACAGCGGCGTACCAACTGTTCGGCAAGTACCCGAGAGGTATAAGGCAAAGTATCGTAAGCACCCGGCTTGATATCCTCAATCGCGGCTCTTGTATCATAGTAATCTAACCCTGTATTGAGAAAGGGTTTTCGATAATCAGTATTCACTTGGTTACGCTTCTCTTTTTGATATTGATGTTAATCGCGTTGATCAACAGGGACATAACTTAAATCTTCAGGGCCTGTATAATTTGCACTAGGTCGGATAATTTTGCCGTCGACACGTTGCTCAATCACATGTGCCGCCCACCCTGACACTCGTGCAATAACAAACAATGGTGTAAACATTGCTGTTGGCACGCCCATCATGTTGTAACTCACTGCACTGAACCAATCGAGATTTGGAAACATTTTTTTCGCATCCCACATCACACTTTCGAGTCTTTCCGCCACTGAAAACAGTTTCATATTTCCTGCTTCAGTCGATAAATCACGAGCGATTTCTTTAATCACTTTATTGCGCGGGTCAGAAATTGTATAAACAGGATGACCAAAACCAATCACAATTTCTTTATTTGCAACTCGTTGTCGAATATCCGCTTCAGCTTCATCTGCATTGTTGTAACGACTTTGAATATCGAAAGCCACTTCATTAGCTCCACCGTGTTTTGAGCCACGCAATGCGCCAATAGCACCGGTGATGGCAGAGTAAATATCTGTATTTGTGCCAGTAATAACACGTGCCGTAAATGTTGAAGCATTAAATTCATGCTCTGCGTACAAGACAAGAGACGTATGCATTGCTTTTACCCAAGATTCGTCAGGTGCTACGCCATGAAGTAGATGTAAAAAATGGCCTCCAATAGAATCATCGTCCGTCTCTACATCAATACGTTTTCCATTAACCGCAAAGTGATACCAGTACAATAACATCGAACCTAAACTGGCCATTAAGCGGTCAGCGATATCACGAGCTTCGGCCATAGGGTGATCTTCTTTTTCAGGCAAACATGTCCCAAGAATAGACACACCACTACGCATCACATCCATCGGATGTGCTGAAGATGGTATAGCTTCTAATGCTTGTTTAACGGCATTAGGTAAACCACGTAATGATTTTAGTTTTTTCTTATAAGCGCTTAATTCTGCCTGTGTCGGTAATTTTTCATGTACTAGCAAATAAGCAATTTCTTCAAATTCACATTGATCGGCAAGATCAAGGATATCGTAACCGCGATAGTGCAAATCATTACCTGTTCGGCCAACAGTACAAATGGCTGTGTTACCTGCAACGGTTCCTGAAAGTGCAACTGATTTTTTTGGCTTCTTAGACATATCTACTTTTGCGGAATCCGACATTGCTATTTTTCCTCTCTGTTAAATAGTTCATCAAGTTTTTGTTCGTAGCCGTGGTAACCTAGATAATCATATAGCTCCATACGGGGTTGCATTAAATCAATAACCCCCTGCTGAGTGCCCTCACGACGAAGAGATTGATAGACTTGGAGTGCCGCACGACTTTGCGCTCTGAAGGCAGACAATGGATATAACGCCATACTGACACCAACACTCCCCAATTCTTCAACCGAAAATAAAGGGGTAGAACCAAATTCTGTAATATTCGCCAGTACTGGTACCTTTACAGCCTCCACAAACTGGCGGTATTGACCTAGTTCAGTCATTGCTTCAGGGAAAATCATATCCGCGCCTGCTTCGACACAAGCACAAGCACGATCAATCGCCGCCTGCATCCCTTCAACCGCTAATGCGTCAGTCCTTGCCATGATGACAAATTCGGAATCTGTTTTTGCATCAACCGCCGCTTTAACTCTATCAACCATTTCTGATTGACTAACAATGGCTTTATTGGGGCGATGGCCACAACGTTTTTGTGCCACCTGATCTTCGATATGAACCGCTGCCGCACCTGCTTTAATCATCGATCTGACTGTGCGGGCGATATTAAATGCACCACCCCAACCTGTATCAATATCAACTAATACTGGGAGTTCAGTGACGTCGGTAATTCGGCGTAAATCAATTAAAACATCTTCTAATGAAGTAATACCTAAATCGGGAATACCACAAGATGATGCTGCAACTCCTCCACCCGAAATATATAATGCTTTATAACCCGAGGCCTCAGCCAGCTTCGCCGAATATGCATTAATTGCTCCCACGACCTGTAGCGGTTTTTCTTCACTGATTGCTTGGGTAAATCGCTTACCAGGCGAATTAAATTTCATCACAGCCCTCTATGTATTACGTAAAAGTTACTTTAAAAAAATAACGAATAGCCAATCCAAAAATTATGATTTATTAGTCTCGGTGCTTTTTTTCTCTTCCAGGAGTCTCTCAATATTTTTTCTAGACGAGCGAATATGAGATCTCATTAATAGCTCAGCCATTTCTCCATCACGGTTCGCAATAGCATCAACGATATGTTCGTGTTCTACATAAGCTCGGGGAACACGTTGGCCACGCATACCAAACTGATATCGATATAAACGCATTTGATAATACAAATCATCACACAACAAACCTATCAAACGACTATTTTTACTGCCTTTAATAATGCGATAATGAAAATCGAGATCACCTTCTTTCTGAAAATACGCCTGCCCTTGTTCCTGCTCAATTTGTTTGGAATGCTGTAACAATAATTGCTTTAACTCAACAATCTCCTCATCGCTCATTTCAGTAGCCGCCAAACGTGCGGCCATTCCTTCTAGGGCCTCTCGAACAAAATAAATTTCCAGTAATTGTTCACTAGACATCGTCATAACACGAGCCCCTACATTGGGTTTTCGCACAAGCAAGCTGCAAGCTTCTAGACGCCCAATCGCTTCACGCAATGAACCTCGACTAACACCATAGTTCTTCGCTAATTCTGGTTCACTAATCTTACTCCCCGCTGGAATATTACCTTCAACAATTGCTTGACGTAACTGTTGGAAAACTCGATCAGCAATAGTGATCGCTACACCATCAACTTCTGGCAGGTTCGATTCTGAATTGTCTGACACTTCAACGATTGTTCTATTTTGCATTACGTTCTCTTCACATAGCTGTTATATAACGGCTCACAGGCTCTTCACCAATTTTTGATTTTTACAAATCATTTTGGGTAACCCAAGCTACTCAGCGCTTCTGTAATTTCATCAAGGATAGCTGGATCATCAATAGTCGCTGGCATTTGCCACTCAACGTTGTCCGCAATTTTTTTCATTGTCCCGCGCAAAATTTTTCCAGAACGGGTTTTAGGCAAACGCTTTACCTGCGTGACCAAACGAAAAGCAGCAACTGGGCCAATACGATTGCGAACGAGTTCTACCAATTGTTTTTGTAGTTCATCAAGAGAAATTTCTTCATGAGCTTTTAGTACAACAAATCCAATGGGTAATTCACCCTTAAGTTCATCCTTCACGCCAAAAACTGCGCACTCTGCAACGGATGGATGAGTGGCCAATACTTCTTCTATTGCACCAGTCGATAATCGATGCCCTGCGACATTAATCACATCGTCAATACGACTCATAATCCATAAATAATCGTCCTCGTCCTTCATACCTGCATCGCCTGTTAGGTAATAGCCATCATAACGACTCAGATAAGCTTCACGGTGACGCTCTTGTGCATTCCATAAGGTTGGAAAGGTACCAGGAGGCAAGGGAAGTTTTACAACAATAGAGCCAATATCACCGGAGGAAACCGGATGTCCTTCATCATCTAACACCTGTACATCATAACCAGGTACGGCTTTAGTTGGTGAGCCTGACTTAATAGGAAATGATTCAATGCCCAAACAATTTGAAGCAATTGCCCAACCGGTTTCCGTTTGCCACCAGTGGTCAATAACCGGAACCTTAAGTTGCTCTCCAGCCCACTCTAGAGTATTGGAGTCACAACGCTCGCCCGCGAAAAAGAGCGATTTAAAATGTGATAAGTCATACTTTTTGATGAACTCTCCGTCAGGATCCTCTTTGCGGATAGCACGAAAAGCAGTAGGTGCGGTAAACATTGTAGAAACGTTATATTCATCAATGATTCGCCAGAATGTTCCTGGGTCAGGCGTGCCAACTGGTTTGCCTTCAAAAATGACGGTCGTATTGCCATTGAGTAGTGGTGCGTAGCAAATATAACTATGGCCAACAACCCAACCAACATCAGATGCAGACCAATACACCTCACCCGGCTCAATATTGTAAATATGTTTCATCGACCATTTCATGGCAACTGCATGGCCACCGTTATCGCGCACAATACCCTTTGGCTCACCCGTTGTGCCCGAGGTATACAAAATATAAAGAGGATCTGTTGCCGCCACAGGGACACAATCAACGGGAGTCGACTGCTCAACCATGGTTTTCCAGTCATGGTCACGACCAGTGAGCAAATCAGCGCTTAGTTGAGGACGCTGCAAAATCAGCGTTGCTTCTGGTTTTGAATCTGCAAGCTCAATCGCTTCATCTAGTAATGGCTTATAAGGGACGAGCTTTCCTGGCTCTATACCGCAGGAAGCGGAAAGAATGAGTTTAGGTTTGGCATCATTAATACGGCTCGCTAACTCTTTGGCGGCAAAGCCACCAAAAACCACAGAATGAACAGCACCAATTCGAGCACAGGCTAACATAGCCATAACAGCTTCAGGCACCATAGGCATATAGATGATGACACGATCCCCTTTTGTAACGCCCTGAGCCGTTATCGCACCTGCTAGCTGGGAAACCGCACTTTTTAACTGATTATAGGTGTAAGTCTTTTTTGTATCAGTAACAGGGCTGTCATAGATAACCGCTAATTGCTCTCCCCTGCCACTCTCACAATGATAATCGACAGCGTTATAACAAGTGTTCAGTTCACCACCTGAAAACCAACGATAAAATGGCTTATTTGTATCATCAAGTACCTTATCCCATCGCTTGTACCACTGAATACTTTCAGCAGCTTCGGCCCAAAATGCATTAGGATCATTGATAGAACGCTTATAAATATCACTGTAGGTACCTGACATGCCGATTTCCTCCACCTAATATCTAAACATGCATTCATTCGCGGTATAACAGACATGTTTAGATATGTGTAAAAATTATTATTGTTGACAATATTTAACTATTGAAGAATTTTAAGGGATAAAATCTGATTAATTAAGTCTACCTTAGTCTTAATTGTCGACAATTTATCATATTCAGTAATTAATAAAAAGATTGTCGACAATATATGCAAAGGCGAAAATAGAGTTTGTCAGATAGAGGAAAGGAAGAAAGAGTAGGCAGGAGCAGCCTAAAGCACTGAGAATCAACACCTTAAGCTAAAGACGATATCAATCGATGGAGGTCATATAACAAGCTTTTACAACAGCTTTTTCAGAATATTGAATTTAAACCGATTAAAGGGAGGGTAACGTAAGGGGATATCGAATAAAAAACTGCGTTTCATAACAGATTTTAAATGGCTAAAAGTATCAAACCCGGATTTACCGTGATATTGCCCCATACCACTATTACCAACACCGCCGAAAGGAAGATTAGAATTCGCCATAAACATCATGCCGTCATTAACCCCCACACTGCCGGCACTGGTTTGCTCAAGAACCTTTTGCTCAAAGCCCTTATTATTTGTATAAACATATAAAGCAAGTGGTTTAGGTCTCCGATTGATAAATGTAATAGCATCATCAATGCTATCGACAGAAATAATAGCGAGTATAGGACCGAAGATTTCCTCTTGCATGATTAGGCTTTTCTCATCAGGAGCCATTATCAAGGTAGGGGCAATATATCGGCTATCAGCCTTTGAATCACCACCATAAACGACATTTTGCCCTTCTAGGTAAGCTGTTAGCCTTTCAAAATGCTTCTCATTAACAATATGACCAAAATCATTACTACTTGAAGCATCACTTGTGTAAAACAATTCAATTTTTTCTTTTAACGCTGCAACAAAGGTATCGACAAACGCCTTCTCCACCAGAACATAATCCGGGCTAACGCAGGTTTGCCCCGCATTCATCCATTTGCTCCATACAATACGCGATGCAGACACGCCCAAATTAGTATTACTATCGACAATACAAGGGTTTTTACCGCCTAACTCAAGAGTCACTGGTGTTAAATGCTCGGCAGCAGCACGCATCACAATCTTAGCGACGCCTTCCCCACCGGTATAAAAAATATGATCAAACTTTTGTTTCAGCAACTCTGTCGTTTCTGCAACTGCGCCCTCAATCACCGTTATGCATTCTTTATCAAGATACTGAGGAATTAACTCGGCTAGTACTTTAGAGGTTTGCCGCGAAAGCTCTGAAGGCTTAACCACTGCACAATTACCTGCAGCAATAGCGGCTACCAATGGCGCCAGTACAAGCTGAATAGGATAATTCCAGGCACCAATAATAAGAACAGTCCCTAGAGGCTCAGGCAATTGATAGCTAAGCCCTGGCTGCGTTACTAAAGGAGTCGGTACTTTACGAGGTTTAGACCACTTATTGAGATGTTTAAGCGTATGATTCAAATCACTTAGCACAAAGCCAACTTCCGATACCCAACTTTCTTGTTCGCTTTTGCCTAAATCGGACTTAAGTGCTGCTAATAGAGCAGCCTCTTGTTCTATCAGCATTTTTTTAAGTTGTTGGAGCTGTTGAATACGCCAGGTTTTACTTTTTGTACAACCAGAACTGAAAGCCTTTCTAAGGCTATCTACTTGAGTCGCAATTCCAAAGGCCGACTGCTCGGATGTTATTGGAGTCACTGTATTGCCCATCAAAAACCTCAAAAATAAAGCTGAATCGGCAAATAACATAATCCATTCACAAATTTATTGCACGCTATTTTCTACCTATCCATTATTAAAATCCTTGAAAACAAGATTACTTTCGGTATGATTGCGCCTCCCTTACCTAGGGCATAAACGGAGTGTAGCGCAGCCTGGTAGCGCACCACACTGGGGGTGTGGTGGTCGTCGGTTCAAATCCGGCCACTCCGACCAAATAACCTTTTAAAATCAAACAATTACAGAAATAAGAATATTTCTCGTTTGGTATTTTTTGGAATAGCCTACCTATATACTTCTGTCCCGCTCTTCATGCCGATATTTTCCCGTGTGGTAAGTATTAAAAGTGGCACTGACTACAAACTAGCGGCTGGGCTTGCGCTGATTGTGGTGCAACGAAAGAAAATCCATCAGACAAAAAACGAATAATTAATCGGAGACTCAAGAGTGAGGAAAATATACCTAGCCCTTTTTATACTAGTTTGTATTACGGGGTGTGTTACAGCTACCGGACCTAGCTTTAAGTATGTTAGTAATGACGACCCTGAAAAATCGACCTTGTATGTTTATAGGATGAACAAGTTTTCTGGCACTGCGCTTGTTCCTTTATTTACTGTAAATAATTCTGGCTGTCATGATTTGGCTGGTGGATCTTATTATAGGTTTTCCGTAGATCCAGGGGTAACAATCATCGCCACCAAGACTGGTAAGAGGCCGGGGGAAGACTATTCATGGCCTCCAGCGTCGATAGGCATAAATGCCTTAGCAGGAGAAACGTATTTTGTTAGATTTGATATCAAGTGGGTAAGCTATGGACCTTATAGCAATAAATATCCTCATAAATATAACGAAGTGAGCGCTGATCAAGCTTTAATCGAAATTAAAAATACAAAACAGCAAGCCGAAAAAAATATATGTGACTAACTAGATTTAAATATTTAGGGAAAACAAGTTCCACTGCAGCATTTCCGCATACTCAAGCTGCAATCTAAGCAACCTGGCCTGATCATAGATGCTGACTGTAGTTTTATCAGGTTTAATTTCTACAGGATTTGACCAAGTTCTGGCAATTAGCCGGATAGTGAACCCAGTGTCTAATTCGGTGAGTATATGAGGTGTGACAAAGCTCCATTTCATGATGCAATTCCTTTTAAGTTTTGCTTATTATCCATATCTACTGAATGTATGTAGGATATCACTCACTTTTGTGATTTAAGTCTCAGCCATTAAATTGTCATCTTTTAATTCCTCCATGCTTCAAATCTCTGTGATAGCCTCCTAGCTATAAAAACAACAGGGATACTGATATGAATAAAGACTTTATTCTTAATAAGTTGGCATTACTTAAAAAAGATAACCAGCAAACTTTTTCTGAACTTGCAGAACCTTTAGTCAAGATGCTAGAAAATGGTGAAGCGACGAAAATTGTAAAAGTACCTAATGATAACAATTGGTTCAAAGTGTCTTTTGACGCTGTACGAGTTGCTGAAGATAGGCTTGTCATCACTGCCGAAAGAGAGCACAGTGGCGTTTATGACGGTGCTTATGTGGTTGATTTTAAGGACACAAGGGCAGCATATCTTCAGGGTTACTATGAGCCTCGCCACAGACGTTACGGCTTCTCCTATATCACTTGGGACGTGAGAGCCTACGCTAACAGCCTCAAAGATGGTTCCCGAGTCTATGTTCATGGTTTTCGTGCGCATAAAGAGATAGAGCAAATGATCAAGAAAATGGAGCAACTATATTCAACATCGAATATAGTGAATAAGTATATTAATGATAATTTAACGAGGGTTAAACACGGCATCAAGTGCGGGAGAAAGCCTGAGCAAATTGAAAAGAATTGGTCACGGGGTATGATGGAGAGACTAGGATATCGTCATGTAGAACTGATAGATACAGGACGGCCACAAGGAGAATGGAATAATGCAACGTCACACTGGTTCAAACATCACTTTGACAGAGTACTAGAAGCATGAACAAGCCTGACTTATTTGTAGCTAATAACTCAATAGCTAAAGACTACCCGCAGAACATCATAAGTGAGTTTAAAGCATTAGTTGACAGTGGTTCTTCAGCATCTAGTGCTTTGCGTAACGTTATGTCTATTCACGATTTAAAAGATATCCACTCAACAGTTATTAGAAATATGCTTAGAGAAGCTTACCCAGATATTGACTTACAAGGTGTCGGGGGTTGGTTGTTTGAGAAGCATTATCCGGAAAGAACTGATTTAGCTAGCGATGAAGATTTTGATATGAAAATTAAAGAGCTAGTGGAAGAGTCTTTGTTAGGGTGAAAGCCTAGCCTAAGATAATTTACGCGCCATACTCCCTACTTCTTATTGACTTGACCGGTCACTTCTATTTGAATTCAGCTGATAAATAAAAATAAAGAGATTGCTAAATGGATCTTAATGCATATTGGGTAACCATCGCGGGAATGGCCGGATCTTGGTTTCTTGTAACTGGGCTTATATGGAAGCTGTTTGATCGAGTGGAAAAAACTGCTACTGATGAAGGCAGAAAAATGGCTATGCGATGGACACGCGGTCTTGTCCCAGGGGCTAGTCTAAAAAAATTATCTGAGCTATTTGCGGATAGCTTTGATTCCGTCTTTGGCTCTAAACACTTCTCAGGAAAATGCTTTGTTAGGTCGTGCTTGGCATCTTATTTGTGCGTTTTAGTTGTTGCATTGATATGGGCGAGTTTACGCCCGGATGAGTTTAAGCAAATACTTCTGCAGATGAATAACTGGGATGGCGCCTCGGAGATCGCCTACACTTTCCTAATAGTAACCGTAGTTTTTAATATCCTTCCAGACTACCTATCTCTCCTGCAGACAAGGATAATTGTTAAACTCCTAAAAAAAGAGAATAACATGTTTGCATTATGGATTTTTATTGACATAGTGTTAACTGCACTGCTCGCAGTATCTGCATGGTTATTTATTTGGTCTATACCAATCTCTAGTGGTGGAACATTCTCATACGTCATTGATGAATATTTTGAAGTGATTTTTCATGCAGCAAGTTTATCCAGCATGAAGGCCGGCCATTTAACGCCTGGAATTTTCTTCTACTCAACGTTTTTTACATCGGTCTGGCTATGGCTTTATATCCTATCTATGCCTCTGCTTAAGACTGCTAGCAAATTGGACGGTGCTTTTTCTTTTCTTAAGCGTTTTTTCTTCAGAGAGGATCAGCCATTTATAAGTTTGGGAGCTATATCCATCGTTATAGTGACTTTTATATATATTGTTGCTCTACCCTTTGTTTTGATTTTTTAATTGAAAAGTTAACTCATAAAAAAAGCCAAGGATAAAGAATCATGTCAAAACTCGATAAAGTTAAAGCACAAATTTCCTTTCTGGAAAAATGTGTATTCTTTTCTGGTGTTATCACGATTACTATGACGGGATGGGTAATGACATCATCAGATATGAATACACAGCAAAGGATTTTGGTTGCTTTTATGATAATCCTGCTTGGTATTGGCGGGCTTCTCTCATTCTTTCGTATGCAGAGATTAACAAATCAACTGGAAGATCTTTAGAGAAGGTTTTTCTCTTATTATCTACACACCTTTAACTATTTATTGCTTGAGTGTGTTTACCTTGGGCAATCAAATCTTTTTAATCTGACTAGTCAACATAGAAGATAGACAATGAGGGTTATAGTTTTATAAGTTGGCATTACTTAAAAAAGATAACCAGCAAACTTTTTCTGAACTTGCAGAACCTTTAGCCAAGATGCTAGAAAATGGTGAAGCGACGAAAATTGTAAAAGTACCCAGTGATGGCAATTGGTTTAAAGTATCGTTCGATGCTGTAGAGCTCAATGAAAATAGATTGGTTATTGCTGCTGACAGAGAGGATAACTCCTTACAGGGTGAGCGTTATATTGTTTCATTTAAAGACACGAAAGCCGCGTATCTATACGGGATGTATAACCACAGACACACTAGATTTGGCTGGTCTTATCTAAGCTGGGATATAAGGGCCTACACTCAACACCCTCAAAATGCATCAGCTCGTGTCTATATGCATGGCTTTAGAGCTCAAAATGAAATCAAGCGTATGATTCATCAAATGGAAATAAAATTCGGCACAAAAAACACTTTAAACACCTATATCAACGACAATTTAACGCGGTTCCAGCTAGGTATAAAAACAGGCAAGACACCTGAACAGATCGAACGCCAAAGCTCAAACGGAACGATGGAAAGCCTAGGGTATAAATTTGTAGAGCCGATCGATATTGGACATATTAAAGGCAAATGGGATAAAGTTGCCGTACACTGGTTTAAACATGATTCTGATAGAGCTATAAAATGACCATCAAGCCAGACATGTTCGATGTAAACAAAGAGTCACCGCTGAATGCTTACCCAGACAGCTTCAGGTCCGATTTTGCGGCATCGATTAAAAAAGGAGTAACGCCATCAAAGAGTTTAAGGCTGCTGATGGCCCAGTACTCACTAAAGAATATAGAGCCTACCGTTGTCTATGATTTGATACTTGCGGGCTACCCAGGTTTAGAGTTTTATAATATCTCGGGGTGGGTTTACGAAAATCATTATCCGGAACGTACTGACCTTATTAGTGATTTGGATTTTGATAAAGCTATATTAGAGCAAGTCAATAATCAGCCAAACTGGTAGTATGAAGGTTTTATGTGTGGTCGATTTGCTTATAAAAAAGAACAAATATCTCATGAGCTAAATATGAGCTTGGGGTCTCGTTTCCTTGTATTGCCTGCCCTAACTAGTAGATTTTTATTTTGCACTAGCAGAAACAATCTATTAAAACCGTTTCTATAAAAGTTAAACAAAACTAGGCAGCCTTTTCTTCCAGCCTAGATATAAAATTCGATAATTCTGAAAAATATTGGCTTGTATCATCTAACCATAGCCAGTGTTTATCGCCTTTTAACTCCGCAAATTTTGCATCTTTGATGTGGCGAGCCAAATATAGCCCATTTTCAATACGCAACATTCGATCACCTTGCTTATGCATTACTAGAGTCGGTATTTGAATCTGAGACAGCTTTTCCCTGACATCAGCATGCTTTGCAGCAAGTAATATTCTACGGATCATACTTGGGCTAGATGCAGTGCGCACGGCTTTTGCCCACCATAACGCCAGCGCGGTATCGTTTTCTGTACCAGGTGCAAAATGTTGCAGGTTCACTGGCTTCCCCCAGTTTTGTTCCAAGTTAACCAGCCACTTGTCATATAAATCTGCAGAAATCACATACTGATAATCTTCATCTGCGACCCATTTAGCTGCGGTTCCATACAACAGCAGCCCATGTAAATATTTTGAATAATTAGTTTGAGCCGCGCAATGTATGGCAGACAACCCTCCTTCAGACGCACCGGCTAACAAAACTTTTTTTAATTGATAGTGGTTAATAATTGCAAGAATATCTGCCTCTGTTTCCTGCAAAGTAGGTGGTTGACCAATGCGATCTGATAACCCTACTCCCCGCTTATCAAATAAAACCAGATTACAATAGCGGGTAATGTTTAATAGAAATTGCCTCAACCTAGACTCTTCCAGTAGCCGTTCAATATGTGAGACAAAACCAAATACCAAGACCATAGTAATCGGGTGGCCAGCATCCAGGTACTTTGCAGCGATATAGGTGCCTTCATTATTAATAAAATCGATATCGCCATTTAACAGAGTTGAATTATCAGCAACCCCTTTATCGGTTTTACGTATTTCTTCAGATTGTTCCAGCTTTATCCTTAATTCCAGCAGACGTGGGGAGGGAGATAAATCCATTTCCGATGCTAATCTTGTGGCATAATGATCAAATACCTGTAATCCTTTGATCCGTTTGCCTTGTTCCAGAGCAGACTGAAGCAAGAAATCAACAGCAACTTCATTGAGTGGATCAATTTCTTGTAATGCACAAGCAAGCTGAAGTAGCTTTTCTGCGTTACCTACCGAAGTTTGTTGCGATAAATGAGCTTCCAGCAGTTCAATCAAATCATTACGCACCGTTGCGCGCCGGAAACGTAACCATTCGTCAAGGCTGTCAGATTCTTCAAATGTCACCCTATCAAGAAAGGTTTTCATACTTTGCTCAAGTACCGCAGGTGAAATTTCATCGAGTTTCTTCAGTTGTGAGTGCAGATGGAATAAATCCACACTAAGTGGAAAGGTGTCCGCAAGCTTGATTATATCAGCGCTTTGTTCAAACCAGCCCTTACCCAGTACTTTATTTAAATCAGACAAAGCACCACGCAGTGCCACTCTGGCCTTCTCCGGTTCAGAGTCCGGCCAAAACAGTGCGGCTAGCTTGTCACGACCATACCAACGTCTAGACATTGCCAAATATGTCAACAAAATAAGTGATTTTTTACGTGCAAGTCTTACAACTTCTGTATTTCGTAAGAGTGAAGGACTCCCCAATGTAATCAGATAAAAGCTGTCTTTCATATGGAGCCTCTATTTTGTAACGATCCTGTCACGCATTTTAAGACAATTGTTGGCATTATCAAAAGAGGAGAGATAAAAATGAAGAATAGTCATTATTTGAATGTTGCAGGCAGAGAATATTTTTACAATGAGTACGGAAAAGGGGAACCTGTTCTACTATTGCATTGCAGCGGTAGCTCACACAAGCAATGGAATGCTCTTATCGAAAAACTGTCGCCATCTTATAAGGTTTATGCCTTGGATTTTTTAGGATACGGACGTTCATCCACCTTTTCTCAATGGGAGATTGGCAGCAACCCTGATGCCCTTGCAGTGGAGCTCTTGTTGAAAAAGATTAAGCAACCCGTTCGGATGATCGGGCACTCCTACGGTGGTGCTATTGCTACTCAGGCAGCAGTTAACAATCCGCAAAAAATAAAAGGCTTATGTCTCTACGAGCCAGTGCTTTTTAACTTACTTCGTGACACAGATAACTGGTCACAATGGCAAACTGTCATGCAACTGGACAATAAAGTATCGCATGCGGTTCAGCAAAAAGATTTAACCACTGCGGCTAAGCTTTTTGTTCATTTCTGGCAATCAAAATGGGCTTGGTGGCTGATACCGAAAAGTATGAAAAATAAGTTAATGAATGTCATGCCTAAGATTTCCTATGAATTTGCAGAGATGTATAAAAGAGGAATGGCTGACAGATTAATGAACATGCCTATTCCTACTCGTTTACTCTACGGAACAAGGACAACTGTTTTTGCTAAAGCTGTCGTTGATGCATTGGACAGTATTTTACCCAACGTGGAGACAATGGCGCTGCCAAAGCTTAATCATTTATCGCCTTTAACTCACGGTGACAAGGTTAACCCTATATTCCTCAATTGCCTGGAAAGCCTAGCAGACTAACAGTCATATTGCGTTTCTATTTTTAGAATGTAAACAGTTGCTAATGCAACAGGCAAAAATTTTAGTTAAAGGAGTACTCTTTATGTGGAGTTTAAAAATCAAACAATTAGGGATACAAATATTTTCATTATCTGCATTTACAATGTCTATTTTATCCTTGGTAGTCATTTTCTTATTTTTAGTATGGCCTGACTTACCTCATTACCAATATTCATTGGCAAATGATTTTAGTTGGGCGGGATTAAATTTATTCTTGTTTTTAGTCTTTGCCATTCATCATTCTTTAATGGCACGCACTCGCACTAAACAAAAATTATTTTCAGGTAAGCAAGCGCGTAGCCGATATTTGTTTGTCTCAGCATTACTCAGCATTGTCATGGTATATTTTTGGGGACGTTCAAGCGTCACCATTTGGGAGCTTGAATCTCCGGGAGCCTACTGGCTAGTGGTGGGATTAAACACCTTTTGCTGGCTTTTGATGGTACTGTCAGTACTTAGGGTAGGCTTTGTTACCTTTTTTGGTCTAGATAAAATCCTGCCAGTATCACTCAATACTATGGCGATAGCATTTCCTTATAATTTGGTTCGGCATCCTATATCCAGTTGCTGGATACTAATATGTCTTTTGGTTCCTCATATGACACTAGATAAAGTATTATTTGCACTGCTGGTGTTTTTGTATATTCAATTTGTAACACGCTATGAAGAAAAGGATTTACTCAATGAACTTGGTGAAGGCTACCGAACTTATAGTAAAATCACACCAAAGTTTGTACCGTCTTTTTCGAAGTTGAAGGAAAAAACTTCTTCCTGTTAATTCTCTTTGTAGCAACTAACAATCTATTCAATATTTTTAGTTGCTACTTCTGTTAGCCCTTGTGTTGTATCTAATAAAAATGTTTGTTCTACTACTTTTTTGGCAAAAGCCTGCTTATACTTTTTCGGTATTGATCGAGAAATAGGAATTTTCGCTTTCATTGGGTCGACGGGTCGGCCATGAATATGCAGTTCAAAATGAAGGTGTGGTCCAGTGGATCGACCGGTGTTCCCCGATAAAGCAATGGCTTGCCCCCGACTAACAGACTCACCCCGGCGTACCAATACACGGTGTAAATGTAAATAACGTGTTTTGTATTGGCCGCCATGCTTAATATCAATATAGCGCCCCGCAAAAGGATGGTTACCAACACGGGTAACTATCCCATCGCCCGTGGACAATACTTTTGTTCCTGTAGGCGTTGCGAAATCAGTGCCATTATGCGGCCCTACACGACCGGTAACAGGGTGAACCCGCCTTGGATTAAAAGGAGAACTAACGCGATAAGATTTAGCTAACGGTGTTCGTGCAAAAGCACGAGCCAGACTCTTTCCTTCTTTGTCGTAATAGCGACCATCACTAAATAAAAAAGCGGTGTGTTCGCGGGCGCGCCGCTGTATTCGCGCACTATCAATACGAGTCTGCCCTGTTGGTTGATCATCAATATACTGCACACTGCGCACTATTTGAAATTTATCCCCTTTGCGAATCGCACGAGAAAAATCCAGTTGCTCTTGAAAAATTCGTGTGACAGTTGCTGCTTCTATTTCCGTTAAACCGGCACGCTGTGCAGATAAATAAAATATGCCTTCAATCGTACCGTTGACTCGCTCATTACGCCACTCGCCCTCTTTTACAATTGTCTCGTAATTAAAAGCATCATCGGCAATGCGTCGATAGACAATCTGATGCCCCGGATGTTTATAAAGCTCCATTTCTTCCAAGTATCGCGTATTTTCTTTATAGCGAAAATAGAGAATTTGTCCTGGGCGAAGCGTTTCTAGGGCTAGGAGTGATTCATCCGCACTTAAAATATTACGCAGGGCCGTCTGTCCCAAGTTATAGCTGTCAAAGAGCATACTCAGTGTATCTCCCTGCCGAATAACGACTTTATCTTCATGCTTTTCAGGTACTGATTCGACAACGATTTCCTGCTCTTGCTCAATCACTATTACACTGGCATTGGCTTGATCAATATTATTTGCACTTGATGGAAGGTCTAAAGGAATAACTGTAGCTGTATCTTGAGTCAAACTGACCGCTTTAGGTGTATAGAACCAATGTGCAATAGCAATAAAGGCCAACGCCATCGCAAGTATCATGTGTTTATAGGGTATGTAAGGTGTTTGCTCTGATGTTGGCATAAGATACAGTTTTGGGTAATAAATGAGACTCAGCAGTGATAGCTCATAAATGATTGGCAGAACAGTCGCTACAACGACCAAATAAGGTAAGCTCGTGACTGGTAAGTTGAAAACCTTCGGGTAACAGTTTTTCAAGGTGACCAGGACAACCATTAATCTCGAACACAGATCCACATTCGCAGCACTTAAAATGGTGATGATGTGCTAAATCCGAGCGCTCATATCGAGGACTATCGCCAGGCAAGCAGACTACTTTTGCTCCACCCTCATCTACCATTTTTTTTAAGGTACGAAAAACGGTTGCAATACCCATTTGTGGTATTGTTTTTTGTGCTTTGTCTAGCAATTCTTTGGGCAACAGAGGGCTATCAGCTTGCTTTAGCATCGCTTCAATCACTTGCCTTTGCTTTGTCTTTCTCTGTTGGCTCATCGGTGTTACTTCCTCGCTTCACTAAAGCTTGAGACATTAATGATAGTGCATTATCATTAAGAGCTCAATTATTAACAGTAGGCTTCCCTTCATGCCCCAGAAAAACATCCTCATCAAACATGCTCGAATAGTGAATGAAGGGAGTATTACCGAAGCTGATATAAGAGTTAAAGGGCAACGTATCGATAAAATAGATAAAGCGATCACTGCATTAGAAGACGATGTTGTTGTTGAAGCACAGGGACAGTATTTGCTACCAGGCATGATTGATGACCAGGTGCATTTTCGTGAGCCGGGCTTAACCCATAAAGGCACTATTGCCAGTGAATCCCGCGCTGCCGTTGTGGGAGGGATTACCAGTTATATGGAAATGCCGAATGTTAACCCAGCCACTACCTCCATTGAGGCATTAGAAAAAAAGTACGCTATTGCAGAACAATGCTCCTTGGCAAACTATGCTTTTTATCTGGGGGCAACTGAAGACAATCTTGAACAAATAAAATTATTAGATCCGAAAAAGCACTGTGGTGTAAAAGTGTTTATGGGAGCATCCACGGGTGACTTACTGGTTGAGAACCCTCAGGCGCTAGACGCCATTTTTCGTGAAAGCCCAGTGTTAATTGTCACTCATTGTGAAAGCGGCCCAGTTATAACCAAGAACCTCGAAAAAATACGTAGCTTAAGGCAACCCACAATAGAAGACCACCCGCTTATACGCGATACTGAGGCGTGCTTTGCTTCTTCATCTTATGCCGTGAACCTGGCAAAAAAGTACCAAAGCCAGTTACATGTACTGCACATCACTACAGAAAAAGAATTAAGCTTATTTGAAGCAGGGCCTATTGAAAATAAAACAATTACCGCAGAGGCCTGCGTTCACCACCTTTGGTTTAGTGATCAGGATTATCCTCGGTTGGGCAATTTCATCAAGTGCAATCCATCCATCAAATCATCAACCGATCGCGATGCGTTAATACAAGCCCTGTATAACAACCAAATTGATATTATCGCCACCGATCATGCTCCCCACACTTTAGAAGAGAAACAGGTGGACTATAACCAGGCCCCCGCCGGCTTACCCTTAGTTGAACATGCCTTGTTAAGCTTGTTGGACCACGTTAAACATAAACGCCTCAGTTTGGAACAAGTAGTAGAAAAGGTTGCGCACAACCCCGCGATCCGCTATGGCTTAAACGAACGAGGTTATATACGTGAGGGTTACTTTGCCGATTTAGTATTGGTGGATGTAAATAAAACCACAGAGGCAAGCCATAACACCACTCACTATCATTGCGGCTGGACGCCTTTTCATGGTCACAAATTTTCATCCCGCATACAAAGTACATGGGTCAATGGTCAGCAGGTATTTGATGGTCAGCAAATTATTGATCACTCCCTGCCATCCAAACGTTTAGCATTTAATTAATGCTCACAAACAAATCACGTTATATCCAATTCACTCAATGCATGAGCTGGTAAGTTATGAAAAAGAACCCTCCTAACTCTGAAATCAAATTACTGACTAAGGAGCAGATTCTTGCTGCCCCTAAGAAAAATTACATGAATGAAGATCAATTGGCTTTTTTTAGGAATCTGTTAGTGGAATTACACGAATCCACATTGGTTCGTATCCGCGAAGCGAAAGATCAAATGTCTCAATCATTCGATTCTAGTGATGTGAGTGATCGTGCTACCTGGGAAGAACAATCCAGTCTTGCACTTCGAATTGTTGATCGCGAGCAAAAGCTACTCCCCAAAATTCAGCAAGCACTGGAACGCATTCGCATGAATGACTTTGGCTATTGTTTAGAGTCTGGCGAACCTATCGGCATTCCACGCCTATTAGTGAGGCCAACAGCAGAATATAGTGCAGAAGTGAAAGCCATTAAAGAAATAAAAGAACAAAGTTATAAAGGTTAGCCGTTACTATTTGGCACCTACACATTGAAAGATAAGTTAAACATTGGATTCTATTTTATGAATGAAAGCAACAAAAATATCGTTATCACTCTTCCCGATGGCACTGAAAAAAACGTTGAGTCTGGTACTACGGTAATGGATATTGCCAATAGTATTGGGCCTGGATTGGCAAAAGCGACCATCGCTGGAGAAGTAAACGATAGGCTTATTGATGCTTGTGATCCTATTTTTACTGATGCCAACATTAAAATCATTACGTCCCGTGATCCAGAAGGCGTGGACATTATTCGCCATTCTTGCGCTCATCTGATGGGCCATGCCGTTAAACAACTGTATCCAACGGCAAAAATGGTGATAGGCCCCGTGATTGATAATGGCTTTTATTATGATATTGCTTACGAGAGACCTTTTACTTCTGAAGACTTGGCTGCAATCGAAACTCGCATGAAGGAATTAATAGCAACCCATTACGATGTTATTAAACGAGTATTGCCTCGAGACCAAGTGATTAAAACTTTCGAAGAGCGACAAGAAGACTATAAGTTACAACTGATTGCTGACATGCCTGAAGAAAAGCAAATGGGCTTGTATTTTCATGAAGAGTATATCGATATGTGTCGTGGCCCTCATGTACCCAATACCCGCTTTTTGGAGCATATGAAATTAACTAAAATTTCGGGGGCCTATTGGCGTGGCGATGCTAACAACGAACAGCTACAACGCATCTATGGCACCGCTTGGGCCAATAAAAAAGAGTTACGTGCGTATCTCACTATGCTTGAAGAAGCCGAGAAACGTGACCATCGGCGTTTAGGTAAAGAGCTAGGCCTTTTTCATTTTCATGAAGAGGCAACCGGTGCAGTATTTTGGCACCCTAAGGGATGGACACTCTTTCAACAACTGATTGAATATATGCGTCGTCGACAACAAAAAGCAGACTATGTCGAAGTGAATACACCCGATATGATGGATAGAAGCCTGTGGGAAAAGTCGGGTCATTGGCAAAACTATCAGGAACATATGTATACCACTGACACTCCCGATGAACATACTTTAGCATTGAAGCCAATGAACTGTCCTGGCAGTGTTTTAATGTATAAACATGGGTTAAAAAGCTATCGAGACTTGCCCATTCGTATGGCGGAGTTTGGCAAAGTCCACCGTTATGAATTTTCTGGTTCTTTACACGGTTTACTACGTGTGCGCCACTTCACTCAAGACGATGCCCACATTTACTGTACAAGAAATCAAATGCAACAAGAGTGCGCTGACATCATTAAACTGGTTCTTGATATTTATCAACAGTTTGGATTTGAAGAAGTGAGTATTAAGTTATCCACTCGACCTGAAAATCGCATGGGAGATGATGCAACCTGGGATATATTAGAAGGCGCTCTAGTCCAATCATTGCAAAGCCTTGGTTTGGAATACAGACTAAACCCCGGAGAAGGTGCTTTTTACGGACCAAAATTAGAATTTGTTTTGCGTGATGCTATCGGTCGAGATTGGCAATGTGGCACTTTGCAAGTGGATATGAATTTACCTTCTCGATTTGACTTAGAATATGTCGATGAAAATGATCAGCGACAACCACCCGTTATGTTACACCGCGCCTTATTTGGCTCTCTTGAACGCTTTACTGGTATCTTGATTGAACATTATGCAGGAAAGTTACCCGCTTGGCTGGCGCCAGTGCAAATTTCTATATTGACAATTTCAGAAACATTTAGTGATTATGCTCAAAGTCTTGGCGAAGCATTAAAGATCTCTGGCTTACGTATTGATCTGGATAACAGCAAAGAAAAAATTGGCTATAAAATTCGCCAGCATACATTAAACAAAGTGCCTTTTATGATTATTGTCGGGGCTAATGAAGTGGAAACAGGTCAAGTCAATCTGCGCTTATTAAATGGCGATCAAATGAGCTTGTCGAATATAGAAGAAGCGATGGATTATCTGATTAAAGCCTGTAGAGCACCGGATATCATTGATCAACAACAAGCGTTAGCAGCTTTGGACCTTTCTTAATTCGGCGCTTACTTAACTAGGTTTTTTATAAGGAGCCAATAATGGCAACATCAGTAATCCCGCAGAACTACGATGAATGGCGTCACTGCATTATTGTTGAGTGTGGACTGGAATTAACACCGAGTTTTATAGAAACGCGCATAGCGTCTCTGCAAAATGAAAGTGAACATTACACGAAGCAATTTATTAACTTATATGGCCGTCAGTACCACCAAACTGTGCTTGGATGGTTTATGCAAGCACAATCGACACTAGCAAAACCCTAATGAGTATGAGTACCAACACCATTTCTGCTATTCCCACTCATATTATTACAGGTTTTTTGGGCGCGGGAAAAAGCTCGGCCATTTTACAATTACTTAAAAATAAACCGGCTGGTGAACGCTGGGCGATATTGGTTAATGAGTTTGGCGAGATTGGTGTCGACGGAAGTTTATTTCAGGGCCAATACACACAAGAGCAGGATATTTTTATCCGAGAGGTGCCAGGCGGTTGCATGTGTTGTACTGCCGGCTTGCCCATGCAAGTCGCACTAAACCAGCTACTAAAAAAAGCAAGGCCAGATCGTTTGCTGATCGAACCCACAGGCTTGGGACACCCGAAAGAAGTGTTGCAATCTCTCACGACAGATGCTTACCGTAATGTTATCGATTTACAAAAAATTGTAACCTTGGTTGATGCAAGAAAGTTATCCGATACGCGTTATACCGAGCATCTTACCTTTAATGAACAGATCGCTATCGCGGATATCGTAGTGGGTAATAAACAGGATTTATATCAACACGACGATAAAACTCAATTAGAAACTTATGTAAAGCAACAAGGGTCGCCTAAGGCTCAAATAATCTTTACACAAAATGGTGATATCTCTTCTGTTGATTTAACAGGAAAGACAGACGCTATTGCGCCAAAACATCACCACCATCATCATTCAAGTGATGCGAAGCCTCTATTGTCTGAAATACCGATTCCTGAATGCGGTTATGTTAAAGCCGTTAATAAAGGCGAAGGCTTTTACAGTATTGGCTGGCGGTTTTTACCCAATAAACTATTTAGTTATGAAAAGTTATCTCTGTTTCTAAATGATATTCATGCTGAACGAATGAAAGCAGTATTTATCACCGATAAAGGAGCATTTGGCTATAACCTGACGGCTGATGCATTAACCGAAACGGAATTGGATAATTGTACAGAAAGCCGAATAGAAATTATCGCTCCTAACATTGATACAGACTGGGAGAGTCGGCTACTGTTATGCATTGATCCTGATTAATTAAAACCGCTATTATTTTCACCTTTTTAATCATCTGATATACCAATATAAAAAACGACTAAAAAGGTACTAGGGCCTGTTGACACTAATTGAATATCGTCTGTTGTGCCTAAAAGAGCGCCAATCAAGGCGCGAGGAGAGTCGTTTACCCCACAAGGGGGTACCGAGGTGGTTATTCCAAATGAACGACGAGCAAAGCTTAACGCATCCTGCTCTCGCCCCTTACCTGCATCCGTGCAGGCAACACGGAGTGCGCTCTTTTAGGCGCAACCCGAAAGGCTGGGCTCCTTTTTCCGCCCAGCTGTGTTATACCGTCGAGCGGCACCGAGGTCAATCGCTCATGTATATTCAATACACTACGCTCTTTCTGCCTCACTGGACGAAAAAATGAACGCCAGCAGTCGGTATTCAATTAGTGTCAACAGGCCCTAGAATATAAGCGCTTTTATGCACTACATTGATCAACCAAATAAACAATCGATTGATAGTCAATGCCTGAGTGCTCGCTCAAACCAATCTCACAGGTGCGGCTGGTTGAGTAACCCGCGTCACAATGGCTGACTTGGCTTGATAATGTACTTAACGCCGAGGCATTGAGCTCTGGGGTTGTAAAGCCCTTATCACCAGCAAACCCACAACAGGTAATCTGTTCCGGCACTACCACATTTTCACTACAGGCTCGCATAATATCCAAAGTTTTATCCGCTAAGCCCATTCGCGTGGCCGAACAAGTAATATGCACAGCAACAGGCTCTTGCTGTTTTTTCAGGGACAGTTTATCCAACATAAAACCGTGAATAAACTCAACGGGTTCAAAGAGTTTTAGTGAACTATTATGATCTACAAGATGCTCCTTCAAGCGCATCACACAAGGACTTGTATCACAATAAATCGGGATCGCCCCCTGCTGACTAGCATCATTAAGTACCGCTACGGTTTTTTCTGCCATGTCTGCTGCTTGGTCAAACATTCCCTTACTTTTAAACGGCATACCACAACATTGATCATGAACATCTGCCGGATAAATCACTTCATAACCTGCTCGGCGTAATAATTGCTCCGTCACCTCTTGCAAAGATTGTTGACGCTCTGCTCCACGAGCCGGGCCCATGGTACGACTGGCGCAACTGGGTAGATAGACAACTTTTAGTGCAGCATCACTACTTTGCACTCCATCATCTTGGAGGCTCTCACTGATAATCAGCTCTTTATTAGGCATCGGATGTACCGGTGCTGCCGTCGGTGTAGATGGACTCCAATGCCCCAACCGTTTGCCGGATAGTTTACGCGCGCTTTTGGTAACGACTCCCATGGCTTTACTGCCCAATACACGATGGCTAACATCGGCAATACCAAAAGCCGTACGAGCAGCGGAAGCCAAGCCACCAAAGTGATCCGCCGCCCATTTGGACACCTTCTCATTACTGACATTACGCTCATGGCGTAGATCACGAATCAAGTCCCCAGTATTAATTTGGACGGGGCAAACTGTAGAGCACAGACCACAACCCGCACAGGTATCTATCCCCATATACTGGTATTGATCAGCAAACCAGTCCGCTTCTTTACCATCGAGTTTGGCTAGCTCACGGCTAGCAATAATCCGCTGTCGAGGACTTAGAGTAAGATTTTTTGATGGGCACATGCGCTCACAAAAGCCACACTCTATACACTGATCAACAACCTCACTTACTTCGGCCAAGGGCTTAAGGTTACGTATATGTAACTGCGGATCATCGGTGATCATTACATCTGGATTTAGAATATTTTGAGGATCAAACAAGCGTTTAATTTCCAGCATAATATCGTAACATTCATCGCCCCATTCGGAACGCACATAAGGCGCCATATTACGACCAGTACCATGCTCCGCTTTTAATGAGCCATCATAACGGTCGATCACCATATGACACACCTCATCCATAAAGGTACGGTAGCGCTCTACTTCTTTATCGCTTTGGAAGCCTTGAGAAAAGATAAAGTGTAAGTTACCGTCCAGCGCATGACCGTATATCACACCATCATCGTAATTGAATTTTTGCATTAACTGCTGCAGATCCACCAAGGCATCGGCCAGAGAATCAATAGGAAAAGCCACATCTTCAATCAGTGCTGTAGTACCTGGCGGACGAGTGGCCCCCACCGCAGGGAAAATACCTTTACGCACTTGCCAATAAGGGGAATATTCTTCGGGTCGATCCGTAAACTGTACGGGCATCGATAGTTCAAGATCCGTGACCATAGCTTCTACTTCAGCCACTTTTTTCCAGAGCGCCTCTTTATTGTCAGCCTCTACTTGTACCAACAATGCAGTAGCCCCTTCAGGGATATTGGCCAGATAGCTTGGCACACCATCCATATGCTCTACCGCTTTTAGCGCGAAGTAATCAATCATTTCAGCGGCACTGACTGGTGCTTTATCGAGTTTAAAGCGGGTAACGGCAATACCTGCATTGCGAATATCATTAAAGACAATAAATGCAGACGCTTTATATGGCTCAATCGTAATTGTGCGATGAGTGATTTCAGAAATAAACCCGAGTGTCCCTTCAGAACCAATCATTAAGTGGGCTAGCATATCAATAGGATCATCATATTCCAGTAGGCTGCGCAAACCATAACCAGTGGTATTCTTAATCTGGTATTTACGAGCAACGCGCTCGCCCAAAGCCTTATTACCACGCAGCAACTGCGATAGTTGCACCAACTTAGCCAACATTGGTGCTTTTGCTTGTCGAAAAGCCTGTCGACTGATTTCATCAGCAGTATCAAGTACCGTACCATCCAATAACACAAAACGTGCACTATCCATCATGGTGTAGGTATCGAGCGAATTCATTCCCGCTGCGTTATTAATGGCCATGCCACCGACGGTAGCGGCATCCACTGAAGCGGGTAGCAATGCCAACATCTTTTGATGAGGAGCCAATGCTCGGTTGGCTTCGCTGCCCAAGACGCCACACTGCATTTGAATACGCTCCCCCTCATCTAGTATTGTCAGGCTCTTCCAATCAGGGGTCAGTGCAAGCATGATAGAATCAGTGATAGCCTGACCCGATAAACTCGTACCAGAGCCACGAAAACAAATCGGTAGTTCCAACTCTGAAGCCAGGCGCATTAGTGAAATCATTTCACCTTCGTCTTTTACCTGCACCAGAATTTTAGGAATCAAGCGATAGAAGCCGGCATCTGTCCCGTAAGCTAAGGTACGAAAGCTATCAGTAATGAGGCGATCTTCAGGTATGAAGGCTTGGGCTTGTTCATAAAATTGTTGGTAGATAGTACTGAGCATGAAAATTTCCAAGGATAAGTGTTTCTAAGCGCGAATTATAAAAAGGATGTTATGATTAATTAATGCAAACAAAAGAAGTTAATAGTTTCCAAAAGTTTACTAATTAATCATGGCAACAGAAGAGGAATAAAGTGCGCGTCGATGACTTAATGCTCTTTGCACAGGTAGTAAGACTGAAATCATTCCGGGCAGCAGCAGAACAACGTGGTGTCGTCAATTCAGTCGTCAGTAAACATATATCCCGACTTGAGTCAGACTTGGGGCTTCAGTTGCTTTACCGTAGTACCCGAAAACTCAATTTAACCGAAGCTGGGGAGCGGCTTTATCAACACTGCCTGCTATTAGAAAAGCAGGTTAAATCAGCTGATGAAGAGCTTGGGTCTTACCGTGCCGAGCCTTCCGGTTTATTGCGCATCAGTGCACCAGGTGTCTCTGGTCAACTATTTCTACCTAAGATCATTCGTCGTTATATGGCAATGTACCCAGAGGTAGAGGTGGATATGGTTATTCAAGACTCTTTTGATGATCTTATCGAACAGGGCTTTGATATTGCGATTCGTACCGGCACGCTGGAAGATTCAAGCTTGATCGCTAAACGATTGGTTACCTCTTGCTGGAGCGCTTTTGCTTCACCTTCTTATTTACAGCAACATGGCACACCGCAAACACTAGGGGAATTAGCAGAGCATGAATGTCTGATGTTCAGTCATCAGCAAGTGGGCGAATCAGATTGGCCATGTATGTCGCCAGAGGGTGAGAAGTCTATCACTGTAAATAGTCGCTTTCGTGTGAACTCACTATTAGCCTTATACAAAGCAGCGTTGGACGGTATGGGGGTTGCTTTTTTACCCGTATATCTCGTACATAATGAGCGCTCGTCTGGCTCACTAGTACCTGTACTGGAGGATCAGTTATACCGCCATGTTGGTATATACGCCCTCTACCCTCAAAGCCAGTTTCTGCCGCCGAAAACCCGTTTGTTCATTGAGTTATTGGGCAAAATGTATGAAGAAGAAGTGGAAAATTTTTGCAGCCATTCACACTAGGGCCTGTTCACACTAATTGAACAGTTACTGTTGTGGCTAAAAAAGCGCCAATCAAGGCGAGAGGAGAGTAGTTTGGTCATTCCAAATAAACGACGAGCAACACCGAGTGGCGCTTTTTTTAGCCGCAACCCGAAGGGCTAGGGCCATTTTTTCGCCCAGCATCGTTATCAATCACTTATGTATGTCCAATACACAACGTTCTTTCTGCCTTGCTGGACAAAAAAATGGCCGCTAGCAGTAATTATTCAATTAGTGTGAACAGGCCCTAGTAGCATATAAAAAAGTAAACTATTACTCATAGCCTACTGCTATTTATGATCAAGTGCAGTAGGTGCGTACCTATGCATTACTAACCTGTAGACAATATTGGTAATGATAAACAACAGCGCACTAATGCATACAATCGTTGGCCCAGTAGGCGTATCCAGAAAATAGGATGCTTGCAGTCCAGACAAACCACAAAAGGCACCTATACAAGCAGCAATAATAGCCATGGTTTCAGGGGTCCGACTAAAGGGGCGTGCTGTCGCGGCTGGGACAATCAACATAGCTGCAATAAGTAAAACCCCGACCACTTTAATGGCGACTGCGACGACGATGGCGAGCGCAAGAGTCAATATCAGCTGCTCCTGTTTGGGTTTGAAGCCGCTAGCGAGGGCCAAATCAACGTTGAGTGTAGACAATAATAGCCCCGACCATCGCCAAATTATTAGCGCTAATACTGTCAGCGCACCGCCCCATATGACGATAAGATCGGTCTTTCCTACAGCCAAAATATCACCAAATAAATACGCCATTAGATCAATGCGTATACCGGATAGAAAAGAGACAGCGACCAGACCTATCGCCAGTGAGGAGTGAGCCATGACACCGAGCAAGGTGTCCATGGCAAAGCCTTTCCCACTTAAGCTAGACACAGTGATAGCCATTAATAAAGAGATTACCAGTACGCCGGCAAAAATAGGGGCTGAAAGCGCGAGTGATAAAGCAATACCTAGTACAGCGGCATGGGCTGTCGCATCACCAAAATAGGCCATTCGCCGCCAAACGACAAAACAACCCAAAGGCGCTGCTGCTAATGCAACACCAACGCTAGCTAGCATGGCACGTACTATAAAGTCATCAAACATTGGAGGCCCTGATATGTGAATAGTGATGGTGGCCCTTGTGCAGATAAAGAGCGGCTTCACTGTCTTTATCGAGGCCAAATAAAGCATGGTATTCTGGTGAATCGCTCACTATCTCAGGTTTACCTTGGCAACAGATATGGCCATTAAGACAAATAACCCTATCGGTCTGACGCATAACGACATGTAGCTCATGACTAATCATGACAATAGCGCAGCCGAGATTTTCTCTAACACTGGAAATTTGCCGATAAAAATCGGCTGATCCACGATGATCCAATCCTTGCGTAGCCTCATCAAGTAACAGTAAATCAGGCTTGCCTAATAATGCCCGAGCTAATAAAACGCGCTGAAATTGACCGCCGGAAAGATCCATAATTTGCTGTTTATCAAGCTCAGGTACGCCGGCATGAGTGAGTGCTTCGGCCACTGCATCCGACGAATGACCGCCAGGTAAATTCATAAACCGCTTTACCGTCATTGGCAATGTCTCATCAATATGTAGCCGCTGTGGTACATAGCCAATTTGCAGACCTGACTTTTTGGTGAATGTTCCAGAGCTAGGCTGTAATGCCCCAATTAACGTTTTGAAGAGAGTGGTTTTACCTGAGCCATTAGGCCCCAGAATGGTTACAATTTCTTTTGGGCTTATCGACAGACTTATATTACTGAGCACCTTTCGTTTACCGAAATGAACCGACAGCTTGTCGCATTCAATTAACATAGACAACTACCTAATAAATCAATATATTACAGGGCCGCAGTATAATATAGATACGCCATTCTATTTACCACATGCAATATGTTATGTTATAACGTAACATTAAAATTTTCTATAACGTTTCTATCCAATTTTTATTTGTCATTCTTAATTTTTAAGTTCTAGGAGAGCCTAATGCGCCATAAGTTATTAGCCTGCGCAGCTTTAAGTATTGTTTTATCGAGTAAGGTTCAAGCATCAACACCTTCGGTTGCTGTTGATATTGCCCCCTTACATTCTCTGGTAAGTCAGGTGATGGAAGGTGTGGGTAAACCCAATCTGCTTATTCCAGCAGAAGCTTCACCTCATCAGTACTCGCTACGCCCTTCAGAAGCAAAAGCGCTAGCTGATGCTGAAGTCGTGTTCTGGGTTGGTGAAGGACTGACTCCATGGCTGGAAAAAGCCTTAGATAATGTGGCTACCTCAGCTCAGAAAATTGAAGTGTTAGAAATTGAGGGAACGACCACTTACGCTTTTAGAGAAGGTGCAACCTTCGAATCACATGATCATGGTGACGAAGAACATCACGAAGATGAACACCATGACGAGCATCATAAAGATGAACATGATGACCATAAGGATGAGCATCATGCTGACAAACACGATGATCATCATGACGAGCATAAAGAAGATAAGCATGCGAAACACGATGAGCATGAAAAGGAAGATCACCACGACGGACATCACCATGACCACGAGGGTAATGACCCCCATGCTTGGCTAGACCCAAAAAATGCTAAGGTTTGGATTAAAAATATTGCTGTTGTACTAGCAAAACAAGATCCTGAAAATGCCTCGACCTATAGCGCCAATGCAGCAAAAGCGACAGCTTCATTGGATCAGTTGATAACATCTACGCAGTCTAAGCTCGGCAAACTTGATAAGCCAAAGTTCATTGTATTCCATGATGCTTATCAGTACTTTGAAAAGCGATTTGGTGTTCCGGCTGCAGGATCCATCTCATTAGGTGATGCAGAAGACCCTAGCCCAGCACGAATTAAAGAGATCCGAGATACCGTTAAAAAATTGGGTGTCACTTGTGTATTTACTGAACCTCAATATAACCCTGGCTTGGTTAAAAATGTATTTGAAGGTACCAGCATTTCTACTATTGGTGTGATGGATCCTTTAGGTGCAAGTATCACTACTGGCAGTGGTCACTATCAGTCGTTGATCCAAGGAATGGTTAATAGTTTGAGTCAGTGTCAATAAGTCACTGACTCCATTGAATACCAAGAGATTTATTGGTATGAAAACTAATGTAGAAGTAATCTAACAATTGGTGTTTTGTGAAAAGCGACTATTTTGAATCACTGGAAAACTCTGCTAAAGGTGACAGATTTTGCTTGGAGGAAGTTTTAAACAAACTTCAATTTAATGACCAAGGGATTATCCCTGTTATTGCCCAGCAACATGCGTCTGGCGAGGTATTGATGTTGGCATGGATGAATCGAGAGTCTCTGGAAGAGACTCTGAAGCGTGGCCGAATGTGTTATTGGTCTCGCTCTCGCCAAGCACTTTGGTATAAAGGTGAAAGTTCGGGTAATGTGCAACAATTAGTTGAAATGCGGATAGACTGTGATGGAGACACATTGCTTTGCATGGTGAATCAAACAGGGCCGGCTTGCCACACTAACCGCCCTAATTGTTTTTATCTATGTGTTGATGGCGAGCAAGTTGTCATTAACACTGAGCCTGTTAACACCTAATTAATACTAGCTAAAATTTTCACAATTGACTTTTCTAATATTTTTTAACGGAGATAAATTCTCTGTTAAAAAATCTATTAGGTGTTTTATCTTGGGTGATAATTGATTGTTATGATGAAATACTGCCCAAATGCCTTCATCTGGCAGGCGGTATTTTTCAAGTGTTGTAGACAAACGTTTGTTATCAAGATATTGGGTGACATAATAATCAGGTAATTGCACTAACCCCAAGCCTTTTAATGCGGCATCAAGTAAACCAAAACCGCTGTTGTATCTTATATTACCACTCACACGAAGTCGTTTTTCTTTCCCTTCAAACTGAAAATTCCAATAACCCAGAGTTCCTAATAGACAATTATGATCTTTTAAATCACTTAGTGTGATCGGTGATCCGAAACGTTCAAGATAATCTGGTGTTGCACAAATATAGCTCGTTCGACTAGCAATTTTTTTTGCGATTAAACTGGAGTCTTTGAGCTTACCTATTCTAATTGTCAGGTCGTAACCTTCCTCTAGTAAATTAACATTGTTATTTGTTAAATGAACATTAACTTCAATGTCGGGGTATAAATTGACAAAATTGTTAATTAACGGAAGGATATTCGCTTCTCCGTATGCCACTGGAGCACTTAATGTAATTTTACCTTGTGGCTTATTTTTTAAATGGCTGAGAGCTTGCTCAGCAAGGCTTAATCCATTTCTCAATTGGCGGCAATGTTGACAAAATATATGCCCTTCGTGAGTCAATGCAACTTTACGAGTTGTTCGGTTGAATAATTTCATGCCCAGACGTTCTTCTAACCTAGTTATTTGCCGACTAACATGTGCTGTTGAGCAATTAAGCTTTCTGGTTGCTTGTGTAAAACTTCCTGTTTCTGCGACAGCGACAAATTCATCAATACCTTGCCAGCTCATAATACTCACCTTATTTTTACTATATAGTAATACTTATTTTACAAATAGAGGAATTGTTTATCGTTTCATAATAATTAAAATTGCCCGACATTGTAATCAAGCAATTAGTGAATTTAATTATTTTTTCGCTGTAAATTATGGAGCATATTTTATGAAAAAATTACTATCAAAAACAGCCGTTTCAATACTTAGTTTTTCTTTAGCAAGCTTATTGCATGCTGATGTTTTACCCACACACACTCAAGTACAAAGTTCATTAAAAGAAATTGTCAAAGAAACTAACGGTGGCTTTGGATTAAACATGTGGGCAACGGTAGTTGACCGTGATGGCATTGTACAATCAGTCTCATTTTCTGGAAATGATCGTGGGGAGCAATGGCCTGGTAGTCGTGTCATCTCTGCACAAAAAGCAAATACAGCGAATGCATTTAGCTTGCCTGGCCTATCACTTTCTACTGCAAATCTCTTTTCAGCAGTCCAGTCTGGAGGTAGCCTGTATGGCCTTCAGCACAGTAACCCAGTGAATACACAAGTTGCCTACGGTGGTGATGTTAATAAAATAGGTAGCAAGCAAGACCCAATGGTTGGACATAAAATTGGAGGAGTCAATGTATTCGGTGGTGGCCTAGCACTTTACAATAGCGATGGCACTTTAGTAGGCGCCATTGGTGTCAGCGGCGATAGCTCCTGTGCAGATCACAATATTGCCTGGAAATTACGAGACAAATTAAATTTAGATCATGTGCCAGCAGGTATTAGTAGTAATAACGATGACAACATTGTTTACGATATTAAAAACGGAGGAAGTAAAAGTGGTTGGGGACATCCAGCCTGTACTGAAGCGGCAACAACTATTGCAAAAAAACTTCGAAAAACAAACCCTTTAAAATAAACCAAAAGTAAATATAAAGAACCAACTGAGCACTAATGGTGAATTAGATATATTATCTAATTCACCAAAGCTTCGCTAATAATCCAAGCATTTCAATATGAACAGTCTACTTTTATAAATAGCCCATTTAATGAAAAATACTATAACAAAGGGTGACTACCACTGATTTGCGTAGCTGCTTGAAACAAACTAAAACCTAATAAAAAAATGATGGCCCCACCCGCTATTCTTAACCAGAGCCCCATATTAAAACGCAATAAAGGTTGATTATTATTTTTTGCTAACCCTTCAAACCAATTACGTGCTAATTGTGTTCCCAATGCCATACCAGCTATAGAAAGTCCGGTACCCAAACCCATCGCCAGCGTTGCTATCACTCCATAATAGAAGACACCAACTAGGTGAGCGTAGATCAGTACGACAATAGCACCGGCACAGGGGCGCATTCCCATAGAAAAAATAACACTGACACTTTGCAACCATGATTCTTTTGGGTCGCTCTTGTGAACGTGATGGCCACCACAACATGAGTGATCATGATGGTGTGTATCTTTATGGCCATGAGCACTGTGTTCATGACTGTGGCTATTATCTAATTCACTGGTTTTTTGAGCGCTTTGTTTGATATTTTTACATTGTTTAAATAAGGCAGTTAAAAACAAAAAAGCACCCAATGCCATAACCAATAGATAACTGACGATAGTAATATCATCTGCATAACTATTCACATCTGAAAACTTAATACTGAGTAGTTTAGATAAAACCACAACCAATAAAATTGCAATCACTGCCTGTAAAAAAGCAGCTAGCAATGAAATAAGCGCCCCCCTACGCAAACTCTCTTTATGGGAGCCAAGATAAACAATGATAACTGCTTTACCATGCCCCGGGCCAACAGCATGAAATACGCCATAACCAAAGCTTAGTGCGATCAGTGCCAAGCCATGTTGAATAGGATCTTGAGAAATTGCTTTAATATGAATTCCCAGCAAATCATGAAAGGTTTTTTGCCACTCTACAACTTGACTAACAATGGAATACCAGTGCATATAAAGGCTTAGACCGAGCCCCAAAAAAATAAAAAATAGAGCGAACTGAAAAAAACGATAACTATATTTGCCCGATAAAATCATCGCTTAATTCCTCTTAATTACAACGAATAAGTACTTTTTCAGCAAAATAGTCTCCAAGACCTTGTGTGTTTTTCTGGGTACGGTCCAAACTAGCCGCATATTTAATCATCTCTTCTGAAAGTTTTGGTGATTCGATATGAGTAGAACATTCCGTATCCTTACTCTTATGGATTAAAATTTGCGAAAGCTTTTGATGCCTCATATCAATATAGTAAGTTGGATCAAAAACACGCCACGATAAGGTTTTATTGCCTATTGACCAAGGCTCTTCCAACTTAAACCCCATAGTGAGTATGAGTTGCTGCTGATCTTTCTCAAAAACTGTAGAGAGCGAGCGAGTACTGGGTTCTGTGAGAGCAATGAGTTGATCGTTAATCTTTAATTCCGAAAAATAGTTATAATTCTTAAGATTTTTAGCCATTTCTTTGGCGACTTGGTCTAAGCCCTGCTGTTGGTCTCTATATTCATTCTTGATATCAGCTAATCGAATTTCTGAGTAATAAATATCAAACTTCCAGTGCTGCAGCAATGCTGTTAACTGGCCCCTTTCATCGAGCGTGAATTCAGTTTTTAAAGTAATCCAATTATGTGGGTGGGCGTATGCATGAATGGGTAAAAGAGTCAGCATTACAAGTAACTTGAGCAAGTACTGTATGGTTAGTTTCAGCAAACTTGTCATTTAGATAAGTAAACGTTATAAAGTTTGAGTTTGATCTGAAAAACACTCATTACAGATGCCATTAATTTCTAATTGCGGGCTGTTTAAGTGGAAACCTGTATTATTAATAATAGTTTGTAAATTACCTAATGCCAATAAGTCGATATTGATTTCCTCAACACGTTGACATTGGTCACAAATTAAAAATTGCGAGTACTGATGTCTTTGTTTACATACGATGTGTGAACAGGCCACATATTTGTTCGCTGACTCCAATCTATGTGCCAACCCTTGATCCTGTAAAAAGTCCAGTATTCTATAAACAGACATGGCAGGAATTATTTCACTAAAATACTTTTTGCAATAGTCGACAAGCTCATAAGCTGATAAGGCTTTTTGTGATTGCAAGAGCGCTCGCAGTATCATTTTTCTTTTTTTTGTTAGCCGTTTTCCTTTTTCTTGGCAATGTTTTTCCGCAATCTCGATATTTTTATTGAATTGACTCATATCTCTACGGTGAAAAGCCCTTGTTAAGAAACATCTAAAGTGAGTAATAAGCGTGTTTGCCCTTGAGACAAATAAGGAGAACGGTGCACAAGCCCATAATTTTCATTCCCCTCCCAGCCACTTCCTTTGAGCAAAGCGACTTGTTGCGAGCTTAACTGCTGAATCATTTTATTGCCTTGAAGAATGCCTGACTTATCATCAGGTAAACCGTTGGCTCCTCTCCCTAAGCGACTGCGGTCAATATTTTCTTCCAATAGCCACTCTGTGCCTAACCCACCATAGGTTGTCACTAAACGACAAGGAACATTATCCACATGAAACTTGGGGCACATAGCTTTTGTTAAAGGCGCTAAGCGTATGCCCACTTCTTTTGCATCAAATAAGCAAGCAAACATATCAACAAGCAAAGCAACATCCTGTTGAAATTCATCTTTATAATCTAAATCAGGTAGTAATTGCTCAATTTGATCAGCTGCTTTTTTTACAGACAACAACAAACGAGGGGTATGCGAGAGATAACGCTGTGCCCACTCTTCTGCATAAAGGTCAAGCATCTGTTGGTGCTTTCGTTGCCAAATCGCCATATTGATTTTATCTTCATAGATCGATGTCAATACAGATGGCTCATGGTCCTCAGCAAATGTAGGCCAATCATCATTTGAGGTGGTGTATTCTGTAGAATCAAGCAGCATTATATTCTTGCCATGCAGGGAATGGATCAGGTAGTGTCTTCCAGAACTGTTTGCCTTGAAGGAGCTCCTCTTCAGATAGCAAACAACTATCCAAAGCTTCTATCACTTTCTTTTTATCCAAACTTTGACCAATAAAAACCAACTCTTGCCGCATGTCACCAAAAGGTTCTACCCAGCTTTTTTGAATTGATTCTAAATACGCTTCATCTGTTGGCCAGCTTTCTTTAGGTACGGATTTCCAGAACATGCCACCAAAGCCGTAGCGAGCGATACCCCCTGCCTGACTCCATTGGCCAGCAAATTCTGGCCGAGTCGCCAGCCAAAAATAACCTTTGGAGCGAATTAACTTTCCGTATTGCTCTGTGTTATGGAGAAATTGGTAGAACTTTTCTGGATGAAAAGGCTTTCTCGCGACATAGCTAAAGCTGCCTATACCGTATTCTTCAGTTTCAGGAACATGCTCACCTCGCATTTCCTGCAACCAGCCAGGTGCCTGTTGTGCCTTTTCGAAATTAAATAATCCTGTATTTAATACTTTATCAAGGTTAACTTGCCCATTTTTAATCGGGATAATAGCTGCGGAAGTGTTGAGAGTTTTTAAGATGGCCGTTAATCGCTCCAATGTCGGCACATCCACTAAATCGGTTTTGCTAACTAAGATAACATCTGCAAATTCCACTTGATCGACCAGTAAGTCCGCAACACTGCGCTCATCCTCATCGCCCAAAGATTCGCCTTTATCCTGTAAGGACTGAGCTTCATCGTAATCTTTAAGAAAATTGACAGCGTCAACGACTGTGACCATCGTATCTAAAGTGGACACATCAGATAAGGACACATCGTTCTCATCAGCAAATGTAAAGGTTTCCGCAACGGGCAACGGCTCAGAAATACCCGTCGATTCAATCACTAGATAATCGAAACGCCCCGCTTTAGCTAATTTATTAACCTCTAATAACAAATCCTCACGCAAAGTACAGCAAATGCAGCCATTGCTCATTTCGACTAACTTTTCTTCGCTATGGTTTAGTGAAACCTCATTCTGCACAATGGCTGAGTCAATATTAATTTCGCTCATATCATTAACAATGACCGCCACCTTTCTACCTTGGCGGTTATTTAAGATATGGCTTAATACAGTTGTCTTACCCGCCCCAAGGAATCCGGAGAGAACTGTGACAGGAAGCTTATTGTTTTGAATCTTATTCATTTTGTGGGTACTTAATTCTAATACTGATATTGAGCTACTAACACTTAATTTATAGCAAAAATGTTATGATATAACATAACAAATAAATAATAAAAGATTTAATATGGGTTGTCGTTCCATAATTAGACACGGGTTACAGTTCCGTGGCTTCATGCTTTAATTGTTGAAGACAAGTTCAATTATTCGTGCTCCAATCGTCCGTCCGCTTAATTCCCCTCACCCATATAATAATATTGATCTATCGAGAAGGTTATCGGCGTGGTTGATTTGCTAAATATCGAGGTAGCAAATCATGTAATCGATAACAGCAAAAGCTATCTACCACAAAAGATAAAACAGTCAGCATCTTAAGTCATTGAAAGATAAAAGCTAATTTCTGATTTTTGCAAACTGGCGAGAAGTTCAAATCTAAGCAGTCAGACCACCCATAAAAAAGGCCGCTCAATGAGCGGCCTTTTTTATGGGTCTTTTACGACTTAAAATAATCCCTACCAACAAGGTAAATGCCTACTTATAACGCTATTTAGTCAACTTGAGCAACCTTAATACATCTTCTAGTTCAGCAATCATTTTGCTGATCATAGTATCAAATTCACTATCAGCCGTACTTTTAGCTTCGCTACCATCATTATCTTCCATCCGTTGACGAGCTCCTCCTATAGTAAAACCCTGATCATAAAGTAATGAACGGATTTGGCGAATAGTGAGAACATCTTGACGCTGATAGTAGCGACGATTACCACGACGCTTCACAGGCTTTAGCTGGGGAAATTCTTGCTCCCAATATCGTAAAACATGGGGCTTTACCGCACACAGCTCACTCACTTCACCAATGGTGAAATAGCGTTTTCCTGGAATAACAGGTAGTTCGTCGTTATTTGTCGGTTCCAGCATATGCTTCTACTCGAGCCTTGAGTTTTTGGCCTGGTCTAAACGTCACCACACGTCGGGCAGAAATGGGGATCTCTTCACCGGTTTTTGGGTTACGACCAGGTCGTTGTTTTTTGTCTCTTAGATCAAAATTACCAAAACCCGATAATTTAACCTGTTCGTTCTGTTCCAGCGAGCCCCGAATTTCTTCAAAAAACAGCTCTACCAATTCTTTCGCTTCTCGCTTATTTAAACCGAGATCTTCATAAAGCTTTTCGGCTAACTCGGCCTTGGTTAGTGCATCAGACACCCTATCGCCTCCTGAATTAACTCTTGTTCTTTGTTTTTATCAATCCAAAGCTCGGTGTACTTTTTAATTACTTAAACTATGCAGAGTACACTATTAAAAGGCCTCTATCCGGGAACACTTAACGTAATTCCGCATTAAAGGCCTCTTTTAGAGCATTTATTACAGCATCGGATGCCGTAGCAATTTCATCATCAGTAAGAGTGCGGGAAAGATGCTGAAAGGTCAAGCCTAAAGCGATACTTTTTCTTTGTGAATCAATACCTTTGCCAACATATACGTCAAACACCTTTAACTTTGTAAGCAACTCTCCTGCCACTTCTTTTACTTTAGCTTCCAACTCAGAAACAGGCAATTCTTGGTCAACAATCACGGCCAAATCCCGACGAACCTCAGGAAAACGCGACAGAGGGGCAAAACTTGGAAGTTGAGCTTCAGCCAAAGCTACCTGAGTAATCTCAAACATATACGCTGTTTGTGGTAAGCCCAGTGCTTTTTGAATTTGCGGGTGCAAGGTCCCAATATACCCGACAATCTGGCCATTGCTAGCAATGGAAGCTGTCTGCCCCGGGTGTAACGCTGGGTGCTCTGCTGCTGCAAAAGTAAACCTGTCAGTATCACCAACCAGCGCTAAGAGTGATTCTATATCGCCTTTAATATCATAGAAATCAACAGGTTCTGCTTTTGCTGACCAGTTCTCAGCTTGGCGCTGACCATAGATCAACCCAGCAATCATAGCTTCTTGTTGAAAGCCTTTAACATCTGAATCCTCACTCGAAGAAGGCAAAAAGCGCAATCCCGTCTCAAATAAGCGAATACGTGATTGTTGGCGATTCACATTATATTCAAGAGCATTGACTAAACCTTGCCACAACGAGGTTCTCATCACTGACATGTCCGCACTGATGGGGTTTTTAAGTGGTATCGGTGTCACTTGAGGGTCAAGTAATTTTTGTAATTTCGGATCGACAAAGCTATAGGAAACTGATTCTTGATACCCTCTTGCAACCAGCTGGGCTCTGACTGCATCCAAGCCTATAGCGGACTCTTGATGTAGAGGTAAGTCCATTGCCATTTGCAGGCTTGTCGTTGGCAAGTTATTGTAGCCATAGATTCGAGCCAGCTCTTCCAGCAAATCCGCTTCTATATTGATATCAAAGCGATAACTTGGAATCGAAAACTCCCAACCGCCCTCAATTTGCTTAATCAGCTCTAAACCAAGACGATTCAAAATATCCAATACTTCATCGTCTGGCAATTCAAAACCTAGCCCACTCAGAATACGCTCACGACGGAGTTGCACTGTACGGTTTGCCAGTAGTTCATGCTCAGCTTCAGCGATAAATACAGGCCCTACTTGCCCTCCAGCGACCTCAACAATAAGCTTGGTTGCTCGCTCAATAGCCTGTTCTTGCAACTTATAATCAACCCCTCTCTCAAAACGATGGGATGAATCTGTGTGCAAGCCATAGCTACGAGCACGTCCAGCAATTGTGGTCGGTGCGAAAAAAGCACTTTCGAGTAAGAGGTCTTGTGTAGATTCACCAACCGCTGTTTCACTACCACCCATTATGCCTGCCATAGCAATCGCTTTTTCTTGATCAGCAATAACTAAAGTGTCCCCTGTCAATTCAACCGTTTGACCATCAAGAAGCGCCAGTGATTCTTTGTCATTAGCTTGGCGAACAGTAATACCGCCATTCAGCTTTGCCAAATCGAAAGCATGCATTGGCTGCCCCAACTCAAGTAGAACATAGTTGGTTGTATCAACGGCAATATCCTTAGAGCCAATACCTGCCCGGCGCAACCGCTCCTGCATCCATAAAGGAGTTGGCTTGGATAAATCGACACCACGAATAATACGCCCTGCATAGCGGGGACAACCATTAGGCGCTTGTAAATTTACTGGAAAAGTATCATCGATAGTCGCTGCGACTGGGTCAATAGCCGGTGGAGTCACCAATAGACGATTCAACACACCCACTTCACGCGCAATGCCTTTGAGAGAAAGGCAGTCGCTTCTGTTCGGTGTTAGGTCGACTTCAACACAGGTATCATTTAGTTGTAAATACTCTCTAAGATCCTTACCTACGGGTGCATCTGCCGCCAATTCCCACAAGCCGTCATCATCATCACCTAATTTCAGCTCTGTTTGCGCACATAACATACCGAAGGATTCAACACCCCGTAGCTTAGCCTTCTTAATTTTAAAATTACCAGGCAATACAGCACCGACTGTTGCAAAGGGAATTTTAATACCGACACGAGCATTTGGTGCACCACAAACCACTTGTACAATATCTTCACCATTACCGGCAACTTGGCAAACACGCAATTTATCGGCGTCCTGATGCTGGTCGACAAATAGTATTTCACCAACGACCACACCACTGAAATCTGCTGCAACGGGTTCGATGGCATCAACCTCTAAACCCGCCATCGTAATTTGTTCCGCCAATTCCTCTGTGGTTAATTCAGGGTTTACCCACTCTCTCAACCACGATTCACTAATTTTCATATTTTTTATTCACTAAAAGGATATTTTAATTACTGGATATTCACTGCATAAAACAATCAAGCATATCTACAGAAAACCGACTGCAGCTCACTAATATTTAAAACTGATCTAGAAACTTCAAATCGTTTTCAAAAAATAATCGTAGGTCGTTAACACCGTAACGCAACATCGCCAGACGCTCGACACCCATGCCGAATGCAAAGCCACTGTATGTTTCGGTATCGACGCCACTCATTTCAAAAACATTGGGGTGAACCATTCCACAACCCATTACTTCCAACCAACCTGTATGACTGCACACTCGGCAGCCTTCACCGGAACAGTTGGTGCACTGAATATCGACTTCAGCTGAAGGTTCAGTGAAAGGAAAATATGAAGGGCGAAAACGCACAGGTACATCAGCTTCAAAGAAACTTTTCAGAAATTGATCAACTGTTCCTTTTAGGTCAGCAAAGCTGATATTTTTATCAATGACTAGGCCTTCTACCTGATGGAACATTGGGGTATGTGTTAAATCAGAGTCACACCGATACACACGGCCTGGGCAAATCACACGAATAGGCGGTTGTTTATTTTCCATTGTCCGCACTTGAACCGGTGATGTATGTGTACGCAATACATACTGCTGATCACCTTCGATGGTATATTTTAAGCTCTCTTTATCAATATAAAAGGTATCATGCATTGCACGAGCAGGATGATGAGCTGGAATATTTAACGCTTCGAAATTATGGTAGTCATCTTCAATTTCAGGACCTTCTTCAACATCGTAACCAACAGAAGAGAAAATGGCTTCGATACGCTTCATAGTCTGCGTAACGGGGTGCAAACTGCCACGAGTATTAGAGCGACCAGATAAGGTTACATCAATGGTTTCTGAACTTAACTTTTGATTAATTGCTATTTGTTCAAGTTGGCCTTTTTTCTGCTGAATTGCCTCTTGAACTTGCTGCTTGGCCTCATTGATTTTAGCTCCAGCAGCCGGGCGTTCTTCATTCGACAATTTGCCTAGGGTTTTTAATAAACCAGTTAACTGACCTTTTTTACCTAAATAATCAACACGCACCTGATCTAAACTCTCAAGAGCATCTGCATTACTGACGAGATTGAGCGCTTCTTCAGTCAGCGCTTGTAGGTTTTCCATTCAACCATTCCCCTAATGGAATTGTTTTATTTAATTCACAAAAAAGGGAGACTGTTGACAGCCTCCCTTTTTAAAACCAGAGACCCGTAAAGATCACTGGCATGCTTTAATCAAAGATATGTTGATTAAGCGAGCGCTGCTTTAGCCTTTTCAACAACAGCTGCAAAAGCAGCTTTATCGTGAACAGCCAAATCAGCTAAAACTCGACGATCTAAAGCAATCTCTGCTTTTTTCAAGCCAGCAATTAACTGACTGTAAGTCATACCTAATGCACGAGATTGTGCATTGATACGTGTGATCCAAAGCGCACGGAAGTTGCGTTTCTTAACACGACGATCTCGGTAAGCATATTGACCAGCTTTAATTACCGCTTGTTTTGCAACGCGGAAAATACGTGAACGAGCACCGTAATAACCTTTAGCTGCCTTTAGAACTTTTTTGTGACTTTTGCGTGCCACGACGCCACGTTTTACACGAGCCATTTTAGATTCCCCTTAAGTTATTTCGCACGAAGCATCGCATCAATTGCTGGTTTATCAGCAGCGGTAATCAAACTAGTACCGCGTAATTGACGTTTACGCTTTGTGGTCATTTTGGTGAGGATGTGACTCTTATGAGCGCTTTTGCGCTTGTAGCCCGCAGCCGATTTTTTGAAGCGCTTTGACGCGCCACTGTGTACTTTAGCTTTTGTTGCCATGAGTGAAAAACTCCGCATTTGTATCAGTTTTATAAAACAAAACCGATTTGGTTAATAATATAAAGTAAGCAGGCAGCTAAAAAGCCCAAGAATGCGCTTAAAAATTGTAACTAAGGCGTGATGGCTAGGAGGCGTCGCGCGTAGAACCGAAATGTATACTAATACATCAGGATTCGAGCACAACGCTGACAACGCCAACGCGTCTTAAGTGCATTTTTAACGCACTCGACTTACTTCTTCTTTTTCGGGGCCAATACCATAATAAGCTGCCGACCTTCCATCTTCGGATATTGCTCAACAGTGGCCAGCTCTTCAAGATCGACTTCGATGCGTTTCATCATCTCCATGCCTAATTCTTGGTGAGCCATCTCCCGACCTCGATATCGTAACGATACCTTAGCCTTATCCCCGTGCTCTAGGAAACGTATCAGGTTGCGTAGTTTTACCTGATAATCCCCCTCTTCCGTCCCTGGTCGAAACTTCATTTCTTTGACTTGCTGCTGCTTTTGCTTTTTCCTAGCAGCGGCTTTGGTCTTCTTAATATCGAACAGGTGTTTACCGTAGTCCATGACCTTACAGACAATCGGCGTTGAATCAGGTGCGATTTCCACCAAATCCAAACTTGCCTGCTGTGCATTAGCAAGGGCTTCTTCTAAAGGAACTACCCCAACTTGCTGACCATCTGCTCCGATCAAGCGTACTTCTTTCGCTTCAATTTGATCGTTAATGCGTGCTTTCTTACTACGACTGTTGCCTGCTCTACTATTAATAATGTTTCTCCAAATTTGACCTTTAAGGCCCTTAATTTCATAGGGTTAGTTTTACTTTCCTATAAAATACCAGTTAGCTAATAAATATAGCCTGAAAATAACAAAACAGCACTTACCCTAATTAATAACTAAATAAGGTTAGCGCTGTTTCTGAATAATCTATTAACGATTTTTCTCTTCTACGTCTGCTGATAGATGCTCTATAAATGCATCAATAGGCATGACACCCATATCTTCACCTGAACGGGTTCTTACCGCTAAAGTACCATTTTTCATCTCTTTATCGCCAACAACAATGAGATAAGGCACTTTCTGTAAAGTATGTTCGCGAATTTTAAAGCCGATCTTCTCATTTCTCAAGTCACAAATGGCCCGGAAACCATTGTTTTTTAAGGTTTCTTGCACTTTTTCGACATATTGAGCCTGATTATCGGTAATATTCATGATTACAACCTGCTCAGGAGACAACCACGTCGGAAAAGCACCTTCGTAGTGCTCGATCAAGATACCGATAAAACGCTCAAAGGAACCCAAAATTGCACGATGTAACATGACCGGAACTTGTCGGGAACCATCCTCAGCCACATATTGGGCATCCAGACGGCCCGGCATGGAAAAATCTACTTGAATGGTACCGCATTGCCATACTCGGTTGAGGCAATCTTTTAATGAGAATTCGATCTTAGGTCCATAAAATGCACCTTCTCCTGGCAATAATTCCCAGGCCAAACCTTTTGCGTCTAAAGCATCAGCCAGGGCTTTTTCTGCCTTATCCCACACCTCATCATCACCCACACGCTGCTCCGGACGAGTCGACAGGCGAATAATGACGTCGCTAAAGCCGAAATCTGCATAAACTTTATATAGAAGGTCTGTAAAAATAGAGACCTCTTCCTGAACCATGCCTTCAGAACAGAAAATATGAGCATCATCCTGAACAAAACCACGAACTCGCATCAAGCCCTGTAAAGTTCCCGATGCTTCATTACGGTGACAAGAGCCAAACTCTGCCAAGCGTAATGGCAACTCTTTATATGATTTGAGACCTTGGTTAAATACCTGAATATGGCACGGACAATTCATTGGTTTTACCGCATAATCTCGCGCTTCCGACTCAACGGTAAACATATTTTCACGGAATTTGTCCCAATGGCCTGAGCGCTCCCACAAGCTTCTATCAACTACTTGCGGCGTTTTAATCTCTTGATAACCATTATCCCGCTGGACCTGACGCATATACTCTTCAACAGCGGTATAAATAGCCCAACCTTTAGGGTGCCAAAACACCATACCAGGTGCTTCTTCTTGAATATGGAATAAATCGAATTTCTTAGCTAATTTTCGATGGTCACGTTTAACGGCTTCTTCAAGGAAGTTCAAATGCGCTTTAAGCTGCTTTTTATCTGGCCATGCAGTACCATAAATTCGTTGCAGCATTTTATTATCGGAGTCGCCACGCCAATAAGCACCAGAAACCCTCATTAATTTAAAATGCTCACAAAAGCGCATATTCGGGACGTGAGGCCCGCGACACATATCGATATACTCTTCGTGATGATACAAAGCTGGCTGGGTATCTTTTGGAATATCGCGCTCAAGAATCTCTATTTTATAAACTTCATCACGAGCTTTAAAAGTATCAAAAGCCTCTTGCCAGCTTACTGGCTTCTTAACAACATCGTAATGTGTCTTAGCAAGCTCTTTCATGCGTTTTTCGAGCTTGGCAATATCCTCATCTGTCAGCATATGATCGAGATCGACATCATAGTAAAAGCCATTCTCAATCGTTGGGCCAATCGCCATTTTGGCATCAGGCCATAGCTGTTTAAACGCATGACCTAACAAGTGGGCACACGAATGACGAATAATTTCTAAGCCATCTTCATCTTTTGCAGTAAAGATAGTGAGCTCAGCATCGTTACCAATAAGATCATGGGCATCGACACGATCTCCATTAACACGACCACCAAGCGTCGCTTTGGCCAAACCTGGACCAATATCAGCGGCTACATCATAAACAGAAACAGGGTTATCGAACGAGCGTTGAGAACCATCAGGGAGAGTGATAACAGGCATGTGTTTTCCTAGTCAGTGGCGGCCCCTACCAAGGGTCGCATGAGAAATAAGCAGTATATGTAATTGGTACGACCGAGTGGACTAATGGCCTACTTCCTGTAGCCCACCCCTACGGGGCAGCTTCGCTGTTCAAAAATGTTCCAGACATTTTTGTCGAACGCCATTCTCGTCCAACATAGTTAACCAATACTAAAGCCCAATAAAAGCACTGGGCTTTAGTATTGGTACGACCGAGTGGACTCGAACCACCGACCCCCACCATGTCAAGGTGGTGCTCTAACCAACTGAGCTACGGTCGTATTAGGGCGCGCACTATAGCGATATTTTGATTTTTTGGCAACATTAACAAACAATCTACCTATAAATAGCTTAAGTGTTTAAAACTGGCTATTCATTATCAAGGACTTTATAATCCGCGCAGAAATAAAACTCAAGGGATATATTTGTGACAGATACAGTAAACTCTAGCAGCAAAAAATATGATTATGAGATTGACTTAATTGAGCTTATTAGGAATTTATGGAAAGGTAAATGGACGATTATTTTGAGTATTATTACCACCACTTTACTAGGAGGGATTTATATTTTTACAAGCCCCTCAATATTTAAAGTTAGTACGCAACTAGTCGCACCCTCGACAACAGATTTAAGTTATTTAAATCAAACTGGTCTTTTTAGCACATCTCCTGAAGACGTGTTTGCAGAATTTATTGAAGTTATTGAGAGTAGTGATCACCTTAATAATCTTATCAAAACCAGCAATAAACAAGTTATCGAAGGGGCACTAGGGTTTTCTGCAAATGATGACAACATTTACAATAAAATTACCAAGACCCGTAAAATTGAATACCCTAATACAAATAAAAAAATAGGCACGTTAGCACCTGAAAAGTATTTTTTTAGCTATCAAGGAATTGATAGAAATAGTCTATCCACATTAACCCTATCTGATCTGGACTTAGCTAGAAAAACAGCAATAAGTCGGATCCACGAACGTTATATAACCACACTCTCTTTGCAAATTCAAAAAATGGAAAGAGAACAAATACTTCAGCAAAAACGTTTATCAGACAAATTAGACGCAAGAAAAGTTTATGTCATAGCTAACAGAAATGACGATTTAAAAAGGCTCGAAGAAGCATTAAAAATAGCACGAAGTTTGAATCTAAACTCCCCATCATCGTTATCTAGGCTCGCAAATAATTCTTCGCCAAGACAGGTTGAAATCAATGCTGACTTAAACAACAATGAAAATCCTTTATACCTCAAAGGTACAACTCTGCTTAGCGCAGAAATAGAAAATTTAAAAAAATTAGAAGACAACGTATTTTTAGACAGCGAAATTCGAAATTTAGAAAATTTGCTATTAATAGCTCAAAACAATCGTCCACTTGAACAACTAAAAGAAATATTAGATAAAACACCAAACAATACTAACATAAGTTTTTATAGTGAAAATATAAATTCACCACCAAACCCAATTAAACCTAAAAAACTTCTGATCATAGCGATAAGTGTTTTACTCGGTGGGATAGCTGGCACACTCCTAATCGCAATCAAGACAGTAGCAAGCAGATTAAACTAAAAACTAATCTTATATTTAGAAAAACTCTTCATTCAAAATTTAGGCTATACAATAAGATACATCATCTATTAATACTAGACCGAAATTTTAACCTTAAAAAATATGCCATTTTTGGCATATTTTTTAAAACTAAAAATCTAAAAACACTTTTTATATGCCAAAAAAAATGTTTTGAAAACACCTTTCTATTATCAAATTGAGCAGGATGAACAGCTTTAATTTTATCAATATAGGAAAGACTGACTCCAATTTTTTTTAAGCGGTAGCAAATATCTATATCTTCGCAGTACATAAAATAGGACTCATCAAAACCTCTCACACGATAATATATTTCAGAGGAAAAACACATAAATGAACCTGCACACCAATCTATGGCTGTGACCGGCCCACTCCTATCAAGTATAGAATCATTAACAGAAAAGATGAAAGATTTAAAAAAATCTTTCATAGAAGGAAAACGCCGAATAAACGGATCTCTGCTTACAAAGTCAAAATCTTTAAATAAATCAATAGTATAAAAACCAGAAGCAGCACTTTCAACTTCTGAAACAAAGTCAACAAAAGAATCTTTTGATATATATACATCAGGGTTTATTACTAAGAAAAAATCAGTGTTACCCATATTTAGAGTATTTTTAAAATAACAATAGACTTGATTATTATTCTCTCCAAAACCTAATTTTTTATTCTTCTCGTGTAAATAGTCTATAGAATTTTCCTCACAAAAAATCTGCAAACTCTTTTCACCTAGATTATCTCGAATAGCAACTGTCACCATCGGCAACTTTGATATTTCTGGCAGACATTGATTTCTTTTAATAAAGTCAAAATGACCATGAGAAACAATTGATACAAAAAACCTGCTAGTCATTATTTTAGCCACCTCAAGATATCTAAAAGAATAATATCAAATATCAAAAAATTCAATTTTTGAACAATCTGAAGAAAAAATTGAAAAATCTTTAAGAAATTCCGATTTAAATACAGAGCGAGGAAGCACAAAATAGTTTTCACACTTGGCACCTTCATAATCAACCAAAAACTGAGTTGTACTACCAAATCCATATATTCTATTTGGTAACGAATATGCTAAGAACACTTCAACCGGGATATCACCAAATAAAAAAGATTCATAGGGTAAGCAAGATAAAAGTTTTTTTGCTTCAGAGGGGTGCGATTTATATATTGCTCTATTATTCTGCAGATTAAAACTTAACAATAATTTCTTATATTTTTCTTCAGAAAGCAAATTATGGGAAACAAACGCGCCACCCAATATAAGGTCCACCCCACTATTTATAGTTTTTTCCCACTCCTTCAGTTCGCTAGAGAAAGAAAAATATTTCTCTAATAAAGAACGAAGCTTCTGCAAACTATAGATTTCTGCAAAGCAAAAAATCTTATCGGGCCGCTTCTTAAGTCCCACCAATTTCCATTGCTCGGAATAAACTAGATAAGCCTCATTTACAGATGAAAAATCCAGAAAGTCAAACTTTGGTATCCCTGCCCCCAGTAATGAATAAAATATTTTTTTAGACAAAGAATTTAAATTATATTTTTGCTCTGGATGATAAGCATTATATAGCAAAAAACCATCATCAATTAATATTGTCTCTTTACTTGAAATACGAGAAGCCACATATTTTACAACCGGAGAAAAGTTAGTGAATTTTATGAACTTATCTACGTTTTTAATTTTAGCGCAATTCTTACCTAACTTGTATAGAGAAAGAATTTTAGAAAAATAATTGACCGATGTATTAATTAAGCCATCCTCTACTTTTAGATCGATATCATAAAATTCTGACTTTAAATACTTTTCTATTGAGACACCACTTGCCTTAATAATAACTAGCTCATCAACTTTTTTTTCTTGAGCATATAACAATGCACATAAAAAATTCCAATTCGTTTCAACGTATGCAACTACTTTCATAAGTTTATAGGCTGTTAAGCACAAAGCTCTCCGACACGCCCAGTAACAGTGAGGTTTTCGGGAACATCTTTAATACTAACTTTTTGGCCCTTATTATTATGCGAATGAAGACATCCAATCAACATACGCATTCCAAATTCTATATCCTTAGGGGATATTAACCCATAATAATCTTCCTTTTGTAATTCACCTGTAACTGCAGCAACCATTTCTTCAAATGCAACAACTGTTGCTCCTCGGGGGGATTGCGGATGAATATAACTCTGACTTAAAAAATATTCTGAATTTGCATGACTTTTTTTTGATACTTGAATAAAAGCCCCATCCCCATGAATTGTCAAAGTACCCTCAGAGCAAAGAATTCGAACTACGCCTCCTTGCCCTCTACTTATGCGACCTACAAGTCCATTTTCAAATGAAAAAATAGCGTTTTCAATTATAGGATCCGAGTCAACCATCATAGGGTTTACATAATTTAAAGATTTTTCCTCTAAATTACATTGAATACTAGCAGGGTACCCGGCAAAGAAAATGAGGAGATCCATAGAATGAGGGTGAGTCCATAACAATTGTGCGGTACCAAACTCAATAGTTATCTCGAGCATATCTCCAAGTTCGCCACTGCTCAATATTTCTTTAGCATGTCGATATATATAGTGATAACGACGATTTACACCATAAGATAAAAAACAAGAGTATTTAGATGATAATTCTAATATTTTTCTACAATCAGCGATATTATTTGCAATAGGTTTTTCAACATAAATACCTTTTACACCAGACTTACAAGAAGAACTTATAATCTCATCTTTTAATGGGGTTCTTGTAGCTATTGAAACAATATCTGGCCTTTCCGTTAGCAGCAACTCAGTATAGTCTCTATATAACCGCTGTATATTATACAAGTTGCCAGCATTGTTTAATTCCACTGGGTTAATATCTGATAGTGCAACCAGACTAACACTTTTAGCATTTATTATGCTTTCAGCATGGGAAATGGGTAACCAACCTGAAGGCACAATACCTTCAAGACGAGTTGAGCTTTTAGCCCCCATTCGTCCACAACCTATGACAGCCCCTTTTAATTCCATTCAAGCACACCAGTCAGACTCTTAGTCCGCCGCTCATTTAATAAATCATACACACTAGCAAGATCTTTCCAAGGTGAAACAAAAGAACATAGTGGAGAAACATCCAGTCTCGACTCTAGTATTAAATTTGATAAATATTGCATATTGCGCTTCAAGGTAAACCTAACATCAATTTCGGGCAACTCTAATTCTGTCATATATCCAGCATAAGTAATAGTCAATTGCTTATCATAAAGGAGGCTGGATTCCATAGGATTAAAATCAGGTAAATTTAAGCCTCTACCAGGAAAGCCGAGAAGCACAACCACCCCACCTGCTCTTAAAAGCTTAAGGGAAGCTAAATAGTCATCCCAACTATCTGATGTATTAATAACCAAATCGAAGACTTTTTCATGATCACTTACACTTTCTTTAGATTTAACTATAAAACCTTTTCCATCCAAAAAATCAAACGAATTGGCTTTACCAGAAAAAACCGTCGCTTTACCACCGAAGCAATTAACTAAGCTTGCAGACGTATAGCCTAAAACCCCCAAACCAATAATAGCAACACGACAACCTGGGAAAAATTTTCCTTTCAGTAAAGCAGCATATCCAAGGTGAAATAAATAAGTTGTTGAGAGCCTTTTAGCCTCTTCATTCTTAATTGCAGAAAAATGACAAAGAACATCACAAACTTTTACACCAAAATGGGAACTATGAGATTGGTGAGTTAAAATCCAATCTCCCGCAGATAATTCACTAACTTCAGAACCAACCTCTATAATTTGTGCAATATTGCAATACCCCATCAACCTTGGATAGATAGTTGACGGACGCAAGGGTGGCTTACCAAGCCAAGCAGCCAGCTCTGTACCGGTTGAAATAGCAGTATAGGCAGTTTTAGCGAGTATAGAATCAGTTGAATCAAGTAGTATTTCATTTTCTACAATAGTTAATTCTTTTGGTCCTTTTAATTCGAAAGTATTAGCCAGCATAATTTTACTCAAGTTATAATTGAAAAGGGTTTTTCTCTTTAAATCGACTATCTCCATGAATCCCAAGCCAATCGACAGAAGTATCAAACCATCTTGACCTCCGATAGTAATTAACAATTATATCCTCTTGCTTAACAATAATACTATTACCTCTAGACAACAACCATTGACTATAGCCCTGTTCTAATAATCTACACACCAGCTGCTTTAAAAAAAAATTGGGAAATGCTGAGCCGAGCCAAGCTGAACGCGTCTTTGAAAATTCGTAAAAAAAGCTAGACCTTGTTACCCAAGCAAATGTCTGCACATGTGGAGAAAACGACTTTTTAAATAATGATTGAGTTAAATAAGTATTAGAGCCTCGACCAACCAAGGCGCATTTTTTATTATTTTCTAAAGCAGATACAGAAAAATCAATAAAGCTTTCAAGATCTGAATTCTCCTGAATATTATCATTAAAAAAAGCGATATAATTTGGTTGTAATTTTTTTTGAAAAAAGCTTGCTCCGGAAAAATAAGAAAGAAAATCAAAATACTTGCCTGTAATAGGCACGAATCGAATCCGCTCAAACTGTCTTGAAAGTGATTGTATATAACTTTCACTCCCATCCGCAACATAACATATGGACGGATAAGCGCATTGATTTACCTGCCCCAACAAATGACCCAAGCCTACATCATATACATTACAAGACATCTTTTTCTTAAAAGACATTCCATATGGAGCATAGTGATGTATAACTATACCTAGGCTTAGATCCTCCGAGTTAGAGAAGTCAATATCACGAACGCTATGCATCGGCGAGGTAAAAAAACGACTAGAAAATAAGTTTAGAAAAAATTGAACAGGACAGCGAAAAAGATCAAAAAGCAGACAACACAAACCATTAAACGCTAACCTCATACTCTCCTCTCCTTATCAAAAATAAATAAAAAGAAAGGTGCTGCCCAGTTACCAAAAAGATAACAAAGCATGAATAACAAAGAAATTCTCGAAAAAAAGCAAATAGTTAGAAACCCCAGATTACTAATGGCATTAAGCAAAAAATAAAAAATAGAAACAAAAAAACCAATGATGCCAACACTCGCCAACCACACTCGATAGCTCCCCCCAGAGCCAGGAATATCCCAGCCTAAACCAAAAAAAGTAGAAAAATTTTCTTTATTTAGAGTTTCGTTTACCAAACGTATCTGCTCACTTTCATAAACAGATCTTCTCGTATCAAGCACTTTATCACCACTTTGTAAAACTCTTCCAAATGTAGACTTATATGCAAACCCTTCTTTAGGAAGAGCACTGTAAGCAACCATACAAATTAAACCTAAAAAAAGAATCAAACCAAATTGCTTCTTCACAATAGAAACTTCAAGTATCTTGATAATAAAAATAGCAAAAAAAGCCATGGAAAAGGTTATAAGACCAAAAAAACATAAAGCCAACTTAATTCTCACCGAAACATTGGAGAAAAGACAAATACCAATAACCACACCAAGTAATCCAGGCTCAAAAAAAGGACCGTGAAAACGACTCGAAAATAAAAAAAACTCAGAAGCTATCCCTTTCGAAATATTTATTCTTTCTAAATAAAATGGCCAATTTAAATGAAAGAACTGAGGATCTAAATCTATGTATATACCTTTCCTCAAAAGGTCAAATCGAACTAGCACCATAAATAAAAGAGACATACAGCAAAGAAAACAAAGAATTTTTGCAAAAGAAGCATGAACTTTTGATAAAAACCCCCTATTCAGAGAAGATAATAAAACAAAAGATATCAGCGATAAAAACTGTGCTGTATTAGGCCATCCATATTCACGAGGCAATAATGACCAAACAAGAACAAGCGACAAAACGAGAAGAGCCCAACCAAGCTGATTTATATACAATATAATAAAAATCAAAATAGATACAAGCTGTACATATCCAGCGTAAGGGTATAGCGCTATCCAGCCCAACCCAGAGAAAATTTGAAAAATTATTGAAGCCCAAAGAAGAAAGCTAATCGAAGAGCACTTACTTTTATTAAGCATCTGTGATTCATGCATTAGATCTAGAACCTAAGCAAAGGCGATCATACTCATCACAAATCTCACGCAAGGAAGATACTCTTGAAGAAGTTTTATTATTACAATGCTGCTTATCATTTACCTTTAGCAAGCCTTGATCAAACCACGCTTGCAACCCCTCACTTGTGGTAAGCTCAGGGATATTAAATAGTTTATATGGATAGGGGTCATTACCAAAATTACGTACAGATTCTCTTAAAGCAGGCAACCCAAAATTCGCCACCACTTTTTCTTTATTTATTGCATGATGAGCAGCCGAAGTCATAATACTAATAAACATATCACACCTATGTGATAGAAACTCAGGGTGAACATCAACAACTTTTATTAAATTATTGAATTCATTAAAAGTTTGTAAAAACTGGTTTTTATTTTGAGATGGGTGTAACTTAACTAAAAAATCAATATTATTTGATTTCGAACTAAAAAAATTAAAAATAGAATAATGTGTATCAACCCATTCATCCATAGAAAACATATTCTTATTTACTCCTAAAGAAAACAAAACTACCTCAATATTTTTTTTAGGGGAAATATTATTATAAGTTCTTTCTAAATCAATATAAAAAGAATTAAGGGAATGGTAAGCTCCAACAGGTATTTGTTTTTCAAACCCCAACATTTTAAAATAGGTTTTAGATTTTTTATCTTGAATCAATACAGGGAGCGGTTTTCTTTTTCTTTTATGTTTTGACTCTACCAACACCTCCTGATTATACACCTCCGGACCGGTTGTATGAGGCACTGCAAAATTACGCCCGTGCAAAATAGCTAATACTAAACTATAAAAATAATTTTTCTGATCATATGGCAAAAAATTAATATTTGCATTTCGCTTAAAAAAAACACAAAAAATAAAATGAAAAAAATTAATCGCCTTTTTAAACTTAGAAAACCTTCCTAAATTAGAGTTTACCACGTCAAACTCAAACACATTAAAATCATATATATCATTGGCCCAGAACAATTCTTTTCTTATAGAAGCTTCTGTATGCCTTTGACTCAAAGAGATGACATTTATAGTTGAAATGTTTTTTAATTCGCCATCAATATGCCACTTATGAAGCATAGGACTAATCAAATAAAGCTCGCCAATATGACTATCAATTATAATATTAATCATTTAAAAAACTAGGTTTCAAATCATATTTTTCCAACTCAGCCCAAAAATCTTTATTTTCAGGCCTAGCTCCCTGTTTTCTATTAATAGCTGTATGAAAAAAAATATTTTTTGTATATTCACTCTCCAGGTCGTATGTTCCAACAATCATCTTCTTAGTATGAGTTAATGGCGATGCTGTATGAACCAATCTGGGATCAAAAAAAATCATTGTCCCATGAGAAACCTCTACCCACACTGTATTCTTTTTCGAAAAATTATAATCGATACCAAAACCTTTTCTTTGATGTGAGGCAGGCACAAAGCCAAACCGTTGAGGCGCAGAATGCTTTCCACCCACATAACAAAGAGTTCTTATTGTAGAAAAATTATCGGGATATTCTTCAAATGTGTATTTATCTTTATGCGTATTTTGATCATCATGATGCCCAGGGACTGAATAGTTAATAGTGACTGAATCATGCCCAACAAACTTCCGTTCCTTACCGATCAAAGCCTCCACAATTCCTATTACGTTATCGTTATAAACCACATTATACAATTCTGGGATATCGCTAATTGACGCCATCCAGTAATCTTCTCTAGCTATATTTTTTTTATATTTATTTATTTTTACAAATTTCTCAATAGTATCTGACCATTCATTCAAAGTTCCAGCAGAAATTAAACCATTAACAACAACAATACCATATGAACGAAATACTTCTATATCAGGCTGTTCACCAGCAGTAATAAATTCACAAGTTTTATCTAAATTTATATCATAATCGGCGGGGTTGCTATCAACCCACCAACGTATTTTGGAAAGGAATTTATCAATTAACATGGGCTTTGTATCTCTTCATCATAGTCAGAAACAGTAAAAATAAAATCATGCAAGGCATAATAGTTTTCCATAGATATAAATTTACTCCTTTCCTGATTCACAAAACTAACAACCTGCTCATAAAATCCTGCCTTATAACTATGTGCAGGCATTTTCTTAGGGAGAGAAAGATTCTCACGGTTAATAGACCCTCTTTTTTGTATTTGTACTGTTTCTAATGGATTCAAAATATATTTAAATTCTGGCGTAATAAAAGAAACCTCCCAGTTTCCTGCTGCCCCCCAATAAGCGCTAAAATTCATATATCCATTATTTATGCGTGATACCCCAACAAAATTTGAACCAGCGGAATGCCAGGCTGCTTTGCCAGACCTCATAACTAAAATATCTTTTGGATATCCAGCAATATAAGTTGCTATATCAAAAACATGAATGGAATTTGTAAGCATCCATCTTTGCCTAACAATTTCAGAACCAATTACACGCTCTTCAATTTCCGTAAAACAAAATTCACAGCCTAATATGGTATCATTTTTAAGTATATCCTTGACATATTTCACCGAACCAAAAAATCGCCTATTAAAAGCCACGTAGATTCTTGACCAAATATTTTGATGGATCTTTGAAATTTCTTTCAATTCGCAGCCGTTTAAAGCAACAGGTTTCTCAACCAAAATAGGGCTCGAAGTCCTTCGCAGCAAATCAATCAAAACTGAGGAAGTTTTTTCTGGCTGAATAGCAATAACTATCCCATCAAAAGAAGATAAATACCCTGAACTTAATTCATATGATTTTTGATTATAAACATTAAAATCAGAAACATCAGTCTCTTTACTTAATATAACAACTTTACACCCAAGCTCTGAAAAAATAGAGTAATATTCTTTTCCAATCGGGCCACCACCAACAATCAATATATGTTTCATATTCTATACTTTTTATAAAGGGAAATTAATAATTTTATTTGATATTGCGCTAACAGCTGGCTTATGACTAATAAAAATCACCCCGGAATTATATAAATATTTTTTAACCATCTGAAGAAAACGCTTTTCTGACTCAGTATCCAGCCCCGATGTGGTTTCATCAAAAACCACTAGATCGTCTCCTCGCAAAATACTTGCTATTAACGCGAACAATTGCTTCTGACCTCCAGACAGGTTAACTCCACCCTCTCCAAGGTAATATTGCTTATCTGTTAATACTGCAGATAAACCGGCCTCTTCCATATATTTTTCAACTTTATTCCAACACACATTTGGGGACACCAAACTAAAATAGTCCCAAGTTGTACCCTCAGGCATAAAAGGGTGTTGGCTCACAAAAAAGGTAGTTATGTTAGGAGCCACAGTGATAGTGCCATTACTTGCTTCTCTTAGCCCGAGAAGTAAATCTATAGCCGTAGACTTGCCTGTTCCAGACTTCCCTTCAAGCAGTACAACATCACCTCTTGAAACAAGCAAATTGAGATCATTGATCACATTATCATGACCGGCATATTTATAGCTAATACCTGATGCTGATATCAATTGATTGTCCCCACCAACGGATAAATGCTGTCTAGGAGGAGAGTTATCTGTACCAAGATATTCAATATCATTAAATATCTGAGTAGATGCACCTTTCCCTGCACGAATTCCATTCAAGCAAATCAACATCTGATTACAAATTGGCATAATCCTCATACCACAGAGGATAAAAAAAGACAGTAATGCTAAATCATTTATATTAACATCAACATTCCCTTCAGACTTTGAAATTAGCAAAGAAAGAGCAATAGCACCAAAAAATAAAAACTCTATTACAAAACGGGGGAAAACTTGGGTAAATCGAATTTTTGTTTGGACTTGAGAGATACCTTTATAGATATTGCTTTGGGCATTTAGCGCTTCATTGCTCAACGAATTGACTCTAATTTCACGCTGCGCAAACAAAAAGTAATCTCCCAGCTGATTTAATTTTGTGGTCAACTTCACAATTATAGTGCTCCATCGTTTAACTGGAGAGGCTAATAGAATGTAGATGCCCCCCCCAACCAAACCAAAAGACAGTAACAAATAGAGCGATACCATCGGCGAAACGAAAAACATAACGGCAACAACGGCAATAAGAGTAAAACAATCACTCAATATTTTTAGAGCATTAATAATCATAGTGTCAACTAACACAGACGAATTAGTAATACAGTTAGACAAAAGGCGAGCCTTACCTATATTCTCTAAACAAACATAATTAGCTAACAGTACAAGCTTATCTAGCCGAAGCCTAAGCTTTTCTAAAAATTCAAAACTTATTAAATTCATATAATAATTATGAAAAGCTTGAATGCAAAAACGGATAAAAATCACAAATAAAAAAATAGCTGGCAAATTTTTAGATAGCAACACCAAAACATTTTCATCAAGAAAACCTTTGACTCCACCAGAAACTTCTCCGGGCAACATAAAAGCTAATAAAAACCAAAAAACAAGCTCTAAAAAAACAAGAAAGACAGAAACCAATAAAAAAATAAAAATTTCTTTATAACCACCAAAAATATCTTTTAAAAAAATCAGCATAATTAGTTTTTCAAAAACTCCGAACTGCTCATGTACCACCTAGACTTTCAAACTATTATTAAATTGAACCACAAAAAATAAAACTCACACATTTAAGGAAAGTATCATAAAAACAGCCAATCAAGAATTTATTCTCCATAAATTTCTTACATAAAAACAAACATTAAAACACCCATCACCTTAAAATAACAGCGAATAATTAGCCCACGACAATAGCAGTCACTAAAGCGTACAATCTATCTAATTAAAACTTTACGAAAAAGGATAGTCATACTCATTCATCACCCTTAAATTACAAAAATCCGAAAACTCATTATAAACTCGCTCATTAATATGAGATATTTGTTCAACACGAGGCAAAACAGAATAACCATCAACAATGCTTTTAACAATTTTACCTGTGCTGTCACTCGCTCGCGGAGGAAAAAACGATAAGGTATTAGCATCAGGGATAAGATTGTTACTTTCAACATCACCAGAAAAAAGATTGATAGCTGCAACTAATCCAGAGTCATCTTTATAAAATTTCATTTTTTTTACCGGCTCTCCAGAACCTGGGGAACAAATAATATTGACATCAACCTCATTAGCAAATAGTGCAAGCGAACCGTAAATCTCCAAAAAACCATTACGCTTACTTTCAGAAACCTTCTGGCCAGAAAATTTCGAAATTTTAATACATTCAGAATCTGTAATATTGAACATATTCATCAATATTGAAATATCATGTAACACATTACATGCCATCCCCCAGTCATAGCCATCAATTTTAATTTGGCTAATATCAGAAAAATTGATCACCGATGCCAACTGCTTCCATGATGCTAACCAGTAATTTGGAAGATTGATAAAATATTTATTTTTTTTATTGGAAAGAATTTCATCAAATTGATTAAATTCATTTTTTTTAACAAACAATGGTTTTTCGAGAATTACTATCGCATCAGTGCAGTTAGATTCAATTTTTTCAACAATTTCAAAGCGATGCTGAGATGTTGTCGATACAATAAAAATATCACATTCATTTAAACTTACCTGATCTAAATCAGTAGCTGTTTGACAGCTGAACTTTAACGCTTCTACCGAATGATCTACTGCAATTACTGAAAAACCACTTTCAATACATGAGTTAACATGATGCCGACCAATTAAACCGCAACCAATAACACAAACCGTTTTATCAATCATGAAAATATTTTTGAACCCCTACTTTACCAACATTGATATCTTTAAGAACATCAACTATTTTATCTGCGACATTACCCGAACCAAAATTCATATACTTATTTGTAATAGATAACTCTCTTATTTTCGACAAAACATTAAGCATAGCTTCCGAATCAATATTTGTTTCATAGACCAATTCATTGTCAACACGACCATTTTGTCGAGTTCCAAGATTAATACACGGAACACCTAATGTTGGAGCTTCTCTTACCCCGCTAGAAGTATTACCAACTATAAAATCAGCATTTTTTAGCAAAGAAATATAACTTTCGAATCGAAGGCTTTCAAAAGATTTAATTTTATTACTATTTTTGAATTTTTTGATACGCTCTATAATACAAAAAGACCCTTTATCATTATTTGGATATATCCAAATAAAATTTTGTTCTGCTGCACATACAAAACGATCTATCTGATCAAGTTGCTCTTCAAGTAATTCTGTTTCATTAACAACAGGATGAAAGCAAAGTATTGCATAACTATCAAATTCGATATTATATTTAGCTTTTACAGTTTCAATTGAAGGAAGTGAGTTGCTCAATAGAACATCGGTTTCGGGTGATCCAACAACAAATATTTTACTTGGGTCTTCACCGAGTCGTCGCACTCTTTTATAAGCGTCTTTATTAGCAACAAAGTGAATATGTGAAAATTTAGAAATTGAGTGGCGTATTGCCTCATCAATTGTTCCTGAAACCTCTCCGCCTTCAATATGTGCTACCGGCACCATTAGAGTATTTGCAACAATAGAAGCAGCTAAGGCATCAAAGCGATCTCCATGAACAACAATTAAATCTGAAGGGTTGCTTTTCAAATAAGTAGTAAAATTTTGGGTGAACCTGGCAAACCCCAAGCTCATATCCTCTTGATAATGCTGCCCTTCAAGGAAAATTTCTTTACCCGGAAAAATTTTCTGCACTTCTTTTGCAGTAAAACCAAATTCATTTAATAGATGCATACCTGTAACAACTATAGAAACATTAAAATCATTTTCTAGAGAAACTACTTTAGAAATCAAAGGCTTTAACTTACCAAAATCTGCCCTTGTACCCGTAACAAAAACAATATTCAATTACTTCACCATTTCCCAAGTAATTAATTGATTTTCACCAACATCTTCATTAATAATACACCCCAGAACAGCATCAATAGATGACGCCGGAATTCCACCTTTACCTGGACGCTTTGTTGTTATCATATCAGGCATTATCTTCTGTCCTTTTTTTATAGGGCAAGAGCTTACTATAGATGCATGAGCAAAATCTGCTGTAATTTTATCCGGCCGATTGTCAAAGTCAGCGATATTAGGCAACGCAGAGTATATATTCTTAGTAGATTCAATCGCATATTTGAGCTGTTTTTCCGTTGCTGAGCAAATGACATCTGGGCCGACTCTACCAGAATGATCAACAAAATGTTTTTCAAGTAGAACTGCTCCTAAGGATACCGCAGAAATTAAAGCTTCAACGCCTATAGTATGATCAGAATAACCTATCAGGGTATCAGGAAATAGGCTTTTAAGTCTTGTGATCATAGACAACGAAGCATGCTCGAAAGGTGTAGGATAAAGATTTACACAATGAAAAACACAATGATCTACCCCGCCAGCCTGAAGCTTACTGATTACATTTTTCATTAGCTCAATATTTGCCATCCCTAAACTTACAATAACTGGCTTTCCTTCTTTTAATACATAATCCATTAAACCTGGATTGCTATTTTCCCCCGAACCAATTTTAAACGCTGGCACACCAAAATTATTTAGTCTATCAACTGCCTCACGAGAAAATGGGGTGCTAATAAAAGTGCCTCCCTCTGATTGAACATATTTCATTAAACTATATTCTTCATCTTCCGAGAGACTACATTGATCAATAAGATCATAGATATTTTTATCTGCATTAATAGGCTGGATATCTTTAGCCTCATTTGCCATTTCTGCTTCAGCAATATGAGTCTGGTGTTTAATAATCTTTGCGCCTGCGTTAATTGCTGACTTTGCCATCTCTTTTGCTACGGCCAAACTACCATTATGATTAATTCCTATTTCGGCAATTATTTCTGGAGGATAATTTTCACCAATAATCACTGAGCCTATTTTAAAACTTTTATTCCCCATACTTAAAACACCTTTGAACAAATCAAACAACTAAAAAATATTAACACTTAAGATATTTAGAAAAAATTTCTAGATCCTTGCTATCATCTATATCAACACTATCTTCAAATGACATAATATAAGGCAAGCTACCATTACTAGGTATAGAATTATTACTTATAAAATCTTTAACCAGAAAACAATATATTGCACCATTTGCTTTAAAAGTTATCGGTAAGTCCTGCCTCCTTGCATTTGTCAAACTCTCGGAAAAAAGGGATTGCAATTTTCCATTATCATCTAATGAAAAATACTTATAGGGCGTATCCTTATTTTCAGTAACGCTAATAGAGCAATTACAGCCATTTTCCTTCATCATATGAATACAAGAATTAATATGTTGCGAAGTCCTTAGTGGTGATGTCGGCTGTAAATAGATGATTAAATATGACAACACCTCGCTTCCATATTGAGATCTAAGCATACTAATAAAATGTGAAATAACATCGTTAGCTGAAGAAGCATCAGAACTTAGCTCATCAGGGCGATCAATAAAGTATACGTTTTCTCTTTGAGCAATTTTTTCTACTCTGTCATCATTCGATGATACATATACTTCATCTAAAACAGATTCTTTAGCCGCTTCTATCGTGTAACCGATCAACGGTTTACCTGCAACAACTTTAATATTTTTGTCTATTAAACCTTTAGATCCTTTTCGGGCAGGGATTAGACCAACTATTTTTGTCCAGTTCATTTAACTCGCTTCCCTTCAAAATTAAAAAAGCTTGCAGCATTCATAAATAAATACCTTTTCCATATTCAACAAAGTTTCTCTCTGGTCCATTAGAATCGACTAATAGCTCCTGAATTTTAGAGGGAATATTTATTTTTGGCTCATTAAAACCTGTTGTAGTTATAAAACCATTAACATCTTTTAATCGCTTTTCGATAAACCAATCCAAACCACTCTTTGTAACTCCTAGCCATTTAAAGAAGCCAGAAATGTCAACCTTAGAAGAAGTATATAAAGATTCAATACTTAATGCCTCTTCTCTAGAGACTCGACCGTGGCGAATTTCTCTACATAATTGATCCCTAATTTTTCTATATCCACACCTTTTAAACTTCAATATATCATGTATACCATAGTATACTGAGCTACCAGCACGCTCGTAGATATCAAATGTGGCCGTCTGTGATTGCGTTCTATAACCTTGAGAAAGCGACTGTTGATTCTGACTTAAAGGATCCCACCTAAAATAATTACTTAAATATAACCCTTTGACTTTTCCTTCGCCGAGCCCCTTAACAAGAGGGTATCTGTAATAATTTAAGTTTTGGATATCAACTTGTGCCCCAGAACCAACAACAGCATCAACATCAAAACCAAACAAATCATGTTCAACACGACTCCATTTACTCATTTCCACGGAATCCATATGAGAATATTTACCAACCTGTTCCAACGGTTGATTTTGCCCCCAAATAATCAAAGGGATTTTGCGTTGCAGAGCAATATGAGCTGGAAATGAAGACCTCAATGCTATGGCAGGCCAAAGCATATGATCCATTTTTCTTAATGTTGTTCTTACAAGTTCTTTATAAGTAACTATATTTGGATTATAAACAATTGAATCTAAGTCAAAGTGTGTAATTAAATTATGTAAATTATGCCAACCAATATCATTCATGAAATAATCATTAACACAAACGATTAAAGGGTTAAGATTATTTTCCAAAACTTTTTTAACCACATAGTAATCTTCAGCATCTCCAACTGTTGGGATCACACAATCATATGCTCTTTTTCTACCCTTAAGAATTGAAGCAATTAACAAATCAAATAATTCTTTTCTCTTTAGCCAATCTATTTTATCTTTTTCAGTATGTGTTATACAGCCCGAGCAGATACTATCGGAGGAAAAAGTTATTCCAAACGGATGTTTATGATCATACAGACAATTCAGACATAATTGCTTACTATCTATAATATTCAACGGAATTCTCTCTGTGTAATACTCTATTTTCAATCAATGAACAGGATATTCCTAATTCATAAGCTTTTTGAATAGATTCTTTACCAACACCTCCAGAAATAATTAATTTTGATGGCGGTAAATCAATAAAGCTTAAAAGTTCAAAATCAAATTTATCATTATCACCATCGTGCTCAACATCATAAATAACAACTTCATCAGAATATAATGAACAAAACTCTATAATATCATGAGTCAAATCGACAAATTTATCACTTGCACAGTGAAATACTTGGGCCTTGTCTTTATGTATTCTAATAGGCAAATAAGAAACAATCGCTTGGCGACCAAATAAATTTGTAGCATCTTCTACCAATGACCTATTAATCTCAACAAAAGAAGAAGATAGACACAACCTTTCAATAGGAACTCCAGAAAATAAATTAAGTTTAGCAGATAGATTAATACCTCCACCAAAAGAAACTGGAGTAATTGTTTTAAGAGATTTAATCAAATTAATATCATTTTTAAATATTTCAAATTTATCATTAGATCTTACAGGGCGCACAATAGAAATTTCATCAACTTCATATTCATCTAAAATATCTATAGCTGTTTGTAAGTTACCTAAAGGACGAAACATATCCCAGCCATAGGATTGATAACAATACCCATTAAAGAATAAAATACTCGCACCAATTCTCATAAGATCATTGCCAATAACTGTAAGCCTGTTGATTGGCTTTTTTCTGGGTGAAATTGCATTCCAATTATATTACCTGTAACAATCATTGAGGAATATTCTAAAAACTTAGGGTTTTCAATATTTTTAATCGCATAAAAATCGTCACCAGCAACAACACCGTATTCGTGGTTATAAAACACTCGGCCATTCAATGTTCTTTTTTTAGTTAAATTTAATTCTGGCTTAACACCAACGTCCTTAAAAAAATTTAAACTCGTACTAAACGGCTCCCATCCTGTATGAGAAAAAGAAATACTTCTGTCCACGTTAAGTTTTCTTGTTATTCCTGAAATTAACCCTAGACAATCAACTCCGCCATCTTCCTCACTGTATTTCGTAAGAAGTTGAAACCCTAAGCAAATTCCAATAATTCTTCTCCCCTCTCGTGCATGTTCTAATAAAGAATTATCTAAGCCAGAATTTCTTAGCTTATTCATATAATGGCCAGCAGAGCCTACTCCTGGAAGAATAATAGTATTTGACTGAAACTGATTGGGCTTACTGACACTTCGAGAATTAACTTTTAGTAAAGCCAATATATTTTTAAGTGATTGAACATTTCCACTACCAATATCAACAATATCAATCATGAAGATCTACTCCAACTTTAAATTTTTTCTTTGGTCTTCCACCTTCGATAGAAATAAACAAATCTTTATTAAGCCACTTATTAACAATATTCCAAAATTCTAAAATGGAAATACCAACATATTTACAATACTTTTCAATAATAACATCACCACAAACACCATCATAAGACTCAACAAGGGGAATCCCCTCTTCTCTACTTATCTCTCCATTTCTTATTTTTTCACAAATTATGTCAGTGGCTCGACCAAATCCAAATTTATAATACTTAAGCATCATATTAATATTAGTAAATTCTTCATCTAACATTGATGCATTAGATATATCACCAGTAATATGCTCTTCATTTGGCCTCAAAGTTAATCCGCTTAGTGCAGCGTAAGTTGCATTTTCCTCATTATCCCAATCATCCCATGCTGGCCCTAGATAAAAAATGCTAATTTTTTTATTTTCAAATTCGACCTCATCTGGATAAAAATAATGTCTACTTAAGTATTTTTGTTCGACAGCATCAATCAACCACCGATTGCCGCCATCAGTTAACGTGTTCAATTTACGAAGATTATTTCCATCAAATTCATCTAAACCTTCAACTGCTGCATCCCCCACTTGCAATGCAGGGTTCTCCCCCCAAAAAATTAAATTTATTCCTAAATCAATAGCAAAGCGTGGAACGCTAGCAAAAAGGGCCATTTCCGTTGATTTACATACATTACCAAATTTTCGGAATGACTCTAAAGACAGTTCAGCTGAAGTTTGGGGTGCTGGGGTCGCTACCATTAAATCGAACCCCATTGATATTAAGTTTGAAAGGTTCTCTGCGCCAACTTCTGACATTTGCAAAGGAGGGTAACCACAACAAACTAACAGCGGCTTAAGCCCTAACCTATCTCTTACCCAGTGAGCTTGCCGCGTGCTATCTTTACCGCCACTAACACCAACAATACAATCATAATCCCCTTTTTTTCTCAGCTTAGATTTAGCTTTCTTAATTTTTTTCTTCAATATTTCTAGCTTTAATACATGATCATCTTCAATACTTTCGTGAGAATATTGACAAGCAATACATACCCCTTCATGATTAAAAAATGCATTAGGCCTTAAATTTGTTGTTAAACATTTTTTACAATATTTCATTCAAAATCATCTAACTTAACTGGAGTACCAAATTCTAAATTGACTTTAGCCACGCGACCTATAATTTGATCATAGTATTTTGGGTTAACACCAAAACCAGGACGTATACTTTTAATATCTCCATCTTTAACTATATCGCCTTTAGTTATATTTTTAACAACATATAATGATCGACGGAATTTTACATTAGCTTTTTCACTCTCCTTCTTTTTATAATCCACATCGCCTCTTGCAGACCATGCTATTTTTGATTCTTTACAAAGAAAAGCCAGCTCATTTGGTTCAATGGAAAAACTATCATCTGGACCTCCACCATTACGATCCATAGTCACATGCTTTTCTATCACAGAAGCACCTAAAGCTATAGATGCAATAGCTGTGGTATTACTAGTCGTATGATCAGATAAGCCTGCAACTACATTAAAACGATTAGCAATATCATTAATAGTTTTTAAATTATAGTCACTTGCGGGGGCGGGATAACCACTAACACAATGCAATACAACTAGCTGACTACAACCAGCACTTCTAGCGGCATCAACAGCTTCATTTATTTCATTTTGATCTGCCATGCCAGTTGAAATAATCATAGGCTTTCCAGTTGCAGCCACATAACGAATAAGAGGGATATCCACAGCTTCAAAAGAAGCAATTTTATATGCTGGAGCATTAAGATCTTCTAACAAATCGACTGCCGTAACGTCAAAAGGAGAACTAAATATTGTAATATCAAGCTTTCTTGCTTTTTCAAATAAAGGTTTATGCCAATCCCAAGGCATTTGGGCCCACTGATAAAGTTCATACAGGTTCTTACCATCCCAAAGACCACCATGTATTTGAAAATCCTCCTTATCACAATTGATAGTGATAGTATCCGCACTATAAGTTTGAAGCTTGATTGCATCAGCACCAGCCTTCTTAGCAGCTTCTATTATCTTAAATGCTCTATTAATATCTCCATTATGGTTAGCAGAAAGTTCAGCAATAATATATGGCGGACAGTGTTCGCCTATAGGCCGTCCTGCTATTTTAATTTCTTTAGTCATATCATTTACCGAACAAATTTAAATTCTGTCTCTGAGTTTCTAATAAACCCTGACGATTCAAAAAGAGCTACTGATGCTTTATTTTCTGAAAAAACTGTAGCATAAAGGTCAACAGGTTCATGTAGTTTTTTAATTAGTTGCAGTGTTTGTTTTGCCAAGCCTAATCGCTTTTTAGATTTTGTAAAATAGATAGATATTTCATAAGCTTTACTTTTTTCTGCAATTCTATCTAAACGAATAACTCCAGCTTGGTCTTCGCCATGGTGCACTATATAGAAATAACAATTAGAATCTTCAAGCTTTTGACTCATCCAATTGAAATGCCTATCTTTTGAAGGAGCATCTGTAGTCCTAGAAAAACACCTAGTTTCAGGCTCAGATTGCCAAGCATATACTATTCCTATATCTTGCTTCGTTGCTTTTTTCAAAAAAATACTTTTCCCATCATTAGCCTTTAATGGCGAAAGATGTGCACAAATTCTTTTTGTTCCTAGGCCATCACAAATTTGGGCATTTTTTTCTGAAAAAGATTGCCAATTTTCCTTGATATTTCCTAAAGCTGTTAGCAAAGAAGTAGATATTTCATTAAAATCAATAACTATAGAAGCATTAACACTTTCTAGCTTAGAAGCTATATCTAATTGATTTTCAGCAATAGGAATTAGTATACTAGGAAGGCCTAAACATGCTCTCTCCCATGAAGTTGTGCCAGGCGCACCGATAGCAATGGTTGCTTCACACATAAGTGAAGCCATATCATTAGTAAAATTTATCAATTTATAACGATCATCAAGAGTAGCAACGAACTTTTTAACTAACGTATAATGTGGTGCTTTCTCACTCAAAACAATGTTAATATTATCGGCCCAATCTAAACTTGCAATAGATAAGGCTTTTAAAACCCTCAAAGTTGCATTAAGCTTATCTACGCCTCCCATCGTTATGAGTATTTTATGTTTTCCTACAATTACCCTATTATGGCATTCTCTTAACTGATTAAATTCCGTACGCAGCATGGCATAGTCAGAACCGGCTAATACTTGCCCATCAAAATGATGCTCTACAATATATTCTTCAGGTTTACGAAGGTATGTCTGGTCTATAATAACATCAGCACAATGATCTCTTAACAGATCATCAATTGCCATTATTTTAGCTTGTTTTGAGTGAACTATGGTTTCCCAAGTTTTCGATAAGCTATAATGATCAACTATAATTAAGTCTACAACTTGACACTTCCGGTTAAACTCTTCAGCGTCAACTTCTTCTGTTACAGGAATCCATGAAGAATATATATTTTCTGTTGTCGAGTCATGCAAACTATTTTTTTCATTCAATAATATGACAGGAAAGCTGTTTTTGCTTAATACTGATAGTATATTCCCTGGGAGATTCCTCGAATAAAAGGTAACTTCCGCTCCCTCACGAACCATTTGCTGAGCTAAAGACATGCATCTCATAACATGCCCAGTACCTATATCATTAGATGAATCAACACGAATTGCTACTTTCATAACTACTCACCTAATTCATTGAGCACTTTGTACATAACCTCTGCTCTTTTCCAATCATCCAAAGTGTCAATATCCTGGGAGCGATATCTTGGAATCTCTATACCTACAGATGCTTCAGAAAATAAAGGAACATCTGACAAATATGCCGCAGCTTTCCCCCAATAGAACTGACCTGCATCATGAAATGCTTCAGGCAAATCCTGAGATCGAACAGAAGAATATTCAGGGTAAAGCGCCTTAATTTTACCGTTATCAAAAATGACCCCTCTTTGAATGGGAAACGGAAAGCTCGTAATAGAAAAAGCATACATAGCGTCTTGGGTATCAGTTAAACGAGAAAGCCCCTCCACAATGTCAGCACTTCGAATAAAAGGAGATGTTGCATAAATACAACACACATATTGTATTTTTTGACCAATCTCTTCATACCAACTAATTGCATGCTTAACAACATCTGCAGTTGTTGAATAATCATCTGAAATTGTAGAGGGACGGAGGAATGGTACTTTGGCACCTAGATTTTTAGAAATCTCAGCGATTTCTAAATCATCAGTAGATACTATAACTTCATCAAAACATCCTGAATTTAGCGCAGCACAAATACTATATTCGATAATTGGTTTTCCAAAAAAATTTTTAATATTTTTTCGAGGAATCCTTTTACTACCACCCCGGGCAGGAATTAACGCTAATTTCATACCAATACCTCTTTTAGAGTATCAATTACAAAATCCTGCTCTAGCAGCGTTAATTGATGAAATAAAGGGATGCTAATTGCGTGTCGGTAGTAGGCTTCCGCTACTGGGTACTGACCTTGTCGAAAACCTAACGAATAATAATATGGTTGAGTATGAACAGGAATATAATGAACATTAACCCCAAGCCCTCTCTCTCTTAAAGCTTCAAATACTTCTTTATGTGTTTTAGAAATCAAGCCAAAATCTAAACGAATCACATACAAATGCCAAGAAGAGTATGAGTCGGAGATAATTTTGGGATGTAAAATGGGAAGGCCATCTAATAGTTTTCTATATCGATTAGCCAACTTATTTCTTTTACCCACAAAATCTTTCAATCTCATCAGCTGACTCAAACCTAAAGCAGCTTGTAGTTCTGTCATCCTATAGTTGTAACCTAACTCAATCTGTTCATAATACCAAGGGCCATGAGGTTCACTTAGCATTAAGTTCACATCTCGAGTGATGCCATGACTACGAAAAAGTGCTAATTTAGCCGCCAATTCAGAATTATTTGTCGTTGCAACACCACCTTCAGCAGTAGTTATTATCTTTACAGGATGAAAGCTAAATATCGTAATGTCACTGTACTGACAATTTCCAACAGGCTTTTCTTTATAACTTGCCCCTATCGCATGAGAGGCATCTTCTATAATCAAGAAACCATATTTTTTTGATAACCGATAAATGCTTTCCATATCACAAGATTGACCACACATATGGACAGGAATAACAACCTTAGGTATTTGCTTACCATTAGCAATAGTATGTTCTAATTTTTCTTCAAGTTTTTTCGCACAAAGGTTGAAAGTATTAGGGTCAATATCAACAAAGTCGACGTTAGCATTACAATATAAAGCGCAATTTGCTGAAGCCACAAATGTAATTGGCGATGTCCATACCACATCCCCCTTACCAACACCCAAAGATAAACAAGCTGAGTGCAAAGCAGAAGTCGCGGAATTAAATGCAAAAGCATAGTTTGAAGACACCACTTCACAAATTCTTTTCTCAAATTCTGGGACTCTAGGCCCCTGAGTTAAAAAATCTGATTTTAGAGTATCTACAACTAAATCAATATCCTGCTGTGATATATCTTGCTTGCCATATGGAATTACGTTCATAGCTACACTTCAAAACTTGGATCGACATGTTTTTTAATCAAATTTCGTATAGATTCAACTGTTTCCCATTCTGTATTTGTTCCTGAATTATACTTAAATCCGAAAGGGACTTTTTTTGCGTTATGATGCTCCAAAAATTCTTGTTCAGAATAAATCAAAGACACAGAAGGCAAAATAGCATAATATGGACCCAGATCAATAGTATTAAGAGAGTCTGTATCCGTTATCATTTCTTCATGTAATTTTTCACCAGGACGAATTCCAACTATTGGCTTCTCACAATCAGGAGCAATTGCTTCAGCTACATCTAGTATTTTATAGGACGGAATTTTTGGTATAAATATTTCCCCTCCAATATGGTGAGCTAAAGCATACATAACTAGGTCAACACCATCTTGAAGGGAAATATTAAAACGTGTCATTTCCTTATGAGTAATAGGTAACTTTCCTTCTTCTTTCTTATGTAAGAAAAAAGGAATCACTGAGCCCCTTGAACCCATAACATTTCCATATCGAACTACACTAAACCGAATATCTTTTGATCCTCGAATATTATTTGCTGCCGTAAATAACTTATCGGAAGCTAATTTGGTAGCGCCATACAAATTAATCGGAGCACAAGCTTTATCTGTAGAAAGTGCAACAACATCCTTAACTCCACAAGCAAGTGCCGCATTAATAACATTTTCTGCTCCGTCGACATTAGTTCGAATACATTCTGTAGGGTTATATTCCGCAGTATCCACTTGTTTAATTGCTGCAGCATGGATGATAACATCAACCCCTTCACATGCTGTAGTCAGACGCTCTCGATCTCTTACATCCCCAATAAAAAATCGAAGTTGGGGATATTTATCGGCCGGATACTTTTGTCTAATTACAGATTGTTTGAGCTCATCACGAGAATACAAAATAATTTTTTTTGCGGCAGGGTATCGATCTAAAATGGTTTCTATAAATTGTTTACCGAAAGATCCTGTCCCCCCAGTTATCAAAACACATTTATTGTTGAGCATATTCATTTCCAAATGTTAAATTATTATCGAAACAATCAAGCCTCGACTGCTACACATTAAAATAGCAAATAAATATCAAGGAATTGCCCTATGACAAAAATAAACAATCACACTTCACAATTGCTTATAATCCAAAAATAAACTTATTTGCTTCTGACAGCAATCACGAAAAAACAATAGCCATGATACTAATTCAGCATGATCTATGAATCAATTCACACATATAACTTAATTACAAATGTAGCATTGAAAAATTTGATACTATATAAAAACCACATAGTTTTTTAAATAGTTCAAACTATAAAAACATATTACAAATCTATGATTATCAAACTTTACCAAATGAAAAAACCAATACACTAAAATATCGATTTAATATAAAACCGCACCCAATAATGAAGTTTATTCTATTGGAATATAATTTTTACTATAGATAACGCTTACAGTACCTGATCAGCCTCCAAGACTTTTTCATCACAACCTGGTAAATAGCTACTACAGCTACTATTAAAGCTAATGAGACAACCTCAGACAATCCCTGTCTTACAGAGATAAGCGCAGAAAAAACAAAAATAAGCTGGGCGAAAAGGATGATACAAAGGGTTTGGTATTTTGCAAAGCCTGCTCGAAGCAAGATGTGATGTATATGAGTTCGATCAGGCAACATTGGCGACTGCCCTCTCTTAAAGCGTCGATACATAATAGTGAACATATCTGTCATAGGCAATAATATCAGCCAAAGAGAGACTATAGGAGCAAATGCTGCTGATTCTCCTTGAGATCCTTTAACAAGAAGGACACCAATAGACAATCCCAAAAACATGCTGCCCGCATCACCCATAAATACTTTTTTTAGGAACTTATTTCTAGAGTCCCCCCAGATATTAAACAATAGAAATGCTAGAAGAGCCCCAATAAACGAAACACATAAAAACATAAGGTTTAGGTTGCCATTAGCAGCAAATAGAAATATTAGCCCCAAGAATGAAATAATAGCTATTGAACCAACCAGACCATCCATGCCATCAAGCATATTAAATGCATTCATTGCTCCCATTAAAGATAATATAGTCAGTGGATAAGCCAACACCCCTAACTCCAACTCACCGAAGCCAAACAGGTTTCCAAAAGATAATATCTGCACATCCAAGCCATAAACAAAAATAGAACAAACTAACATTTGTCCTACAAGTCTTGTCCGAGCGCTTAAATTATATCGGTCATCCAATAGCCCAATAAAAACTATTAAGCCGCCAGATAACATAAAAAGTCTCAAGAAAACTGGCTGTTCTAAAAACAACAAAACAGATAACAAAACACTGAAGTATATCGACACTCCACCAACCAGCGGAATTAATCCATCATGCTTTTTACGCCCACCAGGCTTATCAACAATTTGTAACCAGAATGCTACAGGCTTCAGACATTTAATAACAAACAAAGCCACCACGAAAGAAAAACAAAGCACTACTAACGTTTTATCCATAAATCACTAACCAAGAATTTACACATGAGGAAGGCAGCAATTAAACCACCAAAAAAACAGTACTTTAGTATGGCTCCGCCTGCTGGGCTCGAACCAGCGACCCAATGATTAACAGTCATTTGCTCTACCAACTGAGCTAAGGCGGATTGGGAAGGATGGCCTCGCGGCCAAGTGGTGCGCATAATATAGAGCTAACCATTGACTGTCAACCTTTCTAATCCTTTTTCTTTTCGCTTATTAATCAACAGCTTAATTAACTATAATTACACTTATTTTACATTATTTTATAGTTGCTCACTATAAAATAAATCACACTTACACAAGTAAAAAAGCCCGGCAAACATGAGTCTACCGGGCTTATGACGACATCCTGTCATCTCTTAACTACTTCCTGTACGCGATCTGTATATTTACAGCCAAAACCTAACCTGCAAATACCCTGCTTTTTGCATCCATTCAACGCAGAATACAGTACTTCCTGTACACTCAAAAATTGCATCATGCATTTTGATGATCTTCCATCCTAGAAGATATTAAAGTAGTCGCTTCCTTTGACCATCCTGGCCATACCATCTAATTTAGATAGCCACCTCCTGTGTTACGTCCTTGTAGTGAGCATTATCTCTATACGAATGATTAAAAAATATAGGAAATAGAGTATATTTAAGTAGGATATATCTCACACAAACAGCTAACACTTTTCTTATGGTACTTACCCAATATCCTTTATCGGTTTTATTGTTCCCCACTGCTTACAACTCGGGCAAAGCCAATGTAATTTTTGTCCTCTAAAACCACATTGACGACATTGGTAGTGTTGCTCACGTGTAATCACCTGCTTAACTACACTTTGCAGAGCAACTAAGTGCTCACGGTTTTTATCGTCGGCAAATGCAAGGTAGTAATCTAATAACTTATGTAAACCGAGACCAGAAGGTTTTTCAGACACTTCTTTAGCGATAAATTCAGCAGCTGCACGCTCTCCATCCTGTTGAGCAATAACATCCGTTAGAGCAGAGGCCAATATAGAACTAGGATTACACTGATAAGCATTGGTTAAAAAAATACGGTATTTAGTTATATTTCCCAAGCCTTTATAACCATCTGCGAGATACGGCAATGCTTCTGAAAAATAATCTGGAGCCTGCTCTGCAATTTTCTGCAACTGCTGAATACCACGCTGTATATTGCCCGCAGCAATCTCCAAGCGCCCTAGCAAAAGATTAGCCCGGGCTCCCTGCTTATCATAAGCAAGAGCTTGCTTTAACCAATGACTGGCAGAGTCATAATCAGCATCAATAATTGCTTGCTCAGCCAACTCGCAACAAAAATGCGCTCTTATTGGTGCCCATTTATCATAAGACTTACTAAAACGAGAGCCAGAGAGCGCCTGCAAAACACCCAAGCCCTCTTCCCATTCCTTTTCATCACGATAAACCTCTAACAGGCGCTTCAATCCTAACGCTTGAAACGGCCCCTCTTCTGTAATTAAGGCTTTTAAAAGACCCTCTGCCCGATCAAGCAATCCAGCTTTGGTAAAGTCAGTGGCTAATTCATACTGAGCTTGTTGGGATTGCTCTTTGGTTAAACCTGGTCGAGCCAAAAGGTTTTGATGGATACGAATCGCTCTATCCACTTCTCCACGCTTACGCAATAATTTTGCTAATGCAAGGTGAGTCTCAAGGGTTTCACTATTAACCTCTAGCGCCTTAATAAAAGATTCAATGGCAGCATCAGGCTCTTCATTTAATAGAAAATTAAGCCCTTGAAAGTATTCGTGATTTAGAGAGTGTGTTGATTTGTCGTTACGCCGGCGAGCATATCGATTACCTTGCCAGAAACCAATGCCCAAAGCAGCAATTAACGCAATATAAAGCCCCCAATTAATCCCAAATAACATGGGACTTAGCCTTTTAAACTAGCGGTGCGTAGCTGATTAATTTCTTTTTCTAGTTGACTAATTTTGCGATCTTTTGCAGCAGCAGACTGGCGCCCCCACAATAGTGGTAAGAAGCTTAGGAGCAACCCTAAAAAACTGCCCAGTAGTAAAACAAGCATTACCCATAAGCCTAATTGAAGCTCAGGCAAACTAGTACCAAATAGCATTAAACTCACTTGCTGGCTATTTTCGGACGTGAATGTTATTCCCAGAGCCACAGCAACAATAAAAAGAATAAGGAGAACGAGGCGTTTGATCCATTTGATCATATACAAGGCTCCAGCCTAAACATTAAAGATCTATTATACCCGTAGGATCTATAGGAGTGAAAAATAATAGCTGTATTTCTATATTGAAGAGAACGTTAAGCTAAGGATGCGATTCTAGACTGTCATTGACTCGGTCACGCAATTCTTTACCTGGCTTAAAATGAGGGACATATTTCCCATCTAGATAAACAGACTCACCAGTTTTAGGGTTACGCCCCGTACGTGGCTCTCTAAAATGTAGAGAGAAGCTCCCAAAACCACGTATTTCAATCCTTTCACCTGTCGACAATATTTGAGACATATACTCCAAGATCATCTTAACAGCCAATTCAATATCTTTTACCGAAAGTTGCTCTTGCTGCTCGGCTATGCGCTCAATCAATTCCGATTTAGTCATCGTGGATAGGACTCGCGTTATTACTGAATACTTCAATAATATCAATACTTTAGAAATATGCAACGTTTTGGAGAGTTTATTTGCCCTCCAGGGATGGAGGGTACATCAAAAATGCAAGAGCAATTTTTGAGTGCCCGTAAGAGATCGAGGACATATCAAAAATGCAGGCCAGCTTTTTGCTCCCGCAAATCTGGCATTCACACCATCCATGGCAGCAATTTTTAAGTGCCCGTAAGGGATACAGGGCACAGGACGTAGGTAAGCGCGAGCAGGAGCGGAAGCGTCAAAATGCAATAAGAGGAAAACAAGGAAACCACAGACAGCGATATATTTGATTATTAAGAAGCCATCAAGTAACCCCGTTCCTGCGCATCCATGCACTCGCATATCTGCGACCGCCATGGATGGTGGTAGCGTTAGAAATGCAGGCCAGCTTTTTGCTCCTGCCAAACTGGCATTCACACCATCCATGGTGCTCGAGCAATTTCTAACGCACATAAAAAAGGCCGCGAATGCGGCCTTTTAGTCAATCAATAATAAGTTAATTACTTATCTTGACCTTGCATTTGCGCTTTAATCAAATCACCTAAAGTGGCTGGAGAGCTATCTTCTGGCTTTTTAGAGCTATGCTCTTTAACAGCAGCCTTCTCTTCAGCAGCATCTTTAGCTTTGATAGACAAAGTAATACCACGATTTTTGCGATCAACATTAGTAATAACCGCTTCAATTTCATCGCCTACTTTCAATACTGTAGAAGCATCGTCAACTTTATCACGGCTGATATCAGCTGCTTTTAGTGCACCCTCAACATCTTCATCAAGAGTAATGACAGCAGCTTTGGCGTCAACCTCTTTAACAACACCCTTAACAATGCTGCCTTTATCGTTAGCAGTAGTGTAACCAGAGAAGCTGTCTTCAACCAACTGCTTAATACCTAAAGAGATACGCTCACGCTCAGGATCAATTGCTAAGATAACAGTCTCTAGCTCATCACCTTTCTTAAAGTTGCGAACGGCATCTTCACCAGCTTCGCTCCAAGAAATATCAGATAAGTGAACCAAACCGTCAATACCACCATCAAGACCGATAAAGATACCAAAATCAGTAATAGATTTGATGTTTCCAGAGATTTTATCGCCTTTCTCGAATTGACGACCAAATGCATCCCATGGGTTTTCTTGACACTGCTTGATACCGAGAGAAATACGACGACGCTCTTCATCGATTTCCAATACCATCACTTCAACTTCGTCGCCTAACTGAACAACTTTAGATGGGTGGATGTTCTTGTTAGTCCAATCCATTTCAGAAACGTGAACTAGACCTTCAACACCATCTTCGATCTCAGCAAAACAACCATAATCAGTAAGATTAGTAACAACAGCCTTGGCTCTTGCACCTTCTGGGTAACGGTTTTTGATTTCAACCCAAGGATCTTCACCAGTTTGCTTAAGGCCAAGGGATACACGATTACGCTCACGGTCAAACTTAAGAACCTTAACGTCAATCTCATCACCGATATTAACAATTTCGCTAGGATGCTTAATGCGCTTCCAAGCCATATCAGTAATGTGAAGTAGACCGTCAACACCACCCAAGTCAACGAAAGCACCGTAATCAGTAAGGTTTTTAACGATACCTTTAGCCATTGCACCTTCTTCAAGGTTTGCCAATAGCTCATCACGCTCAGCAGAGTTAACAGATTCCATAACTGCACGACGAGAAACAACAACATTATTGCGCTTCTGATCTAGCTTAATCACTTTAAATTCAAGCTCTTTGTTTTCCAGATGCGCTGTATCGCGTACAGGGCGTACATCGACCAAAGAACCAGGTAAGAAAGCACGGATGCTAGCGATATCAACAGTAAAGCCACCTTTGACTTTACCTGTAATAACACCAGTAATAACTTCTTCAGAAGCATGAGCCGCTTCCAATACTGTCCAAGACTCAGCACGCTTCGCTTTTTCACGAGAAAGACGAGTTTCACCGAAACCATCTTCAACAGACTCTAACGCTACCTGAACTTCATCACCTATTGCTAGGGAAACTTCACCATTATCATCAAGAAATTGTGAAGCAGGGATAACACCTTCAGATTTAAGACCTGCGTGAACTGTCACCCAGTCTTTATCAATATCAATTACTACACCGGTTACGATCGAACCAGGAACCATATCAACGGTTTTTAGACTTTCTTCAAAGAGTTCTGCGAAATTTTCGCTCATGGGGAGGGACCTACAATATTCAGCATAAATCCAACGGTACGTTTAAGGCGATTTTAAATAGTAGATTTAAAATCAAATACGTAGCTGTCAGACTTATCTACCGTACCATCAGGTGTACGGGCCGGTTAATAATCACAGTACGATCACTCCTGACCGTCTTATTTCTTTTATTTAAACAATAAAAGAAACATTTAAATCGTACTGCATAAAAAATGGGAGACTAACTAAAAGCAAGTAACACTATGCTGATAAGCCTATGCGCTCAGAAACAACATCAAGCACCAAGTTTAGAACAGCCTCTATAGGCATTGAAGTGCTATCTACCTCTATTGCATCGTCCGCTGGCTTCAAAGGTGAAGCCGATCGCTGCATATCCTTAGCGTCACGAGCTTGTATGTCTTCCAACAGGGCGCGGAGGTTAGCAGATTCTCCGCGCTCTAGCAACTGTTGATGGCGCCGTCTGGCACGCTCTTCGGCGCTGGCGGTCAGGAATATTTTAACCGGGGCATCTGGAAACACGGTCGTCCCCATATCACGGCCATCAGCAATTAAACCTGGCTGCTGCTCAAATGCGCGCTGTCGATCTAATAGCGCCGCTCTTACTTCTGGATAGGCGGCCACTTTTGAGGCTCCCATACCAGCTTCCTCTAAGCGAATATCTCGGCTTACATCTCTTCCTGAAAGAAAAGCGAGCACGCCCTTTTCACTGGATTTGAATTGTACATCCAGTTGGCGAGCAACCTGTGCAACCGCCACTTGATCAGTCAAATCGATGCCCTGCTCATTAGCAGCAACTGCTGTTAAGCGATATAAAGCGCCGCTGTCCAACAAATGAAAACCCAAGGTTTCAGCCAACTTCTGACAAATTGTTCCCTTTCCTGAGCCACTAGGGCCATCTATTGTAATGACGGGTATATTTATACTTGGGTTAGAACCTTTATCCGATAAACTCATAATACTTGAATATCCTTGTATATCTGTTCACATGCTTGCGCCGGGTTAGGCGCTTTAGTGATTGGTCGACCAATCACTAAATAGTCACTACCATGAGCCAAGGCATCTTGCGGTGTCACAATCCGTCGCTGATCATCTGCTGAAGCACCTGCTGGGCGAATACCCGGCGTCACTAAACAAAAATCCTGCCCCACTTCCGCTTTCAACATCTTAGCCTCTCTGGCTGAGCACACCACACCATCCAAACCCGTCTTCTTTGCTAAGTTTGCTAAGCGTAAAACCTGCTCTTCAGAGCTAACATCCAAACCAATACCCTTAAGATCTTCAGCTGTCATACTCGTCAACACGGTTACAGCAATTAATAAGGTTTCCTTTTCACCGTTTTTACCAGACTCAAGAGCTTCTTTAGCTGCCATCAGCATTGCCTCTCCACCGCTGGCATGCACATTCACCATCCATACACCTAACTGAGCTGCAGCCTTGACCGCCTTAGCTACAGTATTGGGGATATCATGAAATTTCAAATCCAGAAATACATCAAACCCCAAACCCATTAGCTTCTCGACCAACTGAGGCCCTTCCGCAGTAAATAACTCTTTACCCACTTTTAAACGACAGTATTGAGGGTTTAAGGATTGAGCAAGTGCGAGACAAGGTTGAGCGGAGTCATAATCCATTGCCACAATTAATGGCGATGTTGTTTGAGGCTGAGTGGCTGATGAAGAAGTAGAAGTTGTGCTCATTAAACGCTCCAAAAATTTGGAGCGCATAATAACATAAGAATGTACAAGGTCGCCTCAGAAGCCTTTACTCAAAAAGAATTCTCTTCGATAAAGCCAGGCCAATACGATTCGATCAAAACCCCTCATGAGGCCCAAATACCTCATAATGAATTTTAGAAACATCAACCCCTAATGTGACCAGCTGCTGTTTCGCAAACTGCATAAAAGATACGGGGCCACACAAATAAAAATCACCATTATCTAGGGGCAATTCAGATTCTATCTGGGTCAAATCCATATAGCCATGATGAAGATTTTTACCCTCGATATGATCAGTGCGATACCAGGTATGATGAGTTAAAAGGTTTTTTTTAGCCAATTGCTCTATGCGCTTCCTAAATGAATGCTGCTCAATATTTTCACACGCATGTAGATAAAAAATAGGCTGAGTGACCTTCCCTTTCGATAACTTTTCTTTCGCCAAGCTTTCTTCCCCTAAACTTTCTTCTACTAGCATTTCGGCAATAGATTGCATGGGCGTAAGACCAACACCAGCTGAAATCAACACAACCGGCGATTGTCTATCTTGATAAAAGAAATCGCCTGTTGGTGCGTATAAATCAACCTCATCATTCAAACGCAAACCATCATGCAAAAAATTAGAAACAACGCCAGGCACACCAACAATCTCTCGCTTTACCGAAATACGATACGTCTCACCATTGGGCTGGTCCGATAAAGAATACTGACGTATCTCTTCGTAATCATGCCCAGGAATAGAAAGCTTAATCCCTACGTATTGACCTGGGGAATAATCAGCAACCGGTTGACCATCCAACGGTTCAAAGACCAGGCTTTTGACCAACTCCGACTCTATACGTTTTTCAATTAAGCGAAATTTTCTTACACCTCTCCATCCACCACCCTTATTTTCATTTGCATGATAAATTGACTCTTCTTTATTAATAAAAATATCAGCTAACACACCATAAGCAGCAACCCAAGACTCTTCCACTTCTGCAGTAAATGCTTCGCCAGCTAACTCTCTTAACGTTTCAATCAAATGGTGCCCAACAATAGGATAATGCTCAGGCTGAATATTTAAACTCGCATGTTTATTCGCTATACGCTCAACAGCTGTTAACAAAGCTTCAACATTATCAATATTTTTCGCATAAGCGGCTATAGCCTCAAACAATGCAAATTGCTGTTTCCCTGAATTCTGATTACTCATATTAAAAATATGCTTCAGCTCTGGATTATGAGAAAACATTCTTTCATAAAAATGTTCTGTTACTTTTGGCCCGGCTGATTCCAATAATGGAATAGTGCTTTTAACAACATTCATATGTTGTTCACTTAAAAAATTATCAAATGGCATTGCGACTCCTAACAATAATAAAATATATGACAAAAATTAAACTTGGCGTTTTTTGAATAAAATAGCAGCATAAAAAACACAAAAAGTACTGAAAGCCAAAAACCATAAACTTCCACTTAAGTTCCAAGCTAAAAAATGGTAAGAAAAAATCGGCAATAAAAACCGCATTAATGCAGATAAAAACAAGCATAAAAAAGCAATATTGACAATTGATAACACCTTAAGAGGCCTACCAGTGTGCCCAAGAGAAACTCGTGCCATCATCGCTAATATCATTCCACCAACTGTCCCAACACTAATAAGGTGTAAAGCATCGCTCAAGCTGATACCATTGAAAAAATAGCTTGCACCCATAGCAAAAAAGCCAACCGAAAGGAAAAAGTAGGAAATATGCAGCGACCACAGTAACGATACAGTTTTTACAGATAAGCTATCCCAATGTAATAACCTGAAAAGATGCAACCCACCTAAAAGAACCATTAACACTCCGGGCAACTCCGACAGCTCAAAAAAGGCACTTGATAAAAACATGCCAATACCTAATATCGACGAAACAATTAAACACTTATCTAAAATCGGAGTATCAGTAACTTTCGCATTATTAACTCCCTTCTTAGTAAAAAATGGGACAACTCGACCAGCGACAATACCAATTAGCAAACTAAATAATAGAATCGCAGTACGCGAAAAATGTAATGCTAATGCTGTATTATTCGTCAGATCTAGATAAAGAATTGATGTATTTAGTAACATCAAAAAGCTTAACAATGGGACAAACAAGTAATTCCGTCGATTTCTCGTTTTGATAACGAGATAAGCTAAAGAAATAATGCACGCTACCCACCACAAGCCTTGTAGATAAATAGCCACCCATTGAAACAAGGCATTCCCACTCCATAGCAATCCCCTTACCATCAACCACAAAATAGTAAGTGCAACCAATAAATGTCCATGTACACTTCGGCACCCAGTCCATGTTTGTACCGCAGTTAATAAAAAGGCAACTGCGATGGTGGCAGCAAAACCAAATACCATTTCATGGATATGCCAAATAGTTGCCGATAATCCTTTTTGACCCAGGCTCGTATCAAAACCATTAAGGTATAACAGCCATGCCCCCAAACTAAAAATAGATGATAATGAAGCTAATAAAAACCATGGTCGAAAAGCCAAATCCCAAATAGGTAAACAAAAAAATTTATCCCATAGAGAAGCATCATGACGTTCACCTAAATTAAAATTTCCATCGACCAACAAACCTTGATTCAACAATTTTTTTATTTCATCAGTACTTTTATTTTGCTTTGTATTGGGTTCATTAATTTTTGATATTGTCACAATTGCTTACCCAAACCATGGCGCCCAATACAGCGCATGAGATAACCAATTTTTATGGCTGTGACGGCAATAATGATTGCAATATGACCGATGACCTGAAGACTAAGAGGAAAGTTTTCATAATGGGTATAACAAACAACGACGGATAGCATTAGTGTCACTAGAGCAGAAACCATCATCTGATTTCCTTTATTTAATACCCATTGGTAACGGCTCAACGAATTAGACTCAGCATGAGAAGAAGCATAAAAGTGATCGATTCCACCATAAAATTCATATCCAAACCTATTCATCAATATCACCCTCTTAAGTAGGAGTTATAAATTCACTTAATATTTCCACCTATTCATGTACCCATATTGCGAATACCATGCCAAATAAAAAATCCTTAAATATCAAACGCTTAAAATTATTAACCCACATAAAAGAGTCTTAATGACACACATTAAAAGAGTCATATAGACTCAACAAAGTCATTTTGATATATTGAATAGAAATACTGAGATAAACTATGGTAGATATCACTTCCTCCGCATTGATTGAACTCGCTGTTGATTTAACCAACAACCTCACCAACGAAGACCGTTTTGATCGCTTATTAAGTACGGTTCGCCAAACAATTAACTGTGATGCCGTTGTCCTTCTAGCAGCACAAGCTGAAGAACTTAAACCCTTAGCTCAGCAGGGATTAATGAGAGATAGCCTTGGCCGTAGATTTAACATAGAGGCCCATCCTCGCTTTAAAGAGATATGTACATCAACCCACCCTATTCGTTTCCCTGCCGACAGTCCTTTACCCGACCCTTATGATGGAATGCTACTGACTCACGAGGGCGACTTACCCATACATGCCTGTATGGGATTGCCATTATTATCAGACAAGCAATTAATTGGGGTATTAACTCTTGATAGCATGACGCCCAACGTGTTTGATGACATCTCCAAGCGCACACTCGATATTATTTCTGCGATGTCTGCGGCCGCTTTGAAAACAGCAATACTCTTACAAACGCTAGAAAGTCATTCGCAACATAATCAGGAAGTTGTTGAAGCATTAACCTATGAAGCTTTAATAAAAGATGGAGGTGAGCTCATTGGTAATAGTGAAGCGATGAAAAAGCTCAAGCACGATATTAAGCTGGTTGCCCCTTCAGATTTTTCGGTACTCATAGAAGGAGAAACTGGCGTCGGCAAGGAATTAGTTGCTCGCACTATTCATAAGCAATCCAACCGAGATAATGGCCCTTTAGTTTATGTCAATTGTGCAGCCATTCCCGAAAATCTAATAGAAAGCGAACTCTTTGGACATGTTAAAGGCGCATTTACTGGCGCTGATAGGCAGCGCGCAGGAAAGTTCAGCCTTGCCAATGAAGGCACTTTATTTCTTGATGAAATAGGTGAGCTACCTCTTGCCGCACAAAGCAAATTGTTACGCGCACTGCAGAATCAGGAAATTCAACCTGTAGGACAAGATAATGTTGAGAGTATTAACGTGCGCATCCTTGCCGCAACCAATAGACAGTTAAAAAAAGAAGTTGAAGAAGGTCGATTCAGAGCTGACCTATTCCATCGCTTAAGCGTTTACCCAATTGACATCCCACCACTAAAAGAACGTATAGATGATATCGCCTTACTTGCCGGTTATTTTTGTGAGCAAGTCAGGCGCAAATTAGGTTTACGGCAATTGATTTTAGACAGCAGTGTGATGACACGCTTAAATCATTACGACTGGCCAGGCAATGTCAGAGAATTAGAACACGTCATCAGTAGAGCAGCATTAAGAGCAAAGGATAGTAGCGAATCATCAATTATAAAAATAAAAACACATCACATTGAGCATTTAACTCAGCCCTCAATGAGCCTCAAAAATTCTTTCAGCAAAGAAGCTCCGACCGACATCAATCTTAAAAAAGCAACCGAACAATTTCAACGACAACTTATTAGCGACATACTTGAGCAAGAGCAAGGCAATTGGACCGCCGCTGCCAAGCGGTTACACATTGATCGAGCCAATCTGAATCGAATGGCAAAGAGACTAGGAATAACCATTAATAAAAAAGTAAAAATAAAGAAAAAGTAATACGGGGGTATAAATTCCCCGCATTACTCATACAAAATAATTTAAATTTTTATTTTGCTCTTATTAAGCGTCAAGGCTTTTTCACCAATGCCTTTGACTTCTAACAACTGATCGACTGTTGTAAATTTACCGTTCTGTTGACGCCAACTAACAATAGCTTCCGCCTTCTTAAGACCAATACCTTTCAATATTTCAGATAATTGCTGAGCACTAGCAGTATTGATATTAACAACTTTTTGCACCTGTTCCACAGCTGCTGTTTTAGGCTTCACTTCTGCAGCAGAAACATGTGCAGTAAAGCTGATAAACGACAAAACAAATATCGCAAAAACTAAAACAGGTTTAAGTTGGCGGGTTAATGAGATAGATTGAGTTTTCATAGGAAAAACCTCCGTGTAAAGTATATTAAAGGCGCAATCTCGATGATGACCTCCACTTCCTTGACTACGTCCGTGTCAAACCTTGTTAATATTCGTTCTATTGCATTGCTAATTAAACGATTAGCCACAAGGTGAGATAATTATTACAATTATAAGACAAATAAAACATAAGCTTATATCTCAAATTTTTGTGAGATATTGCTTACATAATACTTGCTTAATTTAAACCAGCTCTTCCTCTACTTTGATCCCTGATTTTTGTGCCAACTCTACAAAACCAGGAAAAGAAGTCGCTACATGAGCACAATTATTAACAACAATTGCGCCGGAAGCGCGCAGTGCTGCTACGGTGAAAGACATAGCGATTCGATGATCGTCATGGGTTTCTACTTCACCGCCAGTGAGCTGTCCACCATTAACAATCATGCCATCTGGCGTAGGCTTCGCGTCAATACCTAAGGACTGCAATCCATCTGCCATCACTTGAATTCTATCGCTCTCTTTTACGCGGAGCTCTTCTGCACCGGTCAAAACTGTCGTACCTTCAGCGCAGGCAGCAGCAACAAACAACACTGGAAACTCATCGATGGCCAAAGGCACAAGCTCTTCAGGAATATCAATTCCGCGAAGAGGTGCATAACGTACACGAATATCAGCCACTGGCTCACCACCTACCTCACGCTGATTGGATAAGGTAATATCAGCTCCCATTAACTTTAAAATATTAATAATGCCGTCACGAGTAGGATTAATACCAACATGTTGCAATGTAATATCAGAACCTGGGGCGATTGAAGCCGCAACCATAAAAAAAGCAGCTGACGATATATCTGCGGGAACATCGATAGTAATAGCAGATAATTTACCACCTCCCACTAACGATACTTTTTTACTTTGTTTTTTTCCTTGATCACTCGCGCCATCAGTTTCTGATACTACATCATAACCAAAACCTCTTAGCATACGCTCAGTATGATCACGAGTCGGGGCAGGCTCCACTACCGATGTTTTTCCATCAGCATAAACACCTGCCAATAAGACACAAGACTTCACTTGAGCACTAGCCATAGGCATATCATAATCAATTGATTTTACTTGGCCACCCCGTATAGTCATCGGCGGCCTACCCTCTTCAACTGTTTCAACATTAACACCCATTTCTCGCAACGGGTTCGCCACTCGATTCATCGGACGTTTAGATAAAGAGCGATCACCAGTTAGGGTTACAGGAAATGCTTGCCCAGCCATTAGGCCTGCCAATAAACGCATAGCAGTACCTGCATTACCCACATAGAGTTCGCTTTCGGGCTCTTTTAAACCATGTAAACCGACACCCTGAATTTTAACAAAACCATCATTAGGGCCTTCTATTTCAACCCCCATAGAACGAAATGCTTCCAATGTTGCTAACGCATCCTCCCCTTCGAGGAAGCCATAAACTTCTGTTGTTCCTTCTGCGATTGAACCCAACATAATCGAGCGATGAGAAATCGATTTATCACCTGGCACACGAATAGCACCGGACAATTGCCCACCAGGTTGAACAACATAACGAACTAATTGAGAAGCTGAATTTGAAGATTGCATAAATAAAATTTAGATAATTATCTTTCTCTGATTAATAATGTCAGTCAATGTTTTACTCATCAGTGCCTGATGAAGCAGCTTCATTGACAAGGGACGAAAATAAATCACGCGCGGTTTTAGCACGCTTAAATACCGTCAATAACGTCTCGCTATCTTTTTCAGCAATTGCTTGACGTAAATTCATCAAGTTATTTTGAAAAAGATCGATTGCCTTTAAAATCTCATCGCTATTGGCACACATAATATCGTGCCACATAGTAGGGTCACTGCTCGCTATTCGCGTAAAGTCGCGAAAACCACCAGCAGCATACCGAAAAATATTTTCATTCTCAGAGTCGTTAGCCAAAGTATCAACTAATGAATAAGCAATAGCATGGGGCAAATGGCTCGTTGCCGCCAATACGGCATCGTGTTCTTCTACAGGCATTGTCAACACTTCAGCCCCTACTGCTTCCCACATGGTAACAATACGCTGGTAATGTTCGTCGCCCGTTTCTTTTACAGGCGTGAGAATCACTCGGTGATCAACATAAAGTTCCGAGTTTGCCGCAGCGACACCACTTTTTTCAGACCCTGCGATAGGATGTCCTGGCACAAATTGTTCAGGCAACTTACCATAAGCATCTTGCACAGCGTCAAGCACACTGCCCTTAACACTCGCACCATCAGTAACGGTAACCTCTGGATCCACTAATGCTTGAATAGTTGCCACAGAGTCTGGGACGCTTAAGGTAGGCACTCCAATAAAAACAATATCTCCCGCTACCAATTCTCCAGCGATCTCTTCAAGAGAAAGCACTGCACGATCGACAATGTTTTCTTTTAACGCGAAATCTGCCGTCTGTTGGCGACGAACAACGCCGATAATTTCACGATTAACTTCTGAGTTTTCTTGCAACGAATGCCTGGCTGATTCTTTGCGAGACTTATAGGCAGCAGCCAAACTGCCGCCAATCAAACCAAGGCCAATAATGACAAGCTTAGGAGAAGATAGAGTCATAGCAGAAAATAATTAAAGGACACCAACAGGGTAAGAACCTAATACTTTCAACTCAGCTGAAGCATTAGCCACTTCTTTAAGCGCATTTTTAACAACACCCTCATCTTTATGGCCTTTTATATCGATAAAGAAAATATAATTCCAAACGCTACTTCGTGACGGGCGTGACTGCAAACGCGTCATATCAATACCCAAACGATGAAAGGGCTCTAAAATATCATGCAATGCACCAGGCTTATCTCGCACAGAAATAATTAATGAGGTTTTGTCATTCCCATTGCCACTTGAAGGTACTTTTTGTGTACCGATAACCAAGAAACGTGTGGAGTTATCAGGAGAATCTTCAATTTTTTCAGCCAGTACATTTAAGCCGTATAGTTCCGATGCCGTAATACCCGCAATAGCGGCTGAATTCCACTCACCTTTAATACGTTTTGCTGCCTCAGCATTACTACTGACAGGCACTCGCTCTGCATTAGGGTAATTGGCATCTAACCATTTACGACACTGAGCCAAACTCTGAGGATGAGAATAGATACGAGAAATCTTTTCTACGTTAGTTACATCAGAAACCAGAAGGTTTTGATGAATACGCAATACCACCTCACCACAAATATGGATATTAGAATCGATAAAACTATCCAGAGTATGAGTAACAACGCCTTCAGTTGAATTCTCGACAGGAACAACACCATAATTTACAGCGCCAGCTTCAACTTCGCGAAAGACTTCATCAATAGCGCCCATTGGTTTGGGTACGGCTGAATGACCAAAATGTTTAGCGACAGCTTGCTGAGTAAAGGTACCTTCAGGCCCTAAAAAAGCAACTTTAATGGGTTGTTCTAATGCCAAGCAGGCCGACATAATTTCGCGGAACAAACGAGCCATTTCTTCATTCGTTAAAGGGCCGCTTTTTTCTTCATTGTATTCCATGACTTTACGCAATACTTGTGCTTCACGCTCAGGACGGTAGTAAACAGTATCCTGATCCCCCGCTGCTTTTTTCACTTCGGCAACGGTTTGTGCGCAACGGGCACGAGAACTAATCAACTCAACTATCTTACAATCAATATCATCAATTTCTTTACGTAAGTCATCTAGGCTTTTTGTCGTGGTCATATATTAACCTTGAAATACTCTCTTCAAAAAACTCATCAGAAAATTTTAGAAAAACTTTCAGAAAGTCATAGAATAAATGTTAACTAAGTGATGTCGCTATTCTTCAGTAGTTGACTCACCAGAATCGGTTTCAGCGTCAGTCACGCCATCAACCTCTGGCTCTTCAATACGCTCAACGCCAATAACATGCTCATCTTCTTTGACACGAATAACCCGAACGCCTTGGGTATTTCGACCAGATAAGGAAACCTCATCAACACGCGTTCTCACCAGTGTACCCTGATCTGAAATCAGCATGATTTCATCACCATCGAAGACTTGAACTGCACCCACAACTGAGCCGTTACGATCACTACATTGCATCGCGATCATCCCTTTACCACCACGCCCTTTGGTTGGATACTCAGTAATTAATGTGCGCTTGCCATAACCATTTTCACTCACAGTGAGCACTTTACCTTCATCTTTAGGGATAACCATTGATATAACAGTTTGTCCTTCCTCAAGGCGAATACCTCTAACACCTCGAGACGTTCGCCCCATAGCACGGACATCGCTTTCGCTAAAGCGAACCGCTTTACCCGCCGATGAAAATAACATCACATCGCAATCACCATCGGTAATTGCTGTTCCTACCAGGTGGTCATCGTCAACAAGATCCAATGCAATTAAACCCACGCTTCTCGGGCGAGCAAATTGTGTCAATGGTGTTTTCTTAACAGTACCATTAGACGTTGCCATAAAGATGAAATGGTCATCATCATATTCGCGGACAGGCAAGATAGAAGTGATACGTTCACCTTCATCAAGCGGTAATAGGTTAATCATGGGTCGGCCACGAGACTGACGGCCCGCCAACGGAATTTGAAAAACTTTTAACCAATACACTTTACCAGCATTAGTGAAACACAAAATAGTATCGTGCGTACTGGCAATCAATAAATGCTCAACAAAATCTTCATCTTTTACTGACGTAGCAGCTTTACCCATACCACCTCGGCGCTGAGCCTGATAATCAGTAAGCGGTTGAGTTTTCGCATAACCACCATGTGAAATAGTAACCACACGATCTTCTTCCGTAATAAGATCTTCGATCGTTAAGTCGCGTTTTGAGCTTTGAATATCAGTACGGCGCTCGTCACCGTAGTTTTGTAAAATTTCTTCTAGTTCTTCGCGTATCACCGCCATTAAACGAACAGCGTTATTAAGTATCTCTAGATACTCAGCAATAATTTCGAGTTTTTCTTGGTATTCAGTAAGAAGTTTGTCGTACTCCATACCCGTTAAGCGATGCAAACGTAAGTCCAAAATTGCCTGAGCCTGAGCAGGAGACAAATAGTACTTATTATCTTCACCACGTAAACCATACTCTGCTGGCAATTCTTCCGGCCTGCATGCATCTGAGCCTGCGCGCTCTAAAAACTGTAAGACTGAACTAGCCGCCCAACCACGCGTTAATAGACCTTGTTTTGCTTCCGCTGGACTAGCAGATCCACGAACCAGCTCGATCACTTCATCAATATTAGAAATAGCAACCGCTAAGCCCTCTAAGATGTGACCGCGCTCACGAGCTTTGCGTAGTAAATACACAGTACGACGAGTCACAACTTCTCGACGGTGACGAACAAAACACTCAAGCAACTCTTTTAAATTCAGTGTTTTTGGCTGGCCGTCAACCAAAGCAACAACATTGATCCCAAATACACTTTCAAGCTGTGTTTGTGCGTAGAGATTATTAAGTACAACCTCACCCAACTCTCCACGCTTAAGCTCAATGACTATGCGAATATCTTTGGTAGACTCATCACGCAGCTCAGAAATACCTTCAATTTTTTTCTCTTTTACCAGCTCCGCAATCTTTTCAATTAACCGACTTTTATTCAGCTGATAAGGAATTTCTGTAATGATAATAGTTTCTTTATTCGCCTTATCATCACGCTCGATATCCGCTTTTGCACGAAGGTAAATACGGCCACGACCCGTTCGATAGGCTTGCACAATCCCCGCACGTCCATTGATCGTCGCGCCGGTTGGAAAGTCAGGACCAGGAATAATTTCCATTAACTCATCGATAGTAATATCGTTGTTATCGATTAAGGCTAAGCAACCTTTAACCACTTCACTGAGATTATGGGGAGGAATGTTAGTCGCCATACCAACGGCGATACCCGAAGAGCCGTTTACCAGAAGATTGGGTACACGGGTAGGCATCACTTCAGGAATCAATTCAGTGCCATCATAATTGGGCACAAAATCAACGGTTTCTTTATCCAGGTCCGCTAAAAGGTCATGAGCGATTTTCTTCATGCGTATTTCGGTATAACGCATGGCAGCCGCACTATCGCCATCAATGGAGCCAAAGTTACCTTGCCCATCAACCAACATATAGCGTAAAGAGAAATCCTGAGCCATTCGAACAATGGTATCGTATACAGCTGAGTCACCATGAGGGTGATATTTACCGATAACGTCACCAACGACACGAGCCGATTTTTTATACGGTTTATTCCAGTCGTTATTGAGTTCGTTCATCGCAAATAATACTCGACGATGAACGGGTTTTAGGCCATCGCGAACATCGGGTAAAGCACGCCCGACAATTACACTCATAGCATAATCAAGGTAGGATTGTTTTAATTCATCTTCAATACTGACGGGGGAAACATCTTGCGCCAAATCGCCCATATGTCTAATGCCTGTTCCACTGTAATTATATGGTTAAATATAAAGCAATTACTTCCCTCTTAGCGAAAGGTAATGCCCTAACAAAAACCAGAAATTGTACCATAAGTTGGCAAGCTGTAGCGAACCCAAATTTAAGACGTGGAACGCCCCAAATAGGAAGTTTTAATTAGGCTCAAAAAACACCTGAAAACAGCTATAATAGTTAAAACAACCCGCTCCTATAGATGTATCAAGTGAGTAGAAGTACCAGTGAAACTACAAGTCAAATTACGCCCCACCCTATTTCTGGCATTCGCAGTAGTCGCTCTAGTACCGGTATTAACATTAAGTATTTGGTTACAAAATACCGCCTATGCGAAAGCAGTAGAGCAAGTCAAAGAAAAGCACCTGTTACTGGCTAAACACCTCACATTTACTCTTGATCGCTATATTCTGGATATAGAGCACATCTTAGATACCGCATTACACGAGCATTCTGCAATTTCCTCTAAAAACGAACCTCACTTCGATGAATTTATGACCTTATTCTATCGAATGGGAGTTCAGATGATTGCACAAGTGGAATCAGAGGCCACAACTAGAATCATTTTTGGTAAAGCACAACATCAACCTAAAATAGGGTTCGAAGCAATCAAACAAAAGCCCATTAACCCTATTACGCAAACTAACGAAGTCTTAATCAGCCAACTGTCCTTTAACCAGAACGATGTACCAACAATTTATATCCTTTTTGATAAAACAAAAGAAGGCCAGCACAATCACGCTGAAAAAGGTTCTTTTTACATTATTGCTCTTTCAACAGACTTTATTATTGAGCTACAAAAATCGATTAATTTCGGCATAAAAGGCCATGCTGCCATTGTCGATGCATCAGGTCATGTTATCGCACACCCGAAAGCCGAATGGCAACAATCAATAAAAAAGATTGCTGGACTTAAACCTGTTAGCGAAATGCTAAAAGGAAACTCTGGGGTTTCACAATTTTATTCTCCGGCGATCGAAGCAGATATGATCAGCGGTTATTCCACTGTTAAGAAAACAGGCTGGGGGGTTATGGTGCCCCAGCCCATATCTGAACTGAAACAGGAAGCAAGGAATAGCTGGTTTAACGGATTAACCATTGCCGTTTTAGGCTTACTTATCGCATCACTTATTGCATGGTCACTTGCGAACTTCCTTACCCTGCCAATACAGTTTGTCCTAAATGCAATAAAAGGGCTCGCTCGTGGAGAAACGGCACAAGCCCCTCCTGACTTTTTTCATGGCGTAAAAATTAAAGAAGCGGATGAATTACTGCGATCATTTCATAAAACCGCCATTGATATTCATGAGGCAACAGAAGAGCTTGAATCTAGAGTAGAAGAAAGAACGTCAGAATTACAAGAAGAAATTAATGAACGCAAAAAAATTGAAGAAAAAATTCGTCATGTTGCAACACACGATGAACTCACTGGACTTCCGAACAGAGCGCTACTGATAGATAGACTTAAATTGTCACTATCGCAAGCCAAACGCAACAACACATTAACAGCATTACTCTTTCTGGATTTAGACAAGTTCAAACCTGTTAACGACTCCTATGGCCACGCTATTGGCGATGCGCTGCTAGAAATAGTTGCACAGCGTATCCAGAAATCGATACGCGCTACAGATACTGCTGCACGTTACGCTGGAGACGAATTCGTCGTACTTTTAAATGAGGTTACGGGAATAGATGATGTCGAGCATTTAGCTAAAAAGATATTAACGAATTTGAGTCGCCCTTATTCTATAAATAGCCTTACGCTAAACATAAGCTCTAGTATTGGTGGCATTCTGGTACCAGCACACACTTCACTGTCACAAGACACTATTATCCAACAAGCCGACACCCTTATGTATGTATCAAAGGAACAGGGAGGCAATACTGTTAATCTCCGCTCATTTATCAATACATAAAAGCTCCTGCGTTTAATAGCAGCCCGTCATAATGATTACCCTATAACACTTGAGACACTCTATAAAAGCATCTCAAGCTTATAGGCATACCAATATTATTCCTGTCGCCGCCTGATTAAGTAAGGGTGCCGAGATCGAAATTTTTTGTAACGTCGACTTGGCTGCACCTGCTCTCTTTGCTTGCGCACAACGCTTTTAATCGGAACGATTTCTTCCTGAACACGGCATAGGCCAACATCTCTTAATAAACGCGCATCTAAGCGAGCAAGTGCACGCTCTGACTCACGTTTACGTTGGCGCGCCTTGTATTCAGCAAACAAATGAAGAATAAATTGGTAAATCGGGTTAAGTATTTTAGTGATAAACATAGCGTCTCCTCGGTAGAAGACCGTTGACTTATCGAAGAAACTGGGGAGTTGGTGCTTGACAGTGACCGCGATAAGTTCCGCGGTCATGATATAAGTTATTCTAAATAGTGACTTTATCAAGAGCACACGGAGAAGATACCGGCCAAATCTTATTGGCGGTATTCATCGTATACATCGGTAGTGGTCTATTACTAGACATACCGTTTGCTGCGTATGCAGTATATGTAAACAATGGATGATTCATCATGTGACTTAAATTAGCCTTTTAGCTTTATTGGGCTTTATTGGGCTTTAAAATTTTACTATTTAAAAATATGAAAACGTCCGAATTTGGACGCTATGAAGTATACTCCAGTTTTATTTAATTGCTAGCGATTAATCGTAAATATTGACTCACTTATCATATTAAAGATGAACTAAGGCATTATCTGCTACCGTTTTACGTTAAAATGCTGAGATTCAATAGATAAACAATATTTCTAGCCATCAAAATACAAGCCAGGCACAAAAATCATCTACTATGAACCAGCCAACAACGCAGAATACCTCACACCAATGTGACTTAGTGATCCACGCAAAATGGATTGTCCCCATTGTTCCAAAAAATAAAGTATTTACGGATTGCTCTATCGTCATCAACGATGGAAAAATTACTTCAATCATACCCACTACGGAAGCCAAGAACCGTTACGACGCATCGAATACTATTCAACTTGATGAACATATAGTGATGCCAGGGTTAATTAACGCTCATGGGCATGCGGCCATGAATCTACTCCGAGGTTATGCGGATGATCTGCCACTAAACACCTGGCTCAATGAGCATATCTGGCCAGCAGAAGGCCAGCATGTATCGGCCAAATTTGTTAAAGAAGGCACCCAACTAGCCATTGCAGAAATGATCCGTAGTGGCACCACGTGCTTTTCGGACATGTATTTTTTCCCTGAAGAAGCAGCATTAGCCGCTCACGATGCTGGTATTCGCTGCCAAATCACATTCCCAATTTTAGAGTTCCCAAGTGCCTGGGCTAAAAACGCAGATGGCTATATCAACAAAGGCCTAGCACTACGAGATCAATATCGCTCCCATGAACTCATCAAGGTTAACTTTGGTCCTCACGCACCTTATACCGTTAGCGATGAAACCTTTGAGCGCATTGCCGTTTTGGCACCAGAGTTACAGGCGAGCATACAAGTTCATTTGCATGAAACAAGCGATGAGATCACACAAGCCCTAGCCGGTAGTGGCAAACGCCCTATTCAAAGATTGTTTGACCTGAACATACTCACACCCTTCACCCAGTGCGTGCATATGACCTCATTGAACAAAATGGATTTCACCTTACTCAAACAATCTGGCTCCCATGTTATTCATTGCCCTGAATCTAATTTAAAATTAGCCAGCGGCTTCTGCCCTGTAAACGAATTACTGGAGGAAGGGGTCAATGTTGCTTTAGGTACTGACGGCTGTGCCAGCAACAATAACCTGGATATGTTTGGCGAAATGCATACCGCTGCCTTACTAGGAAAAGGCGTTGCCCAAAATGCGGCCGCCTTGAGCGCTCACCAAGTCCTAGAAATGGCAACCATCAATGGCGCCAAAGCGCTAGGCATTGATGAGGTAACGGGTAGCCTCGAAGCTGGTAAAGCTGCAGATATTATTGCTATAAAACTTGACCCTATTGAGCAAAAACCAATGTATGACCCTATTTCACAATTGGTATACACTCACAACGGACACCGCATCAGTCACAGCTGGGTTCAAGGTCGCTCATTAATGACCGATAGAAAATTACAAACACTTAACGAACGCGAAATTATTGCCAATACTCAACACTGGCAGGATATTATTCAACCATGACAGACACACTCAATGTAGACCCTTCCGAAATTGCTAAGTTTGAAGCCCTAGCAAAACGCTGGTGGGATAAAGATAGCGAATTCAAACCCTTACACGATATCAATCCGTTACGAACTAATTTTATTGATGAGCGCTCCCCGGTTGCTGAATTAAAAATACTAGACGTAGGTTGCGGGGGCGGTATTCTTTGCGAATCACTCGCTCAACGTGGTGCCGATGTTACTGGCATTGATATGGGTGAAGCACCACTAAGCGTTGCCAAGCTACACCAACTGGAAAGCAATCTGTCTATTAATTATCAGCGCATAACCGCGGAAGAATTAGCGGAGCAACAGCCCGAATCATTTGACATCGTTACCTGTTTAGAAATGCTGGAACACGTACCTGATCCCGGCAAAGTGATTCAAGCATGCGCAAACCTTGTAAAGCCTGGCGGAGATGTTTATTTCTCGACAATCAATCGCAACCCAAAATCTTATGCTTTTGCCATTATTGGTGCTGAATATATATTGCAACTTCTACCTAAAGGCACACACGAATACAGTAAATTTATTCGCCCCTCTGAGTTAGCTAACTGGGCACGACAAGCTCAACTGGAATGGCTCGAAATTACAGGCATGACATACAACCCATTAACTAAACGTTACAAATTAAATCAAAGTGATGTCGACGTAAATTACCTGGTACATACAAAGAAAAGCTAAACAGATATATTTTTTATCCGCTTAGCTTTCAGCAATTAGGTAAATAAATAATCATTTTGCAAACAATATAAAGAAATTTATGGCCATTAAAGCAGTATTTTTTGATCTCGACGGCACCTTACTGGACACCGCACCAGATTTTGTACTCACACTAAACCAATTAACCGATGAATATCAAATCGATCGAGTTTCCGAAAAAAAAATAAGGCAGACCGTTTCTGATGGCGCTCGTGCACTAACCACCCTAGCTTTTCAATTAACGGATTCCGACGACGGCTTTGAAGAACGTCGCCTGCGCTTATTGGATATTTATTATGAACAGATGGGCAAACACTGCAAACTCTATGATGGAATGGGCTCCCTGCTAAGCGAGATTAAATCTCATCAATTATCCTGGGGGGTCATTACCAATAAGCCTTATCGTTTTGCACAACCGATTATTGATAATTTAGAGCTACCATCGCGCCCAGACCTACTACTCTGTCCGGATCATGTATCCAAAGCCAAACCTGACCCTGAAGCTTTGCTTTTAGCTTGCGATAAAGTAGGTTGCACACCAGAAGAAGCGATCTACATTGGCGACCACAAAAGGGATATTGATTGCGGCATTAATGCCGGCAGTAAAACAATAGCTGTCAGCTTTGGCTATATTAATGAAAACGATAATATCGATACTTGGCAGGCCGAGCATATTGCGGACCATGCCAATGATATATGGCCAATTATTCAATCACATCTATAAACAATCCGCCTAAATTAAAAAACAGAAAACGACTCTACAAATGACGATGAAAACAATGGATTTAACCACCTATCAACCTGAAAAAAACTTACTCAGCAATAAAATTATCGCAGTGACTGGCGCCGGCGCCGGCATTGGTCGAACAATTGCAAAAGCTTACGCAGAGTATGGCGCAACCGTCATTTTGATCGGCCGAACTGTCGAAAAGTTAGAATCCATTTATGACGAAATAGAAGCTGCAGGTTATCCCCAACCAGCCATATTCCCTCTAGATTTAGAAACCGCAATAGAAACTGACTACCAACAGTTAGCTGATGCTATTGAAGAGAATTTTGGCCATATAGATGGCTTACTACACAACGCTGCCTTATTAGGTGAACGCACCTCTATTGCCAGCCAGACAGTCAAGAGTTGGCAAAAGCTAATGGCCGTTAATGTCACCGCACCTTTTATTTTAACCAAAAAGTTGTTGCCATTACTTCATAAAAGCCCTCAGGCTTCTATTATTTTCACAGGATCATCTGTTGGCTTAAAAGGCCGAGCTTATTGGGGGGCCTACGCTGTATCAAAGGCCGCTAACGAAAACTTAATGCAGACCCTCGCTGATGAATTAGAAGAAACCAGCGCTATAAGAGCAAATAGTATCAACCCCGGGGCAACACGCACCCAAATGCGCGCTGATGCTTTTCCAGCTGAGGACCCTGCTACATTAAAAACACCCGACAGCCTCACACCTCTCTATCTCTATTTAATGGGCGAAGATAGCCTAGATGTTAATGGCCAGCAGTTTAACGGATAAATCATTTTCAACTGTTCAATGGCTAAAATACCCGTTAGAATCTGTTGACTGGATGTTATTAAAAAATAAATAAGTGAAAAAATACCGTTCTATTATTACTTACCTGACCGTTCTCTTTCTGGTACTCAATATCGGGTTAGTATCAGCTGAGCCTATAAGCAACACTGCTATTGGAGCAAAAGGTAGCAGTAACAGGATCTTACTGTGCACTTCTCAGGGCTTTATATGGGTGACCATTTCAGATGTTAATGCATCTGAGAAACCTTTTCAGAGCGAAATAACCACACACAACTGCCCGCTTTGCTTGTCAAACAGTATAGATTTAGATGACATTGTTCAGCCTTATCGTGGCAGCAACTCATACTCTTTACCCCAAGACAACAAACTACTCTTTTCTTTAAGCGCATTTTATCAAAACAACCCCCTCTCATCCCTTCAAGCTAGAGCGCCACCAGCATCACCGACTGCATAACCCAATACATTTAAATTTTGCAGAAACAGCCATTGCCAACAACATTGGTATTCTTTGATGTAATGCTCTGCAAAATACTATCGATGACTTTTTTAACAAAACTGGTATCAGAATTACAAACGAAGCCTAAGTTATGCGGGCCATAATACGTAAGGCTTCCATTCTGGTCCCAAATAGCAACTGAAGGTGTGTGTGTAATCAGTGGACGTAGTTTTTCTGTTATCGCCGGATCAAGAACTCTGTCGAAAGGAGTTTCATATTTTTGATCAGCTGCTGAAAAATCTGCAAGAAAGAAATCTACTGACTTTTCACCATACTCCTCAGTCATTAACTTGTAGTGAGGAAGAACCGTTGCATCGCATGGGCAATAGGCCTGCCAGAAATAAACAACGGTTATTGATGATGAGCCAGTGTCTTTATCGTGAAAACCAGCATCTTTAAAGACTTTGTCAATATCATCAGCATTATCAAAAAATGCAATTTCTATCGTGGATAGAAAATAATTATGGCTAACATAGTAATAGAGAGGCAGCGCTAAAACGATAAGCCCTGCCAATATTAACCATGGAAGCTTTTTACTAAAATTATTCTTCATATATTAGAACGTTAAATACATTTAAATGAGTAACACAACATTGAGGACCAACAATGAAATTTCTTATTCTTGCCATCACATTATTAATAAGCACTTTTAATTATGCTCAGGATCACCATCATAAAAAAGATTCAGTTATGATTCACAACCCCACCATTAAAACAACACCACCAGGGATCACAAACAGTGCAGCTTACTTTAGCATCATAAATCATAGTGAAAAAGATATGTCGCTAGTTGGTGTTGCCAGCAACGGCGCTAATCTTGTTGAAATACATGAACATGTTATGGCAGACGGTGCGATGAAAATGCAAAAGGTGGAATCATTAAAGATTCCAGCAAAAACAACTGTTAACTTTGAGCCTGGTGGTTACCATGTGATGTTTATTGGTGTAAACCAAGAAATAAAACAAGGCGATAAAATTGATATAACGCTAACCTTTGACAATGGAACAGAAAAAACCATTACCTCTATCGCCGAAGAACAACCAAAGGGTTCCCATAAAAAGCACCATAAACATCATTAACCTGCTGAATTAAGCACAATCTTCAAGGCTTTTATGATATTTTCTTTATCATAAGGGCCTTTAAATAAGCCAACATATTCACCCTTTGGATTTAAAATAGCAATGCTGTCACTATGGGTAATAAAGTAATTACCATACTCATCCGGTTTTTCATGGATAAACACCGTACTTAATTGTTGGGCAACTTTTCGGATATTCTCTAACTCACCCGTAAACGCGACATAATCTGGATTAATATAATCTAAGTACTTCGTCAGGCGATCTGGCGTATCTCTTTCTGGATCAAATGTAATATGCGTAATATCAAATTTTTCGCCCTGCCCTGCTTTATCCCAGGTTTGCTTTAGCTCGCTCATCAATCGTAAATTAATAGGGCAAATATCTGGGCAAAACATATAGCCAAAATTAACCAGCTGCCACTGTTCGCTACCATCTGCTACAGCTAACTCGTTGCCTTTTAAATCCTTAAGCATTATGGGTTTAAGTGCTCGCGGCTTATCGAATTGAAAAAAACCTAACTCTAACAATTCTTTTTTCACTGAACCTTGAGAAGGGCCAATCAAGTCACGCGCGAAAAAACCAATAGTAATCAAAACAGCTAAGGCAATCATAAGCCCAATAGTAAATTTTTGACTTTGCATAAATTATCCTACAGTTAATAAATAGTGCTTAAACAAGTACCGGACCACTATGGAAACGAAACTCTTGATCTTCTCTAAGAATCAGAGTTTTCTCAAACTCCAAAAGTTCCCTTACTCTACCTTCAAAGACTTCATCTTCGATAACACGCTGTTCCACATTATTCTTTGATGCTTTTTTAGCCAGCGACAAATAGTCTTGATAATGTCGAGATTCGGACTTCAATAATGAGAGATAAAACGTTTTTAATTCACCATCAAGATGAGGCGCCAGCTTCGCGAAGCGCTCACAGGAGCGCGCCTCGATAATAGCACCAATAATGAGTGTATCGATTAATTTATTTGGCTCCTCTTTACTGGCCTTTCTGCGTAACTCACCAGCATATCGAGCAGCTTCAATTTGAGGATATTCCATGCCACGCTTTTTCATAATAGCGATCACTTGCTCAAAGTGTCGCAACTCCTCACGGGCAAGCTTGGACATTTTATTCAGTAACTCAAAGTTATCAACATAACGATAAATAAGATTAATAGCGGTACTGGCGGCTTTTTTTTCACAGTTCGCATGATCAATAAGCAGTAGATGAATATCATCTAGAGCGTTAGTAATCCATGCTTCGGGGGTTTCACATAAAAGGAATGATTGAATATGGCTAATATCGGTCATTGATTAAATAATATCAGTGTTTAGTTGTTATGATAACGACGCTGCGAACGCTCACGCCGGTGCTCCTCGCGAGCCAAGTCTTCTAGTAACTTTTCTACGTAGCGAATATGCTGATGCGCTGCTTCCTTTGCCGTACTGGGCTGGCGATTAACAATCGCATCGTAAATCGCTGAATGCTGATTCATTAGTGCTTCTCTGGCAATACGGTTTTCAAACATCTTAGTAATACTACTGTGCATATTCGTTTGCAGAACGGAAAACAAACTTTTGACTAGATGTAAAAAAATAAGGTTATGGCTTGCCTCAGCAACCGCCAGGTGAAATTCAGCATCAGCACTGGCTTCTGCTTCAATATCATATTGCTCATACGCTTTTTGTAAGGTTTGATAAGCCTTTTTCAATGCAGCTATATCAACATCATTCGCTCGCAGGGCTGCATTATAAGCGCAATCCCCTTCAATGCTATGCCTAAATTCCAACAGATCAAAATGCGCATTAGGATTGTTATCAAGAATTTTCAGAATTGGATCGGCAATATCCTGCTGTAGCTGAGTAGAAACATAATGCCCGCCACCACGCTTACTGATAATCCATCCCTTTGCCTTGAGCTGTTGCAGCACCTCTCTTACTCCATTGCGTGATAACTCGAACTCTTTGGCCAATTCACGCTCCGCAGGCAAACGCTCACCAGAGCGAAGACTACCCTCAATAATAGCCGCCTCATAATAACGATAGAGCTTTTCAGACTTCTTTAAACCTTCCACATTAGTCCTACCAATTTATTTTAATTTACATAGGCAAGATAATTTTTCACAATTTCACCCATGTAATATTTTAATAAATACTTATAAATCAATCCCTTAAAATTAAAAACAATACTTATTGACAATGAATATGGTACGTTATTAGATAGATAAAGCAAAGCCATTAATTGGTAGGACCAATTAAACATTTAGAGTGATATTAACAGGAGACCACATGCGCCTTAAGCATTGCCACAACTTTCATGATTTTCGCAAGCTGGCAGAAAGGAGACTTCCCGGCCCTATTTTTAACTATATAGATGGTGGCGCAGATGATGAAGTGACTTATAGACGCAATACTGAAGCCTTTGAAACCTGCGATTTAATTCCCAGTGTATTAACAGGAGTCAAAGAAGTCGATTTATCTGTAACGGTAATGGGACAAAAGCTGGATATGCCCGTGTACTGTTCACCCACTGCCCTGCAACGCTTATTTCATCACCAAGGCGAACGCGCTGTTGCTGCCGCGGCAGAAAAATACGGCACAATGTTTGGCGTATCCTCCCTTGGCACCGTTAGCATGGAAGACATTGCACAACAAATTAATACTCCACAAGCCTATCAATTTTATTTCCATAAAGATCGTGGCCTAAACAAAGCCATGATGGAGCGTGCAAAGAACGCAGGCATCGAAGTGATGATGCTGACCGTGGATTCTATTACCGGGGGCAACCGTGAACGAGACTTACGAACCGGGTTTTCTATTCCTTTCCGCTTAACCTTAGGTGGCCTTATTCAATTTGCCATTAAACCTATGTGGGGTATTAACTATGTCACACACGAAAGATTTAGATTGCCTCAGCTAGAGGAACATGTCGATATGGATGGCGGCACAAGTTCTATCAGTGAATATTTTACTAACATGCTAGACCCCTCTATGACTTGGACCGATGTTGAAGAAATGGTGAAGTTATGGGATGGCCAATTTTGCCTAAAAGGTATCATGAGTGCTGACGATGCACGAAAAGCCGTCGATATAGGCTGCACTGGAATTATTATATCGAATCATGGAGGCCGACAGCTGGATGGTTCACGTAGCTCCTTCGATCAACTAGCAGAAATTGTCGATGCAGTCGGCGATAAAATTGATGTGATTTTTGATGGCGGCATACAGCGCGGAACGCATGTATTAAAAGCACTGTCCTTAGGTGCCAAGGCGGTAGGCATTGGTAGAATGTATTTATATGCTTTAGCGGCCGCAGGACAAAATGGCGTCGAACGTGCACTCGAATTAATGCATACAGAACTCGAACGTGATATGAAGTTAATGGGTTGCACGAGTATTGAGCAACTATCGCGGAAAAACCTTAGGTTTCGTCATTAGCAATAGTTAGCTTTTACCCAACCCAGCAGCTAGAAAAAATAATATTAAGACGCTTTCACTTGCCGCTCCACGGGGTTAATAACAAAGAGACCGAACAGTATCCAGCCAATCATAAAAGTGGCAGTAATAAGCAGCATTACCGGTGCACCAAATTGTGCAATCAGTGTTAAAGAACTTGCCGTGAATAAACCTCCTCCTACGATTGGCTCAAACAATAATTGTTTGTAGCCAAAATTCTCGAGCCCTCCGGAACGATTCTCTGGATCTGTCATACGAAAGAGCAACATACCTGTCACTGTCATCCCCATAGATTGCCCAAAATTGGGAATACCATTTTCAAACCAGTATTTTGGGATCAAACGAGGCGCTAAATACAAAAAACCTAAAATATTCCAAACAATACCGCCAACAGCAAGGAGGATAAACGGCATAAAATTATCGCGAATAACGGTTAGCGAGAGTGTTGCAAGCGCAGCTACGATAATCACATCTAGCGCTGTTCCCGCGATTCGATTAATAAGGTCCCTATCTATCACATGGCGGCCCCAGCGCCGAGAGACGATGATTTGTACAAGCACTCCGCCAAGCATTGCAAAAGGAAATACTGGCACATGAGTCATCAACTCTACACTCCAGAAATATCCCCAAGTAACACTTTCCATAATAATTAAAAGTTGTAGCCCAACCCAACCAATGAATATAGAAATCCCAATCAGGCCAAGGTGAAATGAAAGAGGATCGATGGGAGGGTCTTGTTCCGAATGAAGTTTAGTTTTAGCAGGGCTTTCCATCAATGCAGCCATCTTTTCTGGAACAGCTTCATTATCAAGAGGAATAGCTCGTGCATGGAGCCGCTTACTTCGAGCAGCCCAGTTAATTAAAACCGTCCCACTTATAATAGCGGAAACAAGGCCGACGGTTGCAAGCCCTAACGCTAGGTCTGCTCCCTCTTTAAAACCCATTTCTTCAAAAACAGGGATAAGCCCTGCCGCTGTACCATGACCTCCTTCGAAACCAATTTCAATCAAGGCCCCAACCATAGGATCCATACCATAGACAGGACCTAAAATTAAAATTGCGAGTAATAAACCAACCACATACTGACCCCAGGCGATTGATTGGCCATAAGTAACAACAGGAGCTGAATGTCGCCAAATAGTTCGAACACCGGGGATTATCTTTCCAAGAAATAACGAAGCAAATACAACATTAATCAGTATTCCGGGTAATGCGTGCCATGTCGCTCTTATCGGCTCAGGAACTATTCCTTTAGAGAGAGAAGCATTTTGCCCAGATATAAAGTTTGCAATTGCACCAACTCCATCAGGGCCAATAAATAGAGCTACAAAACCAGCGATGATAGAACCAGGAAGAAAAAGGGAAGACAAAAAACGAGACGCTCTTCGCACATAGTGAGCGGCAACTAATAAAACCCATATTGAAACAAGCCCAAGAAAGAACCACTGTATATCTGACATTTAAACTCAATCCCATGTTAATCAATATTGAATAACTATTTGAAACGATTCACCCGCAATTTTACAGCTCATTAACAGAGCAGCAATCTTCGCAGTTCTACATGTAATTTTTATTGTTATAAATCAACATAATGAACAATATACCCTCTAATAGCAGCATCATTTGGCGTACGGTATTCCCACATTGTCAATGAGGCAGCGCCTTTTAGTTATTGGCCAACTTTAAAAGTGACCTAATCACAGATATCACTGATGCACTCGGGCATAATATTGCTTTTATCCAATATTTATATTTACTGTCACATAAGGAAAGAGATTATGGATAATATTGTATTGCCGCTAATAGGTGGTAGCTTAATTGGTTTAAGTGCCAGCCTATTATGGCTTTTTTTAGGTCGCTTAAGCGGCATTAGCGGCATGATTTGGCAGGCGGTTTCTCACACAAAGGTAAATCTTTGGCGACATACATTTCTATCTGGGCTAGTTATAGGCACCGGCTTATTTCATCTAACAACAGAGCAAGCCTACCCTAGCGTCAATGCGCATCCGTTGTTGTTAGTTGTAGCTGGCTTACTGGTAGGTATCGGTGTAAAAATGGGTAATGGTTGCACAAGCGGCCACGGTGTGTGTGGAGTTTCTCGTGGGTCAGTACGCTCAATAGTGGCAACTGTTACTTTTATATTGTCAGGGATGATAACCGTCGCAATGATGCGAGCTTTAAACTTATGAAATATATTATTAGTTTATTATGCGGCACTTTATTTGGCATAGGACTCGCAGCGTCCGGCATGACCAATACAGAAAAAGTTATTGGCTTTCTGGATATCACTGGTGATTGGCAAATAGACCTATTGCTCGTAATGGCATCAGCGTTGATGGTTTTTAGTCTGAGCTTTCACTTCATAAAAAAACGATCCCGCCCTATTTTAAGCACAACATTTGACCTACCTACAATCATAGTAATTAATAAACCACTTATATTAGGCGCTATAATATTTGGTATTGGCTGGGGCTTAGTTGGCTATTGCCCAGGACCAGCAATAGCGTCTTTGTTTTATGGTCAGCTGGAAACAGTTATCTTTCTATGTGCCATGCTATCAGGCATGTTTTTATTTGACAAAATTAAATGGTAAAGGGGAAAAGTTTATTTACCGATTGCAAAGAGTATAACCGGTCTATTAAATAGTTACGTCACCTTTAATGCTTTATTTTAAGTTTCATAGGTGACACCTGCTTGCCTTAAACTATCAAAAGCTTTTTACTCAAAAAATTCCTCTTACCTTAGCAGATGCCCATGGTGCAATAGCTATCACTACTAGCACTAAAAGAAACAGATTACCTCGGTAAAAATTAAATACCTCCATTATTTCATGCCATGTTTTTTCTACAACATAGTACCCAAATAAAAATTCAAAAGATAATGTAAGCATTACCCACAAAAATCCAATAGTGAAAAAGGTTTTTTTCTCAAAAGCATCGAGAAAAGGGATTAATATATACGAAACCAATAGAACTAAAATCGATAGTAATAAACCACTCAAAGGAAGTGCCAAATTAGTCCCAACCAAAGCAACTAAAACCTTTTCACGGAATAGCCCATTAAAAACTGCAGCAAATACAATGACACACCATATTCCGGTTGCTCTGAACAGTATGTTAATCATGATTTGACTCGCAGCATTGATAACACACGTCACAAGGGACGCATTTATTTTCCCAATTGGTGATAGCCAATCTATCCACTAAATAATTACGTCCCTTTTAACGCCCTACGCCTTGTTATAAGTTGATGTTTGCACTTTACTCAATGCTGCTAATTTCATAATGCCTTTCTACGCTTGCAGATATCTTACCCCAATTTGAGTTCCGCGCACGCTGCTGGTGTAACTCAAATGCTTTTTTATTAGCAAACTCTTCATAGACATAAAATCGATTTAAATCATCATTATCTTGAGACACTTCAAACACAAGACATCCGGTTTCTTGGCGTGTTAACGTAATGTGATTTGGTAGCTCTTCTATTACCGCTTCCAGGTCAGAATTTGGCACGAAAATGCAGCCCTCTAACTTAATTTTTGACAATTCTTTTTCCCTTAATGCTTATAACGCCTGCGCCTGTGTATGGGGCGGACTGGAGCGCAGCGTAAGGACGTCCCAGCCGCGATAGCGGCGAACATGACACACTCGTTATGCATTGTTGTTTGAATCCATATAAGACTCGAAATTATCGATATAGTCGTCAAGATTTTCTTCGAGCATCTTCCGATACTCGGTGACGAAATACTCGAGAGTTTCTTCTTTGGCTCCGGCCATTTCTTTGCCGGACTGCCAGCCGCACGCACTAACCCAAGCATTGAATCTAGCAGTAGCATACATATTTGATGCACTCACTTTACCCATGCCGATATTTTCATTTATTTGGTCATTAGATAAATGAATATGCGCATCAGCTCGTTCGTAAAATTCGTCGTCTACTTCCTGCATGAATTCCTCTTTGATGCATAACGCCGCAAACACGGGCGCGCGTTAGCGCGTCCGAGCAAAGCGGCTGTGATTTGCCTTGTTATATTTATTACCATGATGTGAAATTTAAATATGCCAAGTACAAAAAGAATATTGTACAGGCAGGATAAGCTAACAATTTAATAGTGTTATTTATTTTACCCAGCTTTGGGTGAGGCCTCATTCCAAGCCAGCAAGATACGATGCATAAAACAAAACCAATTGCTAAGAACGAAATATCTATTATTTTGTTAGTTGAATAATAAACAGGAACTAAAAATAAAAAGCTAGAATATATAACTAAATCAGCCGGCTTGATGCCAAGCCACTCTTTCGTTGATTCCTTCATTTCTCCTCCAAAGAAATATAACGCCGCAATTAGCGGAAAATTTGTAGTTGCGATTTTGTGCTAGCGTAGCGTTAAAGCACAAAAGGAGCAACGGAAAATTTGTCCGACACCCGCAGGGTGTGAACTACATTGCCTTGTTAGAAGTCCATTCTTCCAGCTTTTTTTGGCTTTCGTTTAGTTGCGATTTTAAAGATTCTAATTCTTTGTCAGTTTTAGGTGAAATTATGTAAACACCGTATTTAACGAAATTAAATGCTATAGCAACAGCAACCCATGAAAAAAGAAACAGAAAGAATACAGCCAGACTGTAAGCTGAACCTTGACCGAGTACAATAGGGTTATTATTAATCTTAAAAAGTTCAGTTTTAGTTAATTTAGTAACTATATGATTGATGAAATTGCTGCTTTCAGGGTTTAAATATAATCGGTAGATTTCATTAGCCAAGAATAGCGCTATAAAACCACCTATAACTATAAGGATATAGCCTGCAACATGTGAATTATTTGAACTTTCCATCTTTAATTTATTTCCTAAAAATACTAAGAACTTCTAACAGTGTATTAATAAGGCCTCTAGCCTCATTAATATAATTATGAGGCGGCCCTTGTTTTTTTATATTGCCACTCGATTGATTTCCTGGGTAACGTTATTCTGCACTTTGCAAAAAGTTAATTGCCTAAACAACAATTAGAGCGGCTTTGCTTAACATTCAATCAATCAAATTACACGACAAAGCTAATAAGGAATTACAACGAAGTCTGTCGCTAGTTTCTCATATCTTTTAAGCGATTCTTAGCAAGCGGCTCACTACGACTTAGCTCTCGGCTATGCCTTAGTAAATCATCAATCGATAAAATATGATCCTGCATTTTTTCACGGGCTAATTCTGCATCACCGGCTAAGATTGCATCCATGATAGCGCGATGTTGATCGGGCAATGTTAAACGGACACTGGGTTTGGTATAAAAGACGGAAAAAGAAAACAAGACACTTTTATGTAATACGGAAAAGAGGCTACGCATCAAATGTACTAGCATTGCATTTTGCGACGCTTCAGCAATGGCTAGGTGAAATTCAATATCCGCTGTGGCTTCCTCATCTGCATTTTTCTCATCGTAGTTTTTCTGCAGATCAGCATAGCGTTGTTTAATAATCTCTTTATCTTTATCCGTGCTATATAACGCAGCATTGTAGGCACTCATTCCTTCCAGTACGTAGCGAACCTCCAATAATTCAAACGGTGCATCGTAGTTATTAACCAATAAAGCCATCAATGGGTCGGTAAATGACTCGCCCATATTATCGGAGACACGTGCACTTCCACCGGGGTCCTTGGAGAGGATATTTCTGGCTTCTAACTTATGTAAGGCTTCTCGGATAGATGGCCTTGAAACATTAAGTAATTTCGACAACTCACGCTCTGAAGGCAACTTCTCCCCTGGCTTTAACACGCCTTTGATCAGTTGATCTTCTATTTGCTTGGCAATCTCGTCTGCAATCCTTACCTGTTTTATTTGTTCAAAAGCCATAATTCGCTCGTTAAAAAAAGAAATTTCCAGTACCCGAAGGCACTTAGTATATGTTTTTTATTAGGTTTTTGTCGATCTTAAGGTTTTGCATATTCACAATTAACACATCATATGGCTATTAAAAAAACGCCTCAATAGTCGTTTTGTGCATAAAAAATACTGTCATTGACCAAAAATATATTTTGGGCGACATAAAACATTTGATTGGTAATACCAAATATCATATGGTATTACCAATAGACCAAAAAAGTCTATCAAAACCTACTATAAACGATAAAAACGGGTTGCCCATCATGAATAATCTAAGTTTTAAAGCCAAAATATTATTGCTAGTGTTAATCCCATTAGTACTGGTCAGTACCGCTCTCACTGCCCTTGCTATCTTTCAAGCGAAGGAGCTCGGCGATAATAATTTAAAAACATTTGCAGAGAAAATATATGATTTAAGAAGGAATGAATTAAAAAATTATACAGAAATTGCTCTTACTTCTGTAAAACATATCTACAATAATGACGCTGAAAAAAGATCACCCGAAGCACAGGAATCAGCAAAAACAATACTAAGAAACCTTGCCTATGGATCTGACGGCTATATTTTCGTTTATGATTACGAAGGCACTAATGTAGTACTTCCGACCAAACCAGAAATAGAGGGAAAAAATTTATGGGATATACAAGATAAAAATGGCGTTCGTTTAATTCAGGAGCTCGTAGGCAATGCTCAAAGAGGTGGTGGTTATACCGACTATGTTTGGGATAAACCGTCAAAAGGAAGGGAAATTGACAAAATCAGCTACTCTCTTGGCCTAAATGATTGGAGATGGATGGTTGGCACTGGTCTTTATGTCGATGATTTAGATGATGCGATTGCCGGTGTACAATCAGAGGTCGATAGTAATATCAGTAAAACATGGAAGTTAGTCGCAAGCCTTGCGCTTATTTGTACAGCCATTGTTGGCTTTATCGGTGCACGCTTAACAATTTCTGAAGGTAAATTAGCCGATGAACAATTACAATTATTATCCCATAAGGCTGTTGAAGGACAAGAAGAAGAAAGAATGCGCGTTGCTCGAGATTTACAAAAAGGCATTAATCAATCACTTTATGCCAGTCGGGTTAAATTAAAAGAAATGGCAAAAGTAACATTGATCGAAAATAGTGATGCACGGAAAAATTTCATTAGCGCAATCAATATTTTGGATAACACCATTAAAGAAGTTAATCGTATATCTGGAGAATTGCGCCCCGAAATGTTGGATAATATGGGCCTATACTCTGCTGTTGAAGCACTTGCCGCTCAAATATCTCGGGAAAATCATATAGAGGTTACTTTTAAAGAATCCAATACAGGCGCTAAGCTTCCGAATGAATTCGAAACAGCCGTTTACAGGATTATTCAAGAAGCCTTAAAAAATATAGTTAACCACTCACATGCTTCGACTGCCAATATTAGAATACGACAAACTGATACTCACTTAAATGTGACGATACAGGATAATGGTTCAGGCTTTAATGCGAAGAAAGTACTCGATAAAGCAGGAAAAGCCGGCGTTGGTTTTGTCGACATTCGAGTTCGAGCTGAATCGCTTGGTGGGCACTTCAGTGTTTTTTCATCTGAAGAAATTGGTACTGTGCTAAAAGTTGATATTCCATTATAAAATATTCAGGCCAATAAAAGTTATTGGCCTGAAATACTTAACAACAACTTCTCTTCTTATCTGTATGGCCAATACCTGGATTAAAGGTATTGGTTGGATCTAGTTTGAAATAAAACTCTTTTAAATCCTGCTCTGCTTTATATAAGTGCCCCACGTTATGTTCTGCAGGATATTTAGCCCCAATGCTATCTAAACGCTTTAACATTGCCGTTTTAACCGCTTTAGCATCAACACCATCTTTTAATATATAGTCCTGATGGAAGACATGACACATAAAATGGCCATAATATAGCTTGTGTTCGATTTTATCCTCTATTTCAGGTGGTAATTTTTCCACCCAGTCTTTATCGTTTCTTCTTAGAGCAATGTCTAATGCGAGTACGGTTTTATTGTGCATAATCTCGTAACGGACAGGAGCACCGGCTGCCGCAAACCGTTGTAGAAATGCTTTTTTAGCCTCATCATCAGTGCATTCAAAATAACTTCCTTGGCCTGGTTTGGCGAAAAACTCTGCTAAATACTTTTTTGCCTCATCGATGCCATCGTCTGACATTTTTAAAATCAAATGATGCTCATATTTATCTCTAAATCCTACAATCTTTTTTGGTAAAGCTGACGGCCATATTTGGCTCAAGTACTGCATCATTCTGTCAGGCAAGTATTTAGGCAAAAAAGGAATTTTATTTAAATAAGATTCCACTCGCCCTTTCAAAGCAAACATTTTTGGCAGAGGGTCTGTACCGAGATAATTAATCAATAAAAATGTATCTTTACCGTACTTTTCTGCTAAATTAAATATATCTCGATGCATATATTCACCGATATCGGGCAAATTTTTAAATCCACTTAATATATCACGGCGTATTTTCGTGAACTGTTCTGGATCATTAGTCCCTATATAAAATACCTTTTCTTTTTTAGCGACAGGGAAAGTATCTAATCGTACGGCAAAAACGGCTATCTTTCCTGCACAACCACTGGCTTCGTATAAACGACGTTTATCTGCATTAAAGCGTGCCGCAGTGTCAGCATCAACATCTCGAACTCGTTCAACATACTCTCTATCAGACGAGAGTTTTTCACTATTAACAATGTCGCTTTCAGAAAATTTTCCATTCTCTAAATTCGTTAAAATTTCTTCAGGTGTAGAGCCAAGATTATTAATGCCTAAATGGTTGACTAATTCCAATTGTCCTTTTTCATTTACCCTGGCATGAAGGCTTAATTCTGTATATGCCGGACCGCGTTTGATTAAAGCACCGCCTGAATTATTCGCAATACCACCAACAATAGAGGCACCTAGACAAGATGAACCAATAACTGAATGGGGAGATCTATTGAGTGGTTTTAATAGCTTTTCCAATGAGTATAACGTTGACCCGGGGAAACTAATGATTTGCTCAGCATTGTTGATTGGGATAATTTTTTTAATCCGCGTTACATTGACGATGACAATATCCCGATCATATTCTTTACCACTGGGTGTTGATCCTTCTGTCAAACCCGTATTCGCTGCTTGCATAATAATAATTTTATTATTATCAACACACGCTTGGATTATTCGCCACTGCTGTAGTAGTGATGTAGGGAAAACAACGGCAAGTGCATCCCCCTCCCCGGATCTGAAACCCTTTCGATAAAACTCAGTATCACTATCATTGCTGTATAGGTTTTTTGAGCCAACTATCTGACCTAATTCTTTTAAAAAATCTGCTGTAGACATGATACAAATCCAAAGTGTAGTAAAAATTATGCGTTATTTTGTTATTCATCACCCCAAAAAAGTGCAGCTCACTATAAATACTTCTTCTGCCGAACCTACAATTTACCAATTTAGGTCAACAAGCCTTAATGCCCTCAATTTTTTCCATTGAAAACCTTCAAATTAGTCAAAAATAGTGCGTTTTTTGAGATTTTTTCCATTTTAGTACAAAAAGTGATTGATTGGTAAGACCATTTAACATATGGTAATACCACCTTTGTTAATATTAAGCCTTTAAATAACTATTAGTGCTTAAAAATTAATAATTTATTAAGTAAATGTAATAAAAATAAAACTCTTCTCAGGAGATCTCACTTATGAAAGTCGTTAGTTCATTCCTATGTGCTGCTTTGGCGGCAGCATCAATATCTGTTAGCCACGCTGCTGACAAACCTGTGTTACTGAAAATGCCAATTTATTATGGGTCTCACCTTCCTGGGTTAGGTTCTGTCGCTAAGTATGTAGCGGACAATGCGGGCGTACTGAGTGGAGGCTCTGTAAAAGTTAAGCTATATGAGCCTAAAAAGCTGATTGCACCAGGTGAAATTCTGGATGCTGTTTCAACAGGAAAAGTTCAAGCGGGATACGCTACCCCCGGTAACTGGGGCGGCAAGATGCCTGCAGCGCGTTTGTTTTCGGCTGTACCTTTTGGCCCTGAAGCACCGGAATATCTAGCATGGTTGATGTATGGCAACGGTGGGAAATTGCATCAAGAACTTTATGACAAATCTGGATATAACGTGAAAACACAGACCTGTGGAATTATTGCTCCAGAAACCTCAGGCTGGTTTGCGAAAGAAATTAATAAGCCTGAAGATTTGAAAGGTTTAAAAATGCGTTTCTTTGGCTTAGGTGCTGAAGTGATGGAAAAATTAGGTGTCAGTACTGTTGGATTACCTGGTGGAGAGATCTTCCCTGCTTTGGAAAAAGGCGCTATCGATGCTACTGAATTCTCTATGCCTGCAATTGATAAACGTATCGGCTTAAGCAAAATTGTTAAGTACAACTACTATCCGGGCTGGCATCAACAAGCGACTGTTTTTGAGTTAATTATCAATAAAGATACATGGAAGAAGATGAGTGATACACAACAAGCCGTTATTACTCAACTTTGCCGTGCTGCGACTCTGGATTCTTTAGCATTAGGTGAAGCAATTCAAGCACCTGTTATGGCTGAAAACGTTAAGAACGGCGTTCAAAATAAGTACTGGTCAGAAGAAATGTTAACCGTCTTTAAAGCGAAATGGGATGAGGTTGTTGAAGAACAAAAAGCCAAAGATGCTAACTTCGCAGAAATCTGGGCTGACTTAAGTGCTTTCCGTCAAGATTACTCTCTCTGGGAAAAGAATGCATTCCTACCTAGAAAGTAATATCAAAAATTAACAACTATAAAAATAGTTCAATCGATTAAATCCCCGGGCGTACTAATCATACGCCCATTTTTACCTTTTATATTATCTTGGAGCTTATTCAGATGTCTGTAAGCCACCCACCTACTGACCCGATAGGACCGACAAGCACAACATTGCTTGCCAGAGTTTCTTTTGCTTTAGAAAAATTTATTCGTTCTTCTGCACTTATTTTTTGCTGGGCCTACGCTATTTTAGTATTCGCTATCCTTGCAAATGTTTTACTGCGATATGGCTTTAATAATGGTTTGATTGTTTTTGAAGAAATCCAATGGCACCTTTATGCAATTGGAATGATGTTTGGTTTATCTTATGCTGAAATAACCAATAGCCAAGTACGGGTTGATGTTGTTGCCGATAGATTGATGCGACGAACTGTACGCAAATGGGAAATTTTTGGCACTGTAGTTTTTGTATTTCCGTTTATCTACGTTGTCTTTGTCAATGGATTGGATTATGTCGCAGACTCTTATCGAGTGAATGAATCCTCAAACTCTCCTTTAGGATTACCTTTTCGTTGGGCAATCAAAGCCGTTATCCCTATCAGCTTTGCATTTCTCGCTATCGCGGTGTTGTCACGCCTATTAAATAATATCAATGCATTGATATCAGATGTAGACGGAGAGAAGTAATCATGGAAATTAATGAAATTTTAGTTATTGCAATGTTTTTAACATTCATTGCCTTTTTATTTACCGGGATACCTGTTGGTTATGTATTGGCAGGTGTTGGCGTTATATTTGGTTTTATCGGTTATTTTTCAGATATTTATTTTGGCACAATTACAGGCCTGGATTTAAATACTCTTGGTTTGGTTGTATCACGATTATATTCCCTAATGGAAAATTGGGTACTGGTTGCTTTGCCAATGTTTATCTTTATGGGTTTGATGCTGGATAAGTCAGGTGTTGCGGAACGGCTCATGCTGTCGATGCAAGATTTATTTGGTAAAGTCCGTGGGGGCTTAGCACTTACGGTCACTTTAATCGGCATTATTTTAGCGGCATCTACTGGCATTATTGGTGCGTCAGTTGTTCTACTAGGCCTATTATCATTACCCGCAATGCTGAACCAAGGTTATGATAAAGCACTAGCAACAGGTACTGTGTGTAGTGCAGGAACACTAGGAATATTGCTTCCACCAAGTATCATGCTTGTTATCATGGCTGATCAATTGGCCTTATCTGTTGGTGATTTATTTATGGGGGCTGTGTTTCCAGGCTTAATCCTTGGAGCTCTATATCTTTTATACATCTTAATCGTATCCTATGCAAAACCTGATAAAGCCCCGTTACCAGAAAATTATCGACAACTTGAGGTGCAGATAATTATTTCTGTCCTCAAAAATATCTTGCCGCCATTACTATTAATTCTCGCTGTATTAGGTTCCATATTTGCAGGGATCTGCACACCGACTGAAGCCAGTGGTGTTGGCGCATTAGGCGCAACACTTTTAGCGGCCTATTATAAGAAATTAAATTTCTCTGTTTTTAAGCAGGTCAGTTTAGATGCCTACCGGACAACCGCTTATATTTTTATGATCTTTATCGGTGCAACAATGTTTGCCCTTGTTTTAAGAGAACTTGGCGGAGATGAATTAATTGAGCGTGGATTAACAAGCCTACCCTTTGGCCCTTATGGTGTGCTTATTTCGGTTCTTATAATTGTTTTCCTACTCGGTTTTCTTTTAGACTGGATTGAGATTACATTAATTGCACTACCTTTATTGGCGCCGGTCATTGTCGGTATGGATTTTGATATTAATGGATATGGGGTAATTGATGAGCCCAAATTAGTTTGGTTTGTAATGCTCGTTGCTATTACCTTGCAAACGTCCTTTTTAACACCCCCAGTTGGCTTCGCACTGTTTTACTTAAAAGGTGTTTGCCCTCCAGGAGTGAGCCTGACTGATATTTATAGAGGTGTTATCCCTTTTATCATCTTACAATTAATTGGCTTAACCATTGTGATTTTATTACCCACATTAGTCACCTGGTTGCCAGCCACTATTTACGCCAAGTAAAAAAACCTCCTCACTATTGCTTGACCTTTTAGCCACCCTCTGGGTGGCTTTTTTTATTTGCAAAAATCTTTAGGAACCCCTGATTACTCTAATTCAGCCTTTTTAAGATAAAGCTTCATTAATATTGGTTGGATAATTAGTGTGAATGCGATCATTGCAAATGCAATACACAGAAAAATCCCTCTATATTCATAATCATGTGGGATCAATAATATAAGCGCAACGGTGACCGCACCTCGCAACCCACCAAAAACCAGAATATTTTGCCATGGGAAAGAGACATTTTTCCCTACAAGTGTCAGCACACCATTACCACCATAGATCAAAATGCATCGTGATAGTATTAAGCTGACTAAACCAACGATCACAGCGATCGTTGGTACTTCTAAAAAATTATGTTGGCCCGTTGCTGCGCCCAAGCTAAAGAATAGAACACCATTGATCAGTAAAGCGATATAATCCCAAAATTGATCAACAACATATTCATCTTTCATAACTTGCTCTTGATCTTCAGCCTTAACAGCATTTTTATTCCATGTTTTAAAGAAGATTATCGCAGCCAATAAGATAGAAATAACACCTGAAACATGGAGCACTTCTTCTGCGAGAAGGAAGGCCGTATACGTCACCACAAATGTCATGCTTACCTGAAAAAAAACATTCTTTTCCTTCCAAATAATCAGTAACTTTGCCCCTAGCCAACCGATGGCTGCACCTAATGGCAACGCCCCTATAATAGCCCAAGCAAATAAACCAAGCGATTCGTAAGCATGAAACATTTCATTGCCAAATAATAAACCGCTAATCAGCGTAAATAGCACGACAGTAGTGCCATCATTAAATAATGATTCACCCTCAACCATTAAGCTCAATCGCTCAGGTATATTAAAGCTATGAAAGATGGCAGCCACTGCGGCAGGGTCGGTTGCACCTGCTGCCGCCCCTATTAGTAATCCATTCAATAGAGGAATATCAAGAACCCATGCAATAGGAGCACCGATCATAAAGCTGGTGGCAATTACACCAATAATGGCAAAAAAACCAATGGGGACAGATTCTGATTTTAGGCTATGCAAATCAATAAGTCGGCCACTCGCAAAAATCAGCAAAGGCAGTAACAACAAGATGATGACCTCGGGCTGAAGCTCAAACTTAGGCAGAGACTCGAGATCAAACTCTTTTATGATAATGCCATAGATAATACCAATAATCAGAATCCAAGCATCTGATGGCATCAATGATGTTTTCGTATAGTGCCTGATAATCGAAAATAGAATTAACAAACTACACAGGCTTATTAAACCGATCAGCAACATCGTAGAAGTATCATGCATGTCCTTTCTCCGAGTTTATTTTTCGTTATTTTTATACATTCTTATTCTCGCTATTTATTACGACACTACATTTATCTATTTAATCCTTATTCCACTTACATTTCTCATTATTCTGTATTCCCAATAAGTTTTAGAAATACCCTCCCCTTGTATAGTTATATACTTCTTAGCATCCTTTTAAAGCCATTTAAAATAGTAGGGGTATAGATCTATACATTTCTTCACTGTACCTCACAGTAATTAGCCTGCAAAGCAGCATTCGTAGCTTATTTAATGTATAGATATATACAGTGAATATCGCTCTTTTGCAAAATTGGGGGACAGATCTATACTCTAGAAGCTGGACAATCATATTTAGTCGTCATTACTCACTCTATAACACTCAAAATGGCACCTTATGGAACCTACGCTTTCTGTTGAACAAAAGGCACATTTAGGCCGTATCGCAGCTAAACAGTTTTTGTTGATAACGGACAAATGGCAATTAACCGATGATGAGCGCCGTGTATTAGCAGGTGCTGCCACTCGCACAACGATTTCAACATGGCGCAAACGCGTCAAGAATTTGAATGAGCTTCAATTGGGAAATGATACCTATGAGAGACTAATTTGTATCGCCGATATCGAAAAGTCGCTAGAGGAATACAGTAAATCATCAATGAACGAGCTACCCTCGATTATTCGTCAGCCCAATAAAGGACCTAAAAATAATAGCTTGCTCAACAATATGCTGAACGGAAGAGTTATCGACTTATATAGAACAAAGGAACATATTGAGAATCATATGCTTCATCACTGAGGTATTATTGAGCTAAAGTCAAAACCCCTTTATGTTCAAAAGGAATATGCAAAGGAAAATCTTTCACTGCGACTGCCCCCGTCAATGCATATTGAATTTGGCTTTGTAATAACACTTCTGGCATTATCGAAAATACATTTAGCATATTCACAGCAACCGGCATTGTTACGGAATTATTGGTATTCGCTTTAAGCACAACATCCTGGCTCCAATAATCTTTCGCAATAGAAGTTCCTATTACCGTCATATCATAGCGAATCGCTTTAATATTCACATCAAATGAGTTTTTATTATCCACCGCAAATGTCGCATTAAGGTTGAGATTATTCTCTACCCAATCAATAATTTCTATTTCTGAAATTTCAACGGTAGGCGGGATAGCCGTTAATAGAGAGTTACTATAGGCGTTGGGTGAAAGAAGAAATATCAGAACTGATAAATAAACTGAGCGAATATACATCATCTTATTCAATGTCATATCAGCAAATCTCACTCTAATGCGTGCAGGGAGCAATATAACGATCATAATGAGCACTAGATAATGTATAGAAGTCCTGCTCTAGAAATTGTTTAATTTGGTCCAGCGAATAACGCTGCCAATCAGGCTTTACTTTAAATCCAAATGTTTCAGTACTTTGAATTTGATTAGCGCCATTCCGTAGTAGTTCGTATACCCATCGGCTACTAGATAAATCAAGGTTAAATCGAATCTGCTGAAATTGCATTTGTTCCAGTAATTTTTGCTCATCGAAAATTTCTATCATATTGCCAACAACCTGTTGGAGAAAACCATCTAAGCGATCAACCACTAGTTGCCGTTGATTTTCGGTATAGCCATTCCAATCAATCACTTCATGAGCAAAGCGCTTGCAGCCCCTACAAACCACATCGCCAATACCTGTTGAACACACACCTATGCAAGGTGTTTTTACATTTGACACTTTACTTAATTACCTTTCTTGGTTGTTTGGATTAACGGAGTTGAAACCTATCTATTGGCTGCATTATAAAATATTTCAATTAGGTCTCCTAATGGAATACTCATTAAGATCTGCTAATCTCAAATTAACATCCTACGCTAATCCAATTCAGGTCTAATGAATATTTTGTATATCTGTGAAACAGATCTATGGAATATGAGTATATAAGATGGTCATTTGACTAGTTAGTTAGCTCTGAAAAAGTCGTCCATGGACTTTTTCAGAGCATCGAGTTAAAAATACTGGCGCAACTATGTGAATTTGCTGGTATTTTTGACTCTCGCATTTTTCAGGCTCGACTAATTATGCTAGAAAGTAATGATGGTACTCCGCTACCTAAAACAGGCAATGCAGATCTAACATGGGATTTTCGTGAATTCGAGAAGAGAAATGTGGCCCGTGAATTTATCATGCACTTTGAAAATAATTTGTGTATTTATTCAGGTACCGTTAGCCAACTTTACTCCAATTACACCATATTTTTCCCTAGAGATGAGAATGGTCGCTTAGTCATTTTACCAGATCCATATTCTTATCATGATACCTTTCAAAGCATTTCAGAATTAGCCGTTAAACCCACTGGGCTCTATATCGTGCCAAATATGTCGTCTTCTGAAAATCAGATGCTCTTGAGAATCCCTATAAAAACTAAGTCGACCCCATTTCGAGATGTTCCCCTTCATGTAGGTTTACAAGTGATTAACCAACGCCGCTCCTCTCCCCTGTTGCCTGTTGTTGTTAAAGGCGACCTAAGAGAATTTGATCATAAAATGCCCGCTCTACACCTACATAATATTTCTTTAGAGCAATTGAGGTTTCTTTCAAAGTTAGAAATCGATAATCTTACCCATGTCATTACCAAGCGCTTAAATAATATCTAATACAAAGACTTGTATCGTATGAGATTTTTATCATATTAAACTCTCCTGTCATATATGTTAACTTCATCTGAATATAAGCTATAAAGTACGCGCTTAACCTCATAGCGACCTATCAAAAAGCATAATCTACAAAACAAGGAATATGGATGATGTCAGTTTTCTCAAACTTATGGAGATCAATACAAAGGGTGAAGACGAATAATCAACACCTGTATTTATTCATAATGCTAGCTCTATTAACAGGCTGCGGGGGCGGAGGTGGTGGTAGTGACTCTGCTTCAAGGGCTTGTGAGAATGATAATGTTAGGTCAGTAGATACAAGTAATGGCTGTTTACGACTAATATCGTCAAGAACAATAGAAAACCCACGTTATCTTTGGGTTTTAATTCATGGAGACCGAGGCCATGGCCTTCCAAGTGATGACTTTAGTCAAATACGTCCAGATTTAGTGAACCCTGACTCGATGGTCGTCTCATTAGTAAGGCCTGGGTATTTAGGCAGCAATTTAAACCCGTCTAGTGGGCCTGATTCAGACAGAGATTATGATAATTATACTGAAGCGGTTATTGATACTTTAGCTGCAGGTATCAGTATTTTAAAAACACATTATCAGCCAGAACAAATGATTGTTGTTGGTTATTCAGGAGGGGCAGCATTAACCGCTTTAACAGCATCATTCTATCCGGACTTAATTGACACAGCCGTTTTAGTCGCATGCCCATGCAATGTACCTGAATGGCGCACTCACCGGAGAGGCTTTAACAACTGGCCTAGAAGTTTATCACCTCATGATTATGTCAATGAGGTCAGTACTAATACTCCTGTATTTGCTATCGTTGGAGATGGAGATACGAATACTTACTCTCAATTAACCATCGATTATGTTGCATTACTACAAACAGCGGGTGTTATGGCTAGCCATGAAATATTAACCGGAGAAACACATAATAGTATTAGAGGAAGTAATGCCCTCCTAACTTATTTACAGGGACTAATTGAGAATTAGGCTCTAGGAATGCTCAGCAACCATAGCATTCGCCAATTCGATTAAAGTGTGCCTAACCCATTTATGGGCACTGTTATGATGCAATATCGGGCTCCAAATCATATTAATTTCAATATCTGGAATTGAAAATGGGGGCTCAACAATCGCTAATTCAGGATGATTCTTGTAAAGCAATGCAGCTCGCGTAGGGATGGTAGCCACTAAATTGGTTTGCTTTACCAATAAAGGCATAATTTGGTAATGACGTGTAAATACACTTATTTGACGTTCATGGCCTAACTCAGCCAGTGCATCATCCACCCAACCGCGATTACTCGTTTTTGACATTCCTGTGCCTATACCAATGCCTGTTTTACTTACCCAGATATGGGAGGCTTCTAGATAGTTTTCCAACGTATTTTCTGTCAGTAAGGGGTGTTCGGGTGATAACAGACATGAAAAACTATCCTGCCATACTGAGCGCTTGTAGAAGGATTGTGGTACAGAATCAAAGTTGTTGATTGCTAAATCGATAGCACCCTTCTCTAAATCCTGAAAGCTACCGTCACTCAAGGTCAGGATATCCAAAGACAAGCCTGGTGCGTGGGTTTGAAGATGGGCGACGAGAGATGAAATTAATGTCCCTTCGACATAATCACTGACTAATAGCCGGAATATACGCTTACTCTCCGCTGGCTCAAAAGCCTCATGAGGAGACAGCGCCTCTTCTGCCATGGTGAGCGACTGCCTTACCAAGGGCTCCAGTGCCAAGGCTTTCTCTGTTGGCTCCATTCCCCTAACGGTTCTCACAAGTAAAGGATCAGCAAAGTGATTGCGTAAGCGCTTAAGGCTATTACTCATTGCTGGCTGACTAATATTGAGTTGCTCAGCTGCCCGCGAAACATTACGTTCCCTCATGAGCGCATCAAAACAGACTAACAAGTTTAAATCAAAATTCTCTATATTCACATCGAAGCCTATGGTTCTCTAGCTAATCACTAGTGGTAATCATTCTCATCTACTATAACCTATATAACTACTAAATTAATACACTATAAGTATGATAAATAATGGTTATTCTGCATAATGATTAGCTGTTGGCCTCAATTAATGTAAAATATCCACTCTTTTTCAAGCGATACTATCCTAAGCACCGTAGAGTTCTATAGTATCTCCCCACATTTATTAGCTTATAGCTACCAACAAGAGGTGTGTATGAGTCTGTATACCAAATACATGGCAGAAATTGAAAGCCGCAAAAACGAAGGCTTACATCCAAAACCTATCGATAATGCCGAGCTGCTCACAGAAATAATTGCTCAAATTAAAGACACCGGTAATGAGCACCGCAAAGATTCCCTCAACTTCTTTATCTATAACACCCTACCGGGCACCACCAGTGCTGCCGGAGTCAAAGCACAATTCCTAAAAGAAATTATTCTAGGTGAAGCGACAGTTGAAGAAATCACACCAACGTTCGCTTTTGAATTACTATCGCATATGAAAGGCGGCCCCTCTGTTGAAGTACTGCTAGATCTAGCCTTAAGTGATAATGCAGAAGTCTCAAAACCTGCGGCTGAAGTCTTAAAGACCCAAGTATTCCTATACGAAGCCGATACTGACCGCCTTGAAACTGCATTCAAAGCAGGCAATGCTATCGCTAAAGATATCCTTGAAAGCTACGCTCGAGCTGACTTCTTTACTCAACTTCCCGATATCGACGAAGAAATCAAAGTCGTTACCTATATTGCTGCTGAAGGTGATATTTCTACCGACCTGCTTTCTCCTGGTAACCAAGCGCACTCACGTTCTGACCGTGAACTACACGGCAAGTGCATGATTAGTCCAGAAGCACAGCAAGAAATTCAAGACCTACAAAAACAACACCCAGATGCCAAAGTGATGTTGATCGCTGAAAAAGGCACTATGGGCGTCGGTTCTTCTCGTATGTCTGGCGTGAACAACGTCGCGCTATGGGCAGGTAAACAAGCCAGTCCTTATGTGCCTTTTGTTAACTTTGCACCCGTTGTAGCAGGTACTAATGGTATCTCACCGATCTTCTTAACCACTGTTGGTGTAACCGGGGGTATCGGTCTAGACCTTAAAAACTGGGTGAAAAAGACTGATGCAGACGGCAATGCGGTTCTTGACGATAGTGGCGACCCAGTACTGGAAGAAGCTTACTCAGTCGCCACTGGTACCGTATTAACCATCAACACTAAAGAGAAAAAGCTATACAACGGCGACCAAGAGTTGGTTGATGTCTCTTCAGCGTTTACTCCACAAAAAGTTGAGTTTATGAAGGCTGGTGGTTCTTACGCAATTGTATTCGGTAAGAAACTACAAACATTTGCTTCTAAAACACTGGGTGTGCCAGTCGCTCCAGTATTTGCTCCTTCTAAAGAAATCTCTCACGAAGGCCAAGGCCTAACGGCTGTTGAAAAAATCTTCAACAAAAACGCTGTAGGCGTTGCCAGCGATACACCTCTACACGCAGGCTCTGACGTTCGCGTTAAAGTGAATATTGTAGGCTCACAAGACACCACTGGCTTAATGACTTCGCAAGAGCTAGAGTCAATGGCAGCGACCGTAATCTCCCCAAGTGTTGATGGTGCTTACCAATCAGGCTGTCACACCGCTTCTGTATGGGATAGCAAAGCACAAACTAACATTCCTAAACTGATGGCGTTTATGAATAAGTTTGGTCTAATCACTGCGCGCGACCCTAAAGGTGTTTACCACTCAATGACCGATGTGATTCACAAAGTATTGAATGACATCACTGTTGACGATTCAGCCATTATTATTGGTGGTGATTCGCACACCCGTATGTCCAAAGGCGTTGCCTTTGGTGCAGACTCTGGAACCGTAGCCTTAGCGTTGGCCACAGGTGAAGCAGCTATGCCAATCCCTGAGTCAGTAAAAGTGACCTTTAAAGGTGACATGAAAGAGCATATGGACTTCCGTGATGTAGTACACGCGACCCAGGCACAAATGCTCAAGCAGTTTGGCGACAACGTATTCCAAGGCCGCATCATTGAAGTACATATTGGTACCCTACTCGCTGACCAAGCATTTACGTTCACTGACTGGACTGCGGAAATGAAAGCGAAAGCTTCTATCTGTATTTCTCAAGACGATACGCTAATTGGTTCACTAGAGCTTGCGAAGAGCCGTATCCAAATCATGATCGACAAAGGTATGGACAATGATGCCAGCATGCTTCAAGGCCTTATTAACCTCGCGGACAAACGCATTGCCGGCATCAAATCTGGCGAAACCCCTGCGTTAGCCCCAGATGAAAATGCCAAGTACTTTGCCGAGGTCGTTGTTGATCTAGATGAAATCGACGAACCAATGATTGCCGACCCAGATGTCAACAACGATGATGTATCTAAGCGTTACACGCACGATACCATTCGCCCTGTTTCATTTTACGAAGGCACCAAGAAAGTTGATCTAGGCTTTGTCGGTTCTTGTATGGTTCACAAAGGCGACATGCAAATCATTGCACAAATGCTAAGAAACCTAGAAGAGCAAAACGGTAAAATCGAATTCAATGCACCACTAGTGATAGCGCCACCAACATATAACATTGTTGACGAGCTAAAAGCAGAAGGTGACTGGGATATTCTTAAGAAATATGCCGGCTTCGAATTTGACGACGCAAATCCAAAAGAAAAAGCACGTACCCAGTATGAAAACATCATGTACTTAGAACGTCCAGGATGTAACTTGTGTATGGGTAATCAGGAAAAAGCGGAGAAAGGTGACACCGTATTGGCTACATCAACTCGCCTATTCCAGGGCCGTGTGGTTGAAGACTCTGACGAGAAGAAAGGTGAATCCCTACTCGCTTCTACTCCAATGGTTGTGTTATCTACGATTCTTGGACGCATACCTAGTATCGAAGAATACAAACAAGCGGTTGTAGGCATCAACCTGACTGACTTTGCACCGCCTACTGAAGAACTCAGTACACCAGTAGAAGCTGTTAGAATTGTTGGCTAAACCTTAGCTTTTCTTAATAAAAAAACCGACCTTGGTTGCAATGACCTTGGTCGGTAATTTATGTACCAATTATCCCCTCTACTAAAAACTAAAATAGTCTACTGAATAACATTGTAGAAATAGCGGTTTTTATTCTAAATAATTTATTATTTATTCTTAACAAATTTACCTCATGCCCGTAATTCTGTCATCGTAATGACATATTTCCTTAACTGATCAGTCACTTTAACCATCTAACCTTCTTTGCCTTGTTGTAATTGAACTGATGTTCAAATTAAAATTTTTAGAGGCAATGTATGAAAAAATCAATAAAAGCAGGCTTAATTGCATTAATAAGCTGTAGTCTTATATCTTGTGGTAGTGGTAGCGATAACAATAATAATGACGATGATAATAATTTTAGGCTGCAGTTATTACACTTTGCGGATGTAGATGGTGGACGAGATATCATTAACAATGCCGTTAGGTTCTCTGCAATTTTAAATTCATTTAGAAATGAATACCCAAACAATACACTAGTATTAAGCTCAGGAGACAACTGGATTCCTGGACCAGAATATAGTGTCGCTAGCGATGACGCCTTAGCAGGTGTCTTAGGCGAAACTGGCAATGGCCGCGCTCATATTGCTTATTTAAATGCTCTAGGCGTACAAGCGTCGGCTTTTGGCAACCATGAATTTGATTTGGGCACTGATGATATATTCGACCTTATTGCTCAAGACGGTACATGGACAGGTGCACAATTCCCTTACTTATCCGCTAACTTAGATTTTGCAGCAGATAGCAATCTTTCAAGCCTGATTGGTACCGATGGCGACGCCAATATCAATATGGCAAACCAAATTGCTGCTAGTACGATCATTACTATTGAGGGAGAACAAATTGGTGTGGTTGGTGCAACAACACCAATACTAGAAACGATTTCTTCACCTGGTGATGTCGTCGTATCACCGACCAGTGACATGGACATCGCTGCCATAGCAGCTGAAATTCAACCTAGTGTCGATGCATTAACAACCGCGGGCGTTAATAAAATTATTCTACTTGCCCATATGCAGCAAATCATGATTGAACAACAATTAGCACCCCTGTTAGATAACGTCGACATTATCGTTGCGGGTGGCTCAAATACGATACTAGCTGATAGCAATGATCGCTTACGTATTGGTGACACTAGTGCAGGAGATTATCCTTTACAACTGACTAGCGCTTCAAACCAACCTGTTTTAGTCGTTAACACAGACGGTGACTACACTTACCTGGGCCGTTTAGTTGTAGACTTTGATGAAAATGGTGTTTTGTTAACAAGCTCATTAGACACAAATACTAATGGAGCATATGCAACTGATGAACAGGGGCTAACTGAAAATAGCCTTGCAACCAGCGATTCCATCACTGAAGTCAACAATATTTCTGAAGCTCTAACACAAGCCTTAACAGCACGTGCCGGCAATGTATTTGGTTTAACCAGCGTTTACCTTAATGGTGAAAGAGGCTCTGTACGAACTGAAGAAACCAATTTAGGTAATTTAACTGCCGATGCTAATTTGGCTTATGCACAAGCTTCCGATAACAGCGTTGCCATTTCAATCAAAAATGGTGGTGGTATTCGTGCACCTATTGGTGCTTGCACTGTACCTCCAGGTTCAACTAGTGAGTCAGATGTCGTTTGTAACCCACCTGCAGGTACACCTGGGATTAATAACCCTGGTGAAATCTCACAACTAGACCTTGAGATAGCACTACGCTTCAATAATTCACTGACCTTATTAACAGTGACTGGCGCTCAGTTAAAAGAAATTATCGAGCACAGTGTTTCTGCAACAGCAGATGGCGTAACACCAGGACGCTTCCCTCAAATAGCAGGAATGCGCTTTAGCTTTGATCCAACAGCAACAGCCCAAACTGTCGATACTTCTGTGGAACCACCGATTGTCGCAACAGCAGGCAGCCGTGTTATTAATCTTGTTGTTGAGGATGATAACGGCGCCCAAGCAGGTGGTAATGAAGTTGTGGTTGTAAGAGACGGCGTACTTGACCTTACTGCGGCAATCCAAACCTTCCGTATCGTCACTCTTGGATTTTTAGCCGGTGGTGGCGATAGCTACCCTTTCCCAGCAGATATTGCTGCCAATGTTATTGACTTGGAAGAAGAAGGTGTTCAAGGAGGAGTGGTAACATTTGCAGATAACGGCACCGAACAAGATGCTTTATCAGAGTACTTGTTTAACAATTTCCCCGTCGATGCAGTTGATACTACTAATGCATTACCAGCCTTTACTGATGCTGATGTAGAAGCAGTGGATGATACTCGTATCCAAAACTTAAACGAAGTTGCAACAGATACTATCATCCCATAATTAGCTGGGCATTTTTTATACTAGGGCCTGTTTACACTAATTGAATGGCCACTGTTGCGCCTAAAATAGCGTCAATCAAGGCGCGAGGAGAGACGTTTGGTTATTCCAAATAAACGACGAGCAACGCGGAGTGACGTTATTTTAGACGCAACCCAAAGGGCTGGGATTATTTTTTCGCCCAACGGTGTTATACCGTCGAGCGGCACCGAGGTCAATCGCTCATGTAGAATAACTACACCACGCTCTTTCTGCCTTGTTGGACGAAAAAATAGCCTCCAGCAGTGGTCATTCAATTAGTGTGAACAGGCCCTAGCAAAGTAATTAAAATCATGCTTTGCTATATTACCAATAAGTCCCCGTTATCTACGGGGGTTTTTATATTGTGGCGCCATAAATGAGTAGGGAAGTTTCTACTACTAGCGGAATGTTAATTTATAAGCTTTGGGTTAAATTTGAAACCTTAGTAATCGTCATTGTGGGCTCTATACCCCAAGGATCAAATACCGCACCTTCAGAACGTTTCACCCAAGCCGCCTTTAAACCAGCGGATAATGCACCAATAACGTCGAAAGGGTTACTAGAAATAAGCCAAGCGTCCTCTGCCGGTGAATTAGACCTCTCTAAAAAGTACTGATAAACATCAGGGTTAGGCTTAAACGTCTGTAAGTCATCAACACTCACAATATCAATAAAAAAATCTCGAATATTAGCTTTCTCCAGCAAGGATTCAACAGCATCTGCGGCTCCATTGGAGAATGCATACAAATGGAAGCCTTTTGCTTTTAAGCTGGTCAGGCCATCAATAACATCAGTAAAAGCAGGCAAAGACGAATAACTATCAAGCAACAGCTGTTTATCATTATCGGTCAGCGTAATATCGTAATGGAGACAGGTAAAATTCAATGCATCACGAGTACAGATGGAAAAACGCTCATACTTTCTCATTAGGCCTCGACGAAATGAGTACTCTAATTGTTTGTCTCTCCAAGTTTGTGAAAAATCACGAGCACTGATACTAGAGTGGAGTACTTTTTTTAATTGAGTTACAACACCGTGAGTGTCAATTAAAGTACCGTAAACATCAAATGCCAGTGAAATAGTCATCGAAACTCCAAAAATAATTAATTATCACCTATCAGAAGCAAAATAATAGCAACTACTTTTCTCTTATTATTCACTTTTAGGCTATTATTGTTGCATAATTTGTACACCTAAAAGCATTTTATCCCTTATACATTAGTAGACTATACACAGAAAATGTCGTCAAAATCTTCATTTAATAATAACGGAATATTCTTCTTATAACTGTCATTTAATGATAAAACAGCCTTGCTAATGTTTTCTTTTTAATAAATTAATACGTTATATAAGATAGATATTTAGATCAAATGCTACTATATTTATTTGAACACTATAAAGACAAAGACTAACACCGAAGCACGCATATTTCAGAGGGATTCTCACATTTCTACGCCTACCAGAAGCAATCATCTATGCAGGGTTATAGTGTGATTGTCCTTAAATCTAAAGTCATTTCTATTTGCTTCTTCGCTTTAGTATTCTTGTCGAATGCTGCAAATAGCTTAGAGAAAAACCTGATCACAGAAGATTCTCTTGAGCAATTATTCACTGGAATAACACCTAATATCCATATAATTTCATTAGCCCCTGAGTCAAAGAACATCAATGATATCCTTGACCAGCTTGAACTAACGCCATCTACCAGTGCCCTATCACCCAATTTTGGCTTTTCAGATCAAGATTACTGGATTGGTTTGCCTCTAAAAAATGATTTAAGCTCTGAAATCGATATCTTTGTCGAAATTGCCTATGGTTTACTCGACAATATAGAGCTCTATATACTGGACACACAGACAAGAGAATTAATCCAAAAACAAACCACTGGAGACAAATTACTTTTCTCTGAAAGGCCGATTCTGCACCCCAATTTTATCTTTCCTATAAGTATCGATAGCGATCAATCAATCACGGCTATTGTTCACATATCCACCTCATCTTCAAACCAGTTCCCTATCAGACTTTGGTCCCAGGAAGGGCTAGTCAACCACAGTCAAAATCAATCTCTGCTTGTTGGTTTACTCATTGGGATTGTTTTAATACTTGCTGTATATAACTTCTTCTTATTCTTCAGTTTGAAAGATGTAAGCTATTTTTACTTATCCTTAACGCTATTTGGTTATGCCTTGGTGGAAGCAATCGTCACGGGATTCGCCTATTATTATTTTTGGCCAAATTCACCAGGGTGGAATGATATTAGCCTCACCGTCATATCAAATTTTTCACTGGCAAATCTATGCTTATTCTCAAGAAGTTTTCTTTCTCTTGAGATCACAAGACCCGCTTTAGGGAGAATTTTAAAATACTGTTCTGTAATGGGCTATATTCTCGCAATATCGAGTTTATTTATACCTTATGAGATCTTGATATTAATCACTGCGGCTAATGTTGTCCTGTCCCCCTCCATCAGTTATTTAGCAGGCATGATTTTAGTTCTCAAACGGTATAAGCAAGCTTATTTTTATACTTCAGCTTTCGGTATTTTTGTTATTTCTGCAGCAGCATTTGCTATTGGGAAAGCTGGTCTAATCCCAAGAAATAACCTTTCTGAATACGCCATTCATATAGGAGCGACACTTAGCATAGTATTATTAAGTTTTGCTTTAGCTGATCGAATCAAGCGTGAACGTAATGAAAAAGAATCAGCTCAAAAAACTGCTATTGCCAACCTTGAAAAATATCGTTCTATTTATGAAACCTCTTTAGAAGGTATGTTTAGATTCACTTGCGATGGGAAAATATTGACATGCAATCCTGCTTTTGAAAACTTAATGTGCATTTCCAAAAAACCAGCCTTTTTTGAAGACATGGGAAACTTGTCAGGGTTTATCCCTTTTACCGATGAGGATAAAGAAAGATTATCAACACTCTTAAGGAATAATGACCATGTATTTGGCTTCGAAACGCTTTGCCATAATTTTAAAGGTGAGGAATTTTGGGGGGCTATTTATGCCAAAGTAATAGAAGACAAGCGCTTAGGAAAATATATTGACGCATCGATTGTTGATATCACAGAGAAAAAAACCAATGAAAATAAACTTAATTATATCGCCAATCATGATTTATTAACTGGCTTAAAGAATCGCTTGGTCTTTCAACAAAGCCTACATGACGCAATTGTTTCTTCTCGTACGAATGAATTAAAGCATTCATTACTATTCATGGATTTAGATCAATTTAAAATTGTGAATGACACCTGCGGACACTCTGCCGGGGATGAATTACTCAAACAAATGGCAGCATTGTTCAGTACTCACATCAGAGATATAGATTCGTTAGCTCGTTTAGGCGGTGACGAATTCGTCATACTGCTAAGAGAATGTTCCATTAATCGAGCTGAAGAAATAGCCAACAGACTTCGTCAGGAAGTGGCCGATTACCGCTTTTCCTGGAATAAGAAAATATTCTCTATTGGCATTAGCATAGGTATTGTTCCTGTCATTAACCAGAATATCAGTGCCGAAGACTTATTAAGCCTTGCAGATACCGCTTGCTATGCGGCAAAAGACGCAGGCAGAAATCACGTTTATGTTTATGAAAATGACAACGAAGATATTTCATCAAGGCAAACCGAGATGCATTTAGCAAACAGCCTTCGTGAAGCCATCAATAATGACACCCTACTTTTATATAAACAAAATATTCAGTCAATTAGCCAAACCGTAGAAGGAGATCAATACGAAATATTAGTTCGCTTGCCATTGGAAAGTAAACTCTTGCTACCGGGAAGTTTTTTACCGGCAGCTGAACGCTTCGATAGAATTGAGCAATTGGACTTTTGGGTAACTGAAGCCTTTTTGTCCTGGTTAAATAAAAATCCAGAATCACTTAATAATCTCTACCAAGCTAACATTAACCTTAGCGGACGTACAATCAGTAATAGTCGATTTAGCGAACATCTAATTGAGTTATTCGAAAAATATTATATTCCAAAAGAAAAAGTGTGTTTTGAGATTACAGAAAGTGCGGCAATATCGAATTTGGCTCAAACCAGTACCTTCCTGAAAAAAATGACTAAAATGGGTTTTCAGTTTTCATTAGATGATTTTGGCTCAGGGTTTTCATCTTATTCTTATCTAAAAATGTTGCCCGTCAAATCATTAAAAATAGATGGTAGCTTTATTCAAGACATAACGTCTGACCCTATAGATCATGCCATGGTCAAATCAATCATTGAAGTATCCCATATGATGGGGATTGATGTAACAGCGGAATTTGTTGAGAATGAAGAGATTCTGGTAGAGCTTAAAAAATTAGGTGTTGACTTTGTGCAAGGTTACCATATTCATATGCCACACCTTATAAACTGATACCTTACTTAATAGCACTGCTCCCTGTTAAAAAACCACGTTCCAATCTTAACCTCATAGAACTATACGCTATAAATTTTCCCGTAATAATTCCTCAATACTCAATCAGCCTCATAAAATGTCGCGAATTATTGCTTTTCATACATCCCTTATTCTTAAAAAATATAACTAATCAATAGTTCTTTTATATACTTTAAATGACAACGTTTATGTATACCTCATTTAATCTAAAAATATTAGCTGACAACTAAATCCAAAAACAACCAAGAACAAAGAGAGCTTCTGAATCATGCGCGAAAATTTACCTGTCACTAAAACCGAAAAAAACTATTCATCCTCAGCTAATTTACTTTCCATGACCGACCCTAAAGGTGTCATCAAATATGCCAACCCGGCATTCGCTGATATAGCAGGTTTTACCTTAGAAGAGTTACAAGGCCAAGCGCATAATTTAGTTAGACACCCAGATATGCCCCAAGAAGCATTCAAAATGATGTGGGATAATTTAAAGGATGGGCGTTCTTGGATGGGCGTCGTCAAAAATCGCTGTAAGAACGGTGATTACTATTGGGTAGATGCCTACGCAACACCGATTCAAAAAGATGGGCAAACAGAAGAAATTCAATCCGTACGTGTACAACCTGATCGAAAGTGGGTAGACCGCGCAGAAAAACTCTATGCTAGCCTAAAAGAAGGGAATATCGCCTCCTTCTTAAAACGTCCTCCAGTGCCAATGATTTATAAAATGATGGGGGCTGTAATATTGACATTAGTACTGGCAACATTAGGAGTAGCCGTTCTAACATCCACCCCTATTAAAACCTTGCTTGTCTATCCTGTGGTAAGCGGGCTTATTAGCTGTTCTGTTTTATGGTGGTTATGGCAACCCATGCAAAAAGCTCTCGACAAAGCAAAAAGTATTTCCGATGACCCACTGGCAATGCATGTCTATACAGGGCGAAATGATGAAGCCGGACAACTACTTTTAGCGATGAAGGTATTGGGCACAGAAACGGGTGGTCTTATTGGGCGTATTGCTGATGACTCAGAAAATATAACTAATAAATGTCAAAATTTGATGGGTTCTGTACGAGAAAGCAATAAACATGTGTCTGATATGCATATGCAAACCTATCAGGTTGCAACAGCCATCAATGAAATGAGCGCCAGTATTCAAGAAGTTGCAAACAATGCAAATATGACTGCGGATTCTGCTAATAATGCCCAAAAAGCCGCCGATGAAGGTGCACGTTTAGTCACTGATACTGCCTCAACAATTACGAGTCTGGCCAATGAAATCGACAACGCTTCTGAAGTTATTACTCAGTTAGAACAAGACAGTGAAGGGATCAATAGTATTTTAGAAGTCATTCGTTCTGTCGCAGAGCAAACTAACTTACTTGCATTGAATGCTGCCATTGAAGCCGCACGAGCTGGCGAACAAGGACGAGGATTTGCTGTTGTTGCAGATGAAGTGAGAACCTTAGCTACTCGCACTCATGAATCGACAGAAGAAATTACAACAATGATCGAAAAATTACAAAGCGGTTCTCGTGCTGCTGTAAAAAGTATGAAGCAAGCAGAATCTCAAGCGCAACACAGCGTAGAACAAGCTAAAAGTACTGCAGAATCGATTCAGCATGTCACCAACTCCATTAGCAGTATTACTGACATGAGCCATCAAATTGCTACGGCTGTAGAACAACAAAGCTCTGTCGCTGAAGAAATTAATTGTAATATAACTACCGTATCCAGTTTATCTGAAAACATTTCGGCTAGCGCAGCTGAAAATGAATCTGTCGGGTCTGAAGTCATTAACTTATCCGAAAGCTTACAAGAAATGGCTCAGCAGTTCTTCATCACCAAAAGAGAAAAACAGGGATAACACCCTAAAATTTCCTTTAATTAACAATACTCATCATAAAACTATTTATTGATAAAAGTTTTTCAGCAAATCAATCAATAGTTTTATTTTTGTTGGTGTGAAATCCATTTTAGAATAGTAAGCTACTGTCGTGTATTGCTGGCTTTTCAGGCTAGGCAATACCGGTACTAATGTCCCTCTTTGCAGCTCCATAGTCACCATAACTTCAGGAACATAAATAATACCCATATGGTTAACCGCTGCGCTGATCAGTACTTCCGTATTGTCTGTCTTAAAAATGGTGTTGGGTTTAATAATGCCCTTATTAAAATGCCACTCAGTATCAATCGCAGTAGAGCCATAAGCCAAACAATCACTATGAGATAAATCACCGAGTACCTTAAGTGGATTCTGCTGAGAGAGATAATGAGGCGAAGCAAATAAAGAATTGTGATAATGATAAAATGGTGCAGCAATCATAGTTGCCGAATCATATTGATCAAGCACTCGACTAATAGAAACATCTGCATCTGAACTTGGGAGAGAATTAATTGAACGATGTAAAATATCCAGCTCAACACCTGGATAACGCCTCCTAAATTCTGCTAATAATGGCATTAAAAAGCGACTGGCAATTGGCTGTGGTGTAGCTATTCGCAGAGTACCCCGAGGGCTCTTCTGGATACTCTTAGCCTCTTCTACTATGCTCACCCAGTCATTTTGTAAAATTGATACCCGCTCATAAAAGAACCGCCCAACCTCTGTCAGAGATTGCTGGCGAGTTGTACGATTTAGTAATTGCACCCCCAACCGTCCTTCCAATCTGGCCAAGCGCTTACTGGCAACAGATGGGCTTATCCCGAATACTTCAGCTGCTTTGGCCAAAGAACCCTTCTCAACAATACAGGTAAAAAGATCTGCATCATTAAAGTCATTCACAATTCATTCCTTTTTAGAAAGAGTATCATTCCATTTTATAGCATTATTGATAAAAGCAAATGAATTATCCTATGTTTTTAACCCGGATTATGCATTGGGCGCGGAAAAGATGCGCAAGATATTGATGTGACTGGTGGATTTGGAAAAAGCGTGGCTACCTTATTGGTAGTGAGCGATTTCCAAATTTGCCAGGTGCGTCAAGAGCTTGCGTAGACTTCCGTGATTCCAGTGCATAATCCGGGTTTAACTAATTTAAATTATTAAGGTAAGAATGATGAGTATTGAAACAGCAGCTACGCCAGTATGTGAAATCGTTACTTGGCTAGCGAATGAAGATATTGAAACTTCGGAAATGATTCAGGCAATGGGTGATTTAAGCCAAGACGTTCAGCAACTTCCCGGCTTTTTAGAAGAAAGCTTGTATCAGCGTACCAATAAAGAATGGGTCGCGATCTACTATTGGGAGACTGAGCAGCAGGCTCACGATTCAAACGCTGCCGTTGCTGATAAAAACAGTTTTCAGCATCTAATATCCATGATTCAAGCCGATAGTATTCAGATCGAAGTACTCCACCCTCTTCAAAAAACGGAACGAGGTCAATAGCACCAGACTCCTTATGTTTTTATTTTCGTCGTGACTTCCCTGCTCGTAGTTTTCGCTGGTGGCGTTCTTGAGCAGCTTTTTGCGCTTGGCTTGGTGGCGGGGTTTTCCCAGTCACCTCTACGCCTGCGGTAAGGCACAGATCTTTGATTTCCTTAGCATTAAGTTCGGTCCACTGGCCAACACGGACATGGGAAGGAATAAAAATGTTTCCAAAGCGAACACGTTTAAGCCTGCTGACTTTAACACCTTGAGACTCCCACAAACGCCGTACTTCACGATTGCGACCTTCCATAACGACACAATAAAACCAATGATTTTGTCCAGAGCCAGCACCGTCAACAATGTCAGTAAAACGCGCAACGCCGTCTTCAAGCATCACACCCTCTAATAAACGGGTTTTCATATCTTCATCAACATTGCCTTGTATCCGTATTAAATATTCACGGTCAATTGTTGATGACGGATGCATTAAACGATTTGCCAGCTCACCATCCGTTGTAAACAAAAGTAAGCCACTGGTATTGAAATCGAGCCTTCCAACAGCAATCCAACGCTCGCCATTTAAGCGTGGTAAATTATCAAATACTGTTGGGCGACCTTCAGGGTCAGAGCGCGTACAAATTTGACCTTCAGGCTTATTATAAAGAAGAACTTTTATACTTTGCTCATCAGCTGTAACAAGGTGGATACGCTTTTTATCAACCTCAATGCGATCGGTAAGCTGGACTCGATCACCAAGACTAGCGACCTGCCCATTAACGGTTACACGCCCCTTTTCAATAAAGCGCTCCATTTCTCGTCGAGACCCGACTCCTGCTCTTGCCAGTACCTTTTGCAGCTTTTCATCTTGAGGAGATGATACTTCCACGTCCTGCACACTTTGCTTATCAACTTTTTTAGGTCTAGTTTTTTTGGGAGTCAATTTATCTCCAGTTTTAGTTTTTTTCATATTTTAGGGCAGCTATTCAGAACGAAGAGTATCAATACTCTCTGCGTCTGCTTCATTAGATAGATGAGTTTCTCCAACAACGGCATCGCCTTCCTCAAATGAATCATCGATATCAACTTCATTGTCGTTGTCGTTGTCGATAAGAGTATCTAACTCCTCACTCATTTGCTCGTTAGTATTTTCTCTTTCTTCACCGGCATTTGATAGCTCTGGCTTGTCAGCATCGCTACTGTCATCATTAGCTTCTGGTTCCACTGGCTCTGCCTGTAAATCAAGCTCTGGCGTTAGCGAATCGATATCAGCCAACTCTCGTAGTGAAGGCAATTCATCCAGACTTTCCAAATTAAAATAATCAAGGAATTGTCGTGTTGTCGCAAATAACGAAGGCCTACCAGGAACATCTCGATGACCAACAACTTTAACCCACTCTCGCTCAGTTAATGTTTTGATAATATGAGAACTGACTGCAACACCACGAATTTCTTCAATATCACCACGCGTGATTGGCTGGCGATAAGCAATAATAGACAGCGTTTCTAATAATGCGCGTGAATAACGTTGCGGTTTTTCATCCCAGAGCCGATTAACCCATTGCGCCATATCGGCTCGTACTTGAAAACGCCAACCGCTACTGACTTTTTTTAATTCAAAACCGCGGCCTTCACAGTTTTGTTGGATAGCCTCTAAGGCTTCTTGAATATTTGCTTTTTCGGGAACAGCCTGTTCCTCACTTTCTATATCATCGTTGATAAACAAGGACTGTAATTTTTCTACAGTCAATGGCTGACCATAAGCCATCAGCGCACTTTCAATGATACATTTCAGTTGTTCTTGTTCCATAATCACTTTCTAACTAATTAAATTAATTGACCCATTATTGACCAGCACTTTTTGCAAAATATGCCGAGCTAATGCAGCACTTAATGGGTATTATTCTGTTTTTGCCTTAACGTGAATCGCACCAAAAGACTCGTTTTGTACAATATCAATCAAAGATTCCTTGATCAGCTCCATCACTGCCATAAATGTCACGATCACCCCCATACGCCCCTCTTCTACTTTAAACAGGCTGACAAAGGGAACGAATGTTTGCTTATCGCTTAACACTTCAAGTACCTGTGTCATCCGTTGTCGAGTGGACAATACTTCCCTCTCAATCTGATGGCTTTCAAACATATCAGCCCGGCGCAATACTTCAGATAACGCCACTAAAATTTCTTTCAGATCGACTTCGGGATCAGGACGGGTTAAATTTCTATCCGGTGCTTGAGCAGAAGCAACAAAGATATCCCGGTGCATACGAGGCAATTCGTTAACATCTTCTGCGGCTTGCTTAAAGCGTTCATATTCCTGTAAACGTCGAATCAGGGCAGCACGTGGATCTTCTTCCTCTTCATCTTCTTCCTGATTTCTTGGCAGTAACATTCTGGATTTTATTTCCGCCAGCATCGCAGCCATGACTAGATACTCTGCTGCCAGCTCAAACTGCATCGCATCCATTAATTCAACATATGCCACATATTGATGAGTAATTGCAGAAACATTAATTTCCAGAATATCGATATTCTGGCGTCGAATTAAATACAGCAGCAAATCTAAAGGACCTTCAAAAGCCTCTAGGATGATTTCCAATGCATCGGGGGGAATATAGAGATCTTTAGGTAAATCAGTGTAGGCCTCACCATTAACATAGGCAAAGGGCATCTCATCCTGTGCGGGAGAAGCGGATTCCGAGACAGCAGGTTCAGATATATCGTCACTTGCCGCCGTTTGATCGAGGTTCTCTTGTTCAGTCGTTGCTGTCATATAGTATTATCGCTCGCACCGTGAGCTACTTCAAAATAGCCAGCGATTATAGCGATTTTATGGCGACAGTTATAGCGCTTAAATAACAACTTAAATAACAAGAAGTGCCATGCTTGAATACTTGAACGATCAGGCACGATATCGATAATAAAAACCTGAATCTGCTTATACTTAATCTATCTTGCTTGAAGTCTCATTAGAGATATCTCTACATCAGTATAAGCATCCGACAAAGGCTATAAAATAAACTAAAACAGTGGCTTTTAGTAAAACCAGCTACATTAAAAAAGCGCGCTAACCTATTGTTTTAAAAAAATAAGTAGGATTTTCTTAGAGGCAACATTAGAAAGAACCAATAAGCCATTGTTTTGATAAGATTAAGGGAGAGTTGTTGTCTATATGCATCACAACAATCAAGTAGCTACCTCTCCCTTATTATTTAACCAATAGTTAACAAAGACATTCAACTTATTGATTTAATTAGTTTTTAGTAAAAGCTAATACGAAGCTTACAATAAACTACGAATCATCCATGCTGTTTTTTCATGGATCACCATACGATCAGAGATCAAACTGACCGTAGATTCATCTGCTGAATCCTGAGCTAAAGGCAATATCTTCCTCGCCGTACGAACAATTGTTTCATTGTCCTCTGTAAGAATACGAATCATATCATCAGCAACCGGAACACCATTGGTTTCCTCAATAACTGATAATCTAGCATATTCACTATACGTGCCTGGAGCAGGGAAACCCAAGGTACGAATACGTTCCGCAATATCATCAACCGCTGTTGCGAGTTCTGTATATTGCTCTTCAAACATTAAGTGCAGTTCACGGAAACGAGGGCCAGTAATATTCCAATGAAAATTATGGGTCTTTAAATAAAGAGTATAGGTATCTGCTAATAAGTGGCCCAAACCTTCTGCTGTTGCTTTACGTTTGGCTTCATCGATACCAATGTCAATCTGGTAATTGTTTGTCATGATGCCCTCCAATTCCAATAAGTGATTAAATTAGACGAACAATGTAGTTGCTACAATGTGGTCGCTATAAACAGACTATAAACAAACCATAAAAATAAATAAAATTTATTATATGAATATAATTGATAGCAAAAAACAATCAATCCGAAAACTCTCCACAGCCCTGCCTCGCGATGACAGCTTCATCGCCGGTTAAGTCAACAACTGTAGTGGCTGCCATACCACAATAACCACCATCAATTACTAACTCCAACTGATGCTCCAAAAGTGCACGGATGTCGTAAGGGTCAGTCAGGGGCAGCTCATCACCTGGGATAATTAAGGTACTAGTCATCATTGGCTCATTGAGTTCTTCTAATAATGCCATCACGATAGGGTTATCCGGTATACGAATACCAATGGTCTTACGTTTAGGGTGCTTTAAACGGCGTGGAGTTTCAGAGGTAGCATCTAAAATAAAGGTAAAAGCACCAGGAGTATGAGCTTTAAGCAACCGAAATACTTGGTTGTTTACCTTGGCATATGTCGCCACTTCGGAAAGGTCGCGGCACATCAACGTGAAATTATGGTCTTTATCGATTTTCCGAATACCACAAATACGATCTAAAGCGAATTTATCGCCAATATGACAGCCAAGGGCGTAAGCCGAATCAGTGGGATAAGCAACCAAACCGCCTTTACGGATGATCTCAACAGCTTGCTTAATCAGGCGAGCTTGCGGGTTCTCAGGGTGTATTTGAAAAAATTGTGCCATAGTCGTTATTCTATTAATCCTTATAATGTAGCAATAGTGAATTAAAATGCTGTTAGCTGAGAAGTTACCAAGCCTCCCAAACCGGTTTACAGTTTTTCGGTAAGGGTGACATCTTACCTGGCGATTGCCAGAGGTTTTCTGTGGAATGGAAATCACTGCCACAAGAAGCCAATAAGGAAAAATCCTCTGCTGCCCGAAGTAATTTGCTGGTAACCGCAGGCTCTTGCTGTCCGCTCACCACTTCCATCGCTTGACCACCAGCATCAACAAAATCCTGCAATAAAGTATAAAGCTTTGTTCTGGTTAGATCATATTTATCTGGATGCGCTAGTACAGCCATACCACCAGAGGCTGTGATCCACTTAACAACATCCGTTAATGCAGGCCATCGATTTTTTACATCACCTATTTTTCCTGAGCCTAGATACCGCTTAAACGCTTGAGCAAAGCTATCAACATACCCTGAATCAACCATATATTGAGCAAAATGCGGACGACCGATACTACCCTCAGCATAGTGCTTTGCACCCTCCCATGCACCAGATATACCGGCTTTTTCAAGCCTCATAGCAATAGTCTTCGCTCTTTCTACACGTATTTGAGATTGCTGTTCAACAGCACTTGCCAGTACTGAGCAATTAAGATCGACCTGTAAACCAACAATATGAATATTTCGACCATTCCATAAAGACGACAATTCGATACCTGGAATCACCTGTAAATCATCACCTGCCGCAGATATGGCCATAGAAACACCTTCCAGGGTATCGTGATCTGTCAATGCGAGCACATCAACACCATTATCCTTTGCCAGCTGTACCAATGCTTCAGGCGATAACTGCCCATCTGAACACGTACTATGCGTATGTAAATCGTACAAATAACTCAATCGCTAACCTATATTGATAATTAATCGTGGATTAATGATAACGCCCTTTGCCATTCATACCTACAGTTGCGTAAAATCCTGCTTTAACTTTTGCATTATTGCCAATCAAACGTATGACACAAGTAAAACCCGCTAAAAAAGAGAATATGCTAATTAATATTCTCATTAATATTGTTATTCCTACCCTTATTCTATCTAAACTCAGTGGAGAGGATCAGTTGGGGGTAAAATGGGGCATTATTGTTGCTTTGGCCTTCCCTATTATTTATGGCTTAAAGGACTTAAAGCAAAATGGAAAATTTAACTTATTTTCCGCCTTGGGTATTTTTAGCATCGCTTTAACCGGCAGCATGGCACTATTGAAACTTCCCCCAGAATATATCGTTATTAAAGAAGCTGCCATTCCTGCATTATTTGCGATTATTACATTAATTTCCTTAAAGACCCGTTACCCACTGGTCAAAACATTTCTGTACAACGACAAGATCATGCAAGTCGATAAAGTCTCATCCGCTTTAGAGCATTATGGAACAGAAAAAGACTTCGAAAAGGCTCTGGTAAATGCATCTTACTTGATGGCCTTATCTTTCATTGTATCTTCCATTCTGAACTACATACTGGCAAAAGTCATATTGGTTAGCGCACCTGGAACTGAAGCATTTAATGCTGAGTTAGGTAAGATGAATGCTCTCAGTTTTCCTGTTATTGCCGTACCGGCCACTATTGTAATGATGATTGCCTTATTTTACCTATTCAAAAGAATCAAAACACTGACCCACCTTAAACTTGAAGACATTCTGATACATCAGTAGCTATTAACCAGCTTAAAATCACCTGTTGGATTATTAAACAAAGCGAGAATTTTTATGTGGTATGCCATTATTTGCGAAGACAAACCTGATAGCCTTTCAGTAAGAATGCAAGCGAGACCTAAACACCTGGAAAAACTTCAAGAACTTAGAGACGAAGGGCGCCTGCTAACAGCGGGACCATTACCTGCCATTGATAGTGAAGACCCAGGCGAAAACGGTTTTACTGGTTCGCTGATTGTCGCTGAGTTTGATTCACTCTCCGATGCCAAATCATGGGCTGAAAATGACCCTTATTCCCAACAAGGTGTATTTTCAAACGTCACGATAAAACCTTATAAAAAAGTTTTTTAATAGAACGGGGAACCGTTCACACATTACTACTCTAGTTATAAGGTAGATTAGGCGGTTTTTACAGATTAAGACCACGGGTACCATTAGGTAATGAAGAAAACACCTCTCAAAGCGATAACAATAATGTTAAATAAAAAACTCATTCTCCAATATTTTGGATTTATTTTAATCTTATTATTCGCAAATGCCTCATATGCAGCAAACTTGTATATTTCTGACAAACTCTATGTCCCAATACGCAAAGGTCAAGGCAATAAGTTTGCGATATTACATAAAGGTTTACCTTCAGGGACACGCGTTACCCTCATTGAAAAAGATAAAGATTGGACCAAGGTCAGAACATCTGGAGGAATTACAGGTTGGATTCGCAACCAGTTTCTTGATGAAGAACCACCCGCCAGCATCAAACTCAATACGGCCAACCGAAAACTGGAAACATTGACGCAACAGCTAAATGCATTAAAAGAAGAAAAACAAACACTGGAAAAAAGTTATACCGAAACTCAACAATCATTAAGAAAAACCGAGCAACTGGCCAGTGAAACGGAAAACGAGTTAAGCTCTCTTAAAGTAATCTCAGCCTCAGCTGTCGAGTCTCATCAACGTTTGCAGTCTATGGCTGAAAAAATGCAATTACTACAAACTGAAAATGACGTCTTAAAATCGGAAAATGAAAGCCTTCGGCGTAGCGAAAGCACAACCTTTTTTATATACGGCGCATTTGCTGTCTTGCTCGGTGTACTGCTTGCGATTATCTTGCCAAAATTACGTGTAAAGAAAAATAATAACGGTTGGTTAAATTGATGACAGCACTCAGTGTAAACCTCAATAAAATTGCTCTATTACGTAACTCTCGAGGCAGCGATTACCCTTGCCTACTCGACTTTGCAAAGTTGGCTATTAAATATGGTGCAGATGGCTTAACAGTTCATCCTCGCCCAGATCAGCGTCATATTTGTGTTGACGATGTTTATGACCTATCAACTTATATTCGCAGTATTGAGAATATTGAATACAATATCGAAGGCAATCCTTTTGCAGAACCAATGGATAGCCTGACCGGTCAGACACTCTACCCCGGTTTACTTACCCTCATTGAGTCTACTCGCCCTCATCAGGCAACACTAGTTCCCGATTCCAATGATCAACTCACATCGGATCACGGCTTTGATCTCAAACGAGATGGAGATCGTCTATTACCAATCATAGAGAAATTAAAAGAATGGGAAGTACGCTGCTGCCTGTTCATGGACCCCGACTTAGAACAAATTACATTAGCTAAATCTCTAGGGATAGACCGAATAGAGCTATACACTGGGCCCTATGCTCTTGCTTGTAAAAAGTCATCTGAAGAAGCATCCAAGAGCCTGAACACTTATCGCGAGGCCAGTGACCATGCCAACAGTATAGGCCTGGGTGTTAATGCCGGACATGATCTGAATTTAGAGAACCTGCCTGACTTTTTGACAATCGATAATATTGCCGAAGTCTCTATAGGACATGCACTCACTGTTGACGCGTTAATGATGGGTTACAAAGAGGCTATATTAGACTATAGTAGGGTATGTCACACAGAATAATAAGATAAAGGAGAAGGCTATGCATTCCATTTTAGTCGCTGATTTCATGAATCATCAACCTCAGCTGGTTACTGATACAACCAATGTCAGAGAAGCTGTCGAGTTAATGTTAAAGAAAAAGGTTATCGGCGTTCCCGTAGTGGATAGTGAAAACAACCTGGTCGGCTATCTCTCCGAACAAGACTGCGTTGCAGAAATGCTAAATATCGTATTTCACTGTGAAGAACCTGCCTCTGTCAGCAAATTTATGCAAAGAGATGTGATGACTGTGACCCCTAGCACTACGATTGTAGAGTTGGCTCAAATCATCATCAACAACCGCCCTAAGAATTATCCTGTTATCGAAGAAGGCAAGCTTGTAGGTCTGATCAGCCGCACTGAAGTGTTGCAAGCATTGGTCGACAATGATGACGATTGCTATATCAAGAAATAACCGTAAATTATCTTAAGCCTACTCGTTTCTTTTCACCGATGTCTTGGGTGATGAACCTTAGGTTTATAAACAACACCGATACTTGAACGACTACGGTGGTGATACCGCCCTATGCCGTAACGAAAATAGAAACGAGGCCAATAATGATGATATCGAAAATGGTCGTCATCATCATACTTTTCTCGCCAGGCATACTGCTCTATTACATCAATCACCGGGAGCTCTTGTCCACCGCCATTTGCCAACGGATAATTTTCTACTCCTGAGACAATACCTGAAAGAGTAACCCAACGAGTACGATAAAAACGAGATTTTTTATAGGGTTGCGGTAAACGAGCGATGAACCGGCCACCCGACTTTGCAGTTTCTAATGGCCTGCCTTTTTTATCGAGAGCATATTCAAGTACTTCAAGATGTAATCGTTTCTGCTCATCAGTGCCAACCTCTACGGCTTTCAAGACCCTACCACCCCAACGTACATCAGAATCGATAAATGACCTATAGTCTTTATTAACTTCCGCCAGTGATACATCATTAACTGGTGCCTGTGTAATTGACGTAGATGGAGGTGTTGAGGCGCAACCAAATAAACTTAAAATTAACAAAGACAATAGTAATATTTTCATATAAATTCTCATACCATTAGCCAGATTATTAACAGACTACAATAAGATCGACTATCAAAATATGAATAAATTCCAAGATTCACCAGATTATCTCGAAAAGAAAGCTTTTTTTCGTCAGCTGCTGACTATCTATGGGAGAAAACCTGTATTAGAAGCTCTACAAAACCCGTCTCTTTCTTGTTTTAAACTGCATTTGGCCAAATCTAATAAGTCCATGCCAATTATCCGGGAATTAGAATCATTGGCTCATGAGAGGCAAATAGAAATTCAATATCACGATCGACAAGCACTATCTCGGATATCCAAAAATGGTAAGCAAGATCAAGGAGTATGTTTAGATATTCACTGCCCTAAACATCAGGACTATCGCAGTTTTTTAAAGGATAAGAACAATAGCCCCAAAGCAGATAATGCAACCAAAGCAATTCGATTACTTGCACTTGACCGAATAACCAACCCTCAGAATTTAGGAATGATAATACGTTCAGCTTGCGCAGGCGATATAAATGGGATTTTGATATCTGACAATGGCTGCGCAAAACTGGACGCACTTGTCACAAAAGCCAGTGCCGGTACTTTATTTAAAGCGCCTATATTACGCTGTGACAAATTAGAAACATCCCTAAAAGATTGTCAGCAACATGGAGCAACGATCATTGGTTTGTCAAGCCATGCCAAACAAACTCTATCAATGTTTAAAGAGCCTGATTTTGTCATTTATATTTTAGGAAATGAAACTGAAGGGATGAGTCAAAGCATATCTAAAACATGCGATGAAATGGTGAACATCCCTATGAGCAATCAAGTCGAATCACTAAATGTCGCAGTCACTGCCAGCTTACTGGCTTTTCGCCATCGCTTATAGTTTTTAAACCATAAAAAGCTTTTTTTTTGGGGGAGGAGTACTTTATATAAAATTACTTAGGTAAAACATCATTTTTGGTTTCAACATCCCATAATGAACGAATAAAAAAAGTGCTGAAAAATGCCATAAAACTGATAATCGCACTCAGTTTTAAAACAAATAGAACTCCCCAAAGATTAATCGCTATACCAGCAAATAAAGAGCCTAATGGAGCAAAACCAAATAGCGCTAATTGGTAAATAGAAATCATTCGTCCTTTATATTCTTCGGATGTATAGGATTGTAAAATAGACCGACCCAGTGTCGCTGAAACCCCTACAACAACACCCCATAAAAATATTAAAAATAATAAACCGTATACTGTTGGCTGAGCACTTAGGCCTAACAAAATAAACCCAGCATATAGCAGTCCAAAAATCACACGCCGCCCTGGTCCATCTAATTGCCCACGAACAACCACAATAACCGTTGCTACCACAGTACCTACAATAAAAATAGCCTGCAATAAACCATAGAACTCAACATTACCCACATAAATAGTCTTAGCGAGTATTGGTAAAGCAACAATAAAAACACCAATATGAAAAAAACCACTAACGGCAACAATAAAAATCAAACTACGCAGCACAGTTGATTGCCAGCAATAGGAAAAACCAGATAGTAGCAACTCTCTTGACATTGCCTTTGTTGTTTTAGATTCCTTGCGATTTGAAAAAGCCTGAGAATATTTACTTTTAACCCTCAACAAAACAATAAAAGCCACTAACAACAATAACACTTGGACTAAAGGGATAAAAAACAAATCATAATAATAAAGCTGTGTCGCTAGACCAACGCCAACAGCTTGACCAAAATATTGGCAAAAACTATTTTTAGCAATCACTGATTGAAAATCGTCATCGGCTAAAGAGCCAGCCAAATAATCTTTACAAGGTTGAATAAAAGCACTTATGCAGCCTAATAATAACGCATAAAACAACAACCAAAAAAATGACAGCCAATCTTGGGACAATAAAACAGCTAAAACAATATGAATAATCCCATAGATAACTAATAATAGTGAAAATTTCGTTAGCAAATTTCCCCTATCAGCATTAATGCCGCCTAATATTAATAACGCTAGATTAGGGATTAAAACGGCTCCCTGAATAAAGCCAACTGCCCAAGCTGATAATTGTATATAATCAATCGCAAGCCAAGGAACGACGATTATTTGTAAGCCAAGAACAACTGATAAACAAAAGATAATAAAGAAGTAAAGTAGATGTGACGGTTGGTATGAGAACACAAAAAACTCTTTAAAAGATAAAATTCATATTTTCTCAGCATAAACTGCTAAGGGCAAATATAAAAAAGCCTCGCAACAATACTGTGCAAGGCTTTTATAATATTATAGGAGCTTCTGATTTAATGATACTCAGAAACCAGAAACATAAGCTTCAAAAATCAATAGAGCTGATACAATCAATAAATATTACAATTTGTACCCTGTTTCTTCATGCAAGACAAGGTCTAACCCCAATTGCTCATCCTCTTCACTGACTCGAATACCACCTGTAAACAAACCGGCAACATAAAGCAGAATCAATGTAACGATCGCAGTGTAAACACCCGTTGCCAACACACCAATTAACTGAATACCAAATTGTTCACCTATGGATACTTCAAGCCCTTGGCCGCTAAATAGACCGATTTCCGATGAAGCAAAAACGGCGACGAGTAAAGTCCCTAAAATACCACCAACACCATGCACTGGGAATACATCTAAGGAGTCATCAATTTTAAATTTACGCTTAATCAATTGAGTTGCAAAATAACAAATAACACCCGCCGATAAACCAATTACCAATGCTCCCATTGGTCCCACATAACCCGATGCAGGTGTAATAGTACCTAGACCTGCCACCATGCCTGTAACAATACCCAAGACACTAGGTTTGCCATAACGGCACCATTCAATGGTCATCCATGCTAGTGATCCAGCCGCTGCAGAAATATGAGTAACCAGCATAGCCATTGCTGCATCACCATTAGCGGCTAAGGCACTACCCGCATTAAAGCCAAACCATCCAACCCATAACATACCTGCCCCACAAACCGTCATGGTTAAATTATGAGGTGGCATAGGTGTTTGAGGAAAACCTTTGCGATTACCAATAACAATCGCTGCAACCAATGCAGCAACACCAGCAGTCACATGCACAACAGTACCACCAGCAAAATCCAACAAGCCCAGACTGGAAAGCCAACCACCACCCCATACCCAATGGCAAACAGGAGCATAGACAAATAATACCCATAAGCCGCTAAAAATCAGCATAGAAGAGAATTTCATACGTTCAGCAAAAGCGCCAACAATTAACGCAGGTGTGATAATAGCGAATGTCATTTGGAACATTAAAAACAAACTTTCAGGTATATCGCCACTTAAGGTATCTTCACCGATACCTGCTAAAAAGGCTTTACTGAAGTCTCCCAGATATGCACCGCCCTCACTGAAACTCAGGCTGTAACCGGCAACCAGCCACAAAAGTGACGCTAAACATGCAATGGCAAAACACTGCATTAATACTGACAAGACATTTTTAGAGCGCACTAAACCTGCATAAAAAAGAGAAAGGCCAGGTAAAGTCATAAACAGAACTAATGCTGTTGACGTTAAAATCCAGCTGCTATTAGCGCCATTTAGCTCGTCTGCCCCCACGGCTACTGATAAACTCATTAGAATCAGCAAACAAAAGCTGCGTTTAAGCATTGAAATTTGATAAGTCATACGGTGAATCCCCCTTATTCCCTATTTTGTAAAGGGTTATTAGTGTTGTTATAAGTGGGGCAAAGTACTGTATTTATAACGAAATAGCAAAAAAATTAAGCACTATTAATGCGCATTTTATCAAATTTGCACAATAACGATTCATTTTGAGTGTCAATCAGAGGCGATAAATAAGTTGCTTTAACGTTTTGTAGGAATGATTGCCGATATCATCTTCACTACTATACAAGCTGGCATTAATAGAATGGCTTAGCTTATGAATCAAAGGCTTTTTATCCGGCATTGATTGAATTGCTCGTTCACAATGGCTAGTCAACGTTTCACCAGCAATAGGGTGTATTCCTCGGCGCTCTAACCTGCGAGTCAGCGCTTGGTATAATTTTACTTTTCTGAGTGTAGGTTTGGAGATATTACGTAGAGTAAAGAAGCCAAAAGTTATTAGCATAATGACTCCGGGAGCAATAAGTAAAATAGCCAAACGTGTCGAAGTAACCTCTCCTAATAATTTTTCCAAGAGATCTGATTGGGTATCCTGATCGTAACTTAGCACCCAACTTTGCCAACGATAATTTAGACTATCCCATTTTAAAGATAATCTATTCAACCAATCAAATGAAGGTAATGCACTAGGCTCCAATAAATCTTGGTCAGCAATAGATAAAGTATCTAATAAACCTTGCTCAATACGATTAGGTGCAACAGCTGCTGTTGGATCAACTCTTACCCATCCTTTATTAGGAAACCAAACTTCAGCCCAAGCATGGGCATCATACTGACGCACTAGAAGATAACTATCGGCATCATTCCATTCACCACCTTGATAACCAGCAACAACACGAGCAGGTATCCCGGCAGCTCGCATTAGAACAACAAAACTACTGGAAAAATGCTCGCAAAACCCACTCTGAGTAGAGAATAAAAACTCATCTACTGTATGCTGCCCCAGCCTTGGAGGCGATAATGTATAAGTAAATGATTGATTATAAAAATTTAATACCTTTTCAATATAGTTTTCAGTAGATATGGATTCTCTCCGCCACTTCTGAGCCATTTCTATACTGCGAGGATTAAAACCTTTCGGTAGCATCAGTGCCTGTTTCAAACGCTCTTCCCTCTCACGAGTTCTATAGCTTAGTGCCGAACTAACTTTATACTTAATTCGTTGAGTCACAGGATCTCTCAACCATAATTCATTAGCCGCTGAACGTATAGATTTCTTATCTATAGTATTCCCTAAAGGGATACTATAGATCCAAGGCGTGTTTGTTGGCTCTAGAATTACTTCATAATTAAAAGTGGGGCCATTAGCAATAAACTCTGTTTTATTGGGTTCTTTTCCTTTATATAAGTTAGCTCCTTTAGACCGCTCCCAACGTCTACCATCAAACTCAGTAAACACCAAACCCCGCCAATAACGTTGTGACGGATCAGGAATGCGGTCATCATCAAAACTTACTCGAAACGCTAATTTTCGGCTACGTGTTAATTGGCTAAAATCACCTGGGGACATGCTATCGCTAACCCCAGTTACGGCGCTGCTACTTTGTATAGGTACAGACCACAATGCGCCGATACGTGGAAAGACAAATAGCATGAGTAACATTAAAGGTACAGATTGAATTAACAATATAGAAACTGTTCGTACAGTTCGACGAGAGAGATATTGAATATGTGATCCGTGTAAAACGACCAAACAAGCCGTTAGAGACCAAAGAACAAAAATACCCAATAATGTTGAAACAATACCTTGGTCAAATAAAAATGCACTTGCTGTTACAAAATAACCAACAAAAATTAAGATTACTCCATCTCTATGTTGATCAACCTCTAATAACTTTAATAGAAAAGCAATGACCAACAGTGAAACCATTGGTTCCAAGGCATACCATTCTTTGTAATAAAGGACGATAGCCGTCATTGAAAATATAACCAAACACAAACGAACAAAACGATTAGGAAAAGCCCATTGGCTGCGTAAAATTTGTAATCGCCATACAAATACGACAACCGCTAATAATAATAACCAAATAGGCGCTTGTGAAAAATGTAAGAGTACCGCACTACCTTGAGCAAATAATAGGCCTAATAAACTCTGACGATTAACATACTTAATTGGTTTCGTATTGTCAGTATTTGTTGATTTTTTATTGCCAAAGAAAGCCATTAGATATTTTTCTCCCACTCAAATAATGCTAATGCTTCCAATACTTTTTGCTTATGCTCTTCACCTTGGGCAGGTTCAATCGTTAACCCGGGCAAGCGCAAACCATATATAGAGTCACCCTTCTGCTGTAAAATAGAATCGCACAGCCTCGATAAACGCGCTTCACGGGACATACCTTCAAATTGCTGCCAATCAAACCAGTATTGTTGACTGACGTAATCCTCGTATACACGAGTTGCCAGCCCCTGGCCTCTTGCCATAGCACGCCAATCTATACTTCTCAAAGAATCACCGGGATGATACTCACGCAAACCTGCAAACTCTTCATGACCGGCAACCATTGGTTGATGAAAAATATCGTCTGTATCATCTAGTACCTGTTGTGTCGGCTGAACAGACGATGTCACAGGCTCAGGATAAGCCAGGATAGGAGAATCGAAATCTAAATAAGACCAAGCAACGATAAGCCCTAAAGGAAAATGCGTAGATACTTTTAAGCGTTCTGGCTGAAACCACCCGCGATACGTCAGCGGCACCGATAAGCTAACAGAAAATTGAGATTCATCGATGAGAGATACTGTTACAGAATCTATCCCCGACCAAGCTAATTCAACGGACTCATAGGCCCGTGAATTTTTTCGTTTTATTAATAGATCGACAACACCTTTATCGCCAACAAAACCTGAATGTGTTTTTATAACGCTTAACTGCAAACCTGACAATTGTGCGTAAGTATGGTGAATACAAATGACAATTAACGCTAATAATAAAAAAGTGACACTCAATATTAAATTATTTTGATAATTCGTACCCAACAGCCACAATAAAATAATTAGCACGACAAAGCCTAAGCCTGTTTTTGAAGGAACGATAAAAATATTATCGTGTTTCAATATATGCGATGATCGGCGAGGGATTCGGCGTTTTAACCAATTATTTAAAAAATTCTGCCATGATTTATCAATAAAATGTCTTATCATTAACCCAATATCTTTTTGACGATAAGTGCAAAAAACTAAACAAGATTAAACAACAACAGGAACAGACGATATAATTTTTTCTACCGCATTTCGAGCGACAGTCTCTTGCTCTGTTGGTAATAAGCGATGTCCAACAACGGGCAACATCAATTGTTGGATATCTTCAGGTAAAACATGTTTGCGACCATGAACTAAAGCCCATGCTTTTGCGCAATGTAACCACGCTAAGGCAGCACGGGGAGATAAGCCATGGCTAAAATCTCCCGTTTCACGGGTATACGCAATTAAACGTTGCAAATAGTCCAATAGTTGATCACTAGCTACTATTTTACCAACAGTACCCTGAATCGCTTCTAATTGCTTAATACTTAACACTACTGACAACGCTTTTAGTGCCTGCCGTGGGTCAACACCTTGCAACAACTGCCTTTCTGATTCAGGGGTTGGGTAGCCTAATGATATACGCATCATAAAGCGGTCAAGCTGAGATTCTGGCAACGGAAAAGTGCCTGTCTGATGTTGAGAGTTTTGCGTTGCAATAACAAAAAAATGATCTTCTAATTGACGTGTCACACCGTCAACCGTGACCTGATTTTCAGACATAGCCTCTAGTAAGGCGCTCTGAGTTTTAGGCGATGTACGATTAATTTCATCGGCCAACAGTATTTGTGTAAAAACCGGACCAGGACGAAACTCAAATTCATTAATTTTGGGGTTAAAAATTGAAACACCAACAACATCACCCGGTAATAGATCACTGGTAAATTGAATACGTTGAAAATCCAACCCCAGCACACCGGCTAAGCCATGAGCTAATGTGGTTTTACCCATACCCGGTAAATCTTCAATCAATAAGTGCCCTTTGGCCAGTAAACACGCTAGCGCCAGTTTAACACTGGTTTCTTTACCTAAAAGAATACCGTTAAGACTATGGGTCATTGAAGCAATGATATCGGGGATGGTTTTACTGGTAGAGGGATTACCGGACATACAGTCTACTCAAGGTTATTTTCATTTATGTAAATGCTTTTGATTTAAGCATTATGAGTATAGTAAAAAGCCAGCAATAATGCTGGCTCTTACTAATCTGAGTAGTTTTTTATGAAATAGTTCTATTATTAATTTTTTCTATAACGAATGAATAAGAAAGCCAACTAATCCATCTCAAAATATCGCTATATAGCTGCTATTCCTCTTTCCAAGTCTTCAATAATATCTTTAACTGATTCTAAACCAACAGCCACACGGATCAAATTATCAGCAATTCCGGCTTGCTGTTTCTCTTCATCAGATAAGCGACCATGGGTTGTCGTTGCTGGATGAACGATGGTAGTTTTAGCATCACCTAAATTGGCCGTTATGGACAATATTCTTGTGCCATTAATCAATTTCCATGCAGCATCTCGTTGTCCTTTCACCTGGAAGGATAGTACTCCACCAAAGGCATTTTGCTGTTCACGTGCGAGCACATGACCTTCATGGGACGGTAAACCACAATAATAGACTTTTTCAATTTGAGGCTGCTCATTCAACCACCATGCCACTTCTAGCGCATTGACAGAATGCGCCTGCATACGCAAGCTAAGGGTTTCTAAACTTTTTAGAAATATCCAAGCATTAAATGGGCTTAATGTTGGCCCGCAAGTACGAATAAAACCTAGTACTTGATCCATATGCTCTTCACTTCCAACAACAACACCACCTAAGCAACGGCCTTGGCCATCAAGATACTTAGTTGCCGAATGGATGACAATGTCAGCGCCCAGATCTAAGGGGCGCTGCAAAGCTGGTGTACAGAAACAATTGTCCACAATAAGCAGGCAATCATTCGCTTTAGCTAATGCAGAAAGCTGCTTGATATCGGCAACTTCACATAGGGGGTTTGAGGGAGTTTCCAAAAATAAACACTTAGTTTTTGAATTAATTGCCTGCTCCCAACCAGCAGAATCGGTTAAACCAACAAAGGTAACATCAACACCAAATTTTTGTAGATATTTAGTAAACAACATTGTGGTTGTACCAAACACGCTACGAGAACAAACAACATGATCCCCTGCTGTTAATAACGCAAGAAAAGTACTCAAAATAGCTGACATACCCGAAGCAGTGGCTACTGCACTTTCTGCACCCTCTAATGCTGCAATACGATCTTGAAAAGTCCGCACCGTAGGGTTGGTATAGCGTGAGTAAACATTGCCATCCTCATCACCAGAAAAGCGGGAAGCCGCTTGCTCAGCTGATTCAAATACATAACTCGATGTCGTAAAAATAGGTTCGCAATGCTCACCTTCTTGAGTTCTGGCAATACCTGAACGTATCGCCAATGTATCTAACCCCAGGTGGAGTTCATTTTCTTCAATAAAATCTTTTCTTTCGTTTGTCACGAATAGTTCCAATAGTTAGTTTTTCGATAGAGAGTATTTGATGATATTAAGTATACAGGCTTAGCCTTCAGCGGCATCATTATGAATACCTACAACATTTGTATTACCTAAATCCAGCTCTCGTTGCTTATTTTGCTGTGAATCGTTTCTTGCAGCACGCAGCTTATCTAAATACTCTTGTGTCACATCGCTGGTTACATAATTACCGTCAAAGACAGCACAGTCAAATTCAGTAATATCAGGATTACCTTCCGCAGACGCTTCAACCAAGTCTTCAATATTCTGATAGATTAGCCAATCAGCACCAATAGCATCTGCGACTTCTTGATCTGTACGTCCATGGGCAATGAGCTCTTCTACTGATGGCATATCAATACCATATACATTTGGGTACTTAACAGCAGGGGCCGCTGAGGCAATGTAGACTTTTTTTGCACCGGCGTCTCTTGCCATTTGAATAATCTGTTCGCTGGTTGTTCCCCTAACAATAGAATCATCAACCAATAACACGTTTTTGTCTTTAAATTCCAAGCCAATAGTATTGAGCTTTTGGCGAACTGACTTTTTACGCTGCTGTTGACCCGGCATGATAAAGGTACGACCAATATAGCGGTTTTTCACTAAGCCTTCGCGGAATTTTACGCCAAGATTATAGGCAAGTGCCTGCCCAGAAACACGACTACTATCAGGAATTGGAATGACAACATCAATATCATGATCAGGGCGTTCTCGAAGAATTTTCTCTGCTAATTTTTCACCTTGACGTAAACGCGCTTTGTAAACAGAGATACCATCCATAATAGAATCAGGGCGCGCAAAATACACGTGCTCAAAAATACAAGGACGATACGTGGTATTTTCGGCACAGATACTCGTATGCAATTCACCATCAGTCGTTATATACACTGCTTCGCCTGGTTTCACATCGCGAATCAGATCAAAACCTAAAACATCCAGAGCGACACTTTCCGAAGCAATCATATATTCCGGCCCTCGTATGGTGTCTCGTTTACCAAAAACGAGAGGACGGATACCATCAGGATCTCGAAAAGCCACTAAACCGTAATCAGCAACCAACGTGATAACAGCATAGCCACCTCGAACGCGTTTATGTACACCTGCAACAGCTTTAAAGAAGTCATCCGCAGATGCGTGTAGTTTACCGAGTTTTTGCAACTCTTTTGCGAAGACATTCAGCAACACTTCTGAGTCTGAATCTGTATTCATATGACGCAAGTCATCACGATACAAATCCGCTCTAACAGATTCTGTATTGGTCAGGTTGCCATTATGTGCCAGAGCAACACCATAAGGAGAATTTACGTAAAACGGTTGTGCTAGTGCCGGACCTGAACTGCCCGCTGTAGGGTAACGCACATGGCCAACGCCATAATTACCAACCAAACGGCGCATATGGCGAGTATGGAAAACATCTTTAACCAAGCCATTAGCTTTTTGTTGCGAGACTCTGCCATTATCGCAAGTCACGATGCCTGCAGCATCCTGCCCTCGATGTTGGAGCATTGTCAACGCATCGTATAATTGAAGATTGACATCACTTTTACCAACGATACCGACCAAACCACACATAGATGCTTACCTCAATAATAACTTCGTAGACTTAAATGCTACAAATAACTCGCCTAAAAAAAACTTTTTACAAAATCGTATATTGATGTTGTCATCATACGAAACCTGTCTTCAAAATCCAAAAAATGAGGAATCAGTGCTGATTGTTGCCACCAGGCATCTTCATTCACCGGTATCATTTTAGGCACATAAAGAACGAGTACCATAATGATGACTAAGCCTCGAAACAAACCAAATAATACACCTAGCATACGATCTGTACCGGTCAAACCAGTCGCTTTAATAAGTGTAGCCAATAGATAATTAACCGCACCACCCACCAATAATGTCGCTATAAACAAAGCTGCAAATGCTGCCATTTGTTGCAATGAAGCAGTATCCAGATAAACAGCCAACATGGGGGCTAATTTAGGGCTGAACCAGCTCGCTACAGCAAAAGCAACAACCCAGATCGCTAAGGATAACGCTTCTTTAACAAAGCCTCGCTTGAGGCTGATCAAACTGGAAATAGTAAGAATGGCAATGATGGCCCAATCTGACCAATTAAACATAGCGTGTTATCCAGTTACCAATGTTTATCAAAGTAAATGTTATCAAAATAAAGGTTAGCAAAATAAAATTCTAAATTTAGGTGCCATTTTAACAGACCCATTAATCGCCGGATACAGGGTTATATCGCAATACACGAGACTGCACTTTATAGGCTTTATCAACGGTTTGCTTGGCTTTATTAGCACGTTGCTCATCGATAAATGGCCCAATAAACACTCTATAAAAAACGCCTTTCTCAGTGTTCACTGATTGGGAGTATGCCCGATAATCCGCTTTCAATAACCGATCCGTTAACTTTTGCGCCCCCTCTTGCGCTTTAAAACTCGCGGCTTGAACAACCCAGCCAACGGGGGCGCCTTTCTCATTTAAACGAGGTTTCTCCGCTATTTTCTTAGGAGGAGCTTTAGGTTTTACCGGTTTTTTCACCTCAGCTATAGGCTCACTAGAGGGAGTAGTCGATTGAGGTTTAGGGGGAAGTTTTGGAGCATCAACAACCTTAGGTTGAAACAGCTCTTCTGGAGGCGGTACTTTTATACCTTCTGGCTTTTCAGGCCTAGGAATCACAACAGTTTCAATCGCAGGTGCCGGAGGAATTTGACTCGTTGTATCAATCGCTACACGCTCATTTTTCTGGAAAAAAGACGGCAAAAAAATAACCGCTAAAGCGACTAAGACACAAGCGCCAACTAAGCGTTGTTTTATAAGGTTTTCGTCCAAAATCTATTCCTCAGAAATACGCTAGCGACTAACGACTTCACCACTAGTCATTTTAACAGCAGCCTGAATAGCTCCCACGGTAAAAAAAGAACCGAATACCACTATTCTATCATGGCTATCTGCTGCAGCGAGAGCCGCTTGAAACGCATCTTCTATCCTGGACTTTACGGTAAATGAACAATGCTGTTCGGCCAATAAATCCGCTAGCAGCGTCGCGCTGGCTGCACGAGGAATATCAGGTAAATCGCCTAAATACCAATGATGTATTTGAGGGGAAAGAGGCCCAATCATTGCACTTTGATCTTTATCAGACATGACCGCAGTAACAGCAAATGTCTTTCCAGTATCTGAGCCTTTTTGACTATCACGCTCTAGGCGTTTTACTAATTCTATCGCTGCCGCCGGATTATGCGCTACATCATAAATAACCGATATTCCGTCCACTGTTACTTTTTCAAAACGACCTGGCAAAACCATCGCTTCCATTAAACTCTTAAGCTTTTGATATTCAGGGCATTGGTCTAGTACATTTAATGCCAATATCGCAGCAGCAACACTGGGAAGTGGTAATTTTGGAAGTGGCAATAATACGGTTTTTCCATTCCACTGAAATTCCCATTCATCACATTGAACATTATTAGAATGGACACTGACAAAATAATCTCGCCCTACAACTAACGCCGGGTATTGCTCTCCTGCCACTTGCAAATTAGGTGTTAAATTAGTTTCAGCAATAATTAAAGGGCGAGTAAGACGAGCAACTCCTAGCTTTTCCTGGCTAATAATATTGCGATCATTGCCTAACCATGCCTGATGGTCAATATCAATAGAAGTAATAATCGCTAAATCAGCATCCACAATATTGACAGCATCTAAACGACCACCAAGACCTACCTCCAATAAAACATAAGGAATTTGCTTCAACGCAAATATCCATAGTGCTGCCAGAGTACCAAATTCAAAATAGGTTAAAGAGGTATCACCACGGGCATTATCAATAGCGGCAAAAGCTTTGCAGACAAGATCTTCATCAACCGTCTGCCCATCAATACGGATGCGTTCACAAAAGTGATGTAGGTGGGGAGAAGTATAACTAGCAACATGCTGCCCTTGCTCTAATAAGCACTTCTCTAAAACGGAGATACAAGAACCTTTACCATTAGTCCCAGCAATGGTAATTACCGTTGCTTTGTTATCAGAATCAGCACTACTAGGATTAGAAGCATTAGGATTAGACTGGCTGGGCTTTTCTTCTACAGATGGATCTAAATTTAATTCACCAGAATAGTCATGGCTGACTGATGTTGGTGATTTCAGTAAATTCAGCTTATCGGCCACTGAGTAAACACGCTGCAAACCTAAATCAATTTCTGTAGGGTGCAGCTGTTCTAGCCAGTTAAGCCAATCAGATAATGTGTTGAAACGGCTCATTAAAGCGCGCTATTGCCCTGTTCATCGACCTCTTCAGCAACAATAACATCTGACAATACTTCAGAGACTTCAAAGGTTTGTGGTTGAGTGTAATAAGTAAACTTAGAGAGTAAAGAACCTAATTTTTCACGCAGATCTTTACGATGAATAATCATATCGATAGCGCCATGCTCTAATAAAAATTCACTGCGTTGAAAACCTTTAGGTAATTTTTGACGAATCGTTTGCTCAATAATATTAGGACCAGCAAAGCCCGCTCTTGCACCTGGCTCTGCAGCATTGATGTCGCCTAATAATGCCAAGCTGGCAGAAACACCACCATAAACCGGGTCAGTCATAAATGAGATATAAGGTGTGCCCTGCTGTTTCAAACGCTCAATAACAGCGCTGGTTTTGGCCATTTGCATCAAAGATATCAATGCTTCCTGCATTCTGGCTCCACCAGTTGCTGAAAAGCAGATAAAAGGAATATCTTCTTCTAAAGCCACTTGAGCGGCACGGGTGAATTTCTCACCAACAACATAACCCATAGAGCCACCGTGAAATGAAAACTCAAAGGCAACGGCAACGACAGGCATGCCTGACAATTCACCTTTCATTGCGACTAAAGCATCTTTTTCACCGGTTTTTTTCTGTGCTTCACTCAGGCGATCTTTGTATTTTTTGATGTCTTTAAAATTTAATCGATCAATTGGTTCAACATCAGTTGCTAGCTCTTCACGATTGTCCTGATCAAGAAAGATATCCAATCGGCGACGAGCACCAATACGAAAATGGTGATCACATTTAGGACAAACATCTAAATTTCTTTCTAATTCCGGGCGATAGAGCACAGAACCACATTTAACGCATTTCTTCCAAAGGCCCTCAGGTACTCGGCTAGCATTATTGCTAGCGCCCTGAGATTTTGCTTTACTAGGAACAATTTTGTCTAACCAACTCATGCCATTCTCTTTCTAAATACAGGTTTAGACCTTAACAAAAAGGTCATATTTTTAAAGTAAGATCAATAATTACAGCTTTTTATGTTTATTGACTTCAGCTATCCAACCCAAGGCGAATATTCGCTGCCAGCTCGCCGACTGCAGAGACAATTTCGGCATCACTAGCATTGGCTAGGTCGCCCATTCTATCAACAAATACACTGCCGACAACAGCACCATCGCCATGTTCTGATACAGCTTTTGCTGATGCACCATCCTTAATGCCAAAACCAACACACAATGGCAACTCGGTCATTTTACGGATTTCAGATAATTTTGAATTAACGGAGTCCAAATCGAGGTGTCCTGCCCCTGTCACTCCCTTCAACGATACATAATAAATAAACCCACTAGCTAGGGAGACAATATCTCGGATACGAGAAGGTGTTGTTGTTGGAGCTAACAGGAATATGTTTTCCAAGCCCACTCGTTTTAATTCTTCATTTAGGCCAACCGCCTCCTCTGGCGGCAAATCAACAGTTAACACACCGTCAACACCGGCAGCAACAGCCATGTCTGCAAATGCTTGATACCCCATACGCTCGATAGGGTTCGCGTATCCCATCAATACAACCGGTGTTTCATTATCTCGCTCACGGAATTGCTTAACAATCTCAATAGAGCTAGTCAAACTTACATTATGCTCTAGTGCGCGTTCATGCCCAGCCTGGATAACCTTACCTTCTGCCATCGGGTCAGAAAAAGGGATGCCCAACTCAATAATATCGACCCCTTTTTCAACCAGCTCATGCATAGTATCCAATGTAACCGAAGGCCGAGGATCACCACTGACAATATAAGCAACAAATGCCTTTCGGCCCATTTCGTTTAACGCACTCATGCGTTGTGTAATTCGATTCATAACTACTTTTTTAACCCTTTTATGATCCCAAAGCTGCTTTAAACAGTAATGCCATCAATATCAGCCATCGTTAGAATGTCCTTATCGCCACGACCAGATAAATTGACAACCAACGTTTTCTCAGGGCTCATATCCTTTGCTATTTTTTTTGCGTAAGCTAAAGCATGGCTACTTTCTAGTGCTGGCATAATACCTTCCACAAGTGTTAATTCACGAAAAGCAGACAGTGCCTCTTCGTCTGTCACGGCAACATAATCAACACGACCTAAATCTTTTAGCCATGAATGCTCTGGACCTACACCAGGATAATCCAAGCCCGCTGAAACAGAGTGCGTATCAATAATTTGACCATTCTCATCTTCCATTAAGTAGGTACGGCCACCATGTAATACCCCTGGAATACCATCATTCAGTGGAGCAGCATGACGACCCGTTTCAACACCATCACCACCGGCTTCAACACCTACCATTTTCACCGTCTCGTCATTTAAGAAAGGATGAAACAAGCCAATAGCATTAGAACCGCCACCAACACAGGCAACCAATACATCGGGTAACTTACCGGTTTGATCCAAACACTGCCTGCGTGCTTCACGCCCGATAATAGATTGAAAATCCCGCACTAACTCCGGATAAGGGTGAGGCCCAGCCACTGTACCGATAATATAAAAGGTATCATCGACATTCGTTACCCAATCCCTCATTGCTTCATTCATAGCATCTTTTAATGTTCTAGTCCCTGAAGTGACTGAAGTCACTTTTGCGCCCAGTAATTTCATTCGGTAAACATTTAACGATTGGCGACGAATATCTTCCTCACCCATAAATACTTCACACTCAAGCCCTAGACGTGTCGCAACAGTAGCACTAGCAACACCATGCTGTCCTGCCCCAGTTTCTGCAATAACTCGTTTTTTACCTGAGTACTTGGCTAATAATGCCTGGCCAATTGTGTTATTAACCTTGTGGGCACCGGTATGATTTAAATCTTCCCGCTTTAAATAGATTTGTGCACCACCGACTTCTCGGCTCCAACGCTCAGCATGATATAAAGGAGATGGGCGACCAACATAGTGGGCCATATCTTTATCAAATTCTTCTTGAAATTTCGGATCATCTTTTAAACGACTATAAATTGCCGCCAATTCATCCAACGCCGAAATTAGTGTTTCAGAAACAAAGCGGCCACCATAGATACCAAAGTGTCCACGCTCATCTGGAAAGCAAGAATAATCAATGTTCTCTGCTGAGGTTAAATCGTTCACACATTTACTCCACTTAATTTATTCATTCGTTTTAGCGTTATTAATAAACGTCATCACTTTTACTGAATCCTTAATGCCCGGGCTTGATTCAACACCACCGCTGACATCCACTCCATAAGGAGAAGTGCATTTAACTGCACGATTGACGTTGTCAGGGGTTAAACCACCAGCTAACACAATGGAAGCAAAACACTTCTCCGGGACTCGCTTCCAATCAAATGTTTCACCAGTGCCACCAGGGATACCTGGTGTATAGGCATCTAATAATATACCTGCGGCATCGACGTGCTGAGAAATTGCCATTTCTACATCTAGACCTTTTCGCATTCGAATAGCTTTCAAATATGGCCTAGAAAATTGCCGGCAAAACTCAGCGCTTTCATCTCCATGGAACTGCAACACGTGTAATGGCACCTTATTTAATACCTGTTGAATGACATGCTCTTCAGCATTCACAAACAATCCTACAACAGTGACAAAAGGTCCTACTACACGAGCAATCTCTTCAGCAAGCTCAATGCTGACATAACGAGGGCTAGGTTCATAAAATACCAAACCTATTGCATCAGCACCTGCGCTCACAGCCACCAATGCATCCGTTACAGATGTTATTCCGCAAATTTTAACACGTACCTTCTGTTGTACGCTTAAAAGAGTGGTTTCGCTCAAGGAATATACCTGCGAAGAAGAAAGGAATATAAAAATAAGGCGGCATACTAGCAGAAATTGCATTTAACCGCGAATAAGATCTTAAAGATTATTCGATTAAGCCTCGAATAATATAGGGGCCTTTGTTCGTTACTGGCAACTGAAAACAGGAATCATAATCGACACTGACAAGATAGAGGCCTGCTGCTGGCGCTGTTACGCCTCCACAACGCCGATCCTGGCTATCTAGTACAGCCTTTACCCAGCTAGAGTCTTTTTCCCCTGCAGCTACTGCGCCAAGCACACCGACAATATTACGCACCATATGATATAAAAAAGCCGTTGCTTTCACTTCAATGACGATAAACTCTTCAAGACGATTTATATTGATCTCATCAATGCGCCTTACTGGATTTTTAGCCTGACAATCTGCGCCTCTAAATGCATTGAAATTATGCTCTCCTAGCAAATACTGGCTACCCTCGATCATAGCGTTTAAGTCCAAACGCCGACGATCCCAGGTTACTATATTCTCCATTAATGCAGAAGGCGTAGCGGTATTGTATATAACATAGCGATAGGTTCGAGAGCGTGCACTGAATCGCGCATGAAATTCAGGTACCACCTTTTGCACCCAGCGAATGCTAATACCAGATGGCAACTTAGTATTCGCTCCTCTTAACCATGCCCTATCTTGTCGAACAGCCAAGGTATCAAAATGTATGACCTGATTAGTCGCGTGAACACCCATATCTGTTCGCCCTGCACAGACCAATGTAATTGGCTCATTACAGATAGAGGTTAACGCATTCTCCAAAGCTTGCTGGACTGTCGGCACGCCGGAGGACTGTGATTGAAACCCTCGGAATAGACTGCCATTATATTCAATACCCATAGCAAGTCGCTGCATCCCCTCAGGGAACAGCTCGCTATTACGTATTTCACAGTTGCGTTTATAGAGCTTTGACATAAATAGAGTACAAACAAAAACGACCGCACTAAGCGGTCGTTTCCAGCTGCAATTAAAAGAATTATTAAATTTGAGCCATCAGCTCTTTCGCTTCAGTTTTCTGCTGAGGGTTACCTTCTTCTAAGACTTCCCCCAAAATATCTTCTGCGCCTTCACGATCACCCATATCTAGATATGCTCTAGCCAAATCTAATTTAGTTGATACCTCATCAGATTCTTCAAGGAAGTTTAATTCATCATCTTCAGCAATAGCAGCATCATCCATTGCAGACGCTATATTAATATCGTCTGCTGAACCTAAATCTTCATCCACTTCCACCGAAGTATCAGCGTCTTCTTGAGCCATTTCGCTATTTGCAAGGAAATCTAAATCATCACTATCATCATCTTCCGCTAAAGACTCATGATCAAAGTTAGTTTCAGATAAATCGATAGATTCTTCTTCATCTAAATCTACGCTAAATTCTTCAGGCTCAACAACCTCTTCAGCTTCTTCAATATCTACAGTCTCATCGAGCGAGACGTCATCGAGTGTCCCCTCATCAAGAGGCTCTTCATTAAGTGACTCTTCATCAAGTGATAAGGCATCATCAAGCTCAGCCGTCATAGCATCAATTTCTTGATCAAGACTGGCTATATCCAGGTCTTCTGAAGGAGGAACATCAAGATCTAGCTCTTCCTCAGAAGAAACGGATAATCCTGCATCAGGTGAATCCACATCAGAAACATCTAAATCTAGGTCATTTGATACCGGCTTATCTTCAGCACTATCAAAATCTAAATCAAACTCTAAATCATTATCTTTTGAAGCATCATCATCTAGAGAGAGAGATAAATCATTATCCAAATCGTCGAGGCTGCTTGCAAAGTCATCGTCAATATCCAAATCCAACTCTGCAATACCATCATTACCTATGGCTTCAGGTTCCTCAACACTTAATGAAGACAGATCATTCGCCAATTCATCAGACACTGTAAGATCTGCTTCGCTGACCTCTGCATCTAAGTCTAAATCAACATCTTCATCAATATTCAGATCTAAATCCAGCTCATCATCTAGGCCTGACAAAGACAGGGAGTCTTCAGTCGAACCTGATTTATCATTATTGATATCTTCTAAGTCTTCACTAAGATCATCTAAATCAATAGATAAGTCACCTATATCATCACTACCTGTAAAATCAATAGTTGAATCGGATAGAGAGTCATCATCATCACCTAAATCCAGGTCCAGATCTAAATCCAGATCAATATCATCGTCAGCGTCATTGGTAAATGCTAGAGTATCCAGTGAGTCGTCATCCCCGCTCTCTAAAGAATACTGATCAGTATCGAATGGCTCAACATTGGAAATCTCTTTCCTCAGTGCCATTGCTTGATCATTCGCATAAACATTCCCTAGCGGTAAAAGTTGTGCATATTGCTCATCAAACCCTTCTGAGTCTTGAGATTTTGCATAAATTTTCAATAAGCCAAGGCGGGCATCTGCATTATCTGGGTTCTGTTGAATTTCTTTCTGTAGTAACTCAATAGCTTTATCTTCTTGTCCCAAGCTGACATATATATCAGCTTCAGCAACAACATCTTCGGTCTGAGCCTGAACTGAATCATCAAGCTCATCATCTTCAACATCGTAATCATCGCCATCAAGCGAAATTTCTTCCTCAACATCTTCATCAGAAACAAGTAAATCTTCTTCTGAATCTAAATCGAACTCTCCAAAATCTGGCTCTTCTGGTTTTTCACGCAAGCGCAACAATACTAAGATAGCAACAAGTAGCGCTAATAGGCCACCACCCACAGCCAGCAAATTGCTTTTAACAAATTCAACGATATCAAATGAAGAACCCGTTTGCTCAACTGGAGTAACAGGAGCAGGAGGCTCTACCGGCGCTGGAGTAGCAACAACAGGCTCTTCAGGTGGCACCTCAACTTGTGCAGCAATATCTTCTGCAGCTGTAGCAATAGAATCATCTGTATCAGTAACAGCAGCATCACTAACGGTATCCGTTGCATTATCTAAAACTTCTTGAGCTGCTTTAGCGATATCATCCTGAGTATCTGCTGTGATTTCATTAATGTTTTCAACAGGGTCAGTCGCAATAGAGCTATCGATTCCATCTACAGAGGTATCAGCGATACTTGTAGATGAATCAGCTTCGGTTACTGAAACCGAGGCATCAGCCTCATTATTCGTTTGAGTAGCTATCTGTAATGCTTTTAATTGATCATTAGTAACAGAAACCAACTCTTCCATCGTTTGGATTTGAGATTCCAACTCACTGATTCGATCTCTTAACTCACTATTCTCACGGCTAGAACGATCTAGTTCTTCTTGCGCTATCGCTAACTCATTTTGTAACGACTCACCAGAACCACTCGCACCGGCACTCTTTACATCACCCTGACCAGAATCAGCTGAGCCCAATGTTAGACGACCTTCAGGAGTAGAAGCTGAAGATGGCGTTGAAGCTGTTGGTGCTGCAGAGGTTAATACTGGTTTTTGGCTTGTGCTCGAAGACCATTTCTGATTTTGTTGGCGGACAGCATTAACAGCCTGATTGTAGGTAATATCAGTAATTTCACCGGACGAAGGGATGCGTAATACACGACCATTACGCAAGCGATTGATATTATTATCAATAAAAGCATTAGGGTTAGCTTGCTGAATAGCAATCATCGCCTGATGAACAGAGATAGAAGAATCCGGACGCGTGCGCTCTGCAATCTCCCATAAAGTATCACCAGATTGTACTCGGTAACTATCGACAGGAGGGTTAGATGTTGTTGGCTGGCTAGAACTATAGACAGGTGCTGGCGCACTAACAGTTTCACGCGGCTGACGTTCAACTCTTGGTGGTGGCTGTTGCTGCTGGCTGGGAGATGAAACTACTCCGCCAGATGAGGGAGCAGTAACAGCGGGTCGCGATGGCGCTGCTTCGGTAAAAACAGGCAAGTCCAATAATAAAGTATATTCGCGTAATAAGCGTCCACTTGGCCATTGCACTTCTATCAGGAAGTTAAGATAAGGTTCAGTTACCGGCTTACGTGTCGTAACACGAATAAAAGGATTGGAGGGGTTATCAAGTACGACTTCAAAATTAAGCCCTGACAAGAAAAATATTCTATCCACCCCTGCACGGCTAAAATCTTCTCGGGAAGCAAGCGCTGTCAAGATTTCTTCTTCTGACAAATCACGCACTTTTAACAACCGAATTTCGGCATTAAGCGGCTGATTAAATTGAGACTTTAGGGTAATTTCACCTAATCCCAATGCAGAAGTTACACCTGAATACAAAAGTCCAACTGTACTTAAAATTAAGGCTAGTGTGCGAAGCTGCATAGACGTATCCCGTTTCATCTTTTCTTTTCGCCGCGTTATCCCGTCAAGGTACACCATGATTCATCTGACAGGCGCGGTCTTATGTAGTAAGTATAGGTTTACCAAGGTTGTCAGCAATTCTATTGGCCACAACCTCGAATAAACCTTCACAAGTTGCTCTAAGTATTCATTATAAATAGCTTTTTATCAACTCTTCAGCTATTAGAATTGTGTTAAATGCTGCACTTTTACGGACATTATCGGCTGTTACCCAAAGATTGATACCACTATCGTGGCTCATGTCGCGACGAATACGGCTTATAAAAATCTTTTCACTACCTGTCGCATGAGTTACTGGAGTCGCGAACTCACTACCCTGAGCACCATCTAACAGACTGATTTCCTTATGGTTTCCTAGAATATTATGGACTTCTTCCAAAGTAATAGGCGACTGCGTATCGACACTAACCATCATACTATCAGCATAAAACACGGGAACTTGAACACAGGAAGCATTTAATTGCAGGTGTTCATTTCCCAGTAATCGACGAGTTTGGGTCAATAAGCGTTTCTCGGTAAGCGAATGTCCATCACTGCCAATTTCTCCGACGTAAGGCAACACATTAAAGGAAATTTGTTGCGGGTAGACATTGTGTTCAGCACCGCGGCCATTGAGTAAACTTGCCGTTTGCGATGCTAATTCATGAATGGCTTTTTTACCATGACCAGAAACAGACTGACACACTGTCACATTCACTCTTTCTATACCGACTTGATCATCAAGCGGCTTAAGCACTGTCGCCAATTGAATCGCATTACTATCCGGGTTAACAACAATTTCTGGTTGAGCCGCTAAAATTTGCCCATTAACTTGGGGTACTACTAGAGGAGCCGTCTCCGCAAATACCTGGCTATTATCAATTGTCAAACACCCCTTAGCTTGGGCTAAAGGCAGCACCTCACTTGACACTTCATCGGTAGCAACAAAGATTGCCAATTTAACTTTAGAAAAGTCGAACTTCTTTAACTCTGTCACCATGACTGGTTTATTATTGAACATAAGACTCGTGCCAGCCGTACGCTCACTTGCCAATAGATAAAGTTGATTGACTGGAAATTGCCGCTTTTCTAATAATTCAACGACAGCTTCACCTATAGCGCCCGTAGCGCCAACAACAGCAATATCAATAGAACTCATGTTTAGCCTTTATATACAAGATTGTTAACTACTATTGTAGACTCTATTGACGTTTTAGCAGAATTTGCAGCATACGACGCAACGGTTCAGCAGCACCCCATAATAATTGGTCGCCTACTGTAAAAGCACTAAGGTATTCAGGCCCCATATGCATTTTACGCAAGCGGCCCACAGGAACGGTCAAAGTCCCAGTGACAGCCGTTGGCGTCAGCGCGTCTAAGGTCGCCTCCTTATGATTAGGAATGACTTTCACCCAATCATTAGCCTGTTCTATAAGCGATTCAATTTCATCCATCGGCAGGTCACTTTTTAGTTTGATGGTTAATGCCTGGCTATGACAACGCATAGCGCCAACACGAACACAGATACCATCAACCGGAACATTAGGGATCAGATCTGAGGTATCACTCTCATAAGCGGCGTTCAAGGAAGCGCCAATAATTTTGTTCGTTTCAGCATCCGCCTTCCACTCTTCTCGACTTTGCCCCGAATCCAGCTCGCTATCGATATAGGGCAAAACACTTCCTGCCAATGGCACACCAAAATTATCTTGAGGCAAACTACCGTTACGCAGCTTATCTGCGATCTTTTTATCAATATCGAGAATCGCCGACCCAGGGTCGTTTAACTCATCAGCAACGGTATCACGCAATTCACCCATCTGAACCAATAGCTCTCTCATATGGCGTGCCCCACCGCCACTTGCCGCTTGGTAGGTCATTGCCGAAATCCACTCAACATGCCCCGCATTGATCAAGCCACCAATGGCCATTAACATCAGGCTAACAGTACAGTTACCGCCAATAAAATCTTTAGTGCCATTATCTAATGCCTTTTCGATAACACCAGCATTCACTGGATCCAATACAATGACAGCATCTTTCTCCATGCGTAAGGCCGAAGCAGCATCAATCCAATACCCCTTCCAACCAGACTCACGCAGAGGCTTAAAGATTGCTTTCGTATAATCTCCACCCTGACAAGAAATAATGACATCCATTTGAGATAATTCGGTAATATCTTTTGCGTCTTTTAAAGGTTCGGTCGTTTTACCAATAGAAGGACCTTGACCACCGACATTAGAGGTCGTAAAAAATACAGGCTCAAACGCTGCAAAATCATTTTCTTCTACCATTCGACCCATCAAGACCGAACCAACCATACCACGCCAACCGACAAAACCGACTTTCATTAATTTCTCTCTAAACTCAACAGTAAATAAACGGGCGCCTAGTTTACAGCAGAATGTCAATATTAAAAACTTAAACGGCCGGTTTTATTAATCAATATAAGCTTATGCTAGAATGCCCCCCTAGCTTCGGCCAAATAAATGAATAACTGCTATACCCTCTTCACTCAAAGTAGATTGAAATCAAGCTATTAATGCAAAACCTCAAATTTTTAATCGTCGCATGCTTTATGACCCCATTCAGCTTGCTACCTTTGTCGTGGTCACAAGCTATTGGTAGCTGGCTTGGCCGCATCATTATTCACTTTAATAAAAAGAGACTACATATTGCTCGTTGCAATATCAAAACATGCTTTCCCAACTTAACAAAAGAGCAACAAGAAAACCTATTGATAAAAAATGCGGAAGAAACTGGAAAATGGTTTGCCGAAGCAGCTTATGTCTGGTTTCGCAACCCGGATAGACTTATTAAAAAAGTTTCTGTAAAAAATCCGGGAAAATTAAAAGCTGCTTTTGACCAACAGAAAGGAGTCGTAATTATTACCCCCCATTTTGGCAATTGGGAGATGATAAATTTTTACCTGCCCCAGCACTACCCTTTTGGCTCAATGTACAAAACCGTTAAGTCGCCAGTGATGGAAAAAATTATTTTGAACAGCCGAACACGCGTAGGCACATCAATGTTTAGCGCAGATAGCCGAGGTGTTAGGCAAGCATTAAAACACCTAAAGCAGGGTAAAGTGTTAGTAGTCTTATCCGATCATCTACCTAGCAAAAAAGCAGGTGTCTACGCACCATTTTTCGACACACCTGCATTTACTGGAAAATTAACCCACTCCTTAATAAAACACAATCAGGCTGAAGCGCTACTAGCCACAGTCCTACGCAAACCCAAAGGGCAAGGCTTCGAGATAGAATTTCACGATGTTAACCATGTCCACTCCAATGATCCCGTTGAAGCAGCCACAGGTATTAATCAATCTATTGAAAAAGCCATACAAATAGCGCCAGAGCAGTACCAGTGGGTTTACAAACGTTTTTCAAGGCCTCCCGAAGGCAGCCCTAACATCTATAAGTTAAAGTAAAGATCAAGCTATCCTTTCTAATACCTTAGCCACATAAAAGCATTTTACTACTCCATGGAAGACGACTTCCCTATACAGTTAACGCAAGAGTTTAACCTACTAAACTATCTATTATTATTTGTAGCTAACCTCTAAATTACGTTTCAACTAAATACTTAACTATCAATGCCCCTGCTTCGATATTTACAGGGACATTAATTAAGATAAACAAGGAAAGCTAATCAGGGATACGCACTTGGCGATGCTTAAATTCAATCATATTTTTAGCATTTGGCTTCATAGCAATCGCTGGCAAGTGTACTGCTTTGTCCAAATCAGGCACTGAAGCATCAGCATTAATACCACGGGGAACCGGGCGCACTACCTGACTAACCGGTAGAGGCGTACCATTTTTTAGGTGATCAAACATTAAGTCCAGGCTTTCCAAAAAATAGTGATGCAGGGGCACATATCGATAGTTAAAACCAGGAAAAGCATTCAATGCATCTAAATGATGGGCATTCACCACCTCATAATAATGCAAACGGCTGTAACGATCTTTTAGTTTATTTAATCCAAAATAGGCACGTGAGCTGTGATTAGGGGCCAAAATACCATCGGAGCGACCAGTCACAAAAATAGTAGGCTTTCCACGTAGCTTTCCTGTGCTTCTAATTTGGTGAATGCCTTTTTGAATACGGCGATGGAACCGCCTTTGCTGCTTCTTTAGCTTATTATTTTCGTTAGTCGCATTGGCACCGGTCACTAGTGTACGCATACATAACGCTCCATCTAAGTTCTGATCAAATTGGCCTGAACTGGGTGAAATAGAAACTGAATTTTCGGATGCTCCCCCTAAGGAGTTATTATTGATCAATGCAATACCTGCCGCTGGAGGAATGCCAGTACTACGAGAAAAATATTCATTATGTACGACAGAAGGCAATTCCGCAGGATGATTAAATGCATCAATCGCAGCAAAGCTATAGCCACATAAATTACGCGCTACACTAAAGCGACCATGACTATTTGGATAATTAACAGCTATCGCCTGAGGAATACTAATATTCCAATGGGAAGGTTGTACAATATTCTGCTCAGGCAAAATACCATAATCATTAATAATTTTTTGTGCTTCAGTCGCCTGCTCTGCCAACGTTGTTGACTCCAACAGGCCTTTATCATGCAACACTGAACAAGGGATGACGCCAAATTGCGGTAAAACAAAAGGGGCATTTGTATTTTCTGGTGCTGCATTTGCACAAGACTGATAAATATTAATTAAGGTACCGTAATCAGCCAATGATAAACTGTGATTGAACAATGGCTCAGCATCTCCCTGAACAATACTAAAAGATGGGTTATAAATTGGTGTAACATTAGGTTCAGATACTGCCACACCATCAATTAGTCCTTGCGTATCCTGCTCAGCGGCCATGACTGATGCGCCACCACCATTAGACACACTGGAAGCAATGACGATAGTATTGCTTGGTCGGATGGTTTTTCTATGTCGACCTTTTGCATCAACTTCTCCATATTTTTTATTCAATATATAAAAGGCAAACTTAATTGATTGCAACACACTCTTACCCCATAGCCGTTGCGTATTTTTTTGAGAATGAGCATGTTTAAAGGCAACACGATAAGGGTATTGTTCATTGTACTGCTCTCGTCTTTCTTCAGATAATGGGGGGATAAAGTGCGCGCGCCGACCCGCGACATCTGCATCCTCAACCCGTCCATCAATTAGTGTCGCTTTATGATTTTGTAAACTATATGCACTACTACCTTTTCCAGCATCCGTATATGCAACCGCGCAATTATTTTTTAACCCCCATTCACCGGCCGTCCCAATAGCACCATAGACGCCTCTGGAGTTAGAGGATGGAGCCGTCACGATACAAGCATCATCAGGATTGAAACTATCAGGGATCTGCACCATCATCGTAATATTTAATGGGCCCGCATACGCCAATACTTCATACCCTGAAATAAGTCCCTGCCCCAAAGAACCATCGGCTTTAATATTAGGTCCATAAATACGACCAAATCCACCTGCTGTAGTAGGATCTGTTAATGCACGATAGTTAGTATGTATCGCTAAGCGACGTAACTCTGCTGCTGTAGGGTTTAAGCGATCATCGGGCAGAGGACCCTCTGACGATTGCAAGCCTTCCACTCCCAAACCCGCTGTCGCTAAGTCATCAGTGATACCATCATAATAAGTTTCAATAATATCGCCTCGAATGAAATGCGGTTTTTTATTGATACCACCTTTATCAATACCATCAGCCAATAGGGTTGGTGATATTGCAATTAGTCCGCTTAGAAAAAATGACCGAAGATTTATACTTATTTGATTATTATTTTTTTTCAAAACTACACTCTCCATTTGTCAGTAAAATTTAATAGGCAACCGAACGATATAGTGCTAGTTACTTACGTGTTAACAACAATTAAAGAGACGCAAAAAACACACCAAAATTAAAAGAAAAATAACTATCTGATTTTATAGAGAGTTTTATGAAAAGAGAAAGATGTTAAGAAATAAATGGAGCGCTAAACGCTCTCCAAAAAAATAAAGCGATCAAAAAATTACCTAACTGAAAGAAATAGTGAGACTATTGATAGACTTAGAAAAAACAGCTAAATAAAATTTTGATCGCATATAGAAAAGTTATGCTAAGTCAGCAAGCTTGCTCATCAACCACTTCCTGGCCACAAGCTTTGAATTTCCTCCAGTTGTTGTTCAGCAGAGAAACACTCCCAGACAATGCCATTGGCGTCAGTTTCTTCAGTAAAAGAAGAAGCTGACGGGTCTTCCCAGCCTAGATGCCTGAGTTGTCCGGGCTCTTGGCTAGAGTCTACCCTCAATGAAAAGTTGAGTGTTTCTGTGCGCCATAAAGCATATTGCTCCTCTACCACAAGCTCTGGCTCAACACCTAAACGAGCACTATAATCTGGAACAGATGCCGATAAATCATCTGTGGATAAAGCAATATGAAAACGTTTCATAAATATCGTTTGTGCCAACTTTCTAGATTAAGCCTTTAATGCAGCAACGACTGCATCGCCCATTTCAGATGTACTGACTTTTTTCATACCATCAGCAAAAATATCGGCAGTACGCAGGTTTTGATCTAAGACCTGGCCAACAGAATCAGCAACGGCATCAGCAGCTTCAGCCATATTCAATGAATAGCGCAGCATCATTTCAACAGACAATATTGTCGCTAATGGATTAGCAATACCTTTTCCAGCAATATCAGGGGCAGAACCATGAACAGGTTCATACATCCCTAAACCATCCGAGTTTAATGAAGCAGAAGGCAACATACCGATAGAGCCTGTTAACATTGCTGCACAATCTGACAAAATATCGCCAAACAAATTACTGGTGACAATAACATCAAATTGTTTAGGTCCACGAACTAGTTGCATTGCAGCATTATCAACATACATATGAGAAAGCTCTACGTCGGGGTATTCACTCGACAGGTTCTCCATGATCTCGCGCCATAAGCCAGACACTTCTAGTACATTGGCTTTTTCTACAGAACATAGGCGCTTACCGCGCTTTTGCGCAACCTCAAAGGCGTTACGACCAATGCGCTCTATTTCACTTTCGCTGTAGACCATCGTGTTGTAGCCTTGCCGCTCACCATTTTCAAGAGTACGCACTCCCCGTGGTTCTCCGAAATAAATTCCGCCCGTCAGCTCACGCACAATTAAAATATCGAGATCAGCAACCAACTCTTTTTTTAATGAAGAGGCGTCCGCCAATTGTGGGTACAAGATAGCTGGACGTAAATTAGAGAACAAATCTAGTTCAGCACGCATTTTTAACAAGCCTTTTTCAGGGCGAATGGCTCGATCAAGCGTATCCCATTTAGGGCCACCCACAGCACCTAATAATATGGCATCACTGGCCCGGCCTTGAGCTATTGTTTCGTCCGTCAATGGCACACCATGAGCATCGATCGAACAACCGCCCATTAGACCTTCTTCACAAACAAGATTAAGGCTCATTTTCTCACTGATACAATCAATGACTTTACGCGCTTCAGCAACAATTTCAGGGCCAATACCATCACCAGCCAACAATAATATCTTTTTAGACACAGACACCTCTGAATGTAATAAACAATAAAATTAAAAGGCGTATTGCTTTACGCCCTACCAATAGAAAAAACACAGCATCCATACACTATTTCATTTGACGAACAAGTAGTTCAAGCTATTCTTAATAAAATAACCCACCTACAATGAAAGCAGTGGCAAAAGATGTTGCACAATAGCCAAAGCAATGCTCTTATGAATGAAAAAGGTTGTGATTCAGCATATTCTAGTTATATACCACTCTTTTCTCAGACAACCCTAAAACATTCCTTACAATACTTCATATCAGCCATAATTTTCATTTTGTATGGCGTACAAGTCTGCCCATTTTTAGAGTCACTAGAGCGGTCATTTTTTACCTCTGTCGTGATTGCATTGTTCGTTGGCATGCTCGTTCTCCGAATACTCATTCTACAAAAAAATGTCGCAGAAACCCCACAAGCCATATTAAAGAAACAATTCATTATCGATCTCAGCATTTTTTTCCTAGGAGGGCTAATCCTAGCCATAGGCAACCAAATAGTTTATCAATTCCCAATAGAAGCTAGTGTGCGAGTTATCATAGGCTTCATGATTTTGGGTTTTTTTACCAGCATGCTTCTATTGCTCCAAAAGGAAAAACAGTTAATTCTTGCAAAGCAAGCTTCTGAGTATAAACAAAATGATAAATACACTCCTATTAATATCAAGATTCAGTTTTTCACCTTATCTTTACTCGTTGGCACCATCATCACGATGTTGCTGCTTATTTATAAAGACTTCGAGTGGCTAAAAGACATAGGTAACGATATCTCTATCAATCAAGCTGCACTCTGGATCTTTTACGAGTTTTCATTCGTTTCGGCAACGTTTATCGGGTATGGTTTGCTCATCATCCATAATTTTTCAAACAACATCAAAATTTACTTTAATCACCAAAATTCCGTGCTTGAAGCCATTCAAAAAGGCGAACGAGATATTACAGTTCCCGTCATAAGCAACGATGAATTTAGCATCACGGCAAAATATACCAATCAGATGATTAAAAGCTTGCAGGAAAGCGAACAAACCTTAAAACAAACTCGCGATGCCGCTATCTTAGCCATCTCTTCATTAGCCGAAACAAGGGACAATGAAACTGGTGCACATATTTTACGAACTCAAGAATACATCAAATCCTTAGGGCTTCACTTACAAAAAGATCCACGTTTCAGCCAATATCTTACAATAGAAACTCTTGAGCTCATCTATAAATCTGCTCCATTACACGATATTGGCAAAGTTGGTATTCCGGATGCCATTTTATTAAAACCTGGCAAGCTCACCGACGACGAATTTACCACTATGAAAGAACACCCAGTCATAGGCAGACAAGCAATCGAGAGAGCAGAACAACAAACTGGCAGCATGCCTTTTTTACATTTTGCTAAAGAGATTTCAGAAACCCATCACGAGAAATGGGATGGCAGCGGCTACCCCTATGGGTTAAAAGCCGATGAAATCCCATTATCAGGCAGACTAATGGCTCTTGCTGATGTATATGACGCATTAACTACACAGCGAGTCTATAAACCTGCCTTTAGTCACGAGAAATCAAAAGCTATCATACTTGAGGGACGAGGCACTCACTTTGACCCTGATATCGTTGATGCTTTCCTGGCAGTTGAAGATGAATTTATTGCCATTGCTGAAAGCCTCAAAGATTAATAACTAAGATTATTTAACCGTACCAAATAACCAAGGCGCCTGTTCTCGACGCTTGTTCTCGTAAGCATGAATCGCGTCCGCATCCTCCAAGGTTAAACCAATATCATCCAAACCATTTAATAAACAGTGTTTCCTAAAATCATCCACGTCAAAATTGAACTCTTCTCCAGAAGGCGTAATAACTGCTTGTTTTTCCAAATCGATGGATAATTGATAGCCCTCTGTCGCATACATTTCAGAAAATAACTGCTCAACAATATCATCTGCAAGAATGACTGGTAAAAGCCCGTTCTTAAATGAATTGTTATAAAAAATATCCGCATAACTCGGCGCAATAACAGCCCGAAAACCATAATCATCTAAAGCCCAGGGAGCATGTTCTCGGCTAGAGCCACAACCAAAATTCTCACGGGCTAATAAAATCGAAGCTCCTTGATAGCGAGGGAAATTTAACGGAAAACCTTCGTTTAACGGACGGCCATCACATGATTGATCCGGCTGTCCTTCGTCCAAATAGCGTAATTCATCAAATAGATTTTTACCAAAACCACTACGCTTAATCGATTTTAAAAACTGTTTAGGAATAATCATATCTGTATCGACATTTGCTCGATCCATTGGAGCAACAATTCCATTATGTACAGTAAATGCTTTCATTTTACTTCTCCAACTCAAACTGTCTTACATCAACAAAGTGGCCTGCTATTGCTGCTGCAGCGGCCATTTCAGGACTGACTAAATGGGTACGGCCGCCGTAACCTTGCCGCCCTTCGAAATTACGATTAGATGTAGAAGCACAATGCTCTCCGGCACCTAATTTATCCGCATTCATAGCCAAGCACATCGAGCAACCTGGTTCGCGCCACTCTAGCCCAGCTTCAGTAAATATTTTATCTAACCCTTCCGCTTCTGCTTGCTCCTTTACCAAGCCCGAACCTGGAACAACAATCGCTTCTTTAATCGATGCAGCTTTTTTCCGGCCCTTCACAACCGCTGCTGCTGCACGCATATCTTCAATGCGTGAATTGGTACAAGATCCGATAAACACACGATCAAGAGCAATATCTACTATCTTTTGACCTGCACTTAACCCCATATATTCAAGCGCGCGCTCCATGCCCGATTTTTTCACTGGATCTGTTTCGTCTGCTGGGTTGGGAACATTATCATCAATTTCCACAACCATTTCTGGCGATGTCCCCCAACTCACTTGAGGTCCAATTTGAGCACCATCAATTTCAACCACCTTATCGAATACTGCATTATCATCACTGACTAGTTCGCGCCATTCCGCAACGGCAGCATCCCAATGTTCAGCTTTAGGTGCAAAGTCACGGCCTTTAACGTAATCGATTGTGGTCTGATCAACTGCAACCATACCGGCACGAGCCCCTGCTTCAATGGCCATATTACATACGGTCATTCGTCCCTCCATGGACATATCACGGAAAACTTGCCCGCCAAATTCGATAGCATAACCATTACCACCAGCCGTACCTATTTTTGCAATAATCGCCAACACAACATCTTTAGGTGTAACTCCTTTACCCAAAGAACCATCCACTTTGACTAGCATGCTTTTCATTTTTTTAGCGACTAAGCATTGAGTCGCCAATACATGCTCAACTTCACTGGTGCCGATACCATGCGCCAGAGCACCTAAAGCGCCATTTGTCGCTGTATGAGAATCGCCACAAACAACCGTCATACCCGGTAGACAGGCGCCGGACTCTGGACCAATAACATGAACAATACCCTGGCGTCGATCATTGATCTTGTACTCCGTAATACCAAAGCTATCGCAATTATCATCCAATGTTTTTACTTGGATCTTAGACACAGGATCTTCAATCCCTTCAACACCAGATGCTCGCTCTTTTACCGTTGTCGGCACGTTATGATCAGGCGTTGCCAAGACACTATCCACTCGCCACAATTCCCGGCCAGCCAAGCGTAAGCCTTCAAATGCTTGTGGGCTTGTCACTTCATGCACAATATGACGGTCAATATAAATCAATGCGGAGCCGTCATCTCTCTGCTTTACCAAATGCGCATCCCATAATTTGTCATAGAGCGTTTTTCCAGCCATAACATGTATCACCTAATTAATGTTTAACAATACTGTGGATACTACCCTCTCGTAAAACATAAAACAAATTCATATTTTTGATCATTTACATTCCCAAAAGGAATGATTAATCTATAAGCATGGATACTCAATTACTGACTGCCTTTATCACTATTTCTGAACTTGGCTCTTTTTCTGCTGCTGCAGAACAATTGCATCTGACTCAATCTGCCATTAGTAAACGTATTGCCTTACTGGAAGCACAGATGACACAGCCCTTATTTGATCGCATCGGTAGACAGGTGCAACTCACTGAGGCGGGACTTGCTTTAGTCCCCAGAGCAAAACGCATTTTGCAAGAAATCGCTGATACTCAACAGTATATGTCTGATATTAGGGGCAGTGTGTCGGGCACACTGAGAATAGCCACGAGTCATCATATAGGCATACACCGGCTCCCTGACTTTTTGACAAACTTTAGCCAAAACTACCCAGATGTGCATCTGCAACTCACTTTCATTGACTCAGAACAGGCTATTCAAGCAATTTTACAAGGAGAATATGAGCTCGCCTTGATCACCTTACCAGAGACCATACTCAAAGGTAGCAATGACAATATTCAACACCATACTCTATGGCAAGACCCCATGGAGTTTATTGCCAACAACAGCCATCCACTCAGTGTAAAAAAGCAAGTAAAACTTTCTGACCTTGCGACACACCCTGCGATCTTACCCGATAGAAATACCTATACCACACAAATGATCCAACAATTATTTACCAAAGAAAACCAAACGTTAAATATCTCAATGACAACCAACCATTTAGATGCCATTAAAATGATGACCTCTGTCGGCCTAGGGTGGAGCGTATTACCTACAACGCTAATAGATAACAATATTACACGCTTAAATGTACCTAGTTTAAAACTGATAAGACAGCTAGGCTGCATCCACCACAGGGGACGCACGCTCTCTAATGCAGCAAGAAGAATGCTTAAACAACTCAAATTACACTAAATTTATTAAACCTCATGAAGCTTCTAAAAAAGAGCACCACACTCGTTTTAAGCGAATCTGCTAAGACTTCATAGCAATCCTCTAGCCAATATAGCGACTGCTTATACCTATAGGAACCGGCATTTCTTGTTTGAGCATGACAGGACTCGCTTATCTAAGAACAATACTTATAAAAGTTTTTGTTCAGAAGAAAAAATAAGTATTTAAGTTAGTTAAGTATTTTATTTCCAAAAATAAAATGAACCACCAAAAATATCCTCTACTTTCTTATCTCCGATAAAAATATCTGCCCGCCATAAAATAGTGAATAGCAGTTAATTTTTGAAAACTATTAAAGGTTTTTTCTGCACTAAAATAAGGCTTTCAAATATAAAAAGTAGATTAAGACACTACAAAAATTGCACAAAAAAGAAATAGTATTTTTTAATTTGCTTCACATTTGTGCGCATCTTTTTTAAAAATTTTCCCCCACAACCCCATTTTAGCCCACAAATAGTTAGTTTTTACATATTGGCACAGCTATTGCTGACTGCAAAAACGATTTAAATAATAATTTATATTTGGGGCCATAAGTAATGTCGGTTACTGATTTTGAAATCAATGATTCCATAGAAAAACCTACCCCTCATATTATTGTTGTAGGTGCTGGCCCTGTTGGTGTTCGATTTATTAACGAATACTTTCAACAAAATAACCGCTGCCACATTACGTTATTCGGTAATGAACCTTACGAGCCCTACAACCGTGTTCAACTCAGTAATGTTCTATCAAGAGATAAAGACTACAGCGATATTGCCAGCCATCTACCCAATTCCAGCAACCATAAAACACTCAATTATATTCGGGAACACATCAATAAAATTGACTCAAGCCACAAGCAGATAATTGGTTCTAGTGGTAAAAAATATCATTACGATTCTCTCGTACTTGCAACGGGTTCAACCCCACACATACCGAATATTGAAGGTGTTGATCTCAAAGGGGTTTACACTTTTAGAAATTTACGCGATACCGAAGCACTACTGGCAAGGCGCCATCGTTCGCGTCGAACTGTTGTCATGGGTGGGGGTTTACTCGGATTAGAAGCTGCAAAAGCATTAAGTGGCTCGGGCACAGAGGTCATCCTCGTACAGCAATCGGATCGACTGATGAATCGTCAACTCGACAGCAGCGCATCAAAATTACTACAGCAACATATTGAGGCGTTAAACATTCGCGTCATCACACAGTCTGGCGTTCGCCAAATTATCGGCGATAAATATTCAGATACTAACGAAGACAATAGCAGAGAGTTTAGTCGCGTTACAGGCGTGATGACTCGCGATAAAGAATTAATAGAATGCGATACAGTGCTGCTTTGTACTGGCATAAAGCCCAATATCCAACTTGCCTTGGGTAACCCTATCGCTTTTGCTCGCGGCATTACTGTAAACGACCAACTGCAAACCTCTGTCGAAGATGTATACGCAATTGGCGAGTGCTGCGAACATAACTCAGTGGTCTACGGTATCGTTGCTCCAGGCTTTGAACAAGCATCCGTACTCGCAAATATTTTGTCAGGTGGTAATGCTATCTATCAGGGCACTCGTTTGATATCAACATTAAAAGTTGTCGGCGAATCTGTTACGAGTATGGGCGAGGTGGATCAACTCACACAACGTATTAACCAGCAACAGATAAGTTACCGAAAAAAGAAAAATAATCTTTACAGAAAACTGATTATCCATCGCGGTCATCTGATAGGCGCTTGTAGTATTGGTGAGTGGCCTGAGTCGAGAAGAATTCAGGAAACATTTTTATCGCAAACTTATATCTACCCTTGGCAAAGGTGGTACTTTTTTTTAACAGGTAAACTCTGGTTATCCGGTGATAAGCAATCTGTTACTGACTGGTCCGAATCTGCAATTGTTTGCCAATGCAATCAAGTGACTCGCGGAGTTTTATCAACTGCTATTGACAGTGGTTGCCATTCAGTCAGTGCACTTGGGAAAACGACAGGTGCAGGTACTGTGTGCGGCTCATGTCAGCCATTGCTTCAAGACTTAGTAGGAATGGATGAAAAACCCCAACCCATTGTTGGTGGCTCTGTACTATTACTATTCAGCGCCATCGCAGCACTTGCTGCGCTAGTCATATTATCTATACCCGGTATTTCTCCCGTCGATTCTGTACAAAAACCTTCGCTGGAGTTTTTGTGGACCGATTCTTTTTGGAAGCAGGTCAGCGGTTTTTCTCTACTAGGTTTAGTTGCTATTGGGCTTGCGATGACCTTGCGCAAGCGCGCCAACTGGAAGTTTTTAGGTAATTTTTCCTATTGGCGCGTAGTCCATGCGGTATTAGGGGCTTTAGCACTTGCAGTATTATTTATTCACACAGGTGCTGACCTTGGTGAAAATCTAAATAAATTATTGATGATTAATTTTTTAATGGTATCTCTCGTTGGTGCCTTAGCAGGAATTTCATTACACATTGCAGGCAACTCTTCCTCTTCTTCGGTACAAGTGATCAAAAAGAGTTCCTTTTGGGCTCACATTATTGTGGTTTGGCCTTTACCCGCATTATTAATTACACACATTTTATCTGTGTATTACTTCTAATTATTACAGTAAGGCGTGTGAACGAGTGAAAAAAGTTTTTTGGTTATTCTGGCTAATTATCACATTAGGTATAGTCGGGTATTTTTCTTATATGATTTTTTACGGTGCAGACAAAAGCCAGTTACTCATTGGCGAAACAACCTATGGTCACCACCAGATTGAGATGGCCTGTAGTACATGCCATACCTCGGCATTTGGTGGGCCAGAAGTTCTACAAAATGCCTGTACACAATGCCATGCCGAAGACCTGGAAAATTCGAACGACTCACATCCTAAGTCTAAATTTACCGATCCAAGGAATGCCGACTTACTCAAAGTAATTGATGCACGCTATTGCGTAAGTTGTCATACAGAGCATCACAGAGATAAAACTCACCCTATGGGGGTTACCGTCCCCAAAGATTACTGTTTTCACTGCCATGAAGATATTAGCGAGGAGAGAGAAACCCATAAAGACTTGGCCTTTGATAGTTGTGCAACCGCTGGCTGCCATAATTATCATGACAATAGAGCCTTATACGAAGGTTTCTTGGAAAGGCACGCTAACGAACCCATATTCAAAGCAATAGCACAACTACCCTCTCGCACTGCTGAGAAAAACTATCAAGAGAAAAATAAAAATATACAAGTCCTGTCTATAAAAGATATTGAAGGCACTGCATTTGCACAAAAAACCAATGAAAAAATCACACACGAGTGGTTATCGAGTGCACATTCAAGAAATGGCGTAAATTGCGCAAGCTGCCATGTGCCTAGCAATGCAGACACTGGCGAGCAGTGGATTGAGAAACCGGACCACACTGCTTGTCAGTCGTGCCATCAAAATCAAGTAAAAGGCTTTTTAGAAGGCAAACATGGTATGCGCTTGGCGAATACCGTTTCTCAACCACTAAAGGCTATCGCTCCACAAGAAGGTTTTTTGGAATTCAAAGAGGACTCTTTTGCCCAACAACACAGCTGCAGCAGCTGCCACACATCACACGAATTTAATACACAAAAAGCAGCCGTAGAATCCTGCTTAGGTTGCCATAACGACGAGCATTCTCTTGCTTATCTAGATTCCCCACATTTTAATCTATGGCAAAAAGAACTTACTGGTGAAGCAGAAAAAAATACGGGAGTAAGCTGTGCGAGCTGCCATATGCATAGAGAAGTCATTAATAAGCAAGGCGATGCCTTTGTTGTACATAACCAGAATTTAACACTAAGGCCTAATGAAAAAATGATTCGACCTGTGTGTATGAACTGCCACGGTCTTGGCTTCGCGATTGATGCCTTAGCTGACGAGAGTTTAATTAAAAATAACTTTAAAGGAAAACCCAGCCGACATATTGAGTCGATCGATTGGGTAGAACAACGACAATGATAAGGATAGCAACTACTGACCATTTTTAATAAACCAGAGGGGAAAACTATGAAAAACCAAACAAAAAAAATAATACTTGCTATTGCGGCGGCCAGCTCCATCGCCATACTTACAGGTTGTGGCGGCGAAGAAAAGTCTGCGGGCATCGACCCTAAAGTGCATACTGATGCCCTTTTTGCAGTGATGAAAGCAGACCGCACTAACTATACAAAGCTTATTATTAAGCGATTAGGGCCTGCAGGCTCTGGCTCTATCTTACCTAAAGAAGAGTGGAAAGATCTAGAGAATGGTGCGCCATTACCCGCACAAATGTTTCGTGCAGGTGCAGAAGCTGTTCGTGAGCTGAATGACACTTTCACTTATTCATTGCAATCGTCTTGGCCTATCAATAAACAGAATGCACCAAAGACACCTATGGAAAAAGAAGGCTTAGAATTTATTGTTGCTAATCCTGGAGAAAGTTTTTACGGCACAGAAGAATTGGGAGACAAATCTTACTTTACCGCAGTCTATCCAGATGTTGCCGTTGCAGCTCCCTGTGTAGATTGTCATAACGATCACAAAGACTCACCAAAAGATGACTTTAAATTAGGTGATGTGATGGGTGGTGTCGTCATTCGCGTACCACTATAAATATCACTAATCAAATAATAAACAAGTCATAACAGGGGAGCTCATGATGCAATTTAAAGCAATTTTAATAGTAATGGTCACAATGGTCGTGATGGGCTGCATAAGTAAGGAGGATAAATTACTTAAAGCAGGCAAAATCATCTATGAAGAAAACTGTAAAGTTTGCCATGCGCAAGGAATTAATGGAGCCCCTGTTTTTGGCAATAAGAAAAACTGGGCGACTAGAGCGCCACAAGGTATTGATGTGCTTGTAGATCATGCCACCAATGGTTATGGTCTTATGCCAGCCAAAGGTGGCAAAACACATTTGCAGGAGTCAGATATACACGCGGCGATTACTTATATGCTATCGGCTCTCGATTAGTCACTGCAAAGCAAGTTTATTTTAAATAATTTCAGGAGACAAAAAAAATGTCAATTTATGAAAAGATCGGTGGAGATGCAGCCGTTGATGCTGCTGTCGACATCTTTTATAAAAAAGTGCTATCCGATGATCGCATTAGCCACTTTTTCGATACCATCGATATGGCTAAACAGATACAGAGTCAAAAAGCCTTTCTAACCATGGCTTTTGGCGGGCCTAATAATTATACGGGTAAAGATATGCGCGAAGCGCATAAGCATATGAATTTAACCGAAGAACATTTCGGTGCTGTCGCCGAATGTTTAGTAGGTACACTAAAAGAGCTTAGTGTTGCACAAGAATTAATTGATGAAGTGGTTGCCGTGGCACTCAGTGTTAAAGATGACGTATTAAATATATAAACTGACTAGCAACTAACGTAGCGCAAAGGAACTGAATACTCTACAGTTCCTTTCTATTCATGACCATCTATTTTATAAAATCAATTTTGTTTTTCGAAGCGCAGGAACTAGCGATATTTTTGTAGGTGCTTTTGGAATAACTCGCCCCATTTCATCTAAATCCGCCGCTTGTCCGACAATCTCGCTAAATAGAAATACCTACTCTATAGAATCTATTCAGCAGTTATTTACTGCAAAAGAATAAATGCTTACTATATAAACGGCGACAAATCATCTCGATACAATTAAAATGACGATCTCTGCAGGTCTTGGCTAGAATGTATACTCATAAGCCTTAGTCGATAAACATTGCGCACTTAAATACCTACAGCTTAAGATTAACGTAACAACTAGGCTGTTAGGCTGTCTTCATCATTAATATCATATGTTCCTAAATGTAGCAGTAGTAATGCTTAGGCATTTACAACAGTGAGACCAATTTAACATGTCACACACAACACCAACAATAAAAAAAGTAATCCAAAAATGGCTAACAGAGGTCGTCATTGGCTTACGACTTTGTCCTTTTGCTAAAGCGTCTTTCCAAAAACAGCAAATTCGTTTTGTTGTCAGCACGGCATCATCTGAAGAAGCATTAAATGAAGAATTGATTAACGAATGTAAATACTTGGACAACAACAGTGATACTGAAACAACGTTGATAATTTGTGCAAATTTACTGTCTGATTTTTTCGACTTTTGTCAGTATTTACAATGGGCAGAGAGTACCTTAAAGCAACATCAATGGCATGGCATTTATCAAATAGCCAACTTCCACCCCGACTATCAATTTGCAAATACAGATAGTAATGACCCACAAAATTTAACTAATCGATCCCCCTATCCTGTAATACATTTATTGAGAGAAACATCATTATCATCGGTACTTGATAATTTTTCTGAACCTGAAAGTATCCCAGAAAAGAATATTCAAACGATGAATAATTTAAGTAAAATAGAGAAACAACGTTATTTTCATTATCTTTTTAATAAGTCGAACTAAAATCCAATAACAGGCTCTAGTTCGCCAGCACCGCTCTGCTACTGGCCCAATCGCGCAAAGCGAATATATCTTCAGCGCGCGTGACTGAAATAGGCACTGTGGAATTAATAGCTGTTAGAAAATGAGTTGCTTCCAGCTCTTGATCATTCGCTCGTGCCGTATATAACGCCGATACAATGGCCTGTTCTATTTCAGCCCCGGTAAAACCTTCTGCTGCCGAAGCAATTAGCTTAGTAGATTGCGGGTCTAATTCTACTTCTCGTTTATTTAAATGAATATCGACAATGACCTCTCTGTCTTGCTGACCAGGCAAGTCAATAAAAAATATCTCATCTAGTCGCCCTTTTCGAACCAGCTCGGGTGGTAAACGTGTAATATCATTACTGGTTGCCACAATAAAAACCTGACTGGTCCGTTCAGCCATCCAGGTTAATAATGTGCCTAATACACGCTGTGAAATACCTTCATTGTCAGATTGTCCTAAGGACTTTTCAATTTCATCCATCCATAGGACGCAAGGAGCGACATTATCGGCTAACTGTAATGTCTCACGTAAATTTCTCTCTGTTTCACCGTGATACTTATTATATAGAGCAGCCATATCCAAGCGTAATAAAGGAACTTGCCACAAACCGGCAATTGCTTTAGCGGCTAAACTCTTGCCACCCCCCTGTACACCTAGCAGCATAACCCCTTTTGGATTATCAAGTTGAGGACCCGCAGTTTTCTTATTCGCTGCAATAAAACTATCCCTACGTTCAGCTAACCAATTCTTCAGACCTTGCAAACCACCAACATCAGCAAAACGAGCCGTATCGTATTCATAAGAAAGAATATTATTCATATTCATCAATTCAAATTTGGCTTTATTTACTTCTGATAAATCACTTGTTGTAATAGCACCATCTACATAAATTGCTCCTCTTACAAGATGCTTAACATCACTCTCTGTTAGGCCTCTTAAATTACTAATCATCATATCCAGCGTTTTACTATCAGTTTTTACTTGTCGTCCATTATTTTTCTTTTGCCATTGCCCTGCCTCCTCAAGAATAATTTGTCTTATCTTTTCTTCAGAAGGGAAAGTGAGCTGAAAGCGAGTACTATGACGATAGATTTCAGGAGGTAAAGAGACTTTGTGGCTTGCCAGTATTACCGTCACACCTTCGGAGCCATAGAGCACAATATCCTTTAAGGCACGTACAACTTTTGGCTCATCTAAGTAAGAATGAAAATCGCACAAAACATAGATACCTGAATCACTACGTTGTCGGATAGATAATAGTAATTCATCTGGTTTCTGAAACTGTGGAGAAGGAACTAAATGTGTCGAGCCATTACTGACTAGACCATCGGTGCTAGTCCAACGATACAATTTGCGGTAGGTTTTTCCTGCTAGTCGGGTACATAACTCCAACACCCGTGGTTCTTCATAGGATTCGATCGCAATCAGCGATATTCCTTTTTTAACAATTAACTCTATATCGTGTAATTCTTCCATTGTATTTACTTGGTACTATTTAATTAATATGCATAAAGTATAAAGCAAATAACTACTTTTGTACTCGTGGCGGCAATTTATCGTGGTAGGGTAAATCAGCCGAATCAACATACCATTCAGCTTTGGATGCACAAAATATATTCCACTGAGGCCGTGTTACAGGGTCATCATCTAAAGTGCCAGCAGGTATTACGACCGTTTTTCCACCTTTAGAAAACCATGGTAAAGAGCTACCACAGACTTTACAAAACGCAGTCGCAAAGTACTTCGTATTATCAGGCTCATACTGTTGCACAAACTCTTTTCCTGATATCCAAGTAAACTCATCGGGGCGTGTAAATAAATTTGACGCGTGAGCACTACCAGTAAATTTTCGACATCGAGAGCAATGGCAGTATTGAAAAATACCTATATCTCCAACCAAGCTATAGGATACTTTTCCACACAAGCAACTACCGGTAACAGGTGTTTTTTTCATACTTTATGCCCTTTATTCGTAGTAATTAACGGAGGCTATTCTTATCTTCTAGCTTAATGATTTAACAATTTGCTTTAATAAGCTTAATGCACTATCAGGGGTTTCATCGTATTGTGTTCGAATAATTGCGCCATCGATAGCTAACATGATGGCCATGGCCTTTTGCTTGCTCTGGTCTGACGGAGGTAATAGCGTCTCAATGATATCTGCCATTTTTTGCTTGTGTACTTGAGTGATTTGTATGACTTCCGGAAGAACCGTACCTAACTCTCCGAGGCTATTAATGAAAGCACATCCACGGAATATGTCACTATAAAACCATTTTTCTACAACAGGAAAAATTGCATCTACAGTACCGCCATTAGCTGCTAGCGCATCTTCAAAGGACCTGACTAACTCTTGATGACGAGATTCTAAAAATTCGCAAATTAAGCTATTTTTACTGGGAAAATGCCGATAGAACGTTGTTTTGGTAACACCTGATTCAGCAATCAAACGATCAACCCCTGTCGCTCGTATACCTTCACGGTAAAACAAATCGGATGCAGTTAAAAGTATACGATCACGTGCTCTCATAGTCTTACTATCGGTCTTGGTTTTTGATGTTTTCATCACTCTATTGTAGACAAGTCTGTCTACAATAGATAGACTGCACCCAAGTAGACAGACTTGTCTACATAAGTATTAGGAATGACGACTCTAATTCAAGCCACAAAAAGGTAAAATCAATGAATGCTAAATTTTCAACTGAACAATCCCCTATAAAGCTTTACCGTAATCCATTATCAGGCCACTGCCACCGTGTAGAACTAATGATGGCATTTCTGGATCTGCCTTATGAAACCATTGATTTAGATATGATGAATGGCGCACATAAAGCACCAGATTACTTAAAAATAAGCCCATTTGGACAAGTCCCTGCTATTGATGACAACGGAGTAACCCTATCTGATTCGAACGCCATCATTACTTATCTTGAAAAACAATATAATGATGGGTATGAGTGGATGCCCCAAGATCCCGTCCAAGCTGCAGAAGTGCAACGCTGGTTATCCGTGGCCGCAGGAGAGATTGCTTATGGCCCTTGCTCTGTTCGCCTAGTAAAACTATTCGGTATGGATATCAACTATGATGTCGCGAAACAAAAAACAGAGGCTTTGTTTTCGATTCTTGAACCACTACTTAAAGAGCGCAACTTCCTTGCTGGATCCCAAATTACACTAGCGGATGTTGCTGGATATAGCTATATATCACACGTTCCTGAAGGGGGTGTCAGCCTTGAGCCATACCCCGCAATTAGAACTTGGCTTGAGCGCATAGAAAAACACCCAGGCTTTGTTGGTATGAAGCGCTCTCCTCTACCTGACGCTGCTTAGACACCGAGATTAATATTAGTATGGGGTAATTACTCTATACTAATATAACTTCATATACGCTGTTCATGAGTAACGATTGAATAAATCATAAATTAAAAAACGACTACTTTTCCTTAGACGGTTATTAAAATAGAATCATTTCTATAATAAGAACGTCCCTATTTTGACTTCTGTTTATCTCCTCCTTAAACTCACCGCCCTTGTTATCATACAAACCCTTATTATTACTCTCTAAGAAGCAGCAGTATTATGGATGCCAAACAAGCCTCTATATTAATGATTATCGGTGCCATTTTATGGGGAACGAACCCTGCACTAATCAAGTTGGCAGACTGGACACCTTTTGGAACAGCTTGGGTACGCGGTTTATTTTGCGCAGGCTTACTATTGCTGTATTTTTTATATCAAAGAAATTTTTCATTAAAACCTATAAAATTACAATTACTAAGTGCATTATTTTTAGCCGCTAATAGTATTTTATTTGTTAGTGCGAGTTTATATACCACACCTGCTAATGCCGTTGTATTGATGTTTGTATTTCCCTGGATAACCATGGGGTTAGATTTTTTTATACACAAAAAGACACCTTCCCGAGATGATATTTTACGCTTGATACTTGGTTTTACAGGGATTGTGATTATTGTCTGGAATGGTTTAATTCAGTCAGGAGCTCTAGGAAATACTTTCGCACTGTTGGCAGGCGTAGCGATTGCGTTACATATCTTTTTTAGCCAAAAGTTGGGAGAACGTCACAAAGGGAACCAGGAAGTGCTCAGCTCCATCATGCTTGCCTGGATCATCACTATTATTGGGTTATCTCCTTTCATACTTCAAAATAATGCGTTGTCGATTATAGAATTAGACAAAACGCAGTTATTCTTTCTCATTCTTTTTGGCTTACTATCTGCCATACCCTGGCTACTATGGGCAAAAGCCATTGCTTACATTCCCGGACATGTAGTGGCATCACTGCTTGGTGTTGAGGTATTAATGGCCGCATTATGTGGATGGCTTTTATTAGGTGAACTGCCTTATATCGAAACATGGATAGGCGGAACCTTTATTCTTATTGCAGCAACAACGCAAATATTATATAGCACTTCCGAAAAGAAACACTGACTACCTTCTACTGAGCAACAAGCTGACCAAGCCAAACTTCTTTGTTGGTAACCAATGAGGCGGAAAGTTTGTCAAATTCGATAAAATGAGCACTTTTTAAATGCTCATCAAACGCTTGCCGATTAGTATATAACTCATAGAGGTAAAAAATATTACCCAACTTTTCATCTTGAACCACGTCGAACTGATAACACTCCGTTTCCTTCTCTAAACTATTAGCAGCTTGTTTCAATACTAACGATTTAAACTCCTCTGTTTTATTTAGAACGGCTTCAAATTTAACAATTACAGTATACATTACCTATTTATTCCCAAAACGTTGATTGAGTTCATCGATTTGATCATCTGTCAATGGACGCGTCTTATGTTGATTCAAAAGTAAATATAGCTTAGCGGTTTCTTCTAGCTCTTCTGTTGCATATAACGCTTCGTCTAAACTCGTACCAGACACTACAGGACCGTGATTTGCCAATAACACTGCATGATGCTTTCCTGCCAGTTCTCCAACGGCTTTCGCTAGGTCCACATCACCTGGTGGATAATAAGGCACTAAAGGCAAGCGTCCAACACGCATAACATAATACGCGGTGAGTGGTGGTATCACATTCATACAATCATTGCACTCCATACAACTAACCGCTGCCGCATAAGAAGAATGCAAATGCACAACGGCTCTCGCTTTATTTCGGTGCTGATACATAACTTGATGTAAAAAGGCTTCTTTCGTTGGCTTGTCACCAGACAGTAAATTTCCTTCATTATCTAAACGAGATAACTTGGCAGGATCGAGGTTACCCATGGCTGAACCTGTCGGTGTCATTAACCAACCGTCATCCAAGCGCACACTAATATTACCTGAAGCACCAAATGTTAAACCACGTTGATATAGGGAGGCCCCTATCTTACATATTTTTTCGCGTATTTTATTTTCGTCATTCATAATGGTTTTAACTCAGACTTTTTCTCATATTAATTTCTCGTATCTTTTCTTAGTATTTCTATTACTTCTGTTTTTTACCTTATCAACTACCATGTCATCTCCCAGGCTTTAACAAAGAAATTCTCTCCTCCAAAATTTCCCGACTTTAAAGCAAGCGCTAATAATTTATCAGCCCTAGAAAGAGTCCAAGGAACACCTGGTGCAATTTCAACGCCTATTTCAAGTTGTTTTACCCCCAAAGCATCGACAACTGCACCAGATGTTTCTCCCCCTGCAACAATTAATTTACTGACACCAATTTCATAAAGGAACTGGGCAATCCTTCCATGAGTCTGTTCGATCATCTCACCAACATCAATATCGCCTAAGGCCGCTTTAATTTCAGCAACATCATCAGGTACTGCCGTAGAGTAAACAATGGGCGGCAATTCCTGAGAAGCGATTATTTTCTCCAGCCAGCGACACACTTTATTTATTTCCCCATCATCTTTCGCTAATACCAGTGGATCTAGCTGTAATACAGGGAAACCATTTTTTTTCGCATACTCTATTTGGCCACTGGTTGCCAACGAACAACTCCCTGCAAGAATAGCTGTTTTACCTCTTGGATAACGAAAATCTACAACAGGGTTTTTGGCTTGCAATTGCCCACTTTTTCGAAAGTTTTCAGGCAGGCCAATTGCCATCCCTGAACCACCCGTGACCAGCGCATGTTCACTGCATGCTGCACCTAAAGCATGCAGATCTTCATGTGTGATGGCATCAGCAATAAATACAGCTGCATCCTGATCGTGGCGGTTTAACTCATCCTGAATCGCGGCTTCACCTTGTGAGACAATTTGCCAAGGAAGCAAGGCTACTTTGTCTTTCATTTGCTTTTGTAAAACGCGCACTAAATCCGGGTCATTCATCGGGGTTAACGGATGATCTTTTAAAGGCGATTCAGACAATAAACGTGATTCAACAAATAAATGTCCTTGATAAACACTTCGACCTGTTTCAGGAAAAGCCGGACAGGCAATTACAACACTTGCCTTAAGGTCGGCTTTTAAGGCTTCAATCACTGGCCCAATATTACCTTTATCCGTTGAATCAAATGTCGAGCAATATTTAAAATAAAATTGCTTTGCACCTGCTTGCGACAAAACCGCTAGTGCCGCTCTCGATTGTTCCACTGCTTCATCAACTGGGATAGTTCTCGATTTTAGTGCGACAACAACCGCGTCGACATTACTAAAATCGACATCGCCTTCAGGCACGCCTGAAACCTGAATGGTCTTCATGCCGTTACGTACCAGATTCAACGCTAAATCTGTCGCTCCTGTTATGTCATCTGCAATGCATCCCAACAACATTATATGTTTCCTCCTTCAGAGCGCTTTAAAAAGCGGGCAATTAAACGGCGTGATACTCTTTTCCAGGCAGGGATTTGAGAGCAAATCGTTAACACGATTGCAGCAATTAATAAGAGTGAAACAGGTCGTTCAAAGAAGCCCGACAAATCACCCTCACCAACCATTAAAGCACGACGTAAATTTTCATCGGCCATTGGCCCCAAAATCACGCCAATCACCAAAGGCGAAATAGGGTAATCCATCTCCCCCAATAAATAGGCAGCAATACCGACAGGTATCATTAAATATAAATTAAAGATATTTAACCCAAGCGCATAAGAACCAATAACAGATAGCACAGTAACTATCGGTAAAAAAACTGTCGCTGGAACTCGCAATACTTTAATTACATGTTTCGCTAGAAACATACCATTCAGCCACATAGCCAATGACGCTAAAACCATAATGGCGCACAATTCATATAAAAAAGTGGGGCGATTAATCACGACCATAGGGCCGGGATTGAGACCATGCAACATCAACGCCCCCAAAAGCATTACCGCGGGTGGACTCCCAGGAATACCCAAGGTAACTAAAGGAATTAAAGCACCACCAATACAAGAATTATTAGCCGTTTCTGAAGCAACAATACCGGCGGGCTCGCCTTTACCAAAGTTTTCAGGATTAGGGTGTGAGTTTTTAGTAGTTCCGTAAGATACCCACCCTGCAATATCTTCACCGACACCGGGAACAGCACCAATACCAACACCGAGCATTGATGAGCGCACAATATGCTTAAAGTTTTTTCGTATCGCTTTAAACTCTGGCAGAATGCGCTTAACTGGCTGTGGCTTACCCAATGTTAAACGGTCACGCATACTACGAATAATTTGCGGCACCGCAAATGCACCAATCAGAACCGGCACCACCTCGATGCCACCATCTAATTGTGATAAATCAAAAGTGAACCGCGGATAAAACTGTAATTGATCGCGTCCAATACACGATAAAGCCAAACCAATTAACCCTGCAATCCAACCTTTATAAACAAGATCACTACTGGTTAAAGTGCCGCTGATAATAATGCCAAAGAAAGCGAGTAGAAAAAATTCATAGGATGTAAACTGTAACGCAGCATCTGCAATCAATGGCGCAAAAGCAATCAATGCCAACATACCAACAACAGTACCAATAAAAGAGGCTGTTGTTGTCAAACCTAAGGCTTTCCCCCCTTCGCCACGTTGAGCCATGGGGTAACCATCAAGTGCAGTTGCTGCTGCTGCGGCAGTACCTGGGATATTAATGAGTATTGACGGATATGAACCACCATAGACTGCACCAACGTACATGGATATTAATGCAATCAACGCAGTTTCTAGATCCATGGAATACGTCAGCGTTGTTAATAAAGCCACTCCAAGGGTCGCAGTCAACCCAGGCAAGGCACCAAAAATAATACCCAAAAAACTGGCGCCCAGTAACAATAATATTGTCATAGGATTATCAATCAACTGCAAAAGTGTTTGAAAGAATATTCCTAAGTTGGAAAAAAAGTCCATCGTAATTTATACAACTAACGTATTAAATACGCCAAGTTCTCCATTGCTTTTATTACTAACCCTTCAGTTGGTAAAGGGACCAATAAACCAAATTTAAAACATGGCACGAGAATTAAGGGTGTTAAAATACTTGTCGCCACCGATGTGCGCCATTTAGAAAAAAGGACAGACTCATCTTTTATCTTAAAATAACTGCATAATGTAATGAATAACATAATTGCGAGTAGCACAATGTCTACCATAAGAGAAGATACGACTCCTTGATAACCTAAAATACCGATTAAGATGCTTATCAGGATAAAAGGCCAAAAAGACACTGAAAATAAATCATTGCGATCCAGATAAAATGGCAAAATAAACGCTAATAAAAAAACCATCGATCCAATGAAAAAATCAACATAAGGGATCAAGCCATAAACATACGCGATGAGATAACTACAAATAATAAAGAAACGACGCGATCCTTCCGATTGTATTGTTTGAGCCAGCTGAGGAAAGTCATCGATAGCCTGTTTAAAGCCGCCATCAGTAATCGAGCGTTTGATTAGCACAAGGGACAACAGTATTAATAAGCTCGAAACTAAAATAGGTAATAATGCGGGTGAAACGTACCAGACATTCTGCACTCCACCATAACTATCTGTCATTGGAAAGGTAAGGCTTTCAAATAACATGGTGATAGAGACAAAAAGAATTAATAAGCCAGTAAAAAAATCAGCTTTACGCTTTTTAGATAATTCTTCTTTCGATAACTTAAGGGGCTGCATGGTTAATCTCTGATACTAATAGAGGTGGCAATTTACATTACCACCTCTATGCCTTACTTTTCTATTATTATTCTTTATATCTTTTAATTGTTGTTACGGTTTAGCGATGCCGAGATCTGCAGGGTTCACTTTAGTGGCGCCTAATTCATGTAGTGTCCACGAGAATAGTGACTCAAGGCTTGCAAATTGCGCAGACGCTTCGGCACCTGTTTTACCTGATAATTGATAATAGCTATCAGCAGCCCACTTTTTAACTTTATCGGTTGCCAGCGCTTTATTAAATGCTTCTGTTAAAGCTGCTTTGGCTTCTTCAGGCGCATCGCTACGAATTGCCATACCAATAGCTTGGGAGATAGGCAGATATTTTGTTAAACCAGAATATGAATCAAATGCAGAAGGAATTTCACCTACACCATCCACTTTTGTACTGCCTTTAACAAGCATCGCCAAAGGACGCAATTTACCTGCTTTCAACAATTGCTGTTGTTCAGCTAAGGAAGTCACAACAACAGTGACCTCACCAGTCATAGCGGCATTTTGCCCTGGAGCAGAACCTTTATAAGGAATAAAATTGAAATCGGCGCCACTACCATTTTCAAGTGCCAGTAAATTTAAATGATGAATTGAGCCCGAACCACTGGCCGCTGCTTTAATACTATTGGGTGATTTTTTTGCTGCTTCGACTAAATCTTTTAATGTTTTATAAGGTGAACTAGCGGTCACTGAAACAAGGTCAGGTGAACCACCAATAATGAAGGGATACCAGACACTGAATTTTTTATCCCAACCCGCTTGTACTGCTGATGTGACATTGGACTCAGAAATACCCACCATTGTATAACCATCGGACTTCTGAGAATAACCATAACTCATACCCAAAGAGCCTGCGACACCACCGGGCTTATTAATCACATTAATTCGAGTGGGCAAGAACTTACTCATTTCGGCAGCAACGATACGGTTGGCCGTATCAGTACCACCACCTGCGCCCCAAACTACGACGCTAGTAATATTACGTGTTGGATATTCTGCTGCGGTAGATACAGTAGATAGCGCTGCGGTTAGAACCAACGTTGCAAAAGATGCTATACGTTTCATATCAATACACTCCTCATTTATATTTTTTATTGAGTAACTTTATTGCTTAACTATTTGCTTAACTTCAGTTACATGACACGTCTAGTAAAAGTATATATGAGGGCTTTTCAACCCAACTATTTACTGGTTAAGACTAACGTAAATAAAAAACAAAAACTGTAGACACCAGTTGAATTCAACTACAACTTTAGTCTTACTGCCTTTGTTATTCTTTCCATTAATCGATCATGTCGCTTAAATTCAGTAAGAATTAGTAATGTTTACTTAATTTCTCTTGAACTAATTAACGCATGTGCTACCGTATACGTTAATTTATTAAACGTCAATGATTTAACGCTTCAAAAGTGAGCAGAAAACACCAAGAAGAATAAAAAATGATCAAATTAGAAGATATTGGCAGCATTGGAAGCCATCTAAACCGGCCTGAATGTGTGTTAACACATCAATCAGGCTTATTATTTACCTCCGATTGGACAGATAACGGAGGTATTTCCATTATTTCTACCAATGGTAACGTTCAACGTATTTTATCAAGAGAAAACACCTTTACTGTTCGCCCGAATGGAGTCGCCATTGAGCCATCAGGCAGCTTTCTTCTAGCCCATTTAGGCAATGATGATGGTGGCATTTATCGCCTACACCCAGATGGAGCATTGGAAGATCTCATTACAGAAGTTGATGGCAAACCACTCCCCCCCAGTAACTATATTCATTTAGATCAACAAGGAAGGAGCTGGATAACTATCAGCACTCGAAAAATTCCACGTGCTGATGCTTATCGACAAGATATTGCCGATGGCTTTATTGTTCTTATCGATAAACATGGCTGCAAAGTGGTAGCGGATGATCTGGGCTATACCAACGAATGCTTGGTTCATCCCGATGGGCAACGATTATTTGTTAACGAAACCTTTTCTCGGCGTTTAACCTGCTTTGATATTGAAGCGAATGGCAACCTATCGAACCGTCGTACCATTTGCGAATTTGATGCCGGCACCTACCCCGACGGAATGACCTTCGATACGTCTGGAGGTATTTGGATAACCAGTATCATCAGCAACCGTGTTATCCGAGTACAAGAAGATGGCTCTCAGCAGATAATTGTAGAAGATCTTGATCCTGAGCATATCAACATAGTGGAAGCTGCCTTTCAAGCAAATGAATTAGGCCGCCCTCACCTCGACAAAGCTAAAAGCAAACAGCTTAAAAATATTTCCAGCCTGGCTTTTGGTGGCCATGATTTACGCACAGCCTACCTAGGCTGTCTGCTTGGTGATCATATCGCTTACTTTAAAACACCTTATAGCGGTGTAGCACCGGTGCATTGGGATGCACCTTTAAATAAATTACAGGCCTTTTTAAAGCCGGCTCAATAATAAATATAAACATACGATTTTGAGGAAAAACGATGACTAACCCTGTTAATTTTACTATCGCTGTATTTCCAGGTGACGGGATAGGCGAGGAAATTACGGAACCCTGTATCAAAGTGCTAGAAAGAGCGATTGATAAAATTGGTGGTTTTTCAGCAACATTCGAGTGGCTTGCCGCAGGCGCTACGACCTATTTAGAAACCGGGGAATCGTTGCCTAAACACTCCATGAACAAAGCACGCGAAGCAGATGCTATCCTTTTATCCGCCATGGGCTTACCGGACGTACGCTACCCCGATGGCACTGAAATTTCTCCGCAAATAGAAATACGCTTTGAACTTGGCCTATATGCCGGCGTTCGTCCTGTTAGGGCAATTCCAGGTTTAGCACCTACCCTACTAAACCCCGATGCACATAAACTCGACTTCGTTATCATCAGAGAATCAACTGAAGGCTTATTTGCCTCACACGGCAAAGGCGAAATTATTGATGATAAGGAAGCTCGTGATACTTTAGTTATCACAAGGGGGGTCAGCGAGCGTTTATTTGATTTCGCTTTTAAGCTTGGTCAAAAACGTAAAAAACAAGGCAAATTAGGTCACGTTACCTGCGTTGATAAAGCCAATGTATTTAAATCATTCGCTTTTTTCCGAAAAATATTTGATGAGCAGGCAGAAAAATTTCCTGATGTGGAAAGTAATCATATGTATATCGATGCAACAGCTCTCAATATGGTTCGCCGCCCCTGGGATTTAGACGTCTTAGTCACTGAAAATATGTTTGGCGATATACTCTCTGACCTCGGCGCTGGTTTAATTGGCGGCATGGGCTTCGCCCCATCCGCCGATATTGGTGACAATAATGCTGTTTTTCAGCCCTGCCATGGCACCGCTCCGGATATTGCAGGCAAAGGCTTGGCAAACCCTACTGCAATGTTTTTATCCGGCGCTATGATGTTGTCATGGCTAGGTGATAAACATAATTTTGCACCGGCCTCTGAAGCCGGTGAATTAGTACAGGCTGCTATCGATAAGGCATTTGCTGATGGTAACCTAATTACAGGAGAACTTGGCGGCAAGGCTGGCACAAATGATGTCTTTACTGCAGTATTAAACGCTATCGATACGTTATAGATTTGAAACAGCATGACTGAAAATAAACAGAGAAACATCACATGAGTAAAATCCGATTAGTCACTGTTGGAACCGGTTACTTTAGTCAATTTCAATATGCTGCCTGGCAACGTATTCCAGAGGTAGAGCTGGTTGCAGTTTGTAACCGTAGTGACGAAGGCGCAAAGAAAATTGCTAGCCAATATAATATTCCATCAACATATAACGACTTTGAAGAAATGCTCAAACAGGAAAAGCCTGATCTTGTTGATATCATTACACCGCCTGAAACCCATTTAACGTATATTCGAGAAGCAGTAAAACAAGGGACGGCTATTATCTGCCAAAAACCTTTTTGCTCCTCACTAAAAGAAGCGCAGGAAGCCACTAAAATAGCCAAAGATGCCGGCGTATTATTGGTGATTCATGAAAACTTTCGTTTTCAACCTTGGTACGAGGAAATAGCAGCACATATTAATAATAAAAAACTTGGGGACCTTTACCAAGCCACCTTCCGCCTTCGCCCCGGTGATGGACAGGGTCCTGATGCTTATATGGAAAGGCAGCCTTATTTTCAGCAAATGCCAAAGTTTTTAATCCATGAAACTGCCATCCATTGGGTAGATACTTTTCGGTATTTATTTGGCGAAGTACATTCTGTTTATGCTCAGTTACGTAAATTAAACCCTGTGATTGCGGGAGAAGACTGTGGCGTACTGATATTTGAATTTACATCAGGCATGCAAGCAGTATTCGACGGTAACCGACTTGTCGATCACTCCGCAGATAATTGCCGCTTAACCATGGGAGAAATGACCCTCGAGGGATCAGCAGGTACGATGCAGTTGAATGGTAAAGGGGAATTATCACTGCGACAGCATGGTAGTTGCGACGCGATACAACAACCTTACGACTGGCAAAATATTGGTTTCGGTGGTGATTGCGTCTACAGACTTCAACGCCATGTGATCGATTATTTAATGGGAAACTCTGGCATTCATAACACTGCCGAAAGCTATATTCGCAATTTAATTATTGAACAGGCGATCTATGAATCAGCGGAAACAGGGACAAAAATAATAATAGGGTACTAACGAACTGAAACCTGCTATAGAATGTGACACTTATGAGAGATCTTGATAGCAGCAAACAGGAGGCGAAACCGATGAATAAACCCGCAAAACTATCAATGCCTAACCGTGCCTACCAAGAAATCAAACGACGTATCCTCGATAATGAAATCCCTCCCAGTACTATCATCCTTGAACAAGAGCTCGCTGAATTACTCGATATGAGCCGAACTCCCGTTAGAGAAGCGCTCATTCGCCTTTCAAATGAAGGCATGGTCGAAGTACGGCCACGGCATGGGATGCGTGTACTGCCAGTTTCACCGGAAGATATGGCCGAGATATATGACATCCTCACTGCATTGGAAGCTCAAGCGGCAGAAATAGTCGCGACTAAAGGTATAAGCGCAGAACAACTCGAGGCACTGCATAATAGTGTTAATGAAATGGACGAAGCCTTGGAAGCCGATGACCTAAAGCGCTGGAGCCGCGCTGATGAACGCTTTCATATGTTACTTGTAGAGTATTCTGGTAATAAGAGACTGATCAATATGGTGAATACCTATTTCGATCAATCTCACCGTGTACGCTGCTTAACCTTACACTTACGCCCAAAACCCATCAACTCCAACAATGACCACCGCAGTGTTGTTGCCGCTATTGAAGCAGGTGATCCTGAAACAGCCAATAAATGCCATAGAGAACATCGCAAAAAAAGTGGGCAAATGCTGGTTGATATCCTTAAAAAGAACAGCTTATCCAGCCTTTAAAGACAAAGCGCTTACTACAAACTCAGTATACTTTTCATGCAGATAATTATTCTTTTGTTTTACACATCCAAAATAGTGTGCATATAAAAGAAAACGACAAGGTGAACAAATTCCAAATCTTAAGCAAAAAAATCAAAGAGAACACAAACTCATGATTTTATGTACTTTTACTTTTCCAGCATCAAATTGAAAAGTAACTATAGAACTTAGAAACAATAAGTATAAAGAAGCAATTATTGAATTCAGCGTATATTTGATAAAAAGGCGATTAAAAGTTATAAGCTTATCTATCGGAATTTGCTCAAAGAAGGGTGTTATCAATGCATTACCATACATTAATAAAATAACAACAAAACCTAATAGATAAGTGAAGAACGACGTTATAAAATGTAAAATCCTGTTTTTGATATTCCTACCATTGCTAATCATAGAGGTAATAAAATAATCTACCCAATCGAATCTTCAAAATATCTTTAAGATCACATACTAATTTTTTATGGAGTTTTTCATCGATATTTATAAAAGCTTCGGCCAGCAAGGTCTCTATTAACTTTCCGTGAAAAAAGAAGCTATTCCGATTATTAGAGTGATAATTGAAATACTAATCGGCCTAGTTAGATACCCAGTCTTACTTTATATACTAATATCCACATTGGTTTTTGACTTTTTGATTATTGCGAAATATTTTATCAGATTTCACTTTTCTAATGCGTTCTTTTACTTCTTTAATAGTCTTAGCAATTTTTGATTTTTCTATATCATTATTCATCATCACTTATTCCTTTATCTCGCCTTTTAATCTCAAGCTCGTCAAAATGACCACTAATCAGCAAATCAGGCTCTTCTTTACGAGAAACTTTGTGCCTCTCGTCTATCTTGGCCCTCGCCTTTCTCATCTTTTCTCTAGCTTCTTCAATAGATACATTTTTGGAACGACTCATCATTAATCCTCTATCTTTAAAGAACAGTATACCCCTAAGCGCTTTTTCTTTGGATTCACATATTCATAACCATAAGAACAGTAATAATCTGCCAATTTTTCATTGAGAGGATTCATATCTCAGTTTCAATGAAAATTGGTCGCTCCATTCAATATCTAATTGATCACTTTTACATAGTAAAAGGGAATTTTAAATAAGCCATAGAAAAATGAGCTGGAGAATATTTCTTAATGGGAATTTTTGATAATAACTAAAAGTTTTATTGTTTAAAAACAGTTAGCATAGACTTACAGATGAGAAACGTATAAACAAAAATAAAAATAAGGATTTATATAGGCCATTGACTTTAAAAGAAAAATTGGAGCGGGAAACGAGGCTCGAACTCGCGACCCCAACCTTGGCAAGGTTGTGCTCTACCACTGAGCTATTCCCGCACGCTTAATACCATTACTTATCTGGACCGAAAAATAATGGCGTCCCCTAGGGGGTTCGAACCCCTGTTACCGCCGTGAAAGGGCGGTGTCCTAGGCCACTAGACGAAGGGGACCTTGGACTCTGTCGACTAGGTCGTCGTCAGAAGAGGTGCGCATTCTATGGATCGAAGGCCCACCTGTCAACACTTTCACACAAAAACAATCAAAGCTGGGCCTAATTTTTTAAATATTCACCCAAGCCGCTCAAAAAATGGGCATTTTAGTGCTAAGTGATTGAATAAAATACAGAAATCTTGATAAAAACAAGTGTATCTATAAAGCCTACCAAAGCCACTAAAACCCTACTTTTGATGATATTAGCCCAAGAGACTTTTCAAATACCGTCTATACTCTTAGTAAACTGACACCTAATTTGCCTGTATAGGCGGCGGATACGTATGACCCAAGTGTATATAATCATCGGGATTATCGTCACCATTTGTTTTTTGATCTGTTATATATTCATTAGACAGACGATTATGAAGCGCAAGAAAGAGAAAATGCGCCTCCACCGTGCGTTGGATAAGCGCTCAGCAGACTTAATACAGATGCTGAATGCCTTCCCTCCTAACTTTTTACCTCAGGACCTACAGATATTCCTCTTTCGCTGTATTGTGGACGTATTTGAGCAGCTGAGTAAGCTCGCGCCAGAGAAGGAAGAATATCTAGAGCAGTTCAAGGTCTATACCACTCATATGGAGTCAGCTCTACGCGCGCCTAAAAATAATGCCGAAGTTAACCTCCAGAGCAGCGCCCAGATTAATGAAATACGCCAGTACCTTAACTACCTTGGCCGCTTTATGCAGAGATGGATGCAAAGAGGCAACCTAAGCACAAAGCAATACAGCGGTTATAAGGAATTGCTCAAGAACTTAATTGCTAAGCTGATGGTAGATAATTATGTACTATCGGCGAAACAAGCCGTACAGATAGAGAAACACAAGCTCGCAGTACACTACTATATGCTCGCCAAAAACATACTCACAAAAGAAGGGCTAGCGGCTGGCAATAAAGGCCGCTTAACGTTTATCAATGAAGAATTAAGTACTTTGGAAAAACGTGTTAAAGAAGAAGAACAAGCCGAAGCTAAAAACACAGCCAGTGAAAACGGTGAACAGGAGCAAGAGGGAGAAGATGCCAAGGCTTGGCAAAAATATAGCGAAGACGAAGACTGGAAGAAAAAGAATGTCTATGACTAGGCTTATTTTTCTTCCTGCTTTTTCTTATTGCTCTTCTAGTTATTTTTCTACTTACTTGTCCACTTGCTTGTCTACTTGATAGGCATTTAAAAAGTCTTTAATCCTTGCTGCATTTGCACCAAGGTCACTGCGCCCTACTCTAGAGACTGAACGCAGATCTATTCGGCTGCCATCTTTTTGCTGACGAATACGAATCACAATATCATCGACAAAACCAAATATTTTACTCGTATCAGTCGCCTCAATAATCCCCTCAGCTTTATCGCTATAATGCACCTGCCAACCGACATTATTAACTATCAATAAAGCGCGTTCAAAAGCATCATCAATAGGTAACGCAGACTCTAACGGCTGTATATAGGGATAAGCCGCTTTCTGTTGCCTACCGACATCAACGTCATACTCTACTGAATTACTCTCAGTACCTCGCTGCTCCAACGCTTTTTTAAAGAGGGGAATATCCTGCGTATCGGTTGTAATATCATGTATGCGTGGTACCGACTTCACTTTATAAAATAGTGTCGCGACAAGGAAAATAAGCACAAGCGCTAACAAGCCGCTCAATACATGACTCAATGAAAATGTTGTGAGTGAACTTGGTGTAGCGGCTAGTGTTTGTTGGTAAAAAACCACACACAGCTTCAACAACGTTAATATCGCAACTAAAAGCCAAACCAGTAAAGAAAACCCAAACAAAGCACCAAAAAGCTTAAATGATAATATTTCCGAGCGATACAAAATAATAGCGAATGCCAGAAGCAGCAAACATCCACCTTGCCAATATAATAAGTGGTTTATATCAAGCTTCATCTTCAGGCATTAGATCGAGTGAAGCGGAATTAATACAATAGCGAATGCCAGTCGGCGCAGGCCCATCGGGAAATACATGACCAAGGTGACTACCACATTTTTGACACATCACTTCTGTACGTGTCATTCCAAGGCTGCTATCACTTTCTTCAAGAATAGCTTCCGTGGCCAAGGGTTGATAAAAACTTGGCCAACCAGAGCCAGAATCATACTTGGTACCAGACTCAAATAAAGGCTCACCACAACATTTGCAATGATAAATACCCGGTGTCTTGGTATCCCAATAACAGCCTGTAAATGCCCTCTCAGTGCCCTTTTCTCGGCAAATGCGGTATTCCTCTGGTGTTAGCTTTTCTTGCCAGAGAGCATCGTCTTTATTGGATTTATCTGACATAATCACGCCCCTTTACTAATTATCTATAAACTTTGCAGTCAGTTTACCCCAATGAATAAGATTGATAAATCCAATAAACTCCATGGCGTTTGCTACGACCTTCGAGGCCCTATCCTCCAACAGGCAGTCAAGCTGGAAGAAGAAGGCCATCGCATCCTAAAGCTCAATATTGGCAATCCTGCCCCTTTTGGCTTCGATGCACCGGATGAGATTATTCATGATGTGATTGCAAATATTCGTACCGCTCAGGGTTATGTCGAGTCCAAAGGTTTATTTTCGGCTCGTAAGGCGATTATGCATGAAACCCAGCAATTGAATATCCCAGGTGTCGGCATAGACGACATTTATATTGGTAATGGAGTCAGTGAATTAATTGTGATGTCGATGCAGGCATTACTTAATCAAGGGAATGAAATTTTACTCCCTGCACCTGATTACCCTCTATGGACAGCCGCCGTTAATGTCTCTGGTGGTAAAGCCGTGCACTATCACTGTGATGAGCAAGCAGATTGGTTCCCGGATATAGACGATATCAAAAGCAAAATCACACCCCATACACGTGGCATTGTGGTTATTAACCCTAACAACCCAACGGGCGCCGTTTATAGCCAGGAACTACTTGAAGAAATTGTTGAACTCGCCAGAAAACATAACCTGATTATTTTTGCAGATGAAATTTACAGCAAAATTGTTTATGACGACGCACAATATATTCCTCTCAGCCGTTTAACCGATGACGTGTTATGCGTCAGCTTTAATGGCTTATCAAAATCCTATCGATTAGCCGGCTTCCGCTCCGGCTGGATGTTTCTTACTGGCGATAAACGCCGCGCTAAAGGTTATATCGAAGGGCTCGATATGCTCGCCTCAATGCGCCTCTGTGCGAATGCACCCTCAATGTTAGGCATACAAACCGCTTTGGGTGGTTACCAGAGTATTAATGAATTAATTCTTCCTGGCGGACGTTTAAAAGAACAGCGAGATATCGCTTATGATATGGTGACATCAATACCCGGCATTAGCTGCGTTAAACCGAAAGGCGCGTTATATTTATTTCCTAAAATTGATATTAAAAAATTCAACATCACCAACGATGAACAATGGATATTAGATTTCCTCACTGAAAAGAAAGTTTTATTGGTTCAAGGAACCGCATTTAATTGGAAAGAACCTGACCACTTTAGAATTGTGTTTTTACCTCACAAAGATGAGATTAAGCCCGCTCTTCTAGGCCTGAAAAATTTCTTTGAAAACTATACTCAGTAATATAAAGCCCTTATATAAATAACTAAGGGCTAATGATCACCTAGTATGATTGAGCACTCTCTTGAGGCCCAAGTCCGTTGTCCTCTAGCGGTAAATAATTTGGGTCTTTAGTTAAGATTATTTTATCAAATATAAATCCATCTTCGCGCATCCAAGCATTTAAGGTATGAATGCCTGCCTCCTCCACATTGATAGTTGCTATATTACTCGTAGAGGGCCGGAAGCGTTCATTACTCCAACTCAGTTGATTGTATGGCGCAAAATAACTAATACCTTCACTAAAATTATATTGCGACTCGTTTAAGCCAATATGGATAGAATCACCACTATAATCTGGGGCTTGTCCTCTCACCCAAACATAATAAATCCCTGTTTGATTAAAATTAATTTTATAGTCCAAACGTGGAGTAGTATCGGCTCGAACAGTATTATGTCTGCCCAACGTGTTGTCAGCGATCATTACTGCCTCACCACCACTTAGTCCGTCTACAACAAATGATTGCCAGTGGTTACCATTATCTTGTTGATGATAATTCTCTGCTTCTATAGACACTAACCCATCAACACTTGGCAAAAACATCTTTTGGGACGCCGTTATAACATCATTGGCTGTTAATGCCCTACGGAATACTTTAACCTCATCAATTCTTCCATCAAAATACTTTTGTACTGTAAAACCGTCATAACCAATGAAGGTTCTTCCATAGAGAGGAACATCTTTTGTCGATGAAATATCCCTTGCCCCAACTACTTGCCCGTCGACGTAAGCTGTAGCATTAGCATCTCTATCATAAGAGATGGCGATATGATGCCAGCCATTGTTTAATATTGGACCAGATGTTGTCGTCCAACTACTGATTCCACCATAAATACCATACTGTAAGCGCCCATCTTCACTAATCCCCATACGTGCCCGTCCGTGAATATCACTTTGATCGGGTCTAATGGCAACAACACCGACATGCTCAGGAGTATCTAAATAGATCCAAGCCATCAATGTAAAGTCACCGCTTCCAATATTTATCAACTTATCAGAGATGAGCAAACGCTGATCATTACCGTTTAGCTCAATAGCACTATTTATCTTTCCTTCTGTACTAGAATTAAATGCTGTGCCAAGCACCTTGGCATTAAAACCGTTACCTGTCGAATCTTCAGCAATTGTCTCCGCATTGGTTTCATCAAAATGAAATACAACGTAGGGAGTTTCTGCTCCTAACCTAGGGTTAGTGCCATTCAGGAACTCTTCAACGTTAGTATAGCCATCTCCATCAGCATCTTCTATTCCATCATTTAAAGTTTTATTAAACCCATTATTTTGCTCCCAAATATCCGGCATGCCGTCATGATCCTCATCAGCATAGCTATTTATATTTTCTACAATAACTGGCCGAACAATATAATGAATACCCTCTAGACTTGATACATCATCGCCAGGCTCTACAACTCTGTTAACTAATTGCCCCGTACCGTTGATATAATTACTTATTAGTCGTGTATCTGTTGCATCTCGATTAGCAATCCATTGTCCGTACTCATTTAGGCGTTGGCTTGCACCAACACCATGATTACTCATGAATAAATTCTCCAACTGTTGCGACTCATTATAAGTAAAAGGATTATTCGGTTTACCAGATGCTCTTGGGTATGCTCTACGAAATGTTTGTGGGATATCTGTTATTGTGTGTACACCATCAATCAATGGAGCCCCCCAACTATCAATGAGTGTCATTTCCAACATTGTTAGCCAAGCATCATAACCAGCGTCTATATTATTTGGACCCGTATTATTCTCAAAATAAATACTGGGATCTCCAGCTGAGCTACTATTATTGGGACTATGAGGCTGAAACAAAATCTCACGACGCGAACCTCTGCAACAGGAATTACCTATTTCATAATGATTGCCAATGATATCTACTTCTATTCCACCGACGATCCCTGTAGCCCACCATTCCCAGTCGTAAACTATATTATTTATTATATCGGCTGATTTAATATTTAATTGTGGGTTGCGATTATTATTATGAGAAAAATAATTTTTAATAATGGAAATATCTGTCACCAAATCCGGGTCATGGTTGCTGTGAACCAATATCCCATTAGCATGATTATCATAACTTAACCCTTCCGCCAAAATACTATTTTGGACTGTAATATTAAATACATTGCCTGCAACAGTGCCTTTAATACCGATATTTTCATCATGAGCCCATGTAACTGATGTATGATCGATAATCACATCGTGAGAATTAATAATTTCTATACCATCGGGATCATTTTGCCCTTCTTCAGGTGGCGCTAAGCCATGCCGTACTTTCAAATAACGAATGACGACATCATGAGACTGCTCAATAATTAGTAATGATTGACCTGTATCCTTACCGCTTAGTGTGATTCCCTCTCCGGGCGCTGTCTGACCTGCAATGGTAATATATGCATCATCTTCGATTTTTATACTAGACTGTAAGTCAATTTGACCACCAACTTTAAATACAATAATAAGAGGAGATTTTTTATCCCTACTATCAATCCCATAACGTAAACTTCCTTGGCCGCTGTCGTTTAGATTAGTGACTTCATAAACTTGACCACCACGGCCACCTACAGTACCAGCTCCCCCGCCTTCGGCACCAGGGAAAGCAGGAATAAATGAATCTTGAGCAAAAGTAGTTACTGAATAAAAAAGTGTTATTAAGAATAGCAGGAGACTAATGAAAGGAAATAGGTAATAATATGTAGTTGAATTTTTCATGAACATAACTCCTTGTCTATAAAATTTAGATCCTATAGAGTCAATATGAAAATAAGATTACATATTAGCCGATAAAAAAAGAGCGAAAAATGAACTAATAACTAAAAAGCCATAGTTCTCAGTCATCATAGTCCTTGACAAGGAAGCCCGAAATTTTCTTATTCACTTTTTTAGGAAAGGTAATATTTGGATCGATAGTATGAATTGCTTTATACATCTTATTAATACTACTACCATAATTCATACAAATATCGTGGAAGGTACCATCCTTTAATAGAACGCCATGCTGCCCTATACCACGCCCCGCATGAGATAGAGTATTTCGATGCTCAAAGCGTTTAATATCCGAAATTTTTATATCAAAAGACCATTCGGAACTGCCGGGGTAATCAATAATAAATCGCTCTCTGGTGATTATCGCCTCATAGGTAGCTGGGTGTATCCTGTGCCACCATGCAATATAAAAAAGAATAGCACTGGCAATTGAAAATACAGCAACCCAAATTAACCGAAACTGCGTCTCAACTGTTTCATCAAAATAAAATTCATAGCCATATAAACCTGCAATATAAACCCAACAGGCTATTCCCATTCTGATATAGGTAAGAGATTGTTGCTTTCTATTCTTTTTATAATGGTAAACAACTCCGGGCTTATACTCTTTCATAATTCTTCGTTCTTTCTCTATACGATCTAATACCTAATAGCCAATTAAGGCTCTTTAGAAAATATAGCATCTATATAAGATGTAACGCTGGAAAAGTTATAAAGAAGATAAGCTAACGCCTAAAAAGCTAAAAAAGAACTTAATAGTAAATGACTATTTTTAAAAGGCTTGCACCAGACATGTAGAAAAGCAGCAAAGATTAAGCAGGTAAACAAAGATAATCGTTAACCCGATCACACTTTAAACAACCGTTACCTTAGAACACAGTGATTATCGCGCCATTCTTTTTAATGGCATTGATAATGACATTTTTAACGCGGTATAGTCCTTACTGATTAAAATAACTAATGACAATGGATTTAATAATGTCAGCATTTCTACACATTGATGGTGTCCCCGGCGAAGTCTCAGATACTAACTACAGTGGCTGGTTAGATATTCAAAAATGGCAATGGGGCGTTAGTCGAGCCATCACATCAAGCACATCCACCCAAGGGGATCGAGAAAGTTCAAACGCAACAATCACCGACCTAAAGATTACCCGCCATATGGATAAAGCAACGGCCAAGCTATTTATTGAAGCATGTTGTGGTACGGGTAAGATGATTAAGCTGGTACAAACTAAAACGGGTACCGGCACGGGTGCTGATACGTTTATTGAGTATACACTGAAAAATGCACTCATTAGTCAATATAACGTAGTAGCTAGTAATAAAGCAGGGACTCGGCCTAAAGAAGAATTAACGATTAGCTTTGTGGATATTGAGGTCAAATATACCCCTTATGATGAGGATGGTAATGCCCAGGCCCCTATCGCTGTTGGATTTAATACCGCCACTAACATAAAGAAATAAGCATTATTACAGGTAAAAGGAATATACATTATGTCTACACAAGCTATACACGTTACCCCAGTATCAAAAATTGATTTAACTGATATTCAACCGGCGGATATAATTGTCACTCGCGCCGATAGTTCTCAATCTAAAATCATTCAAGCAGGTTCTTGCTCTACTTATAGTCATGCATTGCTGGCTATTGGAAATGGGCAAGGAATCGAAGCAGTTGGAAAGGGAATGAATAAAGATAGTCTTAGTGATCAGTTAAGCCATTCGAGCTACGCCACTCTTTATCGTCATAAATCTATAGATGCAAACTTTGCCGGTTGGATATGCCATTATGCTGAAGAGCAGCATAGAGCTGGTAAGCACTACGACTATTTTGGTGCTGCCCGTGCGGGGGTTGCGTCTGGCTGTAGCGGTATCTTAAGAAAAGGCATCTTTGGTGTATTTGTGCAATTAGCCGATGAGCTTAAAAAAGGTGATCAAATAGGCCATGACAACAGCTTTTTTTGTAGTGAGTTAGTCGTCAGGGCTTACGAGGAAGCAGGACTTCCCTTGATTAACTTTCCAGCACGTTCAGCGACGCCGGGTGCACTAGTACAAAGCCGTTACCTAACGTATGTGAAGGATATAAAAACAGCATGAGTATTGTAAAAACATACACAAACAGGCTGCTTTGTAGTCTGTTTTTAATTATATTAGTCAGTTCTTGTTCTGCTCAGGATACATCTCCGACTGATCAGTTAATAAAAGGACCATTTAATGTAACTACTGAATGGCAAGTATTCCAATTAGATAAGCCTCTAGAAACTGCTCCTCATAGTATAAAATTAGAAGCATTGTTTAGCGTTGATCAGTACAAGTTTGTAGATACAGATGAACCTAATACTCCGTATAGTATTATGAGTGACCGGCTTATGCGTTTATCTGATAGTAAAATAACCCAACCTGAAGTTATTTTAGTTGATAGTAAAGGGCGTGAATTTAGGCCCTTATTTCGTAGTATTGCTACAGCTTATACAGATTTAGGTGACTTCAAGGCTTTAGGGTTTGGTACAAATACTGATATGGGAAAGTTCTACTACCCTAAAGATGTGGTATTTACGGCTGTAAAATTAAAGTCGAATATTGCTATGAGTATAAATTATTTGAGGTGGGTTGCTTACCACTACTATCAAGCCCCTAATCATACATGGAGTGATGTATTACCTTCAGAAATTGTTACCTTACAATAAGTTTAATTTTTTAATAAAGCGCGCTGTTTGCTGGGTTGGCACTTTTTTATAGTAAAAAATTAATTAATCTCTCTATAAGGATATAAAAACAGCATGAGTATTGTAAAAATATATATGAACAGGCTGCTTTGTAGCCTGCTTTTAATTATATTCGCCAGTTCTTGTTCAGCTCAGGATACAGCTCCGACTGACCAACTAATTAAGGGGCCTTTTTATATAACTACTGAATGGCAGAAATTTCCTCTAGATAAACCTTTAAAGGTTATACCTCATATACAAACGCTAGAAGTACTGTTAAACATCAATCAGTATAATTTTTTTGATAATCCTGAAGAGTTAAATACAAAATACAGCATAATGAGTGACCGCTTTAAAAGAGTTTCTGACGGAAAAATTACTCAACCTGAAATTATATTGATTGATAGTAAAAACCGAGAGTATAGAACCGTTTTTCATACTATTGGAACAGCGTTCACAAAAGAAGGAGATTTTAAGTCTTTAGGGTTTGGGACTAACGTGGAAATAAGAAAATTCTATTACCCGAAAGATGCCATATTTCATTCAATAAAAATAAGAGCTAATACTCAAATGACGATTGATAATTTTAGATGGATAGCAAGATATTTTAATAGAGCTCCAAACTATACTTGGGATGACATCTCAGCATCAGAAATTGCTACTTTAGAATAGGTATAAAAAGCCATTCTAAAATATCGTACATGATGACGATTATGGGGCGCATTTATTGCCCCTTTTTCAGAGTGTGCGTCAAATTAGGGTAGGTTTATTGTGTCCCCTTTAATTTCGTACCCTTGTCATGTCATACTCCGTTTCGATTTGGGTTGTTAATCCAAGAGGCGATATTTCTTAAAAATTCCCAAATGTCACTATCTAAAGGCCTAACATAATTATCACTTTCAGGGTCTCCACCTAAAGCATCAAATACACTCAGCAACCAATATTTCTTATTGTTTGTTGGCTCTACTCCGATATTAGTGAGCCAAGATTCTAATTCGCCATTCGGAACTATAAATATTCCAAATTCAGAAAGTGAATTTAATAAATTCTTCAAACTTATATTCATATCTTTCTCTTCAACATCAAGCAATCCACGCCTTTTCCAGTCAATATTTTTCTCCACACAATATTGGGATATTTTTGCCTTTTGCTGACACCATCCATTAATTATAGCAATAGGAATACTTAATTCATTAAGCAGGTTTTTAAACTCTTCATTATTTTTAAGAATATCAAAATCCACAACAACTGCAGCAGGAATACCCATTTCCCTTAGCGGGCCAGCTATTTTGGCTGTAGACTGTTTGCTGTGGGCATTAATAAATAGAGCTTCAGAATAATTATCTTTTTCGACAGCTGCTATTCGGTCGTTTATTTCTTGATACAAAGCACGATCTGAATCACCTTCGCATACTACAGCCCCCTCATGAAATAAAGCACTCAATACACCAGTAGACCTCATGAGAGGCGACTTAATAATTTCTTGCAGTCGTTCGTGTTTTAGTAATCTTGCCGTTGGCTTTCCTCCTTTGTATGTCAAACGCACAATATTAACTTCGGGGCTCCCTGATACACACCCCATTAAAAAGTCTGCGCTATGAGTTGCGATAAACGCACAAGCGTCTCGAGTAGCAGAAGTTTCGGCTAATTCTTTGCCTAACCGCTTTGCAAGAGGAGGATGTAGAAAGGCCTCGGGCTCATCAATAAGTGGAATTTTGCAGTTCTGACCTAAAATAGTTGAGACCATCCCAGTAAAAGCTTTTACTCCGTCTGATGCTTCAGTAATTTCTATCGACGCCCCGTGATAATCTCTAGATCGTTGATCAAGAGATTGCTCCTCACTTTCATCAACTGGTGCACGCTCCGCAAGTCGCGCGCGCAACTCTGCAGCTTTTAATGCATCTATCGTAAAAAACTTTCCAAAAGCTTCTTTTGTTAAGGTTCTAATCTTCTCTCTAGAAGTCGAATCGATCCAAAGAGCAGATAGAATATTGGTAGGAGGTATAAGTAAATCTCCTCTATTTGCTGGATTTAATAGAGTAGTACGAGTAGCACCATCTAACCTAACAGTAAGTAAAGAAACATAATACCTAGTCAGAGTTGCAATATTATTTAACTTAATCCAAGCGCCAACCTGACTTAATGGTACTATTTCCCTTGACTGGAGCCCCTTATATGTCTTAAGCCTATGAACAACAATTGATCCATCAGGCACATTTTCATGCTGATTTGGTTCTGTACGTTTAGACTCTAAATCTTTTAGAACGATTTCTTTTGCCGGAAATAAAAACTCTATATCATCTAAAATATGGTTTGAAGCTTTATTATACGTTGCACAACATTTCTCGATTTCTCTAAGAACCAAACTTTTACCCGAATTATTCGGGCCTACAAATAGTGTAATTCCGCTTGGTGTCAATTCGAGATTTCCCGCTCCATCTCCAGCACCAAACTTAAGACTTACTTTTTTAATTAATTTCATATAGTTATTCTTTCTCCAAGTACTACGAAATTATCTTATTTTTACACTATCCCGTATAAGCCCTTACCCCAACTCATCCGTAGCGACTTTATAATCAGGGTCTTCCAATACATTCACCTCACAGAGGTTCCCTGCTCGCCTTAATAGCTTTCTACACTCAGGGCTTAAATGACGCAGGTGTAAGGTTTTACCTTGTGCCTGATATTTTTCTGCTAAAGAATCTAGAGCTTCAATGCCTGAATGATCGCTGACTCTTGAGCGTTTAAATTCGATAACCACATGTTCAGGGTCGCCTTTGGGGTCAAATAATTCTTTAAAGTTAGCTACCGAGCCAAAGAATATCGGGCCGCGTAAGTCATACACTTTGTAACCATTTTCATCGACATAGGTATCTACCAAAATATGTTGAGCATGTTTCCAGGCAAATACCAGGGCAGAAACAATCACCCCCACAACCACAGCAATTGCCAGGTCGAAGACAACGGTGACACCCGATACCAGAACCACAATAAACATATCCGTTGCAGGAATTTTTCCGATCAAGCGTAGTGATGACCATTCAAAGGTACCCAACACCACCATAAACATAATGCCGACTAATGCAGCTAATGGAATAATTTCGATAAGGGAAGACCCAAATAAAATAAAGGCAAGCAAAACCAGTGCAGCGGTAATACCGGATAAACGACCGCGACCGCCAGAGTTAATATTAATCATACTTTGGCCAATCATCGCACAGCCACCCATGCCGCCAAAGAAACCATTGGTGGTATTGGCAACCCCTTGCCCGATGCATTCACGATTACCTTGGCCACGGGTTCCGGTAATTTCGTCAATTAAGGACAGTGTTAATAGGGATTCAATCAAACCAATAGCGGCAATAATGATCGCGTAGGGGAAAATAATCTGTAAGGTTTCAAAAGTTAAAGGCACCGCCGGAATCGCAAAGCTAGGCAAGTCACCTTTAAGGCTAGCGGTTGCTGCTTGATCCGCAGGCAACATACCACGCACAAAATCAATCACAGTTCGTGCTTCTAAATCCAAACCAATAACGGCCAATGTCACAACAACAATCGCCACCAAGCCTGCAGGAATAGCTGTGGTTAATTTTGGCAAGAAGTGCACGATCATCATGGTCACTAGAATCAAGGCCGCCATAATATAAAGCTGTGAACCCTGCATCCACTCGTTTACACCGGTGACATTATCCACTATTTTAAACTGGCCCAATTGGGCAAGAAAAATAACAATGGCCAAGCCATTAACAAAACCAAGCATCACTGGGTGAGGAACGATACGAATATATTTACCCAGCTTTAATATCCCGGCGGTTATTTGAAACAAGCCTGCCAACAACACTGCGGCAAATAAATACTGTACACCGTGCTGGGCCACTAATGAGACCATGACAACGGCGGTTGCACCGGTTGCGCCAGAAATCATTCCCGGGCGGCCACCAAAGACACTGGTGAGCAAACCCATCATAAACGCAGCATATAAGCCAACCATTGGCTCGACACCGGCAACAAAGGCAAAAGCAACCGCTTCTGGCACTAGTGCTAATGCAACGGTAATACCCGATAGCACGTCGTTTTTTACATTCTGGGAATTATTGGTAATCAGTGAAAACATAAGGTGACAACATTAAAAATTGAAAGAATAAAATAAAAAAAGGCGAGGTACCTTAGAGAAGGCCTCACCTTTTAGTGTAGACGATGGTGTATTTTACAACAGAAGGCGTCTTACATCAGCAATTACTGAATTTAAATAGGTAAAGAATCGCCCAGCATCGCCACCATTGATCGCACGATGGTCATAAGAAAGTGATAGTGGCAACATATTGCGTGGCTCAAATTCACTGCCGTTCCATTTTGGTTTCATTTCCGCTTTGGATACACCCAGAATAGCAACCTCAGGCGCATTCACGATTGGCGTAAACCCTTGGCCGCCCATTGCTCCCAGACTGGAAATCGTAAAGCAGCCTCCTTGCATATCTTTTGGCCCAAGCTTGGCATTGCGTGCTTTATCAACAATCTCCATAAACTCAGCAGCCAATTCCCAAAGCCCTTTTTTATCAACATCACGAATCACAGGAACCACCAAGCCAATGGGTGAATCAACGGCAACGCCGATGTTTACATATTTTTTCTGAACAATATGTTCACCATCATGGTGCATCGATACGTTAAAGCTTGGCTCAGCCATTAATGCCGCCGCACAGGCCTTAAGCAAGAAAGGTAATGGCGTTAATTTAACACCACGCTTTTCCGCTTCAGGTTTTAAGCTTTTACGGAAGCTTTCAAGATCCGTAATATCGGCATCATCGAACTGGGTCACATGAGGTATGTTTAACCAGTTTCGAGTCATATTCGTCGCAGTGAGCTTTTTAATTTTGCTCATTGGCACTAACTCTATTTCACCAAACTGGGTAAAGTCGACAGGAGGAATACCAGGGATGCCGGTACCCGAGCTTAAGACACTCGTGGTTGGTGTCGACAGTGGCTGTTGACCTGACATCACTTCTTTAACGTAACCTTTGACATCCTCTTTAGTAATTCGGCCTCGATCACCAGTACCCGTCACTCGGGTTAAATCTACCGCCATCTCACGAGCAAATTTACGGATCGCAGGACCGGCATAGACCTCTTTAGACTGACTCGACCGAACTACAACTTCTTCGCTGACCGCTGCTTGAGGTTGCACCTTAGGCTCCGCAGGCATTGCTGCTTGTTTAACAGGCTCAGATTTTACTGGCTCAGAAGGAGCAGGTGCTTGTTCGGCTGGTGCAGCTACTCCGCCAGAGACTTCCATCGTCAGAATAACGCCGCCCTCAGCGGTTTTATCCCCTTGTTTAACTAACAGGCTGACGATCTTACCTACACTGGGAGCAGGCACTTCCATGGAGGCTTTATCAGTTTCCAATACGATTAAAGAGTCATCCTCGGCAACTTCATCACCTTCAGCCACCATCACTTCGATTACTTCGGCACCTTCTGCACCATCTGGTACCGGCACATCAATCACTTGTGTAGCATTAGTATTGGCATCAGCAACGGCTTCTTGCGCAACAGGCGCTTCTTTTTCTTGCTCTGGTTCAGGAGCAGGTGCTTCGGCTGTCGGCTCTTCTACACTGGCACCCTCGCCACCACCTTCAGCCTCTAATTCAATGATCACATCACCTTCAGAAAGCTTGTCACCAACGTTTACATTAATTTTGGTAATTTTGCCTGCTAACGAAGAAGGTATATCCATTGATGCTTTATCGGTTTCGAGTGCAATGATACTTTGATCAATTTCGACAACATCGCCAACAGCAACAGAAATTTCAATGACTTCAGCACCTTCGGTGCCACCAATATCAGGAACAGAAACAGTTTGTATAGTCACTAGCATCTCTCCCCTTATAGTGTCATTGGATCTGATTTATCAGCATCCAATCCAAATAATTTAATGGCTTTTGTTACAACCGCAGGTTTAATGGCTCCTTCGTCTGCCAGTGCTTTTAATGCAGCAACAGCAATATAGTGACGGTTCACCTCAAAAAAGTGTCGCAGTTTTTCTCGCGTATCACTGCGCCCATAGCCATCGGTACCTAATACCGTATAAGAGGCGGGAATAAACTCGCGCAATTGTTCAGCATAGGCTTTCATATAATCTGTGGCGGCAATGACTGGGCCTTGTTTACCTTCTAACAATTCGGTTACGTAAGCTTTTCGAGGTGTTTTAGCATCGGCGTGCAACATATTATGTCGACTGACACTTTGACCATCGCGTGCCAATTCATTAACGCTGGTTAAGCTCCAGATATCAGACTCCACATTAAACTCATCACGCAATATGTCAGCTGCCGCTTCAACTTCGCGCAATATGGCACCACCACCCAATAACTGCACACGGTGTTTCTTTTTACTGGTGCCAGACTTCAAACAATACATGCCTTTGATGATGCCTTCTTCTGCACCCTCGGGCATGGCATGGTGAACGTAGTTTTCATTCATGGTGGTGACATAATAAAAACAGTTTTCACCTTCTTTATACATTCGTCTCATACCATCTTGAATAATAACGGCAAGCTCAAAGTTATAAGCAGGATCGTAAGATTTACAATTAGGAATGGTATTGGCAAAAATTAAACTATGGCCATCTTCGTGCTGCAGGCCTTCACCATTGAGTGTCGTACGACCTGCTGTTGCCCCGATCATAAATCCGCGAGCTTGCATATCACCCGCCAGCCACGCTAAATCACCAATGCGTTGGAAACCAAACATCGAGTAGTAAATATAGAATGGAATGGTCGAAACACCATTGGTACTGTATGACGTTGCCGCAGCAATCCAGGATGACATTGCACCTGCTTCGTTAATACCTTCTTGTAGTATTTGCCCTTTTTCATCCTCTTTATAAAACATAATTTGTGAAGAATCATGAGGCACATATTTTTGTCCCGCAGAGGCATAAATACCGATTTGCCTGAACATACCTTCCATACCAAAGGTACGGGCTTCGTCTGGCACAATGGGAACAATACGGTGGCCCATCGCTTTGTCTTTCACAATGGTCGATAAAATTCGAACGAAGGCCATGGTCGTGGAAATTTCTCGCTCACCAGTTCCTGTCAAATGTGATTTCAGCACATCAAGCTCAGGCGTATCCAAACGTTCTACTTCATTGCGACGCGCTGGCAAGTAACCACCTAGTTTTTTACGCTGCTTACGCATATAAACCATTTCGGGGCTATCTTCATCGGGGCGGTAGTAAGGGAGTTTTGCTAAATCATCGTCACTGAAAGGAAGGTTGAAAGTATCGCGGAAAATTTTAAGGTTATCGATGGTAATTTTCTTCACGGAGTGAGCTTCGTTAATCGCCTCACCTGAACTACCCATTCCAAAACCTTTTACCGTTTGCGCTAAAATCACCGTTGGCTGACCTTTGGTTGTCACGGCTTCAGCATAAGCGGCATAAACTTTACTCGAATCATTACCACCTCGTTGCAAGCGGTAAATATCTTCGTCTGACAAATCTTTAACAAGCTCTAATAATTCTGGGTACTTACCAAAGAAGTGTTTGCGCGTATAAGCACCACCGTGGACTTTACAAGCCTGTAACTCGCCATCGACCACTTCGTTCATGCGCTTAATCAATAAACCAGATTTATCTTTTTTCAGTAGCTCATCCCACTGGCTACCCCAAACCACTTTAATGACATTCCAGCCAGCACCACGGAACACACCTTCGAGTTCCTGAATAATTTTGCCGTTACCGCGTACTGGGCCATCAAGGCGCTGTAAATTACAGTTAATCACAAAAATAAGGTTATCGAGTCGCTCACGTGCTGCTAGTGAAATAGCACCTAAGGTTTCTGGCTCATCACACTCGCCATCGCCTAAAAACGCCCAGACTTTACGATCAGGATTATCTTTTAATAGGTCACGCGCGGTTAAGTAACGTAAAAAGCGCGCTTGATAAATAGAGGTAATGGGGCCTAAGCCCATAGAAACCGTTGGGAACTGCCAGTAGTCAGGCATTAACCATGGATGGGGGTATGACGACAAACCTTTACCATCGACTTCACGTCGGAAGTTATCCATTTGCTCATCGGTTAAGCGCCCTTCTAAATACGAACGTGCATAAATACCAGGAGAACTATGTCCTTGATAATAAATAAGATCACCTAAACGATCATTACCATCGGCGTGGAAAAAATACTGGAAACCAATCTCATATAAAATAGCGGCTGAAGCAAAGGTCGCGATATGCCCGCCTAAACCTTCATCATTATCGTTGGCGCGCATCACCATCGCCATCGCATTCCAACGGTTGAACGAACGAATGCGTCGATCAAGCTCAGCATTCCCAGGCCGTTCAGCTTCATCATATTTTGCAATAGTATTAATGTATGGCGTGTTGATCGCAGAAGATACATCGATGCCTTCGGCAATAGCCAATGTGCTCAAATCAAAAAGGATTTCTGCCGCTTTTTCCTTTCCTGCGTGCTTTACTAACGATGAGAGAGCATCAAGCCATTCCTGGGTTTCAGTATCATGGTGCATATTTTCTCCTCACTTATTCATCTTTGTTCAAAGATGGCTTTTAATTAACGAATGAGATGGATGATTTGTACTATGTAAAGCCCTTTCACTTAACTGACTTAATAGACCTATCAAATACAAGAACTGTAGATTAAAGCTGTACCAGCTTAAATTTTGTAGTATTTTTACATAAACAAAAATGGCTGTCTACCTGACAAAAAACATACAATCGCAATAAAAACGCACAGTTTTGGTAAAAAATACACTCAGCAGCTAATCTATCCCTCAAAATGATATCTAAACAATCATTTCTTGTAGTTTAACTACAAGAAAAATCACAAAGACTTGTCATCAAAAACTACAGAATAAACTTATCTAGGGTGATCAAATGGCCCATATACCCCATGAGTATAGGCAAGCTCACCTATTTCATCGAACAAAAGAGGAAATTACTTTTAAAATCAAAAAGTAATCAGGGTCTATTGAAGTGTAATCTTCACCGCTGTGAGCTTAGGGATATGAATACACTTCATTTGAGAATTTAAACGGTAACTGCTGGGCCTGGGCAGGAGGACGACTATATTGCCACAAAGAACGAGCAGGTGTTTTGAGTACTTGCTGGTAATAGTCGCGCAGTTGATCTGCTGTCAACTGCTCAACGGCTTGAGCTAATAATTGTCGATTATTAAATGCCTCATTATCCTGCAGTAAATTGTTCCAATGATCATTAGCACTCGCCGATAAACTTTGCGGCTCCTCTAATAACTGTGTAATGACAGCCTGTTGATAAATACTAATATCATCTGGTAGCTTCGATTCAAACCCGCTAATAAATTGCTGCATGGACTCACCGATTTTATCGACATCAGCCGAGGGCGATTGCACAACAAACACGGAGCCAGGCACCTGCTTTAAACGCAAGCTTCCCATAAAAACAACGTATCCTAATTGCTGCTCCGTGCGTAAAGATGAATAAAATGGCGACTGCATTATTTGCCGTAAAACAGTCATTGCAGCTCTATCTTCTATCGTATCGTCTAAACCCTGAAAATAAAGAACGACAGCTTGGTCAGTATGATCAATATCAAAGACATTATATTGCGCACTTGGGCTTTCGAGCTTAGCAATATTTATTGGGACTATATTACTTTCACCCAGCAACTGTAGTTTTTGGACATAGAGCTCCCAGTTTTTCAACCATTCATGATCGAGGTTGCCATAATATAGACCTTGCACTTGCGCCCCTTCTCGCCACTCGTCCGCAAATGTCCGTAAATCAGAGAGAGTGACACTTTCTAAGGCATTTGCTTTTGCAGAGTTTGTCCAAAAAGAGTCATACAAATTGACAACCAATTGATTGTAAAGCTGACGATACGGTGTTCGTTTATCTGCATTACGCCAGCGTCTTAACAAGTCTGTTTTTAATTGAGAGAAACGCTTTTTATCAATGTCATTGTTATCAATTTCTTCCATTAATAAACTCATGAGTTCATGTAATTTATCGTGGTAACCGTCCAATGTTATATCAACACCACGATTACTCGACCTGACTGATATAGCGGTATCGGCAAGTAATGCAGGATAACTGTATTCATTCAAGCGGTCGCTGAGTAAATCAGTATATAGCGTTGCCATCGCAACACCTTTCAAGCTACCAGATACTCGTGGCGATAAAATACGATATAAAACCTTCACTTTCGGTGTATTAAACGAAGTATCTTGCTTCGCCCAAATATTGCCCCCATTTTCGATTAGCTTTAAAGGCTCGGTCAAAGAAACGTCTTTTTTATACAATGAAATATTTTCTGGGATAAATGGGTTTTTTTCTGGCAACTGAAATTGCGCTTTTAACTTTTTACTTAAGCTTGGCAACTTTTCAGGTAGAGGGCTAACACCATAAGGAACCTGATAATAGGTTGTTGTCTTGCTTATTTCTGCTTCGGGAAAGACTGTCGACACATACACATTACTTGGCGTCATCAATGACAAAAAATATTTAATCGTTTCGGGTGTGTAATTCAGCATCACATAATCCCCGCGAATAACATCTTCTGCTGGGTATTGATGAAGGTTACTGGCCAAGCCTCTAACGGTCGAAATAGCGCTTGTCTTTTCTCGAAAATTAAAGGCTATTTCTGCAAGTAAGCGTTTTTCATTGTAGCGCCACTCTTCCACGCCTTTTTCTTTTATTTGGTTAATCGCATAGAAAACTAAGGCGCGAATTAAATCACGCTCTTTTAAGCCTTTTTTGGTTAGCTGCACCGTAATATAAAATGCAGCGGTACCATCATTGTTATCTCTGCCGCCTGCCGACAAACTTTCTGCTAAACCCTCTTTCTTTAAAAGAGATAATAAACTGCCCTTACCTTCATGCCCCAATAAATAAGCAATAAAGCCCAGCGGCTTTTCTCGATAATATTCACGAATAGAAGGTACCGAAAAACTCATCGACATTTGCCGCAATTCTCTAATAGGCTGGCTAACAACTTCTAAAGGTAATTTATCTCCTACAAATAACGGCTCTGACTTTAAACTCTGCTGCACACCAGTTTTTGTCTGAACGCCTTTTTTTGCCATAGTATTTGTCTGAGGAATCTTACTAAAGCGTTGAACCACCATCTTCTGTAATTCCGTTAACGGCTCTTTACCCAATACGACTAACGCCATTTTATCAGCAGAATAATATCGCTTATAAAAATCGAGCAAATCATCCCTAACCTTATCTCGAGGTCGATCAGCTAAGGTTTCTAAATTACCCACATTAAATTTTGCATCAGGGTGCTTGGGGTTAATCACGTTGCGATAAACATCGTATCCCCTGCGGAAATCGTCGCGAATACTGGCTTTATATTCTGAGTGCACAGCGTTGCGTTCACGATCAACATAAAAACTATCGAATAATGGTGAAATAAAAAATTGCGCAAACCGATCTAAAGCGCTATCGAGCTGCTTCGCATCAATATCAAAAAAGTAGTTGGTATGATGGCTACTGGTATAGGCATTGTGAGAACCACCGTTATCGCTGATAAATGTTTGATATTCGTCAGCTTCTGGATATTTTTGAGTACCCAGAAATAACATGTGTTCTAAAAAGTGGGCTAAACCTTCCCGGTCGATAGGATCATGGTAACTACCAATATTAACATCTAAAGACGCTGCGGCCTTATCAGCATCAGGATCAGAAATTAACAATACCTGTAGTTGGTTATCAAGTACCTTATAAAGGTAGCGCCGCTCATCAATACTCCCCGTATGAATTTGAGCGGCATATGATGAAGATAGGCATAAATAACTGACAATAAAAAAAACAAGTTGGATAGATTTCACTAAAGATATACCTTGCATTTAAGCAATCAACTTTATTATTGAAAAAGACGTTTACCGTTTAGCTTTCAACAGCGCCAGTGTGCTCCGGTGTTGATTCCGCTTCCACAATGCTAGAAGAGGAACGTGTGGGCCAGGCATTGGTAATTGCCTTGACTAAGGTTGCTAATGGAATGGCAAAAAAGACACCCCAAAACCCCCACAAACCACCAAATACTAAAACAGCCAAAATAATAGCAACCGGATGCAATTTAACGGCTTCAGAAAATAAAACGGGCACTAATACATTGCCATCCAGTGCTTGAATAACCAAATAGACAATAGTGAGTACGGCAAGTTCAGAGCCAAAGCCCCACTGAAAATAGCCGATAAGTAATACAGGTAATGTAACGACAACAGCACCAATATAGGGAATCACTACTGATAAACCAACAGCCAACCCTAATAGCATCGCAAATTTTAAGTCCATAATAATGAATGAGATACAGGACACAGCGGCAACCAATAAAATTTCTGTTACCTTACCCCGTACGTAATTGGCTATCTGCTGATTCATTTCCACCCATATTTTACTCATGACTGGGCGCTCTTTCGGTAACAAAGAACCCACCCACTGCAGCATGCCCTCACTATCCTTTAAAAAGAAAAAAACCAGCAAAGGAACCAAAATGAAATACAGTAGAATAATGAGTAATACCGGTAAGTTTGATAAAGAAACGGACAATATATTTTGCCCAATAGTCGCCAACTCAGTACTTACATGACGAATTAATTGCTCTATTTGTTCTTCGGAAATAAAAGATGGGTATTGTTCGGGTAAATGCAATAACAATTCCCTGCCCTGAGTCAGCATGCTGGGCAGCTCTGAGATAAGTATTGTCGATTGTTTCCAAACCACGGGAATTAAAAGAAATAAGATGGAAAGCATGGCCCCCATTAATAACAGGATAGCAAGCACCACCGCCGCAATATGAGGCATTCCCTTTTGCTTCAACCAATGCACCATCCCTTGCATTAAAAACGCAATAACAACCGCAATCAATGCTGGGCCAAGGTCATTACCAATTGTCCATATCACAAAAAAAGAAAGTATCAATAATACTAATAACAGGACCGCTTCTTCGTTGTGAAAATAACGGTCAATCCAGTTACGAATAATAGGAATCATATACGTCTCACTTTCCTTTCTCTAATACATATCGATAAACTTGTTCGGTTTCTTGAAATGAAATTAATTTATGCTCAGTCAGTTCAACCATACGATGAAAATCTCTGACGGTACTTTTATCGGTTGCCAATACCTCAATGCATTCACCAATAGATACCTCATTTAAGCCCTGCCGAGCTTTTAATAATGGCGCAGGACAAGTTAAACCTCGCACATCAACTGTATATTTAATAGCCACCTTTAATTCCAATATACACGGGTTGAACCATAGCAGAAAAATATGTCTATTAAGTTGATGAGTTTCGATAGTATAAACAAATTAAGGTACTGTTTTAATTAACTTATTTTGACTAATGACCAATAAGCGATGATACTCTGTTTTACCTGAACAGAGAAACTTGCATTAGGCTGGAGGCAGGAAAGCACTTTATTCCTGAAGAAATACTGAATTTGAACGCACGGCAACCTTGGCATATATCTAGATACCTTCTATGTGTGTTTTTAGCCTTATTGGCTATGACAACATCTAATAAGAATATTGCACAAAATAGCACAATAATAACCAATAAAACCGAAGTAATAGATACCAGCAACCAATTACCCTCTATTGGTCAAAATACCTCTGTGGCTTCTACCGCTGAAGAAAAGCGCTTAGGGCAAACCTGGTTAAGGCTTTATCGACGCCAAGTCCCAGTGACTTCTGACCCTATATTAATTGAATACACGGAAAACCTTCTCAACCGATTAGCAGCCCATAACCCAGCAGCCGGTGATGAATTTTCATTGGTCATAGCAAGAAATAAGAATATCAACGCATTTGCGGTTCCTGGCGGCATTATTGGCGTCAATACAGGCTTATATGCCTATGCACAAACTGAAGGACAATTTGCCAGCGTACTTGCTCACGAACTTGCCCACCTTAGCCAACGTCACTATGCACGAGGCGTAGAACAACAAAAAGGACAACGGCTTATTGGTATGGCGGCACTGTTAGGTAGTCTTATCGTTGCAGCAACCAGTGGCGGAGACGCTGGTGTCGCTGCAATTCAGGCGACACAAGCAGGTATTATCGATCAACAACTTCGTTTTAGTCGCTCATTTGAAGAAGAAGCAGACCGACTAGGTATGGCCACCCTTATTAAGGCAGGATTTGACCCCCACTCTATGGCCGATATGTTTGGACAGATGCAAAGGGCTTCTCGGTTTTCAGCAGAACCACCCGAGTTTTTATTAACTCACCCTGTCACCGCCAGAAGGATTGCTGATGCAGAAAACCGCGCAAGGGAATACGCTAACCAGCAATCTCCTTCAAGCCTCGATTACGACCTGGTTCGATCACGCGTCCTCTTTAAACAAGAGGATACACCACAACAGGCAATTAATCGGTTTGAAAGTGAACTTAAAGGTTTTAGTCCTTCAGAGAAAGGCAGCCGTTACGGGTTAGCACTCGCTCTAATTGCCAGTAAAGAATTTGAAAGAGCCAGCGAAGTATTAACTCCTTTATTTGAACAGCACCCGGATCACCCGGCCTTAATTATCGCACAGGCCGATATTGATGCTGGGAATAACAATACCCCTGCTGCCTTATCTCGTATTCGTGATGCGCTGGCAAAGAAACCAGATAATTACTCACTCAAAATTCACTACACCCGTTTATTATCCGCAAATAATGAATACAGTAATGCAGTTAACATTCTCAATGAATTACGCCAACAACGCCCTCAAGATCCATTTGTTTGGTACCACTTAGCTGAGCTTGCAGGCTTGGCAGGCGATATTTTGACATTGCATAAAGCACGCGCTGAATACTTTATTCTATACGGTGATTTTGATAGTTCAGAGAATCAATTAAATAATTTGATTAAGAAGTTTGGTGATAATACAAACGAAGTCGCTATTGCTAAGCAACGACTAGAAGATCTTAAAGTTTTAAGAAAAACATCCAAATTATAATGATAATTTGGATGTGGGATTTGACACTTTTTAAAAAAATAACGGGCTGTATTACTTGGAACTACTTCGTTTAAAGCGCTTATTAAATTTAGCTACTCGACCATCGTTTTGACTAACGCGCTGCTGCCCTGTATAGAAAGGATGCGATTTGCTAGACACATCTATAGTCATATAAGGGTAAGTTTGTCCATTGTGTTCAATAGTACGATCTGTGTTGACAGTAGAGCCAACAACAAAATAGGCATCCGAGGCAGTGTCATGGAACACCACATCTCGATATTCTGGGTGAATATCTGGTCTCATAGAAGAATCTCTCTTTTTAATAAGTAAGCTAATAGATCATGCAAGAATGATATACGTTATAAGATAACACTTCAACACCATTTGATAATGATTATCATTTCTACCAATGAAAGGGACTGTTGATGTGGATTCAGTAGTGACTTATAAGTAGCAAATTGAATTTAGCTTTCAGATACTAACGATCTTACTTCAATCGCCACTACTTATATTTTCGGTATAACTTGCATACCACATTTCCAAGTCACTCGCTGGTATAGGACGTGAGATATGATAGCCTTGTGCTTGCTCACATTGCATAGACTTTAATCGGTTTAGAACGTCTTGATTTTCCACCCCTTCAGCAACGACATTTAACCCTAAATTATGCGCCATATTGATGGTGGAATTTACGATGATTTGATCTTGTTCATCCTCCAACATATTAACAATAAACGCATAGTCTATTTTCAACCATTTAACGGGTAGTTTTTTTAAGTATGCTAAGGATGAGTAGCCTGTACCGAAATCGTCAATTGATAAGTCAATGCCTAAGTTATTAATTTCCTGCAATATTTTTAGAGAGTGTTCCGCATTGTTCATGATAGTACTTTCTGTTATCTCTAGCTCTAAGCAGGCAGGCGATAAGCCGTAGTGATGCAATAACCACTCAATTTTTTGAACAATATTGTCGTTTAATAAATTGCGAGAAGAGATATTAACCGCTACTTTAATAAATAAACCTTTTTCCTGCCATTTTCGAACTTGGCACAGGCTTTCTTTCAGCACCCATTCCGTCATCTCGTTAATCATATCGGTCATTTCTGCAATCGGCACAAATTCAGCCGGAGAAATAAACCCCATAGTCGGATGAATCCATCGTGATAGAGCCTCTACCCCTACCACTTCATTTGTCTCTAGTGAGATTTTGGGTTGGTAATACAATGTTAATTGATTATCACGAATGGCTCGGCCTAGATCGCTCATTAACGATAAACGTTTTGTTGAGTGCTGGTCCGTCTCTGCATTATAAACTTCAATAGCAGAGACTTCTTTTTTAGCCGTATACATTGCAACGTCAGCATAGCGCATCAGTGTAGAAAAGTCAGAGGCTTGTTCTGGAAATAACGAAATACCAATGCTTGCTCTTAATTCTATATTGATTCCATCGATACAAAAATCTTTACGTATACCAGCAAGAACCTTTTCTGCAATTAATCGGACATTCCTGCCATTTTTGATCTCAGGTAATAAAATGGCAAATTCATCTCCACCTAAGCGGCAAATAGTCGCATCTGGTTTATCGATACTACTTTGAATTCTTGGGCCAATTTCTTTAATGATTTGATCACCAACATGATGGCCTAGTGTATCATTGATCTCCTTAAAACCATCAAGGTCCATGATCATTAATGCAGTGGCTTTATTTTTCGCTCGCATTAACTCATTGGCAATATTTTTTAATTGGCTTCGATTAGGTAAGCCAGTTAATGAGTCATGACTTGCTTGATACTCTAAGCGATCAATATAGCGACGGCGCTCAGTTGTATCTCGTGTTACGCCCCATACTTCTACGAGCTGATTATTTTCAATCGTCCCATTTGCAGAGATCTGTAAATAAATATTCTTACTGGTTAAACCATTCCAAATAATTTCTTGGTTACTAAGGCAAAAATCATTCTCCACAAACGTTTTCGTATCCAGAGCATAACTACTGGTGCCCAGTTCATTGAGCTTTGAACCTAGTAAATCCTCTAATTTCTGAGCGCCATAAACGTCGGCAAAAACATGATTGCAATCGCCTAAAACAGCCCGTTCAATAATTGCTTCAACAATAATTTCATTAGGGCGATCTATTGGGATTGGCGGATTCATATCAAAACGCCATATCGCATCCTGGCTGTTTTCAACAAACGCTCGATAGCGTGCCTCACTTTGCTGTAGATGGATTTCCTGTGTTTTTAAGACAGTAATATCATCCAACGTAATTAAAACACCATTAATACCGTATTCATCGTCTTTAACGGCAACTTTGTCGACCTGAAACCAGTGCTCACGCCCATGAATCACCGCTCTTTCTACCGCCCCTATAATAGATGTTCCTGTTCGAGCAACCATTAATACTTCGTGATGACAGTTAACCGTATCGTCCCAGTTACTTAAAAATTCGAGAGATGTCTTACCCAATAAATCATCCTGACGAAACAATTCTTTGGCCATAATATTGGCAGAACAAATACGACCCCATTGATCAAGATACAGTACCGCGGAACGCAAGCTGTTGAATAATTTCTGGATAAACTGACCATCTGTATTTTTTAACAGATGATCAGGCAATAATAGAGGGCCAGAATGTAAGGGGGGAGTTGCTTGCCGCATGTTAAATCACATAAAGTAAATAGACCTTAGATCTATTTCGGGTTAATTACTTAAAGTGTAGGCAAGGGTGTAAGGATTTCCAAAAATGGCATTAAAATCAACAAAATAGCTCATATTTGAGACTATTTTTCAAAGGCTAGGCTAGTAATGAGGTGGCTTTTCTCCCCCTGATAACTCCAAGTTATGAGCAACATCATCTATTTTTTCTCGGTTTTGTTGTAATTGTTGCTGCATTCGCCCTATGACGATTTCTTGCGAGGCGATAATATTATTAAGAGATTGCAGTAAATCTTCCTGGTAGGCGACGCGGCTCTGTAAATCATCTATTTGCTCCTGTAATGCAGCGACCTCTTTGGAATCAGCCATTTTGTCTATTTTCCTCCGATAATAAAGAAATTGATTTCGGTAGTATTTTAGCGATTAGTGCCATAATAAGCAGTTAATATTTGCCACTATCATGCTTTTCATTTCATTTCATTTTTCTGTCATATTTACATGGAATACTCACGCCCATGTATACAGAAAACCAATCCAATATTCCGCAGCACTCCCTTCAACACGACTCTACTCCTATCCCACAAAAAAAACATTTCCGCTCATTATGGATTTCTGATGTTCATCTAGGTACCAAAGATTGTCGAGCAGACCTATTGATTGAATTTTTAAAACAGCATAGCTGTGATCGTTTATATCTAGTGGGTGATATTATCGATGGCTGGAAAATGCGATCAGGCATTCATTGGAAAAAGTCCTATACCCAAGTCATTCGCCGCATATTAAAAATGGCTAAACAAGGTACTCCAGTTTATTACATTACAGGCAACCATGATGAGTTCTTACGTAAGTATGCTAATAATAGCCTAGACAACATCCACTTAGTCAATCGCTATGAACACATTACCGCAGACAAACGTCGACTATTAGTGATCCATGGCGACCAGTTTGATGGTGTTACACGTTGCTCTGCATGGCTACGCTATGTAGGCGATATAGGTTACGAATTCTTAATGTTCCTTAACCGGTGCTATAACCGTTGGCGGGCACGCAGTGAACGCGGCTATTGGTCATTGGCAGGATTTCTTAAACAGCATATTCGCCGTGCTAAAACCTACATAAACGATTATGAACATGCGGTTATCTATGCTTGTAAAAAACAAGGGTATGACGGCATTATTTGTGGGCACATTCATCATGCAGCTGCGAAAAAAATCGAAGGCATCGATTATTATAATACTGGAGACTGGGTTGAATCCTGTACTGCGCTTGCAGAAGATAGCATGGGTAATATTGAGCTGATTAATTGGTTACAACAACGCCCTGTTACTCACAATAAAAAGGCAAAGCATAAGAAAAACAAAAAATTTAAGCGAATTCAAAAACGAGTGGCCTAAAACTTCATCAAAGATCTATTGGTCAGGCAACTCTGCACCACAGTGACGGCAGTAACTTGCATCTCGTTCATGCCCGCTACGCTCACAGTTTTGACAACATTTAAGCTCGCGTTGACGCTGTATTTCCTGTGCAATTTCTGCCGTAAAAATTCCCGTTGGTACTGCAATAATAGAATAACCCGTTAGCATCACTAATGCCGCAATAACCTGTCCTAATATCGTGTGTGGTGTAATATCGCCATAACCAACCGTCGTGATTGTCACAATTGTCCAATAAATACTTTTAGGTATACTCGTAAACCCATTCTCAGGCCCTTCAATAATAAACATAAGAGAGCCGAAAATAGTGGCTAATACCAATACCACGGAAAAAAATATAAAAATTTTACGCCGTGACATAGCTAATGAACGTACCAATACATTCACTTCACTTAAATAGCGAACCAATTTTAATATGCGGAAAATTCGCAATACTCTCAATAAGCGAATAATTAATAAGTAGCTTATTCCTCCAACGAACAAACTGAGATAAGTTGGGATGATTGCCACTAGATCCACAATACCATAATAGCTAAAAACATAACGCCACCGATTAGGCGAGCTGTAAATCCTTAAACCATATTCAACAGTAAAGAGAATCGTTAATACCCATTCTATCGTTATGAAATATACACTGTAATTACTGGATAAATAGTTGACAGAGTCCAGTACAACAATTAGCACACTGAACAAAATCATATAAATCAACACAATATCGAACAGCTTGCCTTCTGGCGTATCATGCCCAAAAATAATCTTATAGAGCTCTTCTTTCAAAGCATTATTATCTTCTTTGCTATTCATAACCGTCTCTATAGCAGGTGCCTTATTCGATAAAAGCAGTTATTGTAGCTGTAAAACATGAAAGCTTCTATAATGAGGCTTTCGCACAAAAAATGAAAAACAGGCTTTATTTACACATGTTGAAAAAACATTGTCCTTCTTGCCGACAAGTCATTACTCCTAACTTACTAAAGAATTCTGGGGCGGATAAGGCATTTCTTAAACGTGAGTCATTCCCCTGCCCTCACTGTAAAACACAGATCAAGTTACCTGTTAATGCTGAGAAAATGGTCTCTATTGGACTTTTATTCAGTGTTATCGTTGCTCCCTTACTGTATTACTGGGAGCTGACAAACCTGGGGAGTTATCTATTATTTAGTGTTGGCATCATCCTTATTATCATTGGTACAATGAAAAACCAGCTTCATATTGCTACATCAACAATAGAAGAAAACCATGAAGAAAAATAATCGCAACACTAATGACCAAAGCAGTCGCTTAGTGTATTCCACTGAGACCGGGCGTATCAAGACACCAGCTAAAGACCCTGTTATACAGGATGATGGCGATGGTATTGTCCGGTTATTTCGAGAAAGCAGGAAAGGCAATGGCGTAACCCTGATTAAAGGCTTACCAGCGACTATGGATTTAAAAAGCCTTGCTAAAGAGTTAAAGAAAAAATTAGGTGTTGGTGGCAGCATTAAGGAAGGAGTTATTGAAATACAAACAGATAAAAGAGAAAAAATAAAAGAGCTATTTGAAAAACAAGGGTTTAAAGTAAAAATAGCTGGCGGTTAAACCCGTTAATAGGAATCAATAAATAATACTTTTATGAAAAACTCTGACAAAGAAAAACATTACCAATACCTTGCTAACATAATGAAAAAAGGGCAAGTTGATACCATAGAAAAAGCTGAGCAGCACATTCAAGGGCTAAAACAAAAAACAATCCGGTTTTCACTCACAGTACTAGCCATTGCTATTGTTCTTTACCTGTTCATCCCAAAATATATTTTTTTTATACTGATGCTTACTTTATTTGGGCTTGCCTGGGCTTGGTCATCTACTTATACAACCCAACAAATGATTCGGCGATATATAAAATTAGAACTATCAGAAAAGTAAATGTTACTTTCTTCACATCAACTCAACTTTTTCTGCCAGAATAATGCTTCCCCCTGATCGGGGTCTAAGGTATAACTGCCGAAGCCAAATTTGCGATAACTCTCTTTCGCAATGGTATTATTTGACAAAACTTCCAAGGTTAATTTACAACAATTACGCGATTTAGCGACTTCTTCTATCACTGCCAATAATTGCCTAGATATACCTTCTCCACGCCGCTCCTTTAAAACCACAACATCATGAATATTAATAAGGGGCTCATTGGCAAAGGTTGAAAAACCTTCAAATGCATTCAACAAACCAACAACTTCATCTCCATCATAAGCCAAGAGGGTGATCGCATTAGGTAACTTTGCCAAATTACTGACTAATGTTTGTTTAACCGACTCAGGTAATGGCTCACCGCCCCCCATTTCATCTTGTGCATAGTGGTCAAGAAGGTTTACGAGGTCTATCCCCTGCTGGGCATCCTTATAGTCTATTTGGTAAACAATGATTGTCATAAAGGTCCTTGATTTAGGCCTGCTCTATTGCTTTTTGGCCTGGTTATTGCTGTTTAGGTATTACTGTATAAAACCGACGATTTTCTGACTATTACTAGGGTGTACCATCATGGATACAAGTATTTTATGGCAACTGATTGACACATCAATGAAGGTTGGAGTTGGAGTCTTAATTGCAACTATGTGTGCCATTCTAATATTCCATCGAAAACAACCTAGGCCTATAAGGGCAGAACATCGTCGACTTGAGATTTTAGAGAGTATTTCTGCCGATGTTGGTAACGTCAGTCATACTTTCGCTAAATATTCAGCGCTTGTGGTTGAATCCATTCGTTTTGGTAAACGATGGCCCGCAGCCCGAAAACAAGAGCTTGATTATATCAGTCAAACACTGGCAGATGAATTTAAAAAGCTATCTGATGCTGAGTCTAAATTACTAATGCTGGGAGAAAAAACACTCTCAAAGAATTTGAGACTTTATGGATCAAAAGTCGCCCATTTTCGCAGGCAGGTTTATGTAGGAAGAACAGACATTAGTGAAGAAGACATTCTCGGTATGAAAAGAGATATCAATCTATTAAGAGAGCAGTTTTATGACTTTCTGAGTAAGAAGTATGATCGTTTATTAACAGCTTAATAGTAGCCATTTCACCGTCATTAGAAAATAAATGGGCAGGATGCTGAAGACCATCCTGCTCATGCAAAAAATTACTAGGACTAGTTACCGTAACTCATTAAACGCTGGTAACGTCTTTCAAGTAAAGTATCGATAGGTTGCTCTAACAAATCATCCATCTGAGCAATTAGCCTGGATTTCAAACCAGCGGCCATCACATCAATATCTCTATGAGCACCGCCTAAGGGTTCAGGGATAATCTCATCCACAATACCCAGATCTAATAACACTTCTGAGGTCACACCCATCGCTTCTGCAGCGTCTGACGCTTTATCCACTGTTTTCCAAATGATATTCGCACAACCTTCAGGAGAAATCACAAAATACGTCGAATACTGCAACATATTCAGCTGATCACCTACTCCAATTGCCAAGGCTCCACCAGAAGAACCCTCACCGATTACTGTACAAATAATTGGTGTTTTTAAGCGCGACATAACGGCTAAGTTTTGAGCAATCGCTTCACTAATGCCTCGCTCTTCACTATCGATACCCGGATAAGCCCCCGGTGTGTCGATCAAGGTGATCACTGGCATCTTAAAACGTTCTGCCATTTCCATTAGACGCAATGCCTTACGATATCCCTCAGGTTTGGGCATACCAAAATTACGCATGACTTTTTCTTGAACACTGCGGCCCTTTTCTTCGCCAATCACCATGACTGGCTTGTCGTTTAAACGAGCAACACCACCAACAATAGCGTGATCATCACCAAAATGGCGATCACCATGTAGTTCATCCCACTCATCGAAGATGCGTGAAATATAATCAGTGGAGTAAGGGCGTTGAGGATGGCGAGCAACTTTAACGACTTGCCAGGGAGTCAAATTGTCGTAGAGACTAGCAGTCAGTTTACTGTTTTTCTCTCGGAGTCGTTCGATTTCTTCGGTGATATTTAAATCATTATCATTGCCGACCAATTGTAACTCTTCGATTTTACCTTCGAGTTCCGCGATGGGTTGCTCAAAATCGAGGTAATTTGGATTCATAAGGGGGATGCCTGCACAGAAATAGTTGAAGTATATAGGGGGCGTAAAGATACGCTAAAGTAAACGATTCGTCGAGAAAAATGCGTCATCAATAGTACAAAAATGGCCAGAGTTAACTCTGGCCATTAGTATTCGGTTACTATTGTTATAGATCGCCTAATTTACCCAGCTCTTTAGCGACAAGATAATAAAAGGTAACACGCGACTTGTTTCTATCTCCTTTCATTGCCTGACAGACCGTCTCGACGACATTATCAGCATCGTCTCCAGTAACGCCCAGCTTTTTCCCGCACCATTTTTCGGCAACACGGTCACGCTCAGATTTATCAGAACAAGATACCAGTGAAGCATCTTTACTTCTTAGAGCAATTCCTAGATGTTTTACAATTTTTTCAACGATAGATGGATCAGCATCTGCATCATAACGTTGTACATCGGCTAAGTAATCAGACATGGTCTCTCCTATTATTATTGCTTATTTTATTATGTATTAGCGCTTAAGTCGGTGTCTTAACTACGACAGATAGACTTTATCATTGGGTATCGGCTTATTCAATTCTTTCGCTTCAGAACAGCCTCTAAAGCAAAAGGGGTAACCCCCTATTTGAATAAAGAGCCTAGAGCACCTTTAGCTAGTGATCCCATCATATCCCCGCCACCGATAGAATCCAACAAAGAACCACCTTTACTGCTACCATCGATTAAATCAGGAATCATATTAGATAGGCCATTGCTTGCTGTACTCTCATCAACTCCTAGATCTTGTGCAAAACTCTGTACCTGGGATTGGCCGAATAAATCGGTAATTTGACTGCCCGATACTGATGAATTATCGCCATCACCTAGCCAAGAAGCAGCCATTGATGCCAAACCACCTCCATTTAGCTGGCCTAGTAGACTACCCAAATCCAAATCGCCAGATGAATTAGTAGGCATTAACTTGGATAGTGCCGCCGATACTACACTTTCACTCAAGTTAGAATTACTTCCACCAAGTTGATTAATTAACAGCTGTGTTGCGATTTTCATCAAATCCATAATATTCTCCTGATTTATAATTTTAAGTCAGCGGCTGCAAACAACTAATTTAGCCGATAAATAAATTGCTACTAGCGAATGTCATATACCTAGAATCAACAATCTATATCACTCATGGTAATATGCTGCCAGTACTATAACGCGTCAAAACATAAAAAACACTATTAATATAACAACCTAAGTTAGGGAGAAATACGTGGCTGAGCAAACAATAGATTTCCTTATTGGTGGTAATGGTCAGTGCCAGGTCAAACAAAACGCGAAAATGGCAAATCGCCATGGGTTGATAACCGGAGCAACCGGCACAGGCAAGACAGTCACATTACAAACACTCGCCGAAAGCTTTTCAAATAATGGCGTGCCTGTATTTCTGGCAGATATCAAAGGCGATGTCTCCGGCCTGGGGAAACCAGCGAAACCCCACCCCAAAATAGATGAGCGTATAAATACGATTGGTATCGAAGGTTACCAGATGAAAGCCTGTCCGGTCGTGTTTTGGGATTTCTTTGGGAAAAAGGGTCATCCGCTGCGCACGACCGTCAGCGAGATTGGCCCCCTGCTCTGGTCCAGCCTGCTTGAGCTTAATGACACTCAAACAGGTGTTCTCTACTCATGTTTTAAGATTGCCGATGATAACGGCTGGTTACTGTTAGACCTAAAAGACCTTCGCTCTATGCTCAACTGGATTGGAGAGAATACGTCCGAATTACAATCTGAATATGGCAATATCTCTAAAGCCAGCATCGGCGCTATTCAACGCGATTTATTAGTATTAGAAGAACAGGATGCCGAGTTATTTTTAGGCGAACCCGCCATCAACCTCGAGGATTTAATACGTACGGATTTTTCAGGCAATGGCATTATTAATATTTTTGATGCCTCTAAAATCATTCAAACATCTCCTAGGCTATACGCAACCTTTTTACTATGGCTACTCTCAGAACTCTTTGAAAACCTGCCTGAGGTAGGTGATGCAGCAAAACCCAAGTTTGTGATGTTTTTTGATGAAGCCCATTTGTTATTTGACGATGCGCCAAAAGTGTTAGTGGATAAAATTGAGCAAGTCGTCAGGTTGATTCGCTCTAAAGGTGTTGGCGTTTACTTTATTACCCAAAGCCCACTCGATGTTCCCGAATCTATTCTTGGACAATTAGGCTTAAAAGTTCAACATGCACTAAGAGCGTTCACACCAAAAGATAAAAAAACGGTTAAAGTTGTTGCGGAGACCTTCCCTGAAAACCCTAACATTGATACTGAAAAGTGCATCACTGAGTTGGGCACAGGCGAAGCGCTGGTATCAGTACTAACGGAAAAAGGGCAACCTACACCGGTGGAAAGAATATTAATTCGCCCACCCGAATCACGCATCGGCCCCATGAGCGATGAAGAACGTAAAGAGCACTTAGAACGATCACCATACAAAGGCCGCTACGAAACAGAAGTGGACCGCGAATCTGCCTATGAGATTTTAAAGAAACGTGCTGAAGAAAATAAATTGGTAGAAGAGCAAGAAGCACAACAAAAACAACAGAAAAAAAGCAGAGGTCGTAAAACTAGTGGTAGACAAACTGCCACCGAAGCCTTTTTTAAAAGTGCTGCACGTGCTGTTGGCTCACAGTTAGGGCGATCAATTATTCGTGGTATTTTAGGGTCTATATTAAAATAACCTACAACTGCTAATTAAAAATTGATTTTAAAACCAACACCACTGGTAGCCATCTCACCAAATTCAATATCATAATGACTATGGTATAAATAGATATGGAAATTATCGGTGGTAGAAAATTGCATACTTATTTGACCAAACAAGTCCTTTCCTGAAAGGTTTATTTCATCTTCCGGGCCAGCATTTAAGAATTGCCCTTCCTCTGCCTCAAGATCCCAAATACTATATCCAACCTTGGGTATTATTTTTACATACTTAGAAAGGTGAATTCTATAACCTAGCAACAGTTTAAATTCATTAACAGTGTATTTATCAAAAGCACCCAAAAAATCATAATTCGATGTGGATGAAATATTAGCTTCAACTAACAAATTAGAATCAAACTGATATCCTGCTGACATGCCTAAAGCCACTCCATCCGTAGAATCACTGTTACCATCAAGAGAAAATTGACCATCAAACTCTAGGTTAGAGTAGCCGACCTCTGGAGCAATAAAAAATTCTGAACTAAAAGCACGAAAACTAAAGCTGGATAAAAAAACAACTACAATCAAATAACCCTTATATTTCACAAATATTCCTTATGTATATTTTATATCGTACTTATATAATAAAGTTGAAATCATTAACCAATGATATCTGGCCCGCCAAAAATATTCTGGTCGGGTGCAACTATACATTTTTTCGATTTATCAGGATAGTCCAACTGGTACAAAACTGCTTGTATTGCAGCTACACGAGCACGGCTTTTATCATCGGAACGCACAACATTCCAAGGGGAGGTTTCATTATGTGTTCTGGCGAACATTTCCTCGATAGCTGAAGTATATTCGTCCCATTTATCCAATCCTTTGATATCAATCGAGGATAATTTCCAATGCTTTAAGACATCTTGTTCTCTTGATAAAAAGCGCCTCAATTGCTCTGCACGCCCTACATTAAACCATAATTTAATAAGCACTATTCCTTCGCTCACAAGCATGTCTTCAAATTCAACAACCTGCTGAAAAAAGCTTTCTCTCTGCTCATCACTGCAAAAACCAAAGACTTTTTCAACAACCGCACGGTTATACCAAGAGCGATCAAAAAAGACTATTTCACCCGCACTAGGGAGATGAGAAATATAACGTTGAAAGTACCATTGTGTTCTTTCGATATCAGAAGGCTTTGGTAAGGCTGCCACACGGGCTGAGCGTGGATTTAAATTTTCACGAAAGCGCTTAATTGTTCCACCTTTACCAGCAGCATCGCGCCCTTCGAAAACAATAGCAATCCGCTGACCGGTTTGATTAGCCCATACCTGCATTTTTGCCAACTCTATCTGCAAGTCTTTATGAAGCTTTTTATATTCATTCTTATCCATTCGTTCTTGATAAGGATAGGAATCGCTGGCAATACCTGATTTTTTTGTAGAAGAGATAAGTTTTTTAATAGATTCTGGCGCTCTATTAGAGTAAAAATCACTGATTGCCCCGTCGAATGGTATCTTCTCACTCTCATCCATTAACTTATCCTCAAATTATTTACATTCTTTAATTAAGAGACGAACTACACTTCAACTTCGTTATCAGGCCAAATAAAACCAATTGGCCTTCTTTCTTCTTTTTCGACGACTTGCTGTCCGTAACATAAAATCTGAACCGTAGATTGATGGGCCAACAAAGAACAAGGCCCACCATTAAGAGTCCCTTCTATACGGATACCATGAAAGCTAACCTGAGAGAGTGTATGCACATTAATTTGCAATCCACCATTGAGAACCGCCAATATGGCGGGCCGAAAATTTTCAGGCAATTGTTGTTTCCACATCATCGCTTCTTCAGCAATCGCCTGCATAAATGCAGAGGCACTGCGATACTCATTTAATTTTTCCGGCGTGATTGTTGAAATAGCCTGATTTAATAAAGCTTCTCTTTGAGCAGGAAAAGAAAAATTGGGAACCTCGGGAATCATTTGTACCGATGTGGAAGACGTAGAGTCTGAATGGCTTACATTTGGATTATTATCTTTATTCATAATGTTAACTATTTATAAGTTGTGGGTTAATAACTATAAGGCACCTCTGAAAAACGACCTGTGTTGCAATTACAGCGTTAATAAATGGACAAATTATTGGTATTTCAAAACCAGGTTTTCCATACCAAATGCCTCTTTTAACTGACCTATCACTTCATCAACAGGCTGAATGCGCCACTCAATAGGCAAACGCAATAATGCGGAGGCATCTGCACGTTGATAATTCACTAATAAATCACAACCATGAATATCACTATCAGGTTGTATACGATATGGCTCAACGATGCGTGATAGTGTTTGCTGGCAGTCTGTCGATAATTTATTGCTATACCAGTGAATACAAATGGCGCGTAACTGGTCTCGCCGAGCATCCTCTAAGGCAACCACACTATCAGCTCTCATTTTTAATCCACCACTATAATCATCGTGGCTCACTTGCCCTTCAACAATGAGTAGAGCATCTTTAATTAACTTATCTCGGTATTGCGTATAAGTATCAGCAAATATAGCAATTTCGATACGCCCTGAACGATCATCCAAGGTAATAAAACCCATGGTATCACCACGCTTGGTTTTCATTACTCGCATCGCGACAACTAAGCCTGCAATTTTTCGTGATTTTTTATCTGCTGTTAGATCAGCAATTCTGGAAGAGACTAAATATTTTACCTCTTCCCCATATTCATCGATTGGATGCCCAGTTAAATACAAACCGAGGGTTTCATTTTCTCCATTTAAACGTTCCTTCATACTCCAACGACGAACACGATGAAAGTCCTGATAAACATCCATTTTTTCATCACCACTTGTCGAACCCGGCAGCACATCTCCAAACAGGTCGCCCATGCCCGCATTTTCATTGGCCTGGTTTTGCTCAGCGGTTTTAACGGCTTCAGGCAGCGCAACCATTAACATTGCACGAGTCTGATCAAGATCCATAACATCTGGTTTGGGAATACGATTCTGCGACTGTCTTTTACGAGACGGATTAATATTCTTTGCTGGAAGTTGAGGAAGAAAAACTTTTGGACCAATGGTATCAAAAGCACCACTACGAACCAGCGCTTCTAAAGCACGTTTATTCACTTTACGGGGATCGACACGTGAGCAGAAATCAAATAGGTCAGTAAATGGTCCTGTTTTACGTGCTTCGAGAATACTTTCTACAGGGCCTTCTCCCAAACCTTTAATAGCACCTAACCCGTATATAATATTTTTATCTTTATCGACAGTAAATTGATATTCACCATTGTTAACGTCGGGAGGCAACAGGCTTAGTTTCATTGAACGGCATTCTTCAACAAACGTTACGACCTTATCTGTTTTATCCATGTCTGATGACATGGTTGCTGCCATAAATTCTGCTGGGTAATGAGTTTTCAACCAAGCCGTTTGATAAGAAACAACAGCGTAAGCAGCTGAGTGAGATTTGTTAAAACCATAGCCGGCAAATTTTTCAACCAGGTCAAAAATTTTAATGGCCAGCTCAGGATCAACACCTTGATCTTTGGCTCCCGACTCAAAGACTTCTCGCTGCTTTGCCATCTCTTCAGGTTTTTTCTTACCCATTGCACGACGCAATAAGTCAGCGCCACCTAATGTATAACCTGCCAATTCCTGTGCTATCTGCATCACCTGTTCTTGGTAAACGATAACACCATAAGTGGGTTCGAGAATAGGCTTTAACTTTTCATGTTGATACTTAGCATCAGGATAAGCCACTTGAGCACGACCATGTTTTCGATTGATAAAATCATCAACCATTCCTGATTGCAAAGGCCCCGGGCGGAACAATGCCACCAAAGCCGTCATATCCTCAATATCATCAGGTTGTAAACGCTTGATAAGATCTTTCATCCCTCGAGATTCCAGCTGAAATACGGCGGTTGTCTCAGCCGTTTTCAGCATTTTATAAGTCTCGGGGTCAGTCAGATCTATCTGTGAAATATCCAGCAGCTCTTCATTGTTTTGCTCACGTACTTTATTCACCATTTTTACTGCCCAATCAATAATGGTCAGTGTACGTAAACCTAAAAAGTCAAACTTAACTAAGCCTGCGGACTCTACGTCATTTTTATCGTATTGAGTAACAAGACCTTTACCAGTTTCATCACAAAACAAAGGAGAAAAGTCAGTTAGTTTCGTTGGAGCAATGACAACACCACCCGCATGTTTACCCACATTTCGAGTAACGCCTTCGAGGAGTAATGACATATCCCAAATTTCTTGAGCATCACCGTCATTGGCTAGAAATTCTCGTAGGGTTTCTTCCTGATCATAGGCTTTGCTCAATGTGATACCAATATCCATCGGGATCATTTTAGATAATTTATCGGCTAAACCGTATGACTTGCCTTGCACTCGCGCAACGTCTCGTACTACAGCTTTTGCAGCCATGGTACCAAAGGTAATAATTTGCGAAACAGCATCGCGACCATAGTTCTCTGCAACATAATTGATAACCTGATCTCGATTATCCATACAAAAATCGATATCGAAATCTGGCATGGATACCCGCTCAGGGTTCAAGAAACGCTCGAAGAGTAAATCGTATTCTAAAGGATCGAGATCGGTAATATATTGTGAGTAAGCAACCAGTGAACCTGCACCCGAACCTCGACCAGGACCAACAGGAATATCATGCTCCTTAGCCCATTGAATAAAATCCATTACAATTAAGAAATATCCGGGAAAACCCATCTGCATAATGATATTTAATTCATATTGCAGGCGGTCAATATATTCCTTTAATAACTCATCATACTCAGGCGTATTTTCTTCTATTTTTTTAATAGGGAAGATAACATCTAAGCGTTTATATAAACCTTCATAAGAAATTTTTTGGAAAAACACATTGGTTGTTAACATCTCCTGATATTCAGGAGATTCCTTTCGATCAGCCCACTGCTGCTCCATCGCTGCTTTAGCGTAATTTTCTAATGTTTCATAAGGAATATAATCTTTGAAAAAAGGATCGCTACTAATATTTTCGGGAATTGGGTAATCCGGTAAGTAATATTTACCCAATTCGATATCAACGTTACAACGTTTGGCAATTTCGACCGTATTTACTAAAGCCTCAGGAATATCACTGAACAATTCAGCCATTTCTGCCGGTGTTCGTAAATATTGTTGCTCGTTGTAACGCCGCTCTCGACGTGGGTCATCCAGTGTTCGGCCTTCGCCAATACAGACTCGGGCTTCATGAGCTTCGAATTCATCTGCCTGTAAAAAACGAACATCATTAGTAGCAACAACAGGGACTTGTTGCTCTGCCGCTAATTCAACGGCAGCATGCAGGTAAGCTTCCTCATTATTTCGGCCTGTACGATGTAACTCAATATAAAAGCGATCTGGAAAATCCTGCTGCCACTGCTGTAGTAATTCCTTAGCTTCGCTGTCACGGCCTCCTAATAGCGCCTGACCTATATCACCTTGTCGTCCAGCAGATAGAGCTATTACTCCCTCACTTAACTGGCTGATCCATTCTCGACGCACATAAGGAGAACCGTGATATTGCCCCTCCTGAAAACCTTTGGAGATAAGCTGAATAATATTTAAGTAACCCGTATGATTCATCGCCAATAGGCAAATCATCGAGTTTTTGGCATCCTCGCCTTCTTCTCTCACCCAAAAATCAGCCCCGATAATTGGCTTGATACCAGTCGATTGAGCGGCTGTATAAAGCTTGATCAAGCCATAAAAATTACATTGGTCTGTTATAGCAACAGCCGGCATGCCCATATCAGCAACGGCTGAAATCAGCTTTTTAACACGAATGGTACTATCGATAAGTGAATATTCAGTATGCAGGCGAAGGTGAACAAAGTCGGTGGTCATGAACTACGTCTATTTTTTTATTGGCTGGCTATTCTAGCTACTGAAGGTTCGGAATGATAGCCTAATTGGGCTCTTTGAATATCCAGATATAGTCATACCTTAATTTTATAGATTGCACATCTTCAATGCATTCTCACTATAGTTATAAGGGTAACGACCAGAGCCAAACTACCCAAGCTCCAGACACCAGTAGCCCCAAAATAAGAGCGAGATTATGCCTATTAGACTCAACCTTATGACCCTGGGATGCTGCTTTGTAACCGTGAATCATCGCTCCAACAAGAGGGTCTTTAAAATAGAATTCATGCACAAGCACAGAAAGGATATGAATAATTACCAGCAACTTAAGTATGACTTCTAACACATGATGAATCGCTGCTCCCCACTCAGCAATAACTTCATTTACCCATGAATAAAGTGGGCCACTCCAAAGCACATCATCCGTTGTTACCAACCCACTTAACGCTTGAAGGCTTAATGCAATCAGCAATAATAAAATCATTATCGCTCCTGCAGGATTATGTCCCACGTAAACACCTGCGTTACCTTTAAACAAAGCCAATACGAACGTCAGAGCAGCTTTAGGGGATCGCACGAAATTAATAAATCGGGCATGATAACTGCCAAAGATCCCCCAAATCACACGAAATATAATCAACCCTGAAAGTAAACAGCCACTCAATATATGCCAACGCATTAATGAGCCACCAACCTCACCACTAATGACAAGAAATAGAAACAAAGTAACAAGTGCCCAGTGAAATAGACGAGTTGGCAAATCCCATACTTTCATTAAAGGTCTATGGTTAAATTTCATCATCAACTTCCTTAATGATTGATAACAGGCAACACAATAAAGTTACCTTCTCACATAGATAACACTTATTGTTTAGCTCGAAAGCTTTTGTGGCAACTCTGGCAGGATTTCCCTAGAGGGCCAATATATTCACTCAGTTCCTTAAGTCCTTTTCCTGCATTTTCGGAAAGAGCAGCAGAAGCTTCAGTCCAAGCAGTATGTTTTTTGACAACCTCCGGATAGTTTGACCAAATAGCCGGCAATGCATCTGTTTTACCTGGCAACTTAGTATTGTCAGATCCTTCGGGCCACATAGCGCCATTCTTCATTAATGATGCAGAATGAATATTTTTAGCTGAATTTTCAGCCAACTCAGCATTGTAATCACGATTTCCCTTTGCCATCTCACCAAGGATGCTGATATTGAATTTCAGTAGCTGCATCAATGATTGGCGCGCCGTAATTTCAGCTTCAAATGGTTCTGCCGCCGATATCAGGCCACTAAATGTTAAAAACAGTACGCAGAGGATATTCACAGTCACTTTTTTCATATTTATTACCTTAATTGAGAATTAATTTAAATAAGTCTGGCTTGCGTGATCAGTATGACCTTATTATTAATGCAGTAAATTCAACAATTAAGCACAACTGGTATGCAAAAATGCACAGCATAAGATGGGATGATCTACAGTACGTATTAACAGTGGCTAATGAGGGGTCAGTGGCTGCTGCAGCCAGAGCGTTGGGAGTTAATCATAGTACCGTGCTCAGGCGACTCAGTAACTTTGAATACCGGCACAAATTGCGGGTATTTCATAAATTGCCAACAGGCTACAAGCTCACAGCGGAAGGAAAGCAACTGCTAGATGCAGCACTTGTTATAGAAACAACTGTAAAAAATCTGGAACGACGAGTGTTTGGCCAAGAAATGAAATTGGAAGGCACCCTGAGATTAACAACAACAGATACTCTTTTACGCCTCATTCTTGAACGCCACCTAGTTTCATTTCATCAGGCTTACCCCAATATTAAATTAGAGCTCAACATCACCACCCGACTCTTAGACCTCAACCAATTGGATGCCGATGTTGCAATTAGACCTGCTGTTACGATGCCTGAAAACCTCTCAGGTATACGCATCTGTGATCTCGCATTCGGAGTTTATGGATCACCAAATTACATCAGCAGTTTACATGGTCCCCGCCCTATTGAATCAGCTCACTGGCTAGGTTTAACATTGGATATCAATAATGGTAGTGTTGCTCGCCAAATTGACAGCATCATTCATCCATATAATATTGTTTTAAAAGCTGACTCTTTTGAAGCATTAGCTTTAGCGGCGGAAGGTGGCATGGGCTTGGCCTATATGCCTTGCTTTGTTGGCGAATCTTCAGAAAAACTACAGCGTATTTATACAGGTCTTGAAGATAGTAACGTTGGTTTATGGTTGATGACCCATGGCGATCTCGTTAACTCAGCGAGAGTTCGTGCTTTTTTTGAATTTATAGAAACAGAAATAAAGTCTGATCACAATAGATTAGCTGGCGTTTTCGACTAATTTTAAAACGGCTTTTATTTTCCGTCTATCGAGTACAAACTAAACGCCTTTATAACACTGGAACGGCCTCTAGAATAATACCTATTTTTTATGGATTCTGTATAATTCTCCACCCCTATAAATTACAGAAAATGACTATGTTTAAGACTAATAAATACTTTGATGGGAAAGTTGTCTCCATCGCATTTCAGACAGAAACGCTACCAGCAACTGTCGGTGTTATGGCCGCTGGCGATTACGAATTTGGCACATCGAAAAAAGAAACCATGAGCGTTACCAGTGGCGCACTTACGGTACTATTACCGGACGAAACAGAATGGAAAACCTATAATGCTGGAGAAAGCTTTCAGGTAGATGCGGATCAAACGTTCCAAGTCAAAGTAGCAGTTGAAACTGCTTATTTATGTTTGTATGAATAAAGCTATTTGCTTGTTTCCCTTACTCAAAGCTCCTTAGCCAACTGCTCAGGAGCTGTTTTATACTATTCGAATACCACTTCTTCAACACCAGCCTTCAACTGGTCACTCTTCTCAACACCCGCGACAATTTCTTCCACCGACTGGTTATCCAGATTGACACCTCCCAGAGCCGCCACTAAGTCCTTAATCAAAGCAGATAACTCCAGTGTCATCACTGAAAACTCTATATCAAACTGCTCAACATTATTTTGAGCTTCATGACTATCAGCCTTTTCTTGGATATTATCTTCAAATTTTAATCGTTTAACGGCAAGCTGATCATCCAGTATAAATTCAATACCTTGTTGCCAGGTAATACCTAACTTAGTCACAATCATGCCCGTCTGTAAGTGACTATTGATTTCCGCTGAAGATAAATCCTGGTGTTTACAACGAATGACACTACCCGATTCTTTAGGATCCGTTAGTTCACACTCCCCACCTAAAGCAAATTTTTCCGGAACCGTACCATCCATCATCCAACGAGTCATTACCTGATGCGGCAATTGTTTACTGACCAATGGAACAACAGGAAAGCTACCTATAGATTCACGTAAAGCGGTTAATAACTCTTCCGCTTTATTAGCCGATGCAGAATTAATAACAATATAGCCCTGCTCCGGAGCTATATAAGCAAATTGCAAACTAGAGCGAGTAAATGCTTTTGGTAGCAGCTCCATCATGACATCATCTTTTAATGACTGCCTCTCTTTACGGCCAACAGGACGACCTTCTGCTTCGGTAATCGCGGCTACTTTCTCTTCGAGTGCTTCATTAATAACGGCCGCAGGTAATACCTTTTCCTGCTTTTTGGCGCAGACCATTAAATAACCCTGGCTAGCATGCACTAAGCTTTCGCTTTTATCACTTGCGTTGATATTACGTTTTGAATGCAAGGGAGATACCCAACCTACGCGGGCAATATCCTGACTATTACAAGGAGTGAATACCGCCGAACTCAATGCCTGATCCAATGCTTCAGCATCTAAATTAAGTTCTTGTGTAAAACGATAAATTCGAAGGTTTTTAAACCACATATAAGTAACTCGATTATTAACAAAAAATAAAAAAGCTGCTCAGTTATATAACTAGCAGTCTACCAATCAATAAGGAAAAATAGAGAATTAAAGGTTTCTTTGTACAATACCCATCATCTTATACGTTAGCAATGCTGCTGCAAAATCATAGGCATGAAAATTATTGATAGGGGAAAATTCCATAATATCAAAACCAACAACATTCCTTTGTTTAGCAATGCTTTCAAATAGGTTTAATGTTTGATACCAACCCAAACCGCCAGGCACTGGCGTACCCGTAGAAGGAAATACCGAAGGATCCATACCATCAACATCTAACGTAAAGAATACATTCGCAGGAAAGTTGTCAGGCAAGCTAAGTTCTTGAATATTATTAGGGACAATATCTTCTCCATCAATATACTGTACATTAAATTCTTCGCGTGCCTGCATTTCTTCTTCACAATACGCACGAATACCCAATTGATATAAAGGCACTCCTTTTTCAACAATGCGCTTCATAACAGAAGCATGGCTATACAAATTATCTTCATAGGCATGACGCAAATCTGCATGGGCATCTATTTGTACAACACCAACCTCTATTCCTTCTTCAAGGAAACCTTTAATAACCCCCCAGGTCACAGTGTGTTCACCACCCAATACCACAGGCATTTTTTTCTGTTTCAATGCGGACCGAGTTGCTTCGGCAATACGCTCAATAATTTCTTCCGCCTGCCCCTCACAATTAACAGGGTCTGCAGTATAAAGCCCTAAATCTGTTGGTTTACTTTTACCATCCCATATTTCTAATTGTTCAGACGCTTGTAAGATAGCCGCAGGACCCCACTTGGTTCCACCACCATATGACACACTGTCTTCATAGGGAACAGGTATGATATGAAAGAAAGCCTCTTCTGGCCTGCCTTGCTCAATCTCAGAACTCAGAAAGTGTGGATAATCATTACTTACATGGGTTTGTGTCATGGTTTTGCTTATGTTTTTTTAAATATTAATTATGGATCATAGACTATTAAGAGAAGCGCTTTACAAACTCTATTAAAGTAGACTGCTAAGAAAGCCTCTGTTTAAAGTCTTCGTGGGTAAACTCTCGAATAATCCTTAGCTCATCAGTTTTGGAATTCCAAATCGCTATTGCAGGCAATTGCACACCATTAAATGTACTTGTTTTCACCATAGTGTAATGAGCCATATCATCAAAAATCAAACGATCGCCAACACTAAGGTTCTGGTTAGCACTGTAGTCACCAATAACATCACCAGCAAGGCAGGTCATTCCGCCCAAACGATAAGAGTATTGCTTCTCACCCTTTTGTTCCATGGCTTCATTGTCAGCGAGAAAAATATCTGGCCGATACGGCATTTCTAATGTATCCGGCATATGACAAGTAGCTGAGGTATCGAGTATTAATTGCGTTTGGTCGGTATGAGCAATATCCAAAATCTCACTGACCAATATACCTGTATGAATAGCAATTGCTTCACCAGGCTCCAAATAAACCTGAACATTATATTTCTGTGAGAAATTTTTAATCAACTCAATCAAGCCATCAACATCATAGTCAGGGTGTGAAATATGGTGACCACCACCAAAATTTATCCACTGCATTTGCGGTAAGTATTGAGCATATCGATCTTCAATAACGGCCAATGTTCGGCGCAGAGGTTCCAGGCCTTGTTCACATAAGGTATGAAAATGTAAACCACTAATACCTTGTAGATTTCCCCCTGACTTTTCATACTCTTTAAATTGAGAAATTGGAATACCTAAGCGAGAACCTGCTGCACAGGGATCATAAATAGGTGTTGCACCTTCCGAATGTTGTGGATTGATACGCAACCCTACATCAATTTTGGAACTTGCTAACTGAGATTTAAATTTTCTCCACTGGGAAAAACTATTAAAGACAATATGGTTAGCAATAGGCAATGATTTAGCAAACTCGTTATCACTGAATGCGGCAGAAAAGACATGTACTTCACCACGAGATCCTTTCCCAGTATATTCTTCATACCCTAGCAAAGCCTCATGGTAACCACTGGCACAAATACCCGATAAATACTTTGAGACAAGAGGACCCAAGTGCCATAAAGAAAAAGCTTTAAGCGCAGCCAATATCTTAGCACCACTTTGCTTTTGTACATAAGCGAGCACCTGTAAGTTGCGCTCAATAGCCGCTTCATCTACAACAAAACAAGGAGAAGGCACTCGAGATGGATTAAAGTATTTAAAGGTATTGCTTTGCATCATAGAATAGTTGTTGCAGGTGAAAAATAGGATAGAAAGCCCAGAGTTTCCCTATTCACTATATTCACTGTCTATAGGAAAACTCTGATATTTATAGTCTAGCATTAACCATAATTAAGCCAGTTTAAAATCATCCAGCTCAATGGTGTTCCAAGATAGACCGTATTGATTCATATCTTCCATAAACGGATCTGGATCAAGTTGCTCCATATTCCACACGCCAGATTGCATCCATTTCCCTTCAATCATCATTTTGGCACCGATCATTGCAGGAACGCCGGTCGTGTAAGAAATGGCTTGAGAATTAACCTCAGCGTAGCAGGCTTCATGATCACAAATATTATAGGTGTAAACAATTTTTTCTTCACCATTCTTTACACCTTTTACAATAGAACCAATACAGGTTTTACCTTTAGTACGCGGCCCTAAACTCGCAGGGTCAGGCAATAACGCTCTTAAAAACTGAATAGGAACAATATCTGTTCCGTTAAAATTAATCGGCTCAATACCTGTCATACCAACATTACCCAGCACTTCTAAGTGTTTGAGATAATTATCAGAAAAGCTCATCCAAAACTGCGCGCGCTTTAGTGAAGGAAAATGCTTGCTCAAGGACTCAAGCTCTTCGTGATACATACGATAAATATCATAAGTACCCACATTCTCTGGACAAGTAAAACTGGCTTTCATCGACATTGCCGGTGTTGTTACAAATTCACCATTTTCCCAATGGCGACATTCTGCAGTCACTTCGCGAATATTAATTTCTGGATTAAAATTCGTTGCAAAAGGATAACCATGGTCGCCACCATTCACATCAATAATATCTAATTCATGAATTTCATCGAAATGGTGTTTTGCAATATGCGCCGTAAACATGTTTGTCGCACCGGGGTCAAAACCAGACCCTAATAATGCCATCAGCCCTGCCTTTTCGAACTTTTCTTGATAGGCCCATTGCCACTTATATTCAAATTTTGCTTCATCTAATGGTTCATAATTAGCGGTATCGAGATAATGTGTACCTGTCTCTAAACAAGCATCCATAATCGAAAGATCTTGATAAGGCAATGCAACGTTAATCACCATAAACGGTTTTTCTGCTTTAAGAAAAGTAACTAACTCTGCTACATTATCAGCATCAATTGTTGCTGTCTTGATAGTTCGCCCCGTTTTTTCTTTAACCTGCGCCGCAATTACTTCACATTTAGATATTGTCCTACTTGCTAGGACAATATCAGTAAAGACGTCTGCCACTTGCGCGCACTTATGTGCAACGACAGCACCAACACCACCTGCACCAATAATCACCACTTTAGCCATGACAATTCCTCTTAACTATTTTAATACCTAAACCGATTAATAATTTTCTAATCTTCATAATACGTATAGCCACGCAGGCTCGCAGAAAAATCTTTCAACATCTGTTGACGTTCTGCAACCGTAATTTTTCCTGTTTTAACCGCTTTTTCTGCAATATCTCGAAAATTTAATTGCAAACGATAGGGGTCATACTCCACATAACTTAATACATCAGAAATGCTGTCCCCCTGAAATTCAGTAACAACGTCAAAGCTGTTATCTTGATTAATACGAATGCTCGCAACATTGGTGTCACCAAATAGATTATGCAAGTCACCCAATGTTTCTTGGTAGGCCCCCACCAAAAATACCCCTAAATAATATTCATCACCATTCTTTAATGGATGCAGCGGTAATGTGCGGCGCTGTTCACCTTCTGTCGATGTAAATAAATCGATTTTCCCATCACAATCACAGGTAATATCAGCGATGATAGCTTCTCTTGTTGGAGCTTCATTCAATCGATGCAAAGGCATGATAGGAAATATCTGATCAATGGCCCAACTATCAGGTAATGATTGAAAAACACTGAAATTTCCATAATAGATATCGGCTAACTCCTCACCTAATTTTTCCAGTTCATGCGGAATACGATCAAGCTCAGGTATTTTATTCACTATACGCTGCATAATGACCAAGTAAATATTCTCCCCCAAAGCTCGCTCACGCAAGGATACTTGCCCACGATGGAATAAGTCTCTCAACTCATCACGATAGTAGTTAGCGTCGTTATAGTTTTCCTGCAAACGATTTAATTGTATTGAATCAGCAACTCCTAATAAATTGCCTACCATTTCATGAACATTATCAGGAAGTTTTTCAGGGACTGGTTGTGGATCAAAATGGCTAATATCCAGAATATTAAATAATAGTACCGATGAGTAAGCGACTGTCGCTCGGCCAGACTCTGTAATAATCACAGGGTGAGGAATATTTTCAGGATCAAACGATTCCATAATCGCTTCGACTACATCGACACAATATTCGTTAATATGATAGTTCATACTATGGGTGTCGTTACTTTGACTGCCATCATAATCAACAGCCAGGCCACCACCTAAATCCATATACTGTAGAGGCACGCCTTCCCGAACAAGCTCGATGTAGTAGCGACAAGCTTCTTGCATACCATTACGAATATTTCGGATATTAGGAATTTGCGAGCCAAGATGAAAGTGCATTAACTGAAGACAATCTAACATGTCTTCCTGCTTTAATTGCTCAATCAATTCCATTAATTGGATCGTGTTCAGACCAAAGATACTTCGATCGCCGCTGTCTTCACTCCAATGGCCATCCACCTTAGAGGCTAATTTAAGGCGAACCCCCAACTTAGGTTTAACCCCCAGTTCACGACTGCGTTTAATAATCGTTGGTAGCTCTGACGGCGTTTCCACAACAAAAAAACAATTAACACCGAGCTTAACAGCGTGTAAACCTAGATCAACGAATTCAGCATCTTTGTAGCCATTACAAATGATATAAGCATCATTATCTGTAATATGAGCTAAAGCAATAATCAGTTCCGCTTTACTACCGGCCTCTAAGCCATGGTTATATTGTGAGCCAAAATAGCTAATCTCTTTTATCACATGGCTTTGTTGATTCACTTTAATAGGAAAAACACCACGATAATGGTTTTGATAACCAGCATCTTCAATCGCTTTAGCAAAGGCTTTATTTAAATAGCTGATGCGATGATCCAGTAAATTTTCTATACGGACTAGTACTGGCATCTCAAGATCACGTTCTTGCATTGCCTTTATGACATCAACAAATGAAACTCTGGCCTGGGCTTCTCCTATAGGCGCAATTATTTCTACCTCACCCTTATCGGAAATAGAAAAATAATCTGCTCCCCAATTAGGAATACCATAAAGTTTTTCAGCGTGTTCTTTAGTCCAGCTATCGACAGGAATACTTTTCAAGACGGCTTATCTCTGCTCGAATTCAACAAAATAAGATAATAAAGAGGGGGCGCACTTTCCCATAAAAACAGGCGCTTGGAAAGTGCTTTTTGACGACGACCTAAAGGTTTGTAGCTTTAAAATCCAACATTCGTTGTAGGGGCTTCATTGCCTTGCGGCCAAGCTCTGGATCCACGTGAATCTCATCCGTACCATGCTCTAAAGCATGAACGATTTTTTCCAGATTATTCATTGCCATCCAAGGGCAATTTGCACAACTACGACAGGTCGCACCACTTCCCGCTGTTGGTGCAGTCAAAAATTGCTTTTCAGGAGTCAGTTGCTGCATTTTATAAAAAATGCCTTCGTCAGTTGCCACAATAAACTGTGGGTTAGACATTGTATTAGAGGCATTAATAAGCTGTGAGGTTGAACCAACCACATCGGCTATATCCACTACTGACTGCGGTGATTCTGGGTGAACGAGCACCGCGGCATCCGGATATACTGCTTTTAGGTCTTCAATCCCCTTTGCTTTAAACTCTTCATGAACGATACAGGCACCATCCCATAACAGCATATCGGCACCAGTTTCACGCTGAACATATTCACCTAAATGCTTATCAGGCGCCCAGATAACCTTCTTACCTTCACTGTCTAAATAATCAACAACTTGCAGTGCAATACTCGAAGTCACTACCCAATCAGCCCTGGCTTTCACTTCTGCGGAAGTATTTGCGTAGACGACGACCTCCCTGTCGGGGTGTTGATCACAAAAAGCCGAGAATTCATCGATTGGGCAACCTAAATCCAGAGAACATGTTGCTTCTATTGTGGGCATCAGGACACGTTTTTCAGGTGTCAGAATCTTAGCGGTTTCACCCATAAACTTCACGCCCGCAACAATGAGAGTGTCCGCAGCATTTTCTTTGCCGAAACGAGCCATTTCCAGCGAATCAGAGACAAAACCTCCCGTTTCCTCAGCAAGAGCTTGAATGCTTGGATCTGTATAATAATGGGCCACAATGACTGCATTCTTCTGCTTGAGCAATGCCTTAATCTTCGCCCCATATTCAGCGGCTTCCTCCTTAGAATACTTTTGTTTAACCGCATTAACCAAATGGGCTTTAACCAGCTCTCGGGTTTTATCCATTTGTGGGGGAACTTGTTCAATAGGCATATTCATATCGTTTAAAAATCCAGCACTTACAGTAGATCGGCTATTTTATCATGCCATGCTTTATTCTAGAAATAGCGAAATTTACTGACTCATTAGGGGTTTAGGAACGCCTGTTAATAAGTATTTTCAAAAAGGCAAGGGGTAATATCCGCCAATTCATGTAAAAGTGATTTGCATCACTAAAAATATGCTTCTAATTCATAAAACAGCAACGTCTATTTATTTAAAAATCAGAAATGTCTACTAGTACGTTTTTTTTCTTTGACTTACATTACAATGAAAAATATTATTCGCGCCGTGTTGGGTGACAGCTTGCTGGTCACCACTATATTTTTAATTTTTATTGCTCATTAAATTAGTCACAATTTTATTAGAGGTCATATAGGACTGGCTTCATAATATATCGGCACAAGTTATTCTTTTCTTATTTTAAATTTCTTTTTTATTTGCCGAAATAATGTACTTAGCAACATTACGTTCTATAAACGATTGGATTTTTGGGAGTTGACACAATGCCATTACCATTGGCTAAAAAAATTTTTCGCACCTTGTGTATTATCGTTACTGCGCATTCCATTTCTGTATCAACAACCTATGCTCAAGCGATTATTAAAACCGAAGTAGAGAATAATTATCAGCAGATTATTTATAAAGCAGAAGATCTGGCCAAGCAACCCTATCAAGAAGCAGAAAAAACAGTCCCTGAAGAATTAAAATCTATAGATTACCAACAATATCGCTCTATTCGTTTCTTGGGCGACAAAGCCTTATGGAAAGATGAATCTAATTTTGAAGTACAATTATTTCATCCTGGCTTCCTTTATAAAAAACCAGTAAAAATTAATGAAATAATGACAGACAATATTAGTTCAATACCTTTTTCCGTCGACTTATTTCGTTATGATGGCCAGGCACCCCAGATCAGCCATGTTATACAATCAGCTCTAGATTTTTCCGGATTTCGTGTTCACTATCCACTTAACACTGATAAATACAAAGATGAGTTAATCGTTTTTCAAGGCGCCTCTTATTTTCGACCACTTGGTCCTGGACTACAGTATGGAGCATCCGCAAGAGGCCTAGCTATCGATACCGCAGAATCAAGCGGAGAAGAATTTCCTCATTTTACTGAGTTCTGGTTAGAAAAACCGTCTGCAAAAGAAAACACGATGAAAATTTACGCACTGTTAGACAGTCCGTCTGCCACCGGTGCTTATCGTTTTGAACTGCTTCCTGGGTTTCCAACAAAGGTAAAAGTAAGGGCTGATTTATTTTTTCGAAAGTCTGTTAACAAGGTAGGGATTTCGGCATTAACCAGCATGTTTTTTTATGGGGAAAATCGCGTCAGTCACTATGATGATTTCCGCCCAGAAATTCACGATTCTGATGGTTTATTAGTAGCAACTGAGACTAATGAATGGATTTGGAGACCGTTATCAAACCCATCACAATTACACGTTAGCTCATTTGTACTTCAAAACCCAAAAGGTTTTGGTTTATTACAGCGGGATAAAAAATTCTCTAGCTATGAAGATATGGAAGCCAAATACCATGCGCGTCCCAGCATTTGGATCAAACCAACGGGAAAACCCTGGGGCAAAGGTAGGGTTGAATTGGTTGAAATACCAACCAGTGATGAAACCAACGACAATATTGTTGCCTATTGGGTTCCTGAAAAAGAACTAACGGTGGGAGAACAGCATACTTTTGAATATGATCTGACGATTGTAGATAAGCCTTCAAACACAATGTTAGGTCAAGTTGTTCAAACCCGTATTGGTTGGGCAGGATTTCCTGGACAGGAAAACCCACCCTCTAAAAAAGAGCGCCTGTTTGTTATTGATTTTTCTGATTGGCCTGAGAATAATTTTCCTGAAAAATTTAAGCTAGAAGCTAAGCTGAAGAATTCTTCGGGCAACATCTCTGATTTACAAACAGCGCTGCTACCTGATAACAAAACATGGAGAGCCTCTTTTAAATTAGCTCCCGAAGGCAATATACCCGTTGATATGAGCCTGGCTTTACACCTGAATGGTAAGCAACTGACCGAAACATGGAGTTATGTATGGTATCCCGACAGCATTAAGGAGTGAATAAATGAAAATGTCTAATGGATATAAGCAAAAAGAAAATATCCTGAAAATACCTGTCAAAGCATGGCGAGCACCGTTATATGGTTTATTGATCATTCTAACAACCTTATGGGGTGCTGGAATGATGCTGGATATTATTACAACTAACAGTCTAACTATTATAGAACCCGTTATCTTTGTTTTATTTGTAATGACATTTGCCTGGATTTCAATGGCATTCTGGAGCAGCATTATAGGCTTTTTCTTAATATTATTTAAAAAAGATCCTCTGACATTAAAATCCAAAAAATCCTTAAGCTCACTCGATAATATTACTATTCAGAAAAAAACAGCGATAGTCATGCCCATTTACAATGAAGACCCTGTAAGGGTTATGGCAGGAGTAGAGGCAACCCTAACCTCGCTGGTTGAAACTGGGGAAGAACAACATTTTGACTTCTATGTTCTTAGCGACACAACTAATGATGATATTGCTATAAGAGAATATGATGCCTGGCAATTATTAAAACAACGATTAAAAACATTTTCTATTAATATTTTTTATCGTCGTCGCGATAAAAACAACTATCGAAAAGTCGGCAATATTGCAGACTTCTGCCAACGCTGGGGTAGCAACTACGATTATATGATAGTGCTAGATGCCGACAGTATTATGGATGGTAAAGCAATGGTGCGCATGACCAAAGCTATGCAGGTCTCACCTACTGTTGGCCTGATTCAAACTCTTCCTATCCCTGTACGACAAAAAACATTCTTTGGAAGGTTTATACAATTCGCCGCTGAGCTGCATTCTCCTCTGTTAGCGACTGGCAATGCTTTCTGGCAGACAGATACCGCAAACTATTGGGGGCATAATGCAATTATTCGTGTTGATGCATTTATGGCCCATTGTTGCCTGCCGTATCTATCAGGGCACCCCCCTTTTGGTGGAGAAATTCTCAGTCATGATTTTGTTGAAGCATCATTATTAAAACGGGGTGGATGGCAAGTACTGACATTGACAGAAACGGTTGGTAGCTATGAAGAAGTACCCAGCAATATCATTGATTTTATTATTCGAGACCGACGTTGGGCTCAAGGCAATATACAGCATTTAAGGCTCTTGAAAACAAAAGGGTTACATGGCATTAATCGTTTGCATTTTTTATCTGGAGCAATGTCTTATATTTCGTCATTCCTATGGTTGATTATGTTAGCGCTTGGAACGACTGATGCTGTCTTTCAAGCGATTAATAGCAATAATTTTTTTAGTGAACCTTATCAACTATTCCCCAATTGGCATATTGCTAAACCCGAACTAATCTATTCATTACTAGGTGTCACAATCGCTTTGCTCTTTACACCTAAGTTATTGGCATTAATTATAGGAATGCATCAACAACCTAAACAATTTGGCGGTCATATAAGTTTAGTACTAAGCACAATAATCGAAATTGCTATCGCTGTTATTATTGCACCCGTCATGATGATTTTTCATGCTTATTTTGTTTTAACAACATTAATCGGTGTTAATGTGGGCTGGAATGCTCAAGAAAGAAATGGGCGAGGTATACCTTGGCACGAAGCCATTAAACACACTTTATTGGTGAGTATGGTTGCTGTTATCTGGGGCAGCTTCACCTATTTCTATGCGCCTAAATATTTTTGGTGGTTGCTTCCCGTACTTCTTGGGCTAGTCTTTGCTGCACCAATTATTCGCTATTCGGGCAGTATCTGGCTAGGCAAACTATCTAGCAAACTTGGAATATTTACCGTTCCCAGTGAAACATTGAATATAGATGTACTGCAAGCTGTCGACAGTTATCAAAACTACTACGCTCAAAACTATTCAGAACCTTTTACATTTACATCCATTGATGAAACCGAAACTCCTCCAGAGAGATGGCAACGCATGCCGATTCAGCATTTGTAATTTTTTCTTAAAGCTTATTTTTTACTCTCTATAAAAAAGGCCGCAAATCAAAGCGGCCTTTTTGTTTATCAATTAATACTTCCCAACTATTGAGTAAAATCCGTACCTGCTGGAAACTCAAAAAATGTCCGAGGAAAGTTATCAGGATTTGTTTTTGGCAACGTTGCATTAAACTCAGCATTTAATACATCAATAATTCCATTCGCAAGAACAGCATAACCCGTTGCAGTAGGATGAACACCATCTAATGAAAATGCGCCGCCTGAGATAAACGATGAGGTCAGTGGAACAGGATTATCACCCACAAGAATACCGGTAGTACGCAATTCGGTTAAATCAGCCGCTGCATCATACAAAGCCAAATTAGCACTACCGCTTGCCAAACCACTGATCGTAGCATTGTAAGATGTTCGTGCACTTTCAATTAACGCTATCTCATCCTCAGTTAATACTTCAGCATCCAATAATGGAGAGCCCACGCCAATAACAGTCGTAGGGTCACCCGGCGTTCTCAGTGTTCCTAAAAGAGAAGAGCTTGTTAGAAGAATGGCATCATCTGCTGTTGCTTGACGAAAATTTAATAACGCAGGGCTAGCCGAAGTTAAATCTGTGAGCATTTCATCAAGTATCAGTACTGCATTTTGCCCTTCAACAAAGTTAATAGTACGTCGCGTTGCCTCATCAGCGGTAATGACTGCTGATGGAAAAGGGGCAACACCAGCTGCAGCGGCTTGCAATGCAGCATTATATCCAGCAAAAGCTGCATTGGCAGCAGCTGCACTGGCGCTATCTAAGGGAATTGCATTAAAAGGCACCGTTGTAAAGAAAGGGATATCTGCTACCGCTGGAATATTCACAAGTACGCCGCGCACATCATTTGTTCCATTTGCTGTTAGTGCATTTACTATGCCCGAAAAACTCCCAGCAAATACGGCTGGATTGGTAATATCGGTACTAGCAAATGGAGGGGTTGTACCACCAACGGTTCCAACTCCACCAGAAGTGGCATAACCCAAAATATCATTATTACCGATCCATAAACTAAAAAATGTTGGTGTTTGCGCAACAGCATCAGCAACAACTGATGTTGCTGGAGAAGATGCAAATCTTTCGAAAAAAGGATTCCCTGCTGAACTACCAAAGCCCGCAAAGGGTAGCTGAAATGAAGTAGCACCCGGCACGCCTAAGTTATTAAAAGGTCCTACTTGAACATCTGCTACGTCTGTCGTTGGCGTACCAGATTGACGTATAGGCGAGAAATTACCATTATTAATCGTCAATACTAAGCGCGTCGGTTGATTTCTAGCTGGCGTGACTAAATCAACCAACCCGCCTAGATTATCGGCAACAATGGGCTGATCAAAAGATCCTCCTCCAGCACGAGCAAATAAATTGGCAAGAATATTGGGTAAGGAATTCGTTTGGCCGTCACGGAACAAACTACCATCAGAAAAACCAGCGGTTAAAGAATCTCCCAAAGCAACATAACGTGAAAGGTCGAGATCGCCTGCAGAAACATTTGCATCAGCGGGTGTATTCCCATCAACCGTACCAACACCCGTAGAGGTGTCACTACCACCGCCGCCTCCACCGCCACATGACGCAAGGAGAAATAATGATAAACAAGCAAGAGAACTGAATTTTGTTATTTTATTATTCATAGCTAATTACCTTAGTAACTTTTACGATTGGCAATAGTATTATTTCTAAATCTATGCCGATTAATTTTATATTCCTTTTCAAATATATTATTTTTTGAAAAAGTAAAAATCGAATAATTAAACTTAAAGCTTATAATTAAGCTGTAAAGCAAGTGAATGAACTTCTGGATTTTCAAAACGTGCATTCAATGTACCCGTTGGCACACCACCAACAGATGTCTCTTGATTAATATCCGCGCTTTCGAAATAAATATAACGATAGGCAAAATCGAGTGTAATTGCAGGCGATGGTTTATAGCTACCACCTAATGAAAACCATAGACGGTCTGAATCGATAGTACGTACTGAACGGGTTGCAGTTGGTACAGGTGTTTCATCAAAAGCTAAGCCTGTACGCCAACCCCACTTATCATTTAGTCTACCATCGAACCCCATGGAAATAGTTAATGAATCTTCCCATTCAATAGGAGTCACATTATCAGCTCCGCCGGCATTGTTACCATCAGGAAACTCAATGCGTATTTCTTCAAAAGTACTCCATTCAGTCCAACGTACCCCCATTGAAAATCCAAGGCTGTCACTGATTACTGAATGCAAGCCTGCATAGACTGTCGCTGGAGTTTCGAAGGCTGCTTCCACATCAAATGTTCCACTCAAAGCACCCAGCCCACTGAATGTTCCATCACCTTCTACATCATGTTCGATACCAGAGCGATAACTTAAACCTAATCTCGTGTTATCGGAAACACTCAACATAATGCCCAGGTTATAACCTACGTCAACGCTATCACCTTCGGCTTCAAAGTCACCATCAGGTGCGGAACCATTAGTAAAAACCGCTGATGCGAGAGTAACATCTAAGGTCTGCACACTGACACCACCACCAATACTGACATTGTCATTAATTTTATAAGCAAATGAAGGATTTAAATCAATGGCAGTTAATTCAGTTTGCGTACCATTATAACGACCAACAAAATTATCATCGGTATAATCGGTATTGGTACCAAAAGGTGCTGTGACACCTAAGCCGAAAACTAACTTGTCATTAAAAGGGAATATTGCATAGGCATTTGGTACTACGGCCGTACTCGATCCATCCTCATCCTCACCTCCTGCATTCGCTCCGGTACTACCTGTATCTTCTACCTCAGCTGTAACGTCATTTACTGAAAAACCTAGCTGTAGCTGGCTTTTTTTCAATAGGGTCATCGCAGCTGGATTAAATTGAACTGCGGAAGCATCATCACCGGCTAAACCATAACCCGCATGAGAGCGACCTAACGATGTAACACTGTGGTCAGAGAGCTGGAAGCCACCTGCTGTTGCTTCACTCACTGGCAGACCAAGCATTGCAATAAGGCTAAAATGATAAAACAGCTTTTTACGATTAACATTATTACAGCTGTGTACTGGAATGGGAGTGCACATAGATAGGCTCCTGTTTTTATACTTATTTGATAATGGATAGCAAAATTAATGCGAGCGCTCGCTCTAAAAATGGATCATAGTATATATTTGAACCAAAGACAATGGATACACTGAGCATGATTTCAGAAATAAAGTGGAAAAAGTAAAGGTTCCAGCAAGCCATTTCCCCCTAATAACAAATCATTCTAAGCAAATGGGGGGTTTTAGCCAAACAACACTAACGTCTAATTTTTAAACAACTCAAAAGGTGCTATAGTCTTACATGATGTATGGCAAATATCCTACAAGCTTGTAAAACTCATCTCGCTACAATGGACGTCATAAATTACAAGTAAAGAATAAGGGGAGAGTTATGGACTGGATATTCGTTGACGAAAAAACCATTAAAGAGAAACAAACCGGATATATTCTGCATTTAGTATCAGGTAGTTGGCAAGACCCGTTAGAAGTAAAACCTGAAATACCTAAAACTTCAAAATTTTTGAGGCACACAGAGCTACTGAAACGCGGCTTAGAATTTGCGTTTGATCGAGAAAGAGAAGCTAAGTCAGAATCTGCATAGTCAGCATAATCCCCTTTCATAAATTATTACAAAGCATAACAATGCTCTTGTCTAAGCTATACAGTATTGATTCAATTATATTTATCAGTTAAGTTCCCTAGCCTGTATACTAGATACTATGGCTAAAATGCATGAATAGAGAAAAGACTATTCTTCTCTATAATGCCAAAAAGCAATTGATGACCGGGCTAGAACTTACAATAAAATGAATCATTCTGACGAAGACCATATCCCCCTCTATCGACGAGTTGAACAGCATATTCTTGATGACATTAATCAAGGCCGGTTGGTCCCTGGAGATTTAATCCCGTCTGAACCTAAACTTGCCAAACAACTCAATGTTAGTCAGGGAACGGTTAAAAAAGCTCTAGACAATCTAGTCAATGAAAAGCGGCTTTACCGGCATCAGGGTAAAGGCACTTACGTTTCTACTATTAACTTTAATAATAGTCTGTTTCGTTTTTTCTCTTACGGTGACGCAGCTGGTCATGGCGTACGTATCCGCAAACAAGTCATTGAAAGGCGATTAAAAATAGGCACTAAACACATATGCCAACAACTAGATTACCCACCTGAATCAGAGTTACTGTATATCAAAAGAGGTGGTTATATTCATGACCAACAAATTCTTATCGAACATTCGTGGTGGTGCCCGGAGCTCGTCCCAGGTCTAGAAAAGGAAGAGATGCATATCCCTGATTTGATGTACGCAATGGTTGTTGAGACCTTTGGGGTACCTGTTGTTCGCTCAGAAGAAACTTTAACAGCCGATATTGCCAATCAACAAACCGCTAAAGCATTGGGAATTAAGGAAAATGCGCCTGTCGTAGTTCTTATTAGGCATACCTATAGCCGCAACAATAAAATGATTGAATACCGTAAAACAATTGGTCGCGCAGACAAGTTCAGCTATAAAGCAGAAATTCGCTAATTACATTACCTACCTCTCTTCACAAAACACACCCCTAAACTTTCTCACTTCTACTATTTTGCTTGACAAAATAGTAGAAAGCGTTACGATGAAAATAAATACAGGTCATATATATGAGTTAGACCATATAGATCAAATTTGAATAATAAGAATAAAGGCTAATGCTAATTTAAAGAGAGCTGTGCGGTTACCCAAAATACCTGATAGTTCCAACATCAAAGATAAAGCCAGTAGCTTTTAAGTAAGAAGACTGACCAACCTTAAATATGATAAAAAATAATGGGTCAAACCAGTTTTAAAAACAATTGATAAAAATAACAACTGATAGCAGTAGCAGCACATCATTTCAACTAATTGATTACACCAAATAAGAGTGAAGTACGATGTTAGATTTTCTACACTATTTACCCGAAGTGTTCACTCTCTGGAACTTTACTATTCTTGTTCTCGGCACAGTCGGTGGTTTAATACTAGGGGCCACACCAGGCCTGAGTCCAACAATGGCTGTGGCTCTACTTATTCCTTTTACCTTTCATATGCAACCCACGACAGGGCTGATTTTGCTTGGGGCAGCTTATACCTCTACCGTTGCCGGTGGTGCCGTAAGTGCTATATTGTTAAGTATTCCAGGTGCACCAGCGAATATAGCAACGACACTTGATGGTAACCCTCTGGCCAAAAAAGGAAAAGCAACAGCAGCATTACACTACTGTTTCATTGCTTCATTTATTGGTGGTGTTATCGGTGTCTTCATTCTTATTTTTTTCACGCCGACATTATCTAAATGGGCACTAGGATTTGGCCCTTCGCATTTATTCTGGGTGGCGATATTAGGCGTTACCGTTATTGGCTCCTTAGGGTCAGGATCGGTTATCAAAGGTTTATTTTCAGGATTTGTTGGCCTATGGATTTCAACCATTGGATATGATCCTGTTTTAGGTGTTGAGCGCTTCAATTACACAGAACATTTAGCCGGAGGCATTAATATCATTGCGGCCCTTGTGGGTTTATTTGCCATACCACAAGTACTATCAATGGTGACACCACAAACACTACCTGGTGGCATCACTAAATTTGCTATGGAAAGTCAAAGTGTTCTTACATCCGTGATGGAAACAATTCAACGTTGGAAAGCATTAATTATTGGTAGTGTCATTGGTGTTGTTGTCGGTTTAATTCCAGGTGCTGGAGGACAAATCGCTGGCCTAGTCGCCTATGACCAAACACGTAAAATGAGTCCAAATAAAGAAGACTTTGGTCAAGGTGAGCCTGCAGGTGTGATTGCAGCAGAGTCTGCTAATAATGGTATGGTTGGCCCATCTCTAGTCCCATTGTTAACGTTGAGTGTACCCGGTTCACCAACTGCAGCCGTTCTGCTTGGCGGTCTACTTATCCATGGTCTATTTCCAGGCCCCTCCCTTTTTACCGATCACGCGCCGGTTGTTTGGACATTTATTGATTCATTACTCGTCGGCCAATTATTAATGTGTGTATTTGGCATTATGATCAGTCGCTACAGCCGCTTTGTTATGGATATCCCAGAATTTTATATGGCAGCCGCAATTACTGTACTCGCTGTGTTTGGTACTTATAGCGTACAAAATAGTTTTTCTGATGTATTCGTCATGATGACTCTTGGAGTAACCATGTTTTTTGCGTCAAAAATAGGGTTCAGCCCTTCTCCAGTTGTATTAGGTATTATTCTCGGCCCAATAGCAGAAACCAATTTCCTTCAAGGTCAACTCATTGGAAGTGTTGGCGAAGGCACTTTTAATTATTTCTTTAGTGGCACATTAAATATTGTGTTAATTGCCATTGTAGTTTCATCCGTTATTTATAGTGCTTATAGTGAATTATCCACGAAGAAAAAAAGTTAGCATAAAAGTATCACGTTACTTTTAATTAAAGAGGCTCAATGATGTTAGCGAAACGATTAACAGCTATTGGTGGTTTATTACTATCTTTCTTTATGTTGTCTTTGGGAACAGATGTCGACAGCGGTCAGGAAGCCTATTTTTTCCCTAATCTAATCACCTATTTCCTTATTGGCTTTGCACTTATATTATTAATTATTGAAGGTGATTTACTTAACTGGCTAAAAGAAATAAAAAATAACTTGTTGGGTTTTTTCTTTTCTGACTCATCACAGGAAAACTCCAAAAGTAAAACAAGCCAGCCTGCTTCTACGTCTCGTTACTCGTCACTTTATCTATCTATTTCACAAAAATTAACTTCCTCAGAACAAGAAAGCATCATAAAACTTAAAAAAATAAAAGATGACTTTTTCGCCCTGATACCTATGCTATTTACTATTTTTTGCTACTTGAATTTTGCAGAAACAATTGGCTTATATACAACATCATTTATCGCTTTTGTATTGATTACGATTATTTACACAACTAATAGACCACGCAATAAAACACTGCTGAAGAATATATTTATCGCATTAATTTTTATCGGTTTCATTTACTTAGTTTTTGCAGTACTTCTAAAACTACAAACCCCCTCTGCCTGGCTTTTATAGCAGGTAGTACCCTTAAAAAACGACAATAATAATAATTTAGTCTTTAAACGAGGTGTTAATTATGCTCAATACCATACAAACTCAAAAGTTCTTCCTTAAAACCTTAGCAGCTTTATCTATTGCAGCAACATTTGCATTAAGTGCGATCGCTGAGCCTTACCCGGAAAGGCCTGTTAGTTTAGTTGTTTCTTATTCACCAGGTGGAGCCACAGATTTTCAAGCACGTATAGTAACCATGCTTTCATCAAAAGAGAATTATCTGGGACAACCCATGGTAATCCTTAATAAGCCTGGGGCTGGAGGGAAAATTGGCTGGGACCATTATGCATCCAAAGCTAAAAAAGATGGTTATGAATTATCTGCCTATAATGTACCTCATTTTATTGCCCAATCTATCGTATTCAAAACCAAATACAACATTAATAATTTAGAACCTATCGCTAACTGGGGAGCTGACCCTGCGGTACTCGTTGTCGGTAAAGATAGCCCGTTTAATACATTACAAGATCTAATGGATTTTGCGAAAAAGAACCCAAAAAAAGTGACGTTTTCTGGTGCAGGTTTATATGTAGGTCACCATATCGCTTTCTTACAGTTCTCTAAAGAATCTGGCCTCAATATGACCTATGTTCCCCATAAAGGCGGAACACCGGCAATGAAAAGCGTGATGGGTGGGCAAGTTATGGCTGGCTTTAACAACTTATCCGATGCTTTCCGTAATCAGGATAATATTAAAATATTAGCAGTTGCTGATTTGCAACGTAATAAAGAATTTCTGCCCGATGTGCCTACATTTAAAGAACAAGGGGTTAACGTCGATGATTCCAGCGTTAATTTTAGAGGAATCATGGCTCGTAAGGGAACGCCTACGGATGTCATTGAGCATTTAGCTGCACGTGTACCAATGATGTTTGAAGACAAAAAAACCAAAAAGCAAATGAAATCTGCAGGCTCCCCTGTGCGCATACTTTCTCGTGATCAAGTGATAGCTATGTGGAAAGAGCGTGAAGATTATCTAAGAGGATTACTTGCTGAATTGAAGCAGTAGTACTTTATAGTAGTACTTTATGGGCGGCTATCTAACATTAATATGGTTGCCCTTTCTTACGTTTATTTTACAAGCCTTGTTATTTAAATAGCCCACTTAAAACCCTATTAAACAATCGTTAGTTGGAGATATTAACTTAATTATAAATTCATATATATGAGTTATATGTTAATATAGCGCTACTTGACTCACTAATATCGATAGAGAGCTAATTATGACTACAGCAACTGATGAAACCTTGGTTTCAGAACTGGTAAATAGAGCCCGCATTGCTCAAAGTCTCTTTGCTAAATACTCCCAAGCTGAGGTGGATGAAGTCGTGACCGCTGCTGCATGGGCACTCATCAATCCGGAGAATAATGAGCGCTTATCTAAACTAGCAGTGGAAGAAACCGGGCTTGGCAATGTTAAAGATAAAATCATAAAAAATCATAGAAAAACGCTTGGTCTACTACGAGATTTAAAACAGGCAAAAACCATTGGCGTTATCAATGATGATGTAGAGAATGGCATTGTCGAAATTGGCCGTGCTGTAGGCGTCGTCGGGGCTATTGTGCCCTCGACTAACCCAATTGCCACTCCCATGAATAACACCTTAAACGCATTAAAATGTGGTAATGCGATTATTTTGGCCCCATCTCCGAAAGGGCAACCTTCTTGCACACGTTTACTCGATCTTATTCATACTGAGCTGGAGCGAGTCGGCGCACCCAAAGACCTAGTACAGCAGCTCCCTTTTCCCGTCAGTAAAACACTGACACATGAACTGTTAAAACAAGTTGATCTTATTATCGCTACTGGTTCTCAAAATAATATACGTTCAGCATATAGTAGTGGCACACCGGCCTTTGGTGTAGGTGCAGGTAATGTTTGCGTCATTGTCGACGAAACAGCCGATCTTGCTGATGCTGCCGCTAAAATCAAAGCATCTAAAACATTCGATAATGCAACTAGTTGCTCCTCTGAAAATAGCGTCATCATTGTGGACGATGTTTACGATAAGATGATGGAAGAATTCAGTAAGATCAATGGCGCACTCTTAAATGCTGATGAAAAACAGCAACTTCAACATAGTATGTGGCAAGACGGACACCTAAACCGACACATCTTAGCGAAACCAGTCAATGAAGTTTGCGCAGCAGCCGGTTTACAACGTAAGGAATTAGTGAATAGTGATTTCTTAATGGTTACTGAAACAGAAACTGGAAAAGGGGCGCCCTTTTCTGGCGAAAAAATGTCGCTAGTACTCACTGTATATCGCGCAAATAATTTCGAAGAAGCCAAAAATCTGGCTAATAATATTCTCAACTATCAAGGTAAAGGGCACTCATTAGGCATACATACAACAACAGATGACCGCCCTAGAATATTAGGGCATGAAACAACTGTGTGTCGCATTATTGTTAATCAAGCCCATTGTTTCGCAACAGGTGGTAGTTTTGATAATGCACTGCCTTTCTCTTTATCGATGGGTTGTGGTACTTGGGGCGGTAACATCACTGACCAAAATGTGCATTATCGTCAATATATGAACATTACTCGCGTTGTGAAAACTATAAGGCCAAGGGAAGTAACTGTCGAAGATATTTTTGCGGATTACAAAAGGAAGTACCTATGAGTAATCAATTATCTTATACGCCACCGGCCAATACGATTAGAGCACTGATAGATAAATTTGCTGAAGAGCAGCCTAATCGTATTTTTGTTATTTTTCCTGAAACTCAAATAGAATTAACCTACAGCCAATTAAGAAAAATAATGCTGGAGTATAGCCAATACTTTAACGCGATGGGTTTAACAAAAGGAGATACCATTTCGTTTATGATAGGTAATGGCGCATCAAGTTTATTACTTTTTTTATCAACACTATATAGTGGATGTATCTCTTCCCCATTAAACCCTGCTGCTGGCCAAGAGCAAATTGAATACGTATTAGATCATTCAGATACAAAAACCGTTTTTGTATCTGAAAAATTTCATGAACAAGTCTCTCTAGCAGCAGAAAAGTCCAGTCATGACATTACTATTGTCAAAACAGATATCGATAACGGACCTGCTTGGCCAGTTACTCCATCAAAATTGATACCGGCCATTGATGTCAATGCAGGTGATGACGGTTTACTGATGTATACCTCGGGAACTACAGGTCGCCCTAAAGGTGTTATTTTAACTCATAAGAATTTACTTGCTGGTGGCATGAATACCGCTAACGCTCATGAGTTAAGCAATGAGGATCGAGCCTTATGCGTATTACCACTTTGTCATATTAATGCCCAATGCGTCACCGTAATGGCGCCATTAGTAAGTGCTGGCAGCGTTGTAATGCCACACGGCTTTAAGGTTTCCCTATTTTGGGATTGGATAATCAAACACGAAGCGACATGGTTTAGTGTTGTACCCACAATTATTTCTTACTTGATGCACAATGAATCTGAACTCAACGGAGACGCCTTAAAAGCTGCATTACATAAAGTGCGTTTCGGGCGTTCTGCCTCTGCTCCTTTAGCGCCGTCACTGCATGAAGAATTTGAAGCTGCCTTTGGCATGCCTCTTGTAGAAACCATGGGGCTAACAGAAACATCGGCTCAAATACTATCAAACCCTATGCCACCTAAAAGAAATAAATATGGCTCACCAGGGATTGGTTTCGGTACCGACATTAAAATTATTAACGACCAAGGCGAAACACAGCCTATAGGTGAAGAAGGTGAGCTAATGGTACGCGGCGATTGTATCATGCGTTGTTACTACAAAAACCCAGAAGCAACGACAAAGACCTTTAGCGAAGATGGGTGGTTACATACTGGTGATTTAGCCAAGCAAGATGAAGATGGCTTTATCTTTATTACAGGCCGCTTAAAAGAACTCATTATTAAGTGCGGAGAAAATATTGCTCCCCGTGAGATTGATGATGTTCTTTATTCCCACCCCAATGTTATTGAAGCAGGTGCTGTAGGTATTGATGATAGAGACTATGGACAAGAAGTGATTGCCTGTGTTGTTGTAAAAGACAGTAAAGAACTCTCCGAAGAAGAGCTCACACAGTATTGTTTTGATAAACTTGGAAAACTTAAAACACCTAAAAATATATTCTTCTTTAACGATTTGCCTAAAGGTCCTTCAGGCAAAGTTCAGCGATTGAAGTTAGTCGATCAACTCAAAGAAAAAAATCTAATATAAAATTTTAAAACTAATAGCGGTATAGCATCAAAAACCATTAGCAGCCAGCTCTCTTATTAACCTGGTTTTTTGGGCAATATTTTTCCAATTACGAGTTCGTATATCATCTTCTGTGACCAACCAAGATCCTCCAACAACAGAGACACTGGGTAAGGATAAATACTCTTGAGCATTTTCAGCAGTAATACCGCCTGTTGCACAAAACTTCACATTAGGTAAAGGTGCTGACAATGCTTTCAGGGCAGCAACGCCGCCATTCGCTTCTGCCGGGAAAAACTTAAGCAGTTCAAAGCCCCTCTCCACTAACTGCATGATCTCTGATGCTGTCGATACACCAGGCAATAAAGGCATATCCAAATGGCTCGCAGCATTAATTAAAGTATCAGTACTGCCCGGAGAGACAATAAACTCTGCCCCCACTGATTTTGACTGGGCAATTTGCTGCTCATTAAGTACTGTACCTGCTGCAATAGTGACTCCGCTGATCTTTGCCATTTTCTCTATGACTTGTAATGCAGTTTTAGTCCTTAATGTTACTTCAATGACCGGAACGCCAGAGTCCACTAATGTTTTAGCAATATCTTCAGCGACCGATATATCGTTTATAACAAGCACAGGGATAATATTCACATTGTTGAGATGGTTTATTATGAGATTGGACGATTGTTTCGCGGTTAACACAATTAGATAGCCTGCAAGAAATTACGTTATTCTACATTAGAGGACTAGAGTTCGTCATTGATCAGAGAATAGAGAAATATTGCGGTAATATATCAAAAACATTAAACAGATTGATGTTATAGCACTACTTACCCCGGCACAGCTCTTTATAAGTCACAAATGATCTAAAAAATCTCAAATGCTATACAAATTATCATTTTGTTTAAAATCACTTGCCAAATATGCTATTGTGCCGGCCTTTGGCTTTGAGTTGAATTAGACTCGACACATATAATCATATATTTATCAGGCATTACAGATAGCTATGGAATTACAAGAGTTACTACAAGATATTGTTGATGGTAATAGCACAAACCTCATTTCATTCTTAGAAAATAACGGAGATGCAAACACAGTCGACCCGCGATGGAATTGCTCCATGATATTTCACGCGGTATTCAGCGGTAATTTTGAAAGCGTGAAACGCCTTGTTGAAGCTGGCGCAGATGTTAATCATCAAGCGCAGGACCCTGGCTCTGATATTCTCGCTGCGACCCCTTTAGCCTTGGCTCTTCAATGTCGCCTGATGATGGATCATGATAAGTACGATCCGATAGTGCAATATCTTCAAGAAAATGGGGCTAATGAACAAGCTATATTAGACACTCCTCAGGGAAATTAGTAATTTTTTGAATTCTATTAAAATTAGTTTCTTTAAAGAATGCCTTATCGTTTTCTATAAAGCCTAAACATAGATAATAGACACAAAAAAGCCTGCATAAAGCAGGCTTTTGAGGGTTAGTAATTAGATATCATACTTAAGGATAACTTCAAAATTCTGAATACTTCCTGTTGGAAGATCTGTATCGTAGTCAGCATATTCAAACCAGACTGACGTATTCTTCCCAACACTCCAAGTGTAACCTAAAGTCACTAAGCTGGCCTCTGGATCACCCGAAGTGTCATCCATAAACTGCTCCAAATGTAAATACACATTATATGCTGAAATATCGGCAACAATACTGCTAAGGTCATCACCATCTGCTTGCTCTTGAATCTGATAGTTCGCAGCTAGAGAAAAAGCCCCTACAGAACCTGCTGCAGACAGGCCAAGAATATCCTCTTCGTCATCTGCTATAGAGATATAACCAAGCCCTAACTTCGTAGACCCTAGCTTATAGGTAAGACCTAACTCAGTCTCATCGATATCTTCATCATCAGCACTTTCACCATCCATTACTAATGATACACCGAAGTCTACCGGACCAATGCTGTTAGAATAGGTTAATGTTTCTTCTGAACGACCTTGATAAGTTACTTGCGCAAAACCAGAAAAATTCCAAGGGATATCAGCAGGCCCAACAATATGATTGTAGAACGTATGATAATTTTGCCCGACTAAAATTTTACCAAAATTACCTTCAATCCCAACATAACCAAGTCTTGTACGATCATTGCCATCATCGGTAATTGCTGCATCAACTTCATACTCATAGTGGCCAAATGCTTTCAGGCCATTACCAAGATCTGTTTTGCCTTTAAAACCGATACGAGAAAAACGGCTGACAACATCCAGTTTCCTATCGTCTGTTGCAGGATCAGCATCCTCAGTATCTGTAGAAGCTACACCTAACCGTAAAGAAGCATAAACATCTGTTTCCACCTTCACTTTATCAGCAAAAGTTGTCGGCGATGCTGCAATACTAGCAAACGCTAATGCAATGGAAGTTTTTTTTAAATTCATAAGTAGTACCTAATTAGTTTTATTATGTTTAGGTGTGATCAAAAAAATTATGGATCACACCAACAATCTAATTAGAATGAAATAAGCTATCAACGTAATAATAGCTCGACATTAATCGGATTAATAAATTGAAGACATGTAAAAATATGAATTTATTTTCACATTACTGTTTTTAATTTATTTTATTAAACATAAGGCTCTTATGAATTTCTGAAGATAATTCTCTCCTCTTGTTTACCCTGAAGACGGGCTAAATACCACGAAATAAAATCAGCCGTACCATATTCTCTTTCACTATAAGGGCCTGGCTCATAGCGACTTGAATTAACACCAATTTGGTTTTCATTCACTATTTTTGCGTCTTGCAAGGTAGTCACATGCCATAGCCATTTAATGTGTTCGACATCATAATCGACATTTTCAATAGCATCTTCATGCACTAGCCAATTGATAGTTACTTTAGTCTTATTTGTTGAAACAGGAGTAACTCTAAAGGTTGTTGCATAATCGTTATTTAAATAAAAATAAGACAAAGCACCAAAAAATATTCCCGTTTCTGCATTGTCATACTCTTTAAAATCTCCCATTAAAGGCCCTGCTGAAGCTCCATCTTTAGTTGCAGTTTTAAACCCATCACGAATAGGCATACGCCATGCATGATGAGGCTGTAACGCATATTTAAAATTTTTAAACCCAGCTTCTTTACCGCCTCCTTCAACCTGCTTTTTCCATGCTTCAACAGTAGGAATATAGCCACCTAATTCACGATCTCCGATATGAACGTAGGCATTAACTGACGAATACTCAGGATGCGATGGTGAACAGTGGTAGCACTCTCGAAAGTTTTCTATAACGAGCTTCCAATTTGCATCAACTGTATAAGTTTGTGTGTGGGCAATTTTCGCTTTAGTTAAGCCGTGAGGTTGAATAAATGAACGAACGTTACTTTCAAGCTGTTCAATATCCGAAGAATCATTTTCATTGATATTAATAAAGATAAGCCCTTCAATGACATGTATTTTACATGGATGAAGTCCATGATCTTCAGGTTTAAAGTCATCATGCATCTGTCGAGCATTTTTAAGAGATCCATCTAGATTAAAAACCCATGCGTGATAAGGGCAAATTAGTTTTGAAGCATTTCCTTCTTCTTGCGAACACATCCTAGAACCACGATGGCGGCATACATTAAAATGAGCACATAACTTTCCATCCTTAGCCCTCACGATAATAATAGATTCATTGGCAAATTCATAAGTGATAAAGTCACCAACATTCGGAATACGCGATTCATGATCAACATATTGCCATTGCGTTGATAAAATATTCTTAATATCTAATGTATAGATATCATCATCATTATAAAACGCTTGCTCTAATGAAGACCCCGGCTGTTGCCTATCAATTAACTGATTTATATCATTCATTTATTATTTTCCCATCAAGTATTTTTATTAAAATTTCGATGAGAGAAATATAAAAACAATAAGAAAGCCAATCAATACAGTAAATTTTTAATATTAATCGAATAATTAAATGGAATAATTTCTTCTAACGTTAGAAGAAAACACTATGTTGAACCTATCATATTATGTAGCACTTTCAACACTTCTCTAATCACCAAATTATGGCGATTCTTTGATAAATAGGTAACAAAAACAGGCTGTTTAATAACTGGGGCATCTTCAACGATATAGAGCTCTTGGTTTTCAACCATTCGTTTCGTATGCCGCCGAGAAACGTAAGCTGCGCCTCCATTTTTCTTTAGGTATTCCAAACTCATAATGCTTAAGCCCATGGTTAATGCAGCAGGCTGTAAGTGTGGCAGCAACTCACCATGCTTCTCTTTAAAATAATCTGTTAAACCAACAAAGACATAATTATCTCGATTTACCTTACTGATATGCATAGGCTCTGTCGCTAACATCACAAAGCTCTCATCAAACAAATGCTCTATTTCAAAGCTAGGTTCATAATCTGGTGCATAAAGCACAGCAATATCCAAGTGGCCTGCCAGCAATTCATCCACCATATTTTTTGAATAATCGGCCTCCACATGAATTGCAATATTGGGTAGAGCCTGACGAATACCTGTTAACCACTCATTGGTAAGCTGCTCCCAAATGCTCATTTGAGTCGAAATGTATATTTTTCCATTGAAATCATGAGAACTCTTCATATCCTTAAGTGCCTGATTCCAAGAAATACGGATATTGTTCGCATATTTCAAGAATTTCTTGCCTTCAGGCGTAAGACTTGCTCCACCACGACCTCGGATAAACAATTGCATATCAAGTTCTTCTTCTAAAGCCCGAATACGGGAGCTCACGGTCGATTGCGTTATACGAAGACGCTCCGCCGTGCGATTAAAGTTATGAGTCTCACTGACATCTAAAAAAGTGCTTAACCAATCGAGTTTCATCTCTTTGCCCCATCTTTTACTACGTGACATTTAATCTAATTATTCTATCGATGTCATGGGTTTATCAATTTGATTTACCGATTGATAACCATTAAATTTATCGAATTAGCCAATATTACAAAGCTATTTTCGTTGAAATTGATGTCAGTCAAGATGGAGGTGATCTTGAGCGTTATCGTAATTGTAGGTGCAGGTCAGGCTTCTGCCGAAGCTATTGCCAGTTTGAGAAGCAAGAATTGTCAGGATAAAATTGTTCTCATTGGTGAGGAAGATTCCCTTCCCTACCAAAGACCACCCTTATCGAAAGGTTATTTTAAGGGCGATATTGAGCCAGAAAACCTTCTACTAAAAGCCCATACTTTTTATGAGCAAGCCAATATTGAGCTTAAATTAGGTTGCAGAGTTGATTCTATTGAGCGTAACAATAAAACCTTGCTACTGAATAATGGTGAAGTAATCGCCTATGATAAATTGATACTGGCAACCGGTACTCGACCAAGAGCCTTACCCAACATAGAAGAAGCCAAAAATAATATCTTTTATTTACGCACGAAAAGCGATGTCGATAAGATTAAAAAGCATCATCGCCCCCATTCAAAAATGTTAATCATTGGCGCTGGTTATATTGGTTTAGAGATTGCGGCCGCAGCCGCAGCTCAACAAACACAAGTTACCATTGTAGAAGCGGCTGACCGAGTGCTCGCAAGAGTAACCAGCCCGGTTCTGTCTGAATTTTATCAAAAGCTTCATCGAGACAACGGTGTCGACATTTTACTGAGTACCCAAGTAAAAGGCTTTATCTCCGATGACAATGGAACAAAAGTTATACTGGATAACAAAACCGTAGAATTTGATATCGCGATAGTTGGCATTGGTGTTCTTCCTAATAGCGAATTAGCCAGTGATGCTAACCTTGCCTGCGATGACGGTATTACTGTTGATCAATACACGCGCACTGAAGACCCGGATATTTATGCTATTGGAGATTGTAGCAATCACCCAAGTACCTTGTACGATCGGAGAGTTCGATTAGAGTCAGTTCCCAATGCGATTGAGCAGGCTAAAGTCGCTGCGGCTAATCTATGTGGTGAAAGCGCAATACATGACAGCGTTCCATGGTTCTGGTCTGATCAATACAATATAAAACTACAAACAGTAGGCTTATTACAAGGTTATGATCAAATAGTACTAAGAGGCGATATAGAGAAACAAAAATTTTCTGTATTTTATTTAAAACAGGGGCAATTAATCGCCATGGATGCTATTAATTCGCCTGCTGATTTTATGCAATCAAAAAAAATCGTCCAACAAAAAATACACCCGGCCATCGATGCATTGGCCGATAGCAATGTACCACTTAAAACCTTACTAACATAGGTGAACTAATGCCTTTAATTACCTTTATTGATAGCTCTGAAAAAACAACTGTTATTGAAGCCGACACGGGTATCTCTTTAATGGCAGCCGCAACAACGAATAATGTTAACGGTATTGTTGCTGCTTGCGGTGGTGCATGCGCATGCGCGACGTGCCACTGTTTTATTCAGGAACAATGGCTCGATAGAGTTGGTCAACCCGATAGCCTTGAAGATGAAATGCTCGACTGTACCGAAACTGAGCGCCAAGCAGGAAGCCGCTTATCATGTCAGATTATGCTCACAGAAGAACACGACGGCTTAGTAGTCTATATACCAGCAGAACAATAACTAAAAATTATAGTTGAGGAATTAAAATGAAATCACGTGCAGCAGTCGCTTGGGCAGCAGGCCAACCGCTAGAGATTGAAGAAATTGATGTACAAGCACCAAAAACTGGCGAAGTACTGTTAAGAATGGTTGCAACGGGTGTTTGCCATACCGATGCCTATACGATGTCTGGAGATGACCCGGAAGGTATTTTCCCATCGGTATTAGGCCACGAAGGTGGCGCAGTTGTTGAAGAAGTTGGCCCAGGAGTAAGCTCACTCGCTGTAGGCGATCATGTTATCCCTCTCTATACACCTGAATGTGGTGAATGCAAATTTTGCTTGTCAGGAAAAACCAACTTATGCCAAGCCATTCGCAGCACCCAAGGACAAGGAGTAATGCCTGATGGGACTACTCGATTTTCCTGTAATGGTAAACAACTGTTCCACTATATGGGCACATCAACATTTTCAGAGTATACCGTTGTACCAGAAATTGCTGTGGCCAAAGTTAATAAGAAAGCTCCTTTAGATAAAGTGTGTTTGCTAGGTTGTGGAATAACAACAGGGATTGGAGCAGTGCTGAATACAGCCAAGGTAGAAGCGGGATCAACCGTTGCTGTTTTTGGTATGGGCGGTATTGGCCTTAGCGTCATCCAAGGTGCCGTTATGGCAAAAGCAGAGCGCATTATTTGTATAGACATCAACACCGATAAATTTGCGATGGCGGAAATGCTTGGCGCAACAGATTTTATTAACCCTAAAGACTACGATAAACCAATCCAAGATGTGATTGTGGATCTCACGGATGGTGGGGTAGATTATTCATTCGAATGCATTGGCAACGTTAATGTGATGCGTTCAGCACTTGAGTGCTGTCATAAGGGCTGGGGAGAGTCTGTTGTCATCGGTGTTGCTGGTGCAGGCCAAGAAATAGCTACCCGCCCCTTTCAATTAGTAACAGGCAGAGTATGGCGTGGCAGCGCTTTTGGCGGCGTTAAAGGTCGTAGCCAATTACCTGGCTACGTAGAGCGTTACCTTGAAGGAGAAATAAAGATCGACCCAATGGTGACTCACACGATGGGCTTAGAAGATATTAATACAGCATTTGACTTAATGCACCAAGGAAAAAGCATCAGGTCAGTGATTATTTATTAAGTCGAAAAAATAGATAATAAATTCCGGTATGTGCTTAGTTATCGGAATTTGTTATTTATGAAAAGTTTTCGTTAATACCTGTTGTTAACATCTAAAAGCATCGGTAAAGCAAGGCATTTAAACCCACCTTATTCCCATCATAAAAATAGTAATAGCTTAATACACTTGCTGACTCTACAGCTTACCTAATCAATTATAAATATTGATTATCTGAATTTGATCCAACTAACTACTAAGCCTAAATTGATTCCGCTCCTATAGATCAAAAACACACTTAGCCGCTAGGGCCGCTAGAGCGCACGCCTCAGCGTTTAAATCTGCTCCAGGCATATTTATCGAAGCATAAACATAAGAAACACAGAGAGTCGAACAAATTCAACTCAAACTACAGATATAAAAAAACCCCGTCCAATGGACGAGGTTTTTTATATGGTGGGTCGTACTGGATTCGAACCAGTGACCAATTGGTTAAAAGCCAACTGCTCTACCAACTGAGCTAACGACCCAAAACTTGTTAACGGTTGGTGCTGAAGAGGCGCACATAATAATGATTCGCAGAAAAAACACAAGCACTTTTTAGTATTTTTTATCAGTAAAACAATAACTTGCTAAAAGAAGGCTCAATTATTGTATCTGGTAGGATCATCCACACCTGCATCAGCAAACCCTTGGCGCCTCAGACGGCAGCTATCGCATCGACCACAGGCTTTTCCGTCATCATCTGCTTGATAGCAAGAGACTGTTTTTTGGTAATCTACACCCAGCTCTATGCCCTGTTTAATGATATCGGCTTTGGTTAAGTCAATGAGTGGGGTCTGTATTTTAAGCGCTTGCCCTTCTACACCCATCTTCGTAGCCAAATTAGCCATGGTTTCGTAAGCAGCTATATAATCAGGTCGACAATCAGGATAGCCTGAATAGTCGACGGCATTAACACCGATAAAAATATCATGTGCACCCAGTACCTCAGCCCAGCCTAAAGCAATGGATAAAAAGACGGTATTACGTGCTGGTACATAGGTAACAGGAATTCCCTCACTGAGGTGCTCAGGAACCTCTATATCATCGTCAGTTAAAGCAGAACCACCAATCGTACGTAGGTCCAATTTAACGGTTTTGTGGGCTTTAGCGCCCATTTCTTTCGCTAACGTATCTGCGGCTTGCAACTCGACTCTATGGCGCTGACCATAATCAAAGCTTAGGGTATAACAATCAAAGCCTTTAGATTTGGCAATAGCCAACACAGTGGTCGAATCGAGGCCACCAGAGACTAGTACTACAGCTTTAGGACGATTATTACTCATTTAGACTCCTGGCTTATCGCCCCATAAGGCTTTATGAAGTTGAGTTTGCAAACGTACAGGCAAGCGATCAGCAATAATCCACTCTGCTAGTTGCTCAGCGGACAATTGCTCGTAAGAGGGAGAGAAAAAGATATTACCTACCCTTTTATCCAGCTGATACTCATTTAGCTTAAAAACAGCCCATTCATAATCCTGTCGATCACAAATAACAAACTTCACCTGATCTTTATCTGAAAGCTGCTCAATATTGCTGTAGTCATTGCGAGTCACTTCGCCAGAAGCGGGGGTTTTAAGATCCATCACAATAGAGACCCGCTTATCCACATCCACAACTGGCATAGCACCGCTTGTTTCCAATGAAACATTCAGGCCTGTATCGCAAACACTGGTTAACAAATGATGGCAGTTGGGCTGAGCTAAAGGCTCCCCTCCTGTGACACATACATGGCTTGAGCCATAGTCGACTACTTTCTTAACAATATCATCGAGAGGCTGTTTTTCACCGCCATAGAATGCATATTCAGAGTCGCAGTAATGACACCGCAATGGGCAGCCCGTTAACCGAACAAAGACGGTTGGATAACCTACACTGGCAGCTTCACCTTGAATAGATAAGAATATTTCGGTAATTCTAAGAGATTGTGATTCGGAGGACATGGGTAACTATTAAATACACTAAGAGTTTTAGCAACTCTAATTAGCAGCAATCAACTAAAATTTATTTAAATTGATTTGCCAAAAAGGACTTAGCAAGACGAGAAGCGTCCGTATCACTGGAAGCAACTTCTTCAAGCAAGGTTTTAGCCTCTGATTTTTTACCCTGATCGAAATAAATCGTTGCTAACTTATATTTAGCATCTGGGACTTTCTGATGGCCATCATACTTATCTATCAGTGTGGCAAATGATTTCTCAGCAGCCGACTTATTACTTTCAGTCAGAAAAATTTGGCCTTGCCAATAGTACACATTCGGTACATAAGTACCGTTTGGATAACTATTTAAATACTCTGAAAAACTACCTTGGGCGCCTTGGTAATCTTGTTGGCTCAACAGCTGATCGATCGCTTTACGGTACAGCTTCTTCTCCTCCTCTGTATTAACAGAAGGAATAGGATTAGAGCTACTGGGTAAATTGTTTGATAAAACCGATATCTGACTGGAATTATCTTGAGTTGCATTAGACTGAGATGAACTGCTCTGACCGATAGCAGGCGGTTGTGAATTTGCTCGCGTTAATTCAGCCAAACGCTTATCTAAATCCAAATAGTCATCAAGACGTTGCTGCTTTAGCCTTTTCAACTGAAATGACTGTTCTTCAACCAAGCCTCTTAATTCAAGAACCTCTTGCTGCAATTGCTGCAATTGATAGGCAAAATTAGAGGAAGAAGATTGAGCAATAACAGGGGTTGACGTTACTGGAGTTGATACCGCACCTGTTCCAGCCCCTGGAATAATAGGCTGTGAATCTCTTACAGTAGCCTGAGCAAATGCATTGGAGCCAGCTGCTGAAATCAAAAGTACCGCGGCTAAACGAGCCGCGGAGATACTAGGTAACGTCTTCATTAGTGCCTAAAAATATAGATTATTACTTAAGCTCAACACGACGGTTTAACTGCCAAGCACTTTCGTTGCTAGAAGTATCAACTGGGTTTTCTTCACCGTAACTAACTACTTCGATCGATGAGTTAACACCTTCAGAACGCAGATAGTCACGTACGGCTAATGCACGACGCTCACCCAAAGCGATGTTGTATTCACGAGTACCACGCTCATCAGCATGACCTTCTAAACGAATAGCACGTGGGCTTGCTTTTAGCGCAGCAGCGTGAGCAGTTAACAATGCACGAGTTTCTGGCTTGAGAGATGATTGGTCAAAATCGAAATAGAATACAGTCTCAAGATTAACTTCAACTGGCTGAACAACATTAGTGTCTGTGCCTGAAGTAGTCGGTGCAGGAGCCGGAGCTGGCGCTGGTGCTGGAGTTGGTTCAACAGGTTCAGAGGTACTCGCACAGCCTGCTAGAAATACAGCAGCAAAAAGTAGTGTAAAGCCCAATTTTATGGTCTTGCTTAGCATGATTGTCTCCATGGTCTTGTTTGTAAGTTTTTGTAGTTAAAAATTGTTGTTAAAAATAGTTATGGATGCGACATTTTCAAACGAATAGTACCACACCCTAACTTGTTAGCTCTAGCCGCCTAATAAAAAATACCTATTAACCGTGCTTTAAGCTCTTATACCCCTAAAGCGTCTTGTGGAGCACTTCATTAAAGTATTACGGATTAGTCAAAAACGGTGACCATGCGGGTTCTCTCACATCACCTGACTTTGCCGGCAGCTTGTACTTCACACCTGCATCCAATGAAACCCCGGCCAAAATACCACGATTACCATCTTTCGTAGCATAAAGCAGTGTCGCACCATTTGGTGCAATACTGGGGGACTCATCTAATGCAGTTTGAGTCAGTACGCGTATATTGCCAGTCGCGATGTCTTGAACTGCAATATGGAAAACGCCGTTATAACGGTGAACCATCACAACACCCTTGCCATCCGGGGTTACTTGAGGTTTCGCGTTGTAATCGCCGTCGAAGGTTAAACGCTCTATACGCCTGTTGGAAAGCGTTATTTGATAAATTTGCGGTTTACCTCCTCGATTTGAGGTAAACATCACAGCTTTGCCATCACTTGACCAGTGTGGCTCAGTATCAATTCCGAAATGATTGGTGATACGAGTAAAACGCCGAGTGGCAATATCCAGGGTGTATATCTCTGGATTGCCGTCTTTTGAGAGTACTAATGCTAACTTTTTACCATCAGGTGACCATGCAGGCGCACTGTTCAAACCCTGAAAATTGGTCAACTGTGTTCTTTTACCTGTGGCTATATTCTGCATAAAGATAGCCGCTCGGCCAGTTTCAAAAGAAACATAAGCGACCGTTTTCGCATCAGGGGACCAAGAAGGAGATAACAATGGCTGCTTTGAGCGCAATAATTCTTGCGGCCTGGCACCATCCATATCTGCTCGTATTAAGCGATATTGGCGCTGAGGTGTCTGTTCGATATAAATAATCTGTGTAGAAAATGCGCCTCTAATGCCAGTAATAGCTTCGTACACCTTATCACTGACATAGTGGGCCATATCTCTCAGGGCATCAGGACCGACATTGACCTGAAGGTTATTGAGCACCACTTTCTGACTAACGACGTCATATAAAGAGAAATTGGCTGAAAAGCCAGTAGGAATCGCCCTTACATTACCGATAACAAGGTATTCACTACCCAGTAAGCGCCAATCACGATAGACAACATCCTGCTGACGACTAGGAAAGGACAACATATCGGACGCTGCAATGGTTTTAAATTGTCCACTGCGATATAAGTCTGCAGAAATAATATCGGCTACTTTTTCAGGCAGTGGCGCAGCGCCGTTATAAGCAAAGGGAGAGACAGCAATGACGGTTGGGTTATCGACACCTTGAACGATAGGGATAACCAGTTCAGCTCGAGAAGAGACACTATAAATAAAAATCAGTATTGCCAAAAGGCTCTGGATAGTACGATTCACTGCCTTAAATCCTGTGGTTGGAATGTTAATGTAAATTGTCGAAAATCTCTTTCGAAAACACGTGATGGCATTTCTCTTAATTCTGAAAACCGCCCCACTTTTTTGACCGCCTGCACCGCAGAACGATCATACTGTGCGTTACCACTACTCTTAATTACTGCGACATCAATGACTTCACCGGTCGGTACCAACTGTATACGCAATAACGCTTGCATACCATTACGCGCTGAAGGCGGGCGGCTCCAATTCTGCTCGATACGCTGACGAATAATTTGTTGATAAGACTGCGATGTTACATTGTCTTCTTCAACCTGTTGCGCCAGCTGTTCTGCTTTTCTCTCCGCCTCTAAACGCTCTCTTTCTCTAGCAAGGTTTTCCTCCAAACGTTGCCGCTCTAATTTTTCGCGTTCCTGTTTAGCCCTTTCCTGTAGCTCCTTTTGTTCTTTTTTGCGCTGTTCTTCCTTACGTTTTTCTTCTTTGCGTTTTTCAGCTAATCTCTTCTCTTCAGCCAATTTTTTTTCTTTGGCGATCTTTTGCTGTTTTTCCTTTTCCTTTTTAGCTTTTTCCTTTCTCGCCTTCTCTTGTTTAGCCTTTTCTTTAGCTAGCTTATTTTTACGCGCTTTTTCCTCAGCTTTCTTTTTTTGGTCGAGCTTTTTCTTCTCCAGCTCTTTGCGCTTTTTCTCTAACTCAATTTTTTTAGGTTTCGGCTTTTGCTTAGGAGCACCCTGCTTACCCTGCGCTTTCAAATCAACCAGTGTAGCCTTGATATACGCTGGGGGTTTAACTGGCTTAGGTGGTGTTGTATATCCCCAACCTATAAATACCAAAAATATGATTACCCCATGCACAAGAAGGCTAATCAACATTGCTGGCAAATAAGAGGTCATTCTCAGTACCCTAGCGCGGTGGCTCTGTCACCAAACCAACGGACTCTGCACCCGCTTGTTGTAACAAGGCCATTAAATCAACCACTTTGCCATAGGGAACATTGGTATCACCCCATACCAATACTGGTGTTTTTGGTTGTACTTTGATGATTTTCGCTGTCTGTGTAGTAATTTCATCGAGAGGCTTTGGTGACTCCTCATCTTTGCCTATCTTCATGTAATAACTGCCATCTGACTTAATAGAAACTACTAAGGGTTCTTGGTCTTGATTATCCAAAGGAGCAGAAGAAGCCTGAGGCAAATCCACTTTGACACCTTGAGTCAGCAAGGGAGCAGTAACCATAAAAATCACTAACAGTACCAACATCACATCAATGTAAGGAACAACATTGATTTCAGCCATTGGCTTTTTTTTCGATTTCTTATTGGGTGACATAATAAGAGTACTTAATAATTAAAGGGTTTAGCGGTGCAATTGACGATGCAAAATAGCAGTGAGCTCTTCTGCAAAGGTTTCGTAATTACCGCTGAGCGCATCAGCGCGTGCTGAAAAGCGATTGTAGGCAAGTACAGCCGGAATGGCGGCAAATAACCCCATAGCCGTAGCAATCAGCGCTTCTGAAATACCAGGAGCAACCGTTGCCAAGGAAGCCTGACCTGCGGTTGCCAAGCCCCGGAATGAATTCATAATCCCCCATACAGTCCCAAACAAACCAATATAAGGGCTAACTGATGCAACACTCGCTAAGAAGGGTAAATTGGCTTCTAGCTCTTCTTCTTCTCTTGCCAATGCCACTCGCATAGCACGCTGAGTACCCACCATTACCGTGTCAGAATCTATATTTTCTTGCTGGCGCAAGCGAGAAAACTCTTTAAAACCTGCACGAAAAATATTTTCTATACCGCTCACTTTGCCATGGCTGGCTTTGTCATTACCCTGGCGATAAAGTTGAGTTAAGTCTACACCAGACCAAAACGTTTTCTCAAAATTGTTAAATAATGATTTCGCTCTGCGCTGGTAGGCTCCTCGCTGGATAATCATCATCCAGGAAATAACCGAGGCCAGTAATAATATCAACATTACAATCTGTACAACGATCCCAGCTTCAATAATCAAGGACCAGATCGAAAGTGTTTGTTCTTGTTCAGTCATAAAGTCTGCCTTAACTCATTATTTATATTGTTTGAATAATTGCCTATCATTCATTTGTTTCTCAAACGTTTGCTTCTAAAACGTCTGCTTCTAAAATATTAACTGTGTTTTACAGTAGGTTCTTTACATCAATGAGCAACCATTGAAAAATCTACTACCACTGCACTATTAATTACTGCACTTATCTATTCACACGCTTATTAATATAGCTACATCATATATTCACGTAAGTCGCCCTGTATTGCTTTTGGCAAAGCGGTTGGCTTGATACTTCCATCGTCTTGCTGAGTAACACAAGCTACCTTTACAACTGCACGGCAAAGAATGTGTTCTCCTCGACGTACTTCTTGATGAAAAATAACATAACTATTCGCTACCTTTTGTAACGATGCTGTTGCAATCACTTCATCATCTAATCGTGCGGGCAAAAAATAATCAATTTCTGTACTGCGCACAACAAGTAATAAACGTTCATCAAGAACCGCAGCCTTACCATACCCTAAGGAACGCAATAATTCCGTGCGGCTACGCTCAATATATTTCAAATAATTGACGTAATAGACAATACCGCCGGCATCCGTATCCTCGATGTAGACTCGAATCGGCAGTTTAAATTCATTAATAGGGGAAGAAATACTCATTTTTTCTAATGTAACGTATTTTTGCTAAAGAAGTCACGATTATGCAGTGAATCATTCACGCTGCATATACAAAGGTAGGGGTAAAATCAGGAAGATTCATGACTAGGTGCAGGTAAATCGAAATGCGCGTAAGCTAAATGGGTCACCATACGACCACGAGGAGTACGAGTAATATAACCCTGTTGGATCAAATAAGGCTCTAAGACATCTTCGATAGTATCTCGCTCTTCACTAATAGCTGCTGCCAGACTATCAATACCGACGGGACCACCGGAAAACTTCTCAATCATCGTTAAGAGTAAGCGCCTGTCCATATGATCAAACCCATGAGTATCAACATTCAGCATATTCAGTGCTTTATCCGCTATATCTGAAGTTATTTGACCATTCCCCTTCACTTCTGCAAAGTCTCTCACTCGTCGCAGTAAACGATTAGCAATACGAGGGGTTCCACGAGAACGCTTCGCAATTTCGACAGCGCCGGCTTCATCCATCTCTACGCCCAATAAATGTGCCGAACGGCTTACAATGTGTGTTAGATCCTTTACATTATAAAATTCAAGCCGCTGAACAATGCCAAAACGATCACGTAATGGTGAGGTTAACAAACCTGCCCTTGTCGTTGCGCCAACCAATGTAAAGGGAGGTAAATCCAGTTTAATAGAACGGGCAGCGGGGCCTTCGCCAATCATAATATCCAGCTGGTAATCTTCCATTGCTGGATAGAGAACTTCTTCCACCACAGGAGAAAGGCGATGAATTTCATCAATAAACAGTACATCACCAGGCTGTAAATTGGTCATTAAGGCGGCTAAATCACCTGCTTTTTCGAGAACCGGGCCCGAGGTAGAGGCCATCTCCACCCCCATTTCAGCAGCGATGATATTTGCCAAGGTGGTTTTACCCAAGCCAGGGGGACCAAATATCAGAGTGTGATCAAGTGGTTCTTTACGTTGCTGAGCGGCTCGGATAAAAATATCCATCTGCTCACGAACTTGTGGCTGACCAATATAATCTTCCAGCTGCTTAGGACGAATCGCTCTGTCCTGTCTATCTTCTTGAGGCATAGCAACGGAGGTTACTATCCGCTCTGCTTGAAGGTTATCTTTTGTAATCATTATTTTTCCAGTGAAAACAGGTAACGGTCACGCTCACCCGTTCAATCTATATTGATAAGTAAAGTATGTAAAATCTACCCTGCCAAACTGCGCAACGCTAACCGTATTAACTCTTCACTATTGTCAGGTGATGATGTCTTTTGTACGGACGCAATGACCTTTGCTGCATCGGTTGGTTTATAGCCTAAAGCAATCAAGGCGCTTTCTGCATCGGCTGTTATAGTAGATAACGTTTGCTGATCATTATTAGTATCAACCGCAAATAGCGGTGCTGCTGCTTCCCAACCTTTTAGACGGTCTTTAACTTCAATAATCAACCTTTCCGCAGTCTTTTTCCCAACACCAGGAACTTTTACCAGTGCTGCTGCATTTTCAGCCATCACACATTGAACAAAATCATCAACTGGCATACCGGATAAAATGGCCAAGGCCATTTTAGGCCCTACACCACTCACCTTTATCAGTGTGCGAAAAAGGCGCCGCTCATCTTCTGTATAAAAAGCAAATAGCTGATGAGCATTTTCAGAAACAGACAGATGTGTATGCAGTGTTGCTACTTCTCCTACTGCCGGTAGAGGGTAAAAGCTCGTCATAGGCGCTTGTGCCTCATAGCCCACCCCACCCACATCAATCAATATTTGAGGTGGTTGCTTTTCGAGAATAATCCCCTTTAATCGACCTATCATTACACCATTCTTCCTCGACGAAAATGCTTAGCTTGAGCGACTGATATCAAATGTTGTTCGGTATTAGCATGACACAGTGCAACCGCCAAGGCATCGGCCGCATCCTCTTGGGGCACCGCAGAGAGTTTTAATAATTGCTTAATCATATGCTGTACCTGAAATTTATCTGCCCCACCGTTACCGACGACAGATTGCTTTACTTTTTTTGCTTCATATTCTGAAACTGGCAATTTACAACTGGTTGCAGCGACGATAGCAGCGCCACGGGCCTGACCAAGCTTTAAAGCAGAACCCGCACTTTTGGACATAAATACTTGCTCGATGGCCATTTGTTCAGGGCAGTACTCTTCAATCACATCGCAAACACTGGCAAAAATCACTTGTAAACGCTCAGGCAAGGCCGTATCAGGCAAACGAATAACACCGCTTGCCACATATTCATGCCGCCCACCTAACGTGTTAATAATGCCAAAACCGGTTTTCCGAGAACCAGGATCGATGCCTAGAATCAAAGCCACTGTTTTTTTATCCAGTATTTTTTAATGCAAGTATCCTAGGATAAGGAATATAGGTCAAGAGGTTTTATCTCAGGGAATAGCCATGCCACTAATGAGCTAACAAATATATTTTTCACCCCAAGATTCCTAAATCGTTGCGCACCCCAATTTTACGAAGTTTTATTGCTACATAATTACTACATATTTATGACATTTTAGGCATCGGAACTGACAGAAAAAGCACAAAAACAGTGCAGTTTCAGGCAAAAAATTATTCAAAAAGAGAAATATTGTCGACACATTTTTCTGAAATTGACAGAGCAATTTCATGGCCTACCCTTGTAGGTATAACCGAGTGACTTTTCAAAATCTGACTTCAACTAAGGCCCTTTAACCGGCTCATACTAAAGAGATGAATTCCGTATGCTAAATGAAGTACTTAAAAATATCAGTCTTTCTAAAAAACTCTATTTTGGTTTTTCAGTCATATTAACGCTACTTGTTGTAACAGGCTTTGTCGCATTTGAAGCAATAAAAGGTGCATCGAATGGATTTACGACCTATCGAGAGATGGCAAGGGACACAGTGTTATCCGGACGCGTTCAAGCTAATATGCTGATGGTTAGAATGAATGTTAAAGACTATATCATTACTGCCAGTGACAAAGATAAAGCGCAATTCGAAGAGTATTGGGAAAAGACCAGCCTTTACATGACAGAAGCACAAACAGAAATCAATGATCCAGACAGGGCAAACATTATTGATGGGATAGATGAACAACTTCAGGAATATCGAAGCGGCTTTAAAGAGGTTGTCACTCTCATTAACGGACGTAATAAAATTGTCTATGACATTTTGAATAAAGAAGGGCCGGTTATAGAAAAAGAACTCACAAAAATTTTAGTGTCTGCCAGAGATGATGGCGATATGACAGCAGCCTATGAAACCTCTCTTGCAATAAGAAATTTACTACTTGCTCGGCTTTATGTTGGAAAATTTCTCGATACCAATGACCAATTGGCCGCCAAGCGAGTACGTGATGAATATAAAGAGTTCAAAAAACACTTAAACATTTTGGATAGAGAATTACAAAATAATCAACGCAGAACATTATTGGCAGATGTTAGCAAAAGAGAGAAAGTGTACTTTGCCGCATTTGAACGTGCTGTAAAAGTGATAGAAACGCGCAATGATATTATTAAAAATACACTGGACCGTATAGGCCCCCGTATTGCTGGCGACATTGAGAAAGTTAAATTGGATATTAAATCAGTGCAGGATACTATCGGGCCAGAATTACAATCTAGTAATAACCGTGCTTCCTGGATTATTGTAGCTTGTGTAGCACTTGCAGTTGCTCTCGGCGCAATTATTGCCGTCTTTATTACCCGGTCAACATTAAAACAGCTAGGTGGCGACCCCAGTGAAGTAACTGACATTGCCAAGCGTGTCTCAGAAGGTGATTTAGATATCGAGTTACCCGACAGACAAGAATTGCCATCAAGTTTATACGCCACTATTCGCCAAATGGTTAATAACCTAAAAGAAAAAGCCGTCTTGGCACAACAAATCGCAGACGGTGATCTCTCACAGAAAATACAATTAGCTTCAGACCGTGATGTCTTGGGCAAAGCCCTGTCATCGATGACTGATAATTTGAATGATATTCTTGGCCAAGTGCAATCTTCCAGCGAGAAAATAACAACGGGCAGCTCACAAGTCTCACAGACAAGTCAAAACTTATCAACAGGTGCTAATGAACAAGCAGATAACATCGCAACCATCTCTGGCTCTCTCAGCGATTTAGCTGAAAAAACCAATAAAAATGCAAGCAATGCAACAGAAGCTAATAAACTGTCAGACGCAGCCCAACAAGCAACGACTAAAGGACAGCAACACATGGATGAAATGGTGCAAGCAATGAATGAAATAAAAGAGGCAGGAGAAAGCATTTCCGTCTTTATTAATACCATCGATGAAATCGCAGCTCAGACTAATTTATTAGCACTCAACGCAGCTATCGAAGCGGCACGCGCAGGAGAACAAGGTCGGGGGTTTGCAGTAGTAGCCGATGAAGTACGCAGCTTAGCTGCACGCAGCACCGACGCAGCTGAAGAAACTTCAAAATTAATCCAGCTCTCTGCTAATAAAACTGAAAACGGTACTCAAATAGCAAATAAAACTGTAGAAAGCTTACAGGATATTTTTAATGGCATTAATCAAACCTCTGAACTCATTAAAAAAATTACTGATGCGAGTATAGAGCAAGCCAATAACGTTGAAGAAATAAACCAAGGCGTGACCAATATTGATCAAGTCATAAAAACGAACGTCAGCGCCTCTCAAAAAGGTGCTCAATCTGCAGAAGAACTTAACAGTCAGGCAGAATCAATGCAGGAAATAATGAAACGTTTTAATTTTTAAAATATCAATAGTAGCTACCAGCGTCAAAACTGGTGGCTATTAACTCTAATACGCTGCAACCGTACCATCAATACGCTTTTCAGTTCCTCCACATAACACCCCTGTTTCAGGGTCACGTAATATGATTTGCCCACGCCCATAAATTGTAGGGTCAGTAGCTACCTCCGCGTCATGCCCTCTCTCTTTTAAATCGTGTGTAATATTGCTATCCAATTCAGGTTCTAAGCCAATTTTTTTGTCGCCAAACCACTGCCAACGTGGTGCATCTAAAGCGGTTTGTGGGTTCATACCAAAATCAATCATATTGGTAATGACTTGCAGCTGCCCTTGCGGTTGCATATAAGCTCCCATCACACCAAACGGGCCTACAGCTTGATTTTCCTTGGTAATAAAACCCGGGATAATTGTATGAAATGTTTTTTTACCGGGTTGAAGATAATTAGGATGTGTAGGGTCAAGAGAAAAATCAGCACCACGATTTTGTAAACCAATACCAGTACCTGGAACAACAACACCCGAGCCAAAGCCATGAAAATTACTTTGGATATAAGACACCATATTGCCTTCGCTGTCTGCTGTTGCTAAGTACACCGTACCACCTTTACTGGGCTCGCCTACCGTTGGCATTAATGCTTGATCATTGATCTCTGCCCGGCGATCAGCAGCATAGGATTCTGCTAGAAGCTGCTCAACCGTATACGGCATATGGTTCGGCTGAGTGATAAAAGCTTGGCCATCGGTATAAGCCAGCTTCATTGCTTCTATCTGTTTGTGTAGAGTATCCGTTGTATCGCGCTTATCAAAAGTGTAGCCCTGCAAAATATTTAAGGCCATCAATACAACAAGGCCTTGTCCATTTGGTGGAATTTCCCAGATATCATAACCACGGTAATCAACCTTAATCGGATCAACCCATTCCGGCTGATAACGTGCGAGATCTTCTTTGCGAATTAAACCACCAGTTTCTCGTGCAAAAGCGTCAATCTTTTCTGCCAATTCACCGCGATAAAAGCTCTCTGCATGAGTATCAGCAATACTTTGCAAAGAATTTGCATGCCCTTGCGATGAAAAAATATCGCCTGGGTTTGGTACACGGCCATCAATAGAAAAGGTCTCAAACCAGATCTTTTTTAAGTGCTCATCAGTTAATACCACTTTCATTAACTGCGCTTCTTTATGCCAAAGATGGCTGATTGTCGGTGAAACGGGAAAACCTTCTCTCGCCAATTCAATCGCTGGCTTTAATACTTCCGCAAACGGTAATTTGCCCCAGCGCTTACTTAAACTGGCCCAAGCAGAAGGCATACCTGGAACAGTCACCGGCAACCAACCATGCACGGGCATTTGCTGCCCATAGCCATGAGATTTTATGGCCTCAGGCGTCAATTTTTCTGGTGCAAACGAACTCGCATTTAAGCCATGCAATTTATCTTTCATCCAAACCAAGGCAAATGCATCACCACCAATACCACAACCCGTTGGCTCAACAACCGTTAATGCTGCTGCAGTTGCAATGGCTGCATCAACAGCATTGCCACCTGACTTCAACATCGACAGACCAACCTCTGCTGCTAAAGGTTGAGAAGTAGCAACCATACCATTTCGGGCATAGGTTGCTGACCGTCTAGAGGGGTAAGGATAGGAGGAAGGGTCAATATTGATCATTACTACAGTCTCAGCTACATGCTCAATAAAATCAAAAGGGCTAGCTTACTGATTGCTAACCCAAAAAATACAGGTGGATACAAATACTGCACAGAGTATAACAGCCGCAATCGCATCTGCTTTAGCATCACCGGTTTCACGCTTATACACTTTAGTGATGGTGTTCTTTACCTCACTCCAACTGGCATTATCATCTAGTTGATTTAAAAGAGACGTCGCCGTTTGTTTTGCACTCATAATCACACCTTTGCTTTTATTGTTATGGATTTATTGTCTAAGGAGCTAATTGCTTCATCATAAAATCCTTAGCCCCGTTATAACGCCTTTAGGCATCTGGAGTATATAAAGCATTCAACGCCTATGTCCAGCCTTCAACTGGCAGTGCTTAGCTGTCCATTACTCAACTAAATTGAAGTACTTAGTTAATCTAATGGATTCACAGCAAACCCTATGAATGGCTCACAGCAGCTAGGCGATTCTCTAAGCCCTCTTTGACTAGCTTGATATGCTCGCGTAAATGATACAATTCGTCAGTATAAGAAAGTGGTGTAGGCTGCTCCATTGCATCCTCTTGTAATAAGTTTAATTCAACCTTTAATGCCGACAGAGATTCATAAGATACATCTTGCTGAATCATACGCTCTTCAATTTCCCGTAAGTTTCGATACCATCGATAAATACGTGAGCGCACTCGCCAACGATAAAGGGGCGGCAATACTTTCATCAAGGGAATCATCAATGCAATTAAAGGGATCAAAAATACCTTGAACTGATTAACCAACACAGCAGCCCAAAATGGAAGATATCGTTGTAATAACGGTGGACCGTAATCAAAGTAACGTTCAGCACTAGCGTCCAGAGTGAAATCCACATAATGCTGAGAAGGAAACTGCCCGGGCTCTTCCAGTAAGTCGCCCTCACTGTGTATTACATCTATTGCCTGCATTAATAGTGCGACGAGTGCTGGATGCACATCTTCATGGCTTGCCAATGTCGCTGCTGCTGACAGTAAATTAACATCTTTAGCCGGAATATCTTGACTAAAATCGACGACACCACGGGGAAGCTCTACCGCTGATAAAAATCGATAGCGACGGGTATAGGCTTTGGCCCGTTCAAAATCAAAAGGAATAATAGTGGTATCTGATAATAAAGACTGGACCAATGGTGCATTAACGGAAGACACCACAAATAAGTAATCCAACTCTCCTGACGACAATTGTTTAGCTGCCTCATCAGTAGCAAGGTCACGCAACTGAGTGTTTTCTTCGGTAATGCCATTATTTTCAAGTAAAACTTGCGTCAACGCACGGGTACCACTGCCCTCCTCGCCAATTGATACCCTTTTGCCTTTCAGATCTGTCGCTTTAAATGCTGTTTGAGAGGATGGCATAAATAGCCAAAGAGGCTCGTAATATAGGCTCGCCAGAGATACTAATGCTTGCCCGGCATCTGTCACATCATTTTTATAATTCTGCCCTGTTCCACTTTGAACAAATGCTAAATCAACAGTCCCTGCCTTCAAACGTTGAATATTATCAATAGATCCTGAGGTAGAAATAATATTGAGCTCTATACCTTCTTTGGCCAGAAATTTTTTATACTGCTGAGCATAGGCATAATAAGCACCAGACTCACTACCGGTAGCGATAGTGATTGATTTCGGAGGACTAGGTTTAACAAATTGATAGGCCAATACGAAACCAGCTATTATCACTAGAAACCCAACACCAAATACTTGCAAATTTTCTTTCATAAACACTCAATACTGAACAAGGAAACCTAAACTGCCACACTACAAAAAACTTTCTTTACTGACAAGCTTTACTGGCAAGCGCTTTGCTATAAAGGCTTCAATAGTTAACTGAAATGAACTGTCGAGAAAGGCTTCACGTAAGTAGTCAAATACACAATGAAAACAGAATCAGGTGACATATGACCCTTTTTAGAATTATCGCTATCAGCTTTATAAGCAGCCTACCCATTAAAGCTTTTGCTGAATGTCCTGACTGGCTCAATCAAACCTTTAGGCAACTCCATTCAAGTAATGAAATCAGCTTATGTCAGCAATTTGCCAACAAACCATTATTAATTGTTAATACGGCTAGCCACTGTGGTTTTACCCATCAATTTTCAGGCTTAGAGGCACTATATCGGCGTTATAAAGATCAAGGGCTAGAAGTCATAGGATTTTCCAGCAACGACTTCCGTCAGGAAGCAGCATCAGAAGAAAAAGCGGCGGGGATTTGTTACGAAAACTATGGTGTTACCTTTACCATGATGGCGCCTATATCAGTAAAAGGCCAACGAGCACACCCATTATTCAGGTCGATTGCAGAAAAATCACAAGCGCCTAGCTGGAATTTCAATAAGTTTTTGGTCAGTGCTGATGGAGAGCAAATCATTCACTTTGGTACGAGCATTTCGCCAAATTCAAAACAATTAAATTCGGCGATACAATCTTTACTCTGACCTTACGTTGATGATTTCACACTAACAGGGCTTACTTTAATAGCAGATGCGGCTAGCGTTTGCGTAGAACCAAACTACCAATTGAATAACCAGCGCCAAACGAACAAATTAAACCAATATCACCACTTACCAAATCTTTATGATGAAGATTAAAAGCGATCAATGAGCCTGCCGATGCTGTATTAGCATAGCGATCCAATACGATAGGCGCTTCGTCTGGCTGAGGATCTCTACCCAGTAATTTTTTTGTGATCAGCGTATTCATATTGATATTGGCTTGATGCAACCACCAACGTTTCACGCTACTGACTTGGATATCCTGGCTTTCAAGTTGTGTCGCAATATGATTTGCCGCCATTGGGCAAACTTCTTTAAAGACTTTCCGTCCTTCCTGATGGAATAACTTATCAGCCGCAAAAGGCTCAGTATCATCAGCATGAGAAACATAACTGAAATCAGATCGAATATTATTAGAGAAGCTAGTCACTGCTTTGGTATTAACAATATCGTAGCTATGCTCTGATGTGCAGCTGTCTGCACGCTCGATAATCGTCGCAGTCGCAACATCACCAAAAATAAAATGACTATCTCGATCACAGTAATTAACTTGAGGAGAGGTCAATTCAGGATTAATGGTTAATACACATTTAGCGGTGCCAGCAGAGACCATTTCATAAGCTCTCTGTAAAGCAAATGTCGCTGCCGAACAAGCGACCAACATATCAAAACCGAAGCCTTTAATACCTAGTTCATTTTGAACTTCAATCGCAATGGCAGGATAAGGGCGTTGCGTGTAAGCACAGGAAACAATCACCGCATCAATATCGTCAGGGGATTTATTGGCTTCTTTCAATGCAATATGTGCAGCCTTAAGTGCCATTTCAGCTTGGTGGGATAACTCACCAGTACCACGAACTTCGATTTTTGGCCGCATCCGATTAATATCTAAAATACCATCTTTACGGTAAGCAAAGCGACTTTTAATGCCTGACGCTTTGGCAATAAATTCTGCACTGGATAATGGCTTTGCCGTTAATTCACCACGCTCGATGTCAGCAGCATGCTCATCATTATACTTTTCAGCGTATTGATTATAGGCATTCACTAGCTCTTCATTGCTAATTGTATTCTCTGGTGTCCAGAGACCGCTACCGCTAATAACGATAGAATTTTCCTCTCTCATAATGAATAACTCTTATTGCATCGTTTCAGGAATGGAAGTAAAAGAGACCATACCATAAAAAGTATTGAACTGCCGTTCAATGTGAAATTAGGTTAATCAGAGGTTCCTTTACTTTTTATAACTGTTTTAAAAAGCAAACAACTCGCTCAGTCTCCTTAAAACCCAGATGTTTATGAATACTAATACTTTTTTTATTGATTAATTCAGTATCGCTCGCCAACTCTTTAAAACCTTTACTCTTTGACCACTTTTCCGCCATTGCAATCAAACTTTTGCCATGCCCTTGGCTTTGATACTCATCAACAACATACCAGCCCTCTATATAGGGCACTTCAGATGATCTGCTCCCCTCAGCAAAATTTCTGATATTTAATTCAATAAAGCCTACAATTTTATGCTTGCTATCGAGTACAAATGCTTCAACAATATCAACACTATTGCCATCGAAAAATTCTTGCAACTCGTTCAGGTGGACCTCAATCGAATCTGGCCATAATTGATTTCTCAATTCAGCCCACTCTTTATGATCAGCTTTTTCAACAGGTCGAATAAGCATATTGCTGATGGATTAATTTAAGGTTTTGCTAATTGGCCACAATCATTTTTTAGCCAACGCCCTTCTTGAGTCATCGTCATCGTATCGGCTTGCCCATTAACATTGACATTCATAATAATTTTTCCAGAAAATGACTTATCATTCTTAACAATAAAAGTGCCCTCTCCTTTTGTAGGCGGATTACCTGAGCATTGCATGGTCATTTTATAAGTATTAGAAGATTGCTTTGTAATATTTTGCTGGCATTCATCGTCAGCTTTCGGAAGCTTGCCTTGCTCAATATCTGCTTTTGTAAGGCATACTTGATAGGTTCTACCTTTTAGCCCTAAGCCTATTCCCTGTTTAGCCATCATCTCCTTAACCATAGCCTGTTGATCAGGTGGCAGATTATCTAGCATCTGTTGTGCTTGCGCCATCGCTGCTTCAGCTGCTCCAGATTGACTACTGATATCCACTTTATGCTCCCATAGGCCTGGTGAGATATCAGGAAACTCACAAAAACCGGATGCTGAAAAAAATAGTGTGGAAATAATACTACTGACAAGAATTGTCTTATTCATATGAATCCCTCCTAAATGATTGATAAGGCGAATAGGATCCCCTTATCTATTTACATTAATTATTATACACCCATATATTTTTAATTGGACATGATGCCAAAACTCAATTAATGGCATTAACCGGTGTTTTTATCACTCTTGTTTCGGTGCCTAGCTTAGGGTTATTAGGAATCAGCTGGGATAAGATAAGTGATAGCAATGCAAGCCCAGCGCCGAAAAAGAACACTGTAGATGGACTATGAAGCCATATAAACCCCAGTATTGCAGGTAGTACAACAGCAGCAATATGATTGATCGTAAAGCTGACACCTGCTGTTGAAGCAATATCCGCTTCACGGGCAATTTTTTGGAAATAGGTTTTTATTGCAATAGCAAATGCAAAAAAGAAATGATCAATAATGTATAAAGCACCTGCAACAGTCGCATTATCAACAACAGCATAAGATGCAAATACTATAATTAAACCAATATATTCAATTGTTAATGCATTACGCTCGCCAATAAAACCAATCAATTTTCCGATCTTGGCCGCAAAAAACAAGTTAAACACGTAATTCGCTAAAAAGAGTAAGGCGATAGATGCAGCAGAATAATTAAATTTTTCGACTAATAAGAAGCCTGCAAAAACAACAAAGATCTGCCGACGCGCACCGCTTAAAAAAGTCAGCAGATAATACAACCAATAACTTTTTCTCAACACAAGGTGCTTATGTTGCTCGACTTTCCCAGAAAACTGAGGAAAACTAAACCAAATGACTAAAATAATTAAAATGCCTAACCCACCAAACAAGGTGTATATGGTTTTATAAGATACTGAAAAATACTCCAGCATTAACCACATAGACCCAAACACTAGAATAGAGGCTCCAGCTCGTACCGCTAACGCTTTGCCCATAAAGTGTGGCGTCTCTTTTTTAGGTATCCATTGCAATATTAACGACTGATGAATAGTTTCAAAATAATGGAAACCAATAGACATAATAACAGTTGTTATATAAAGGCCGATAACCGAGGGGAAATAACCCGTTAGCAATACGCCTACTGATAACAGCAGCAATGAAAATAAAGCGAGACGCTGTTCGCGAATAATTAACAATATCCAAACCGCTGTAAATGCCAGAAACCCTGGAACTTCGCGCAAACTTTGTAAAATACCGATCTCTTTACCAGTGAATTCGACAACTTCTTTACTGAAGTTATTAATTAACGCCATCCAGGTCGAAAAAATTAATGGCATCACAAATGCCATCAACAATAGTAAGACAAAAGGATTCTTCCAACGGTGCTGCAACTCACTTGGTGGAGGTGTCATTACTTACATTCTCTATAACGTTTTGAACTTAATTGATGAATCCTTGGCGATATACTCAACGAACAAGTAAGACATTTTTGATTCTACAAAATAGCTATAGCTGGTTTAAAATCTCTTCAGAAATGTCAGCATTAGTATAAACATTTTGCACATCATCGAGGTCCTCTAACATATCGACCAAGCCCATAATTTTTTCAGCATCAGCTTTTTCTAAGGTAACCGTTGTCGATGGAATCATAACGATATCGGCAGTGTCAGGCTGAAATTCAGAGTCATTATTTTTAGCAGCCAACGCCTCTTTGACAGCTAAAAAATCCTCGAAACTAGTGATGACATCGACACTACCATCATCATTAGTCAGTACATCGTCGGCACCGGCTTCGAGAGCAGCTTCCATAATAGTGTCTTCATCAACACCGGCAGCATAGGATATCTGCCCTTTACGAGCGAATAAATACGCAACTGAACCATCGGTACCTAAATTACCACCTCGCTTGCTAAAGGCATGCCGGACTTCTGCTACAGTTCGATTGCGATTATCAGTTAAACATTCGATTAATACAGCGACACCAGCAATGCCATAACCTTCATAAGTTACGGCATCATAATTATCACCATCAGCATTACCTACGCCTCGGGCAATGGCTTTATCAATAGTATCGCGTTTCATATTGGCGGCGAGTGCTTTATCAATCACTGCGCGCAAGGTGGGATTATCCGCAGGATCGCCACCTTTTTTGGCAGCGACAACTAACTCGCGAATTATTTTAGTAAATATTTTACCGCGTTTCGCATCCTGTGCGGCTTTACGGTGTTTAATATTGGCCCATTTACTATGACCAGCCATCGAATGGTCCTCTTACTAAAATATGGCTAGCGATTATTCGCTAGCCGGTTTTTTCTCACTCACTTTTTCAGTGAGTTTAATATTGAGCTCACGCAATTGTTTACGATCAACCGCACCCGGCGCATCCGTCATAACACAAGCCGCGGTTTGTGTTTTAGGGAAGGCAATCACATCACGAATGGAATCACTGTTCGTCATCAACATGATCAAGCGATCAAGGCCAAATGCCAAACCACCATGAGGAGGGGCACCATATTGTAGGGCATCCAATAAGAAACCAAACTTTTCGCGCTGCTCTTCTTCACCAATACCTAGCACTTTAAACACGGTTTGTTGCATGGTTTGATCGTGAATACGAACAGAACCACCACCTAACTCAGTGCCATTCAGCACCATGTCATAGGCGATAGACAGTGCCTGACCTGGATTAGCTTCCAGCTCTTCAGGTGTACATGCAGGTGCTGTAAATGGATGGTGCAACGATGTCCAACCGGCATCCGTTTCTTCAAACATAGGGAAGTCAACAACCCATAGAGGTGCCCATTCGCAGGTATACAGATCTAGATCTTCACCTAATTTACAACGTAGTGCACCAAGAGATTCAGAAACCACAGTAGCTTTATCTGCACCAAAGAAAATTAAGTCGCCACTCTTAGCCCCTACCCGATCTAAAACTTCTTTACGAACATTCATGGATAAGTTTTTGACAATAGGCGATTGAAGCCCGTTCTCTAAATCAGAATGATCGTTAACCTTGATATAAGCTAAACCTTTAGCACCATAAATACTGACAAATTTGGTGTAATTATCAATTTGTTTACGACTTAATTTTTCGCTACCGCCCTCGACTTTCAAAGCAGCAACACGACCTTTAGGGTCATTAGCTGGACCAGAGAAGACTTTAAAGTCAACTTCGGTCATCAAATCTTTAACATCCACTAACTCTAAGGGAATACGCAGATCTGGCTTATCAGAGCCATATTTAGCCATCGCTTCGCTGTAAGGCATACGTGGGAACTTACCTAGATCGACACCCTTCATATTTTTAAAGACGTTGGCAATCATACCTTCTGTGATTGACATGATTTGTTCGTCACTCATAAAAGAGGTTTCAATATCGATTTGAGTAAATTCTGGCTGTCGATCTGCACGCAAGTCTTCATCGCGGAAACATTTTGCAATCTGATAGTAGCGGTCAAAACCAGACACCATCAATAATTGCTTAAACAACTGTGGCGACTGTGGCAACGCAAAGAACTTGCCGTCATGAGTCCTTGAAGGGACTAGATAATCACGGGCACCTTCCGGTGTAGCACGGGTAAGAATGGGCGTCTCTATATCCAGAAACTCATGCTCATCAAGATAGTTACGGATAGCATTCGTTACTTTGGAGCGAAAACGCAGGTTATGCTGCATCTCCTGGCGGCGCAGATCAAGATAGCGGTATTTAAGGCGAACATCTTCACCCACACTGCTGTGCTCGTTTAATGGGAAAGGTGGCGTCTCAGCAACACTGAGAATTTCCAGCTCAGTGCCGTAAACTTCGATCTCGCCTGTCGCCATATTAGGATTAACAGTAGCCGCATCACGGGCACGAACTTTACCCGTCACTTGCAAAACGTATTCACTACGGACTTTATCTGCCAATGCGAAGTTATCCTTGCCATCGGGGTCAAACACCACCTGTACGATACCATCCCGGTCTCGAAGATCGATAAAAATAACACCACCATGGTCACGTCGGCGATCAACCCAGCCACATAAAGTCACGGTTTGATCAATAAAGGCGGTGTTGAGCGCACCACAGTATTCACTGCGCATAGTATTTCCTTTGAATAAAATAGTAAGAAGGTCTAAAAATCAGCTAGCTTTAGCTGTCGTTGTTGATGTCGTTTTACTACCTGATTTGTCGCTACCGGAGGGTTTGGACTCTTTTTTCTGACTAGATGAGCCATCAGGTTTAGCAGCATCACCCGCTAAGTTCTTTTTATTACCCGATTTAAAGTCGGTTTCATACCAGCCACTGCCAGATAGTCGAAAAGCTGCCGCTGATATCTTTTTCACCAGTGCCGCTTTATTGCACGCAGGGCAATCGACCAAAGGCTGGTCGCTCATCTTTTGTAGCGCTTCAAATTCATGATGACATTCACCACATTGGTACTCATAAATAGGCATGGAAAAGCAAACCTCACAACAACAAACTGATCAAATATAAAGGGGCGAGGATTATACCTTAGGCATGATTGCGCTTAAACCCGAATTTGGTTGTTTTGCAAACAGATTTACGCTATGCATCCATGACTAGCATACTTTTTTGAGACCTATGATAAAAAAAACGCATTTAGCCCTTAAAATACAGGGTTTTTTCTTGAAGGATTTATTTTAATGCTATATATATAGCACCCGTTGCTTCTAGATCGGTTTACAGACTATGGTAAACCCTCTAAAGTCATTCCGTTAATGATAACTAAATAAAGGTATGTCCTATGGCCGCAAAAAAAGCCGCTGCTAAAAAGAAAGCTCCTGCAAAAAAAGCTGTTGCAAAGAAAGCTGCAGCACCTGCTAAAAAAATCAAGGCTATTTCTGAGCGTTACACCAAAACTCAGATGTTAACCCAAATAGCAGATAATACTGAGCTGACTCGTAAGCAAGTTCAATCTGTGCTCAATGAATTGACTGATATCATTGAAGGCCATGTTAAAAAACGCGCCTGTGGCGAGTTTGTTTTACCTGGCTTAATGAAAATAGTCACTGTTAAGAAACCAGCGAAGAAAGCCCGCAAAGGTATTAACCCTTTCACTGGCGAAGAAACAATGTTCAAAGCGAAGCCTGCCAGTATCGCGGTTAAAATTCGTCCATTGAAGAAACTTAAAGAAATGGCTGAATAAGTCTATCTAATCTCAAGAATAGCGAAGTCCAGCACTTCGCTATTTTTTGCCTCCAGAAACACATTTACCCTCTAAACCCTATCTCTTTATTAATAAGTCCCGAACGCAAATCCTGAATACGCTGCCCCAGCAATTCAACTGAATAATCACTCGGAGACACCTTTCCCCAGATAGGCCCTGGCCACGCTGGATCCGTCTTAAAACGAGCAATATGATGAATATGGAGCTGTGGCACCATATTACCTAATGCTGCAACATTCATTTTCACCGGCTGGTATAAGCTTTCCATCACTTCAGCTAAAGCACAAGATTCATCAAGCAATTGTTGCCGATCTTCCTTATTCAACTGGTGAATCTCTCTAATCTCCTCTTGCTTGGGCACTAAAATACACCAAGGATAGTTAGCATCCTTGCACAACAGTAGCAACGATAAAGGAAAATGGCCGACAACATGTGTGTCAGCAGCCAATTGGTGATGAAGCTTAAACATAATAACTCCCTAAAAGATCATTTACGCCAGAGAATTTAAACAGTTTTTTATTGCAGAGGATATCTTTTTTCGTTATCTTTGCCGTGTGCTGGTTTGTCAGCATCCGGTCTGCGGAAAGGGCTGCGCCCAGCAAATACTACCAGTAACTAGCGATTTCCTAAATCCTACATGCAGACATAGGGTAAAACAGAGGAACTCGTTATGATCGAAAGTCTCAAAGCGCTACGTGCGCAAAAGTCTCCACTTAAACTCTTTGAATTCAAAGAAGATGATCCGCGCCGTGCACGGCCCATTTCTCTTGAACAGCAGAAAAAGCAATCCAAAGAACTACTCACTGAGCTCAAAAGTAAGCATTCAGCTGCACTGAAACGCGCTGCAAAATCGTTTAGCCATAACCAATCTGAATACACCTTAAGTAAAGCTCAACACATTATTGCTCAGGAGAATGGCTTTAAAAAATGGACAGATTTAAAAGCCTTTGCTGAACATAGTGACATAGCAAGAAAAGCGATTAGCAGCAATGAGCCACAGGCATTAGACCAAGATCTTAAGACATTACACATTCGCTGTGGCAGCGACATCATGCACGCTCTTGCCATAGCCGGCTTTGAGGGTGATTTCCTTAATTTTTCTGATCCATATGTCCATGGGCCTGTTACGAATACAGATTCGCTTAATGAATTTATTGAATTGCGGGCAGATTTTCTAAAAAAAGAATACCAGTTACGAAATGAGAAATTTGAAGATTTACTATTGGAAGATTACATTGAGTTGAGCAAAGCCAAACACTATGATCGAGCTTGCATATGGTTAGAACATGACTCCTATGACCAGCTTATTTTAGCCCGGTTACTTGATTTTTTCAGCGATGCTAAAAATAGACCCGGCAGGTTAGAAATGATAAACATCACACATTTTCCGGGTGTCAGTAAATTTCATAGCATAGGGTCATTACCCCCTGAAGCAATGAGGGTCTTATGGAAAGAGTTCAAACCCATTAGTGATACTCAATTAGCACTAGGAAAGCAAGCTTGGAAAGCCCTTACCTCCCCTACACCCAAGCTGATGTCAGAATTAGTTCTATCAAATACTCCTGAAATTCCAACACTGGCAAAGGCTTTTCGTCGGCACTTACAAGAACTACCTTCCACCGAAAATGGCCTGGGGTTAACAGCCCAGCAAACTCTACAAGCCTTATATGACAGAGGCCCAATGAATGCAGAGAAATTATTCCATTTAAACAATAACCATTATGAATATTTAACCTATATGGGAGACTTACAATATTGGTGGGTATTAAAAGGATTAAGTGATGTGGAGAATCCAGCCATAGCTATTAAGGTCAATGAAACAGATAAAAAATTAAAGAATGAACCAGACCGAAACCACTACAATAACCGTAAACATTGGCATATTACCTTAACCACTACTGGTAAAAAGCTTCTTAGAGATGAAACTCATTGGCTTAGACTTAATAAGGTTATCTTCTGGGTCGGAGGAACAAAAATAGATGTGTCGACGGGTAAAGCATGGACAATCCGTCGATCAGATCAATCTTTAGTGGAAATCTCTGTATAATTTGACGAAAATACACCCTTTTTAACAGTTAGAAGGAATATAAGCCCTCTAACTGTTTATATACTTTTTCACCTTTAGGAAGTTTACTCGATGCGCGCCAGCCGTTTTTTAATCGCCACCCTTAAAGAAACCCCTGCTGATGCAGAAGTTATCAGCCATCAATTGATGCTAAGAGCTGGTTTAATCCGTAAATTGGCATCAGGGCTCTATACATGGCTACCCTTGGGTTTACGCGTTATTCGTAAGGTCGAAAATATCATTCGTGATGAAATGGACAACTGTGCCGGTGCACAAGAAGTCTTAATGCCTGTTGTACAACCTGCCGAGCTATGGCAGGAATCTGGCCGCTGGCAAGAATATGGGCCAGAGTTATTGCGTATCAATGACCGCCATCAAAGAGACTTTTGCCTAGGCCCAACTCATGAAGAAGTCATTACCGATTTAATTCGTAACGAAATCAGCAGTTACAAGCAATTGCCAGCCAACTTTTACCAAATTCAAACCAAGTTCCGCGATGAAATACGTCCGCGCTTTGGGGTGATGCGTTCTCGTGAATTTATTATGAAGGATGCCTATTCATTCCACGTGGATCAGAAATCATTGCAAGAAACTTACGATGTTATGCATCAAACCTACTGTAATATTTTTGACCGTATTAACTTGGATTATCGCCCTGTTATCGCTGACTCGGGTTCAATCGGTGGTTCAGGTTCTCATGAATTCCATGTATTGGCCGATAGTGGTGAAGACGATATCGCCTTTAGTACTGAAAGTAATTATGCGGCAAATATAGAGATGGCCGAAGCCATTGAAACCAAACAAAGACAAGAACCTACACTTGCCTTAGAAGAAGTAGCAACGCCAGACCAACATACTATTGAAGCAGTTTCTGAATTCCTCAATGTCCCTGCAACTCAAACCATTAAAACATTGATCGTGTTAGGTAAGAAAGACGAAGACGGAAACGAACCATTAATTGCACTGGTCTTGCGTGGCGACCACAACTTAAATGAGATTAAAGCAGCGAAGCTAGAAGGCGTTGCAGACCCATTAACCTTTGCTCCTGAAGAACGTATCGAAAAAGAAATTGGCTGCAAGGTTGGATCTCTAGGACCAAAAGATTTATCGATTAAAACTTATGTTGATCGCTCTGCGGCGGTACTCAGTGACTTTGTCTGCGGCGCCAATAAAGAAGGTTATCACCTTGTAGGTACTAACTGGGCACGAGATATTTCTGCGGATCTCTCTGTTGAGAATGCCGTTGATATCCGCAACGTTATTGTCGGCGATCCAAGCCCTTGCGGCAAAGGCACATTGGAAATTAAACGCGGTATCGAAGTCGGCCATATTTTCCAGCTGGGCACAAAATACAGCAAAGCGTTAAATGCCAATGTATTGGATGAAAATGGCAAATCACAGACCATGATTATGGGTTGTTATGGTGTTGGCGTCACTCGCGTGATAGCAGCGGCTATTGAGCAAAACCATGATGAGAATGGCATTATCTGGCCTGAAGCCATTGCCCCCTTTCAGATTGCGCTAATCCCTATTAATCCACACAAATCTGAAGCCGTTAAAGAAAAATGTGAAACGCTTTACAGGGAGTTACAAGCCGCTGGTTACGAAGTACTCTATATGGATGAAGCAAAGGCCAGACTCGGTGTAATGTTAGCTGACACTGAACTAATGGGCATACCACACCGTATTGTTGTAGGTGACCGCGGCCTAGAAAAAGGAAGCGTAGAGTATAAGGGCCGTAGAGATGAGAATAAACAAGAGATTCAATTAGACGACTTAATGTCATTTTTAGGTAATCTTTAGCTTGATGACTGATAAAAGATATAAAACTTGAATAAAGTTGTATGACAACAAAAGCAAAACAACAGACATTATCTGCGCTGGTACTGCTATTAACAATGATTCATTGTTCGATAGCAGTTGCCAATACTGTCGGCAGACAAGCGATTGATAATGATCTTAGGCTTGAGTTGAAAAAAGCAATTGCAGCTTCGGATAGCTTTGAAGATCGTTTTGACGCCGAAGTATGGTTAACGGCAATGTCTCATAAACTGAAGCGTTACATTAAAGACCCAGCGGAACGCTTATATATTTTGCGCAATGTTCACCGCGAAGCTAAACGTGCCAATTTAGAGCCGGAACTTGTACTTGCCGTTATTCAAATTGAAAGTGCATTTAACCCCTACGCCGTTTCGGTTGTTGGCGCACAAGGTATGATGCAAGTCATGCCTTTTTGGAAAAAAGAAATCGGCCGTCCTGACGACAACCTGATTAACCTAGAAACCAATCTTCGTTACGGTTGCACCATCCTCAAACATTATCTCGATAGAGAAAAAGGCAATATTGCCCCTGCTCTAGCACGCTACAATGGTAGTTATGGCAGCACTAAATACTCACGTAAAGTGATGGGTGCATGGTTTGATCGGTGGAGATAACCCCTCCAGCTTCAATATATCGACTTATTACTATATTTCTTTCCTTTCTTGCCAATTAACTCGATCCTTTTTTCTCTTTAAGAAATCTAAAAGTAATCGAGAAAAACCTTAAACCACTCAAAAATGAAGACTCTCATGCCATATCAATACTTTAATAAGGCTTACAGTGCATTCTTGTTGACTTCATAATCACCTTATTAAATACTTGACAAATTTTTCAAGGCACTCAGAAAACGTTTTTAAAAACAAGCAATATAATATAGTAGATCAGGGAGAACACTATGAACTTAAAGAGAGCAGAAGCCAAAATAACGATCGCAAAATTCCTAGAATTAGCCTATTCACAAAATAAAGGGATGACCGTAAAAATTATGGCAAAAAAAGGGCCTGCAAAATTGACTGTTGACCAAGATGGCAATGCCACTCTCTCCGGTTCTGCAGGAATAGTAACATTTAACGGAAATCCAGTTTTACAAAAAGTTGGAGTTAAAATAAAGCGTGTAAGCATTTCTTTTAGCAATAAGGATGATATGAAGGTAGGATATCACGCAACTTTTGACTTAGAATATATAAAGTTATCAGTTATGGGCAGTTTTGATCTAGAGGAGTTGATCACATCTTGCTCAGGACTACTCTGCAAAGCAGCTCGTGCGCTGAAAGGCAGGCATCACGCTTACGATATGGAATTGAAAAAAGTTATGGGAATGTAACAATGAAAAATATAGTAATCTACCTTTCTATTAGTTTATTTATTACCGGGTGCGCTAGCACAAACGATATCGATTCAGTACTTTTTGCAAAATATTCTCAGTACAAAGAATCTGTTAACAAAGATAATCTCAACGAAATTGCAGACGAATACTTTGCTTTATCACTGTTAGGTAAAAATTATCAAAATAATCCTGAAGCACAATATCAACTATTATTTAAAAGCTACATGGCTTCTATTGATAGCCATTACGAAATTTTAAATTCTCAAACTGGATGCCTAAACATCAATGGTTTTGATGAAGAAAAATCCCCATTAATTTTCAGCCTTCAATACACTTTCAGTAATGAAGATTGGTTAATTAGCGAAATACATGTTGCATTTATTGAAAGTAAAAATAATTTTGCTACGAAGGCTAAATGCCCAGCAGAATATGCACTTAATTAGCTAGTCTAGGAATATCACCTAAAATTATTGAGTATTATATAATTTCATGAAAAAAGTAGAGCAATAACACAATAATCAGTTACTGCCCTAACTTTTTTACTAAGACCCAAGAAAATGCCTTACCTTCGGCGGCTCATCACCCTGGTGAAGTGCGTGAATCTGTTTTTGTAACTCACGGTCTTCACTAGTCACACGTTTATGATGCCTCAGGTGCTCAAGCCATGAAGCATCCATAAAGTGTTCGACAAAGGTATCGGGCTGATCAGATTCTTGCATTATATTCCAGGTGTAAGCGCCATATTGTTTTCTTACGCGACCCAGCTTATACATCAATGACAGAAATGTTTTTACATCAGGCTTATTAATCTTATACTCAACGGTCACCATAACTGGCGAACGTTCGTGCAGCATATTTTTTTCGCATTCAGAATCAACGACAACAATCGGCTCAGGCCAATGAGTTGATGGTGATAAATCGAGAACTTTACCTTGGTTTAACTCGCATTTTCGAGTCAAGAAAGTGCCAATGCCCAATGTAAAAGCAGAGACCGCTAGAGCATTACAGATATCGAGTTGGCTAGCGACCATTCCCCATACAATACTGCCCAGACTCATAGAACCAAAGAACACCATCAAATAAATTGCAAGGCCACGCGCTCGAATCCAATCAGGAAGCGCCAATTGCGCTGAAACATTAAAGGTCGACAGTACCCAGACCCAGCATGCACCAAAAATAATACACACCAGCATAATCAGTTCTTTGATCTGTAATGATGCTGAAACAATAAATACAACCATTAATAATAATGAGGATACCGTTACTAATCGCTGAGGCGTCAGCATGGCTTTCACACGCGGCAATAAAATAGCGCCAAGAACAGCACCTAAGCCAATCATACCAATTAATAAACCGAATAGTTTGGCGTCACCTTGAAGCTCGGTTTTAACTAATAATGGCAATAAAGCCCAAAACGCACTTGCAGAAATAAAGAAAGCAAATGCCTTCCAGAATGTCGCTTTTAATGGTGGACTGTAACGAACATAACGCAAGCCCGTCATTATGGCGCCCGGAATACGCTCTTTAGGTAAATCCCCTATCACTCTGAACGGGCACCAAAACAGCAAAGCACCGATAATAAAAAGGAAACTGACAGCATTAAAAGCAAACGGCGCAGCGATACCGACCGTTGTTATTAAAACCCCCGCAATAGCGGGACCAATAGCCCGGCTCAGGTTAAAACCAACACTATTTAAGGCAATAGCTGATTGTAATTCTTCTTTAGGTATTAACTGAGGCACTATGGCCTGCTTAGCTGGCGCAACAAAAGCGGCGCCGGTTCCCAAAACAAAAATAAAGAAGAGTAGCCATGCTGGAGTAATGGCCCCCTTATAAATTATATAGGTGAGTATTCCTGCAACGACAGCCATGAGAATTTGAACGACAATCAGAAGCTTTCGTTTACTGACCACATCAGCAATTGCACCCGCAGGTAAAGCAAAAAGAAAAATTGGCAACGTTGTTGCTGTTTGTACAAGAGCAACCATCAGTGGATCAGACGATAGCGAGGTCATTAACCAACCCGCACCCACCTCATGCATTCTGACACCAATCGTGGAGATCATGCCTGATAGCCAAAGAGCACTAAAAATCTTTGACTTAAAGGGTGCCCAAGGGCTGACTTGTATTGCAGTGGTACTCATATTGAACTCTTAATTAGGTAATGACATTTATACACTGAACGGGTACAAATATCTTTTTCTTCGACAGGCATTATATCGTATGGTTTCATGCCATTCATAATATCTATAGGTCAAACACCCGCTGGTTATCCATTAATCGGAAACGGGAGCATCTGTCATGTGAGAAAGCTATATTAAAATTTGGGAGAATTATCCTGATAAGTAAGCTTAAAGGCTAAATGCTGAGAAATATTAACTCAATAATCACATACTTTGAAAGGTATTAATAATATTCGTAGTGATTTCTTTTTTGGTTGCCAAGCCATAGTCATTGAGTATTAACTCTAACAAGTTAAGTAACCAAATGCTCACTTATTTATATTTAATCGATTCCTTATCATCGACAAGTCGGCCCCAATAAGCATTGTATGGATGAATATCCCGTGTGACCTCGCCATTTTTTACAAAATCGATTTGATCATTATGCCACTTAAATGCACCCCCCACTAAATTATAAGCTTGACTGACACCGTTTTCAGGCAGCTTATCCTTTAGTTCTGATAACATCTTCGATGAACGTAGGCCGACCGAACAGTAAAATACAGCAACTTTATTGTTCAACTTACTAGCATGTTGTTTAAAAAACTCTTCTGCTGTTGTGCTTGGATCAAGGTGTATTGCATTTTCAATATGACTAACCTTATATTCTTTTAATTTACGTACATCAAAGATGACCATATTCTCCGAGGGGATGTTATTAAACGCTTCATTGCTGATATGTTGAACATCATAGTTGCTTACTATATCTTCGTGAATATCATCCAATTCACCCGCAATAACAATAGAACTGACAAAAAGAATAGCCATAAGAACCAGTAATCCCATGCTCAAACTGAGCTTGTTATTGATGAGTAAGTGTTTCATAAGTGCTACCTTTACATTTTTTGAAACAAAGTATTAATGAAGAGAATATTGCCACAAATATAGGGGCTTCTCCATGTATAGATTTAACATTGATATGGATAAAACCTCCACTTAATATCAACAAACCAATAGCAAGTAAAAGAGAGTATCGATTTAATGCTATCGCCGCTATCATTTCTATGATAAAAGGAATAGTGGTAAGTGGATCTATTGAAAATGTCTAACCTTTAGTAAACTATATGGACCAGAGCCTTAAATTGATGTTTAGCGGAGTGGCAATTGTTTTCACATTTGTTACCTTTGTACCTTATGTTCTCTCAATTTTATCCGGAAAAACTAAGCCCCATGTTTTTTCATGGGTAATATGGGGAGCGACCACGACAGTTATCTTCTTCGCGCAGCTTGAAGCAAAAGGAGGAATGGGCGCATGGCCTATTGGTCTATCTGGTGCGATTACCCTATTTGTTGCTTTTCTGGCATTTATCAAACGTTCAGACATTTCCATTACACAAACTGATTGGTCACTATTTTTAATTGCGTTAGCATCATTACCTTTTTGGTATTTCACCGCTAACCCACTCTGGGCTGTGGTGATATTAACCTTTGTCGACATGTTAGGTTTCGGTCCTACACTCAGAAAAGCTTACGTATTTCCACATGAAGAAAATCTTTCCTTTTTTATATTATTTATCGTAAGAAATACTTTTGCTCTTATGGCATTAGAACACTATTCCCTGACAACGGTTTTATTTCCTGTCGCCGTTAATATTGCATGCCTCTTTTTAGTTTTGGTGGTCAGCTATCGGCGCAGAAAAATATATATCTGACAATGCATTCTATCCACTCTGCAAGACATTGGTCCTATGCTGAACAAATACCCCTTATTTGATAGCCATTTACACATTATCGACAAGAGATTCCCTCTTGTTCCTAATAATGGCTATGTGCCTGATGCATTTACCTGTAAAGATTACCTCACCCGTATGTCATCCTACCAATTATGTGGTGGCGTTATCGTATCAGGTTCGTTTCAGTCCTTTGACCAATCTTATTTAATAAATGCTTTACGAATATTGGGAGAATCATATGTAGGCGTCACACAACTTCCCTCCTCTGTATCTGATGACGAGATCATTCGACTCGATGAATCAGGTGTTAAAGCTATTCGGTTTAACTTAAAACGCGGAGGCTCAGAGGAAGTTTGCCACTTATCATCAATGGCAAAAAGAGTTTATGACATTGCTAAATGGCATGTTGAGCTTTATGTGGACTCTACTGATATTAACAGTCTATTCCCTATGCTATTGGATTTACCCGCTGTGAGCATTGATCATTTGGGTCTAAGTAAGGCAGGGTTTAATGATTTAATTCGTCTGGTAGAAAAAGGAGTCCGAGTAAAAGCAACTGGCTTTAGTCGTGTTGATTTCGATATAGCCTCTGCCCTAAAAGATATTTATAGAGCAAACCCAGCGGCTCTTATGTTCGGTAGTGACTTACCATCGACAAGAGCTTCAAAACCTTATTCAGATAGCGATTTTTTACTAGTAGAAGAAACATTAGGAGAAACCGCTGCGAAGAGAATATTCAGCGAAAATGCTATTGAGTTTTATAAATCCTCGCTCTATAAACCATAATAGCTTTAAACATCAGCAGTGTACCGCCAACCTACTCAACCATTGCGTTAGATAGAACCTCTACCTCTTCGACTAAGAGATCAATCCCCCGCTGTACACGATCCCAAGGTTGGCAATAGCTTAAACGCAAACATTGGTGCTGATGTTGCCAAGTATCATCATTCAATGGCTGGAAAAAATGATGGCCGGATAAAACCAATACTCCTTTGGCTTTTAAGCGTTCATATAATTCCTGGCTGCTAACAGGCAGTTCTTGAAACCACAGCCATAGAAAAAATGCGCCTTCTGGTTTATGAATTTTAACAGGAAGGTGATCGAAACGTTGCTGCAAATAATCCAGCGTTTGCTGCATTTTCTTCTGATAATACGGTCGGATAGATTCAGTCATTAGTGTTGATAAATCACCCGTCTGAATTAAACTTTTACACAATGCAGGCCCAAGATTACTAGGTGCTAGAGATAAGCTTGCTGTAGCTCTGGAAAACTTTTTAATGGTTTCCTCATTGGCAACAACAATACCAGTTCTCACACCTGGCAAACCCAATTTAGATAAACTTAAAATCAGAATGGTATTTTCATCCCAGCTTATTTCATGCTCGACAAAAGTCACTCCCGGGAAAGGTTTACCATAGGCAAGATCTAAAATAAGTGGAATACCTTTCTCATCACATAAGCGCTTTAACTGTGTTATTTCTGCATCTGTAACAATATTCCCAGACGGATTCGCTGGGCGAGATAAACATACCGCTGCAATAGAATCATCAATCGACAATGCATCAAAATCAATCGAATATTTAAAAAATGGTTCATCGAGTTCTTGTATTTTTGGGCAATAAGTCTGGAACATACTGCCATCGAGTCCTGCATCAGCATAGCCTAAATAGTCTGGGACCATAGGTAATAAAATACGCTTATGGGCACCACTATCGCTTTGGCCTGCCAGCATATTAAATAGTGAGAAAAATGCAGATTGCCCACCATTACTGATAGCAATATTCGCGGCAGTCACTGGCCAACCATATTGCTCACTTAAGAAGTTAGCCAATATACCTAAAAAAACTGGATCACCTTTAGGCGGTTGATATTCACCAACAAGTTTGTGAAGGGTTTCAGGGTTTTGAGCAATGGCCTGCAAGTGCTTAGCAATACACCCCTCGACATCAGAAATCTGGGCCGGATTCCCTCCTCCCATAAAAATCATATCAGGATTTTGATTTAGTGCATCACCAAGGTCTTCCATTAAGGACGCTGTGCCTGAGAGGCCGGTAAAACGCTTTGCAAAACGACTCATTATTATTACTAACACCTACATTTGGTTTATAGATATCGTTAATCATAGCGATATAGGCTATGGCAAACCAGTGTTTTATTAAAATAAAAAACGGCGGAACGTATTCCGCCAAAAGGACCACTTAATAGTGAAGATAAAAGGTACAAGCTTAGGTGTTAATACTATGAACACCCTTCAATATATCGATTATTAATTATCGTGCCGTTGCTTGACCCAGGTCAGATAACTCACGGATAGCCAGACTTAAAATTGACGTATCAGTATCATTATGGTTATTCAGCTCCGACATCATATGCTTCCAACGAGCGGTTAGTAATTTTTGTTCTGCTAACCAGCCTTCAATCACTTCCTGCACATTATTTTCATAACAGTCAGCAAATTTCAGCATATTCTTGGTAAGCTGCCGTTGTTGCCATTCAAGATCATCACGTAACGATTCCCGCGCAAGAGCCTGCCAATGGGTTGTAGTCGGCATTTTGTTTTCCAGGTGTGCTGAGAAGTCATCAAGATCTAACTTTTCTGCTAGCGCAAAGAAAGCGCTCGCCACAATATTAATATCTTTATCGAGCTCATTACGTGCTGCAATAATACCGAGGAAATCATAAAAATACTCACAAGACGCCAAAGTGCCAGCCAGAGATTCAGGTGTACCCTTATTAATCAATTCATCCCGTGCAGCTTGCCACTGCTCCCGCAAAGGTTCTGGCAACAATGACGGTAACTTTTTGCGTAGAGCTTTAATCGAAGGTTGATAGAGCTTGATCAATGTAGAAACATTTAATTGTGCTCGGTGATTTCTAACTAACCAGCGACTAGCACGACGCACAAGGCGTGATACTCGCAACATCATATGGTATTGCAGATCACTCTCAACCTTATAGTCCAGAGATTCAATTGAAGCCCACAGTTCTTCTAGTGCAAATATTTCTTTGGCAGCAACATACACTTTGGCAATATCGGTATGGCTTGCCCCAGCAGATTGCTCCATACGATCAACAAATGATATGGGCATATGATTAAAAATATCATTTGCAATTTGAGTTGCGATAATTTCTTTCTTCAAAGGATGATTAATAATAGCGTCCTTGAAACTTTTCACTAACTCTCTAGGGAATGCTGATTCTACAGGCTGAGACAAATACTCATCATCTTCCAGATCCAGATGAACCAACGCCTCTTTCATATCCGCTTTTACGTAGGAAATTAATATACTTAACTCTGCCTGGCTCAAACCCAACTGCTGGCTCTTGCGTTCAGAAAGCTGCTCGTCTGATGGTAAAAATTCCAAAGCTCGATTAAGCTTACCTGTTGATTCTAAATAATGAATAATACGACGATGCTCTTCAACACGGCGGCTAGATTCCATATGAGCTAAAGCGATCGATTGTGTTTGTCTATAATTATTTTCCAGTACTAATTGGGAAACACTTTCAGTCATCTCTTCTAAGCGTCGATTACGCTGTTTTTCTGTAAGCTCTCCATCAGCAACCTGTTTATCCAATAAAATTTTGATATTCACTTCATGGTCTGAGCAATCGACACCCGCAGCATTATCAATAAAGTCAGTAAATATAGCGCCACCCATCAAGCCATATTCTATACGTGCTTTTTGTGTCAGTCCTAAGTTCCCTCCCTCGCCAACAACTTTACACTGAAGTTCATTGGCGTTAACACGCAAGCCATCATTTGCTTTATCGCCCACGTCATTATGCTGTTCACTACTAGCCTTAACATAGGTACCAATACCACCATTCCACAACATATCGACGTTAGATTTTAGTAATAATGAAATTAACTCGGAGGGCGTCACGCTCTTGTCTTGAGTATTCACTAAGGCTTGAATTTCAGGGCTAAGGGTAATTGACTTTGCCGATCGGCTAAAAATATCGCCCCCTTTTGAAATTAATTTTTTATTGTAATCTTGCCATGAAGATCGTGGTAATTGAAATAAGCGCTTTCGCTCAGCAAAGCTTGCTGCGACATCAGGATTAGGGTCGATAAAAATATGCAAGTGATTAAAGGCTCCAACCAGTTTAATCTGATCAGATAACAACATACCATTACCAAATACATCGCCGGCCATATCACCGATACCAACAACATTAAATGGTTTTTCTTGAACATTAATACCCATTTCACGAAAATGTCGCTGCACACTGACCCAGGCTCCACGCGCTGTAATACCCATTTTTTTGTGATCATAACCATTACTACCACCCGATGCAAAGGCATCACCTAACCAGTGGCCATATTCATTGGATATTTCATTTGCAATATCAGAAAAGGTAGCGGTTCCTTTGTCTGCCGCAACAACAAGATAGGTATCATCATCATCGTAGCGTACGACATTATTCGGCGGTATTACCTCACCGTCTTTAACATTATCAGTTAAATCTAATAGCCCCCGTATAAATAACTTATAGCAAGCAATCCCTTCTTGCCAAAAAGCATCCCGTTCGCTAGCAGGCGGCAAGTTTTTCGCAATAAATCCACCTTTTGCTCCAACAGGCACAATAACCGCATTTTTAACTTGCTGTGCTTTCACCAAACCAAGAATTTCGGTTCGGAAATCCTCTGTGCGATCAGACCAGCGTAAACCACCACGAGCTACCTTGCCGCCTCGTAAATGAACGCCTTCTAACCTGGGCGAATACACAAATATTTCAAATTTTGGTCGAGGTAATGGAATATTTTTAATTTCACTGGGGTTTAATTTAAAACTCAAATACTCCTTGCACTCAGCTCCATCTTCGCCTTGTTGAAAAAAGTTTGTCCTAAGCGTCGCTTTCATTAGTTCAAGGTATTGACGTAATATTTTATCAACACTAAGAGTCGCGACATTTTCGAATAGATTCTCTAATTGGTCGGTAATACGCTGTATCGTTTTTTCTGAACGCTTGCGCTCAAAATTGAAACGACAGTCAAAAAAAGCAATCAGTTTTTTAGCAATTTCGGTATTATCAATTAATGACGTTGCAATATACTTCTGACTAAAGCCCAGCCTAATTTGCTTCATATAACGAGAATAAGCACGCAGCATAGTAATTTGGCGCCAAGTCAGCCCTGCTTTTAACACTAGCTCATTAAAGCTATCGTTATCGGCTTGCCCTAGCCATACCGCAACAAAAGCATTCGCCAGGATATCGCGAAAATCACCTGGTTTAATTGCAGGATTATGAGGAAAATCTACAGTAAAGTTATATATCCAAAAGCTTCCTCTATGATGCTCGATATTGTAGGGGTATTCTTCAATGACCTTAAGACCAAAATTCTCTAATACCGGGATCATATCTGATAAGGATAATTGCTCACCTTTCTGATAAATCTTGATTTTCAATTCGCCTTGGTCAGAGGTTAAACTGCGATAAAAGCTCAATGACAGATCACATTCATCATTACCTGCCAACTTTTGCATTCGCTCAATATCAGCTACAGCAACTCTCGGATTATTTTCACCGGTATAGCCTGCGGGGAAAGCATTGCGATACTGGCGATATAGCGAAACACTACTTTCTTCACCAAATGCTTCTGTTAATGCTGCCTGCAAGTCTTCATTCCAATCACGCGACAACTCAACAATTTTTCGCTCTAACATGTCTTGGTCAAGCGGCGCTTTTAACGGTGATTTCACTCTGAAAACAAAGCGACAACGAGCCAAAGAGGATTCACTCAACCATGTGCTAGTAGTAGAGCTATCGACATCGATATATTCGGAAAGCAAGTTATAAACTTGTTGAATCAATTGAGAGTTAAGGATATCTCGAGGCGCATAAAAAATAGCGGTAATAAACTTCTTATCAATATTCTCTCTTAGAAACAGTTTTACCTTGCGTCGTTCTTGAATATAAAGGACATTCAGACAGACATCTAATAAATATTGCCCGCCGGCCTGAAACAACTCGTCTCGTGGAAAGGTGCCTAGAATATGGGATAGCTCTGCATAATTATAAGTCTCAGGCGATATACCCGAATTATTTAAAATCGTTTGAATCCTTGCTCGAACAATAGGAATATCACTGGCACTATTGATATAAACATTGTGCTTATACAAACCCATGAAGCGGTAGCCGCCAATGATATTGCCTTTATCATCAAATTTCTTAACGATGACATAATCTGAATAAGCTGAACGGTGAACAGATGACAACTGCCCTGCCTGAGAAAAGATAACAGGCGAATCTACACCTGCAGCTTCCAGCTGTTCTCTAGGCATATGCTCATATAGTTTAGCTTTATTTTTATCAAAGTTGCGAAATAAGCCCAACCCTGAACTGGTCGACACCTTGTCAGCTTTATCGTTAAAGTCATATTCATCATAAGCAAGAAAAGTAAAATGACTTCTTCTCAGCCACTCCAAGAATTCCTTACTTTCATTAATTGTTTCTGCGGTAAAGAGCGTTGAATAAGCATCTAAAGAAGCAGAAACATGATCTATTTGGCTCGCCATCGTCCGGTAGTCTTGAGCCACCACTTCAACATCTTTTATTGTCTGATCTATAATGCTGCTTAGTGCTTTCATATCTTCATTACGAGAATGATGATCAATCTCGATATAAAGCAGCAACTCATCACTCCCCTCCCTTGGGTTTTCCTTATCTTGCTCCTCAAGACTTTTTATCGCTCCATCTTTACCTCTCTCAACCGATAAATACACATGGAAAATCGTATGCATTTTTATTTTTTGTTGGTTTAAGGTATTTCTAACCGAATCAATTAAATAGCGAATATCTGTATGATGGAGTAGCAGAACAGAATGCGGGCTTTGCCATCCATGCTCTTCTACATTGGGATTAAATATTGTGGTCTTACTTGTTGGTTCTGCCTTTATATGGCGATATAAGGTCGCCATTAATCCTTTTAGGTCTTCATCTTGATAGTGTTCAATATCTTCTGTATCGGTGTGTTTGAAAATGCCGGATATCAGAGTTGAGAAGTGATCGGTGTCTTTTTTAGGGATGTGATTTTTTATTAATTGGCTGGTTTCTTCAATTTTCACCTTAGTCTTAGGTGTCGCTGTGGTCATTAATGCTTCTGCCTTAAAAATAGTATTAACTTATTTATTATTTAAACATTATAGCTATCAATTATTGCAGTGAAGAGGCTTTTAGATAGACGTATAATTATCGATATATGGCAATTTCCATGCCAGGCTTTTTATTTTTAACAATCAACTATAAGCTGTTAATTTAAGAAATTTATTCTTATTTATGGGGGTATTAATCGAAAAAAACCTGATTCACAACTACGGGGAATATAATAAAAATTATGAACCAATAACTTTTATCATACCCCTTCAGAAAACAGCTTGGTTTCAAATAATCAATAATTACAGGGGTTCAAAAGGGTATATCAACTCAATAAGCGATCCAAACTACCCGCTAGTTTTTTAACTGTATTGTCTGGGAATAACAACATTAGATGGCAGCTAAAGGGGTGGTCTTCTGTATGATAGTAAATTTCTACAGCAACAATTTCCTGGGTACCGATAATAGACCGCATATCAAATAGCTCGGGCATGATATGGCTACCTTCAATCATGGCTTCCTGTCTAACAATAGGCTGTTCAAACATTTCCTCCAAACGATCAAAACAGGTATCACTGATGGTATTGAATAAATCTTTGAGTAATTGGTGATTATCTTCTTCTGTCTCTATTGTCCGCTGAGCACAATCCGCTAAATCTTTAATACTTTCATCACTGACAATCACCATTGCCCGACAATTCACATCGCCGACTAGACAATTTTGACTGACAACAGAAGCAGGTAGGTTATCTTCTATTTCATCGAAAGAATCAATAAACTGCGAAGTATCGACACAACGAATAACAGGAATAGGCAAAGTCACAAAATTATGGGTCAACTCTGCCAATGATTCAGCAGCTGCCCCCATAGCTATATTACTGAGTTCTTGCAGGCAATCCCGTTGCTCTTCATTGAGCGGTAACAAAAGGCTCATTATTTATCACCGAATTAATTATCAGAGGGGTAAAAGATATACGTAAGCGATGCATTAATGGCTACATCAACCCATAAGCATTGAGCACATCTGCCAGCTTTTCTTTATTGATAGGCTTCTTAATAAAATCAATTGCGCCTAGATTTTTAACTCTTTCGCGGGCTTCAGGCTGAATATCACCGGAAATCACGATGATCATCGCATTAAGCCCTTCATTAAAAACATGCTCCAAGACACCATAGCCATCCATTTCCGGCATGGTCAGGTCTAAAAAGGTCATCTCACCCTTACCTTCTCGAATAGCACTTAAGCCCTCAACTCCATTAGTTGCAAAGGTAATGTCTACATCCCAATCATCAGGAAGTGATCTAGCCACCTGTTTGCGGGCCATATTAGAGTCATCACAAATAAGTAGAGGTATTGCCATACACGTTATTACATCATTCAATTAAATAGAAACAGTCTTAAACAGCCTGTATAGGCGCCGACAATCTATTCCTAAGTATAGACAGAATCTGTTAATCGTCAGGCTTTTTCAAAAAAATTGCTAAAAAATGCTGATTTTCTTCTAAGCCGATTGGGCGAGAGGATAAATCTGTTTACAATGCGCCTTTATTTAGTAAGGATAGGGCCTACTATAATGACGACTATTTACCATAATTCACGCTGCTCAAAATCGCGTCAGACTCTCGCATTGATCGAAGAAAAGGGGGTTACCCCTGAAATTATTGATTATCTGGATACGCCACCTAACAAAGATACTCTGCAATCCCTACTTAAAAAGCTAAAACTAGGTCCTCGAGATATTATCCGTAAAGGTGAAGAAGCCTATAAAAGTATGGAGCTCGCCAACCCTGAATTAAGTGATGACCAATTACTTGATGCTATTGTTCAGCACCCTAAATTACTTGAGCGCCCTATTGTCGTAAAAGGAAGCAAAGCCATCATTGGGCGCCCTCCTGAAAATGTTCTTACTCTTCTATAGTTAGGCCTATTATTATGAGTAAGCCTTATATTCTTGTACTCTACTACAGTGTTCACGGCGCTACTGAAATCATGGCCAGGAATATTGCCAGTGGTATTGAACAAGCTGGCCTGGAAGCACGTATGCGCACGGTTCCAAAAGTATCAGCTACTTGTGAAGCAACATCAGAAGCCATTCCTGCTGAAGGTGCTATTTACTGTACCGCTGATGACCTGAAAGGCTGTTCAGGTTTAGCGCTTGGCAGCCCTACACGTTTCGGCAATATGGCAGCGGCAATGAAATACTTCTGGGACAGCACTAGTAGCCACTGGATTAATGGCGACCTTATCGATAAACCTGCCGGGGTATTTACATCGACTGGTAGCCTTCATGGCGGACAAGAAAGCACACTCCTAACCATGATGTTACCGTTATTACACCATGGAATGTTATTGATGGGCTTACCCTATAGCCACCCTGAACTTATGCAAACTCAAACAGGCGGGACTCCCTATGGGCCATCACACCTTGCAGGACCTGACAGCCAATTGTCATTAAGCGAAGATGAAATCGCACTTTGCCAGGCATTAGGTAAACGTATCGCAACAACGGCCAAAGCACTTATATAAAGATACTGATAGAAATAACACATTATGATGACACCCATTACCGACAAAAAAATCAATATTGCCCTATGGCTCACTTATAGTGCTTATCTTCTATTATTGATCGTTCTAACTCTAGACACCTTGGCAGCCTCTAAACCTTCCTGGATTGTCTGGTGTCTACAGGTTCTTCCTTTACTATTATTATTGCCAGGCATTATCTATAAACATTATCGTAGCTATAGCTGGCTGTGCTTTTTGATGCTGGCTTACTTTACCAGTTATGTTGTGCAAGTTTATTCCCCTACTCGAAACCCACATGACTGGTTTGGGCTTGCCGCTACAGTCATTGTCTTTATTGCTGCTATGTTCGCCAGTCGCTGGTTACAACGCTTACAAAAATCTGCAATAAATACATAAGTTTTAATAACAAAACTGTTACTTACTACATCTGGTTAAAGCCCGCCAAACAGGTTTCAGCAGCCCAATGTTCAGGATGCGCCAAAAAAACGAATTAATTATCTCTCCCACCTGTTCTTTTTCAATATTCTGCTAGTCTTAAGAATTAAGAGACCTAATAAACTAGGTTAACTGATAGCAATATTTACTATTTATACCCTCATTACACAGACGTTTTTCGTGGAGATTGGCTATGCTAGGTAACTTACTTAGTACTATTTTTGGTGGATCAAATAACAACTCAGCAGTACAAGCATTAGAACAATGTATTGACGCTGTGGTTTCAATTGATGAGAACAACCATGTTACTTTTTACAACGATGCTGCCGAAAGCCTATGGGGCTACGCACGCGATGAAGTCATCGGTAAAAATGTTAAACTTCTTGTTCCACAAGATATACGTAGTGGTCACGATGAGCTGGTCAATCGCAACCGCCGCACAGGTGAAGATAAGATTGTAGGCACTAGTCGTGACGTTGAAATCGAATGTAAAGATGGCAGTCGCACGTGGTGCAACCTTTCATTATCCAAGGTAAGAATGGGCAGTAACATAACTTATACGGCCTTTGTCAAAGATATTTCAGAAGAACGCCGCAATAGAGAAATGATCAATCAGACACTGGAACAAGCCATTGATGCTGTTGTGACGATTGACGAAAATAATTTGGTAACATTTTATAATAGCGCCGCAGAAAAACTCTGGGGGCGCACTCGTGAAGAAGTCATGGGACAAAATGTTAAAATGCTGGTTCCACAAGCCATACAAGCTAACCATGATAATTTAGTCAATGCTAATCGCACAACAGGCATTGATAAAATTGTTGGCACCAATAGAGAGGTTCCCATTGAGCGCCCCGACGGCGAAGAATGCTGGGGCAGCCTCTCATTATCGAAAGTCCAAATGGGTGAAAGTATTATTTATACGGCTTTTGTCAAAGACGTCACTGAAGATGTTAAAAACCGCCGGCAGTTTGAAACCTTATCTCTGGTGGCTAATGAAACAGATAATTCGGTAGTAATTACTGACAAAGATTGTAAAATTCAATATGTCAACCCAGGCTTTACTCGTTTAACCGGTTATACCTCCGAAGAAGTCATGGGTAAAAAACCAGGTGATGTACTTCAGGGCGAGCTAACAAGCCAAGATACTAAACGCAGAATTCGGGAAAAACTCAATGCTAACGAACCGTTCTACGATGAAATTTTAAATTACGATAAAAACGGCGACACTTATTGGATTTCTCTGGCTATTAACCCCGTATTCGATGATAAAGGCAATATAGAACGTTTTATTTCTATTCAGGCGAATGTCACTGAAACAAAAATGAAGTCCGAAGAATTTAACTATAAGCTAGAAGCCATTGGACGAGCAAATACCGTTATGGAGATGGAGCTCGACGGTAAGATCAGTATCGTAAATGACAATATGATGCGAGCAATGGGCTACCAAGATACAAGTTTACTAATTGGACGTCATATTGATGAGGTCAGTGATACAAACAATGAAAACTATCGTGATATGTGGCAACAATTAAAATCGGGACAATTTGTCAGCGGTGAATTTCTACTGAAAGGAAATCAAGGTAAAGAAGTATGGTTATCAGCATCGTACAACCCCATTGTTGGCGAGGATGGAAAGCCAACAAAATATGTTATGTATGGCACCGATGTAACCGATCAAAAGCAAGCTATTAATTCAATTAGTGACTGCCTAATCGAAATGGCAAAAGGTGAACTGACAGTCCGAGTTGATGGAGAACTTAAAGGTGAATTTGCAAGTTTACAAACTGCTTTCAATTCAACCATGGAACGTTTAGAAGATACGGTTAAAAATATTTACCAATTAGCTGATGAAGTGTCTGGTGTAGCCAATAGTCTAGTGGAAGACAATCAACAATTAAGTGAACGCTCTGCCAGTACCGCAGCAACACTGGAAGAAACTGCCGCCGCTATTGAAGAATTAACCAGTACTGCCCAACAAAATGCAGATAATGCAACCGAGGCCAACAAACAAGCCAGCCAATCTGAAAAATCATCTGCAGAAGGGCAAAGTGTCGTTCAGCGTGCAGTAGACTCGATGAATAAAATCAATGAGTCCAGTAAGAAAATTACCGACATTATTACCGTTATCAATGAAATATCATTCCAGACAAACTTACTGGCACTGAACGCCAGTGTGGAAGCTGCTCGTGCAGGCGAACAAGGGCGTGGGTTTGCCGTTGTTGCCAGCGAAGTTCGTAATTTATCACAGCGTTCTGCAAATTCAGCGAAGGAGATCAGCGACCTAATTTCTGACAGTAGTACTAAAGTGAGCGAGGGAACCGAGTTGGTTAATAACTCTGGTGAGGTATTAGGCGATATTAATCAGGCAATTGCCAGTGCCAGCCAAATGATTGCCGATATTGCCAATGCCAGCCAAGAGCAGTTGTCAGGAATTCAACAAATCAATCAATCGATTATGAGCATTGATAAAACGACACAACAAAATGCGGCCATGGTAGAAAAAGCGACGAACTCTAGTAATCAAATGTTAAACAGTGCTAGAAAAATTCGCCAGGATCTATCTTTCTTTAAAGTAGGCTAAAAACAAGCTGCATCTTTTATAGTGTTCTAAAACCCATCGACTACATCGGTGGGTTTTTACATTATGAGACTTTTACAGGGAAGATGATTTTGCTTTCAGACAAGGCAAAAATGCACGGAAAGAGGGAGTTTATGGTTTATAAATGACCGATTGAGTACATTTTTAACGCCGTATGAGAGAAAAATGGCTTTCGTGAAAAGGTCTCATTATAAATTCAATATTTTTTTAACAAAGGGAATCGTTAATTTTTTCTGTTCAGCTAGAGAAGCATGATCCAACTCTTTAACAACAGAGAATAGCTCTTTCGTTGATCGTCCTATCCGCTGTAATAAATACCCTGCTACCTCATCTGATAATTGCATCCCTAATTTGCCTGCACGAAACTGGATAGCTTGCTGCTTTTCGACATCATCTAAAGGCTCTATATGAAAGACAACACCCCACTGTAAACGGGACTGCAGATCTGCCAGCTGTATAGGCAAGGAGCGCGGAGGCAAATGGCTAGCAATTAATAATCGCTTCCCAGCTTCACGTAAACGATTGAATAAGTGAAATAGGCTTTCCTCCCAATCCGAACGCCCAGCGACTGCTTCAAAATTATCGATACATATCATATCCAGCTGTTCCATGCCTTCCATAATTTCGGCAGGCGGATAATCCAGCAATTCTTTTATAGGTAAGTATTGGATAGATAAACGCTCAGCACTATTCTGCACCGCTTCTAATAAATGCGTAACACCACTACCCTCATTACCCCACAAATATAGAAAAGGTTCATCAGTGTCAGCTAAAGAAAATTGCTTTAATGCATTAATAAGATGCTGGTTTGACAAACTTACAAAGAAATTATCAAACGTGGAATCACTTTCTGGTGAAATAGCAAGAGGAATCTGCTTATACACAGCAACAGCCTTAAATAAATACGCTATTCAAAAGTACTTCGAAAATATTTACTGCCATAAAAACTCATGAGGTTTTTCAACAACAGAATCAACTTGAGAGGTTGTCGTTCCATCCTGACCTAGTGATACTGAGATTTCACTAAGAGGTACAGAGGTCGCAGTTGAAAACTGATTGACGCGCTTTAATTTTCTATCAAGCTTTAACGTTGTTAAAAATCTATCAATATCGGTATTGAGATCAACCCTGATTGATAGCTTTTCATTATCCACTCTCGCAACATTCAACGATTTCACTAAAGGTAGCTTTTCAAGATAAGTCAAAATTTCTGCGTAGCGAGAAAAGTCCGACGCATTATTAATTTGCAGCAAAACTGATCGAGAGCTGCCTGAAGCACCAGGAACAACGGCATAGATATCAGCCATAAAATCAGTAATTTTATCGATGATAGATCTTGCAGCAGCTGATTGGCTTTCACCTGAAGCGGTATAGTAAGTCGTTTTACCTTGGTGTAGCAAAATAAAACGTCCTATCCATTTATTTCTATCTTTACTAAATCGACCCGCTAGCACTGCATCAGTATCGTAACGTCGAGACGCAACACGAATACTCCCCTCATCCATTGCCCATAGGCGGGAAACCGATAAAGCGGAGCGATCTTCAAGATCCAGAACAGGGTTAGCAATAGGCAACCCCCGATTTATTGCTGCTGATTTAAGCGCCCGTCCCATTGACGACTTAGCACTGACATAACGTTGTCCATTGTTATTAATTACTGTCCATACCAAGATATCTGGGCGATTTGATGACCACAAAGGCAATTGAGCATCGCGAAGTAAGTTTTCCAATAAAGTTTGACTAAAACGCATAACTAAACGACTAGCCGGCTGGCTCGCACCTGCAATAGTTAGAGTTTTGTCTGTGGTTTGATAGCTAAACTCATAAAGATAAACAGATGCATTACGCAAGGCATCACGAACCGCCGGCGCTTGTAACACTTCTCGGCTACCGGAGAGACGAACCAATACCGTTGACAAAGCCGTCGCTGCTGCTTTGCGACGTATTTCAGCCGTTTGATTAATGACTAATACATTAGCACTATAAATATCGACGGTTTTTTCAGCATAGCTCGCTACAGAAGCTAATACTGCAAATAATACTACCAACACCGAGATAATCGTTCTAAACCATAGCTTTAACAACACGCAACTCTCTCTTAAATACTTTCTAGGGGCTGTTAAGACTAATAACACTAATCGTATGGCCGGCAGTGGGTATTTAATTAGTGCCAACAGACCCAAATATACGTTTTTCTTAAAATAACCACTAAGTGTGACATAACTACTCATGAAAAATCCACATCACTTGCAATAGCACTGCTTATATTGCAAAAGAAGCGTTGAATAGCTACTCAAACCCTACTGATGATTGCGACAAACTGATAGAATGGCGGCCTTTTTTATCCATATTGAACCAGCCTTCTATGAGCGATACATCTTCTCCAAATACCGATACACACTCTTCTTCAACAGCCCCATCTTTAAGCTATAAAGATGCAGGTGTCGATATTGATGCAGGTAATGCTCTTATCGACCGTATTAAAGGGGTTGCCAAACGCACCCGCCGCCCTGAAGTAATGGTCGGCTTGGGAGGGTTCGGCGCTTTATGTGAGCTGCCAGAAGGCTACAAAAAACCTGTTTTAGTATCGGGCACTGACGGTGTAGGAACTAAATTGCGCCTTGCAATGGATGCCGACAAGCACGATACCATCGGTATCGATCTGGTTGCCATGTGCGTCAATGATTTGGTGGTCTGTGGTGCTGAGCCCTTATTTTTCCTCGATTACTACGCCACAGGCAAACTTAATATCGATGTTGCCGCCGATGTCGTTAAAGGCATAGGTGAAGGATGTGAGCTTTCTGCCTGCTCTCTTGTTGGCGGAGAAACCGCAGAAATGCCAGGTATGTATGAGGGCGAAGACTATGACTTAGCCGGCTTTTGCGTGGGCGTGGTCGAAAAAGAAGAAATTATCGATGGTAGTAAAGTCAAGGCAGGTGATGTACTTATTGGTCTTGGCGCTAGTGGCCCACACTCCAACGGTTACTCATTAATTCGTAAAATTATTGACGTCAGCAAGGCTGACCTTGACCAAAAAATGGATGATGGCACTTTAGGCGATGCCTTGTTAATGCCAACTCGTATTTACATTAAATCTGTTCTTAATTTGATTAAATCCCTCCCCGTTCATGCGATCTCCCATATTACCGGTGGCGGCTTACTAGAAAACATTCCGCGGGTACTGCCAGAGAATACCTGTGCCATTATCAATACCCAAAGCTGGACGATGCCAACCGTATTTAACTGGCTACAGCAACAAGGGAATGTTAACCCTACGGAAATGTATCGTACATTTAACTGCGGTGTTGGCATGGTGATCTGCGTAAGCCCAGAAAATCAGCAACAAGCCTTAGACTTACTCAACGATAATGGTGAAGATGCTTGGGTTATTGGGCAAATTAAAGAAAAGAATAATGATAGCGATGCTGTCGTTCTTGAGGGATTAAACTAATGTCAACGACACCTTGCCGTGTCGTTGTGCTGATTTCCGGAAGCGGTTCCAATCTCCAAGCCCTTATTGATGGACAACATGACGGCTCCTTAGCTATTAGCATCAAAGCAGTAATCAGTAATCGAGCAGATGCTTTTGGACTGGAAAGAGCAAAAAAAGCCGATATTCCAGCAGAGGCTATTGAACATAAGAACTTTCTCGACAGGGATAGCTTCGATCAGTCATTAATTCAGAAGATCGAAGCCTACCAGCCTGATTTAGTGGTACTTGCAGGTTTTATGAGAATACTGACTCCAGATTTTGTTCGTCAGTACAATGGTCGCTTAATCAATATTCATCCGTCTCTGCTACCTAAGTATCAGGGCTTACATACACACCAACGAGCATTGGACGCAAACGATAAAATTCATGGGGTCACCGTTCACTTTGTAACCGAAGAACTCGATGGTGGCCCACCAATCATCCAGGCTATTGTGCCTGTTTTAGCGGATGATACGGTAGATAGCCTCAGCAAACGTATCCAGATACAGGAACATATTATCTACCCGATGGCTGTTAACTGGTTTGCCACCAAACGATTGGGTGTAAATGAGAACCAGGTATTGCTCGATAAGGAACCTTTGCCCGCCAATGGGTATCAAATGGATTCACGTGATTCAGAATATGGACATACTTTACAAAATGACATTTAGATCCAGTATACTTTTTTTAGCCTTAACGATGGCAACATTTACCGCATGGGGTAAACCGACGCCATTACCTTTTTTCTCCGCCAATTATGATGCAAGCATTCACGGCTTTTCGGTTACTGCCACTCGAGAATATAAACCTATTAATGAGAACCTGGCAGAATTAAACTTTTCAGCAACATCATTAATTGCGAATCTTACAGAAACGTCACAATTTACATGGGAAGAAGACCAGATTAAACCAATACGTTTTACCCATGAACGCAACTTAATTGGCAAAGAACAGAAAAAGATACTGACCTTTGATTGGCCTAATAAAAAAATTATCAGTACTAACAAAGATAAAACTTACATAATACCTGATACTGAAAAAGTATTAGATCGACTCAGCTTTCAATTACAGCTTCAACACGATTTACTGTTAGCAAAAGACAGTTATATTTATCGCATCGCTGATAAGAACCGTATTAAAGAATACAGCTTCGAAATTATGGGCAACGAAGTCATTTCAACTGAATTAGGCAAGCTCGATACTACTAAGGTAAAAGTTGTTAGAGCGAAGAAAAAACGTGTGACCTATATTTGGTTAGCTCGCGACTGGCAACACCTACTGGCTCGCCTAGAACAGTATAAGGGTGATGAAAAAGAGTTCAGCATTCAAATTACCAGTGCAACAATGGATGGCAAAACTGTTTTAGGCCTATAAAACAAAAATTAAAAACTACTGACTGAGAAAAACTATGAAAATATCCGCTCAATGTGTTGCCAGCTTTCACTACACACTTAAAAATGATGAAGGAGAGATTATTGATTCCTCAGAAGGGCAAGAGCCTTTAGGTTATCTTCATGGCGCAAGCAATATTGTTCCTGGCTTAGAGAAGGAGTTAGAAGGAAAATCAGCAGGAGATAAATTATCAGTTGTTGTACCGCCAGCTGAGGGTTATGGTGAGCTTGATGAAAATTTAAAGCAAGACCTCCCTATATCGATGTTTACTGGCGTTGAAAATATTGAAGCAGGCATGGAATTTCATGCACAAACTCAACATGGGCAACAAGTAGTAATGGTTACCAAAGTGGAAGGCGATACTGTGACTGTCGATGGCAATCATCCGCTGGCCGGTAAAAACTTACATTTCGATATAGAAGTTACAGATGTTCGTGAAGCCAGTGCTGAAGAATTAAACCATGGGCATGTGCATGGGTTAGATGAATCTCATCAGTAATCGTATTAGGCAAAAAATAAAATCCATACTAATAAAAAAGGTGCACTATGTGCACCTTTTTTATATCTAACTTTTATGTTTAGAAGTAGTGATTAAAACAAATCACCATTAATCCATAAGTGACATAAGATACTGGCAATATAACCTAATGCAATCACCGGGGCCCATTTTAAATGGCTAAAAAATGTATATTTGCCATGAGCTTGCCCCATCAATGCAACACCGGCAGCAGAACCAATAGATAACAAACTGCCCCCAACACCCGCTGTCAACGTCACTAACAACCATTGCCCTAGTACCATATCAGGGTTCATACTGAGTACTGCAAACATCACTGGAATATTATCGACTATCGCAGACAACACCCCCACTGCAATGTTGGCGTAAAGAGGATTCCATTGGTTGTACATAACGTCAGAGGCTAAGCCTAAATAACCTAGAAACCCTAAGCCACCAACACACATGACAACACCATAGAAAAACATCAGGGTATCCCACTCTGCCCGTTGAATATGACTAAAAATATTGAATGGAACGATATGATTCAGGCTCTGTAGTTTTACTGGATTATCTTTATAGTTTTTACGTTTACGCTCTAATGATTTTGGTAATGTCTTTTTCAAGAAATAACCAAAAAACTGTAAATATGCCAAGCCCGTCATCATGCCAAATACTGGAGGCAAATGAAGTAATGTATGGCAAAGTATTGCAGTTACGATAGTTGCTAAAAACAATACAACAATACGTTTAGCACCACGCTTCATTTCTACATTATCATCCCCTTCGGCTAATACTGGCTTTTCAGTGGGAACAAAGAAACTCATAATAAAAGCGGGAATAATATAATTAACAACAGAAGGCAAAAACAGATCAAGAAACTGAGTGAACTGCACCAAGCCCTTCTGCCACACCATCAATGTTGTAATATCGCCAAAGGGGCTAAAAGCACCTCCAGCATTTGCTGAGACAACAATATTAATACAAGCAAGGCTGGTGAATTGTTTATTATCACCACCGACTGCAAGAATAACCGCACACATTACCAACGCGGTTGTTAAATTATCAGCAATTGGAGAAATAAAGAAAGCGAGTACGCCAGTCACCCAAAATAACTGTCGGTACCCTAAACCACGAGATACCAACCAGACACGCAGCCAATCAAACATTCTTCTCTCTTCGAGTGAAGAAATGTAGGTCATAGCAACCAGCAAAAACAGCAATAGCTCTGAATATTCTAATAAATTATGCCGAAGCGCATCTTCAACAATAGAGTCATACCCATGGTTTGCATAATAAATAGCTATCAATATCCATATAACACCTGCCGCTAAAAGCACAGGCTTGGATTTGCTTAAGCGTAAGGGTTCTTCTGCAATCACCAGCACATAGGCGAGTACAAAAACCGCCAAACATAAATAACCAATTGTCGATGCAGTAAGGTCTATACGACTTCCGTCTATTTCAGAAGCAAATGTGAATGGTGATAGGAAAAGGAGAAAAAAACCAAGAACAAAAGAATAATTACAGCGAGACATTCAGTGAATTCTTCCAAAATTTTAAACAAAAAGTAAAGCAAGAGGAGTAAAAAGCGGCTGCATTCTATAATAGTCAGCGGACAATTAATACCGACCATAGTCTAAAAGTTATGCATTTAGAGAAGCTTGACATCAATCAACATCACTCAAAAAATGAAAATAATAATTATTTTTTTAATAAAAAACCCATTAAAACAATTAGCAATAACACACGGCTCATTTATCAAAAATATTAGTCATTTTACCTATAAAAAAAATCGATAATTCTATTTATAAAAAGTATTAATAATTCACGTATTAAAACATTAAATAAGAAAAGCAAGCCCCCAAATAGTAAAGGTTAATATTATTTCTTTACCATTTAGGGTTGATTATGAGAGATAAACTTAGAGGAATTTATATAGAATTGGTTTAAGGCTTATAAGTCACTAACAATCGAATAGCACTAACAACTGGCTTACATGAGACCTTTAAAGCCTGAGCCACATCCGAATAATGCTGTTGCAGAATATCAATATCACTATCGGTTATTGTTGAGTTACGCTGCTGTAGTTGTTTCATCCTTGCCACTTCAAGCGTTGAACGCTCATTAAGCTGTTTTAACGATGCCTGAATAATTTCTGACGTTTCTTTAACCGCTAATTTTTCCGCTTGTTCAGTTAACTCTGAAATATGCGCCCGATAATCACTGACAACAGCTTTACGAATTGGCTTTCCTGCGGTTTCAATCAATTGACTTAATTGCTCAGAGGGCAATGCACCACTAATATTCGCTGCATTATTAGCAGTCACAACCACTCGCAAACCCGATTGTGTTAAGTAAGGTTGGATTTGTTGTTTATGTGAAGATTGAACCGATAAAGAAAAAAGAACTTCTGCGAATAACATCCCAGGCTTTAGGCTTTTATTCGGCAACAGACCGACACTGGCAACACCGAGATCAGATAAATCGATCATCTCTGCCAAACCTTGCATCAGTGGATGATCCCAAGTAATAAACTCAATATCTTCTCGTGAAGTTGCTGTTGCTCGATCAAAGGTGATTTCACACCCTTCCAATGGTATACCTGGAATCATTGGCACCAACATCTGATCGGATGGCACAAGACGAAAACGTGTATTGTCTAACTGCTCATAGTGTAAATTTAATACGTCTACAATACTTTCCAGTAATTCTTGCGGATGATTATCAATTTCTTCTGTTTTAATTTTCTCCACTAAAGTATTCGCGTCAGGTTGTCGACAACTATTCATTTCTAATAAACGGTCTCTCCCCTGCTCCAATTGCTGCAATAATTCAGTTAATTGGGCAACGGCTTCTTTTTCTACTTTTGTTGGGTTATCACAATATTTTTTATACCACTCATCATGAATAACACCCGCTGCTGGATTAATTTGTTCAATAGAAGCTAAGACATCATGGAACCAATGCAATCGCTGTGCAGCTTCGTCCGATTCCACACATACATGAATTTCGATATCTTGAGTTTGTCCTATTCGGTCTAAACGACCAATCCGCTGCTCTAATACATCGGGGTGTTCAGGCAAGTCCCAACAGACTAAACGATGGCAAAACTGGAAATTTCGACCTTCACTACCAATTTCAGAACACAGCAATAACGGCGCTCCGTCTTCTGCATCAGCAAAGTAAGCTGCCGCACGATCTCGTTCAATCAGCGTCATATCTTCATGGAAAACAGGGCAATCAATACCAGTCTTCCGATACAACCACTCTTTAATCATTAGCACATCACCCTTGTCGTGAGTGATAAGCAATAGTTTTTCATTATGGTATTGCTTAACAAAAGAGGTTAACCAGGCCAGTTTTTCCTCTTCGCCATTAATCGTATGCTGAACTAATTTTCGCTTTGGGAAACCAGCAACGGCATGGCGTGTATTGCGATAAACCATACGCCCTGTACCATAACTGTCCAAGAGTAATTCCATTACTGATGCTTTAGTCATTGAAGCATCAATATCAAATGAAAAGTGCTTATGCAATTGAACGAGCTGATCTTCTGTCACAGATTTATCGGCATCATCCCCATCACTATTATCAAGCAATGCTTGTAAGTCCGTCGCTAAAGATTGATAACTGTCATACTCGCGTTGGAATTCGGTAAAATCATGAAATTTTTCACTATCAATCAACTGTAATCGAGAAAAATGGCTTTCTAAACCTAGACGTTCCGGTGTTGCTGATAGTAATAATAGGTGAGTTGTGTGGTCAGATAGTTTTCTTAATTGATTGCCCGCTACATTTGCTTCTACAAGATCGAAATGATGAGCTTCATCGACAATCACCATATCCCATGGGTCGGCTTCATGGGCCTTATCGTCGTCTAAGAAATGATGGGGAGCAATAAAGACACGGGTATCATTCAGGTCAGTTTCTTCATCAACCAAGCTACTGTAGATAGAAAAGCATCTCAGCATTTCAACGAACCACTGCACACACAATGCCTCTGGCACCAAGATTAATGTTCGCCCTACAATATTCTGTAATTGCAGTCGCTGTAAAATCAAACCCGCTTCTATCGTTTTCCCCAAACCCACTTCATCGGCTAATAAAATCCGAACCGGTGAACGACTAGTGGCTGATTGAGCAACATACAATTGATGAGGTGTTAAGCTGATACGGGCACCCATAAGGCCGATTACGTCTGAGCGCAACCAATGCTGATAACCTTCCGCTAACTGTTTACGTACATCAAACCAATCTGGCTTATCTAATTGAGCCGCCAATAGACGCTTTAATGGGTGGTTAAGCTGGATGCTTGCCGCCAACCGGCTTTCAGGAATCGGGTCTCCATCCTGATTAATATAGATTAATAAATCGTTAATAGTCTCAACCCGAGCTACCTGATGACTACTACCATCATCAATTTCAATGGTGTCTCCCTCTGCAAACACTGCACGGGTTAATGGTGCATTTTTAATAGCATAGTGACGAATGTCACCCGTGGCGGGAAATTCAAGGGTCAAGCGACGCCCTTCACACTCGATAATCATTCCGAGGCCAAGAGAAGCATCAGTATCAACCAACCAACGTTGGCCAATTTGTGGGTTTTGTATCATATTATAAATTCGAGGTAACTGGTACTGATTAGTAATCTTAAGAGGCGCGCATTCTAGCAGAATATAACGCAAGTTTTCATGTATTCGTGGACAATCATTGCCTACTCACTAGACTTACTAAAAGAGCCACTAAAAAGGCACTGTCGATTCAATCAACAAAGGTTGCTGGGTAAGTGGGTTTATAAAGCTAATTTGGTGGGCATGTAACAATAATCGATCACTTTTTTTCATAGCCTCCTCAGAAGCATAGAAATAGTCGCCTAATATAGGACTGCCCTGAGCCATCATATGAACTCGAAGTTGATGTGAACGCCCTGTTTTTGGCTCAAGCTTGACTCGCGTGCAATGATTAGCCCTGTCGTACTGCAAGCAAGTATATCTGGTATAGGCCGCTTTCCCTGTCTCAAAGCATACTTTTTGCCGGGGGCGATTAACCCAATCGCAAATCAATGGCAAATTTACTTCGCCTTCGGGTTCAGCTAACTGCCCTTGTACAACAGCAATATAAACTTTTTCAACCAAGCGTTGCTCAAATAGTTTCCCCATGGCCACTTGCGCCGCATAATTTAAAGCGAGAATAACAATACCCGATGTTGCCATGTCTAAACGGTGAATAATTCGAGCATTGGGATAATCAACAAGAATACGGCTAATCAAGCAATCCTGCTTATCAGGCCCTCTGCCTGGGGTTGTTAATAGGTCGTGCGGTTTATCGACAACCAACAGATGATCATCTTGATAAAGAATCGGGATCATTCAAATAACTCAAACTCTACTTATGCAACATATACAAAGCAATGACTACAGTAACTCAAGTTTTTCCTTACCACAGCGTTCGCATTTGTATTTAGTGACTAATTTGCCTTGCTTTACATCAAATTGCTGATTCGCAACCACTTTCCACTTATGAAAGCCATCTCGACACAGACTTTTGCCCTTATGCTTTTGCCAAGCAGTTTTCTTTTTAAATTGAAGTACATCACCCATTACATTGCACCAGTTTGATAATACTTAAGGAAGCTCCCACTAGCATTGTACCTGACACATAGATAAAATGGCCGCCTTATTCTTACCTTAATTTTATGACCTAAAAGCCCCCTATTCATGAGCACACAACAATCAATTAAAAACCTGCTGTCCACCCGTTTTCATACAGCGATGCAAGCTGCTGGAATACCTGCTGATTGCCAGCCTCATATTGCTCCTAGTAAAAAAGCAGGCTTTGGCGACTACCAGGCCAATGGTGCTATGGGAGCAGCCAAAGCCATAGGGAAAAACCCAAGAGAAATCGCTCAGGCGATTATTGATAATGTAGAACTTGACGACATTGCTGAAAAAACTGAAATTGCAGGGCCAGGCTTCATTAATATCCACCTCAGTAACGACTGGCTTGCCGAACAAATCGGCGGCTTACGAACAAAGCCTGATAGTGCAATTAAAACTGAATCCCCACAAACAATCGTCATTGATTATTCAGCACCTAATCTCGCCAAAGAAATGCATGTAGGCCACTTACGCTCCACAATTATTGGTGATGCACTGGCACGAATATTGGAATATCAGGGTCATAGTGTGGTTCGCCAAAACCATGTCGGTGACTGGGGAACACAGTTTGGGATGTTATTGGTTGAGCTGGAAAAACACCTCACCGATGGTGAACCCGCGGATCTCGCGCTTAAAGATTTAGAAGGGTTTTATCAGCAGTCTAAAAAGCACTTTGATGAATCCGAAGACTTTGCCAACAAAGCTCGTGATTACGTCGTCAAACTACAGTCTAGCGATGCTAATATGCTGAAACTTTGGGATGCCTTTAAAAATATCTCGTTAAAACACAGCCAAGAAATTTATGACAAGCTTAATGTCACCTTAACGCCAGATGATGTCCGTGGTGAAAGTGCTTATAACGATGATTTAGCAGTACTGGTCGAAGAGTTAAAACAGCAAAAACTGGCTGTAGAAGACCAAGGAGCTACTGTTGTCTTTCTTGAAGAGCTAGCAGACAAAGATGGTAACCCCAGCCCGGTTATTATTCAAAAACAAGGGGGTGGATTTCTATACGCCACCTCAGATCTGGCCGCTTTACGTTATCGAGCCAATACGCTTAAGGCTGATCGCCTTATGTATTTTATCGATGCCAGGCAATCACTGCATATGCAACAAGTCTATGCGATTGCTCGTAAGGCCAAGTTTGTGAATGACGATATAAGTTTGGAACATCATGCCTTTGGCACAATGATGGGCAGCGATGGCAAACCGTTTAAAACGCGTACAGGCGGTACAGTAAAATTAGCAGACCTTTTAGATGAAGCGATTGAGCGCGCTGAAAAAATCGTTACAGAAAAAAATCCTAATCTCGATATTATCGAACGCAATAGCATTTCTCGAAAAATTGGCATCGGCGCCGTGAAATACGCAGATTTATCCAAAACGCGCACCAATGATTATATTTTCAATTGGGATACGATGCTTAGCTTTGAAGGCAATACCGCACCCTACCTGCAATATGCCTACACTCGAATTCAGAGCATTTTCCGTAAAGCCAAGCTATTACCCAGAGAACTAGAGGGCGAAATAATTATTCAACATAATGACGAAAAAGCTCTCGCTATCAAACTATTACAAAGTTCGGAAGTAATAGAACAAGTCAGTAAAGATGCCTACCCACATTTACTGTGTACCTACCTTTATGACTTAGCGAGTTTATATATGCGCTTTTATGAATCATGTCCGATACTAAAAAGTAACGTCAGTGCAATAGAAAAAAATAGCCGTTTACAACTTAGTGATGCAACGGCCACAATACTAAAAATGGGTTTAGAGCTACTAGGCATCGAAGTGATGGAAAGAATGTAATTACCAAAACACTTTATTCTCATCGACATTTCTATTGGGTGCATTTAGGCACCCATTTTATCCTTAGTTATTTTTAATTTCTTGCTCGACCAAATACCTGTGTCCAATAAATTCTGAAATCAGCGGCATTGTTACGTGCACAAGATGCACCGACCTCTGTATAGTTCGCATTCATAATATTACGGCAATGACCCGGACTATCTAACCAACCTTCCATCACCGCATCTATTGTCTGCTGACCTGCCGCAATATTCTCACCAACAGCACTATAAGTATAACCTGCAGCAGTAACTCGACTGCCAACATCCAAACCATTTGAACCAGTATGGCTAAAGAAGTTAAAGCGGGCCATATCCATCGAATGTGCATCTGCAGCGTTAACCAGTTGTGTATTCCAAGTAAGCAGGCTCACTGCAGGAAAAGATTGACTACCACACATTCGGCCTTGGGCACGTTCAGCGTTAATTCTTTCAAGCATTAAACGCTCAAGTTCATTTGGGTCTTCACACCGTGCTATAACTTGCTCTTCACCTGGCAAATCAGGAATCAAGCTAGAGTTCGAGCTTGAATCTGTTTGGTTATCTGAACTAATTGACGAACTACTATTCGTTTCTGTGTTAGAGCTGGCCGAAGCTGATGAATCCGAGCTACCGCCGCCACACCCATAAAGCGAGATACACGCAATTGTCAATACCATATAACTTTTCATAAAATTTATTCTTTGCTAAAAACTAAAAAGTAGATTATTGGCTGACCAATTGAAAAACAAGGGCGTAGATCTTAATCCTGATGAAAGACTAATTATAATGATAGGAATGAGTAATGTTTCAAATAATTAAGGTCGATTGTTCGACAGTTTATCAACACAACACGTGCAAAATTTTAATACTAGAGTGACTAATGATTGAAAGAATCAGTTTCCTAATTCAATCGTATATTCTGGCAAACAATTCAATAGCAGCTTTCCGTAGCGCTTAGTCATTAAACGTTTATCGAGAATTGTAATTGTTCCTGTATCAGTTTCTTTACGCAATAGGCGTCCACAAGCTTGCACAAGTTTCATCGCTGCGTCTGGCACCGTAATATCCATAAAGGCATTACCGCCTCTCTGCTCAACCCATTCTGACAAGGATGCTTCGATAGGATCATCCGGTACAGCAAAGGGAAGCTTAGCAATTATTACGTGACTACAATAATTACCAGGAAGATCAACACCTTCGGCAAAGCTAGCAAGACCAAACAAAACACTGCTTGCGCCTTCATCGATTTTTTTCTTATGTTCGACCAGCATTGTCTGTTTAGAACGATCACCCTGCATCAATATTTCATTGCGCAAATGTTGAGGTAATTGATAAAAAACGTCTTCCATTTGTTTTCGTGATGAAAACAATACCAGGCTGCCTTTTTGTTTATCCAGCAAGGCAGGCAAATTTTCAACAATATTATCTGTGTGCTCACGCGCTTGGTTTGCTTCAACAGCAAAACTCGGCACTTGCAATAGCGCTTGAGAAAAGTCAAAAGGACTAGGCATAACACTATAATGTTGATCAACCGTTGTCCCCGAGCGCATCATAAAACGGTCATACCGCCCCAATGCTGTTAATGTTGCTGACGTAACAACAGCACCATAACATTCTTCCCATAATCGATATTTCAGTGTGTTTGATGCTAATATAGGACTGGAGCACACTTCAAAATCAACAACGCCGGAAAATTCAACCAAAGTAATCCATCGCGCTAGTGGTACTGTCTTATTTGATTCTTCGGGCGCGTCCAGAGTAACACTGGCATAAGACCTCCATAGTGCTAAATTAGCTTCTGCACGGGATTGCCAATTACCAATAACAGGAAACCACGTTTCTAAATCGACTTTTGGCACGCTGCAATAGCCATCTTCCATTGCTTCTTGCACTTCAGTTGTCATATGAGCCAGTAAGCTATTCAGACGATCAAACTGTAAACTCAATTCTTCAGCTATTTGGATAATATTCGCCGGTGGAATACCGCCTTCAAAACGGTAGCGTTTTCCATCGTTAGAAAAATTGTTATTCGTAAAGTGTGAGCGATCATTATCATTCAGCAGTTTCTCTTCCATCAATAGCTGGCATTGTGGATAGAGCTTTTCTAACGATTGTTTAGCCTCTAAAAAAGTAGCCGGTAATCGCTCTGCATAATGATCCACTTGCCCAGCACCGCTGATATCACCCAACATATTGGATAATGTTTTATGACTCTGGTCTAGCCATTTACTCGTTGCAGCAACACGTGTGTGATAGGAAAAGTGGCTGAGCGCTTTATCGGGAAGGTGGTGTCCCTCATCAAAAATATAGATCGTATCTTCTGGGTGAGATAAAATTGCTCCACCGCCCAAGGCCAAATCAGCTAATACTAAGTCATGATTTGCGACAATAACATCATATTTATCAATTGCTTCACGGGCTTTAAAAAAACTACAACTGTTCACATTGGAACAACGGCGACCCGTACATTCACGATGATTTGTTGTTACCGATGCCCAAACATCTGAGTTAATTTCAGTTTCCCAACTGTCCCTATCACCATCCCATTTGCCAGCGGTCAACGCATCTACCATGCTGTTATAAATAGTGATTGCTTGTTCATCAACTAATGGGGATTCTTGATCATAAAGTGATTGCGATAAATCTATTTCTGGACTGGAGTCCATTAGTATTCGATCTAATTTACTTAAACACAGGTAGCGGCCTCGCCCTTTTGCCAAAATATAATTAAACGATAAATCGGTATTTTTTTTTACTTCAGGCAAGTCTTTGAGAATAATTTGTTCTTGCAAAGCAATAGTTGCAGTGGAAACAACGAGTTTTTTATTAAGTGCTTGAGCAATCGGTATTGTCGCTAATAAATATGCCACTGTTTTACCGGTGCCGGTGCCCGCTTCAACAATGCAAAGGTGTGGTGGCGTACTTTTATTTTTGCTGGTTACCTCGCCACCATCTGACGGGTTACTATCGATTCGTTTGCCTTGGCTATCTGCTTTAATATTTGCCAGTGTATTAGCAATATTAGCAATCATCAGCTTTTGACCATGCCGAGGAGTTAATTCACGGTGTTCTAAAAACTGACGATAAGCAGATTGAATCGTCGACTTAAGATCAGTTGTCAGCATAGTTTATTGTTTTTTTGCGATTGCTGACACACTATAGGATTCGCATACATACTCAATAAAATATCTCGATAAGACTCATTGCATTCAGCCAAGTGCTGCTGAAATTGCTGCATCTCTTTAACAAAGTCGCCTTCATGAAAAGGAATTTGTTGGTGAGTGACAACAATATCCTCTGGTAAACAACCATGTAATTCTTGATAGGCAATACAATTACTCGGCTGCAAAACATAATTGCTGACAATTTTGTTATCCAACTCAGCGACAATTTCATCCGTGTCCTGGTAATCGCCGCTTAGCGGTTCACCAAAAGCAAGATGGATACGTCCTTTAAACCCTGTAATGCCTTTAGCGATACTACTGGCATCTTCATGCTCTTCTTTTTCGTATTCGCCACAGGTCCTATGCGCATCCAACTCTTTCGCCTTCGCAATATCACAGGGATCACGTTCATAGGAAATTGACACGGGGACAATATTCAACTCTTTTATATAAGTCGCTAAATCTACATCTTTGGGCTTACTCAATGCCAACATTCCAATGACAGCACTATTAGTTCGATCAATACCATCTTTTGCTCGGCCTTCCCGTTGTGCAATCCAAAGGTTCGCTTGCTCCTCGACAATAGCGTAATGAATATAAGACGATAAGTGCTTTGCTGCTTTAAATTTTTCTCTAGGCTTTTTCGCTGAGCGATTTACAATAAAGCTTTTATTTAACCTCATTAAATCTGAAACATAAGGCTTTGTTAACAAATTATCACCGATGGCAATTTGTAAGGTATGGTGCCCTTTATGGTGGATAGTCCAATTAACAACAGCTGGATCAACCACTATATCGCGATGATTACTAATAAATAAATGTGCTTTGTTTTTATCTAAATGCTCATCCCCTGAAACCGTTAAACCTGATGTTGTTTCCCTTAGCATTCTGGCAACATAACGCTCTATCACCAATTGCAAATCATGAACTGTTTTAATACCTTGCACTTGTTTCTTAACGTAATGACGCACAATAGGCACCATCGGCACGATCATCGGTCTTGGCAAATTAGGGAAGCGGAAACGGGTAATCACTTTCATCAACTCATTATCTTTTAATAAGCGATCTATAATAGGGACTACTTCATCGTCATTATAAGGACGGATATCATCGAATTGATTCATTTAAGATCTTTTTAATTAATTATAGGAATTATAAATTGTATAAATGAAAGTCATGTAAAAATATTACGCTCTTAGTATTATATTAGCGATCGATACCAGGAAACCAACGCACATCTTTAGCATATTGATCAACCAAGTGAGCAACATCAAGCACTAATGCAAATAGCGCCATTCTCACTACGACACCATTATCAGCTTGGCGGAAAATAGCCAGGTTAGGATTTTTATCCAGATCGATATCCAACTCATTAGCTTCTGCGCGAGAATCCCTTGGCAAAGGATGCATAATAACGGTATTAGGCTCACAGAACTCAGTATAAATACTCTGATTTAAACGAAATCGACCTCGATATAAATCTGCTTCTTCTCTCGATTGAAAGCGCTCTTCCTGAATCCGTGTTGAGTAAGCGATATCGACATTGGTAATGCTGGCGGTTAACTCTTCCGATACCGTTACAGTATGTCCAGCTGACCTTAACACTTCCACCAATTCATCGGGCATAGCTAACTCTTTTGGCGAAACTAAACTAACGTGTATATCTTTGTAGAGACACAACAACTTGCATAAAGAATGTACAGTTCGGCCAAATTTTAAATCGCCAATCATGGCAATTCGTGAACCATCGACTTGTCTTCCTTTAGAGGCCAACTCTTTACGTATTGTGTACAAATCCAGTAGAGCTTGTGTGGGATGCTCATTAGAACCATCCCCGCCATTGATAACAGGCACTCGACTAGCTTTAGCAAATTCAGCAACGGAGCCGGCTTTAGGATGACGCATACACACAACATCACTATAACCAGAAAGGACTCGGGCAGTATCATATAAGGATTCACCTTTCGCTATCGCTGAGCTTTCAAAGCCAGTAGTTTCACGAACATCGCCACCCAATAGATTAAAAGCGCTACCAAAACTGACCCGGGTTCGGGTACTCGGCTCAAAAAACATATTCCCCATAATGGCACCCTCAAGCACTCGAGTAACCTTCTGTCGTCGGGCATAGGGCAACATAGCATCTGCTACTGTGAATATGGTATCGATGTCATCCTGTTCGAATTGCTGAATGGAGAGAATATGTGAGCCTTTAAAATCCACTAAAAAACCTTACTGTCATGATTCCGAAATATATTGATATTGCCATTTTAACCCTGTTTGCCCCATTCAGCCATGACTGAGCCTTAGGTTTAATAAATTAAATGATTGAGGTTTATATGGCACTTAAACTGTATAAAAATCAGGCAAGAATACTATCACCATATTCCATTAATGCCTGTATTATGGATTGATCGACCTGCTCATTCTGAGATAACTCGTCTAACTCTGCAAAATATTGATCTAAAGTGATACCTGAACCTGCTGATTCTTCAGTCAGTCGCGCATAGCGCCACTCGTCCCATTGATGTTGCTCATCATCTGTTAAACTCTCAGGGTAATAACGCGCTCGATACCGAAACAACAAAGCTCTTAAACGCTTATCTTTAAGCTGCTCAGAAAAAGAAGCCAGAGCTCCCGCTTCACTACCTCGAATCTCAGGAAACAATTGCTTATCCTGACCACTAATAAACCCATCATATAATTGCTGTTCAGAGTCAGCTTTTGGAGGAAAAGCATTACTGGAATAAACGGCTGTTAATGTAGAACTGAGGTCAGCATGACGTAGCTGTTGCCAGTGTTGTTCACATAGAGCTTTATCAATATTTAACCGCTGAGCAGAATGGTCATCAAGTAACTTTGATGTGGCGATAATAGGCGACTTATTGATATGAACTTCTTTAAGCGGTATGCGTTCTACTCCCTCGGGTAAATCACTTTGTTTTGTATAAATCCTCTCGGTGATTTCTTCTGCGGATAAACTCACTAATGGCGTTGGATCAATAGAAAGATCGTAACAAATGATACTGTTATTATTCTTAGGATGGCGCATGAGTGGAGCGACCAATGCTGTGCAACCATTATTGCTAGAAAAACGAGAAGAGATATGCAGTAATGGCTTACGTTGGTCTATATCAATCAAAGCAGCGACTCTATGTTTGTCGCGTAACTGATAGCAATAATCATATAACTTAGGCTGTCTGGTTTTAATCAGCTTTGCCAAAGCAATGGTGGCATGCACATCTGAGAGAGCGTCATGAGCAGAGATATGTTCGATACCATTTGCTTTACTTAATAACTCTAATTTAAAACTAGGAGTACCATCCTCTCTTAAAGGCCATTCAAGTGTATTGGGTCGTAAAGCATAAGTAAGGCGGACAATATCGATAATATCCCAACGGCTATTACCATTCTTCCACTCTCGCTCATAGGGGTCATAGAAGTTACGGTATAAACCATAGCGGGTCACTTCATCGTCAAAACGTATGCTATTGTAACCAACACCACAAGTCCCTGGTTGAGACAGTTCATGATGAATGGCATGGAAAAAATCTGGTTCGGAACGCCCCTCTTTTAGCGCTTTTTGTGGCGTAATACCTGTAATCAAACATGCTTGAGGGTGAGGTAAACAATCATTTGCCGGCTTACAATAGCAAACCAAAGGGTCACCAATGATATTCAAATCTTCATCCGTACGAATACCCGCAAACTGTGATGGTTTATCCAAACTTGGGGTTGCCCCCCACGTTTCATAATCATGCCAATACAATGTATTCACGTATAATCTCTAGGTTTAACCCGGATTATGCACTGGAATCACGGAAGTCTACGCAAGCTCTTGACGCACCTGGCAAATTTGGAAATCGCTCACTACCAATAAGGTAGCCACGCTTTTTCCAAATCCACCAGTCACATCAATATCTTACACATCTTTTCCGCGCCCAATGCATAATCCGGGTTTAATAAAAATATAAGTATACAAAATAGATATACAAAAAAGCCCCGCAAATGCGAGGCCTTTTACAACTAAAACTTTTACTACTAAAAATAGTTAAGTAATAAGTCTTACTTAAAAGTAATTTTCTCACCGCTGAATGAAGCATCAACACGACGGTTTTTAGCACGACCTTCAGCTGTGGCGTTAGAAGCAACAGGCTCAGTTTCGCCACGACCAAAAACAGAAATAGAAGAAGCTGCTACACCTTTGCTGATCATATAATCAGCAACAGATTGTGCACGACGCTCAGATAATTTCATGTTGTAGTCATCGTTACCACGGCTATCTGCATGACCAAATAAAGAAATTTTAAAATCGTTTAGATCACGAGCGCCAACAATGATTGGGTCAATTGAAGCTTTACCAGCATCAGTTAATACAGCACTGTTAGTAGCGAATAATGCATCACCTTCAAAGCTCACTTTTTCAACAATACGCTCTGGTGGCGCAGGAACTGGAGCTGGAGCCGGTGCTGGAGCTGGTGCAGCAACAGGAGCTGGAGCCGGTGCTGGTGCTGGTGGATTACAAGCATCTGTACCTACAGGTGTAAGTACGCATTCGCCAAAGCCATTGACGATTTTGTTGCCAGAACCATCTGCCAAAAATTTACCTGAATGAGCAACTGCCCCTGAACTCATAAATGCTACTGCTAGTGCAACAGCGCTTAAGCTAGCGATTTTCTTAACCATGATGAAAGACCTCCTAAAGCCTTATTTATTTTAAATTTTTTCTTATTACATCTAGAGACTGAATATCTTCAGTACCCCCCTCAACTATAGATGTATTTATATAGCTACATGTCTAATTTTGAGTGTTATTGTCCTACAACTCAAGCCAAGAATACAAAATTCTCAACAATAATCACAGAAAAACCCTCTATTTAAGCAATAAATCGGTTTTCGCCGCCATCACAAAGTCATTGCGATGAAGCCCACCAATTTTATGCGTCCACCACCTTACCGTCACTTTCCCCCACTCGGTTAGTAACGCTGGATGATGTCCTTCTGCCTCTGCGATATCAGCTACTTGGTTAGTAAAGGCTAACGCTTCAACAAAATTCTTAAACTCATATACTTTAAGCAATTGCGATATACCTTTTTTATCGACAACCTGCCAATCACTTAACGCATTAAGTAAACCTTCTATTTCACCATCTGGAACGCGAGGAGCATCAACTCGACACGCCTCGCATTTTTGCTGGATAAGTTCTTCGTTTGTAAAAGAAGACATAATATTTCTCCAAATTAATTAGAGTGTCATGTTATTAAATTGCCCAGCTTGACCGATCACTTATCAATCAAATAATTATTTGTATTAATTATCTTTTTCTATACGTTTATAGTAATCGACTGGATGCTGCAAAGCATTATTGAACACTAATAACGCCTTCTTCAATTTTAGCCTTCCAAATCTGAGGGCCAGTTTTATGTACTGATTCACCATTGGAGTCAACCGCAACAGTCACTGGCATATCTTTTACTTCGAATTCATAAATCGCTTCCATACCCAAGTCCTCAAAAGCAACAACTTTTGAGCCAACAATGGCTTTAGAAACCAGATAGGCAGAACCACCGACAGCCATCAGATAAACAGCTTTGTTATCTTTAATCGCATCAATCGCAACTTGGCCACGCTCAGCTTTACCTACCATGCCCAACAAGCCTGCTTGCTCAAGCATTGTTCTGGTAAACTTATCCATTCGGGTTGCTGTTGTGGGGCCTGCAGGGCCTACAACTTCATCACCAACTGGGTCAACTGGCCCAACATAATAAATAAAACGCCCTTGCATATCGACTGGTAAGGTTTCACCGTTGCCTAACATTTCAACCATTCTTTTATGAGCAGCATCTCGGCCCGTCAGCAATTTACCTGATAATAATAAAGTTTCTCCTGGCTGCCATTCCAATACATCTTCGGGTTTCACCGTATCCAAATTGACTCGACGTGTACTCTCACCAACTTCCCAAGCAATCTCGGGCCAATCATCAAGACTTGGTGGTGTCTGTGTCGCTGCACCAGAGCCATCTAAGGTGAAATGTGTATGACGAGTCGCCGCACAATTTGGAATCACTGCAATAGCTTTATTCGCTGCGTGAGAAGGAAAGTCTTTTACTTTGACATCAAGTACCGTAGTTAAGCCACCTAACCCCTGAGCTCCGATACCTAGCTTATTCACCTTATCGTAAAGCTCTAAACGTAATTCTTCTGCCCTGTTTGAAGCCCCTTGTTCTTGTAGTTCCTGAATATTAATAGGTTCGAGCAAAGACTCTTTCGCTAAAATCATCGCTTTTTCTGCAGTCCCGCCTATACCAATACCCAAAATGCCAGGAGGACACCAACCAGCGCCCATTGTAGGAACAACACTTAACACCCAATCCACTACTGAGTCCGAAGGGTTTAACATAGCAAATTTAGATTTTGCTTCACTACCACCACCCTTTGCTGCAACATGTATATCAACTTTATTGCCAGCAACAATTTTGTAATTGATTACCGCTGGAGTGTTATCTCCGGTGTTCTTTCGAGCGCCATCTGGGTCAGCAAGTATAGAGGCCCGCAGTACATTATCTGGATGATTATATGCTTGGCGAACCCCTTCATTAATCATGTCTTCTAAGGTCATATCACCTTCAAAACGCACATCCATGCCAACTTCAACAAAAGCAGAAACAATGCCCGTATCCTGACAAATAGGACGGTGGCCTTCAGCGCACATCCTTGAATTGATTAAAATTTGTGCCATTGCATCTTTAGCAGCAGGATTGGCTTCTTTTTCATACGCTTGGTGAACAGCTTGTATGAAATCCAGCGGGTGATAGTAAGAAATGAATTGAAGTGCATCAGCAACACTGCTGATCACATCATCTTGTCGGATTACGGTAGTCATAACAATCAAATTACCTTCTTAATATTCGAATAGATTATTCTGTGTTTTTGATACTTCATTACTAAAATAACGAGTAGGGTTTAGGGTCTGTTGACGCTTCATTAATGAAACGTCAACAGACCCTAATCATTGATTCATGTAAACTTTTATTAAACACTCAATATTTTTATTTAGCAGGAACACCAGCCCGTTGCTTTAATACAATAAGATCGCGATTTGTTGTCACTCTAAATTTGTCAAAAGACCTTACTGTCTCATCATATGATTTTAATTTCTGAGAAATGGCATTGATATCATTAGACAACTTACTTAAGTCTTTATTTATAGAGGTATATTGCTTAGTTGAAGCACTGACCGTTTGTATGGTTTGTTCTTGTTCAGAGACTCGTTCACGCAATGATTGAATCAGTAGCTCTTGCTCTGAAGAGCGTTGCTGCAATGGTGATAAGGTCTTTGTTAGATTTCCTTCCACTTTAGCTATACTACTTTCGAACTTAGCTATATTTTCTTGGGACTTATTAACCTTACTTTCAAGAGTGCCTAAGCCTTTTTTAGCCTGGTTAATATTGGCCTCTAACTGCTTTTTAGTCTCAGCTATCTCTTTACGATTAGCATTCCTTGTTCCCCAAAGTTTGTCGACTTCACTCATTGCGACTTTGACATCTTTATCCAAACCTTTAAGGTTAGCGGTTAATACAGTCAGGGATTGGGTAGATTCGTCATCTGACAGTAGTAATTTATTTTCCAATTCATCGATACGCTGTTGTTGTTCAACGATAACCTGCTGAGACAAATAGAATTGCCAAAAAGTATAACCTACAGCAGCAGCGGCACCCAAGGCTATTAAGAATGTTAACCAAAGTAGCCCTGACGACTGTTTCTGCACAACAACCTGCGGGCGTGGTGCCTGTTTAGAACGCGAGGCATTCGATTTGACTGAGGGCTGACCTGTGGCTCCGCCAGTAGATTTAGGCGTTGCTGAAAATGTGGGTTCCTTACGTTCATTGATCATAGAGAATACGCATTCTGTTGAGGGGCAATAACCCTATAAATTTAGGTACGTTATTATGATGCCTATCGAGATAGATATCTACTATAGAGGCATTCTTTACGACGAATATAGCCCTACAAAAGCTGTGTTTTGTGATGCTTTCCGCTAGAATACCCACCCACTAGAACTACTGAAATAACACTCCAATAATGATAAGAGGTTATTATGGAATTATTCAATATTTTAATTCGCTGGGCACATCTGCTATTCGGTATTACCTGGATAGGCATGTTGTATTACTTTAATTTTGTTCAAGGTGGTTACTTTAAACAAGCCAGCCCAGAGGGTTTAGCAGACGCTAAGGCAAAATTGGCGCCAAGTGCATTATGGTGGTTTCGCTGGGGAGCAATGTTTACCTTTATCACAGGACTCATATTATTGGCAGGGGTCGGCAAGCTAGGCCAATTCAATAATTATATTGCTGCTGGCGCCCTAATGGGCACACTTATGTTTTTAAATGTTTGGATGGTTATTTGGCCCAATCAAAAAGTAGCTTTAGGCTTAGTTGAAGGTGATGCAGCTGCCGCTGGAGCGAAAGCGCTCTTGGCTTCTCGTACTAATGTACTTTTTTCGGCTCCCATGGCATTTGGTATGCTTGCAGGCCCACATTTTACTGGCCAAGGTTATGGCACTGAGGTCGGCGGTATGGGCTTATGGTTAGTCACACTACTGATCGCTTTATTAGAGTTAAATGGCTTATTTGGTAAGCAAGGGCCATTAGCCTCGATAGTCGGTGTTATTCATTGTAGCTTAGGGTTAACTGCGGTCATGATCGCACTTTTCTACATTTTCTAACATATTTTAAAATTAACTCTAGTGACAACATACCTAATACCACTTCTAGCCCAGTAAAGAGGTGGTATAAGGATAATACTGGTATGCTATGGTGCTGATCAGCTTAAAATAGTTTCTGTTGTTTTATCACTGCATCAACAGGCGCGTAAGATTTGCGGTGTATTTCTGTAACCCCTAATAATTTAATCGCGTCCCGATGTTGCTGAGTAGGGTAACCTTTGTGTTTAGCAAAACCGTAGCCAGGATACTCTTTGTCATAAGCAATCATTTCTCTATCACGCGTCACTTTAGCTAAGATTGAAGCTGCTCCAATAGCGGCAACACGGCTATCGCCCTTGATAACAGCTTCAGCATTATAATGCCATTGAGGAATTTTATTACCGTCAACCAGTACATGTTCCGGTTGAATATCCAAACCTTCAACGGCTCGCTTCATTGCGACTAAACTCGCCTGCAATATATTAAGCGAATCAATTTCTTCAACGGAACAGCGGGCAATGGACCAAGACAATGCATTATCGAGAATCAAATCAAATAGTAAATCACGCTTTTTTTCTGATAATTTTTTCGAGTCATCCAAACCAGCAATAGGATTTTCTGGATCGAGTATTACTGCAGCGGTAACAACATCCCCAGCCAAAGGACCACGCCCTACTTCATCGACGCCAGCAACTAAAATTCCTTTATAACAACTAACAAATGGTTCAAACATTACTTTTTTAGCCATTATTCACTCCTACTCCTGTCTCTAGTAACTTATGAATAGCTTGAGCCGCAGAGCGATCGGCATTCCCTTTAATTTTTTTATGTAAATGGGTAAATGTCTCCGTTATTTCTTTTTTATAGTCTTCTGACTGTAATTTTTGCAGGATTTGATTAGTAATCGAATCAACAGTCGCATTTTCTTGAATCAATTCTGGAACCAATGCTTTATCTGCTAATAAATTAGGTAAAGAGACGTAAGGTGTTTTAAGTAACGATGAAATTATCCAATAAGATAGCTTTGCCATTTTATAAACAACAACCATGGGTTTTTTAAGCAGCATAGCTTCTAAAGCCGTTGTTCCTGATGCAAGTAATACCGCATCAGCTGCTGCCATAACCTCATGAGAGTGTCCATCAATAATGGTAATAGGTAAATTGGGGTAACGTTTAAGCTGTTCTTTTATTTGTTCGGCACGTTGCTTGTTAGCGGTTGGCACAATTATTTGTAGGTCTTTTATGGTATCGCAACATCTTGCTACCACTTCCCAAAATACTGGGCCAATAAGCTTTACTTCACCATTACGACTTCCAGGAAGGCAGGCTAATAATGGAGCCTCTTTTTTATATTGGATATCGCTTTGATTGTCTACTACTGGATCATTTAATAATTCCGATAGTATTTCCTGAGCTTTTAATTGATCATGTTCAAAAGGGAACTGATCTGCTAGTGGGTGACCCACAAACTTAACAGGCACATTATACTGTTGATATATGGCTGTTTCGAAAGGCAAAAGTGTCAGCATTAAATCAACAGCTCGGGCAATTTTTTTAATGCGTCCTTGGCGCCAGGCCCAGACAGAGGGACTGACATAATGCACCGTTTTAATCCCTGCTTTTTTTAACTTTTCTTCGAGGGTCGTATTAAAACCCGGCGAATCGATACCAATAACAACATCAAATTGATTATTGATAAAGTATTGATAAAGATGTTTACGAATTGAAAGTAATTCAGGCAGCCTTTTAAGCGGTTCAACAAAGCCCATTACCGATAAACGATCAATAGGAAATAATGAAACAAACCCTTCATTAATCATTCGTTCACCGCCAATACCAACATATTCGGCATCAGGGTAAATGACTTTTAATTCCCTAACTAAACCAGCGCCAAGAATATCCCCAGACATTTCACCAGAAATAATGCCGATTTTCATGCAACTAACTTTTTCATAGACGAGTAAATTGTTAGCGCACAATACCGCGCGTAGATGAAGTAAGAGAACTGATTAAAGGTTGAATTTCTTCACACTGAGCTGCCAAAATATTTAACTCACTCAATGCTTCTGACAAAGTCAATTTTCTACGATAAATAATCTTAAATGCTTTTTGCAATACTCTTATAGACTCCTTGGAAAAGCCACGACGTGATAAGCCTTCAGAATTAATTGTTTTTGCTTCAGCAGGAGCACCAACTACCATTACATATGCGGGTACATCTTTACCAATTGCACTGCCCATCCCTGTAAAACTATGTGGGCCTATATGGCAATATTGATGAACCAGGGTAAAGCCACTCAAAATAGCCCAATCACCAATATGTACGTGACCTGCCAGCGCCGTATTGTTCACTAAAATACAATGATTGCCGATAACACTATCATGTCCTATATGGACATAGGCCATAATTAGATTGTGATCGCCAACCGTTGTTTCACTGCGGTCCTGAATCGTCCCTCGGTGAATAGTGACACCTTCTCGAATGACATTATGATCACCGATCACTAATGTTGTTGGCTCACCTTGATACTTTAAATCAGGCGTAGCCTCACCAATTGTAGAAAACTGATAGAAATGATTATGCTTTCCTATATAAGTCGGACCTTTGATAACCACATGTGACTCTATAGTGCACCCTGAATCAATTTCGACATTAGGGCCAACAATTGAATAGGGGCCAATACTGACATCATCAGCTATTGTCGCAGCAGAATCTATAATCGCCGTTGGGTGAATAAGCATTGATGGAACTAGACTTTACGATCAGCACAAAGAATAGTCGCTGAAGAAGCCAACTGCCCATCAACCGACGCTTTACACTCAAACTTCCAAATACCACGCTTTTCAGATATGACAGTGGCTTCCAATTCAAGCCTGTCTCCCGGGACAACTTGACGTCGAAAACGCACTTTATCAGCACCAGCAAACAAATAAACGGAACCATCCTGAGGAGTTTTACCAATCGTTTTAAAACCCAAAATCCCGGAAGCCTGAGCCATTGCCTCAATAATCATTACGCCTGGGAAAATAGGTGCTTGGGGAAAATGGCCATTAAATACTTCTTCATTAACACTGATATTTTTATAGGCGCGGATATATTCACCTTCTCGCAGCTCAACAACTCGATCAACCAATAAAAATGGATAACGATGAGGCAACCATTTTTTAATTTCCATTACATCCATCATAAACAAAACCTTACTTTTTAATTGATTTCAGCTGTTTTGCAATCGCATCCAGCTGATTAAAACGGACAGCATTTTTTCGCCATTCACGAGTTGTATTCATGGGAACACCTGATGAATACGATCCAGCAGCTGTAATTGACTTAGTAATCATCGTCATAGCGGTAATATGCACGTCATCTACTATAGATAAATGCCCAACAATACCTACGGCACCTGCAATGGTGCACCGTTTACCGATAATTGTACTACCTGCAATAGCGACAGCGGCAGCGATAGCTGTTCCCTCTCCAATGTGCACATTATGAGCTATTTGAACTTGATTATCGATTTTTACGCCATCATCAATGACCGTATCTTCTAAAGCACCTCGATCAATGGTTGTTCCAGCGCCGATTTCAACGCGGTGACCTATACGAACCCCACCTAATTGATGAATTTTTTGCCAGCCCTCTTTTGATGGCGCAAAGCCAAATCCATCAGACCCAATAACACTTGAGCTATGAATAATACAGTCATCTCCCAAAGCAACGCTATGATAAATGGTCGCATTCGGATACACAGTAGTATTACTTCCAACCTGAGTACCAACACCAATATAACAACCTGGGTAAATGTGAGAACCATCTCCAATATTGCAGCCGGATTCTATAACAACATGGGGGCCCACAGTAACCCCCTCACCCAAAGTTACATTGTCACCAACAATAGCGGTTTCGTGGATAGAGCCGAGACGAGCAGGCTTAGGAGCAAATAACTGGGTTAGCTGAGCGTAGGCTAAATAAGGGTCTTCAGTAATGAGCTTATGACCTTGGAACTTGTCTTTATCTAACTTATTCAGCAATACACAAGCAGCCGTGGTAGTGGATAAATACTTTTTATAATGAGAATTGGTATAAAAAGCCAATTCCTGATTAGTAGCCGTTTGCAATGTCGCTAAGCCACTGATAATTACATCAGCATCACCCTCTAACTCGGCCCCAATATAATCAGCTAGTTCCTGTAAGCGGTAAGTTGATTGCTTTATCATGGATAATTGGATTGACAACGCTTAATTAGACTTATTGAGGCGATCAATAAGCTCTTGTGTAATATCATATTCCGGTGTTCTAAAATACACAGCACGAGAATTTAGTAGCAGCCCTAATTTTTTATCCTTAATAATTTCAGGTACTATTTTTTCAATTTTTGGCGTTAGCTCTTTTTGAATTCGTCTCTCAACAGCCGCCTTTTCAGAATCCAGCTGCCCACCTATCTTATTAATTTCCGCCAATTTTTTTTCTAACTTGCTTGTATGAGCTGCTTTCTGCTCATCAGACCATGTCAAACCATTAGTTTGTCCATCTTTTTGCATCGCCTTAAATTCGCCACCTAAGCGCTTATATACAGCAAGATTTTGTTTAAATGTATCGCTATCCTGTAATTTTTTTATTGAATTTTTAGCATAATCAGATTGGATAGCGGCTCTTTCAATATCGATTACTGCAATTGCTTGTTGAGCAACTGCCATACTCGAGAAAACAATAATAAAAAATGCTATAGTACTTCTAAAAAACCAAGACATGAAATCACCCTTATGAATTAAAATGATCGACCTAAAGAAAACTGAAACGATTCAGTTTCGTCGAATGGTTGTTCCTCTAATGGCGTGGAGAAGTTAAAACTCATCGGACCAACAGGTGACAACCATTGAATACTAAGCCCAGTAGAAATACTCAACTTACTAAGATCCACATTATCACAATTTTCTTGTAATGGACCGCAGTCCGTTGAAAAAACGTTACCTGAGTCTACAAATAGAGCCATCCTCGCTTTGTCCGTCGCCTTAATAAAAGGAATAGGGAAAACCAGCTCCGCACTCAATTCTACAAGTATATTTCCACCGAATGTATCAATATCACCATCTGTACCAGTCAATAATTGCCCATCGCCTCCTGGCCCATCATTAAGTACATATACGTAATCTAAATCATCAACGTCAACATCTGATGGACTACCCTGACCAAATGCAACAGGTACAGCAACATAAGCATTAGCAGGAGTGCCCTTAGGGCCTAGCGAGCTACTTTCAAACCCTCTTACAGAACCTGTACCACCTGAAAAGAAATTTTCAAAAAATGGTAAAGTGTCAAGGTCACCATAACCATCACCGTAGCCAAGGCGCGTCCTCAAATGAAATGCTGTTTTACCTTTAATTGGGAAATAAGCATCATTTCGATAGGTCAATTTATAATATTCAAGATCACCACCAGGCACAGCAACTTCTAAGTTAAGGCGTTGAGAAATACCATCTGTCGGAAAAATACCACGATTAAATGTGGAGTTTCGCCAACCGATATCAAAAGTCAATGTATCAAATGAATCGCCAAACCTATCAAGAAAACCTTCGGAGCTACCTCGTATTACATCAGAAGAATCATCAAATGTCGTATAACCAGAATCTGCTCCAGAAGGATTTAAGTTTGTAGTTGGATCAATATGCAAGGAATTAAGATCATCACTCTCGCTAACATTATCATCTTCATCAACTAGCCCATTATTATTAGAATCAGCATCATCAAAACCTCCCAAAGCAGGCAAAATAGTTCCATTATAAAATTCATTAGAGACATAAGCATTTTCAACAGTACGATTTCTTAAAGTAGGAGTACCCTGGATTTCTTGAGCTGTTGTCGTACCCGCTTCCACTTTGATATTTTGAACACCCACACCAAAAGATAACCGGCCAGTCTCAGAGATTGGATACCCAAAAGTAACTTTCGCCCCTATGGTATCTGTTGCAAAATTAGAAACATCTATCTCATCAAAGTCTCTTTCACGGAAAAATAATCTGATCCCTCGGCTAACGCCATCCTGAGTATAATAAGGGTTGTTGTAATTAAGGGAGTAATTATTCTCTACTTCACTAGTTTCTATATTGAAACCGAAAGTATTACCCGTACCTAACCAGTTATTATGCTGCAAACCTGCACCAAGAGTAACGCCTCTATTACCAGAAAAACCGATACTTAAATTAACACTAGCAGTTGATTGCTCAGTAATAATAAATTCCACATCAACCTGATCCGTCGTCCCTGGCACTTCACGTGTTGCGAGCTTTACATCACCGAATAAACCCAGCCGCTGTAAACGCAATTTCGATTGCTCTAGTTTTTCAGTAGATATTGGGGCGCCTTCTAACTGTCGCATTTCACGCCTTAAAACATTGTCAGCGGTAGAAGTATTCCCCGAAAAAGTAATACGCCTAACATAACTAATAGAACCTGGTTTTATATAGAATATTAATTTTACCGTTTGCTCTTCTTCATTTATTTCAGGAATACCGCTGACTGTCGCAGAGCTATAGCCATCATTACCCAATCGATTCTGTATTGCTTCTTCCGAACGTGTGACCAACAATTGAGAAAAAGTTTGTTCTGGCTTAATACCAATTAAAACGTTTATTTCTTCTTCAGGCAAAACGGGATCACCTGACAACTCAATACTCTCAACCGAAAAAGGTTTTCCTTCATCAACACTCACAGTAATAAAGACAGTTTCTTTATCCGGGCTTATAGAGACCTGGGTTGATGTCACTTCAAACTTCAAATACCCTCTATCTAAATAAAAAGATTTTAGGCGTTCAATATCACCTGCTAACTTTTCTCGGGCATACTTATCATTACCTGATATCCATGACCATAGCCCTGTTGTATTTAAACTAAATAAATCTCGAAGATCATCTTCTTTAAATTCTTTATTACCTACAATATTAATATGCTTAATTTTTGCTACAAGGCCCTCATCAATCTTAATACCTACTAAGATTTGATTTTTTTCCAAATCTTTCGTAACAGTTTCAATTTCCGCAGAATAGCGGCCAAGGCTACTGTATTGTGAGTTAAGTTGTTTAGATATTGCCTGAAGTGCAGATTGCTTAAACACTTCGCCTTCGGCCAGCCCTATGGATTTTAAACCTTCAAGCAAGGGCTCTTTTTCAATAATTTTATTCCCTTCAATGATAATGCGATTAACAACTGGTCTCTCCTTCACCTTGATAATTAAAATATTATTTTCCTGACCTACTGTTACATCATCAAAGTAGCCTGTTCTAAATAAGTCTCGAATAACATCTTGCAATTGAGCATCAGTGACCTCTGTATTTGCTTTAATTTTTATGACCGAAAAAACAGTGCCTGCTGACACCCGTTGCAATCCCAACACACGAATATCATCTATAGTATAAGTATTCGCATGCACAAAATTAAAAAATGATAATCCAAGCAACACTGGTAAGATCAAAGAAAACAAAAACGACTTCATAAAGTATAATTATAGTTAGGTAAATTAAGCGTGAATATTATTAAGAAAGGATTCTGACTAAATCATTATAATGAACAACAATCATAAGACTCACAACAATAAACAAGCCAACCTGGTAGCCTATCAATTGTATTTTTTCAGACAAAGGCGTTCCTTTAACCGCCTCAATGATATAAAACATTAAATGCCCACCATCTAATACTGGTATAGGCAATAAATTGAACACCCCCAAGCTGACACTAAAGAAAGCCAAAAAGGATAAATAATATGTTAAGCCTGCAGCAGCTGTATCACCAGCCACCTGAGCAATGGTAAATGTCCCACCCATATTTTTAACTGAGACATCCAATAAGATAAGCTTTTTAAGAAATGAAAGAATAACAATTGCTTGATCCCAAGTTTTACTGAAACCATAACCAATTGACTCTAAAACAGAATAATCGAGCTGACGAACCATTCCACTCGGCCACTCAGTAGACGTAGCAATGCCGACCCTACCCACTTGTTGACCATTCTCCTCAAACGCTTCTGGAGTAATTCGTAGTGCTTTAATGTCACTATCACGCATAACTTCTAAGTCGATGGGCTGATTCGGGCGCGCTTTAACATAGTCTACCCATAGGGACCAAGAATTTAGAGGCTTTTGATCGGCTGAGACCAACTGATCACCTACTAATAATCCAGCTACTTCAGCAGCTCCACCCGGCAGAACTTGTGTGACAACCCAATCGGTTTGTGGCTGATAGGGTTTAAGGCCTAATTCAGATAATAAATCTGGACGATCATCGTCTCCTAACCATTGTTCGATTTGGACAGTTTTCGTTACCGTTGACTCAGAGTTAGGCAATGATGTTTTTGCAACCACCTCTTCTTGCCCAGAAAAAGGCTTAACTTCAAATACTACAGCCCCACTATCACCTATTCGTGAAGCCAATTTTTCAAATACCGTCGTCCAAGTTGGTGTTTTTTTACCATCAATACTGACAATTTCATCATTCGCTTGCAGTTGAGCCTGTGACGCTAAACTACCAGGCTCAACACCTCCTATAACAGGAGCAACACCTTTAGTGCCTAACATTGCCAAAGCAAAGTAAAAGACAATAGCTAAAATAAAATTGGCAATGGGACCCGCACTGATAATTGCCATTCTCTGCCAGACTGTTTTTTGGGTAAATGCGTTAGGCAACTCAGATGGTGAAATATCATCTTCACGCTCATCAAGCATTTTCACATAGCCGCCCAAGGGAATCGCAGCAACAACAAACTCGGTACCGTGCTTATCGTACCAAGTTATTAGTGGCTTACCAAAGCCGATGGAAAAGCGATGAACTTTTACGCCACAACGACGAGCAACATAAAAATGACCAAACTCATGGAAAGTCACTAGAATACCCAGTGCCAGTAAAAACCAGAGAATTGTCGCTAGCAAACTTATCATATCGATTTCACGGATATCTTTTAATTAGATTAACCAAAATATTACTGTTGGCTCATATTAAATCATTGGAAATTATGCACTTATTTTTGAATCAATTAAGGCGTTAGCCGATCGCCGCACATTAAAATCCAAGTCTAGGACAGCATCAATAGTATCCAGTTCCCAGAGTTCTGCTGAAGACATCACACTATCTAATAAAATACTAATATCGCCAAAGCTTATCCTATTTTGAAGAAACGCTTCAACAGCGACTTCATTAGCCGCATTAAGCACTGTAGCCGCTGATGAGGGAGCGGAAGCCGCTGACATCGCCAAAGCCAGCGCAGGAAACCTTTCCAGGTCAGGGGCCTCAAACTCCAAATTACTCAAGGTGACCATATCTAATGATTTTGCTCCTGACTCTATACGCTGCGGCCATGCCAATGCATGAGCAATAGGTATACGCATGTCAGGATTGCCCAATTGAGCCAATATCGAACCATCAACATACTCGACCATGGAATGAATAATACTCTGAGGATGAATAACGACCTGAATATCCTTTGGCATTACATCAAACAGCCAGCGAGCTTCAATAAACTCCAACCCTTTATTCATCAAAGATGCGCTATCAACAGAAATTTTCCTACCCATAGACCAGTTAGGATGATTACATGCTTGATCAGGAGTTGCACGCTCGATACTTTCGGCAGACCATGTACGAAAAGGTCCACCAGAACCCGTCAATAATAATTTGCGGATGCCTGGAGGCTCATCACCGGCTCGGGAATTTGTTGGTAAACATTGGAAAATTGCATTATGTTCACTATCGATGGGGAGTAATGTCGCATTATGCTGCCGCACAGCGTCCATAAATAAGTTGCCAGCCATGACCAAGGCTTCTTTATTTGCAAGCAATACTTTTTTGCCTGCTTTTACAGCAGCCAATGTTGGCAACAAGCCTGCAGCACCAACAATCGCCGCCATGACAGTATCAACCGAAGCCTCTTGAGCCACATTAATTAATTCAGCCTCCCCAATTAAAACCTCTGTCTGGCAAGTGCTATTTGACAGCTTTTCTAGCAGCTGCAGACCAGAAGTTTCATCACGCATAACAGCATATACAGGGTTATATCGCTGACACTGTTCAGCTAAAGAATCGGCGCTACGATCCGCAGTTAACGCAAAAACTTTAAATTTTTCTGGGTGTCGGCTAATAACATCTAAAGTACTGATACCAATAGATCCTGTAGAACCCAATACTGTAATTAGCTGGCAGGAAGGTGATGGAACATCGTCATTCATCTCTTTTCTCACAATGACCAACCCGACAAAATTACTCCTAAAGTAAAAACAGGTGCTGCTGCAGTGATACTATCAATACGATCCAACATACCCCCATGACCAGGAAGTATAGTACCGCTATCTTTAATATTTCGATGACGCTTAACCATACTTTCCAGCAAATCACCTAACACCGAAGCCAAGGCCGTCAGCAAAATAATAATAAATAAGGGCAACCAGTTTTTAAAACCTATATAGGCAGCAATCGCCAACCCTAAGATAGAGCAACATAACAAACCGCCCCAAAATCCTTCCCATGATTTCCCGGGACTTACCTGAACAACGAGCTTTCGGCGACCAAAGGCTTTACCAAAAAAATAGGCACCGCTATCAGCAACAACAACCGTCAACATAACCAACAAAATTAACCATGAACCGCTAGAGTATTGATGCAAATAAGAAAGCGACAACCATGAAGGAATTAAGACAAGCCATCCCATTAGGACCCTGCCCCACCGACTACCCCATAGAACTGCACTCGTGGGATAACTTTGAACCCACAATAGGGCTAGAGCCCACCAAGCCCCAGCAACCAATAGCACATTGCGCACCTCAGACTGCCCAATGATAGAGTCACTCATGCCAACATAAAATGCAGCAGATAGCATCAGCAATAAGGTTGCCGCACTATAAAGTAATCGCTGGTAAAATGTGCCAAAACCAGCAAGGTTAGACCACTCCCAAGCGCCTATCAGCAATACCAACGCAACAAACACAGTAAAACCAAACCATGGCAAAAAGAATAAGCACACAAGAAATACAATACTTAATAAAGCACCTGTGATAATTCTCTGCTTAAGCACAAGGTTTATCCTCTGTGATACCTTTTGCTATTTGCTCTCCATTTAGCCCAAAGCGGCGTTCTCGATTATAAAAATTAGCAATAGCAGTTTCTAATGCCGCACCATCAAAATCAGGCCACAACAATGGACTAAAATATAATTCAGCATAAGCTGCTTGCCACAATAAAAAATTACTTATGCGGTGTTCACCACCGGTACGGATCAAAAGATCCAAGGGTGGCATATCGGCTAATGCTGTATAACGGTTAAATACTTTTTCATCGATATCATCGATATTCAACTGACCAGAAATGACACTACGAGAGATATCTCGGGCTGCATTGGCAATATCCCACTGCCCACCATAATCGGCAGCAATCACCAATGTACGTTCACCATTTTCAGTAATAGTTTCGGCTTTTTCTATCGCCTGCAATAATTTTTTATCAAACTGTTGGCGATTTCCAATAACGCGCAAACGCACATTTTCTTTCTTAAGCTTCTTTGCTTCACTTGAAAGGTAATGCTGAAAAAGCGACATCAGAGCACGAACTTCCTGCAAAGGGCGCTTCCAATTCTCACTACTAAAAGCAAACACTGTAAGAACATCTATATTATGCTCATCACATCCTTGCAGCATATCACGCAGCCGTTCTATACCAGCTTTATGGCCGGCTGTACCAGGGAGACCTCGCTGCCTTGCCCAACGATTATTACCATCCATAATAATCGCAAGATGTTGCAACTTGGGCGAAAAGGATTGTTCAGACAAAACAGATACCAACAATGTAATTAATTATTGTAAAAATATTGCCAACATATATTATTTTCATTAATACAAAATATAGTTAGCTTAAAAAACCCTTTAGATTTCCATGAGGTCTTTTTCTTTAACCGCAAAAGCAGCATCAACATCGGCAACAAATTTATCAGTTATTTTTTGAATTTCATCTTGTGCGCGACGCTCATCATCCTCACCAATCTCTTTCTCTTTCAAGAGATCCTTCACATCTGCTAGCGAATCACGACGGATATTGCGAATAGAAATTTTAGCATTTTCAGATTCTGATTTAGCTTGCTTAATATAGTTCTTACGGGTTTCTTCTGTTAAAGCTGGCATAGGCAAACGAATCAAATCACCGGAGGTTGCCGGATTCAAGCCTAAATCAGATTTCAAGATCGCCTTTTCAATAACAGGAGTTAACTGTTTTTCCCATGGACTAATTGAAAGCGTACGAGCATCCAATACAGAAATGTTGGCCACCTGAGAAAGTGGAGTATCCGTACCATAGTAATCAACCATAATGCTATCTAGAATACTGGGATGAGCACGGCCAGTGCGGATTTTATTAAAGTTTCCAGACAAAGCCTCAAGGCTTTTTTGCATCCGTACTTTTGCATCTTTTTTGATATCTTCAATCATTATTCAAACCTTATTTTATAACTGCCATTGTAATTGACTTGAAATCTATAATACTTAAAAAGAGTATTAGTTCTACTTTTCTTCGATTAAGGTGCCTTCATCTCCACCGACAACGATGCTCAACAAAGCACCAGCTTTGGCCATTTTAAATACTCGAACGGGCATATTGTGATCACGACACAAACAGATAGCAGTCAAATCCATAACACCTAATTTTTTCTCAAGGGCCGTATCGTAAGTCAAACTCTCATACCGCGTAGCATTAGAGTCTTTCATTGGGTCTGCGGTATAAACTCCATCGACTTTGGTCGCTTTGAGTACTATTTCAGCTTCAACTTCAATAGCTCTCAAACAAGCAGCGGAATCAGTAGTAAAAAACGGATTACCAGTACCTGCTGCAAATATAACGACTTCACCACCCTCTAAAAACCGAATGGCTCCCCGTCGATCATAGTGCTCAACAATACCACTCATGGGTATTGCAGACATAACTCGAGAAGTAATATTTGACCGCTCAAGGGCATCACGCATAGCCAACGCATTCATGACTGTGGCCAACATACCCATATGGTCGCCAGTCACTCTATCTAGACCAGCCGCATTTAACGATGCACCACGAAAGAGGTTACCGCCACCAATAACCAATCCAACCTGTACACCAATACCCACAAGTTGACCAATTTCCAGAGCCATCTTATCAAGCACTTTAGGGTCAATACCGAACCCCTCACTGCCCATTAATTCCTCACCGCTTAACTTGAGCAAAATTCGCTTATATTTTTTATCGCGCTTAGTGGGCATAGATAAAGTCCTTAGATTGGAAAAATGCCGTATTCTAACAGCAAGACGGGGCGAGCGCGACAACGCTCACCCCGTTATGTAGATCTTTAAAACCAGCAGCTAACTAATGCCCACCAAACCTAGCGGCTTAACGGCAAAAACAACTACTGGTCAAAATAAACCAGAACAAACTTATTTAGAAGCTTCCACCTGAGCAGCGACTTCAGCAGCAAAATCGACTACTTCACGCTCAATACCCTCTCCAACTTCAAAGCGAACAAACGCTTTAATTTCAGCATCTGCTTGTTTGGCTAACTGGCCAACTGATAACTCTGGGTTTTTAACAAAAGGTTGCTCAATCAAACTTCCTTCTTTCAGGAATTTCTTAATACGGCCAACCATCATCTTCTCAACGATTTCATCAGGCTTACCAGCCATATCAGGTTGTGCCTTAATGATCTCCTTCTCTCTAGCTACAACATCTTCTGGCATATCTTCAGGTTTAACCACCTGAGGATTGACAGCTGCAATATGCATAGAAATATCTTTAGCCAGCTCACCATTACCACCTTCAAGCTGAGATACCACTGCAATACGGTTATTGGAGTGAACATAAGCACCAACAACGCCGCCCTCAACAAGCTGCACTCGTCGAACAGAGATGTTTTCTCCAATTTTTTGCACCAATGCTTCGCGAGTAGCTTCTAACTCACCAGACATTAACGCCGACACATCAGTTTGCTTATCGGCAAACGCTTTGTCTGTAACAATACCAACAAAACCTAAAAAGCCTTCATCACGAGCAACGAAATCGGTCTCAGAATTCACTTCAACAACAACAGCGTAGCTATTGTCATCAGCTACACGCGTAGCAACAACACCATCAGCGGCGGTACGATCTGCTTTTTTAGCGGCTTTTAAGCCACTTGCCTTACGCAAGTTTTCAATTGCTAATTCAATATCGCCATCAGCTTCTTTTAGCGCTTTCTTGCACTCCATCATGCCTAGGCTAGTACGTTCACGAAGTTCTTTTACCATTGAAGCAGAAACTGCTGCCATGATCTTATCCTCTTAATTCTCTAAAAATATTAACTGTTTAAAAAAGGGGGCCTTTATGCCCCCTTAAACTAACTTCTTACCATTTCAATTTGATTTAGAAGCTTAAAACTAATTCTTAGCTGCTTCCGCAGCATTTGCCTCAACTTCTACAAATTCATCTTTGTTGGGTACAGCTTGAGCGTTAGCCGCACCTTCGATACATGCATCGGCTATAGCAGTGGCATAAAGCTTTATTGCACGAATCGCATCATCATTACCAGGAATAACATAGTCTACGCCCTGAGGATCACTGTTCGTATCAACAATACCAAAAACAGGAATACCTAATTTATTCGCTTCATTGACAGCAATACGCTCATGCTCAACATCAATAACAAATAATGCGTCAGGCAAACCACCCATATCTTTAATACCGCCAATAGAAAGCTCTAATTTATCCATAGCACGCTTACGCATAAGCGCTTCTTTCTTAGTAAGCTTTTCAAAAGTGCCATCTTGACTTTGCGCATCAAGCTCACGAAAACGGCGGATAGACGCACGGATAGTCTTGTAGTTAGTGAGCATTCCACCCAACCAACGATGACTGACGAAAGGCTGGTTGGAACGTAAAGCCTGCTCTTTAATAGTCTTTTGAGCAGCTCTCTTAGTACCTACCATTAGAATTTTTTTCTTCTGAGAAGCCATAACCTTTATAACATCCAAAGCTTCATTAAAAGCCGGGACAGTTTGCTCAAGGTTAATAATGTGAATTTTGTTACGATCACCGAAGATATATTGACCCATCTTCGGGTTCCAATAGCGAGTTTGGTGACCAAAGTGGACACCTGCTTGTAGCATATCGCGCATACTTACTGTAGACATATAATTTCCTGTTTGGGTTAGGCCTCCATATACCCCGAACGATCAACCCGTAATCATCATTCAACTGCCCAAGATAAACAGTTAAACAATCAATTAAGGCACCCAGACCGACGTGACGGCATACGTGTGACGATTAGTTAATTTCATTAATTTAAGCGAGCGCAAAAATAAGCTGCACTACGCCGGGCGGCTTTATACCATAACGACCAGACAATTAAAAGGAATTTGAACCAAGAACAAAAATCACCCACTTAAATGCAGTTAAAAATCAACGTATTAACGTATATCTTCTTCTGCTGGTAGTGATTTGATTAAGCGACCATCCCTATCGACTTGAGAAGACGAACGACTTCGCTCCATAGGCTGCTCACCCACACGGACAATTAGCGACAATGAACGCTGCATTGTTTGGCCATTAGGCAATTCCAGAACTACACTGATAGGCAAGTAGTGCTTACCCTGTCGACTTGCATAGATAACCAAAGGAACTCCATAGATAGGAGCACTACGAAGAACGATTTCCGAAGATAGGTCACCCTCAAGAATCTCCAAACCATCACTCGAGGCAAGTTGCACAAACAGCTTACCTCGAGAGTGACCAGTTTGCAGCAACAAGGAAAAGTCCAGTGTCTCACCCACTTCAGCAATAGAAATATTATTCTTTAGCAATCGAACATCAGCACCTGGCTTTTGATAGCCTGAAGCTATAAAACCCTCTCTACTCACCGACTTTTGCTCACAGGCCAGCAGCAAAACAGGTAAGAATAAAAATACTAGAAATGCCTCTATTGTTTTCATAAGACATTCTCAACATTGAAACATAAACTTAGGTGGTGACTGTAACAAGCAAACATACATCCCCCCCCGTAGACATATCACCATCAATATTTGAGCGACTGAAGACCTCTAGCATATATTCTTCAAGCTCACCCGGCTCTCCCCCCAATGTACGCAGATCACTCACAAGATTACCATCCATATCATAAGCGGCTGTATCAGGCTCAGGCACACGGACCTCTATTTGTCCCCGGCGATGCAAAACAAAAGCAGGATTAGATGGCAAAAGACCCGAGTCACGGGATACTGTGATCATATGCGCACCAGGCATTGTTGTGAAACGCACAAATTGACGATTGCCCAGCTTATTGATCTCCCTTCCTGAACCAAATGTATTTCCAGTACAGACTTGCCTAGGACCACCATTAACGGTTAATTCATTGTAAACAGGAAGATTATCAGCGGAACCACCATCATTGGTTTCTCCATCACCATAAGGACCAGTTCCAAAAATTGACTGCGCCGCCAACATACTATCAACAGCTGCCGCGTCGACTGAAGAATGCGCCCTAAAAAGGTCCGCAAATGAAAAAATAGTCGTAAATGACGTTTGGTTTATATAGTCATCGCTACTCAGCACATCGTAAATAGGTTGAAAACCTACATTTACAGCATCCGTTCCCTCGTTATTATCATCATAAAAATCGTATAGCAATGAATGGACGGAACTTTCAACAAACCATCCCGTATTATCAGTAGCGCTATCAGGGTTGGATTCAACACTAAAGTCAAAGTCTTCATTTTGGCTTACACCAAAAGAATCTCGGTATATAGGATCATTATTTACCATGCCAGAATAAGCATTAGCAAAGCCCTCTGCAAATGCTAAACGCATATCCAGCGACTCAATAATATTATGACGGCCACCAATAGTATCGGCTCTAGATAACACATCCTCAAAATAGTGGGCCAATTCATGCAAAATGACATGATCGTCATATTCATCTGTATTTTGATTTTCTGCACCAAGAATATATATACGACTATCCACACCAAAGCGCCGATAAAAGCTGCTACCTATATCACCATCAGCTAAAAAACCTTGGGCAGGGTTATTTAATGGGCTCCAAAATACATCCAACTCAGGTAAGCGCAAGGTATTATCGGCTGCTGTGATCTGTAACAGGCCATCATAGATAGTATCAAGAACTGCAAAGGGAGCCGCAGCTCGGGCAGAGATATAACTAGATGAAGCATTATCCCATCCAGAGGCAGCATGCAGATTGCGAACAGAATCAGCTATACCACTACTAGCCAAAGCGCCATCGAGCACATACTGGGCATTACCCGCAGTATTATCCAATGCCCTCACTTCCCACGAGGGCAAACTGGTTTTAGACAATTCAGCAAACACCCGAACCCTTACCAGGGTCTTGGAAGGAATAAAAGTAAGCGTATAATCACCATTATCATCAGTGCTGGTAACGGTAATCACAAAGCCATCGGCATCGAGTAACTGAACACTGACACCACGGGCTGGCATTACCTGAGAGTTAATATAGTCGAGGCCGTTATCCGATATTGCACTAAAAGGAATCCGCTCATAACTCACCCTCCCTGAAATAGAGACAAATTCAGGCACAGTAGCAGGCGTATCATCATCAGAGCCACCCCCGCCACCAGAGCAGCCAGCAAACAAGAGTGTTAAGGCTACAAATAAGCATCGGAAGGGTTGTGAAAACTGTAGCTTCATTATTATTTTTTCCTGGCAACCCTATACAGAGCCAAACCAAGGTGATTTATTAGGTATAGCATTTACTTTTACAAACATTTCTTCTGTCGTACTACATTAATAACAAAACTATTCATGCTTCCGGTCGGCATGTTTCACACTGCCCTTACCTATAACCCTAGCAGAAATATGATTATTAGCCCGCCAAGTTAATAACTACTAATGTCTTTGTCAAGCTAGCACCTCTGAAATACAGCTGACCCGACAGGGCAAGGTAGTTTACAATAGCGGCTTTTCCACTTATAAAGTGATCACACTGTTTATTTAGCACTACTTATTTTTAGCACTACGGTTCAGCACTTATGACTATTAGCATTAAAACTCCCGAAGAAATCGAAAAAATGCGCATTGCAGGAAAAATGGCTGCTGAAGTGCTGGAAATGATAGGGCCCTACGTCAAACCAGGGGTTAGCACCGCCGAACTAGATAAGCTTTGCCATGACCACATTACCCAAGTGCAAAAGGCGATTCCGGCATGCCTGGGCTATAGAGGCTTCCCGAAGTCAATTTGCACATCGGTCAACCATGTCATTTGTCATGGTATTCCATCTGAAAAGAAAACCTTAAAGAGCGGTGACATTATTAATATCGACGTTACCGTTATTTACGAGGGCTACCATGGCGACACCAGTAAAATGTATTTTGTGGGTAAAACATCAGCCCATGCTGAACGCCTAGTGAATATCACGCAAGAGTGCCTTTATAAAGGCATAGAACTTGTTAAACCAGGCACTCGCTTAGGTGATATTGGCCATGTAATCCAACAACATGCCGAATCTAATTATTATTCTGTCGTTCGAGAATATTGTGGCCACGGCATCGGCAGTACGTTCCATGAGGACCCTCAAGTGCTTCATTACGGCAAGCCCGATACAGGCATGGCCTTACAAGAAGGCATGTGCTTTACCATAGAGCCCATGATCAATGCGGGCAAAGCACAAACAAAACTAAAAGGCGATGGCTGGACTGTAGAAACAAAGGATGGGCGGCTTTCTGCTCAATGGGAACATACACTGCTTGTTACCAAAACCGGCGTTGAAGTTCTCACTGCTCGTCAGGAAGAAAACTTTGCCTAACCCTGCATTGCTAGAAATCCCTATTTTAGAAGAAACCCCGGTTCCCATCGCATTTAATCAAATGCGATTTCGCGCTGCGTTAGCAAGAACAAACTCTATCATTAATGTATTTAAAGCGGCTATTGAAGCAATCAATTATCAATTTGATATTCGCTTTAAAGAAGGAGAGTCAATTCGTAATATTATCTACGAACGAGCACTATTAATTGACTGCCTACTCCACTATGCCTGGCACCAATTTGAATGGAATCACAATGAAGTCAGCTTGATTGCCGTTGGCGGGTACGGTCGTGGAGAGCTCCACCCAAAATCAGATATTGATCTGCTTATTTTGATGTCCAATTCTCCAGGCTCAAAAAATTACGAAAGTAGCCAGGCATTTTTAACCTTACTTTGGGATATTGGGCTAAATATAGGGCATAGCGTACGCACAATCGACGAGTGTACCAATATTGCTCGCGAAGACATTACCGTTGCCACCAGCATAATGGAAGCTCGAGTCCTACAAGGACCTTCATCCTTATTTCAAGAACTACAGCTCAATACATCCAGCGACAAAATGTGGACCAATGACAAGTTTTTTCTGGCTAAAACTGAAGAGCAAGAGTCTCGGCACGAAAAGTATAACGATACCGAATACAACTTAGAGCCCAATGTTAAAAATGCTCCAGGTGGTTTACGAGATATTCAAACGATCCAATGGGTTGCCAAACGTTTTTTCAATGTCAATACGCTAGCTGCACTGGAAGGCAAAGGCTTCTTTACCGATGAAGAATACGCTTCATTAATTTATGGAGAAGAATTTTTATGGAAAGTACGCTATGGGCTGCATATGACAGCCAGTCGCCCAGAAGAGCGATTACTTTTTGACTATCAAAAAGACCTCGCCTCCCTATTTGGCTACAAAGATGCCGATGGACAGCTCGCCATCGAACAATTTATGCATGATTACTATCGTATTGTTCTCTCACTCAGAGAGCTAAACGATGTACTCCTACAATTTTTAGATGAAGCAATTATTAATCGGGGCTCAAGCGCAAAAGCCATACCAATTAACGAACGGTTTCAACTAAGAGGCAACTTCATTGAAGTCATTCATATTAAAGTCTTCGAAGAGACGCCATCAGCCCTTTTAGAAATTTTTGTATTAGCCGCTCAAAATGAGAGCATTACTGGCGTTCGTGCTTCAACAATTCGCTTGCTTAGAGAAAGTCGAATACTCATCAATGAAGAATTCCGTCAAGACCCAGTTAATCAAGAGCTATTTTTGGAATTATTGCGCTCACCCTATAAACTCGTTACCCAGTTAAAACGTATGAAACGCTATGGTATTTTAGGGCGGTACTTACCAGAGTTTGATCATATTATTGGCCAAATGCAGCACGACCTTTTCCATATTTATACTGTCGACGACCATACACTCAATCTAATAGAATTTATAAGAAGACTGCTACGACCAGAAGTAGAGAAGCAATACCCGTCTATCACTCGCATATTTCATCAATTACCTAAAAAAGAGATTCTATATATTGCTGGGCTTTATCATGATATTGCCAAAGGGCGTGGGGGTGATCATTCGGTACTAGGTGAAGAAGATGCCATTAATTTCTGCGTTAGGCACCAGCTATCAAAGCGCAAAACGTTGTTAATAAGCTGGCTGGTGAGAGAACATTTAACCATGTCATCTACATCTCAAAAACAAGACCTCTCCGACCCAGATGTGATTCATGATTTCGCAAAGCTAGTTGGTGACCAACTTCATCTAGACTATTTATACGTTTTGACTGTTGCCGACATGAACGCAACTAATCCGGACATATGGAACAACTGGCGCGCCAGCTTATTACTACAACTCTATAACGAAACTAAACGTGCACTCAATCGAGGCCTGGAAAACCCAATCGATAGAGAAGAATGCATTACGGAAACACAAGAAGCTGCAATGCATATGCTCTTGCAAGAAACTGATATTGATGAACAATCAGTTTGGGAACTCTGGCAAACGGCTGGAGATGATTATTTCTTGCGTGAAAGCGCTGATGATATTGTCTGGCATACGCAAGCGATACTTACCAAAAAAGACAAAGAACAGCCTCTGGTATTGGTTTCTGACCATACCTTAAGAGGCAGTCACAAAGTTACCCAAATTTTCATTCATGCTTTAGAGAAAAATAATATTTTTGCGGCGGCAACCAGCGCGCTGGATCAACTGCAACTTAATGTTCAGGATGCTCGCATTTACAGCACAGTATCTGGACATACGATGGATACATTTTATGTATTAGATCGTGATGACCTACCCGTCACTAATCCTGAAAGCATAAAAACGATTGTTTCCTCAATTACAGCTGAACTGAATTTGAGTGATAACTATAGTGATATTATTAAACGTCGTACTCCACGAAAGCTCAAATACTTTAACGCACCTACAAGAACCAACATCAGCAATGATATTTCACAACAGCATACAATACTTGAAGTCATCAGTCCCGACCGCCCTGGATTTTTAGCGCGTTTAGCTCGAATATTTGTTGAGTATAATATTGAACTTGTAACTGCAAAGATTACAACACTCGGAGAACGGGTTGAAGATATCTTCTTCATTACCGATAAAAATGGCAACCGCTTAAATGACCCTAAGCTGTGCGAACAATTACAACTTAGTATTCAACAAGAATTAAATGCAAAAACTAACGATAATGTATCAAGCATATGAACCCTGATTTAAATAAACTCCAACCCTACCCCTTTGAAAAATTAGCTGTATTAAAAGCTAACACAAACCCTAATACAGACATTAAGCATATTGCCTGGTCGATTGGAGAGCCGAAACATACTCCGCCGGATTTCGTTTTAGAAACCTTGGTCAAAGAACTATCCAAAGTCTCTCAATACCCAGCCACCAAGGGTTCGATAGAATTACGGCAAGCTATTGAGGGCTGGCTAACTAAACGATTCAAGCTGAATGCAAACACCCTAAACCCAGAACAACATATCTTACCCGTTAACGGCACTCGCGAGGCATTATTTGCATTTGCACAAGCTGTTATTGATCGCTCTAAAAATCCAATAGTGATAATGCCCAATCCGTTTTATCAAATTTATGAAGGGGCTGCCTTTCTTGCCGGTGCAGAGCCACGTTATATCAACTGTCAGGAAGATAATAATTACTTGCCTGATTTTTCTGGCGTCACAGACAAGGAATGGCAACGTTGTCAGTTACTCTATATTTGCTCTCCCAATAATCCTACGGGATCAGTTGTCGATTTAACAACGTACAAAATGTTGATTGAACTGGCAGATAAATACGATTTCATTATTGCTAGCGATGAATGCTATTCTGAAATATACCCAAATGATCAACAACCACCCGCCGGTTTATTACAGGCTTGCGCAGAGTTAGGCAGAGACGATTTTTCACGCTGCGTTGTATTTCACAGCTTATCCAAACGTTCAAATTTACCTGGTCTACGCTCTGGCTTTGTAGCTGGAGACTCCTCTATCATTACCCAATTCTTACAATATCGGACATATCATGGTTGCGCTATGCCTATACCGGTTCAACTTGCAAGTATTGCGGCATGGCAGAATGAAGACCACGTTATTGAAAATAGAACCTTGTATCGCGAGAAATTTTCTCAAGTGATCGATATCCTGGGAAATACATGGCCAATCACTCAGCCTGAAGCTGGATTTAATTTTTGGGCTAAAACACCTATCGACGATGAAGCCTTTGCACAGCAGCTTTTTGAACAACAACACATTACTGTGTTACCTGGCAGCTATCTTAGTCGCGATGTTAATGAGGGTAACCCTGGAAAAAATCATGTCCGTATGGCTTTGGTCGCACCTATCAATGAATGTAAAGAAGCCGCTTATCGAATTAAAGAGTTTGTTAGCCAGTTTTGAACATTCTCAAACCATATAAAAAGTTATGCTAAAAAAAGAAAGAGTAGACTATATATTAAATGAGCTGGAATCACTTTATCCTGAAACACCAGTTCCTCTCGATCACAAAGACCCTTATACACTATTAGTGGCTGTATTATTATCAGCTCAGTGTACCGATGAACGAGTCAATAAAATTACTCCGACTTTATGGCAATTAGCCAACAACCCTTTTGATATGGCAAAAGCACCTGTTGATAAGATTCAGGAAATTATCCGGCCTTGTGGTCTTTCGCCTAGAAAATCAAAAGCAATATCGACACTCTCTAAAATACTGGTTGAAGAATACAATGGAGAAGTACCTGCTGATATGGAAGCTTTGGAGGAACTACCTGGAGTTGGCCATAAGACAGCCAGCGTGGTGATGTCACAAGCTTTTGGGGTGCCCGCATTTCCCGTTGATACGCACATTCATCGTTTAGCACAGCGCTGGGGGTTAACTAGCGGTAAAAATGTGGTTCAAACAGAAAAAGATTTAAAACGACTATTCCCAAAAGATCGTTGGAATAAGCTGCATCTACAAATTATTTTTTATGGCAGGGAGTATTGTACTGCCAGAGGTTGCGATGGGACTATTTGCCCCATGTGTACAAGCTGTTATCCCAACAGGAAAAAACCAAAAAAAATACACAAAGCCTGATTTCATAACTTAATCAACAATACCAGCTATACCGGTATTGTTGCTTTGATAACCGTTCCAATTTCCTTCGATGAGAAAACATGAAAATGGCCACCTAATGCTTCAACTCGAACACGCATATCAGTAAAACCTACACTGCCTTTACCATCTTTACCGATAACATCCTTAATATTAAATCCATCGCCATTATCCTGTATTGTTAAACTCAATATATTATCTGCCTCACGCATCCGGATACTGGCTTCTGTTGAATGAGCATGTTCAACTATATTTTTCAATGCCTCTTGCACTATCCTATATATTGATGTTTCTAACTCTTCTCGCAAGCGATTCTCGGCACCAACATGCTTGAACACAATTTTCATACCCTGCTCATCTGACACCTTAGCCGCTAAAGCTTCCACTGCGGGATAAAGGCCTAGCCTATCTAATATTTCAGGCCGCAACTCACCAGAAATTCGATAAACCTCTTTAATTGTTTGGTCTAAAATGGAAACTGCTGATAAAAACTCTTTTCGAGCATTTGGACTTTCCAGTGAACCTATTGCCGCAATATCTTTTAATTTAGAACGAGTAGTATACAGCGCTTGATTAATGCCCTTTTGCAAATCACGGGCAACCCTGCTTCTCTCTTCTTCCTGACCTTCTACTGCCTTACGAGATAGTTGCTGTAATTTTTTATCTGCCAGTTTTCCTTCTGTCATTGTAAAACGGGCCCCGATAAAGCCGACAACAATAGTAAAAACTAGTGCAAACCCTGTAATCAACGTTAAAGTATTTTGAATATTATTGCTAACCTCTTCCTGAATGCCTGCAACAGCATCTTCAAGGTCATCAATATAAAGACCAGTACCTACCATCCATTCCCAATTCTGTAGTCCCATACTGTAACCAATTTTTCCTACTTGACGCCCTTTAGAAGGCTTATCCCAAATATAATTGGTATAATCACCTTGAGGCTTTTTAGCTCCATCAATAAGAGATTGAATTAAAAACGTACCATTAGGATCTTGTATACCCCATAAATTTTTTCCTTCGAGTTGTGGCTTTTTAGGATGAGTGATATTGACACCGTCATAGTCATAAACAAAAAAATAACCGTCCTCTCCAAATTCAAGATTTCGGAAAATTTCCTTTGCCCGCTCTTGACCTCCCACACCACCTCCAGCTTGATTATAAATATGCTTGACTGCGGTTATCGCGAGCTCTGTATAATTTTTTAGCTCACCTCGCCGAAGCTCAAAAATCATTTCGGAAAAGCTTTGGATATTTTTTCCACCCAGTAATTTTGCTTGATAAACTGACAATATCGTTAAAGCGATACTAACCAGTACTAAAGGAACGATAACTAAAAGCAAGATTTTATTTTTGAATGTTAGAAATTTCATACAACTAACCGCTTAATTATTATTTTTGGTCAATTTTAAAATGACGATAGTTTTCAGCCACCGACTGAATGCATGGATTAAATAATAATCAAAAAAAATATAAAAGAATTATTTACGAAAAAAGCAGAAAATACGTGGAAACACGTAGATAAAAACTACGTAAAAAAACGTAATTTTACAAAAATAAAATAATGTATTCGATAAGGAATTACTGGAAATATCGTTTCTTAATAAACAACGGAGTAAGCATCACCATCATTACTGGCTTTACCATTTCCGTTTTTAAAACGAATGAGCCGTTTATGCACAGGCTTACCGACCCATTGATCCCACACCCAAATCCCATTTTCGTCTTGAGAAATATAAATAGCGGCATGCCAACCGGTCACGTTCGGATATTTACCTGACTTAAAGGTCGCAATAATAGTGCCTGGCGTTAATTCTGCCCCTTTAACCAAGGCACCTTGCTTCCACATAGCTGTACGTGGAGCACCACTACAAATCTGAATAAGGGAAACACAATGCCCAGTACCCACACTGCGATCTTTATATTGATAAGCGTTCTTACAAACATATCCACTTGCGATATATTGGCTAGCATTACTCCCCTTAATCACTGTATTGGCATTATCGACGTGCGCCTCCGCTACGTCATGCTTTTTTGGTGTTGAAGTACAGGCCCCCAGAAACACACTGGATAATACAAATATGCAACAACATCTAAGCAATGGCATAAAACCACCTATTTAATCAGCTAACGAAATACACCTTTATTTACAACAGACCAAATACCTATCTCAACCAAAGACTTTCAGATCATATTACTGTCATTTAACCGGCCTACTATTGAGGCTTATTAAGTCATTCTAGCAAGCTATCATATTAATGATCGGCTAAAAATCACATAAAAAAGGAGAAATCACCCTAGATAAGCTATCACTATCATAAACCCTGTTATAATCCCCACCCTTTTGACAAGCACTGAAAATTCTCTCAATGATCACTCTATACGGCATTAAAAACTGCGATAGCGTTAAAAAGGCGCGAAAATGGCTAGAAGCTAACCAAGTAAGCTATCAGTTTCATGACTTTCGTAGCGATGGGCTCAACTCGGAACAAATTCAAGCCTGGGTGGCTGAATTAGGCTGGGAAAAACTCGTTAATAAGCGCAGTACTACATGGAAGGAGTTAGATGATGAGACAAAAAATAGCCTGAATGAGAATAATATCGTTGAGATCATACATAATGCTCCGACACTGATTAAACGCCCCTTACTCGATGATGGAAAACAACGGTCTGTTGGCTTTAAAGCCGCAGACTATCAAGCATTATTTTTAGGCTAGTTTATTCATCCGCATAATCTTAAATATCACTTATACGAACTAAATTATAGGAAACATCATGTCTGAATCTTACTGTTTTGGTCTAGGCGTAGGCACTCACAATGCAAAAGGTGAGTGGCTAGAAGTCTATTATCATCAACCTGTATTAAACCCATCAGCAGCCCTTTATAACGCTGTAAAGCCTCTGATAGAGTCAGCAGCAGATGCAACTAACTGCCGATTAAATGGTGGGCAGTTAGCGGCATTGGCAACGGCATTGAGTTCAGCAGGAGAAGATGAACAAGCATCAATTGCTCAAAAATTAGCAAGCAGTAAAAGGCCTGTCGTACTTAGCTTATTCGTTACTGATACAGCGCCAACATCCGTCCCCGGTGCTTACCTGAAACTTCACCTACTGTCACACCGTCTGGTCAAGCCCCATGAAACAGATTTAACCGGTATCTTTGGTGTACTACAAAATGTTGCCTGGACAAACAAAGGCGCCATTGATTTAGATGAACTACCTCAGCGCCAACTTAAAGCCCGCTTAAAAGGCAAAACGCTTACCGTAGAATGTGTCGATAAATTCCCTAAAATGACCAACTATGTCGTTCCTAAAGGCGTTCGTATTGCTCATACCGCACGCGTACGTTTAGGTGCTTATATAGGCGAAGGGACAACGATCATGCATGAGGGATTTGTGAACTTTAATGCAGGTACTATGGGTACCAGTATGATTGAAGGTCGTGTATCCGCAGGTGTTGTGATAGGTGAAGGATCTGATCTCGGCGGTGGTTGTTCAACGATGGGCACCTTATCTGGCGGCGGCAATATCGTTATCTCTGTCGGTAAAGAGTGCTTGTTAGGCGCCAATGCAGGTATCGGTATCCCTCTTGGGGATCGCTGTATTGTCGAATCAGGTCTCTATATCACCGCGGGATCTAAACTCAACCTTTTGGATGACAGTAATAATGTTGTTCAGGAAATAAAAGCCAGAGAATTAGCCGGTAAGTCCGACTTATTATTTAGACGCAACTCATTAACAGGTGTTTTAGAGTGCAAAACTAATAAAACAGCCATCGCACTGAATGAAGAACTTCATGCTAACAACTAATCCATCACCGACATTGGCCTTAGCTAGCGAGCTGATTGAGCGTCAATCAGTCACACCAGAAGATGCTGGCTGCCAACAACTTATGCGCAAACGCTTGGAAGCCATAGGCTTCCAATGTGAAACATTGATCTTTGGCGAGGGCAAAGAAGCCGTCGAAAACCTATGGGCTATTCGTGGCGATGACGGCCCTATTTTTTGCTTTGCCGGCCATACAGACGTTGTACCGACAGGCCCTGCAGGGGAATGGCAATCGCCACCCTTTGTGGCAACTATAAAGGATGACATGCTTTATGGCCGAGGTGCTGCCGACATGAAAGGTAGTCTGGCAGCGATGATTACTGCCTGCGAAGCCTTTATTGCCAAACACAGCAATCATGGTGGGCGTATTGCTTTACTTATTACCGCAGACGAAGAAGGTCCAGCAAAGCATGGCACTGTTAAAGTTGTAGAATGGCTACAAGAACACGGCATTCAACTGGAATGGTGTCTTGTTGGCGAACCATCAAGCACTGAACAGGTTGGCGATGTCATCAAAAATGGCAGGCGCGGATCTTTGGGTGGAGTGTTAACCGTTAATGGGAAACAAGGGCATGTTGCCTACCCCCACCTAGCTGACAACCCTATTCACAAGATTGCCCCCGCTTTAGCCGAGTTATCCTCAGAAGTTTGGGATAATGGCAATGACTTTTTCCCTGCGACCAGTTTTCAGATCTCCAATATCCACAGCGGTACTGGCGCGACCAATGTAATTCCGGGCTGTGTCGATGTTATTTTTAACTTCCGGTTTTCTACAGAGCTTACCGAAGATAACCTTAAACAACGAACAGAGGCCATCCTTAATAAGCACCAACTCAATTATTGTTTAGAATGGAATTTAAGTGGCCAGCCGTTTCTAACCGCAGAAGGAAAGCTCGTCAGCGCTGCAGTTGATGCCATTCAGCAAACAACAGGACGACAAGCGACCCTTTCTACCGCCGGTGGAACATCCGATGGCCGCTTTATTGCGCCTACCGGTGCCCAAGTGCTTGAATTAGGCCCAATCAATGCCACCATACATCAAGTCGATGAATGCGTTAATATAAGAGACTTGGATACTTTAAGCGATATTTATCAATCCATTTTAGAAAAACTGTTAAGTTAACGTTGGTCCATATGAGTCAATTAAGTCATGTAGATAGCAACGGCCAGGCTCATATGGTCGACATTAGTGACAAGTCAAACACTGCTCGTGAAGCAGTTGCAGAAGGCTATATCACCATGTTGCCCGAAACCTTGCAGCTAATCATAGAAGGCGGGCACGAAAAAGGCGATGTTTTTGCCACTGCTCGTATCGCAGGCATACAAGCCGCTAAAAAATGCTCTGATCTTATTCCCCTTTGTCATCCACTGGCATTAACCAAAGTGACCGTGGAACTGACACCTGAACCAGATCATAACCGGGTTGCCATTCAAGCTCTGTGTAAACTCAATGGAAAAACAGGTGTCGAAATGGAAGCACTAACCTCCGTTAGTATTGCAGCGTTGACGATCTATGATATGTGCAAAGCGGTTGATAAGACGATGAGCATTCATAATGTTCGCGTTGTGAAAAAACAGGGCGGAAAATCTGGGGATTGGAAAGCCACTTAACCTATCAAGAGGCCAGCTTGAGCCGCCATCATATCACTATAGAGAATTTGCTATGCTTCAACTTCGTTATTTTGCCAGCTTACGAGATCAACTTAATTGCGAGAGTGAAGAATTGTCTTGGCAAGATGACTTTTCAACCGTCAATGATATTAAAACTCTCTTATCAAAACGCAATGAACATTGGCAAAAACTACTCTCCAATAATACAACTCTAATTGCTATTAACCAACAAATGGTAAACGCAGACTCCCCCATCAAAGATGGCGATGAAATCGCTTTTTTCCCTCCCGTTACCGGGGGCTAATTATGCACACGTATATCAATGTCCAGGAAAAAGATTTTGATCATGCAGAGGAATACAAACAGCTCTGTGCTGATACACCTAACATTGGCGCAATCGTTACTTTTTGTGGCTTGGTAAGAGACTTCGATGACGGCGAAGGTGAAAGCCTATACCTAGAGCACTTTCCAGGAATGACCGAAAAAACCTTACAGGACATTTGCGAACAGGCCCATAAACGCTGGCCTATTATCAGTGCTCGAATCATACACCGTATAGGCAAAATGGATTTGGGCGAACAAATCGTCTTTGTAGGCGTCAACAGTGCTCACAGAAAAGCAGCCTTTAATGCCTGCGAGTTTATTATGGACTTTTTAAAGACCCAGGCACCCTTTTGGAAAAAAGCTATCAATACCCATAAAGAATATTGGGTCGAAGCAAAAGACAGTGATCAGAAAGCACAGCAAAAATGGGAAGATAACGAAGAGACCAATAAAATCTAAGCTCTCAGCCCTTTTTACCTTTACCACCTCACTACATTTCTCTTTACTCTAACAACTATCGTCTATACTTATTAGAGGAGCCTCTGATTCACCTCGCTTAGATAAGAGAGACAACGTTAATGCAACGTAACTGGCGCAAAGCATTCTATGAGCACTATGCCACCCCAGCAGAGAGGGTATTTCCACAATTCAAACTCGGTGTGGTTATATTCTTTTGGGGCCTAGTTGTCATGTATAGCGCTAATCAACTATTAGAGCCTTCTTTAGCTCAAGAAATTGTTACGCTCATTGGTCTAGTACTTATCGGTGGTGGCTTCTTATATTCGATGCTGGCACAGGTCAGAATGTTAATTGGACGATTTTTAACAGTATTTACAAAAAACAAACTCTGATATCCTACTCAAGACTTCAAACACTAACGTTTAACCGCCATTATGTCCGTCACCTCAAATACCAGCGATCAACTCTTCCTGCTTGACAATAGAGAAGATCTCGCTGAACACATTGAGACAATGCTTAGCAAAGCAGATCGAAGTGTCTATATATTCAGTCGTAAGCTTAGCCCTTTATTTTTTAATCACGACCATATTGCTGACATATTATCTGCGCTGGCTCGCAAGTCACATCGATCGGATATTAAAATCCTTGTTGAAAGCCCACAGTATATTGTTGAAGAAAATCATAAAATATTACGCCTTAGTCACAGATTGATGAGCAAAATAAAACTACAAAAAATTGTCATCGAACCTCAAGACGACTATGAGTTTATGATTGTCGATAACGATAAGCTTTGGCTACAACACAAAGAAGAAAGTTATACAGGTTTCGCCAATTATGACGCCCGCCCAGAAGTGAAACGCTTCAACATAGTGTTTAATGATCTTTGGAAAAACAGTGAAGAAGACGCAAGGTTGAGACGTTTAAGCTTATAGCTATAACCAAAGGAATAACCTGTACAATTAATCTCTATAGTTATATATATTAGTTATTTTTTATAAAAAAATAAGAAGACATTATTCCAATTTAATAGGTTAGATATATTCACTTATTTAGAGATTTTATTTCATTTGTCGACAACAGTTTTCATCTATATTATTCCTCACAGTTATCAACACCTATACCTGTTTGTGAGATTAAAATGAAGCCCCTATTGAATGCGATTGTAGAAAAAGTTAATCAAGTTATTACCACATTACGTTTAAATAAAACCGCTAAAGAACTCTACAAGTACTCTGACAGCCGACTATCAGATATCGGTATTTCTCGTTATTTATTATTAAAAGGGGCTGCTGGATACCCTTGGTTAGAAACGCCAAGAGCCACTACTAAAGTAAAAAGCATTAACGATGTCACCAGCATAAAAGCATCATCAGCAAAAGCGCCAACAACAGTAGCTAATGGCAACGAATTATTATCCGCCGCTTAAGAAATTATTATTAGCACTACTATTAAAGCCCATTTTTTAATGGGCTTTTTTGTTTTTATTTATACTTATACCCAACCTATAACGTTGCTATATAACGCACAATCAACTGAACACTTTCCATCCCCCTGAATTCATTAACACTTAGTTGGTATACCAATCTGACATGATTAGCAGACATATTTGGCCATTCCGTTAGATCCACATTAAATGCAATACCATCAATCAGTTTTTGTGGACTATCGGAAAGAGATAACGTCAGCTTTAAATGTTTTTCACCCACTAATCGTTGATTAACCACGTTAAATATTCCATCAAAAATAGGCTCAGGAAAATGCTGCCCCCAAGGACCCGCGGCTTGCAATGACCTTGCATTGTCAATATCAATAGTATCGCAGGATAACTCTCCATCCGTTAACAACATCTCCTGCAATTGATCTTCGGTAAGTAAGCTCCGTACCGTTTCATCAAACAGTTTGGCAAAGTGGGAGAAGTGTTTGCGCTCCAAAGAGAGGCCTGCCGCCATGGCATGGCCGCCAAACTTTTGTAAGATATCAGGGTGTTGAGTTGCAATAACATCTAATGCGTCTCGAATATGTAGCCCTGGAATAGAACGAGCAGAACCTTTAATAAGGTCATCATCAACATCAGCAAAAGCAATGACTGGACGATGATATTTATCTTTAATACGAGAAGCGAGAATACCAACAACACCTTGATGCCAATTATCTTCTAATAAGCACAAACCCCAAGGCAATTCTGCCTCGTTGAGAGATAGAGAACTTATCGATGATAAAGCCTCAGCCTGCATCGATGACTCTATTGCTCGACGATCACGATTAAGCCCATCCATCTCTGCCGCTAACTCTCGGGCCAAGTCAGTATCTTCGGTTAGCAAGCATTGGATGCCGATAGAAATATCATCTAAACGCCCAGCAGCATTTAACCTCGGCCCAATAATAAAACCAAAATCCTGGCTCGTTAACCGTTGATGATTCTTGCCTGCCACTTCTAATAACGCTAAAAGGCCTGGTCTTGCCTTGCCTGCCCTAACCCGTTGTATACCTTGATAAACCAACGTGCGATTATTTCTATCGAGTGGTACAACATCGGCAACCGTCCCCAATGCCACGAGATCTAAAAAAGTCGCCATATTGGGCTCATTTATTTTCTGCTCAGTAAACCAGCTTATTTCTCTTAAGCGGCTTCTTAGTGCGCTTAATAAGTAAAAAATAACACCAACGCCAGCTAAATTTTTACTGGGGAAAGAACAACCTTGTTGATTAGGATTCACAATCGCATCTGCGTCTGGCAATTCATTTGCTGGCAAATGGTGATCGGTAACAATAACACGAATACCCAACGCTTTAGCTTTAGCTACGCCATCAATGCTAGCTATACCATTATCAACAGTAATAATGAGATCTGGTTTGGAATCTTTTGCGACATCAACAATTTCCGGTGTTAAACCATATCCATATTCAAAACGATTCGGAACTAGGAAGTCGATATGCCGCAACCCCATCGCTCTTAAGGCTAATATTGATAAAGCACAACTGGTTGCACCATCTGCATCAAAATCTCCTACGATTAGTACGCGTTGCTGACGCTGTAAAGCAGTGACCAATACATCAATTGCCTCACTTAACCCTTTTAAACGATGAGGCTTTTCAAGGGTTTTTAACTGGTAATCAATATCATCATCACCATAAGCCCCACGAGCTGAATAAATACGCTGTAGAAGAGGAGAAACATTCCGACTAAAACGCAATTTTTCCAAATCAGAATCTGCTGAATTAAATGGATTTTTACGCTGAACAATAGTTGTCATAGATATTCACATGAAACAAAAAATAAAGAATTGTACACCTTTAACACCAATCAAGATGATCCAATGACTATGTTGAAATTATCATTGCAGAAACATCCCCAGAGCATCCATAATAAAACGCTATTGTTGTTAACATTTATATAGTATTCACATACCACTGGCAAAGATCATTTAATCCCCAGCAGCCCAATATCAGGATTATTAAAACATGTTAAACCCCACACTCCGTATTTTATTTTTATGCCAAATATTATATTGGAGCACGGTGATTGTAGGTGTCGCTGTAGCAAGCCTTGTCGGCACCCAATTAACACCCAATCCTGCATTAGCAACATTACCTCTAGCCATACTGACCGTTGGCAATATCGTTACAACATTGCCTCTATCACTCATTATGCAACGTTTTGGTCGACGCATTGGCTTTAGCCTAGGTGCCATTGCTAGCCTGCTGGGTGGAGTTGTTTCATGCTGGGCAATTTATGAGATGAATTTTTGGTTATTTTGCTTTGGCAATATGCTGTTAGGCATTGCCCAAGCTAGCGCTCTGTACTATCGACTAGCCGCCACTGACAGTGTTACCTCAGAACAACGAGGGCGGGCTATTGCACTGGTTATGTCAGGTGGAATCATTGCTGCCATTGTCGCACCAAGCTTAACGATATGGTCTAAAGATCTTTTATTACCACAGCTATTCGCAGGCTCTTATGCATTGATCGGGGCATTAGGCGTTATTACATTGCTGCTGTGTTTATTATTGCCGAATACCACAACCCAAAGTGTAGCTAAGTCAAAAGGGAGGCCGATTCGGGTCATTATTAAACAACCTATATTTATCATGGCGATCAGTAATACAGCCATTAGCCATGCGGTAATGGTCTTGATTATGATCTCAACACCATTGGCTATGCTGGCTTGCAACTATCAAGTTAACGATGCAACACATGTGATTCAGTGGCATGTACTGGGTATGTTTATCCCGTCATTCTTCTCAGGAAAATTAGTTGATCGCTTTGGGGCAAGTGCAATCACCTTATCTGGCATGCTTGTACTGACTGCCAGTATCATCATTTCAATAAGCGGCACTGCATTGCCAAACTTTTATATCGGTTTATTTCTACTAGGTGTGGGGTGGAATTTAATGTATACCGCTGGCTCGACAATGATTACCAGCAGTCATAGGCCAGAAGAGAAAGGTCGAGTTCAAGGAGTGGCTGAATTAATTATCAGTTGTCTGGCAGCTTTGGCAGCCTTCGGCTCAGGCGCGCTGCTCTATGCCTTTGGCTGGACAGAGGTAAACTTAGGCAGCTTACCCCTGCTCTTTACAGCGGCAGGGATAACTATCTGGTTTAAATTACGACATTCACTACAGGTTCAAGACCAGCTCACTTAAGGGCGCCTCTAAAGCTGGTTTTGAGTTTAACGGATATTAGACTGGATAAATTGCTGCACTGTGCTGATATCATTGGCTAACACTTGATAACGCTCTTCACGTTCAAACAAGTCAGCCATATGATGTGGCAACTCAGGATCCTGTAGCCCTGCTTTCTGGATTGCTTCCCCAAATTTAGCGGGATGAGCCGTTGCTAGACAGACCATCGGTTCATCGATTCCATTGCGTACCTTTCTTGCCGCCTCAACGCCAATCGCAGTATGAGGATCAAGTAAGTATTCCGTTTTATCAAACACCTCTGCAATGACACGAATCATTGCATCATCATCAAGACGGTAACTACCAAAATGCTGCTGTATTTTTTCCATCGCAGCATCAGATAAGGTCATACTACCGGTTTTAAAGTCTTCCATTAATTGCCGAATAGCTGCCCCATCGTTATCGTAAGCATCAAACAGTAAACGCTCAAAATTACTGGAGACCATAATATCCATACTTGGAGACAAAGAATGCATTAATTCTTTTTTACTATGATCATTACTGCTGATACATCGATGTAAAATATCATTAGCATTCGTAGCGACAATGAGTTGCTCAATCGGCAAGCCCATTTTCTTCGCAAGATAGCCGGCAAAAATATCACCAAAATTACCCGTAGGAACAGAGAAAGAAATTTTACGATGCGGCCCACCCAAAGCAAGTGACGCATAAAAGTAGTAAACAATTTGAGCCATTATTCGCGCCCAATTAATCGAATTCACCGCTACAAGCTGTCGACCATCTGGCAAAAAGGATTGATCCCGAAAGCTAGCTTTCACCATATTCTGACAATCGTCAAAATTACCTTCCAAGGCGATATTATGAACATTATCAGCTAATACGCTGGTCATTTGCTTACGCTGAACATCAGATACTCGGTTATTCGGATGCAATATAAAAATATCGATATTATCGCAATGCCGGCAACCCTCAATAGCAGCAGACCCGGTATCACCAGATGTTGCTCCCATCACAACCACTTTCTGATCACGCTTTTTCAGAATATGATCCAGCAAATTTCCTAAAAATTGTAACGCAAAGTCTTTAAAAGCCAATGTGGGCCCTTGAAACAACTCTAAAACCCATTCGTTATGATCTGTTTGAATCAAGGGGGCAATAGCAGGATGACGAAAAGTAGAATAGGATTTTTCAATAATACGCTTTAACTCATCATCAGACAGCGCACCATCCACAAATGGAGCAATGACTTTAAAGGCTAACTCCTGATAACTTAAGCCTGCCCATGATGAAATCTCTTCTTGAGAAAACTGCGGCAATGTTTCTGGCACATAAAGACCACCATCAGTTGCTAAACCAGTAAGAACAACATCTTCAAAACTGAGAGCGGGTGCTTCGCCACGGGTACTAATGTATTTCACTTTAAATTTCTTCTCTACGTTTATTCATTTATCCAATAAAGCACTAACAGGCTATCTAGCCTAGCGCTTCTACGCGAATTTTCTTCACGTCAGTCTTTACACTATCCAACGATTCAATTTGCTCGATAGCCTTCACCAAATTCACTTCCTCAACTCTATTGGTTAACAACACTATTTCTGCACAGGGCTCACCTTCTTCAGGCTCTTCCTGATGAACGGCTTCTATCCCAATATCTAAATCACTTAAGACTTTTGTTAATTGAGATAAAACACCCGGCTTATCGTCAACGAGCAATCGCAAGTAATAGGCTGTTTTGACGGAATCAATCGATAAAATAGGCTGATCTTCAAGTGTATCAAAGCCCAAATATGGCACACCTGACTCAGCACCAGAGCTGATTTGGCGAGCAACATCGACAATGTCTGCAATAACCGCTGAAGCCGTTGGTTCAGAGCCAGCACCAGCACCATAATACAATGTTGGACCGACAGCATCACCTTTAACAACAACTGCATTCATTACGCCATCGACGTTCGCAATCAAGCGCTTCTTAGGTATTAACGTTGGATGTACGCGTAACTCAATACCTTCATCTGACTGACGCGCGATACCGATATGTTTAATACGATAACCCAGCATTTCAGCATACTCGATATCTTTAGTTTCAATTTTGCTGATACCTTCAGTAAATACCTTGTCATACTGTAGAGGCATAGCAAACGCCAAAGAAGCTAAAATAACTAACTTGTGTGCAGCATCGATACCTTCCACATCAAAGGTAGGATCGGCCTCAGCATAGCCTTTCTCTTGAGCTTCTTTTAATACATCAGCAAAATCGCGATTTTTATCGCCCATTTCCGTCAATATAAAGTTGCCAGTACCATTGATAATCCCAGCCAACCATTCAATACGATTAGCAGCCAGACCTTCACGCAAGGCCTTAATGATGGGAATACCGCCTGCTACTGCGGCTTCATAAGCAACGGTAACGCCTTTTTCCGCTGCTTTTGCAAAAATCTCATTACCAAACTCAGCAATCAATGCCTTATTAGCAGTGACAACATGCTTACCATTTTCAACAGCCTGAAAGACAATATCCTTAGCGATGGTCGTACCGCCAATCAGCTCAACAACCACATCAATCTCAGGGTTTTTAACTACGTCAAAGATATCTCGAACAACATCGACACCAGTCAAGTCACACGCAGGATTATCGCGTCGTGCACCAATCTGTTGAATATTAACTTCACAGCCCGCACGCGATTGTATTTGCTCAATATTACGCTTCAATACATTGAAGGTACCGCTACCAACTGTCCCTAACCCGCAAATGCCGATTTTTACCTGTTTCAAGAATCTTTACCTACTAAGAAATAGAAAAAGCGGCAACCTTACAAGGGCACTGAAAGACTGTCAATCAAAGATAAAATAAGATGGAGAAATCTAGAAAATAAATAAGGAGAAGAGATGAAACCAGCGAGCCGAGATACAGCTCGCTTATGGATTCAGGCTACTTATAAGCCCATTGCTTTTGATAAGTACTCAGGACTGACTGCACCAGGAATTAGCTGCCCAGACTCTAATACTATTGCTGGGGTGCCTGTAACACCGATTTGTTGCCCTAACATATACTGATCGGCAATAGGGTTATCCTGACAGGTAGCAATAGTGACATCTTTACCTTCTTTATATTCAGTCATTGTCTCAGGTGGGTTGTTAGCGCACCAGGTAGTCACCAATTTTTGAGCACTCCTGGAGGTAACTCCTGCACGGGGGAAGGCAAGGTAACGCACCTCAATCCCTTTCTCCAAGAATCCTTTCATATTGCTATGAAGTCTACGGCAGTATGGGCAGTCTATATCGGTAAACACATAAACATAACCTTTCATCTCTTTTTCAGGGGAATAGACAACCATGTCATCTTTTTTAATTTCTTGCAGCATTTTGGCACGCTTTGGAGCAAACGCAATTTCTGCTTCACGACGATCCTGCTCTTGCAAATTAACCAAATTGCCTTCTTGCACTTCATACATTTCGCCAGCAATCAGGTGACCGCCATCTTGGCTCACAAAAGCGACCTGCCCATTGACCTTAAGCTTATAAACGCCAGGCATAGGAGATGACTTGAGGTCCGAAAACGTTAACTCAGGGCGCGCCTTTTTAAGGCGAGTCATAATCTGCTTTTCGATAACAGGTGATACAAGGCCATCAGCCTGAGGCTGGTTAGTCAATGGCTGAGCATTGCCCGTCATCAAAAAAGATAACAACAAGCCTGCAATACCAAAAACTACGCCTCTCTTACAATTCATCATATTTTCGACAACTCAATTGGTTTTTCATTACATGGGCCTTGGAACAGGCACCGAGCACAAAGTTCCCTTTTGGTGATATTCTTACTAAAAATTACTCTACTATGCACGAAGGCAATGACATTCTTAATATCAGCCACCATAAATAGCTTATATATTAGGACCTGTTAACACTAGTTTAGTATAGCTGCGTTTAGTATAACCACGGGCCATAGTAGAACATCTTATCATGACATTTTTAAGAGTAATTAGCTGTGTCAAAACACACAACTACCACAGAAAGCAATAAAGCCCTGATTGAACAATATCAACAATCTCTCTGGCTGGAAAAAGGCTTGAGTGACAACACCATTTCAGCCTACCGCAGAGACTTATTCAGCTTTGCCGAATCGATCAATAAAGAAGTAACTCAAGTTTCCAATTTCGATATTCAAGCCCATTTAGCCAAGCGCTTCAGCTTACAACTATCGTCACGATCAACGGCACGCTTTTTGTCTTGCTTACGAGGCTTTTATCAATATCTGGTCAGGGAAAATCATATTCAACATAATCCAACAGCCTCTATCGACAACCCTAACCTAGGCAAACCTTTACCTAAATCTCTGACAGAAAGCGATGTCGAAAAATTATTAAATGCACCTGATACTAATGAGCCTATAGGTTTGCGTGATAAAGCCATGCTGGAAGTAATTTATGCTTGCGGCCTTAGAGTTTCTGAACTAGTAGGGCTAACACTATCTGAAATTAATTTACGTCAGGGTGTTGTCAGAATTTTCGGCAAAGGCGGCAAAGAACGCTTAGTTCCATTAGGAGAAGAAGCCATTAGCTGGCTGGAACAATATTTACGTCAAGCCAGACCACAATTATTAAAACAACAAAATAATGACATTATTTTCCCTAGCAGCCGCGGCCAGAAAATGACACGTCAAACATTTTGGCATCGCGTTAAACATTGGGCAACGATAGCAGGTATTAGAACCACTTTGTCTCCACACACATTACGTCATGCATTCGCTACGCACTTATTAAATCATGGCGCTGATTTACGGGTGGTACAAATGCTATTAGGCCATAGTGACTTATCAACAACACAGATTTATACGCATATTGCGCAAGCCCGGTTACAGGAATTGCACACTAAACATCACCCAAGAGGGTAAGTATTCAGGCATAAAAAAACCGGAATAAGTAATATTCCGGCTTTCTCTTTTTCAATAAAGCAAATGTTGCAGCTAATTAACTCAACTTTTCTTTAATACGTGCTGCGCGGCCAGTTAATTCACGCAAGTAGTAAAGCTTCGCTTGGCGAACATCACCACGACGTTTAACCGTAATGCTGTCAACTAATGGGCTATGTAGCTGGAAAGTACGCTCTACGCCAACACCGTGGCTAATTTTACGTACAGTGAAAGCAGAGTTTAAACCACGGCTACGCTTACCAATAACAACACCTTCGAATGCCTGTAAACGCTCGCGAGTACCTTCCTTTACTTTAACCTGAACAACAATAGTGTCACCAGGTGAAAACTCAGGAACATCTGTTTTAATCTGTTCTTTATCCAACTCCTGGATGATTTTGTTAGTCATAATGTTTTCCTCATTTCATAGGGTCTGTAGCTTCACAGCTAGAGCAATCTCATCATTAATCTTTAGGAAGGTTTTTTTGATGCAATTTAAAATCTTCCAACAATTCGGCTTGTTCAGCCGTTAATTCAATTTTTTCCAATAACTCCGGACGCCTTAACCAGGTTCGTCCAAGAGATTGTTGTAATCGCCAACGGTCAATGCTGCTGTGATTACCTGACAACAATACTGGTGGCACATCCCGGCCTTGATAAACTTCTGGTCGAGTGTAGTGCGGGCAATCCAGCAAACCTAAATTCTGACTAAATGAATCTTGGTCAGCCGAATCTTTATGACCCAAAGCATCAGGCAATAAGCGTATGAGTGCGTCCATCAACACCATGGCTGGCAATTCACCGCCACTCAACACATAATCACCAATTGACCACTCTTCATCGACTACAGCATTAATAAAGCGCTCATCAACCCCTTCATAACGACCGGCTATCAGGATTAGATTCTGATAGCTCTTATCTGTTGCAAAACGCTTTACGACAGATTGTGTTATTAGTTGGCCTTGAGGCGATAAGTAAATAACTTTAGTCGATTCACTAACCGGTGTACCCAACCAGTTTTTAGCTGCATTAACTGCAGCTTTGAGAGGTTCAATTTTCATCACCATACCTGGACCACCCCCATAAGGGCGATCATCAACGGTCTGATGACGATCTTCAGTAAACTCTCTCGGGTTACTAAAAAAAACCTCTAACAACCCTTGTTTTATTGCTCGACCTGTAATGCCATATTCAGTTAAAGCAGAAAACATTTCAGGAAATAAGCTGACTATGGCAATTTTTTTCATAGTCTTTTTAATCCTTATTAATTAAGCAACACTTGCCAACAGCAAACTTAATTAACACTTTAAAATTCAGGGTCCCAATCGACATAGATAATATGGCTATCAATATCGACTTCTTTAACAAACTGCTCCAGGACATAGGGGACCAATCGCTCACCTTCATCCAGACTATCTTTATCTCCCTTAACGACAAGAACGTCATTCGAACCTGTTGGCATTATGCGCTTAACAATACCAAGATCGATATTTTGATCTTCGTAAATACTAATCACACGGCACCCTTCCAATTGATGCCAGTAAAATTCTCCATCATCCAGTGCGGGTAAATTACTCTTATCTACCGCAATAACGACCGGAGAAAGTGCTTCTGCCTCATTTCGGTCATCAATGCCTTTAACTTGCGCAACATAACCTTTGCCATGAGGGCGCCAATTGATCAGCTCTATTGATTTAACACCGTGCCGGGTTTTAAGGTACCAGGGCTGGTAATTAAAGATATTATCTGTTGGCTCAGTTTGAGAGTGGATCTTAAGCCACCCTTTAATACCATGAGCTCCCGTTATACGCCCGACATCAATAAGATTACTCATTTAAGGCGAGCACATACAAACCGGAGCTTAAGCAGCTGATTTAGCTTGGTCTTTTAATAACTTGGCAACACGCTCTGAAGGCTGTGCACCTTTAGATAACCAGTAGTCAACACGCTCATTATCAATACGAACACGCTCTTCCTGGCCACGAGCAACAGGGTTGAAAAAACCTACTCGCTCAATGAACCGGCCATCGCGAGATACACGGCTGTCAGTAACAGTTAAATGATAAAAAGGGCGTTTTTTTGAACCACCACGAGATAAACGAATGGTAACCATCTTGGCTTTTATCCTATCAATTTCAATTAAAGTATTGCCTCACGGCAAGACGAATTCTATTATTCCAAGTGTACAGGCGACACAAAATCACCCAGCACCCGGAGAAGGCGGCGTATTTTACGGGAAATAATCGTGCCTGTATAGCATTTAAGAAAATTGCACTTAAGAAACTTTTAGGCCACTTACAGGTTCATGTGCAGACTCGTGGTGTGAGATAGCGAAACTATCAACGGGAACACCGATATGGAAGCCCTGTAACAGATCGACATTCATCAACACCATCATATCGCAAATAGACTGGCTAGAGCAGTGCTCCGCGATGACATGTATCCCCTTTTGCCGAGCAAAGCTAACAATCCCTTCAATAATCGTTTTAGCATCGCTGTCACGTTCCATGGCTTCTACAACCATTCCGTCAATCTTGACGAAATCTAAAGGCAAACCCAGCAACCTATCGAAATTGGAGTACAACTTGCCCAAATCATCCATGCCAATATAACTGACACAACTCTTTAGCTGCTTAATATAAACGGCGGCCAAACGATAATTAGTAATCACCTGCTGCTCAAGCAGCTCAAATTCAATCTGTCCACCCGTATTGGTTTCTCGAATCCTACGGATGATATGAGTACGTGTATTCTTGTCAAACAAGTCTTTTACCGAAAGGTTAATAGAAACCACGTGTTTGGTATCTTTTATCGCTTCGATCACCTTATCCAACATCACTCTCGTCAGCTTATGACATAACCTGGACTGATAGGCTATCGGCATAAACTCATCAGGTGAACTGATTATCTGCCCGTGTTCATCCAAAATTCGCGCAAGCGCTTCATACTTAACAATTTGCCCACTTGTCACATCCAAAATAGGCTGGAAGAAAACCTTCACTCGATTATGCTTCAGAGCCTCAGAGAATAAGTTGAAGATATCAATATATTGACGACAGTGGTGCGGAAGATTTAAAGAGTCTTCATATATAACGAGCGATTGATTGGTCTCTTTCGCATACATCAGTGACATTCCCGCAAGCATCAAGGGGTTAGATTGATTGCTCACCGCCCCCATACGCACAATCAAAGGCACCTGCTCGTCTCCATTACGATAGGTTCTGCCTTTAGTAAGGCTATGAAAAGCACCTGATGTAATATCCTTAATTTGCTGATCGGAAAAATCGTGATTACTACAAATAGCAAACTGATCATCTTCTAAATGAAAAAACTGGCAAAACTCTATCCCTTCTACATCAAGCTCTTTTAAGCAGAATGACAACTGCAACATCAATCTATCGGTTGCAGCTACACCAATCACATTGGCAATTTGGGAAAAGTTTTCAACTTCAATCACCAGCAACTTATAGTCATTAACCTCGTTCTCGCCAGCATCAGCAAGCAATTTTTCTAGTCGACGCCTATTGGGCAAACCTGTGACGGGGTGCAAATGCAATGCTGCAAGCTTTGATTTGTATTGACGGCCTATCGCTTTCAGGTAAAGACATACTAAAGGAAAAGCAATAATTCCCAAAAACAAGCCATAAATCAGCGATTTCAGTAAATTATGATAAGCAGCTTCAGTCAGGTCACTGACATTAATATCAATACCAATTACATAGGTTTCACCAGAAAGATCTAGTAAAGGGAAAAATACTGATCGAAAAGCTCCCCAGCTATCCTCATATTGCCCAAATTGCTTTAAACCGGAAGAAAAAGCTTCGTAAACCTCTGCAGGTGCATCTTCATACGGAGTAAGAAAAACATACTTGTACTTATCACTACTCTTATTACCTAGCTCTTCAGGTTCAGGATTGGAACTGATAAAGAGAATATCCTTATCTCTTTGTACAAGACTGTATATATAAGTGACAGGAATTTTTTCAGCGAGCTCTTGAAGCTCTAACGCTAATAAATAATCTTCATCAGGGGTTAATGGTTTCTGACCAACCAAATTATCTCGCAACTTTTGTTGCAGAAGATGTTCAGCAAAGCCTACGGCTGTCAGCAAGCGGTTATCAATAGTCTTTAGACTTAGGTTTTTAGCATTATAAAACTCATAACAAGAATACGCGGCAACCCCAACAAGATAAAAAATAATTGCCGCAACAAATGATGTATTTTCTTTTAGTAACTTCCCCATGCTCACGTGCCTCCCGCCGAATAAGCATTTATCTACTCATTTGTAAGGTCATACAAACTGTAAAAAGGAACCTCAATAGTATAGTTATTTCTATTGTTTATAGAGAAAATAATATCTTAAATAATCTTATAAGCTATTAACGACCAAGCCCGGGGGGTAAACCACCTGGAGGCATACCTCCACCTCCGCCCATCATACCGCCCAGGCCTTGCATCATCTTCTTCATGCCGCCGCCTTTCATTTTTTTCATGACTTTGGCCATCTGCTTATGCTGCTTCAACAAGCGATTAAGGTCTTGGACTTGGGTGCCTGACCCTTGAGTAATACGGCGCTTGCGCGAGCCATTTAATATCTCAGGGTTTTTGCGCTCATGAGGTGTCATGGAGTCGATGATAACCTCCATTTTTTTAAACTGCCCCCCCATATTAGCTTGCTCAACCATCTGGGTCATATTGCCCATACCAGGCATTTTCTCCAGCATTCCTGCCATGCCACCCATATTATTCATTTGCTGAATTTGCTCTTTCAAATCATTAAGGTCGAACCGAGTTCCTTTTTGGACTTTCTCAACTAATTTTTGTGCTTTATCTTTATCGATTTTGCGCTCAGCTTCTTCAATTAAAGAGAGCACATCACCCATACCCAAGATACGAGACGCAATACGATCCGGGTGAAAAGGTTCTAAACCATCCACTTTTTCGCCCACACCCAAAAACTTAATCGGCTTGCCGGTGGTTTCTCGCACCGATAAAGCAGCACCCCCACGGGCATCACCATCCGCTTTTGTCAGAATAACGCCAGTAAGCGGTAATGCCTCATTAAAAGCTTTCGCTGTATTAACCGCATCCTGACCAATCATCGCATCGATAACAAATAGGGTTTCAATAGGGTTAATTGCTTTCTGTAGCCCCTGAATTTCAGCCATCATCTCTTCGTCAACGGCCAAACGACCCGCAGTATCGACTAAAACAACATCTAAATGCTGTTTCTTTGCTGCACTGATGGCATCCTTCGCAATATTGATAGGTTTTTGATCGGTAGAAGAAGGGAAAAAGATAGCTTCAACCTCCTCCGCCAAGGTTTCCAACTGTTGAATAGCCGCTGGACGATAAACATCCGCACTAACGACCATGACCTTTTTCTTTTCTCTCTCTTGTAGATATTTGGCTAATTTAGCAACAGAGGTTGTTTTACCAGCACCCTGCAAACCAGCCATAAGTACAACGGCCGGAGGTTGTGCTGCTAAATTGAGCGATTCATTCGCCTCACCCATCATTGCCGTCAGCTCATCTTGAACAACCTTAATAAACTGCTGAGAAGGGCTTAAAGCACGGGCGACTTCTTGGCCAACAGCACGTTTGCGCACCTTATCAATGAAGCTTTTGACGACAGGCAAAGAAACATCCGCCTCCAGTAACGCTTTGCGAACATCACGCAAGGCGTCTTGAATATTAGAATGGGTCAAACGACCTTTACCAGAGATATTCTTTAATGATTTCGAAAGGCGGCTAGTGAGGTTTTCAAACATAGTGTAAGGCAATAATTCGTTGTTAAATAAATAGAGAGTTAGTAATCGTTGTATTAGTGGTCGTCAGTATACAGATGATAAGATGTGAGTCCAAGAAATCACTTATTGCCATGAAACACCCTACTAAACAAAGAAGTCAATCATTGAAACACTCATTATTACCCTATCAACCCCTGCTTTTTTTATTGTTAGTCTCTATGAGTGGTTATATAGATGCAAATAATAGCGTAAAAATTAAAATCGAAGGTGTCGAAGGTGAAGTACTAAGCAATGTGCGCAACAGCCTCTCTATTGAGCGTGAGCTGCAACAAAAAGATAAACCTAACTTATCGAGTCAGGCCATTAAACGTTTGCACAGCAAAGCAAACAAAGAAATCCAACAGGCATTGCAACCTTTTGGCTACTATCAACCCTCGATAAATAGCTCACTAACAAAGACCGAGAAAAGATGGCTAGCCCACTACTCAATTGAACCCGGACCTCAAATCGTCATTGGTAACGTTAGTGTGCTTATTCAGGGTCCTGGGGAAAATGAGGGTGGAGTTAAGAAACTCGTAAGCAATGCGCCGTTCATTACCGGTGAAGCACTTAATCACCAAATCTACAGCACCTACAAACAAACACTATACGATACCTTATTTGATTTAGGTTATATCGATACTAGCTATAAAAAAAGCGAACTTCGGGTTGATATCAAAAACCAAAAAGCCGACATTGCTTTTGTTTTACAAAGCGGACCTAAATATTTTTTTGGCGATGTTAAAATCAATCAATCTGCAGTTCATCAGTCATTAGTTGATCGCCTCATCCTTATCAATACTGATACACCATTCAATACTGATCGTTTATTGGAGCTGCAGTTAAGGCTTATAGATACCGGTTATTTTTCCAATGCTGAAATAAAAGTCGAGAGAGAGTCTACATTTAATCAGCGTATCCCCGTCACTATCGATATGACACCATCAAAGAAATTAAAATATTCAACCAGCATTGGGTATGGGACAGACACCGGGCCACGTGTTGGTTTAGGCGTTTTGAATCGACGCGTTAACAAATATGGTCATAATCTTCGATACAGTATTCGACTATCGCAAGTAGAAAGTAATTTAAGTGCACAGTATTCAATTCCTATCGGCAATATCAATACTGAATCTATCGATCTATTCGCCAATGCTGACCAAGAAAATATCAATGATACTGAAGCGATACAATACAGTATTGGTACTAGCTTGAATAAAAACTTATGGAAAGGTAGAGCTCGATTTTCATTAACACTTATTCAAGAGGAGTTCTCCTTTGACGATGAACCCGAACAGACAGCGAACCTGCTCATACCCGGTCTAAAATACACGCGCAAGAAAGCAGATAACACCTTATTTACACGCAAGGGATACAGCCTTTCTGCTGATATCCATGGAGGAATAGAATCTTCAGTAACTGAAACCACATTCTTAAATGCAAGTATATCAGGCCGTTCGGTAATCCCTCTCAACAATCACTCGCGCTTACTGAATCGTTTAGAGCTTGGCGTTATATCAACGGACGATTTTGATGAACTTCCCCCTTCTGAACGTTTTTTTACCGGTGGCTCCCAATCAGTGAGAGGGTATGGCTACAAGGATATCGGCCCGACTAATAGTGCCGGCAATAATATTGGTGGACAATACTTAATCGCCGGTAGTATAGAAGCGGATTATTTATTATGGGGAAATTATGGCATGGCCATTTTTTATGATGTGGGTGATGCTGCAGAAGATACGCAGGTATCTCTCAAAAAATCGGCTGGTATCGGTTTTCGTTATCGCTCTGCTGTGGGCATGATACGCGTCGACTTTGCACACCCCTTTGACGACCCGGATGAAGACTTTCGATTTCATATCAGTATAGGGCCTGACCTATGATGATAAAAAAATTGATAAACAAACAATGGTTACGATGGATATTAATTGTCTTGTTCGCCACCTTATTGCTCGCATCAATCAGCATCGGCTGGTTACTAGCGAGCCAGAGCGGACTGCAATGGATAATCGCTCGTGCATTACCCTTAGCCCCTGAATTATCAATCGATAGTGCTGAAGGCCGTTTAATTGGCCCAGTGACGCTACGAGGCATTCGTTATAACGATAAAAAAATAAATATTTTAATTAATAACACCACGTTCGACTGGCAACCTAGTCAGTTATTCTCTCGCACCGTCGACATCAATTCACTAACAGTTTCTGGCGTAAAATTTCAACAGCTTGCTCCATCAAAACCAACTGAAAAGCCAGCCGAAAAACCAACTGAACCTGCACCATCTGCCGAAAGTATCTTTGCTCAACTGCAATTGCCTGTTGATATCAATCTTCACCATATTGAAATACTGGATGGGCGCTATGAGGCCTACCAAGCTAGCCAGGCAATTGAATTAGAGCGTTTTCAGCTAACGGCTAAAACAAACAAAAAATCGTTATCAATAACGACACTTAACCTGAAAAGTAATATTGCTGACTTAGAAGGAAAAGTGCATCTGGATATTTCTCGTCAAACATTTTCTGAAACAAGCCTCGATGGACAATTAAGCTGGGCAATACGAGCGCCCGATCTAAAACCGATTATTGGTGAAACTCTTCTACTGGGAAAGACAAAAGGCATTAGGATAAATACGGATATAAAAGCGCCTTACAATACGGCGGCAAATATTGCTATTAATGATATATTCAGCGATATCAATATCTTTTCATCGCTCAAGTTTAATGATATTCAATTCACTGAAATTAATGCTCAGTGGCCAAACTATCAAATAGCAGGTGAATTAAATGCAGAAGGTACCGCAGGTGTTGCTAATATAACGAGTGCTCTGGCAATAAAAGAATTGAGTTCGGAGAATACAGCAACAGTTAATCTCACTGGTGACTGGCAAGATAAACAGCTAGTAATTGATCTTTTAGCTGAGGCTCCAGATATTGTTAAACAATTAGCAATAAAAGGGACTATTCAACCTGACCAACTACAAACAAAAAACAGTGAGGCTATTGCTCTTAATATAGAGTGGCAAGAATTAAATACGCCTGCAGAAGAAGATAATCAATCGATACAAACCTCATCAACAAACACAACATTATCCAGCCCAACAGGGACAGTGAAGCTAAAAGGTAATCTGCAAAATTACCGTTATGCTTTAGATACGCTATTTACAACACACACGACGATTCATCAAGAAGGGACATTACAAATTACTGGCACTGGTAGCACAGACCAAATAGCCCTTAAAGAAATAATACTCACTGGCGCTGCAGGCACCCTCAATGGTGATGGCGACATACAGCTAAAACCGACACTGAATGCGCGAATGGACTTATCGGGAAAAAATCTCAACCCGGGAATTTTAGCAACAGACTGGCCTGGCAATCTTTCGCTTAATTTATCGGTTCATACAACGCAATCAAATGATGAATTATCTATCATTTATGCTGACATTGATTCATCAGGCCAGCTACGCAATTACCCATTCCTCTTTAAAACAAAGAGCAACTATGCAATTAACCAAAACAAAAATGATACCTTAACCATTGAAGGCTTACAGCTTAATTCTGGTAGCAGTAAAATTTCAGCGCTTGGTACATTTGAGCAGGACAAAAAAATATCTGCTGAATGGTCAATTATTAGTAATAATTTTGATGAACTACTACCTAACAGTAAAGGGAAATTAGCAACTAAAGGGAATATTGAGGCAAGCCTTAAACAAGGCGCTCAAACCACACTTCAAAGCATACTCAATACTGCAAAGGTTGATACTGACATACAGATCTCACAGTTAGATGTCAGCAATATTAAAATCGACACCTTAACAACGGATATTGACCTGGATTGGAGCGACTCAACTACTGCATCCAAGGGCAATAAAATTGCAATACAAGCTAATAAAATATCACTGGATACGCTGGACATAGACTCTACAAGCATCAATGCAAATGGTGACCTTAACAGCCATGAAATGTCTATTAATGCGATGAGCAGCCAGGGCAATATTGATTTAACACTGTCAGGTCAGCTAGAAAACCAACAAACTGAGCCACAGTGGGGGTTTACTTTATTATCTGCCAATATTGAAATACCTGAATTAGCGCCATGGTATTTACAAAATACAGCTAAGGGTACAGTCTCGACCCAGCAGCAACATATTGAGCAACATTGCTGGCTAAGCGACTATAAGTTAAATAGCGATAAATTAAATGATAATGAATTACATACGGATAAAAAGAAAACTCACAAAGCAAGCATCTGTTTAAACGGCAAAAATCAAGCGGTATTAACGCAAGCTGACTTCACAATCACTGATTTATCAACGGAATATTTTTTACCACTCTTTCCTGAAGAACTCTCATGGACTAATAGCCTAATTAGTGGTGTTGGAAAAATTTCATTGACTCCAGGTTCATCTTCTTCGTCAACGCCGCTGTTAAATGCAGATATTAATATCGCGACAACTGCCGGCAAACTTAATTGGCAAACCTTGGTTATAGAAGAAGACACCAAGAAGAAAAAAAGCAAAACAAGCACAATTATACAATCCATTCAATTAGAGCCTGGAAAGCTATCTATACAATCAGATAGAAAAGCCTTAAGAGCTTCACTCACATTACCGCTGGAAAAGCAGCCCGGTATTAATAGTTCGTTATCGATTACGGCAAGTAATACACCTTTTATAGAGAGAGAATTAACAGGCAATTTAGGGTTAGCGCTAGATAATATTGCTCCATTTGTGTCCTTTATTCCCGATGCCAGCGATTTAAAAGGTAAGCTCAACAGCCAGTGGCGCATAGGTGGCTCCATCGCAAAGCCTTGGATTGATGGAGACCTTGCATTGAGCGATGGTCAACTCCAACTCAATGGCCCTGGCCTCTTTTTAGAACAGTTATCCTTAACATTAAAAGGAGATAAACAATCAGGTATCCAATATCAGGCATCTGCTAATTCAGGTGGGGGCACCTTATCCGCTAAGGGTGAAATTAAACTACCTAAAGAAGGCGAATCAATACCTGAATTAAACCTGAGCTTAACCGGCGAAAAGGTAAAAGTCTTCGGAACAGAAGAAGCTACTGTTTTTGCCTCGCCTAACTTAACAGTTATTGCCAATAATGAACTAGTCAGTGTTAATGGCACGGTAGAGATCCCTGAGGCAACAATTACCCCTAAAAAAGTACCTAAATCAGTTATTAATATCACGGAAGATCAAATTATTGTTGATACAGAGACCGATGGTACATCCCCCCAACCTCAGCAAAATGTGTCAGCGAATATCGATGTGATATTAGGCGATGATGTGTTAATCGATGGCTTTGGCTTTAAAGGGGGAGCGTCAGGAAAACTGAATATACAAAAAGACGGACAAAGTCCCGCATTAGGTAACGGGGAAATCAATATCCTCAATGGTGAATACCGAGCCTTCGGACAAGGCTTGGTGATTGATAAGGGTTTAATTTTATTCGCAGGCGGCCCGGTGGCTAAACCAGGCATCGATATTAAGGCCTCTCGACGACCAGCAGAAGGCATCACCGTTGGTGTGTTTGCACGTGGGAGCTTGGCTCAACCCGATTTGACCATTTTTTCTGACCCCTCAATGACTCAATCAGAGCAATTATCATGGCTAGTATTGGGGCGCCCTCTGGAACAGTCTTCAGAAGGGGAAAATAATGCGATCAATCAACTGCTCCTTTCCCTTAGCCTGGATAAGGGGGACTCAATACTCACTGGCTTAGGGGAAACCTTTAATCTGGATACGATGCGTATCAAAACAGGTTCTGGAGAAGCCGGGGCTGCCAGCGATAATGACCTTGCTGAACTGGTATTGGGCAAGTACTTATCCCCGGACTTATACGTCAGTTATGGTATAGGGCTTTTCAAGCCCGTTAACGTATTGTCATTAGAGTATTCATTAGGACGTCGTTGGAAATTGACGTCAGAAACATCAGCGGAAACTAGCGGAGGAGACTTAGTTTATACCGTCGAAAAATAAAAAATTATCAATAAATGAAAAAATTAATTTACTTATGAATTAATTAACACATAGGCCTTATAAAAGACTAAATTGTGATTTTATGAGACTAAAATTATTAAAAAATAGAAAACATCACTACAAAGCTTTTTCATAAATAGACAACAATACCGCTCGTGCAACCTAAATAAACTAGTGCACTACAAATCTACTCAACCCCTTTTGACACCTTATAAATGGTGTCTACACTTATAAATACAGTCTCATTTTAAGCAAAGAAAGATCTATTTTATGATGTATTTAAAACGTCAGAAGTTACTCATCACTAGAAAAATCAATGCTTATCAATCTCACCACAATGTAAACCTATAAGGTACAAAAGGTACGTAATGCTTATTAAAACGAAGTTAACCTCTATCAGTGTTGTACAAGTCGTATTACTGTCGGCTTCTATTGTTTTAGTCGCATTAGTATTTGATCGTCTAGCGGGTTATTTTGGTGATGTTGTTGAAATAACAGATGTTAATGTTAATAGTGCATCTCAATCAGCTGATGAACTGTCAACCATTAGCACATCGTTATCGAAAACCAGTTTAGATATGATGCAGACGGTAGAAAAAATAAATGTTACGCGAAAGCAGACTAACAAGGCGAGAAAAAAAGTTAGGAAAATTAGTCGCTCGCTGGAAAGCCTAACAAAAACGATAGATGATTTATCAAACACAGTGACTGATGAAGCTTCTAAAGAAATTATTAATAAGATCAATGCAGATATTGGGGAGATTTCTAAGAGACTTAAAGGTGAAGCATTAGATAGTATCAATAAGTCTTACAAAGAGATGAAAGTCTTCAGTAAAGACATCGACAAACAAGCGTTTAAGGTTTCTATTGTCAATGCATCGACTAAAGAATTAGTCGAAGTCAATGAAACCAATAGAGACAATAGCTATACCATCCAAGAAGAATCTAAACTAGCGCTAGGCGTTATTAAGAATTATCAAAATATTATCATTGCTACTCTTTTAGTGATCACCCTTATCAGCATCGCTGCTTGTATTATTATCTTTCTCATTACTATCAAACCAATTAATAGAACCATTAATTTAATGAAAGATATTGCTGAAGGAGAAGGTGACTTAACTCAGCGATTAGAAAGTAAAGGCAATGATGAAATGGCAATGATTGCCAACATCTTCAACTTATTTTTGGAGAAAATACAAAAATTTGTGATTGAAGTGAACACCTCAGCTAATGCAGTTAACGAGTCATCAAATGTCACACATGATGAAATGGAACAAGTCAGTAATGTAATACAGGAGCAGCTTTATCAAACAGAACAGATTGCCTCTTCTATTGAACAGCTCAGTGCCTCTTCAGAAAATGTAGCACAGAAAACCGTTGAGGCTAAAGATGTATCAATAACGACCAACAAACATTCTACCGATGGTAAGAAAAAAGTGGACGACGCCTATACATCAACCAAAGCGCTAGCTGAAACGATGGCAGAAGCAACTAAAGTGATAGACTTACTCAGTGAAAAATCAACGACGATTAACAAAGTGGTTGATATGATTCAGGCAGTTACAGAGCAAACGGGATTGCTTGCTTTAAATGCCGCTATTGAGGCTGCACGTGCAGGAGAACAAGGACGAGGGTTTGCCGTTGTTGCTGATGAAGTCAGAGGCTTAGCCGCAAAAACAGAAGAAGGTTCTGGCGAAATACGAGTTATTGTTGATGAAATTCAAAAATTAACGAATGATGTTGTTTCCGTTATTCAATCCAGTAAAACACTGAGCACAAGCACTGTAGATGATGCCAGCTCGGCCAGCGAAGCTCTCAATGCAATATCCAGTTCAATAGGAACAATCGATACAATGACTACTGATATTGCGGCAACTATTGAGGAACAAAAAGAGGCTAGCTCAACCATTAAAAACAATATATTTAATATTAAAGAATTGACCAGCAACACCTCTAAAGGGGTTGATGATACCCTAGAAAACTGTAAATCACTGAATAAAATCAGCAACAATCTCAAAGTACAACTACAACAATTTAAAGTCTGATATTCTTTTCAGAATAGCCTTTAGAAAACACTCGTTGTGATAGATAGTGGGCTATATCCACTATCCTCAGCACTTTTCTGATTATTCTTTTTGGCCAGCCTACTCCCTACTCTAATTCATGTTTAATCCGGATTATGCATTGGGCACGGAAAAGATGCGTAAGATATTGATGTGACTGGTGGATTTGGAAAAAGCGTGGCTACCTTATTGGTAGTGAGCGATTTCCAAATTTGCCAGGTGCGTCAAGAGCTTGTGTAGACTTCCGTGATGCCATTGCATAATCCGGGTTTAATTGATATACCTTAAAATCATTATTTTATTTGCTGAAAATGGTAGTTAATATACATAATTTGATCTTTCTGGAGTATATGATCATTCCTAAAATGACATTAGCCATTAATAGCATTCGCAACACCCCCTAAGGTTATACATCTATATTAAAAGGGAAAGGTAATTGATATGTCTAAAGATAGAATTAAACGATTACAAAAGCACCTCAAGCTAGATGCAGACGGCGTTATTGGTCCGGCAACACTATCTGCCCTTGAGAATAAAATTCTTGGGAAGAAAAAAGCAGAAGAAGCTTCCTCTCTGTATTCACTAACATTATCTAAAAAAGGGTTTGAGCAGTTAATTAACCATGAAATTAGCTCTCCCGGATATTATAATCTTCGTTTGCAAAGGCCTGTCTGGCCGGGTGGCGGGTCTGGAGTCACTATCGGTATTGGCTATGACCTTGGCTACAATCGTGCCTCCCAAATAAAACGCGATTGGTCACCCTACTTATCAGATAAAGAATTACAACTATTAATAAGTGTTGCTGGTAAAAAAGGTAAAAATGCCAAAAACAAGCTGAAAAGTGTTAAATCTATTCGTATACCTTACGAAGTAGCCGCGACCGTTTTTTCTGAAAGCACTCTGCCCCATTATGCAAAGGCTGCTCAAAAAACCTATAAAGGCATTGAAAAATTATTACCTGACGCACAGGCGGCCATTGTATCCCTTGTATACAATCGAGGAACTCGCTTATCAGGCTCGAAACGAAAAGAGATGAAAGCGATTCAAGCCCTCATTAAAAAACAAAAATACGATGAAATCGCTGAGCAAATACTATTAATGAAAAGGCTCTGGCAAGGCACTGGACTCAATGGCCTACTCAAACGTAGAGACGATGAAGCTAAATTAGTCAGTAGTGCAAGAAAAAATTATAATTGGAAAGAGTTAATTCGAGTTTAAATTCTTATTTAGGCTAAGCGTTTAAAAATCACCTAACCTAAAGATGAATAACTTTCTATATAATAACTCAAAGGCTTAGGTCGGCCTAAAAGATAGCCTTGGTGCAACTTGATACCATAATCCATCAGTATTTTTTGCTGCTCTTCAGTTTCAACACCCTCAATAAGCGCATTCATTTCATGGGCTTCAATCAAGCTTTGTATATGCTGTAAGGTTTTACTATTGTTTTGGATTTGCACTATAAATGAGCGATCAATTTTAACAATAGCGGCTGGAATATGATGGAGATAAGCCAGTGAAGAATAACCTGTGCCGAAATCATCAATACTAATTTTAATCCCACTATCAACAAGCTGACGTACAACACTATATTCGTTATCGAGATCTTCTATCAAAGCACTTTCAGTAAGCTCTATGACCAGATCTTTAGGTAGTAAATTGTTACTATTTAAAAGATCTAATAGAAAACGAGGTAAGGTTTCTTCGCGCAAATGAATCGCGGACAAGTTAATAGCCATGGTTACACCAGGCGAGGTGTATTTTCTCAAAACCAGCAAATCGGATAATGCTTGTTTAACAACCCATTGCTCAATAGTATCAATAATACCGATCTCTTCGGCTACCTGAATAACCTCTTCAATGGAAACTATGCCTAATTCATTATTATGCCAGCGCAACAATGCTTCAAAGGAAACAATTTCGCCTCTGCCATTATCCGAAAATTCCCATATAGGTTGATAATATAGCTCCAGTTCACCATTTTCTTTTGCATAACATAGTCGTTGAGCAATAATACTTTGCCTTAATATGGTTTGCTCCATGCCTTCTTCATAATTTACCCAACGATGCTTACCTAACTGCTTAGCTTGATACATAGCAGCATCAGCATAAAGAATTACATTAGATAATTTACTGGCATCGGCAGGATATTCTGCAATACCCATACTGGCAGATAAAGCCATAGGGCGTGAGCGATCATAGTAAGTGTCAGATAGCGATTTCACGAGTGTCCCAGCAAGCACTTCTTTGCCTACTGGCATATGTTTAAGTTGCACAACGACAACAAACTCGTCACCACCAAAACGGCAAGCAGAACTATTTTCAGGTAGACAATGCAATAAACGATCAGCAACCGTTTGTAGCACTTGATCGCCTACACCATGCCCAAAAGAATCATTAATAATTTTAAAACCATCGAGATCGATGTAATAAATAATAAAAGGCTCTTTGTTGCCATCGAGCTCTGTTAATTTTTTATCTAAACCTCTGCGATTTAATAACCCTGTCAACGCATCTGTTAACACTTCTTTAGCTAACGCTATTTCACTAATTTTCCGCCGATGAATATCGTATTGGTGTAATAGTATTTTTCCTTTCTCACTCGCACTCTGTACACTCACAGCAATTAAATGATACCAACGGGTTTCCCCGTCGATACTTTTCATCAAGACATCATCTTCATAACGCCCTGATTGAGAAAGGCTTCGATAGATTGTTTTAAGCGCTGAAGGGTCAACAATAAGATCGTGGAAATGGGCAATCTCATGTCCCATAGCCTCTATAAAAGGAGGGTTACCACTGATAAAAGCACCATCTGCAGAATAATCAGATAACATCGCGGTGAAATCCGTTGGCATATCCTGAGTCAGCGGAGACACGGGCAATGCTTCAACCAGCATTGCCATACGACCATCATCAAGTACATATCCAGAAAACTGACAAAAAGCAGACTTTTTAATACCTCTGGGAGAGTAATGCCAGTTCTGAGTAAACAGAGCATCGCCTTTCTTAAAAGCTCGCTGGTATTCCAAAAGGCCTTCTGCAACAGCTTTAGATGTTATGGGCTTAAAATCACGAGAACACAACTCTTCAAGTGAGTCACTTTCCCATAAGGCTAGCGCTGGTTTATTTGCCCAGTGAATACAATAATTATCAATGTCATAAACCCAAACAGCGATCGTTAAATTTTTGAGTTCAACAGGCATAAGGTATATTACTATGATGATTTCAAAGTGGGTCAACCAAAAGTCACTTGAACATCCAGCGACTATATACCTTTAGATATTAACCTAAAAATCGCTGATAACAAGGATTATCGCTTTCCTCTGAGTACTGATAATTCAATTGTTGTAAATGTTCCGCGAATTCTTCATTATCTGACTCAGGGACATCAATACCTGCCAGTACATTACCGATAGCCGCACCCTGGTTACGGTAGTGAAACAGGCTAATATTCCATTTTGAACCTAAGGTTTCCAGAAAACGCAGCAAGGCACCAGGATACTCTGGGAAGTCAAAGCGAAACAAACGCTCTTTCGTTGCAGCACCACCGCGACCCCCTACCATATAACGTACATGCAATTTAGCTAGCTCATCATCAGACAGGTCAACAAACTCGTACCCCCCCTCTGTTAATTCTACTTTAACTTGGGCTAACTCTTCTTCGCCATTGCGCAGACCAATACCAACAAAAATTTCTGCACGTTTGCTATTAGCCGCATAACGATAATTAAACTCCGTAATAGGGCGGCTATGTATCGCCTTGCAGAATTTTTTAAAGCTACCTTGTTGTTCAGGAATTGTGACCGCGAGTAGCGCCTCGTTTTTCTGACCCAATGCTGTCCGTTCAGCAACATAACGTAAGGTATTAAAATTCAAATTGGCACCTGACAACACAGCAGCCAACTGCTGCCCAGTTTCTCCGGTTTCTTCACACCATTGTTTTAAACCTGCAAGTGATAAAGCACCTGAAGGTTCTGGTATGGCGCGCATAGAAACAAAAATATCCTGCATAGCTGCACAGATAGCATCGCTTGATACGGTAATTACCTGATCGCAATATTGCTGCGCTAAACGAAACGTTTCTTTACCAATGCGCTTTACTGCAACACCATCAGCAAAACTACCAACATAGTCGAGATCAACAGGCTCACCAGCTTTCATCGCTGCATCCAAACAGGCACTGTCTTCCGCCTCAACAGCAATGACTTTAATATCCGGGTTAATTGATTTTATATAGACAGACATACCCGCAAGCAAACCGCCCCCACCAACAGGTATAAATACAACATCAAGGTTAGGGAGTTGCTCCAATAGCTCTCTTGCGGCAGTACCCTGCCCTACAATAACGTCACGGTCATCAAAAGGAGGAACAAAAATCGCACCTTCTTTTTGCGCTAACTCCAACGCATAAGCGTTGGCTGCATCGAAATTATGCCCATGAATAATCACTTGGCCACCAAAATTACGTACCGCTTCAATTTTAATTTGTGGTGTTGTACTGGGCATAACAATGCGTGCTTTATGACCCAGATGATTCGCACTATAAGCCAAGCCCTGAGCATGATTGCCCGCAGAAGCTGTCACCACGTCAGAACCAGAAGGCAATTGCCGCAATTTATTGTAAGCACCACGCAATTTAAACGAAAAGACAGGTTGCTGGTCTTCTCGCTTTAACCAGATATCATTTTGATATTTTGACTCAAGCGATTTGACACGCGTCACATCAGTATTAACCACTAATGGAGTCATATCTGCTTGTTTCACTGCTTTAAAGTAATCAAACTGATCATTGACAGGCGAACTGAATGGCGATGTTATTTTCTTTACAAGTGTTTTTAACATGATTCTACGTTTAACTTTCTAAAAGTGACTATCTAAAAGTGGCTCTCTAAAAAAGAAAAACCCCCGAACTTTACAGTGCGGGGGTCGATTAATCTGTTTGGCTGTACTACATATTCCGCCCAGAAATCACCCCGCGACGATAATAATCGCCGCGATGATAATAATTGATGGGAGTTTTAACATGCTCATGGTGTTATTGTAGTAGCTAAAATCCGAACTTACAACGCTCTATTTTTATAGGGCAGACTCAAAACCACGAAAAAAGTCACGAAACTTGATTTAATTCGAGCTTTTTTAAGGTCGCAATATAACCAATGGTATAGATCGTACTCACTGTCGCGCCAGGCAAAATAGTCAATAAAATATTAGGCGTTCCATTGAGTGCATTCACCCCCCAAGAGGTGACATACAATAAACTGCAAGAGACCAAACCTACCCAAAAAAACCGAAACGTTAAAGGCTTCAATAGCTTAAATAACCATTCAATCAATAATGCCAACACTAAGGTAATCGTAAAGCTATAACCACCTTGAGTAAAAGCCGCCCTGAAGGCGGTCATCTGACCATGATCTGAATTAACCCAAAATGCCCAGCTGCCATAGAACAACAAGCCCATTATCGGCGGCACTAAAATACGAATTGCTGCATTTTGCAATACCTTGGACTTAAACATACTAGGCATGGATTTCATTCAAAATACCATCATCAGATACTAAGGCGATAATCGCTGGATTGCCCATTGCTGCTGATCATTAATCTTATAGACAAAGCGATCGTGCAAACGATCTTCCCTACCCTGCCAAAACTCAATTGATGACGGAATCACTCGATAACCGCCCCAAAAACCAGGTAGAGGAATATCATCTGGGTATGATAATTGTTTTTCTTCGTAATTATCTAAGAGCTCCTGCCGAGACGCCAATGGCTGGCTTTGAGCCGATGCCCAAGCAGCCCATTGACTTTGCTTGGGGCGGCTAGCGAAGTATTCCTTATCCTCTTCAGGTGACAGCCACTCCACAGTCCCACAAACGATGACTTGCCGGTTGGCGAAATGCCAAGGGAAATGCAAGCTAACCTTAGGGTTAGATGCCATATCCTTGCCTTTTGCACTGTCACGGTTGGTAAAAAAAACAAAACCTTGCTTATCAAATTGCTTTAACAAGACAATTCGTTGTCGAGGCTGATTATGATCAACCGTTGCTAAAACCATTGCAGTTGGATCAGAGGAATCCATTTCCAATACCTCATTGAACCATACTTCAAACTGACGAATAGGATCTACATTTAAATCCTGACGATTTAAGCCATCTGATTGATACTGTCTACGAAAATCATGTAAATTCATAACTATCTATTTCTACCCAGTTATTATCGATAACAACCCTATTATTTATATGCAAAAACAACAAATAACAGTACCTGATAACAGGTCATTGTACGTGATCCCAGTGTAAATTGTTTGATATATATCAGAACAGAGATATTACAGAGAGAATTTATTGAGCAGTCAAAGAGACCTTAAAGTCAATATAATCAATGGAGGTAACAGCCGTAATTTACTACTACATTAGTGAAATTTATCTTTCTAACACATCAGGCCAATGTTTGTCTGCCTTCTCGATATACCCATCTTTATCTTTTACCCAGCGTCTTTTAACACCTTTATTATAATTCAGGTATAACTTGCCTTTATGGATAGTAAAAAATTCAGGCTTAATCGACGCTGTAGTATTTCTTGAAACAGCATAGGCACAGTAACCACCATATTGAGGGGCATATTTTTCAGGATTTGAGATAAATGCAGCTAGGTTCTCTGGTGATGAAAAGCGCCATGTAGCCCCTTTATATTCAGTTGTATATTTGGATGAACCTTCAACAGGTTTACCTTCAGTAAAGTAAGCCACAGTATCATAACCACGAATAGCGGTTTTTGAATCACCACCGACATAGATAGGATCCAGAGCAAAACCAACACTACTGAAGAATGACACAAGGACAAGAAGAAAAAACCTACTGGCATTATTCACAATTTGATTGTTCATAGTTACAACCTATAAAAACACTACGTCTGCTTTCGTAAGAGTCCAAATGATGAAAATAGTTCTCGTAAACCAGCCGCTAATTTACTGGAAGGCTGATTAACCTTGTAACGTTGCTGTGCAGCAGCGTTATTTTTAAGCATATTGTGCCTTCTAAAAGCTTCATCGATTAGCTCTTCCAATTTATTCAACTTAAGAGGTTTTGCCAAATAACGGAAGACTTGCCCAGAGTTGATAAGATCAACCGCAGTCTCGGCATCCGTTTCGTCCGTTAAAACAATCGACACCATTTCCGGACGCTGCTGTTTGAATAAATTAATCGTATGTAATGCATCATCTCTATTAGCGGGCAACTCGATAACGCTGACACCGATTGCTGGACGAGCCGCAACAACCTCTACTGCCTGAGGAATATTTTGTGTTCCGTATACCGAAACTGATTGCTGTTTACACAAGCGACGAATTTGATTACGCAACTCTTGATCGTTACCCATCATTAATATTGCCTGGTCTGATGGTTCAGATGCCTTTTGCTTTTCAGTTGTGGTCGGCTGAGGCTCGGGCTTTGTCTCCGAAGCCTCTTGGTTTGTGTCCACCGCGAACTCAGAAGCCAATGCCGCTTCAGCTATAATTTCGTGAATATCATCATTGCGCCAGGGCTTATTAATAAAACGATAAATCTCACCTTCATTAATCGTTTTAATAATGGCTTCTTTGTCCATAAAACCTGTAAGCAGTAAACGCATGGTTCTAGGGTATAATTTGTGTACTTTTGCCAGCAGCTCATTACCCAACATATTGGGCATACGTTGATCACTAACAATGACATCGATACTATTTTTAGCCAGTATCGCCAAGGCTTCTTCACCGCCTTGTGCAATATAGACATTATATTTGCGACGAAAAATTGAGCGCAGGGCCGTCAGTATCCTTTGCTCATCATCAACAAAAAGAACACTGTATTTTTTACTGTCATTCGACATAGTATGATTCACCTATGTTATACATCAGATAGATTGAGTGGCAACTCTATTGTGATTGCCGTACCCTGATTAAGTTCTGATTGCACCTCTATTTTTCCTTGATGAGCTTGTACAATTTTATAGGCAATAGACATACCCAAGCCGGTGCCTTCACCAATAGGCTTCGATGTAAAAAATGGATCAAACATTTTTTGCATTGTCTTTTCATCCATACCAATACCTTCGTCTATAAATTTTATCACTGCATATCCCTGTTGAACCTGTGTTTCAATTGTCAAACACCCTCCATCATCTTTCATAGCTTGGGCTGCATTGGTGATAATATTCAAAAATAATTGATTAAGCTTTGAGGGGATACAAACAATATCAGGCAAGTCACCAAACACTCGCTTAATATCGACGTTATTTTCTCTAATATGATTACTAGCTATTTTAATAGAACTTTCCAAACAGTCATGAACATTGACCTTATCTGTCGACTGGCGATCTAGACGAGAAAAATCTTTAAGGCTTTTTACCAAATGTGAGATTTCATCCAATCCATGGCGGCTATCGCTAAGCAAGTCTTCATTCTCTTCAAAAACACCGTCTGTTTTTAATCGTCGGTAGTCCTTCAATGTTGTTGATAATAAAGCCGATATTTTCTTATTGTCCTGCTTAGGCAACACAGCTTCCTTATAAATACTGCCCAGCCCATCAACAAGTGGGGTTATATCTTTTATATTTTCTGAAACAGTTTCAACATTACTATTAACATAGCCTAGAGGCGTATTGATTTCATGGGCAACGCCGGCAACCATTTCACCTAAAGAGGCCATCTTCTCTGATTGTATTAGCTGCTCCTGAGACTCTTTTAAATCATGGTATGCTTGAGCAATTTCTTCTGTTCTATCGGCCACCTGTTTTTCCAAGCTCAAATACTGGCTACGCAATTTATAAGTAAAAATTAATACGAGAACAAGCAGCACAAAACCATAAGCAATAAGAAAATTGCGGAAACTATTCGCTTTATCAATCTCTAGATTGTGAAAATTAGCATAGGAAGATTCTAAAATATTTAGACGTTCAGTCGTCTCTTTATTGACAGATAAGGAAAAAAACTTACCTACCTCTTCTATCGCAATAATAAAGTCAGACAAGGCCTGGGTATAAGTAACAACCACATCTTTATCATTTTGGTTAAGATCACCCAGCATAGAATTGATTGAGGCGATATTACTATCAACTTTTGACTTATTAGATGAGTTATTTTTTTGTAAGAACAAATAGAAATTAATATTAGCTTTAGAAATAGCTTCACTAATTGATAAATCTTTTACCGTATTGTAAAAGGAGGAATCTATCGTAGCGTATCTTTTAAAATCTTTTTCTAATGAAATAAGTTTTCTATGGCTCTCAACGAAACGGTCTACATTATCTTGCCTTGTTAGCAATGCCTCGCCAAAACTTTCTGAGGCATCATTTAATACATCACTAGATTCAAGCTCTTCAAATAATGCTTCATACCTTAAGTTATCAAACTCGTCACTCAGGTTAATACCCAGCTCTTCTAATGTAGCGTAATTTTTACTGCCCTCGTACCGTATTTTAAATAATAAAAAGCTAATACTGTCATCAAGCACTTTAAGATGCCTGATTGACTCGCTAGTTTCCAGGTAAACCTCTTCATTGAGATCCAAGCTTTGTTTAACTGTAAAATAGGCAAGAACAACACCAGAAACAATTAACAACAACAAGATAGCAGTATACTTCTTCATTTCTCACAACAACCTTATTCAATACAGCCTAGTGCTAATAATAATCAGCTTATCTGGCGCCTTTACTAGACAATTAATCTATCCATTAGTTCTTAGAATCAGAACAACAGCTAATCAAGAAAAGACCTGAATTGAGGAAATCGCAAAATGATCAAGCATGTTGATCGAATCACTATTTGAATCATTGGGAGAGAAAAGTTGAAGACCTCGATAGACATATTCAGTTAAGGTCTTCTATAAAGTAAGTTGTGCAACCATATTTTTATCTGGTTAATAAACAAGGATACGTTAATTCAACACACCGGGCCAGTTTTCGTTAGCTCTGAGAATATGTTCTTCCATATCTCTTAGCCATATTTTTCTAACGCCCTTACTATAATTAAGATAGAGCTTGCCCTCATGAATTGTAAAGGCCGGTGGTTTAATCGATGCCGTTTTATCCTGTGATACCGCATAAGCACAATACCCCCCATATTGAGGAGCATACTTTTCTGGGTCTCCAGTAAATTTTGCCAGATTATCTTTCGATGAAAAGCGCCATGTAGCACCCTTATATTCTGTCGTATACTGCGCTGACCCCTTTACAGGCTTACCTTCTGTAAAATAAGCAACGGTATCATAACCGCGGATGGCGGTTTCTGAATCACCACCGACATAAACAGGCCCAAGGGCCAAACTTAAACTACTATAAAACGACAACAGCAACAAAATACAAACTGCGTTAAAACTGTTAAATTTCCGACTGTTCATTACCAAAACCTGCGTAATACTCTGTTAATTACTACTATCGACCTCTGCATGACTATGCCTGCAAAATATCGACCTCTATCTTTTTAGGTTAGCAATTAATAGTTGTTTAACAAGCTAGGACGTATAAGCAAAAAGAATAAGAAAAGGGAATATTGACCGAATTATCTCTACTTAAGGGTATGAGAATGAGGATGGGAATATCGTGCCGCGTCCAAATCCTGAGGCGTATTAATATTAAAAAAAGCGTCTGTCGCTGTCTCTATTGAGACGGAGGTAACATTTGCATATACGTCGATCCACTGCCTTATCGCCCTCAAGTCGGTCTCCTCCAGTGCTTTTCGTAAGTTAGTAGCTAATTCAACCGACCAGAGACCAAAAACCCCGTGCATCCTCCCCCCACTTTCCACAACAGCACCGTTGCTATCACTCTCGGCAGTTGCCTGAGCTAAGACTGCCACATAATCATCCGGAAAAAAGGGGGAGTCACAAGGGCAAGTAGCCAGCCATTGAAAGCCTTGCCTTTCGGCATATTCAAGACCGGTTAATATACCAGCCAACGGCCCCAAACTGCCTTGTACAGAGTCACTAATCAGTGGACACTGATAGTGCTCAAGTCCATCAGCTGTACCATTAATAACAGTTTTAGACACCTGAGGAGAGAATTTCTGCAGTACATGTTCAATAATCGTTTGGTTGCCAAGCATTAACTGCCATTTTGGCTCTGAATTCATACGCCGGCTTTGTCCACCTGCGAGAATAACACCAACGATTTGACTCTTATCAATCAAGCAGGCTCTCCCCTATACTCTTATGGTAAATAGCCTATATTACTCTATAGTACGCAGATAGTTAGAATATATTACTATCTATTGTATTAAGTAATGAAAACAAGCCCTAAGGTAAGATTATGGTAGCAAAAGTCGCTGAACTAATTAATTTACTGCAATTAGAGCAAATTGATAATACAAGCTTCCGCGGGTTTAGCCAGGATATAGGAACAAGACAAGTGTTCGGTGGGCAAGTGCTGGGACAAGCGGTATCAGCAGCTCAAAGGACGGTTAGCGATCGTAAAATTCACTCTGCCCACGCTTATTTTCTAAGACCAGGGGATGTCAATCTACCTATCACTTACTCTGTCGACATTACCCGCGATGGGCGAACTTATGCCTCACGTACTGTCACCGCCACACAGAAAGACGACACCATCTTCACAATGATGTGCTCTTTTCAGAAAGAAGAGCACTCTGAACTGGACTACTCACGAAAAATCGATGAGCGATTACTGTCTCACGAGAACACTATCGAAGTGAATCTAGAACGTGACCCAGGCATTGGCGATTCTGACCGCAGTAAAATATCAGGTGGCCTGCCCTTTCTGATTCGATACCCTGATGAATCTTTGGATATAGAACGAGGGAATATAGAACCATTTGAACGTTTTTGGATTAAAACCCATGAAGAGATTCCTAAAATACCGGAGTTACATCACTCAATTCTCGCCTATACGTCTGACTTTAAATTACTGACCTCTAACTTACGCCCTGTTGGCTACCGTTTTCAGTTGGATAAAATTGCCTTAGCGACCATTTGTCACAGCATTTGGTTTCATCGGGGTTTCACCGTAGATGACTGGCTATTTACACTATGCGAACCACTGTCCGTTAACAATGGTCGCGGTATATCGAAGGGGAGTATTTACAATAAACAGGGAATATTAGTGGCAACCACCATGCAGGAAGGCGTAGTAAGAAAAATAAAATAATAATAGAATTTATTTGCCCCCTTATATTTTTCGTCCCTAGTAATTGTGCACTCTTATTGAGCATTTGTATTTATATAGAAGTGTTCACTGATTAGAAGTTTTTTAAAAACAACGAAATTAATGCACAAAACTAATGCCATAATGCACCACTATTGTTCGAAATTATAAAAATAAAATACATTCATTCCTCCCATTAAGTTCTTCCCAAGAGTGAACATACTCAAATTTTTCTACGTAACTCGTTGTTTTATAAACGATTAAAAAATAAATTCACCTTTTTTTTAAAGTTGGCAAAAGTTTTGCGTTCGATAGAGATATCTTTACATCCCTCAGAAGGAGAAAACCAATGCCGCGATTATCGGTATTTAAAAAAACACTCAAACTATCGGCAATTATCTGTTCTGCTATCGCTGTTACATTTAGCGGTCAATCAGCTTTTGCACTTGAACCAGAAAAAACAACATTAAAATTTGGTTTTATTAAATTGACCGACATGGCACCGCTGGCTATTGCAAAAGAGTTAGGGTACTTCGAAGATGAAGGCATCGAAGTTGAACTCGAAGCCCAAGCAAATTGGAAAGTGTTATTAAATGGTGTCATCGATGGGCAGCTTGATGGCGCGCACATGTTAGCAGGACAACCTCTAGCTGCTACGATTGGCTATGGTACAAAAGCCGACATCATCACACCATTCAGCATGGATTTAAATGGCAATGGCATTACCGTCTCCAATAGCGTTTGGGCGGAAATGAAAAAAAATATTCCCCAAGAAAATGGAAAACCTGTTCACCCAATTAAAGCAGATTATTTAAAACCCATTGTTGATAAATACAATGATTCAGGAAAACCATTTAACATGGGAATGGTATTTCCTGTTTCAACACACAATTATGAATTGCGTTACTGGCTGGCAGCAGGGAACATCCATCCAGGCTATTATGCTCCTCATAAAGGTGATACTAAAGGCCAAATTGATGCAGAAGCATTTTTGTCCGTAACCCCACCACCCCAAATGCCAGCGACCTTAGAAGCAGGCACTATCTACGGATACTGCGTAGGAGAACCATGGAATCAGCAAGCGGTATTCAAAGGCATTGGTGTACCTGTTATTACTGATTATGAAATATGGAAAAACAACCCTGAAAAAGTTTTTGGGATTACAAAAAAGTTTTATGAAAAATATCCAAATACAACCATTGCCGTTGTTAAAGCATTAATTCGTGCAGCCATGTGGCTTGACGCAGATAACAATGCTAATCGTCCAGAAGCCGTTAAATACTTATCTAAGCCTTATTATGTTGGTGCTGATTACGATGTAATTGCCAATTCCATGACAGGAACATTTGAATATGAAAAAGGGGATAAGCGTAAAGTTCCTGACTTCAATGTATTCTTCCGCTACAACGCAACCTACCCTTACTATTCAGATGCTGTTTGGTACTTAACTCAAATGCGCCGCTGGGGTCAAATCGCAGAAGAAAAGAGCGATGACTGGTACAAGAAAGTCGCTACTGATGTTTACCGTTCGGATATTTATACCAAAGCAGCAAAACTGCTGATCGAAGAAGGTGAAGCTGATATTAAAGACTTCCCTAACTTTGATACAGAAACAGGATATAAACCACCACAATCTGAATTTATTGATGGCATTACTTTTGATGGAACAAAGCCAACTGAATACATTAATAAATTTAAAATTGGATTAAAAGCTTCTCAAGTACTTTAATGTCGAAAATTTGTGGCTACTACTCAATTAATGTAGCCACAATTTTTTAGTGATACAGATAGATTATTTTTAATTAGCGGACTGAAAAATGAGCATTACTACTTTTCTAAAACAACCTTTAAGACCCTTTAGCAGTTTTTTAGTTGAAAATATTAACCGTGAGAAAATAGTAGAAATAACAAAATCTGTCAGCCTGCCGATGATAGGGCTCGCTGTATTTTTACTGCTTTGGCAACTGGCATCGAATAGTATTGTGACATCACTAGGTGATTTCCCTGGACCTAGCCAAGTTGCTATGCAGTTCAATAATCTGATTGAAGAACATAAAGAAGAACGCGCAAATGTACAGAAAAAATACGAACGCCAAGAAATTCGTAATAATAAAAAATTAGCGAGAGACCCCAATGCCAAAGTTGTCTGGAGAGAATACAAAAGCCGTATTACCTTTTTTGATCAGATTCTAACAAGCCTTGTTACGGTCCTCTGTGGCTTTGCCGTTGCCAGTTTCATTGCAATTCCTGTGGGCATTATTATAGGACTAAGTGCTGGTACCTATGCTGCAATCAACCCGATTATTCAGACATTAAAACCTGTATCACCGCTCGCCTGGTTACCCATAGTGACGATGGTCGTCAGTGCAGTCTACATTTCGGATGACCCGATGGTATCCAAATCCTTTTTAGTGTCGATGATTACCGTTTCGCTTTGCTGCCTATGGCCAACAATGATTAATACTGCCGTCGGTGTTGCTGGTGTCTCTAAAGACCTAACGAATGTAAGCCAAGTGTTACGGTTGAACTGGCTTACTCACGTACGCAAAATTGTTTTACCTTCTGCAATACCGATGATTTTTACTGGGCTACGTTTATCAATTGGCATTGCCTGGATGGTCCTTATTGCTGCGGAAATGCTTGCTCAAAACCCCGGTCTGGGAAAATTTGTGTGGGATGAATTTCAAAATGGCAGCTCAAATTCGTTAGGAAGAATCATGGTTGCAATTCTCATCATCGGACTAATCGGCTTCTTTCTTGATCGCATGATGCTCTTGATACAACGATGGGTTAGCTGGGATAAATCAGCAGTCATACGCTGATCCAACATTGACACAAGATGGCAAGAAGAGAAAATTATTGAGGACAATATCGCTATGCATTTTTTACAAATATCACAAGTCAGTATCGAATTCCCCACCCCCAAAGGGCCCTTTAAAGCACTAGATGGTATTAGCTTAAACATAAGGCAAGGAGATTTTATATCTCTCATCGGACACTCTGGATGTGGTAAATCAACCGTATTAAATATTGTTGCAGGGCTTTATCAAGCAACTGAGGGTGGCGTTATTCTTGAAGGCAAGGAAGTGAATGAGCCTGGGCCAGAACGTGCCGTTGTTTTTCAAAACCATTCCCTTCTCCCTTGGCTGACATCCTATCAAAACGTTGAATTGGCAGTAAAACAAGTCTTTAATCGAACAAAAACTAAAGCCGAGATGAAAGACTGGATTGAGCACAATCTAGAGCTTGTCCATATGAGTCACGCCATGCACAAACGTCCGGATGAAATTTCAGGCGGTATGAAACAACGGGTTGGTATTGCCAGAGCTTTAGCAATGCAACCGAAAGTATTATTGATGGACGAACCGTTTGGAGCACTTGATGCATTAACTCGGGCACACCTACAAGATTCAGTAATGGAAATTCAGAATAAGCTGGGCAATACCGTCATTATGATCACCCACGATGTCGATGAAGCAGTCTTACTATCAGACCGCATAGTGATGATGACTAATGGCCCTGCGGCAACAATTGGTGAGATCCTCGATGTCGACTTAGAACGCCCTCGCGACCGCCTAGCATTGGCAGATAACCCTGAATACAATCATTATCGCTCAGAAGTATTGCGTTTCTTATATGAAAAGCAACGTAAAATCGAACCTTTTCAAAATGCAAAAAAGAAAGAAAATACAGATAAAAGCAGTAAAGTCGCATAGTATGCATAACCCTACCCACTCAATCTTTATTTAATGATTGAGTGGGTAAGAATATTCAGTCAAATTAGTCTTAACCACAATCCGTCATTGATCAAAAAACACCCTCATCTATCGCTCGCAGTATAAATAATAAAAGCTTACAATAGACCCCTCAGTCCATTGGTGAAGTAGGTAGAGATGACTCAATTGCTAGACCAGAACACATCAACTCAATGCCCTCATAATAAACAAGTGTCTTGTGGTAATTGTCGCTTGTCTTCTCTTTGCTTACCTATCAGTCTTGAGCTTGATGAACTTGATCAGATCGACGAGGTGATTCTACGTAACCAACCACTTCATAAAGGCGATTATTTATATCGCATAGGCGATCCCTTCACATCAGTGTATGCCGTACGCGCAGGTTGCGTGAAATCCGTTCATAATTCCGAGGAAGGCGAAGAGCAAGTAACAGGCTTTTATTTACCCGGTGAAATTTTAGGCATGGATGGCCTAGCGGATAATTGCCATGCCAATTTTGCCATTGCTTTGGAAACATCATCGGTTTGCGAAATCCCTTTTCAAAAACTGGAAATGCTGAGCCACCAAATTCCATCATTACAACGGCACTTCTTCCAACTGATGAGCCGAGAGATTACCAAAGACCAAAAGCTGATCTCTCTTCTCAGCAAAGGCTCTGCAGAACAACGTATTGCAGCATTGTTACTCAGCCTCTCAGCTCGCCATCAAAAACGTCAGCTATCAGGTACAGAATTTAACCTGCCTATGTCGCGTACAGATCTCGGTAACTACCTAGGCTTGACTATCGAAACCGTGAGCCGGGTCTTTGGCCGGCTCCAGAAAGAAGGTTTTATCAGTACTGATCGGCGCCTCGTCACACTATTAAATATCGACCAATTGAAAATCATTGCTACAAGCTAGTCATTTTTATTGGATATAGATTAGTCGCTTTTAATCGGTACCAATAGTACAGGCTTGTTTGAACGATTCATTACTTTATTTGCCACTGAGCCAATAAATAAGGTATCAAGAGTCCCATGGCTATGACTACCCATCACGATTAAATCAGCATCCATTTTTTCAGCCGTTTTAAGAATCGTTGGCGCAGGAACACCTTCCAACACATAGGACTGTAATTCACCATCAGGTAGCTCTTTTTTAACTTCTTCTTTATATAACTCCTCAATTTTCTCATTGATATTATCGTACACTTCTTCAATCGACTTTTTGCGCATCTCTGCCACGGTCTCATTCGATAAGTAGAAACTTATAGATTCTGCTGTCGCGGGGCTGATAGGCTCAACAACATACAACAACAGCAACTTGGCATTATGTTGTTTTGCTACGCTCACAGCCATGCTCAATGCCGGTTTAGATTGTCTGCCTAAATCAACAGCATACAAAACAGTTTTTATTGGGTTTGACATAATACTCTCCATTACTGATTAACATTTGTTATCAGTGTACTGATATCAAAAATACCCTGTTTGATTCAAATCAAACCCCAACTGAATTAATGGGTAGATAATAAACTCATACACAATCACTAGCGGAGGTAAAAAATGAGTCTTATACCCTATCACCCATTTTCGGACTTTGATCATCTCTGGAATAAAATTAAATTATCACCTGATGGCAATAGCAGCACCCTGCTGTCACCTAAAGTTGATGTATCTGAAAAAGATACGCAGTACCTTATTAATGCTGAGTTCCCTGGCATAGATAAAAAAGACATCAAAGTAACTCTAGAAAACGGCATTCTTTCTCTTGAAGCAGAAACACATAAGGAGGAAAAAAAGGAAGAAAAAGGCGAAGTTATTTATCAAGAACGTCAGTATGGGAAGTTCGCTCGCCGTTTTAATGTAGGCAATGACATTCAAGAAAAAGATATTGAAGCAAAATTTAAGGATGGCGTCTTATCATTGACACTACCTAAGAAATCAGTGAAAGAAAATACCGTTAGTCGTATTCCTATTCACTCATAACTATTATTAAAAAATAAACGCCTCTACCGTAAGTGTTGAATAGTTACTTGTTGAAGAGTTACTTATTGTAGGGGCTTTTTAATAGTCATTATTTTTATAACGTAGATAGTATTTATGCCCAATAATGATCCGGTTTATCAAACAGTGCTTAATGACTTAAATGGTTACTTGCGTGACGCAAAAGATTTTGGTGACACACAAGCTAACTGTTGTTTTCTAGCAACATCAGGTAAAGCACAGCAACCCAGCGTTAGAATTATTACTATTTACGATATCAACGAATCCGGTTTTTTATTCCTCGCCAATAAAAATAGTGGGAAGATAATTCAGCTGACTGAAAACCCAAAAGTCGGTATCTGCTTTTATTGGGAAGCATTAAAAATGCAAGCTACCATAGAAGGCGTCGTTGAAGAGTTAATCCAGGAAAAGGGAGAAGAATTATGGAGAAGGCGCAATCATGATGCTCAAATTACTGCCTGGGCTCTTGATATGGCTGCGGATCAAAAGGATCAAAAAGAAGATGTCGATAATATCGAAGAATACAAACTGGCCACCAAACAGCGATTCAAAGAATCTAAGCCGCCATTACCCGCCTCATGGTCAGCTTATGCCATAAAACCCAACCGTATCGAGCTATGGCATACTGACTGGCGAAAAAGCAAAAAAAGAGAGTGCTACACGAAAAGAGGAGGCTATTGGCACAAATCTCAGTACTACAACTAGAACCCCGGAACTAGCACTAGCCGCATATTTTCTTTAGACCGAACCTTCTTTCTCAATCACCAGAATGCGTGCTTCGCCAATAGGATGAGCAACATGCTCAGTGCCGACTGATGCGTAAAAGATATCACCTACATTCAATATCGTAGATAGTTCTTCGCCATTCTCTCGGTAGAACATTTCAACCTGACCATCCATCACGGCAAAGACTTCCTGACCATCATTAATGTGCCACTTATAGGGCTGATCAGTCCAATGCAAACGTACCGTACTGCCTTCAATAGTGGCAATATCCAAAGCCCCCCAAGGGCGCTCATGCTTAAAATCTTTACTTCGAATGGTCTTCACAAGTGAGCCCTCAACTTAGGGATAATGATAGAAACACAGAAGGAGTTTGAAAGGCCTCGATTATTGCTAGATGTTTTCATACTAACCACTAATCAAATTGGGTATACAAAGTACAAAATCGAGGGTGGAGTTCTCGGCCAGCGAACCTCGGCACATGACAGCACTGTTACCGTTGCTCCCTTCCGGGCCTGGCGGGGTTCACAGATAATCATTGCGAGGGACCAACCGAGTCCTCCATAACACTCATTACGAGAGGGTGGGGATTATGGAGATTTTTAGTCTAAGTTTCAAGGAAAGTTGCGCTTAATAAAACTACTTGTTCTTACAAATGGCCTACAAGTGTATAAATTTTGTCTAAGGTTAAGGTGATGAAGTCATAAATTCTGTCGATTATGTATTACCGTTACCGCCAATATTGCCGTTATTTCTTATTGATAGCACTGATCTTATTACCCATAGCGAGCCAAGCTGCTATCTATCGGTACATTAACTCCAACGGCCGATTGGTATTAACCGACACACCAAAGCACGCTGGGTATATACGTTTAATCAAAACTGATCGCGGCTGGGTACCAGAAACACGCTATACCTTTGACCCCGCCAATAAACAGGCATTTTCACCTTATATCCGCAAAGCGGCTAAGAAGCATCGTGTGCCCTATCATCTCCTACATGCGGTTATCCGTGCTGAATCAGCCTATAACTCTCATGCAGTCTCCCATGCAGGTGCACAGGGGCTTATGCAATTAATGCCGGCCACCGCTCAACGCTTTGGTGTCAAAGACCCATTTAATCCATCCGAAAATATCAACGGCGGTAGCCGCTACCTCAGTTACCTCATAAAATTATTTAAGGGAGACTATAAATTAGCATTAGCCGCTTATAATGCGGGTGAAAATGCAGTTATTCGCTATGGCAACCGCATCCCTCCTTATAAAGAAACCCAAAATTACGTACGCAAAGTCTTAAAGTTCTACAAACTATCGCTCTCTTCATAAGCTTCACGCCATAAAACAACAATCATTCCTTGGCAAATTGATTCGCCAGTACCAAGACTGCGCCATCTGCTATATCATGCGCCCTGATTAACACAGGCTAACAACATGCATCTATTTGTCGACAACCTAACCAATGTAGATTTCAGCTACCTGCACCCCGAACGCGGCCTAGTAGGCGAAACCTGGCTGGCAAGCATTGTTTTAGAAGGCTCATTAGATCAACAAGGCATGGTGTGTGATTTTGGTATAGTGAAAAAAACGCTGCGTAATTGGTTAGATCAAACCATTGATCACTGCCTGGTCGTTGCAGAAAACTCGCCTCAATTAGAGTGTACACAACAAGCAAAGGATATCGCCTTATCATGGCAATACGGAAACAAACAACAATACACCATTGATTGTACGTCTCCCGAGCAGGCAATCACGCTTATCGACAGCGATGAAATAACCCCAGGCTCTGTTGCTCGCTGGTGCATCACACAATTACGTCAATTATTGCCCGACACCATTGATCGCATTCAACTAAGCTTTACCCCGGAAGCAATTACACAACATTATTATCATTACAGCCATGGCTTAAAAAAACATGACGGTAATTGCCAGCGCATTGCACATGGTCATCGATCGACCATCGAAATTCATTGCGACAAACAGCGGGACTCAACTCTAGAAAAACAATGGTGTCAGCAGTGGCAAGATATTTATATCGGCACAAAAGAAGATTTACAGAACACAATAACCGTTAACGAAATTGAATACTATCAATTTATATATAGCGCACAGCAAGGCGAATTTACACTAACCTTACCTGCTGAGCATTGCTATATGATTGAGACCGATTCAACGGTGGAATTTATCGCGCAACACATTGCGCAAACATTAAAAACACAAAAGCCTCAGCACACTTATACTGTGCGCGCATTTGAAGGGATTGGCAAAGGCGCAATCGCATTTTCTGAATAACATTTTTATTGCGCTGTATTTATTAAAATATCAGCCATCAATAATACTGGCAGAGCGAATATAATCAGGCTCGTCCACTTTCCCTTGCTCTCCTTGCGCACCTGATTTTAACTGCCGAACAATATCAATACCTTTTGTCACCACACCAATCACAGTATAGCGACCATTCAAGTTGGGATGAGAAGCCGTCATAATAAAAAACTGGCTATTCGCTGAATGGATATATCGGTTGCGAGCCATACCTACCACACCCGTCTTAAAAGGAAGCTCTGATAATTCGGCATACAAATCTTTATATTGAGATCCACCTTTGCCAACACGTTCATTATCATAATTATCTCTATTGCCATGAGCCACATCGCCCGTTTGTGCCATAAAACCAGAGATAACACGATGGAATGCCATATTATTGTATGCGCCCTCACGAGTTAATTGCTTAATTCGCTCAACATGCTTTGGCGCCACATCCGGTAATAATTTAATTAATACCGTACCATTGCCCTCCTCGGTGACAACATCTAATTTCAACATATCACCTGCATGGGCAATAGAAAAAACGGAAAAAGATAAAACAGCAAGTAGCACTCTTAAAAACATAAAACTCAAACTCATATAACACTTAATAAAAACAACGTTCAATTCGCCAACCATTAATGATTGATCGTACTATCATCTTCCGCAAAGTAGTTCCCTAGCGGCACTAACAATTCATTACTTGAAGTATTCACGTCGTGACCTATCATTTCATCGTACGGACTGTTATGTCTCAAAAACATTGACTTAACAGAAACCGGAATAAAGAGTTTTTGAATATCCAATATACTACGCCGTGTTAATCGCTTACCTGTTTTTTCGGTAATGTAGTAAGTATCACCAGCGATTTCGATTTCTACGGTAAAAAGAGCTTGTTCTATAGAGTCAATAACAACTTTATCGATGGACGAATATTGAATAATATCACTTGATGGTAATGGTTTTTTGAGCAAAGAAAGATATCCAGGCATAAAGCATCACCTCCTTAAAATATTATAATTACTATTGACTAATATTCGCATAAATCATCGCCATGGATGATTATTTACCTGCCATTTAATCGTATTTTTCTCTTAATGAAAAAGTAATCACTAATATTTAATGCCTAACCCTCAAACATTTTTCTCTGGTTCAGGCCTTTTCTCTTCAGTTTTAAACGTTTCCTCAGAATTCGATACTGGTTGTTTTAAATTCTGACTCTCAAGCTTTTTTTGTAAGACTCGAGATTCTTCAAGCGCTTTATTCAACTGAGTAATTTGTTTTTCTAACTGACTATTGGATTTTGAAAGATTTTCTCGTTCACTAATGAGCTTTACCTTTTCATTAGTCAATACTGTATTTTTTTCTTCTAGCAACACGTTCTCATTCGTCAAGGTTTCCCTCTCTAAAGCGACTTGTTGCTGCATATTTTCCAGGTAAGTTTCAGCTTCTTTATGAGAAGCCATCGATTGTTCCAACGCCTTATTGAGCTCATCAATTTGTTGACCTAAATCAGCATTGGTTTTCGTTAATCTTTGCTGCTCTGCTTGCAGAGCATCCTTTTCCTTTTGAAGAGCCGTTTTTTCGCCTTCGGCCACTTCTTTAATTTTAGATAATTGTTGTTCCAAATTAGCATTACTTTGGCCCAACTCATTAACTTTAGCATTGAGAGCCTTTGCTTTACCATCAAACGCACTTTTCGTCTCAGCAATCTCTTTATCGCGTTTATCCAGGTCATTTTGCACTTGCGCTCTGGCAGCCTCAGATTCCTTAAGTGCCTGCTGAGCCTTCTCGATATCCGTATTGAGCGTCAACAACTGCTGATTTAAGCGGAAATTATCCGAATTTCCCTCATTTAACTCAGCCTTTTTCTGCCTAATCTCCTTTTGGCGAGATTTTAAGCGGGATTCTAAGCGCTCCACATCCTCTGTCAGAGCCAACTTTTGCTCATATTCAGACCACCCGAAATACCCTATTCCAACAACTGCGACCAGCAGTACAACCATGATTAGAGCGGTGACCGCCCCTCGCTGCTTGTTCATCTCATGCACCTAATACGACTAAATTTAGCTATAGGAACCTCTGATTCACTTCGGATAACTTCTGGCCCACAGACATTGCCGAGATCAAGGCGCCTCTTGCAGGTAATGTCTAGACCTTGGCAAAAGAGACAACACAGATATCGGTAATGCCTGTAGGCCCCGAAGGGCGTGGCTAAAATCCATTTATGCTGTGTTGGGCTTCTTGCTAAGGACGACGGCCATTAGCGGCACCCGCCTAGCCTAAATGGATTTTAGACTCACGCAGAAGTCATTCGAGGTGAATCAGAGGTTCCTATATTTAAAAGTCTAGCAAAGGATGGGGAAATTGCTGTCAAGACATCACCACTTGCCTTTAACCCCACCCTTGTGTAGAGTGCGGCCCTCAAATTGGTGAGGTGCCCGAGTGGTCGAAGGGGCTTGCCTGGAAAGTAAGTGTACGGCAACGTACCGAGGGTTCGAATCCCTCCCTCACCGCCAACTTTATACCTCTTTATCGGATCACATGAGTATTTGCGTCGCAGTGTCGCATTCTCGATATACTCAGCTCTGAGTTAGTCCAGTCATCTGACATTTTCAATATAAATGCATTGTTTGTGTGCAGGTGCTAAACCAAATTACTCGCTCTCCCGAATGCTGTACATCTAAATCGATAGTACTTCGCACAATGGCTGCTGGTCGCATTACTGGCTTTATATCTAGAGATAAAAAAGCCTAACGACAATAGTTAGGCTTTTGAGCTTTAACTTTGATACCAAGTACCCTTAATCGACTACCAACATAGCACCCGATAGGTACACCCAACCCAACATAAGCAACCCTAGAAAAAGGCTTTCAGCTAAGACTAAAACAATAGGACGCCAACCGACGCCAGCCAATTGTTCAAAGTTTGTTTTCATACCTAGAGCAACAATCGCAATAATAAAACACCAATGAGATATCATAGACATGATCTCAGATACTTGCACGGGTATAAGGTTCATATTATTGACAAGCACAATGATGACAAAGGCGATAAGGAAAAAAGGAATTGGCAATTTCACTTTATTTTTATTTGATGAGCATTCAGCTCTATCACGCTCAGACTTAAACAATATTAAGAATACCCATACCATCGGAATCAACATTGCCACACGAAACATCTTGACTACGATTGCTACTTTTCCAACCTCTGGCGACAAACTGAAACTAGCTCCAACAACATGAGAAACGTCATGAATCGACCCACCAATAAAAAAGGCAGCGGCTTCCGGAGTTAGCTCTAACCATCGAACTAGTATCGGGTAAGTGATCATTAGTATAGAACCAAAAGTGGCAATCATAATCACGGTAATTAATGTATAGTTTTCCATCTCTTTACTTTTAGGCATAACTGATGACAATGCCATCGTCGCCGATATTCCACAAATAGATACTGCACCACCGGATAAAAAGCCTAATTTTCGATTGAGGCCCAACAAACTCGATAACATAAAACCAAATAGAATAGTACTTATTAATCCCCCAATAAGTACAACTATGCTAACCCAGCCCAGATCAATTACATCATTGACTAATATCCGCGCCCCTAACAGTGCCACACCGAATCGAAGTATAAATGAAGCTGAAAAATTAATACCCATAGATGCAGTTTCATCTTTCGATAAAAAGTTAACTGACATACCAAGTAGCAAAGCAAACAACATCACTGGGCCACCATAATAATTGGATAAAAAAGAAGCGGCAAAAGCCACTATTAGACAAGGAATAAAACCACGGTAATAATAATTTTTTTTCGTTATTACACTTGCATAAAGAGTACGCATAAAATCCCCGATAATTAACAACGACTAAAAATAAAATATTTATGGGAATTTTTACTACATCAAAACCATATTATTTACCGATAGAAATTTATAACTGGAAAAAATTATCTAACAGCAATCAATATTCACATTCTCCATAATTCCTCGTCGGACAGTTAATAATATCGGGAAGTTCAATCGAATTAAAAACAATTGTAAGCGCACATAAACGCAAAGAAATAACCTCACAAAAGTATCCCAATTGTATTGATTTTTATTAAAAATAAAGGTGTATTATAAAAATAAAAAAATTACTTATTAAAAAGGCTTTTCACTACGATTATATTACGTCTCACACTGTAAATTTTATCAGGTGAATAGATTTTTCTAAAAACTTATCTATAAAGTATTATTCATATAACCGCCCTTTAATACTGCGCTCTTGTCGCTTGAACAATAACCTCGTTAACATTTACATCATCGGGCTGTTCAATTGCGTAAAGAATGGCACGGCCAATAGCATCAGGCTTGATAGAAATCGTACGAAAATCTTCTAACCACTCCCTCGTTTCCTTATCCGTTGTTGTATTAGCAAGCTCACTTTCTACCACACCAGGAGAAACGGTCGTGACACGTACATTTTTTGACTCCATCCGCAAACCCGTTGAAATCGCCCAGACCGCATACTTAGTTGCACAATAAACAGCCGCTGTTGGAAATACAGAATGAGCAGCAATAGAAGCGATATTGATAATATGACCTTCACCGCGCTTTTCCATCAATGGTTGCAGTGCCTCGATTCCATAGAGAACACCTTTAATATTTACATCAATCATTCGCTCCCATTCATCTGCTTTAACCGCAATCAATGGAGACAAAGGCATTAATCCGGCATTATTAACAAGCACGTCAATATGGCCAAATTCTTCAACAGTTGCACAAACTACTTTTTTAAAATTCTCACGGGATGTGACATCTAAATAATATGTTCTAGCCGTTCCACCTTCACTTTCAATCTCTTTAGCTAAGGATTCCAGCCTATCAATACGTCTGGCACAAAGAATGACAGTATGACCTGCTTTTGCTAACTCTTTTGCTGCCGCCTCACCAATACCACTACTGGATCCCGTAACAACGATTACTTTGCTCATCGCTCGCCTCTCTATTTAATAAATTATGTGCAATATATTTTGTCGATCAAATAAGAATTTGTGGTTTTATTTTATGAGCGATATAGCAATTTACGAATACACAATCCTCTAGAAACATTGCCTATTCCTCTAAGCTCTAAAAATTTTATAGCAAGAGGAAGAATAAAATACTATGATGAATGCCTTAAGCAACTCATAATTTCAAACATTATGAACGAAAAGAAAAAGAATGAACTCATTCAGTTAGTTGATAAGCATTCCAAGGAAGAAGGATTGAATGAATCGACTATCCCAAACCTATCTTTTTTTAAAGTCACAAAGATCAATACACCTTTACCTGCCGTTTACAATCCATCGTTATGCATTATTGTGCAGGGCAGTAAAGACGTTTTACTCGGCAAACACTTATACCACTATAGTACCGGCGAGTACCTTGTTGCATCCGTTGACCTTCCTGTTATAGGAAAAATTATTGGTGCAAAAAAGTCTACACCCTATCTTGTCATTAAAATTGATATAGAAATCCGCTTACTTTCGGAGTTGCTACTTCATACAGAACATTCAATTACTATCAATAACAAACCCGAATCCGGCCTTTTTATCGAAAAAGTAGACAGACACTTAGAGGAAAGTGTTCTTCGCCTAATACGCCTTTTGGAAACACCAAAGGATATTCCAGTGCTATCCCAGCAGATGATACGTGAAATTTATTATCGTATGCTTTGTGGAGAACATAGCGATATGATTGCAAAAATTGCAATAAAAGGCAGTCATACGCAACGCATTTCAAACGTAATACAAAAGTTAAAGCGAGATTTTCACCAGTCTATTACCATGAACGAGCTAGCTGATATCGCCGGCATGAGTGTCTCATCTTTTCATGCACATTTTAAATCTCTTACTACCATGAGCCCACTGCAATTTCAAAAATCTCTACGACTCATGGAAGCACGATGTATGATGATGACAAAAGATATAGATGTCTCTAGTACTGCCTACCAAGTTGGCTATGAAAGCTCATCACAATTCAACAGAGAATATACACGTATGTTTGGCAATCCACCAAGACGAGACATCAGCCTTTTAAAAAATCAAATCACTAGTTAAAATCAATCTTTAAACCGCAAAATACATATTCACTAATGTAACGGTCATGGGAATAGTAATGATCGATATTCCCGTTTGAAGGACAATCATGGCTGCCATTAAAGGTGCATCACCACCGAGTTGTTTGGCCAGTGTATAAGCTGCAGCACCTGTAGGAGCGGCTCCGAATAAAACCGCAATGGAGGTGTGAATAGCATCCAGCCCCAAACCAATACAAGCCATAAAAATAATCATGGGGAAAGCGACCATTTTTAAAGCACATGACATTGCAACAGGAAACCATTCTGCTGAAATTTCTTTTATTTTGATACTTGCACCGACACCAAGCAAAACAATTGGTAAAGCTGCCCCACCCAGTATTCTTGTTGTCTCATGTAAAACCGGTACATTTTCCCAATTAAGATAGTTAAATATCATACCAAGCAATACGGCAAGAATCAGTGGGTTACGCGCTAACTCCCTTAATGTTCCTAATAATAAATTATGCAGCTTCTTACCTTCACTTAAATTCAAAACCATTAGCGTTACCACACTAATATTAGTAATCGGAATCAAAATAGCGGAACCTAAAGCCGCTGTTGATAAACCACTTGAACCATACAGAGTCTCAGCCGTTGCCAACACAATAAAGGTATTATGTCTTGCTGATCCCTGCATCACTGAAGTCATTGATGGAATTGACCACTTAAACAACTTAGAGACCAACAGAGATAAAATTAAGACCGCAAAAAAAGCACTGTAAATGACTACAGCGTATTTACCTACCAAATCAGCCGTAACTTCAATCTGGGATGTCCTATTAAATAATAGCGATGGGATAAGTACCCAATAGACTAGCTTATCGTTTAAGTGCCAGAATTCCATACTTGGAATGCTGAAGCGCATCAGCGCAAAACCCAATAAGATAAGAGCAAAAATAGGGACAATGGCTAAAAGTATGTCAATCATAGAATTCCAACAATATACAACTTAACAGCAGGCGATCACCCGCATGAGGAAAAGCGCGCCAGTCTACCGTTAAACAACAATAGTTATCAATACTATTTATTAAGGTAGACGATATTCCGGGTAAAAAGCCAATTAAACCCAAAAAACATCCCATAAGACTCATATTCGATTCGTACACAGTACTGTCCTTCCCTTCCTCCTTTACCGTCCTCTTTTACCTGATATCACACTCAGACCGCCAAATTTTCGTACAATTGACTTGCACGCTGTACCAATTGGTATACTATGTACCAATTAGTACAATCAAATAACATTTCAGAGGAAAGTAATATGTCAAAACGCCCCCCACTTCCGCCATTTACAGAAGAAACCGCCATACAGAAAGCACGCATGGCAGAAAATGCCTGGAACTTGCAGGATCCAGATAAAATATCCCAAGCTTATACAGAAGATAGTCGCTGGCGTAACCGTTCAGAATTTATCAATGGCCGCGAAGAAATTGTTGCATTTCTAAAGCGTAAATGGGCACGAGAGTTAGATTATCGTTTAATCAAAGAACTTTGGGCATATTCGGGTAATCGTATAGCAGTACGTTTTCAGTACGAGTGGCACGATGATTCAGGAAACTGGTATCGCTCCCACGGTAATGAAAACTGGGAATTCGATGAGAATGGTTTGATGCAGCGGCGCGAAGCCAGTATCAATGATGTAATTATTCAAGAATCAGACCGTAAATTCTTGTGGGAAGGCGATATTCGCCCCGATGATTATCCAGGTTTAACCGAACTAGGTCTTTAATGAATGGCAAAGACGGTTTCAGAACGCAGTGATGTCCTTCCGATATTGGGAGAAATATTCAGAGAACATGGATTTTCGGGGGCATCACTTGCTGTAATCACCGCCCGAACAGGCCTTGGAAAAGGCAGCCTTTACCACTTTTTTCCTAAAGGGAAAACAGAAATGGCAGAGGCTGTACTCAACCATATCGATCGATGGTTTGAAGAAAATGTCTTCACTCCATTAAGGGAAAACAAAAACCCAGAAGTGGGGATCAATATAATGTTTCAGGCCACCAACGATTATTTTTATTCCGGCAATAGAGTGTGCTTAGTCGGCGTCTTTGCACTTGATAATACACGAGATAAATTTGCAAAAAAAATAAATGACTATTTCGCTGCATGGATTAACTCTCTTGCCAGCGCTCTAAAAAAGAGTGGCATGTCGACACATCAAGCAAAAATAGTCTCAGAGGATGTTGTTGCGGGTATTCAAGGCGCTTTAGTGTTGGCTCGCTCACAAAACGACCCTAAAATTTTTACTCGCGCCTTAAAAAACTTACAAAAACATACCGTTATTAAGTAATCAATATGGTTGAAACACTTACATCACTTAACGACCCTTTATCAGAGTATGTCTCACTACAGCATCGTTTAAAGAGTCACTCACTTTATCACTCGATTAACAGCATTGATAAATTGAAAATTTTTATGGAACACCATGTGTATGCAGTATGGGATTTTATGTCTTTAATAAAATCATTGCAGCAACATCTTGCACCCACAACAACGCCATGGACACCACCTCAAAATGCTCGTTATGCTAATTTTATTAATCAACTAGTGCTCGAAGAAGAGTCTGATTATGCGTTAAGCGAGGCATTTCATTCAAGCCATGCCAGTCATTTTGAGAGTTATCTTGCTGCAATGGTCGAAGTTGGCGCAAATACACAACCCATTTTACAATTTATTAAAAAAGTGAATAGTGATGGCCTGAGAATCGCCCTTAAAAATTCAGATATTCCAACTCCAGCCAAGCATTTTATGAAATTTACATTCGATGTGATTAAATCTAACCAAGCGCATTTACTTGCTGCTGCATTAGCTTATGGCAGAGAAGATTTAGTGCCACAATTGTTTCACTCCTTACAAACACAGGTTCAAGTCAGCGCAGCAACTACCCCTATTCTTTTTGCTTACCTTGAACGACATGTAGAATTAGACGGGGAAGAACATGGTCCATTATCTATTCAGATTATGGAAGATATGTGTGAAGACTCATTAGAGAAGTACAACTCAGCAATGAAAGTAGCTGAGCAGTCTTTGAGTGTCAGACTCAATTTTTGGAATGATATACATCAAGCTATAATGGCTCAGTATTAGTTTTTCTCGTTAAGAATGTTTTTTTCTATTAATTAACGCTATTCATTAGCACTATTTATTAACATTACCGATTAACTCTGCTTAATACCCACTTAATTTATCAACCGTCTCCGGTAATTCACCCGTTTGCCTGTAACGCCGAATATTCTGAGCAACAATTTGAATTGCTGATTCCAGTTGAGTCGGCGCAGAAATATGCGGCAATACCGTTACTCTTGGATGTAACCATAAATTACTTTCCTGACACAAAGGCTCTTGATCAAATACATCTAATACCGCATGTTCCAAGTGCTCATTGTCTAATAGCTCGATTAAATCGTCTATACAGACAATAGGCCCACGAGAGAAATTAATCAGTGAAGCTCCCTTGGGTAACTGGGCCAGCACTTTGTTATCAAGCAATTGATGAGTTTCTTTGGTTAGAGGTAGCAAACAAACAAGAATTTGGCTTTGCTTTAGCAAGGATTGGAGACCTTCTTCGCCACTGTAACTCGTGATACCTGGCAACTGTTTAGGACGGCGGCTCCAGGCCAGTACATTAAAACCATTCAGTGCTAACTGACTGGCACTTGCCTGCCCTAATTCACCAAAACCAAGAATACCCACCGTACACTCTTGAGCAGGGCGATAAGGTAGGCTATGCCATAATTTACGCTGTTGTTGTAAAGCGTAACGTGGCATATGCCGATGCAGATATAAAGTCCATGCGAGGACAGCCTCAGCCATAGCTTTACTCAAACTTGGGTCGATTAAGCGCACGATACGAAGCTCAGAGCTATTTAACTCTGCAACCAGTTGCTCTACCCCTGCCCATAGGCTTTGCACCCATGTTAACCCGGTAAATTCTGCAACCTCTTTTGGATCAGGGTTAGCCACAATCGCAATATCACATTGTGATCTTTCGGCAGAAGAGAGCATTGGTGCTGGCACAACCTTTTCTTCAGGAAGGATATGTGCACACAGCTGTAAACATTGCTGTATCTCTTTTTCAGACATTCGACTGATCAAGGGGATTACCGGTTTCATACAGAGAGGGGCTTTCTTATTAAGTTTAAGTTCAATTTAATTTCAAGGTCTATTATATTAACGTAAATCTGCTAATGTTTAGGAAAAATAAATAATATTTTACTTCATCAAGCCCGATATATTTTTAAACAAATCTAAGGATTCAGGGTTTGCCAATGCCCCATCATTCTTAACACTGCGGCCGTGAATGATTTCCCTTACTGATAATTCCGATATTTTGCCGGATTTGGTACGCGGTAAATCAGGCACGGCAAGAATCACCGCCGGCACATGGCGCGGAGAGGCTCCACTACGAATTTTTTTGCGGATTTTAACAATTAAATCATCATCTAATATTATTCCCGCTGCAAGGCGGACAAATAGCACTATACGAGTATCATTATCCCACTTCTGACCAACGCAAAGACCTTCTTCAATTTCAGGCAATTGTTCAACTTGATTATAAATTTCCGCTGTGCCAATGCGGACGCCACCAGGATTCAGTGTGGCATCAGAACGACCGTAAATAACAAACCCATCATGCCGTGTCTGTTCAACAAAATCACCCTGGCACCAACAATTATCGAAGCGATCAAAGTAAGCGCTATGGTATTTTTCTCCATCGGTATCATTCCAAAAACCAATCGGCATTGATGGGAATGGAGAGGCGCAAACCAGCTCTCCTTTTTCACCAACCACTGGCTCTCCCTGATCATTTAATACCTTAACATCCATTGCTAACATCGCCCCTTGGATTTCACCTGAATAAACGGGCTTCCAGGGGACGCCGCCAACAAAACAACCAACAATATCGGTACCACCAGAAATAGAGGCCAATTGAACATCAGTGTTAACATCGGAATAAATATAAGAGAAATTTTCAGGAAGCAAGGGCGAGCCTGTCGAAGCTATCATCCTTACAGATGATAAATCGTGAGTTTTTATGGGCGTTAACCCTGCGTTACGAATTGAATCAATATATTTTGCTGATGTACCAAAGACCGTAAATTTTTCCTCTTCAGCATAATTAAACAAGACATTACCATCAGGATAAAATGGCGAACCGTCATATAGTACGACGGTGGCACCACACCCTAACGCACTGACAAGCCAATTCCACATCATCCAACCACAGGTTGTAAAATAAAATACTCGATCGCCACTTTGAGTACCACAATGCAAACGATGCTCTTTTAAGTGTTGCAATAGTGTGCCACCTGCTGAGTGCACAATGCATTTCGGTGCTCCAGTCGTGCCAGAAGAAAATAAAATATACAAAGGATGAGCAAATGGAAGTCGCTTAAATGTCACCTCGCGAGGATCAAACGGATCAATGAATGCTTCAAATGAGATACCATCAGATAAGGTTGACGCAACCCTTTCAGACCTTTCCATAAAAGGAAAGATAATAGTTTTTTCAACGCCAAGTTGAGGGACGATACTCGCAAGTCTTTTCGTAAGATCGATATCTTTGCCATTGTATTGGTAGCCATCACAAGCAAAAAATAGTGTGGGTTGAATTTGGCCAAAGCGATCGACAACCGACTTCTCACCAAAATCCGGAGAGCATGAGGACCAGATCGCCCCCAATGATGTCGCCGCCAACATGGCCGCAATGGCATGTGGCGAATTCGGAATCATTGCCGCTATTCTGTCACCGACAGAAACACCGTGAGCAACCATTGCTTGCTGAATACGCGACACTAGATTATTCAATTCTCTCCAGGAAAACGTTTCACTCAAGCCATCTTCACGACGAAAGATAATCGCAGGTTCTTCCGTATTTTTACGCAGCAAATTTTCAGCAAAATTTAATTGTGAATCAGGGAAAAATTGTGCCCCAGGCATCTTGTCAGAATCAATAATAGTCCATTCGCCCTTTTCACCAATGATAGAAGCATCGTCCCAAAAAAGATCCCAAAAATCAGTCATGCTGTCTACAGACCATTCATGCAAATCTGAATAGCTGTTGAATTTTTCCCCCGATAAATTTTCTGCTTTTCGAGCAAAAGCTGACATAGGGCTTGAATCAATCCTGGCCTGACTAGGTGTCCAAAGAGGGTCGTTTTTACCGTTCATCACATCTCTTATTTATACAAAAAATTATTGGTCACTGTTTCACACGATTATCTAACATCATTCAAGCAATCATGCTTTATCGATTTTATCCATTGCTTGTTTTATTTCGACAATACGCTCTGCATTATTAGCGGCGACACTACCATCAGCATTCCACAGTGAATTTTCAAAGCCAACGCGCACCTTACCACCTGATCGATACGCTGCCAGCAGACACTCCGTTTCACTCTGGCCAAACGCACAAACAGCCCAATCAACTTCTACATCAGTTGTCGACAACCAGTTAGTAAACATCAGTAAATCATCTGGCTGACTTTGTTGATTTTTAGTGTACCGGCCCAGCACGAACAGCAAATGCAACGGCGACGTGGCTGGCGTATAGCTTTTTAATAGTTGATTTAACGCCTCTACATCGTTAGCGTTATAGACAATATGTTGGACAGCGACTGACTCTTGATCGCACCATCGATAAAAATCCAATACTTCACGATAATTATCATCGGCTAGCATTTCTGCAATAGAAACAGAAACACTGACAGGCTTAACCTCTTTAACAACCTGCCTCTGCTGCTGGGGCGAATAGCGCCCCACCGCTTCTGTTGTAATCTGGACAAACATATCCGGCACGGCGATTTTTAATTCAGCAATCGCTTCGTTGTATAAGCCTGCATCGAGCACATGTGCTCCTTGCTGATCACGCACATGTAAATGTATGCCACCTGCTCCAGCTTCCCAGCAAGAAGCCGCTGTCGATACAATGTCAGGAATTGTCATCGGTAGCTCAGGGTGGTCTTCTTTTCCACGACGTGCACCGTTTGGAGCCACCATTATCGTTGGCAATCGTTTCATAAAACCCTCTCAAATGCTTTCGACAGTTTATCAACTATTTCTTCGATGTGATTCTCATCCATAATAAAGGGAGGCGCTAGCAATACATGGTCACCTTGTGTGCCATCGATCGTTCCACCATTAGGATAGCAAATTAGCCCTAGATCAAAGGCCGCTGCCTTAATTTTCTGATGTATCTTTTGTTCAGGTGCAAAAGGTCGCTTTGTCTCGCGATCAGCGACTATTTCTATACCACGGAATAAACCTCTCCCACGAATATCGCCAATATAAGGGTGCTGGCCAAATTGGTCGATCAACTTCGCCTGTAAAACATCACCTAAACGTTTGGACTGTTTAACTAAACCATCATCAACAAGACGACGCAGTACAGCCAATGACGCAGCACAAGCCGTAGGGTGGCCTATATAAGTATGGCCATGGTGGAAAAAGCCGGAACCCTCAGCAATGGTTTGATAGATTGCCTCCGTACACAACATAGCGCCTATAGGTTGATAACCAGCTCCCAGACCTTTAGCAATGGTCACAATATCGGGAACGACATCGTCCTGTTCACAGGCAAACAAGGTGCCCGTTCTCCCCATGCCACACATCACCTCATCGAGAATTAACAAGACGCCATAGCGGTCACAAATATCTCGGATACGTTTAAAGTACCCCTTCACCGATGGCAATGCACCTGCGGTAGCCCCAACCACAGGCTCAGCCACAAACGCCATGACATTCTCTGACCCAAGCCGCTGAATTTCTGTTTCGAGTTCATTGGCAACACGCTGCCCATAGTCAAAGGTGCTCTCTCCACCCTCTTTACCTCGGTACTCATAGCAAGGGGATATATGTGTGGTTTCCATCAATAGAGGAGCAAAGGCTTTACGTCGGGACTTATTGCCACCTGTTGCCAGCGCACCCAATGTATTCCCGTGGTAACTTTGTCGCCGTGCAATCACATGTCGGCGAGAAGCCTCGCCTTTTTCTAAAAAATACTGCCGTGCTAATTTTAACGACGCCTCTACCGCCTCTGAACCACCTGACAGAAAATACACTCTTTCGATTTCTTCCGGCGCATGGGCACTCAACAGATTTGCCAACTCTTCTGCAGGGTTCGACGTAAAAAAGCTGGTATGAGCATAGGGTATAGAATCGAGCTGGTGCTTAATTGCAGCGATCACCTTGGCATCGCTATGTCCTAAACAAGAAGTTGCAGCCCCACAAGAACCATCAATATAACGCTTGCCGTGATTATCAACTAAGTAGACGCCTTCACCGGAAACCACCGTTGGCAATACATTGTTAGTATGGCGAGGAAAAACATGAGACATGTAAAACTCCAGTAGTAGATCAGTACAGGCTTACGATAAGAGGCATAAACAACCTCAAGATACCGAAGTAGTATTCAAAAAATAACAGGCTTATACAAACAACTTATTTTTTGGCATGATGAAAAAAAGTCATAGCCCTTAAATGCTCCGTCATTAGCCCCAAGATTGATTAGGCACTGCAATCAAGATATTCTCTATCTACTACAATGTGCAAGTAACTGAAATGAAAAGACATTTACCCCCACTCAATGCCTTGCGCGTCTTTGAAGTCGCCGCCAAATCAGAAAGCTTTAGTAAAGCCGCTGAAACTCTGTTTGTAACTCAAAGTGCTGTAAGCAAACAAATTCGCTTATTAGAGAGACATTTAGGCACAGCCTTATTTGAACGCAATGGTGGTGTTGTCACGTTAACCAACGAAGGCAGACAATATTTATCGGTTATATCCCAAGCCTTGGATATTGTCGAAGCAGGCTCAGAAAAATTTTATGCCCACCAAGAAAAAGAAGTCTTAACAATAAACATCACGCCATCACTCAGCGCACTATGGATGTTTTCAAGGGTAGAAGAATTTCACCAGCTTCATCCTGATATTGTGTTACATATCAACTCAGCAGATGATGATATTGACTGGAGTAAAAGCCAGGTTGATATTTCCATTCGCTGCTTACCAAAAGACAAAAAAAATACGGATGCTGAACTGCTTCTGGCTGAAAAACTTCTATTGATTGCCAGCCCTCAGCAACTTGAAGAAACACCGGTAAGTTCTGTGGCAGACTTACAAAAATGCCAATGCATAACACTGAATAATCGCCCTCACCTCTGGCATGATTTTTTTGAACATTATCAACTGGATAAAATGGATGTTGTTAGCAGTTTTGGCTGCGAACATTTTTATATGGTTATTCAAGCCGCTTTGAAACACCTGGGTATTGGATTTGTACCGGACTTTCTTTGTCATGACCTGTTACAACAACAGAAGTTAATCAATCCCTTAAAGATAGAACTAAACAGTGACTACGGTTATTACTTAATAACTCCTCCCCATAAAAAAGACCAAACCAAAGTAGCTCGTTTTACAGAGTGGGTTAAAAAAACACTTCGTTAAAAGCGAAACGTTTTTTATTTGTATTACCAAATAGAGAGAAATTAACTCACTCCGTCATCTTTTATTTTGACTTCTTTACCAGCTTAAGAATACAAGGAGGTGTTATAAATCCTGCCCACCTATTAATATCAATATATTCAAGCCGAATATAATCTCCTTTGGACACTACGTTGTTACCACTAAAGCAATATGTTTCATTATCATATATTTCAAAACGCTGATCTTTAAAATTAATATAAAATACATCCTTAGCATTATGAACATATATCTCACTAACAACTCCTTCTATAGTATAGATTTCCTCATTTTCAATTTTTTCCCTTATTACAGAAAGCTTAAAAGCACTATAAATTAAAAGGGATGATATGATTAAAACCGTCGGTAAAAATTTAATAATACAGGAAAATGAAAGAGAGAATTGGCTCTTTTGAAATACCTGATATAGCCCGATAAAGCTCAAACCAATTACCCATATTATAGGTACCCAATCTATTTGATAGTTAAAATGATACACCGTAAATAAATGCCTTTATCATTTTCATAATTAAATTTAACAAATGTTGAATTTACATTCTAAAAAAACGGGGCGGCGACAATTGCGACTCATTCTCATTTAAACTTTCACTTAGAAAAAAGACTTACAAGGTATAGTGACCGCTTTTTACAATACACCCTTTACTAGCTTTTGAAAACTGCCCCTCTATTCTTTCGGCCAAGGCCTTTGTCCCTCGGCCTCAATCCAGGCTGTGACCCAATCAGGAATATCGGTATTTACATCCTGCCCTAGGGCCTCAACCACTTCCGAGGCTGGCACCAGGCCTTGCTTCGATACGGCACACACTTTCATTAGCGCAGAGGAACAGATTTTATTGTTGCGGTGGGTTTCCTGTAAGAAATAGAACCATCTGCCATCATGGCAGATTAATTCCGTAGTGAGCGTGAATTTACTGAGAAACGGAATGCGTCTTCGGTAACGAATACTGGCACCACCAACGGCAACACCCCAATCATTTTTCTTCATGAGTTTGATGAAACCAACTCGTTGAGAATAATCCCATCGCCCCAGCTCCATATAATTAAAGTAGCGGGCATTATTGAGTTCCATAAACATATCGATATCAGTTAGTCCGGCCCTGAGTGTCAAAACACTTTTATCTTGTAGGGTGATTTTAGAACGATATTTTGCCTTAAAGAGAATGACAGCAAATTTTAGAAATGGATACATAGCACCTAATCATTTTTAGTTAATTTCAATAACACGATCTTCAGTCAATTGCGCACTCCCACCTGCCATTAATGAAGAAATCTCGCCTTCTTCTGAGAGATTAAGATTAACATCGATGATGCTAGGAGAAGCAGGTTGCATCATAGCCCCTTGCTCTATATAAAATCTATTTTTTTTAATACCCACCTCATCATACAAATAACAGGCTAAAGGCCCCGCAGCCATGCCTGTTGCTGCCTCTTCATTGATACCATAACGCGGTGCTAGCATTCTTGATGCTGCATCACGTTCAGTCATAGAGGCCTCTTGAGTAAAAATATAATAGCCAATTAAGTCTAATCTCTCTGACACTGACTCAATTTCTTTAAAATCTGGAGTCAGTTGGGTAAGATACTCTGCATTTTTAACCCCTAAAACAACAAATGAATTACCTGTATTCACTAATTTAGGTGCACCGATAATATGCTGCTCTTTAAGGCCCAGAGAATGAAGTATCTCGGCATGATATTCACTGACATCCTCATATTTCGGAGCTAATTGCTCCATATAGGCCATATTGCCTTTGATAAAGATCTTTCGGTTATCATCAATGGTTTCCTTAGATGACCACCCTTGAGGGATTTTTCCCGTTTGTGCAAGATAACTAAACACCGCAATTGTTGCATGGCCACAGTGGGCTATTTGCCGTGTTGGGGTATAGAAATCCAGCTTAATACTGGCAGTGAGTGAAGTTGATATAAAGGCCGTTTCTGACAAACCGACCTCTTTAGCGATGGCCAGCTTCTGATCATGAGTTAGATTATCAGCATCCGTTACAATGCCTGCGGGGTTGCCGCCTGTGCTCCCATCTATAAATGCATTGACTATTTTAACCGTTACTTTTTTAATAGTGGCTTTCATCGTAGGCTCCTGTTAGGTTTAGAGTTAAACAAATCCTAACAACTTAGAGCATACTCTAAGTCAAGCCTTTCTTTAGTTGGTTTTTTTAATCTGGCTTTTTTAGCTGGGAAAGCTTCTTTTGGGTCACATCGATATAGTGTTCTATGTCCACTTGTTGTGCTTTTAGCTTTACGAGATGCAATTCAAGTATTTCGGTCACTTCGCTATTTTTATGATGTCGATACGCTTGAACATAGCGCTTAATTTTTTGCAAAGGCATCCCTGATTTTTTAAGGCATGTCACCCAGTTGATTAAATCCAGATCGGCTTCATCATAGACACGATGGCCGCTATCATCTTTATCTGCTTTTTGTAAAAGCCCGATTTTTTCATAATAGCGAATCGTGTGAGCACTTAACTCTGATTGGCGACTTAGCTGTCCGATTTTCATTGGCATACTGGTAACTCACTAACAGGGATGTCAGGAAAACTTATAAAACAGGCTCTAAGGGCAATAGTTTAAAAGCAAAAAGCTTCATCCGCTTCCAGAATGAAACTGTATCATCCGGATTTTGATCTTTTAAAATGCGCCAACTATTACCGGGTGCCATATCATCGGTAATTAGTTGATAAAGTTCTGCCGAGATCTCTTTCTCTGGAATAATAATGCCTACTTCGGTATTCAAATTGATCGAACGAGGATCAAAATTAAATGTTCCGATTGCGGCAATTTTTTTATCGATCACCATGCTTTTCGCATGTATTGCAAAAATGGGAGGCGATTCTCTCATTGCCAGATAACGCTGATGAAGTCTAATTTGATTAATAGGTGCCGGCTTATATTCATACAATTCGATACCTGCCTCCAATATAGCATCTCTGACTTTATGATAACCACTGTAAGCCATCATATTATCCGTCGATGCTAGTGAATTGGTCGATATTTTTATAGTGATACCTTCGTCGATTCGCTGTTTAAATAGAGCAATGACATCTTTTGACATAATCAAATAAGGTGATTGAATAATAATTTCCTTCTGCGCACTTTTGACCAATTCAATAATGGCATCCGTAGATTTTCCACCACCCGACAAACCTGAAGTGCCGTCATTTTTACCTGGCATATCATAAATAAAATAAGCATCACTCCAACGCATTTCATCAATCGTCGTATTAAAACGGGCTGACAAATCGGCAATACTGTCACGAATTTCTGGTGCAAAATTTTCAGAATTATTAGCGTACTCGGTTAGCTCGGCGTATGACTGATCGATTTGAGCTTGTGATAAGGCCAGTGACTTATCCTGCAATAATGTTTCCAAGGATAAGGACAAATCGCTCGACCAGAAACGCTCAAAACTTTCTTTCATTGCGGCAATTGATTTCCCATAGACTAAGGCATCTCTATCACGAAAAGAATATTGCCTATCGAAATCAAAATACTCATCGGCCATATTACGACCACCGGTAATCGCAATCATATCATCAAAAATAACGAGCTTATCATGCATTCGCTGATTGGAATCTCTGAAATCCAAAGCCAAGTTTTTTAAACGTTTTATTTTTGAAACTCCAACTTTATGCTTAGGATTATAAATCTTAATTTCAATATTTTTATGAGCAGCTAATGACAGTAACGATGTGGTATCAGCATCAATTAAAAAATCATCAACAATCACTCGAACTTTTACACCTCTATTAGCAGCTTGAAGTAAAGCTTCTGCTGCTAAAACACCAATATTGTCATCACTCCAGATAAAATATTGAATATCGATACTCTGCTGTGCATTTTGGGCTAGCCAGGCACGGGTATATAAAGCGGTTTGCCCACGGTCCAGAATCAATGTGGCCGTTTGACGTTGTGCACGCTGATTACAATCAGGGCAAAGCTCCCCTATCCTTTCTGAAATACTGGATGCAACGCCACTCAGGGACATTGCCAAACTTAATACAATAATAAAAGACTTAACGACCTTTATCACAAGCACTCCTGTTTCTTTTAATCGCTTTATATAGCCACTCAACATGAACGACTCAATCAATCATCGGCATACTATACCATCGACCTGAACCTTTAATATATCTATACCTAAACCGGCAATGCTATACTAAGCATTCTTCATATTTTCGCCATTGCCAAATACCCTATAGGACTCCCTCTTGAGCCAAACTGACTTTTCCTCCCTATGCTTGCACTCTGATTTACTGAAAAACCTCTCCTCGCTCGGTTATCACACAATGACGCAGATACAGGCTCAAAGCTTACCAGTCATTGTGGAGAAAAAGGATGTTATTGCACAGGCAAAAACAGGTTCAGGGAAAACCGCTGCTTTTGGTTTAGGCTTGTTGAATAATCTGGATGTGAAACGCTATCGAGTGCAATCGCTTGTATTGTGCCCTACACGGGAACTGGCGGATCAAGTCGCCAAAGAAATTCGCAAACTTGCGCGTGGCATCCACAATATTAAGGTATTAACACTTTGCGGTGGCATGCCCTTTGGACCTCAAATAGGCTCTCTTGAACATGGTGCTCATATTGTTGTAGGAACACCGGGTAGAATTGAAGAGCATTTACGTAAAGGTAACTTAAATCTGGATAATTTAAATACCTTGGTATTAGATGAAGCAGACCGCATGCTTGATATGGGCTTTCAACCGACCATAGATGCCATTATCGACTATGCGCCTGCGCAACGACAAACATTACTCTTCAGTGCGACTTATCCAAAGGAAATAGAAGCCATTGCCAATCGAGTGATGAACACTCCCGTGATGGTGAAGGTCGAAGCCACACATGACAATAGCAGCATTGAACAGATTTTTTACCGAGTAGATAAAAACACACCGCGCATCACTGCTCTGCAATTACTATTGCTTAAACATCGCCCCGACTCTGCCGTTGTCTTCTGCAATACCAAACGCGAAACACAGGAGATTGCCACTGAACTTCGAGAGATGGGCTTTAGTGCCGTTGCCTTGAATGGCGACCTCGAACAAAAAATGAGGGACCAGATTCTGGTGCGATTTGCCAATAAGAGTGCCTCTATTTTGGTCGCCACCGATGTGGCTGCCCGCGGCTTAGATATCGATGCTTTGGATGCTGTCATCAATTATCAATTGTCGCGAGAGCTGGAGGTTCACACTCACCGAATTGGCCGCACCGGTAGAGCCGGCAGCCAAGGTTGTGCCTTCACTCTGGTTTCAGAAAAAGAAAATTACAAACTGCAGGCACTACAAGAATATTTAAATCAAACCCTAGTGACGACTCCTCTGCCCGATCAAAAGCTGTTAAATGAACCTACCTATAAACCACCTATGGCTACATTACAAATTGATGGCGGCAAAAAACAGAAAGTGCGGCCTGGCGATATATTAGGTGCATTAACCGGTAAAGATGGCATCGAAGGCAAGCAAGTAGGCAAAATACATATCTTTGACAACTGTGCCTATGTCGCCGTTAGTTGCAAGGTAGCAATCGATGCTTTAAAGAAAATTGAACATGGAAAACTCAAAGGCCGTTCATTTAGAGTCAGACAAATCAGAGGCTAACAAATAATAATGTTTCTACCTCTAGGCGAGTCTCACCATTGGTTGATGTAAGCATGTTGATAAATAGAAGGAGCTCTAGTATTAGTTTGCACAGCCAGACTAGAGCGTCCTGCCGTTTAAATCAGTCGTTGTACCATATGTCATAGTATTCAACGATGGATTCCCCAACTATGTTCATGGTATTGGTTAGAATACTCAAGTCAGGGGCTTCTGTAATGGTTTTAGCTATTTCGATCATAATAGTATCCATTGTGTTGTTTGGCCTAGTCGGATAATTCGGGTTTACATAACCTCCCCAACGTTGAACGACGTAACTTCCAGCACAACACGGCTCATCGTCACCACTTTGGTCCATTGGCGTGGTTATAATGCCTCTAGAGCCAATGATGCCAAACAAACTATTGGGGCCATCTAGTACGCTATTGCCAAATAAACTTATTAATTCCTTAATGCTCTCCCCTCGGAGCGGCGCAATACTAAGGGTGCCTCTAGCAACACCCGTATTTACTGAAATGCGTCTGGTACTATGTATGTCAAATATAAATCCACGCCCATAGTTTTCTCGGATTTCGGTAATGGATTCATTAATAGCGTAGTAAAAAGCATCATAGCAGGGCTTTGCTTTAGGATCGTCATAAGCGAGATTTACCAACCTAGATGTGCCTATTACTGGTTGGTTTACCGCATTAGGGGCGCTTCGTGCAGCGTCGATTTGAGAACGCCTAAAGCGGGCTTTAATCACATAAGGCCTTTCTCCCGTAATGGCTTCGATCCTATCGGCAAGTATATCTGTAGCTATATCAGTATTGGTATCTGGTATTGTAACGAACCTGCCATTTGAGCCATTAAAATTCCTGCCTGTTCGAAGAGATACGCCAGGAATTAAAGTGGAAGGGTCTTGATCTGATGCTCCATGAGGATTAGTTAGAATAATAGGCATTGAGCCTTTTGTATATTCCAAATTAGGCCCGCACTCTGTAATTGCCTTTGCAGTTTCTTCTGCAATGTCGACACCCCCTCCGCTGCTGCCACCACCACCGCAGCTTAAAAGGAGTAAACTGATAAAAATAAGAGTAGTTGAATTACGATATACTGAGTGAGTAGTGCTTCGATTGCTTTTTGTTAACGTTATCATTAGTCTACAATTCCCTTCGATTATTATTTTATAAAAGTAGACCATATCCTTATAACACAGTAAATATTAGTTAAGTTTTATTTAACCCTTTGTGAGTTAGTAGACACTTTTATTTACGGCAATAGATATCCCTAAATAAAACTATGCTGTGTTCGCGGTATGACTATAATGCATTACATCTGTTTAATTTAATATTAATAACGACACACTTTTTTACTTTTAATTGTTAACTGAGCTCATCCCTAAGCCAGTCTAATAATGCTTCCACCTCTGGACGAGTTTCACCATTTGTTGCGCTGTAAGCATGTTGATAAATAGAAAGGCCTTCTGGTAGATAAACACTTTCTTGACAAGGTCGAACAAGACTACCAGCCTTTAATAGATTTTCTGTTGTTCTTCTCCAACCTAGTGCTATACCGTGCCCTTCTATTGCGGCTTGAATCACTAACAAATAACTTTCATAGGCAGAGCCTTTACTATTTATTTTGATATCAGGCGCCACATGCTTTAACCAATCATTCCATTCCATCCACTCTTGAGGCTCAATGTTATGATGCAGTAGATGATGCGAAGCAAGCTCATCAAGCGAAAGCGGAAGTTTTTTATCCGCTAAATAATTAGGACTGCAAACAGGAAATATTTCATCCGATGCCGTAAATACCAAGGCATGTCGTCCACTCTGCCGGCTACTGGTTTGCACAGCCAAGTCGAAGCGCTCTGTCGTTTGGCTTATAGGCGTTGTAGTAGCAGACACTCTGACACGAATATTAGGATGATGCTGATAAAACGTCGATAAACTAGGCATTAACCAATAAAAGCTTTCGCATAGCTGAGATAACAATACCACTTCATTTTTTACACTTTGCCCACGTAAATGGGTAGCATGGGTGGCTATTGATCCCATCGCTTCTGCCACAATTTTCTCGAATTCCCGCCCTTCCTCGCTGAGGAAAATCGCTCTATTACGCCGTTCAAATAGCGACACACCGAGATTATCTTCCAAGGCCTTAATTTGACGACTAATAGCGGCCTGTGTCAGCCCCAACTCATCAGCTGCTTGCGTAATACTACCCAAGCGTGCCGTTGCTTCAAAAGGTAAAAGGCTGGAAAGGGGCGGTAATTGTTTCTTTAATTTCTGCATGGCTTTCATATAGCTTTTTACTTAACTTAAAGTTAACTATACCTTAAAAAATATCAATATAATTAGAATAAATCTGAATTTATACTTAATTAATAATTAATTAAACGAGTATAGACAACGATGACTCAATCAACCTTATTGATCCAAACCCCTTCGCCCGCCAAGGATAATTTGAAGCTTGCGATAGCTGCCATTATTACTGCCGTGCTGTCATTGTCTTTTGGCGATGCCCTCATAAAGATGATCAGTACCAACTTACCAATCTGGCAGATCTATGTGATCCGTTCCTTAATTGCCATCCCTATTCTGATATCACTTATTAAATATTTTGACCCCCAACTATCACTGATACCTGCCACACTAAAATGGACAGTGTTACGTAGCTTACTACTAGCCTCTATGTGGGTTGCTTACTATGTGGCTTTACCTCATATCAAATTATCCATCGCTGCCGCGGTGTATTACACCATCCCTATTTTTATTACGTTGTTTTCTGCTCTATTAACTGGCGAAAAGGTTAACTTAAAATCCTGGCTTGCCATTGCAATAGGTTTTGTCGGCGTACTGGTCATTGTTCGGCCCGATGCCGACGGTTTTAACCCTTATTTATTACTACCCTTATGGGCTGCAATTCTTTATGCCTTAGCCATGATTTTGACTAGAACAAAATGCCAGAATGAAAACCCTAAAATACTATCACTGGCTTTGAATATTATGTTTATTGCGATGGGAGCAGTTGCAACGTTGGTTCTTATGGTGTTATCACCGTTAGAAAAAACCAAAGCAACCAACCCTTTCTTACTTGGAGACTGGATTTACTTAGACAATATCGGCTGGCTAACCATGGGGGCTTTAGCAATTATTGTAATCCTCGGAAGTTTATTTACCGCAGTCGCTTATCAGAAAGGGCCACCATCGATTATTGCAACTCTCGATTATTCTTATCTTATTTTTAGCGTCTTCTGGGGGATATTATTATTTGCAGAATTTCCTGATGGACTTACCATTATTGGGATGGTCTTAATTGTTGGGTCGGGAATTATTGCGATTAAAAAGTAAGTCAATAATATCAAGGCTATTATTGATTGAGATCTATTTTAACTCGTCACTTATTCGATACGTTTTCTTTAAGGTTTATTACTTAAGTGATGATTATTTGGGTGATTTTAGATACCCACCAAATGCCTGATGCACTGCGCTTGGCTTATGATCATATCGCCAAATCAAATGCGTCGTGACTTCAGCAAGACCTTTAGGCAATGGCTTTATTTCAAGGTTGTCAAAATGACGATACGTTTTAATTGCACTTTCAGGAAAAATGGCAAAGCCCATACCTGCCTCGACACAGCCTAACATCCCATCCAGAGTGCCCATTTCAATAACTTTAGTATCCATACAGCCGTTTAAACGCAGCCATTGATTGGCAATATTTCGGTAACTACATGAGGCACGAAAGGCCAGCAAAGATAGTTCTGGCTGACCTTTTATCGGCTGAGCAACCACCAGCGTTTCCTGAAAAGCCTGGATACTGTGGAAGCGACTTTCATCGATTGGCCCCGCCACCAGTGCCGCATCAAGTTGTCGTTCCCAAACCATCGCTGTCAGTTCCCCCGTGGGTGCGGTACGCAATGACAAACGGGCACCGGGGAATTGATCGGACAAGCGCTTTAGTAACGGTGGCAAACGTGCACCAGCGGTTGTTTCCATAGAGCCTAAACGGAACTTGGCTGAACGCCCAGCTGCATCCATTAACTGACGCTCCACCTGATGATGAGTCGCCAGTAAGCGGCGAGCCTGTTGTTGCACTTCCGAGCCAAAATCCGTTGTACGGGCACCACCCCGGCCACGCTCAAATAGAGCCTGGCCAAAATGTGCCTCTAACCGCTTGATTCGAGCAGTAATGTTGGATTGAACACAATTCATTAGCTCAGCCGCTTTCGAAAAGCTACCGGCTTCAGTCACCGTCAAAAATGTTTCTAGTAATAGATAATCCATATATCAATAATATTGATATTAAAAAACAAAAACAATCATTATTTTTAATAATATACTTTTGTTAAGCTATTTTCATTGAACGAACACCCCTATTTATCTTTCAACCTTAAATGGAGAAGCACCACCATGCCTTACGTTAACTTTAAAGTGACCCCTGAAAACCTGACAGCAGAAAAAAAAGCGACGCTGATTAAATCCGTCACCGACTTATTACAGCGCGAGCTGGGCAAAAACCCGGAAACCACCGTGGTTACCATAGATGTTGTGGAAACTGATAACTGGGGAATTGGCGGTGAATCCGTTACCGTTCGCCGTGCACGAGCTGGGTCTTAACCATGACCTTGAATATGCATTACTCGGCACTGGCTTTGGCAGCAGGCATTGGCATTCCGATTATGGCAACCATTAGTGGAGCCCTAAGCATTCGCTTGGGGTCTACCACTGCTGCTACGGCCGTCTTATTTTTTGGTGCCTTTGTTATCGCCTTAGCGGCACTAGTCATTAATGGTCTACCAACCACATTGTCGTTTAATAGTGCACCGCCCTATTTATATATTGGTGGAATATTTGTCGCTTTTTATGTTCTATCCATTACTTGGTTAGTACCACGCTTTGGCGTCGGCAATGCCATATTTGTAGTCTTGCTAGGGCAAATAATCTCAGCCTCTATTATCGACCATTTCGGTTTATTTAATGCCCAAATTATTCCGATTTCTCCAACCCGCTTATTCGGTATTGTATTGATGGTGATCGGAATTTTTCTATCTCGTAAAATAAGCTAGCGATTAAACAGTGCAAGGACGCACTGGCCATCAAACCTTCTTTAAAAATTAACAAGCCATAAACACCTTTTCAAAACTGCATTGGTAAGTTAACCTTCAAAGTAATATTTTCAACAGATTAAATATTAAGCAAAGCCACTCTAATTGTTACTTATGCAATTAAGTTTGCTGTAAAGTGCTAGGTAACGAGTAGCTTAGAGGATAAAGATTTTAAATGTAGAAAACAAAGGCCGCCTCATAACTATATTAATGAGGCCAGCGGCCTTATTAATACACTGTTAAGTGTACACACGATGAGAGATGATCTTAAACACCCAAGTATAGATGCGGCAGTATCCATCTTTAAAAGAATGGGAATTGACCCAGGAACTAGATTTGACAGCTACGACCAAGATTTCGAATATACCTCATGCAGTTTAAGTGAAATTGAACAGTACTTCGAAATCTATAAAGGCGAATCAACAAATGACCAAGAAAAGCGCTTGTTAGGTTGCTTCTTTCTTGAATGTCTCAATGAACATGTGCAATCTAACGGAGCTGTACATCAGTTACATAATGAAATCATGGCCCTTCTGCATGGGGATCCAGAAATTCATGAATTTGAGCTGGAGTATTGGGCTGACTCAAGCGACCAAAACAAGGAAAATTGGTGGCCAATAACAGAACACATTTTAAAGTGGCAAAACACTTAACAAACGTAGTCAGCGCGATATTTATTCCGGCGTTTTTTGCATGCCGGTCGCTACTCTGGCATACAAAACCCACCTACATAAATGCGCCTGCTACGGGCGTTATGTTTTATTGAAAGGAGAATTATGTTTATTTTAAGGCATCTTTTACTTGTTACTTTATTCTTATCAGCTTCAGCATTTTCAAATCCAGGTTCTTGGACTCCATATCAAAAAATAGCAAGTTTAATTGTTGAAAATGGTATGGGCATTATAGTAGTAGAAGGCGGAGTTCCGAATAATTACGTTCCGCCAGAGTGTAATCAACAATATAATCAGGTAGACCTAGCAACAGATCATGGTCGTGCTATTTATTCAATGGCGCTTGCGGCTCGCTTGGCAGGCCAGCCAATATCTATGGCATTGGGTTGTTTTAATGGGCGTCCATTAATTAATTTAATGAGGTTGTAAACATAACAAAGTGGTCAAGTTTGCTCCGGCCGCCCCTTACCACGGCGTTAACTTTATTAATACACAAAGGATAAAAAATGAAAAAACTATTTCTGTTCTGTATGTTTATTAGCCTTTCAAACCTAGTAAGTGCAGATAATTTAGTTTCAGGAGTAAAAATAACTACCATCGGGAATACACCAGATGGCTCAAAAAGTTTTTTTGTTAGGACTTCAGGGGGTACTGGGCCATGTGCTAATGGTACTGTTATTGTCTTTCCCTTAAGCTTGTCTGCAGACGAGGCAACACATAATAGAGCGTTTTCAATTGCGCTTGCAGCGTACACTACCAAAAGTCAAACTGTAAAAATATCAGCGTTATCGAGTGGAGATACAAACTGCCGTCGAGCTGCTTATATCGACCTTTCTGGTTAAAAGTTAACAAGGCCAGCCAGCGGGAAGCAGCAAAGTTGCTCCCCTGCTGGCGGCGTTATGTGTATACGAAGTGTTAGAGAATGAAGAGAATTAATGTTATTGGAACCACTGGTAGTGGAAAAACAACTTTCTCCAAAGAGCTTTCCGCCGCTTTAGGCATTCCTTATGTACAGTTAGATGAGCTGTTTTGGAAACCGAATTGGGTTGAGTCAACGGAGGAAGAATTTTTGCCTAAAGTGGCTTCAGCGGTTAGTAATGATACTTGGGTGTTAGACGGGAATTTTAGTAGAACAACTGATATTAAGTGGCAAAGAGCTGATACAGCTATATGGTTAGATTTTAGCTACCTTACTACTTTTACCCAATTATTAGGTCGCACCATACATCGCGCAATTAAAAAAGACGAGCTTTGGCCTAATACAGGTAATAAAGAATCATTCAGAAAGTCATTCTTTCACAAGTCTTCTATTTTAATGTGGTTCTTCCAAAATTATGGGCGTAACAAAGAAAGGTATGAAAACGTCATGCAATCACACGAGTTCTCTCATTTGAACTTTGTACGTTTAACTAATCGTAAAGAAGCACGTGAATTCATTGAAAATACACGTAACAAGTTATGAGTAGACAATGAACGAAGAACAAGCAAGAGATCTTATGATTCTTATAGTTCTATGCTTAGTCTTTTTAGGCCCTTTCGTGTATTGGCTTGTAAGTCTATCAAAAAAGTATAAAAAGCAGGGCGTAAATAAATTAGTAGAATTTATTGATTCTCTAGAAGGTGACCCATTCAGCTACAAAATATATACAACAGGTCACCCGTATGCATGGTCTGAGATTTCGTTAGCTGAGGCTAAAAAATAGATAGAAAACGACTGTAGCCAGCCTATTCCAGGTATAGGGGGTTCTCCAAAAGCAGCACGTTTTTTATTAAGAGCTGATGAAATGAAAAAGAGTATATATATATCGTATTTACACATAAGAAAGAGTTTAACTGGAATAGTTTATTACATTACGAAGAATGGTTAGAGTCAAAGAAAGTAGTAGCAGAAAATATTGCTAAGCACCAAAATCACTCATAACTATGGTAGGCAGAAACATTAAGAGAACAATTACACCATGCTAAGAGTCCTTGGAAAATCAACTTCTATCAATGTACGCAAAGTGCTTTGGTTATGTGCTGAGCTTCCTTTAGCTTATAAGCTTGAAGAATGGGGTGTTGAGAAAAACGATTTAAATAAAACTGAGTTTCTTATATTAAACCCTAACGCATTAGTTCCAGTTATTATTGATCAAGATTTTACTCTTTGGGAGTCAAACACTATTTGTCGTTATCTTGCCTCTTCCGAAAAACGCTGGGATCTTTTACCTCAAGAGCCGAAGGCAAAAGCACGAGTTGAAAAATGGATGGACTGGCAGGCTACAGAGCTCAATACCTCTTGGCGGTATTCATTTATGTCTCTAGTAAGGAAAGACCCTGCATATTCTGATGCGGTGCTGGTCAATACAAGTGTCCAAGCTTGGAATAAGAACATGACTTTACTTGATCACCAACTCAGCGAATCAGGTAAATTTATACTTGGTGCTGATTTTACGTTAGCGGATATTGTACTTGGCCTTGCTACACATCGTTGGTTATCAACACCGATGGAAAGGCCTGAGCTTCCTGCAATCCAAGCGTACTACGAACAACTCTGTCAACGAGAAGGCTTCATTCAACACGGGTGTAATGGTATTCCATGAATAAACTGAATATAGAGTGGCCTAACAAATGTGCCATGTTCTCACACAAAAACGCGCGTGCTGAGACGAGCATTAATTAGCAAGTGAAGGAGCAATTTACGCTTCGCTTCAATTGCCCGCAGTATCGGGCGTTAACTCTACTGATGAGAAAAGTTACTTTAATTCTTCCAATTTTGACGATAACAGGATGTTGTTTTATAGCTCCTTGTAGTCGATACCTTGATGTGGAAGGCCATATTCAAAATCAACAAGGGAAAACACACATAGAAGAATGTGAGCTTTTTGTAGTAGATAACGGTAAAAATGGGAGGCGCCTTGGTCAATACTCGTTTCCGGTTCGTTCTCCGTTCCAATTTCTATTGCCCCATATGGCAATAAATACGCATTACAATTAGAGTGCAAAGGTTATCAGCCTTATAAGACTATAGTTTTTAAAGCTAATAACTTTTCTGAAAAACCTTATAGAATGGGTGTTATCAATCTTGTGCCGAAGAGTTAACAAGTACAGACAGCAGGACAATTAGTTAAAATTATATGCTTAAGTTAGGTATAGAGAAAAAAGGCGAAAATGTGGTTGCATCAGTACTACATTTACCGACCAATACATTAGCAAAACATTCCTCTCAATCAGAAGAAAAAGCACTTGCATACTGCATAACAGATATAAACAATAAAATAAAAGCCTTTAACTGGTTAGTAACCGAAGATAATGGTAAGAATATAGAGGTTGTAATATTTAATGAGTTTATGTCTGTTAAAAGTAAAGGGCTTACTCAAAGTCATTTTGAAAATTGGCTCGATAAAGTACTGAAAATTATGCCATCTATCCATCGGTTTCATCATAATGACAGCCTTTATACCAGTTATGGCTTAGATAAAAGTACAAACATTGGAAAAATGATTGAATCACTCTTTTTAATTGAAGGGGTAGATTTTGATATCTGCTAATAAGGCAAACCACAGCCACATGTGTAATATCGGATAGGATAGGATGAAATATACATCTTATGAAGAATTGCTAGATTACGCACTGGAGAACGCTGACTCTTTTAGCTTAGTTTGGCGCAATATGGCATTCAACGACACTGCCTTTGAGTTAATAAATCATTTAGAACCGTGGTTAATTAGTAACTTTAGTTGTGATTCGTGGCCTGGAACACAGCTTACTGGTGATAAAGCTAGAGTTTACAAATATAAAGTTACCACTGAGTCAATTAAGCTACTTGAGTGTGTTGACTCGGTATATTCTTTCTTAGCACCCGGCTTCCCTGAAGATCTAGCGCTCTATAAAGACAAAAAAGTGTTATTTGGTTCGGTAGCACATGAAGGTATGGCATGGTACACATAACAAAGCAAATCACATCGCTTTATCTGTATTTGCGGTGTTAGCTCCAAGAAAACAGTAGATTCATGGAACAATTAAAAATAATTCTCGATTGGGCATTAAGGATAATTCCACCTTTAGCTTTTTTGCCGTTGGTGTTTATTCCCATTGATTTTTTCACATTTATATTTTGGGCAATTGGGTGGCTGTGCCTATTTTTGTCGATTTACAGTATAGTCTCGAAATTAATCAAGAAACAAAATTCGACCAAAAGCCTTATTCGCCCAATTTTAACCGTATGTGTTTTCTCATTATCTTATATTTCCTTAAAAACTTCGTTCGAGCTGGCAAAATCAGAATCTCTAACAAAAGCCAATGAAATACTATCTATTTGCAAAAAAGGTAAATGCCCACAAACTATCAAAGGCTGGCAATCAACGGAACATGTTGCCGGCAAATCTTATATCTCGGTAGGTGGACTAACGAAGTATCTTCTTTTCTATGAACCAAGCGAGCACCTAGATTCTTTTAAACTAACCCTTCGAGTAAATTTCGAAGAAGAGTACACTTACCTTATAGAAAAAGGTGATATATCCGTTAATCACCGTGTTTGGTAAAAATCACCTAACCTGCAACTCATATGAATTTTGTAAAAATAGATATAAAAAGCTGAGTAAAAAACAAACACTTCGTAATTAATGACAAGAACACAAGGAAACCACAGCAATGGGAAAACAGTTCTCAGAACTTTCAGAAAAACATATTGAATTTATAAACCAGCAAAAAATATTCTTTGTCGGCACCGCTACGACTGACAGTAGAGTCAATATTTCACCCAAAGGTATGGATTCATTTCGAGTCATTAATAGTAATCGCATTGCTTGGCTAAATGCCACCGGTAGCGGTAATGAAACCTCTGCACATATTCAGCAACACCCTCGCATGACAATTATGTTTACTGCCTTTCAGGGGCACCCTCTAACATTACGGTTATATGGTAAAGCGAGTGTTATTCATATGTCTGACCCTGAATGGTCTAACTTATATTCTTTATTCACTCCACTACCCGGCGCCAGGCAAATTTTTGATCTTAGTGTTGAGATGGTCCAAAACTCATGTGGCATGTCTATCCCTTTCTTCGAGTACCAACATGAAAGAGAGCAACTCAGTGACTGGGCAACAAAGCAAGGGGAATCAGGTATTAAAAAGTATTGGCAAAAGACAAATCAACTAAGTATTGATAGCATTCCGACCCATATTATTGATAAAAACACTTAATAGGGTTGCCTCGCCTAACGACTCCATATCAGAGAAAAATAATGTCACTTAAAGCAAGCTTTATACTAATGGCCGATTACAATCAATGGATGAACAGAAATATCTATGAAGCGGCTTCAACATTAAGTACTTCAGAACTAAAAGAAAACCGTGGCGCGTTCTTTGGTTCGATTATAGGTACGTTGAATCATATTCTTGTCGGCGATACTATCTGGCTCAAACGGTTTGCGGATCATCCAGCCCAATTTAAAACGCTCGATTATGTTAGAGATATTCAAAACCCTAAAGGCTTAAATACCATCTTGTATACAACGTTTGATGAACTCCTAATTGCCAGAAAAAGAATGGATAATACTATTTTAGAGTTTGCTGATGAACTATCTGATGATGTACTTATATCGCCGCTGACTTATCAAAGTACTAAAGGCGAGTTATTTATTAAGAATTTGGGGTTTCTTATTCAGCACTTGTTTAACCACCAAACCCATCATCGAGGTCAGGTTACAACTCTGCTTAATCAAGCTGGTATCGATGTGGGAACGACAGATTTATTACTGAGCATCCCAAATCAATAAAAGGCATGATACGCTATCCATGCTTCGACGAGATATCAGCCAAAGTTACATTCGTTTCAAAGAGAGGACGTGATGAGAATATTAACGAATATATGTTCTGATGATTTACCAAAAAGCAAAGCTTTCTACGTAGAACTTTTAGGTTTCAAGGTCAAGTACGATAGTGACTGGTATGTACAACTTTGCTCTCCTGAAGACTCCGATATTGAATACGGCATTATTCAAAGAGATCACGAATTAATCCCTAAAGAATATCAACAGACTCCCAATGGCATGTATGTCACATTTGTAGTGGACGATGTTGATGCGGTTTATGATAACGCTGTGAATATGAATATTCCTATTATTCAAAAACCTCGCAATGAGTTTTACGGTCAGCGAAGGTTTCTGGCTCAGGACCCTAATGGCTGCCTAATTGATATTTGCTCACCATGGGGATCGGAATAACATTATCTACAGAAAAACAATAAATGATTAGTTTTATACAAAAGTTTAAACTTAACAACGCACTAAAAGATTACCTATATAAGCTTGGCCCGGCTCTTGTGAAAAGATATGGACAATCTGAGCAATATACTGTAATGCAGATAAAAAAGACTGCCAAAAGCTTAGGCCTTAATATGCGGTTTATCCGGTATGCTGTAGCAATGTATCGCCACCAAGAATCAGAAAATACAATGAATTTTTATCGTATTGATCAAGATTTATTGGATAAACTTAGGTCTGAAATGTCACTGGCTTTATTTGGATACTCTAAAAAATACCGCGTACAGGATGTAATTACACATGGCAAACCTATGGGATGGAGAGGCGACATCTGCACAACAACATATATGTCTGCTGCAAGTTTTGCTGGTGGTAGTAGCGGAACTTACTAAACATTTAATAATTTTTCATTCACATTACAAAAAATACCTGAGACAGTGCAAATCTGTCCCAGCGTCTCCCGATGATTGTTAATCAATACTCTATTCAGGCAACCATTCTAGAATCGCTTGCCCAATTTCATTCGGTGAGTCTTCCTGAATAAAGTGCGCACCTTTTACCGTCACTTCTTTCAGGTTTGGCCAGGTACGCACAAAGTCTCGGGCATAGCCGACAAGGAATGCACCCGGTTCAGCATTGATAAATAATTTAGGGATATCATCGGAATGCGCTAGATAATCCGCATAACTGGCAACGATATCTGTCGTATCAGCAGGTTCACCAGCAATGGGTAATTGACGTGGGCCAACAATGGTTGGGCGACGATCTTCACCGGAGTTTAAAAAAGGCCTGCGATATTCGTTGTGCTCGGCTTCACTGAGTGTTCGTAAAATAGCACTGGGCAGCAATGTTTCAATAAAGAAATTATCTTCTAGTGCCATTTTATCGCCTTCGGCAGAACGCAAGGTGCCTATTGGCCCATGCAAACCGATAGGGAAATCATCCCATGTCGGAAACGGTGTAACAATGGCTTCCATAAAGGCAATGGCTTTTACGGCATCGCGATGTTGGTTTGCCCAGTTAAAGCCTACACCTGAGCCCCAATCATGTAAGACTAGCGTGACATTATTGTCCACCCCCAAAGCTTCTAACAATGCAAAGGTGTAGCGACTATTGTCGGCCAATGAATAACTGTTTTCATCAATATGATCCAGTTTGTCAGAGTCGCCCAGCCCGATCATATCGATAGCAATCAAACGGCCTTTTCCTTCAAGGTGTGGAATCACATTGCGCCACAAGTAAATGGATGTAGGGTTGCCATGCAAAAATACAATGGGGTCACCTGAGCCTTCATCAATATAGGCCATGCGTTTTCCGAAGACGGTCTTATACTGCTTTTCATAACGAAGTGCTTCTGTATCTATGCTCATTTGGGCTACTCTCCTAATGCTGTTTCTCTTTATTGATTGTTATCTATCTCATTTCATTGAGTTCAAAGTAATATATGACTGAGTCATATATTATATATAGCACCAGCTCTTGTCTATGGTTTTTTATGACTGAGTCATATATTATAAAAATATGAATAAAGACAGTTATGTAAACAATCTGCTAGGCGCCTTTGCGACGACTGTTGCCATGCGTATTGAGCAGGAGATTGCGGATTTGGGTGGGCACAGTTTGACTCACGAATCGGCTTTAGTCGCTATGAGCCAGCATCCCGATGAAAGTATTGATACCTTAAGCAAGGTGTTAGGGTTAACCCATTCCGGTGCTGTTCGGCTTGTGAATACTTTAGAAAAAGAAGGGTTAGTTGAACGTCACAGAAGCAGTGAGGATGCTCGTATAGCGGTGCTAAGAGTCACACCGAAAGGCAGGAAACGCGCAGACAAGGTATTGAATGCGCGCCAACAAATCACTGAAACAGTACTTGATACGCTTCCATCCGATCAGATGGAAGCACTGCAACCTGTCTTGGAAGCCGCATTGGCGAAGCTAACGGATACTCAGGACAGCGCCAGGCGTATTTGTCGTTTATGCAATGAGCAAGTCTGTCGACCCCAAGGTTGCCCGGTAGAAATAGCGTCCACCGAACAAGTTTAGCGATAATAAACTCGCCTTTACACCGCCATTACCACCATCGAAACAGCCAGCTTAACAACAAAAATAATACAGCGAGTGATATTCCTCCTATCCAGTTTGATTGAAGCCGAATTGAAGGCAATGGCTTTTCACTCGACCATTTTATATAACCTGTAACCATAGGATATAAGAGATTAACTTTGCCCCTGAGCCAGTAAAAGCCAATCATTAAGACATGCACTATTACTACAATTTGAATAAAGCGAGCGTTTTGGTAGTGTAAAGTCATCAACCGGCTAGCGATATCATCCGATAGGACTCCATAAAATACGCCTTCAAGTAACTCGTCTTGATCAGCAATAAATAAACCACTGACTGCCTGAAAACCAACTGATATTAAAATAATCATCACAGCCCAGGCACCGGATGCACTATGGCCACTCTCCTGCTCTACAGCCCCCTTTAAGAGTTCTCCCAAGTGCTTTATCGCGTACTTAGGATGAGTAATCAAAGCCCCCAACCTTGCATTGCTACTCCCAATCATTCCCCATACACACCGAAATACAATGAGTAGCACCACTATCTCGCCTGCCAGCTTATGGCCTTCAAAAAAGAACCAGCCAAATTCGCCACTTAATAAGAGAAAAATAACCGTCACTGCCAGTGTCCAATGAAACAGCCTTAGCCAAATATCCCAGATTTTAACTAAGGTCTGTGTTGATTGATGATTCATCGACTCTTACTTTTTCTTCTTTCTAAAGTCGTCGTGACAGCCTTTACAGCCATTATTGATATCAACCATCGCACTTTTTAATTCACCTAAACCATTGGCTGCAACGCTATTCATTTTAATAGCTGCATCCATCATTTTTCTGTCCGCGGCTGCAACTTTCGCGCTATCTGCCGTCCATAAATCAGGCAAGGTCCAATTTTCTACATTGCCTGCACTTTCACTGTCTGAACCTTCTGGCCACATATAGTCTTGCTTAATTTTTAAGGCTGTTAGCAAGTTGCTCGCAGCGATACCTGCGGCAACAGCATCATAATCTTTTTTGCCTTTTGACATATCCCCAAGCATTGCCCAATCAAAACGATACACTTGCATAAGCGCCTGCCTTGCTTTAATGGCATCATCGTGTGGACCGTCTGCCTGCACTGTAAAAGATAAAAGTGATGCCAATATTGATACACTGAATATTACTGATTTCATGATTCCCCTCTAATAGATTACTCGTTTCACAAAATAATAATTTCTTTATAGAGGTGGATACATACACAATACTGGCAAGCGTATGGACAAAAATAGGTTTCTTACTATTTTTTACACTTATCTAATCTTGACTGTATTAATGTTGATTGTTAGTTTGGCGAGTTGTAGGTGGAATCTAAGTAGAGAATAATGAAGAGCTTGCTAAGCAGTATTAAACATATCGCCAGTGAAGATAGAGACTTGCCATTTTCAATCTATTCTTCTGTTCACGAGCAACAGCTACTCAATGTCCCTATTGTAAAGCCTTTACTTGTTGTCGTTATTAGCGGCAATAAAGAATTGGGCAAACATCATGAAATCAGCTGTCCTGCTGATCATTTTATCTTTTTGTCTGATAGCCCGGCGATTAATATGCGCAATATCCCAAACGATAAAGCTTACCTTGCCTTGTTAATTGAGTTTGACTATGAAGACTTTAATGAGATCCCAATGAGTAATGCTCCGCAAGCAGACTATGTTATTGGTGAAGTCACTCTCACATTAAAACAGTGCTTACAACAGTTTATTGAATGCACAACATGGGCACCTGAAGAGATTCAATCCTTAAGAAAAAAAGAAATTTTAATGCTGCTCTACCAACTTGGGCATAAAGATATTGCTTCTCTACTAGGAAAACCAAAAGTCAGCCATCAATTACATAAGCTCTTTCATCAAAAAAGTTTTGATGAATTAACCACCGAGTACATCTGCCAGCAATTAGCCATTAGCGAATCTACCTTGCGCAGAAAACTTAAGGCAGAAGGCACGAGTGTTCAGATAATAAAAGATCAGTCTAAATTAGGTCTAGGCTTACATTTACTGCAAACAAGCAATTCATCTATTGGCCTAATTGCTGAAAAATGTGGCTATCACTCGCAATCACGTTTTACGGATCGCTTTAAAAATCATTTTGGTTTAACACCCTCTGAGTTAAGAAAAACAAAAATGACAGGGTAAGGTGAAAAGCTAAACGTTTTGCTTATTTATTAACAGGTTATTTTCTTGTCAAAACAGGTAATTCCTTTTCATGTATATTTATTTAGCCAAAGAACCAGTAGGCAATGGCAATCGCAGCTAGAATACCGGCTGCATCCGCCGCTAAGCCACAAGCAGCTGCATGACGGATTTTTTTAATGCCGACGGAGCCGAAGTAAACCGCTAATACATAAAAGGTAGTTTCGGTACTACCTTGGACGATGGAGGATAAACGGCCAGCAAAAGAATCAGCGCCATGGACCTGCATCGCATCGATCATCATTGCCCGAGCCCCACTGCCGCTAAAAGGTTTCATCAGTGCGGTAGGTAAACCATCGATAAAACGGTCATCCATATTGAATGATAAAACCAGACTTCGAAGGCCCTCGGCCAGTAATTCCAAGGCACCACTGGCGCGAAATACCCCAATCGCTACCAACATAGCAACCAAATAAGGAATAATCGTTATTGCAGTGTTAAAACCTTCTTTAGCACCATCAATAAACGCATCATAAGCATTAACCTTTTTAAAGACTGCTCCAACAATAAATAACACCACTAAAGAAAACAAAATAACATTACTGATTAAAGCAGACTGCACCAACATATCTGCCTGTGATAAGGTTGAGAAATAAGCCAGCAAACCCAGTACAAAAGCAGAAAAACCGCCTAAATAAGCCAAAATGACTTTATCAAATAAATTGATTTTTTGTACTGCAGCCACCGTGAACAAACCTATCAATGTCGAAGCATAGGTCGCGATTAAAATAGGAATAAAAACATCGGTCGGGTTCGTAGCGCCCATCTGCGCGCGATAAGTAAATATTGTTACTGGAAATAATGTTACTGCCGATGTATTGATCACCAAAAATAGAATCTGGGCATTGCTGGCGGTATCTTTCAGTGGATTAAGTTTTTGCAACTCCTGCATCGCCTTAATGCCTAATGGTGTTGCTGCGTTATCCAAACCTAAGGCATTAGCCGACATATTCATGACTATCGCCCCTAACGCTGGATGGTTTTTAGGCACATCAGGTAACAAACGGATAAACAGTGGACTAAGCCAAGTGGTTAGGAGTTGAATAAAACCACTACGTTCACCAATCCTCATAATGCCTAACCACAAAGCTAAAATACCCGTTAGCCCTAATGCAATTTCAAATGCAGTCTTAGATAGGCTAAACATCGCTGTCATCATTTGAGAAAATATCTGTATATCGCCAAAAAATAATAATTTGATAAGAGCCACGACAAAGGCCGAAACAAAGAAGAAGATCCAGATAACATTTAGCATGGGCTCATTCTACAGATTGGCATCGTAAGATAAAGAGTCATCAAAAATAAAGATGACGGATTAAGGCGAGAAGTTGAACGTTTTGCACCTAAACAATTAAGAAAGAAACACTTACGATAGCACCTCAATATTACAACGCTTTTATGAGGCCTATCATGTATACACGTAAACTCCTTTCCGCTTTGGCACTTATTGCTTCATTCCCCACTTTTGCTGACTCTTTCACATTATCCAGTAATGATATTGCCCACGGTAAATTTATGGATAAAGCACAAGAGTTTACTGGTTTTGGTTGCTCTGGTGGCGATCTTTCACCACACCTTAAATGGTCGAATGCCCCAAAAGGTACAAAAAGTTTTGCAATTACTGCTTATGACCCTGATGCACCAACCGGTAGTGGCTGGTGGCACTGGCAAATTGTTAATATCCCTGCAACCGTAACCGAATTAGCCACAGGTGCCGGCAGCACGAAAAAAAATTCAGCGCCAAGCGGCAGCACACAAATTCAAAATGATTACGGTGCAGCAGGTTTTGGGGGAGCTTGCCCACCAGTAGGCCATGGCATACATCATTACCGCTTTACAGTGCATGCCCTGTCTGTAGAGAAACTAGAGCTACCCGCTAATGCATCCGGTGCTTTGGCGGGTTATATGATCAATGCGAATACTATTGAATCCAGCACCATCGAGTCGTTATACAAAAGAGATTAACGGCCTTACTTTATCTGTACAAAAGAGCTAATCGATGCAATGGTTAGCTCAATAAAACATGCTATTTGAGGTAATTTTATAGCAAAAATAGCCCTATCGAAGTCGCTTTAAAAGATAAAACCTGTACACTCTTGGTAATTCTATACATAACAATAACCATCGACACAACGGGTTAAAACAGCATGAATATTTTGGTACTCAATAGCGGCTCATCCTCCTTAAAATTCCAGGTAATGGATGTGGAGATAACGGCATCAGGTGAATGCGCTGCCGATTATCTTGCTGAAGGTATCATTGAAAGTATTGGCAGCTATGCGCAAATTACTTACCACGTAACGGGGCAGGCAAAGGTTCGCCAAAATGAGCCGGTAAAAACGCACGAAGCTGGCATTGATAAAGTACTGCGTTGGTTAATATCGCCTGAATCACAAATCAAAGGTATTCAAAGCTACAGTGATATTCATGCTGTTGGACATCGTGTCGTTCATGGTGGAGAACTATTTGTAGAGTCAATTATTATCGATGACAAGGTAAAGTCCGGTATAGAAGAATGTATGGATCTCGCGCCTTTGCACAACCCTGCCAATTTAAAAGGTATAGAGGCTGTCACCAAACTATTAGGGTCGACTATTCCACAGGTAGCAGTGTTTGACACAGCGTTTCATGCCACCTTACCTGAGGAAGCATATCTCTATGGCCTTCCTTACCAATTTTATCGCCGCTATAAAATCAGGCGCTATGGTTTTCATGGTAACTCCCACCGCTACATTGCTTATAAATATCGCAAAATTAACCAGATACCCCGAGAGAAAACCAATATTATCTCCGTCCACTTGGGCAATGGCTGCTCGGCTTGCTCCATACAGGCAGGGATCTCGGTAGACACATCAATGGGCTTTACACCACTAGATGGATTGGTAATGGGCACCCGCTCAGGTGATACTGATGCTTCGATATTGCACTACCTTCATAGAAAAGAGGGGCTCAATTTTGACGATATGGATAATTTATTAAATAAGCGGTCGGGGCTTTTAGGTATATCTGGCTTAACATCAGATATGCGTGAGCTACTCGCTGAAGTGAACGAACACGATGACCGCCGCGCTAAATTAGCGATAGATATTTTTTGTCGCAATGTGCGCAAATACATTGCCGCCTATTATGTAGAAGCTGAAGGAAAAGTCGATGCGATTATATTTACTGGCGGTATTGGCGAAAACTCGGCAGAGATACGCCAGCGCATTTGCGAGCCATTACAATCTATTGGTTTAGTGCTTGATGACGATAAAAATAACCAAGGATTATCTAAACAGGATCACCAAAAAATCTCGACCGATAATTGCAAGCTCGCAGCTTGGGCGATTCACACGGATGAAGAATATATTATAGCGGTAGATACTATTCGCCAAGTCAACAAACATATAGAGAAAAAGTAGATTAGACGTTTTGATAAATATAGTTTGGGTTATTATTAATGAGCGAAACTGAACAAGCTTTAACAATGTTGACCGAACAGATCGATTCGTTAGTGACACTTGAAGAGAAAGAGTTACTGATTAAAAAAGCATTATCTACAAATATTTTTAATACAAGTGAATTGGCTAAATTAAAAGGTGACCCAGCTATTTTAAGGCATCTCAACCTAGTTTATCTAATTGATAAAAAAATAGAATATATAGAATTTAAAGAACAAAATGAATGGGCCAGTAATCGCTCACCTTTAGTCATATTATCGGAAGTATTTTTACAATCACCCTTAGGAACAAAACCATCAAACACTATGAAAGATGACCAATAATGTATATTTAAAATAATAGAGTGTGAGCATTAATTTATTCTATAACGCCTCTATTCCACAACTAATATCACTAGAACTAGGGATTTTATAAATACTCGTACTCTATACACTAAGCTTACTTTCTTAAAATTATTATTCGAATAGCCTATTCATATTTTTGTATAGGCTATCAGTTGCGAAAGATAGGAGGCGCTATGTGGCTAAATAATATCAAAACCTCTACTCTACTTTCTTTTTCTTTCCCTGTTCAAAAGTTTCACACTCTCCGGTTTTTATTGCCAGTTTGTTTTGCCCTTTTCACATCAGCGTGCACAGTCTCCCCTCTGGATGGAAGAGTGCTCAGTAATACTGACGCTAGCGTGCCAGTCGTCGGCTTTTGGGCACAACCTTCAACACCGCTTCATATCGTCGCAAGCCCCAGCCCTGAAGGGCCTTGGACGATACTAAAAACCGTAAACTCTGAAACATCTCCACGGTATTATGGAGACAGAAGACTTTACCCTTTTAATGCTCGGGTCAGAATACCGTCTGACTTATGGCAGATACCTCCGAGTGACTGTGCCAGCTATGAAACGTATATCGGTATCAGCACAAGGTCTGCAACACCTAAACCCGGATTAATTTCTTTGGAAGATGAATCTCTTTCAGGTGAAAACCCTTTTGTATGTCTCGACGATAATGGTTATGACGCATCAAAATGTGCAGGACGCCGCAGCCCATTAGCGCGCCTTTTGGTGGGTAATCAGATCACTCGGCACGTAGGTGATATCACTATTCGCAATGAAGCTGATTACAATCTACACCGCTGCCACGACACTATAGTGGGGAATCTCCGAGTCGAAAATACCGTTGGAGAAATTACCCTACCCGAGCTGAGAGATGTTGCAGGGGATGTTGAACTTGAGCACCCCGTAGAGATGGATCCGGCAGGGCCTCATAGAGGTATCGCAGTACCACGTCATTTACCACAACTAACTCGTATAGAAGGAAACTTACATGCTATCGCTCGAGGTGAGCCATCTCCAGGGCCTGGCTTTCCCCTATACTCTCAACGCCGCATGGAGCTAGACATTCCGCTACTCCAACGAGTCGGAGGTGATGTCGAACTCTTAAATATAGGTCCTAATGGGGAAAGAGTAACCAATGGATATTTTTATGGCTTAGATGAATTGACGTATATAGGAGGCGATGTACGACTATCAAACCATCCTGACCGCTATTTCGGAATATTAAATAAGGTTCGTCGGGTTGATGGCACCGTCTACTTGGGTGGCGGAAAACCCAATGGAAGAATTTTATACAATCTCCACACTATTGGTGGCGACCTTGAAATACCCGCAACGCGAATTAAACCGGGCGTTTTGGCTAACCTAAAAACTATCGAAGGTGATGCTCGCTTATCTTTTCACTGGGTGAGAGATGATAGTGGATCAGAAAGAAACCTTGAATCCCTTGAACGGGTTGAAGGCACTTTAGCTCTGATCAATGCACCGGCAAGAAATGCGTTTGCTTTAGGTGCGCTCCCGGTTTCAGTTGGCAGCCTAATGGTTGAAAATAATAATAACCTTGCCGATATTCTGCCTGGAGAGGTGGAAGTGCGTGATACTGGTGAAGTACGTTTCAGTAATAACCCTCAGCTTTGTCACAGCCGGATCCAGACATTCCTAAGTGCCTTAATTGGCTGGACGGGAATTTCCACAGTACTTAATAACGGCGATTGTTAGTCACATACCGCTTAAGGCTCTAATGTAAAGTTACGCCTGCTTCAAAATCACTTACCAAACTGAGGAGTCATTCGAGTAAAAATGACCTCTCACACAACCTCTGTATTAACTCACTATAAAATTTGAAATTAACATTTGACAAAACATTTAACCAAATGGTTAAATATAAACATGAATACCAATGACCAGCAACTAGACAGTGTTTTTCAAGCACTATCGGATACCACACGCCGAAATATTTTAATGCGTACACGCAATAGTGACGAAACCGTTTCTGACCTGACTGCTCACTACAATATGAGCATGCCTGCCATTACCAAACACCTTAATGTACTCGAACAAGCAGGGTTAATTGTTCGACGAAAAGAAGGCCGTAAACGACTCTGTCGAGCAGAACCCAAGAATCTGACTAACGCTATGGAATGGCTTGAGTACTATCAAGAATTTTGGAATGAACAACTGGAGAGCCTTAAACAATTCGTTGAAAAAAGTGTTGAACAAAATACGGCAGCTCCCACCTCTCACAAAAATATTGTTAAAGGAGATAAACATGAGTAACTCACCCATAGAATTATCCATTAATAAAGAAATAGCGGCGCCGGTAGAAGCCGTTTTCCAAGCATGGACACAGCCAGAATTAATGAAACAATGGTTTGCACCGGGAGCGATGACGGTTCCCAATGCAGAGGTTGACTTAACCGTAGGTGGCCATTATTTAGTTCATATGCATGATGCAGAAGAGAACTCTGACCATATTGTTTCTGGGACTTATGAAGAAATCATTCCTAATAAAAAAATAGTATTTAACTGGATGTGGAAAGACGGTATTGATAGAACGCAGGTCATCATAGAGTTTCAAGCAAAAGGCGATAACCATACCCTGCTAACTCTGACTCATAGAGGCTTTAGCCAACAAGAGTTTGCCGACAAACACACCATGGGCTGGAATGGCTGTCTGGCAAGCCTGGAAAATTATTTAGCTTCAATGACCAATACAGAAAAATCTATTGCATAACGAGGCGACTTGTAAGAGTTATTTCAGAAATTACCTCAACAAAGTCACTTCAAAGGAATCTTTCATGACGATATCAATAGACACCAGTCACTTTACTTGTGAAGTCGATATTAAGGCAACACCCGGCGATGTTTTTCTAGCGTTGACAAAAAATATTCACCAATGGTGGACAACATCTGCTGAGCAGGCTGCTATTGTCGATACCAAAGCCAGTTTTCGATTTAGTGAAACCTATAACACGATGTTGGTTAAGAAGCTTGTCGAAAACCAACTCATTGTTTGGGAATGTGTAGATCAGTACCATGCTGATGAAAGAATGTCAGTAAAAAATGAATGGGTTGGCACACTCTTAACCTGGGAAATAAGCCCTATAAATACGGGAACTCACCTCAAATTCACTCATCAAGGCTTAACCCCTTCCCTACAATGTTATGAGCTTTGTAATAATGGGTGGAATCATTTTATCGCCAGCAGCCTTGTCTCTTATTTAGAAACAGGAACGGGCCAACCTTTTATTGACTCTAAGAATTAGACACCAGCCTCGAAACTGCAAAAGGAAGATGGTGATATATCAGGTTCACGGTCTAAATATTTTATCAAACACAACCAAAACGATAAACGAGCACATCAAAAGTTAGGAAAAATATCAGTTACAGCGTAGCCACTATTAAATATCGATTATTAAGCGATATAACCCTACTTTTAATAAAGAAAAATAAGTCACCAAGAGAAATATTTATGAGATTGGATTAAATTATACCTACAATATTTAATAGCTATAACTTTACCTATAAATGATTATCGCAGGTATTGTTTTTCACAACACCTGCCCCCATTCTAAGCTCTACTGACAACAGCGTGAATCAACGCTAATCACAACTCATCAAGAGACTCTGTCTTAGGGCCTGTTCACACTAATTGATCGTCCAAGGATCTGACCAAATATGACGTCTGCAATATCCATAAAAGACCTAAATAAAATTTATGATTCTGGCTTCCAGGCATTAAATAATATTAACCTTGATATTCAACGAGGAGAAATTATTGCGCTACTAGGCCCCAACGGTGCAGGTAAAACAACACTCATATCAGTGATATGCGGTATTGTTAACCCCTCCTCTGGTCAGGTCTTAGTCGATGGCGATGATATTCAAACTGATTATCGCCAAACACGCTCCAAAATAGGGCTGGTCCCACAAGAACTGACAACAGATGCATTTGAAACAGTTTGGAATACTGTTAATTTTAGTCGCGGTCTATTTGGTAAGGCACCGAATCCAGCTGTTATCGAACAAATATTAAAAGACCTATCCTTGTGGGATAAAAAAGACAACATGATCATGACGCTTTCCGGCGGGATGAAGCGACGAGTGTTAATCGCTAAAGCCTTATCTCACGAACCCGAAATACTTTTTCTCGATGAGCCAACTGCAGGAGTCGATGTTGAACTACGTAAGGATATGTGGAGCGTTATCAATAAACTTCGACAGTCAGGCGTTACCATTATTTTGACCACTCACTATATCGAAGAAGCTGAAGAAATTGCGGATCGAATTGGTGTAATCAATAAAGGCGAAATTGTGCTAGTCGAAGACAAAGATGAGCTTATGCATAAGCTAGGTAAAAAGCAGGTCATTTTACAGCTAAGGCAAGATATACCTGCCATTCCTGAATCGTTACAGCATTACGATTTAAGTCTGTCTGACGATGGCTCTGAACTCACTTATACATTTGATACTGAGGGAGAGCATTTAGGAATCACTGCCCTGATGGATGATCTCAGTGATAATCATATTCGATTTAAAGACATTAATACCAAAAAAAGCTCTCTGGAAGAGATATTTGTGCAACTAGTGAGGGAAAGCGAATGAACTTTTATGCAGTAAAAGCCATTTATAAGTTTGAAATGGCACGCACTTGGAGAACATTGTTACAGAGTATTGTGTCTCCTATTATTTCAACATCACTTTATTTTATTGTGTTTGGTTCTGCTATCGGCTCACGCATAGAGCAAGTCGATGGCATACCTTATGGTGCCTTTATTGTTCCCGGACTATTAATGCTGTCGCTCTTGACTCAAAGTGTCGCCAATGCTTCTTTTGGTATTTACTTTCCAAAATTTACCGGCACAATCTATGAACTGTTATCGGCTCCAGTCTCGATGAAAGAAGTGGTTTTAGGTTATGTAGGCGCAGCAGCCTCTAAGTCATTTATTCTTGGAGTGATTATTCTTATCACAGCTAACTTTTTTGTACCGTTACAAATTGCTCACCCCTTGGTGATGGTGTTCTTCCTGATCCTCACCTGCATTACCTTTAGTTTATTAGGCTTTATTATTGGTATATGGGCAGATAATTTTGAAAAGTTACAGCTTATCCCCCTATTAATTATTACACCCCTCGTATTTTTAGGGGGTAGCTTTTATTCTGCCGATATGTTGCCGCCCTTTTGGGAAAAGGTGACATTTTTCAATCCAGTCTTATATCTTATCAGTGGCTTTCGGTGGAGCTTCTATGAGATCGCAGATGTTGATGTAGGTATTAGCATTGCTATGATTCTAGTATTTCTAGCCATAAACTTATTGATTATATGGAGAATTTTTAAAACGGGTTATCAGCTAAGAAAATAGTGCAGAATAACTTCATATTATATTAGAGTCGGGTATCTAGACTTTAAACAAGAAAATAATAAAACAGAGGTGTTATTATTTACCTCTGTTTTATTTTGAAGAAGAGAAGCTTAACTTATAACGTTAAATCAATAGACACCGGGCAGTGATCAGAACCCAGCACGTCATTGTGAATATTGGCATCATCAATGCTTTCGACCAAGCCAGGAGAAGATAGGAAATAATCTATTCTCCAGCCAATATTTTTTTGCCGCGCACCGGCGCGATAACTCCACCAGCTATACTTAATTTCTTCGGGATTGATGTGCCGAAAGGTATCGACGAACCCCGCATTAATTAGATTATCCATACCGTTGATTTCTTCCTGCATATAGCCTGCACTTTTATTGTAATTGGGTTTGGGACGAGCAAGGTCTATTTCTGTATGTGCAACGTTTAAATCACCGCAAACTAATACTGGCTTCGCCTCTTCAAGCACTTTTAGGTACTTCAAAAACTCACTATCCCATTGTTGTCGGTATCCTAAACGCTTGAGTTCGCTACCAGAGTTTGGCGTGTACACTGTCACTAAAAAGAAATGCTCATACTCTGCAGCAATCACCCGACCTTCTTGATCGTGCTCTTCAATCCCCAAACCATAAGACACGCTTAGAGGCTTTTTACGGCTCAAAATAGCAGTGCCCGAATAACCTTTTTTAACCGCTGAGTGAGTGTACAGATAGTAGCCACTAATATCTGCTAAGGCTTCATCAACTTGATCACACTGCGCCTTTGTTTCCTGCAAGCACAAAACATCTGTTGCCAAAGAATCAAGTGAACCCATAAAATCTTTTTTCATTACGGCTCTAATACCGTTTACATTCCACGAAACCAGTCGCATACCAAAAGCTCCATCAAATAAAGCGGCCATGTTAGCAGATAATCTGCTAGATTTACCCACTGCACATTCTCTATGCACATCCATCATGGAAAACACAGGCACTTTAGTGTTTAATGCCCCTCCAGAAACAAAATAGCTCACTATTCATTCACTTAATATATTATCGAGAAACTCTATGTCTGATGTTCAACTCAGTACCACTGAAGAAAAAGCCTCCTACGGTATAGGCCTGCAAATGGGCGATCAATTGAAGAACATGTTTGAAGGCTCTTCACTACAAGCCGCACTAGCAGGCTTAAGCGATGCCTATAACGGTGCCGCCAGCCAAGTCGCTGAGGATGATATCAATGCAGCATTTATGGTTATCCAAGAACAGCTTAAAACAAAAGAAGCTGCTCAAGCCAAAGAACTAGCGGGTGCTGGAGAAGCATTTTTGGCAGAAAATGCCAAACGTGATGAGATTCAAGTCACCGAGTCAGGCTTACAGTACGAAGTTATTACAGCAGGCGATGGCGAAAAGCCTAGCGCATCCTCAACCGTTCGCACTCATTATCGTGGCACAACCATTGATGGTAATGAATTCGATAGCTCATACAGCCGCAATCAGCCCACTGAATTTCCGGTAAATGGCGTTATCGCTGGCTGGACTGAGGCACTTCAGTTAATGCCTGTTGGAAGTAAATGGAAGCTGTATATTCCTTATAACTTAGCTTATGGCGAACGTGGTGCAGGTGGAGCTATTGGCCCTTATCAAGCACTCATTTTTGATATTGAATTACTTGCCATCGTTAGCTAATACCTCCCTGTTTTGTTACTATTTTCCAATAGGCATTGTACAAACAGAAATATATAGCCAAAACCAATCGATAGAGAGCCATAGATAACTGAATATCCATGGCTCTTTTTATCTACATGTGCTTTTCTTTACTCATAGCTACATTTTTATAAAGGCATATTATGGAAATTGCATCTGGTTGCGTTGTTACTTTTCACTATCGTTTATCAGTTGATAATAAAGAGCTCGAGAGCTCATACGGTGACGACCCGATGGCTTATCTTCACGGCAAAAATAATATTGTTATCGGTTTAGAAGAGAAAATGCTAGGAAAAGTTGCTGGTGATGAATTTACAGCAGTAATCCCACCAGAAAAAGCTTATGGCTTTCCTAAAGAAAATTCTATACAGCGCGTACTAATTAAACACCTTCATAATGCGAAAAAACTAAAAAACAAATTAAAACCAGGTATGTTAGTTCATGTTAATACCGATCAAGGCGCTAAACAATGCACTGTTGTAAAAGTCGGACGTTTTAATGTCGATGTCGATACCAATCATCCGTTGGCAGGCAAAGGATTATGTTTCGACGTTAAAATCGAAAGTGTAAGACCAGCAACAAAAGAAGAAATAGCACATGGACATGCGCATGGTATTGGCGGATATAATCACTAACAAGCTGAATTTAGGCTTGTCAGAATACAAAACCTATATTCACATACTCTAGCGTCAATAACCCGACATTTATTGCGAATGCTACATAGGGAGCTGTCACCATATCTTTTACCTATCCTTGAGAACTTGCATAATTACGTACATAGATAATTATATAAAAAACTGATTTATCTATTATTTTCTTCCTAAAAATAGAGGCTTACTGTATTTATAGGTTGGTTATCATCATTCTTTAAGGTTATACGTAAACTTATAATATATTTCGCATTCACTCTTAACAGAATAAAATTACTACACTTACCTTACACTTCCAGCCAATTAAAGTGAGTCTTTTAAAGCCAAAAAAATGAAAAAAGCGACAATAAACTGGAAAACAATTTAATCACTTTAAAAAACACACGAGATCATTTATCCTACCGGCCGATTAAGAATTAAGCTCGGACTTTTTAATTGAATAAGGATATAAAATGCAAAGATTTATAAAAAAACGTAAAATTAAAAATTTTATTTTTACAATTATTTCTGGGATATTCATCTCTGTAGTTATAAACATTTTTGTAACAATGAGCTTTAGTCAAGCCATTGCCCTTTTCTGTTTAGTGACAATTTCAATTATTTTTTGTGAATTTTTATTATCTCAAAGGCATAAAGCACGATTAATTAAAAAGTATAACAATGAGTCATTAGCTTACGACATAGAGAACAATCTATTTTGGCGTGGGCAAACCGCAGACCAACTTGTTGAATCCATAGGCATTCCAGAACGTATTGATCAAACAATATTAAACTCAAGAACAAATGAAATTTGGAAGTACGGGCATCAGAGTAACGATTGTTTTAAACTTACAATCACATTAAGTGATGGAATTGTAAATGACTGGAATCAGGAAATTCTTCACAAGAATATAACCCCCAAAAAAATAGTTGATAACCATACCTTAGTTTCTCAATCAAAAATTCAATAAGCATTAAAAATGTAGCCATTTATGTATCTCTTGCTAAAACCTACTTATCCCTTTTAAGCGAGCGTACTTATCCAATAAATTTACTACATATTTTCACTTCATTTAAAATAGACAGGGAAAGATAGTTTATTCTCGGCACAGTATAGGATGAATTATAATAATACTCCTCATAAAATAAATTCATCTTGTCAACACCCAAAACCCCGTTATTTAATCATTAGCCATATAAATAGCCCTATATCTAGAATTTTGCAGTATACTTCTGGAAAATTATAAAAAAGGTATTGCCATAATCACACCTAATTTCTCTATATAAGTTAGTTTATGTAAGTCGATCGAAAAAATAATAATAGGTATCTCCACGATGAAGAAGTTTGATTTAATTGTTATTGGTAGTGGACCTGCGGGCCAAAGAGCAGCGGTTCAAGCAGCTAAATTGGGCAAGCGTGCCGCAATTATCGAAAGAAATTTAAAAATCGGCGGGGTCTCTGTCCATACCGGTACTATACCCAGCAAGACAGTACGCGAGGCTGTACTCTATCTTAGCGGCTGGCGACAACGTGGTTTCTATGGCATGAGTCACCGAGAAAGGTCTCAGATCACGCCAGATGATGTTTTACACAGAGTGAATGTCACATTGAATCATCAAGTTGAGGTCACTTGTGACCAGCTGAGCCGGAACGGTGTAGAAATGATTACAGGTTCAGCCAGCTTTTCTGACCAAAATACCTTAACAGTGACCCAAGACAATGGTGATATCAGTCAATTAAAAGCGGATTTCATTCTTATTGCCGTAGGCACCAAAACCTATCGGCCAGATCATATACCTTTTAACCATTCAACAATTATCGATAGTGATGAGGTTTTAAATTTAAAAACTATCCCTAAAAGCATGGTCGTCGTTGGTGCAGGGGTTATTGGTGTTGAATATGCAACGATATTTTCGGCCTTAGATGTCAAAGTCACCTTAGTTGAAGAACGCCCCGAAGTATTAGGCTTTCTGGATAATGAAATTACTGATGAACTGCAACACCAGATGCGCGATAAGGGTATGGTATTGCAGCTCGAAGAAAAAGTAGATGATATAACCACCGCACCTAATGGAAAGGTCATTACATCATTAAAAAGTGGTAAAAAAATTCAGTCAGACATGTTGATGTTTGCAGCGGGACGATCTGGAGCAACGGATACGTTGAACTTGGATAGTATTGGATTAAGTGCAGATTCGCGTGGGCGTATTAAAGTCAATGAGAATTTTCAAACAGAACTTCCTCATATTTATGCCGCCGGAGATATTATCGGTTTCCCAAGCCTAGCAGCAACGTCCATGGTGCAAGGACGGCTTTCTGCCTGTCATATGTTTAATCATGATTACAAAAATAAGTTAGAGTATTTTCCCTACGGGATTTATTCAGTACCTGAAATAAGTATGGTAGGCGCTACTGAGAAACAACTTAGAGAACAAGGCATTGCTTATGAGACTGGTGTCGCACGTTTTAGAGAAGTCGCTCGCGGTCAAATTTTAGGGCTTCATCAAGGCTTGCTTAAAATGTTATTTTCAGTGAGTGATAAGAAATTATTAGGCGTTCATGTTATCGGTGAAGGAGCCACCGAGTTAATTCATATAGGCCAAGCAGTGATTACTCATGGCGGCACCTTAGAATATTTTATTGATTCTGCGTTTAACTACCCTACTCTTGCTGAGGCTTACAAAGTTGCCGCTCTCAACTGCCTCAATAAACTATCCCCTTACGATTTATAACTGGAACTACTCACTCTATTCAAAACCTGGCAATCAAGAAAATATGATTGCCAGGTTTTTCGCGATCTAGGCAGCTTGCTGCTTCATTTGTTCAGCAAATTCAGCTGGAAATTTAGCAGTATCAAAAAATAAACGAGAGTTTTTCACTTTATTACCTTCAAACTCAAGAACTTCTACCGCAGGGATCGTTTCCTGAAAAGGTGCTGTCACTATCCAATCAAATACATGTACCACTTTATTGTCTTGCTCAATCATTTCACTGTTAGCACTTGTACATTCAAATGGGCAGTCATCCATCGAGGCAATACAACCATCAACCCCATTTAATTCCATCATTGGGCCTTTAAAATAAAAGTCATGATGCAAGTGCGCACGTATAACAGCCTCATTCTTTGTATTCCATGCATCAACTAACTCTTTTGCAATTGTTTGTTTAATAGTCATTCTTCATCTCCAATATGTTAAGAAACACAGCCTGATTGCTGAGGATTCGCATATTGGCATAGCACTACTGACAGCGTGTTGTCAGTAGTATTGAGGTAAACTATCATCACCATTCATTAACTAAGAACGAAAGCCATGCGCAGAGCTGATCGATTATTCCGGCTTGTCGAGTACTTAAAGGCACGTCGTAAAGTTGTTACTGCCAAGCAACTTGCCGAAGCACTAGAGGTTAGCCCTCGCACCATTTATCGAGATATTGCTGACCTCAATGCTTCTGGCATTCCCATTACCGGTGAAGCTGGCATTGGTTATATGTTAAATCAAAACCATAAAGTACAACCGTTGATGTTCAGCTTAGAAGAAATTGATGCATTAATGCTTGGCGTACAAATGGTAAAAAGCTGGGGTGATAAAGGCTTGGCCCAATCAGCCAGCCAGGCTATTGATAAATTAACCAATGTGCTGCCAGAAAACATACAGAGAGAAATCTCACAGTCATTTTTATTTTCGAGGCCCTCAAAAATAGAGATTGAAATAAATATTGATTTCACAGGTTTACGTAGGGCGACCCGCAATAAAAATAAACTTGACTTCCTCTATGAGAATGAAAAAAAAGAATTAACAAGACGAACAATACGCCCTTTGTGCCTTGTATTTTTCAGTCCTATCTGGCTCTTACTTGCATGGTGCGAAAAGCGCGGCGATTTTCGCAACTTCAGAATAGACCGTATCAAAGAACTTTCAATCCTTGATGAAAAGTTTCAGGATGAAAAAGGCAAACGTTTATACGATTACTGTATTCAGAATGGATATAGCGTAGACCATTTATAGGGTTTAATGCTTAATAATAAAGTATAGGAACCTCTGATTAACCTCGGATAATCAGAGGCTCCTAAAAAAGTGGCTAAGCTTATTATCATTAGCCACCTAAATATAATGGCAAAAATTAAGCTTCAGACAACTCTACTTCTATCATACTTTTTGCATAAGACTGATACGCACCCTCAAACTCTTTAGCAACTGTATCGGGAAACAAATGGAAATCACCTGATTGCAATGCCGATATAATGCCCTCAGAGACAACTGTTGCGGGCTCACCATCCTCTACTCCTATTTGAGCGGCCATATCGGTTGCAATTGGGCCTGGGTGCACACTAAGCACTTGAATACCTTGGGGTTCAAAGCTCTCTCTCAGCCCTTGCGTAATCGAATATGCTGCCGCTTTAGAAGCAGAATAAGTGGTAACGCCGTGAAAATTTTTAATCGACACTACTGAGTTCAATTGAACAAATGCGCTGCCTTCATCATCTACAGTATTTTTTTCAAGAACGGGGTAAAACGCTTGAGCCATACGCAATAAGCCAATAACATTGACATTTAACTCTCTTAATAATGCATTTTCCGCATTCTCACCTAAAGGATCTTCTACTTCCAAAATACCTGCATTATTGACAACGATACTGACATCGTTTGCCTGTTTAGCGAGCGCTTTAATAGACTCTTCCTGTGCAACATCCACATATAAAGGCACCACTTTGTCGCCATAACGATCAACTAGCTCCTTTGTTGAATCAATATTACGAACCGCTAAGTATACCTTGCTGGCACCGTGTGCAATAAACGACTCAACAATGGCTTTTCCAATACCACGGTTAGCTCCTGTCACTAATGCAACTCTATTTTTTAACTCAAAACTCATAGCAATATTCCTCTACTAATTATTAGTTTGCCGCTGTAGCAGGCAATTTCATACCGATCGGTATATTTGATAATTATGTACCGATAGGTATAATTCAGTCAATACCGTTTTTACATTTTTGACGGAATATATGAGGTACCTATGGCTGGTGGAAGACAACGAGAATTTGATAGGCAGGCAGCATTAGATGCTGCAATGCATGTTTTCTGGAAAAAAGGCTATATCGGTGCTTCGTTAACCGACCTAACTGCTGCAATGAACATCAATAAACCCAGCATGTACGCCACTTTTGGCAACAAAGAAGAATTGTTTATTCAGTCAACTCATCATTACCTTGAAAAATACGCAAGACCTCATATTGCCTATTTATATGAAGACAAACCTTTGAAAGAGCGCCTGAAAAATTACCTGATGTCTATTATTGGAGGGCAATGTAATGAACAAGGTGTAAAAGGCTGTTATGTATCCACCTGTGTTTCAGAAGCTGCCGGTGATGCATTTCCCGATAAGGCGGCTGAACTAGTTACAGAGATCAGTAATTTCGCCGAACGCTACTTAACTGATTTCTTCCAACAAGAAGTCGCGAAGAATAGACTTCCAAAAGAAACAAACAGTACAAATATCGCCAGGTTTGTTGTCACTATACTTCATGGTACTGCAGCAATGGCACGAGCAGGTAAAAAAGTAGACGAATTAGAAACTATTATCGATCGAACGATAACGGCAGTACTTTTTGAATCACAACTGTTTATCGATAAAAACGAATAAAAACAACAATATACGCCATTAAGCCTCTTCAACACTCCAAACAATTTCATAAAAACTGATATTTTTTTCAATTTTTATGTAACCAATCATCGATAAGCAGCATCAAAGCTGTAACAACAATTAAGTTGTAGAACATCTTTTTACTATTTATTGAGGCTTGCAGATGAACGTTTCAACTAGCTATAAATTTTTTCTTAGTATTTTAATTTCAATACCACTATTTGTATTTTCATTGCAAGGGGCAGCGAAAGAAGTCATTTTGTCGGGTGAATTTACCGGTGCAAGTGATCACATCACAACCGGAGGCGTTAGTGTTATAAAAACTGACAAAGGTCATATGGTTATTTTAGCTTCTGATTTTTCGTTAGATGGTGCACCTGACCCTAAAGTTGGATTTGGCAAAAATGGTAAATACGATATCAAAGCACAGCTTGCCAAATTAAAATCTAAAACGGGAGAGCAACGCTACCTAATTCCTTCGTCAGTCAATGTTAACAACTACAATGAAGTTTATATTTGGTGTGAGAAATTTAGCGTTCCTTTAGGCATTGCTGAACTTAAATAATCTATTGGATATGGCTTTCTTTTGAGAACTGAAAGCCATTCATTACATATTACAGACAACTTTAACCAAATAGTTTATTTACAAAGGATATTCCATGAAAGTTTTAACTCCTACTATTCACGGAGCACTTGATTACATTGCTGCTATTACATTAATTATTGCACCTATCATTTTAGGACTCAAAGATCTAGCTCTATGGTTATCAGCTGTTGCTGGCATTGGCTTAATTATTTATAGCTTACTGACAGATTATGCTTATAGCATGGCTAAAGTCTTACCATTTCCTATGCATATTGTCCTAGATTCACTTGCTGCAGTCGCTTTTATAGCAGCGCCATTTATTTTAAACTTTACTGGAGTTGCTCAAGTTTATTATTTGGTCATGGGGGTTGGCGTCTTAATGGTTGTATTGTTGACTCGTAAAAACTAGGTTTATAACTACTGGAAACTCTTATGAATATCTTAAGTTGCAACAATAGTTTAAAATATTCATAGAATGGGAAATAGTATCGATCTAGAAAAATCCCAGCCTAACAATTAAAAGCTTCTTTCTGTTGAATAATGGATCTATCGAAAAAAATTGAAATAGACACTAGCGAAATCCAATTAGTTGAACGACTAAAAAATGGAGATACGGATAGTTTCGAGTATTTAGTAAGAGAATATGGTGGTTATATGCTAGCGATAGCAAAACGTTACCTAAATAGTGATGCTGATATCCAAGACTCAGTACAGGATGCCTATATGCGTGCCTTTCAAGCTATTCATAATTTTGAAGGGCGTTCATCGTTGAAAAGCTGGTTGCACCGAATCACTGTTAATTCAGCGTTAATGAAGCTTCGTACCAATGGTCGTCGACCTATAGAACTTATTGAAGACAACCCTTCCTTGTTTGACAGCAATGGTAAGCGTATCGAAACCGATAGTGAAATCACCCTATCAGTAGAAGACATAGCAATAGATAAAAGCAAACAATGGCTTGTTAAATCAAAGATCGATCTTTTACCTACCACCTCACGTAATTTATTGTTACTTCGTGATATTGAAGGGTATAGCACTGAAGAAACGTCAGAACTATTAAATATTTCCATTGCTGCAGTAAAAACTGGTTTACACAGGGCCAGGCAAACACTGAAGAAAAACTTGGAAAATGAATATTATTAAATCAGCATTGTTAATAGTAACATGAAGATAAACAATGCAAATGGCAAAAACAAACTTGAGCTAAAGAATGATATGACAATTCAATCCATTAACTGTCAGGAATTCGAAGAATTTATTATAGATTTTTTAGATAATAAACTATCGGCTGTTCAACAAAATATTTTTCTTAAACATTTAAATGAATGCCCTGGCTGCAAGAGATATTTAGAAGACTATCGTAAAAGCGTAGAATTAAGTCAAGCAGCTTTTGATAGTAAAAATGCATCAGATTACGAAGCAATGCCTGAAGAATTAGTACAAGCCATTTTAGCAGCAAGCAAAAAGCTTCCTTAGAATTTCAATGCTGCCTACCTATCTCAACCAACCTATCGAAATAACCGAGGCTTTTGTTACTTTATAAATTAAAAGTAAGCGATATTATTGACTGCGGTTCATTGTTCACGCTAATAGAACCTTTATGCACCTCAGTAATTTTTTTAACAAGAGCCAACCCCAAGCCGGAACCACTAATATTTTGTTTTCCCCTACCTCGTTGAAATGGTTCAAATAACTTATCTTTATCAATAGCCGAAATACCTTCACCACCATCACTAACAGATAACGTTATTTTTTGATTTTCTTGATACACACAAACATTAATCGGTGGCTTACCGTGTTTCAACCCATTATCAATCAGGTTGCGCAGCACTCTTTGAATCATACGTCGATCACCGGTGATAGTTGCTGCAATACCCTTAAATTCACAATTCTCATAACGAGAGCATTCCTCTGCCACCAAACCCATCAGATCGAATTCTTCGAAGTCTCGCTCTCCAACACCTGCATCGATGCGAGTCATGATAGTCAACTCTTCAATAAGTATATCAAGTTCTGCAATATCGACTTGCAATGCTTGCAAACGAGTAGGAGTACTTTTCTTTTCGAGCATTTCTATCCCCAAACGAATTCGTGAGAGCGGTGTTCTCAGTTCGTGGGATGCATTAGCAAGCAATAATTGTTGTGCATTGACTAAAGATTCAATGCGCTCAGCTGCATCATTAAAACTCTTAGCGACTTGCGCAATTTCATCTTCACCTTCTATATCAACCCGAGTATCTAGATAACCAATTCCAATTTTCTGAACCCCTATCTGCAAACGCTCTAACCGCCCAGTAAGATGGCGAATAAAAGGATAAATAATAATAGCAACTCCGACAGCAATTATGCCTAAAAATATAATAAACACTGCCGATTCACCCGGTAGCTGAATACGCTCAAGATTAATAGCGAGATAACGACCATCTTTAAGCTTGGTTACCCAACGTGTACCGCCTTCACTTTGTTGCCAGGCACTTGTTTTGATCTTGTGAGCTTTTGCAGGCAGCGTGACAAGTACACCAGCATTTCCTAATAGCTCACCATTTTTTGTATATAGTGACACATCAAAATCAAGAGATTGATGTAGCTCATCAAGTGCAGCTTGTTGAATGTCCTGACTATCGTGAATTGGAGGGATCAGCATTTCAGATAGCGCAGCACTTTTAAGAAATAAATCACTATCGTCCTGATCATGCCCAATGAATACCCAGACAATACTGGCAAGCACAGCAAATATGGCAAGGCTTACGATAAAAAGGCTGCAGATTTGTAAATAAAGACGCTTTTTTAGCACGACTTACTCCTGATCGCGAGCGAATACATAACCAACACCTCGCACCGTAATTAAGCGACGAGGCTGTTTAGGATTATTTTCAATTTCTGCACGTATTCGGGAGACATGCACATCAATAGAACGATCAAAAGCATCCAGATCTGTTCCCTGCAATGCATTCATCAATTGGTCGCGAGTAAGAACACGCCCTGCACCATCAGCCAGTGCTAACAACAATCGAAATTGATAAACAGTGAGATCACATCGCTTGCCTTCTAAACGAGCTTCCATAGCGTCCCTGTCAATTTCTAAGCGACCAAACCGAATGATGTTACTTGATAAAGTGACATTAGTTCGCCGAAAAATAGCACGCAACCTTGCAAGTAGCTCTCTTGGCTCAAAAGGCTTTGGCAAATAGTCATCTGCCCCCATTTCTAAACCAAGCACACGATCTAATGGCTCTCCCTTAGCTGTCAGCATCAGAATCGGGATAGAATCTATTGCCCGAAGCGTTCGACAGATTTCCAAGCCATCGATATCAGGCAACATCAAATCAAGAATAATAGCTCTGAATTCCTCCTCTTTATGAAGTCCAAGGCCTGTTTGACCATCTAGTGCAATAGCTACTGTATACCCTTCATCATGGAGAAATTCTCGAATCATCTCCGCAAGTCGGTAGTCATCATCAATCAGTAAAATTTTATCACCCTGTTTCATCATAGTGACAATATAAAACATAAATGCATGTTATGGCGAAAACTTTACATAGCTTTACATAAGAGAAAAATCAGAGAAATAACCCTTTGGTGAAATAGCAACTGTCATTAAGACGTGCTTTTCAATCAAGAGGTTACTATGAACCCACGCAATATTTTAATACTCTCTACAGTCTATGCCTTTCTCTATGGGCCTACTGTTCTAGCCGATAATCAGAGTGGCGAACACGACGAATGGCAGGTATCAGCATTGATTGGTATTGCAAGCTTACCTCTCTACCTAGGAGATGATGATACACAATTAAGTCTTACCCCAGATATAAACATCAAATATGGTGATACATTCTTTGCATCTTTCCTTAACGGTATTGGTTACAACATCGTTTCAACAAAACACTGGCAAGTAGGCCCAATTATCAAATATGACTTTGGTCGCGATGAAGAAGACGGTAGCCCACTCAGCATATCGGGCGATGATACCGATGACTTATTAGGTTTAGGTGATATTAAAGGCTCAGTGGAAGCAGGCGCATTTTTATCCTATAAAACTGACCGCTGGCAAACCAAAGTAGAAATACGTCAGGGATTAGACAGAGGGCATGAAGGATTGATTGGCGAATTAGAGGTTAAATTGTCAGGACAAACAACAATTTTCAGCAAACCTCTATTTTACTCGATTGGCCCTAAAGCTGTTTACGGTGATGAATCTTATCAACAGGCTTATTTTGGCATTAATTCAGCACAATCGATCCAATCTGGTTTGGGCCAATACACACCTAAAGCGGGGCTTGTTTCTTATGGACTTCACGCTAACTTGGTCATGCCAATCAATAAAAAGTGGGCAATAGGTGGCTTTGCAGGTCATGACAAGCTTGGAGATGACGCAAGTGATTCACCATTGATACGAGAACGCGGCTCTAAAAACCAGAGTATTGGCGGCATCTTTTTCTCATATCGATTTTAAGAGGAACATACTATGAGTGACACATTGACATACACTAATGCTTTCTCCGAAATACTTGCTCCATTATTAGTATTTATTCGAGCAACAGGCTTTTTTGAAGCTTTTATATTCATGCCACTAATGACTATAGCTGCTGTAATTTTATTTATTCAATTACGCCTTACCATTCAAAAAAATAATACCTTTAATGACACAGCTCGCGCCAGATTTCCTAAACTGTGGCAGTTCTCTTACTTTACATTGTGTTTCATCCTAACTAACTCAACAGCTGTTGCTTTCAAAACTATGATGTTTGAGGAAACTGATTACGAGACATTCGTTTGGTATTTACCTTGGGTAAGTCCACTCCATTTTTATATCAGTAGCATCGCGGGCGGTATGTTGTGGCTGATCTGGAGAAATCGATCAACATGGCTCGATAAAATTATCTGTATTTACGTGCAGCTTGGTTTCTTTGGCGGCTATTGGGTTGCAGCTTATCGGCTACTCAATGAACCTTTCGAACTAACTGATCCAACCAGCGGCTTTAGTGGTGTATTTTTAGCTTTATGGTTTGGTTTACTCAACTGGGATTTAGCTATTCGATATTTTAAAGCGCCTTATAGAGTTTTGAATAACCAGAAAAATTTGGAATTTCCTCAAATTCATAAATCCGGAAGTTAAAATCAATGGAAAATGAAAATACATATACATTAATAGCAAAAATTTTACACTGGGCTACAGCTGCAATCGCACTCATAATGCTTGGGCTTGGATGGTCATTAGATGACGCCAACAAGGCCTTTATAAGACTCTCCGTGTATTTTTAATACAAAACGCGTTGTTTTATCGACTCTATTGAAAACACCATTACCCATATTTTTTATAAGCTTAATGATTTTGTCCATACTAATGGAGTATTTGTGTATGGATTAAATAGGTTATTAAGATAATATTTTGACCTCATTGATTGATATCTAGAGAGTTATTATGAAAACATTTTTTAGTAAAAGGCCATTGTACAGCCTGATAGGATTACTGAGTGTATTATCTGCTTTTGTTATTGCTCCAGTCATTGCTTCCAGTGACCTAGATGAAATTATTGAAGACCTTAAAAAAGACCCTGACATTCAACACATTAACAATGCAGATCTTGAAAAAATACCATCCGGCGATGTAGTCATATTTGATGTCCGCAAAGACACAGAATACCAAGTAAGCCATGTGCCCAATGCTATTCACCTCAACCCTCGCACTAGCGCCAGTGATTTTTTAAGGCAACATGGCGATAAACTCGAAGGAAAAGTGGCTGTATTCTACTGCTCAGTGGGACAACGCTCGACAAGCATGTTATCTAAATTAAGCGAGAACGACCTAAAAAAAGCCGGTGTAACTCAAGCCTACAATCTTGAAGGTGGCGCATTTAAACGCCATAACGACGGGTTTGGCTTTGTTAAAAATGGTAAAAGTACAAAAGATATCCATCCATACAATGCCTATTACGGTAGGTTGGTTGATGATAAAGAGGCGATTAAATACAAATAGTACATGCCATAAAATATGAGGAGGTTAATTATAATTTTGTTAATCACTCTAACAGTAGCAAGAATTTACTGATCCAACAGAAGTATGTATTCGATATTATCTAATTAAAACATTGAGGAATATTATGAGTCGCTTATTCTTTAAAAGTGCTAATGTAATGTTTTTACTGCTGATGCCTGCGATATCATTTGCAGAAGATCCAAAAAATGTATCAACAAGTGCAGATACTAAAGCGGTAATAACAGCGGTTAATCACTACCTTGAAGGTATTAGCAAACCTGAAATGGCTCAGGAAAGTATCCAAAAAGCCTTTTATTCTAGGGCCTGTTCACACTAATTGAACCATCACTGTTGAGGTCAAAAAAGCGCTAATCAAGGCACGAGGAGTGTAGTTTAGTGAACTAAATAAGCGACAAGAAACGCAGAGTAGCGCTTTTTTGGCCCAACCCGAAGGGCTAGGGCTATTTTTTTACTCAGCAGTGTTATCAATCGCTTATGTACGTTGAGTACACTACGCGATTTCTGCCTTGCTAAGGAAAAAATATCCTCTAGCAGTGATGATTCAATTAGTGTGAACAGGCCCTAGTACAAATCTGCACAGAGTCGATGACAAGGGAAATTTACACTTTATGCCGCGCGACATGTTAGTTAAGCGTGCAGTGTCTGGGAAAATTCCTAAACATAAAAGTCATATTTTGGAGGTTGATGTAACCAATAATATGGCCTTTGCAAAAATTCAGCTCGATATGCCAGATAGAGACTTTTACGATTATTTAACACTGCTTAAAATAGACTCAAACTGGAAAATTGTCAGCAAAACTTACACTATGATGATGAAGTAAATATATGTATATCTACAATTTATTAGCTGAAAGAGGGAAAAATTAACTTTCTTTCATCTAATATTCTGTTTCTACTACATAAGGATTAGGAAATAATTGCAATATGCATTTCATCGTTGTTCCTTAAATATCCCTCTCTGCTTGAATACACAACCTAGCAAAGGATGCTCGACGGTTAAATTGAATTGAAAATTTTCTTTATCCAATGCAATCTGGCTGACCTTTGTTGTGCCAGGAGATAATATATGAGGGATAGGAATTTTAATATTAGCTATTTGGCAAAAAAACCGCTGGCTCGTAAAATGTAAACCACCCTCTTCTTCTGTCGCTTTTAAGTGCATACCAAAGCCATAGCCCACAATTTCAACCAATTTTAAATTTTGCTGAATAAGCTTTGTTGATTTAACTCTATTCACTTTTTTATGCTGGAAGTAATAAAACCTATCCCAAGTAATTCCACCTGTTTTTTTATCAGGGTAAACTTTTACAGTGATAGGAACATTACTTCCGGAGTATAATGCTAGCGGTGTACCAATTAATCGACATAATTGCGCAAAAACTTTTCCTGCCTTTGAAAGAAACACTTCTTCCATCACGCCTTCATAAACAACAGACTTACTTTTTTGGGTAACATCAAAACGCTGGCGAATTTCTGGCCTTAAGCGATTCCATGCCGATTTACCAAGGAGAGCCTCATAACTAGGTGATACTGTTTCGACAGCAAGGACTGGAGGGTTTTTGCTCATTCTATTCTCCTTTGAATAATATTCCAATGTAATCAGATAGCTAAAAATCGATTTGTACAAACAAATATTACGGTCCGACTAGCTAATCGCCTATTTTGCAAAAGAGACTAATTTAGCGACAGCAGACCCCATTTTCATCAACTTAATTAATGTTGCTTTCGGTAATTTTTTTACTTGATCGAACCAGTCTGACAAGGTGGTAATAAACGTTAGCATATCGTTAATTTTCTCTTTCGCTTCTACTGGTGTCTCGTGCTCAGCATCCATTTCTAAAACACATTGTCGCAACAGTGTCAGTGTTGGCTCTATTTCACGTTTTTTACGCTCTTCCATAATAATCATTAACATCTCCCAGGTATCACCCTGAGCGGTAAAAAAATCTCTACGATCACCTAGCTCACGCTCAACGCTGACAAGTCCCCAACTTTGCAATTCTTTAATGCTATTGCTGACATTAGAACGAGCAATAGACAAGGTTTCGGCAATTTCTTCCGCCGTTAAGGGCTTAGGTGATAAGTAAAGCAAGGCATGTATTTGTGAGACTGTTCGATTAACTCCCCAGCGGGTCCCCATTTCTCCCCAATGGATAATGTAGTTCTTAATAACAGGCGTTAACTTCATAAACTTTCCCTATATACAGTTATTTCTGTATTGACAGAAATAACTGTATATAAATAAATAACCCTTGTCAAATGACAAAAATAGAAGCCTCCAAAAGACAAGTGGTTATTTACTCTGTAAACTAGCCGCCTATTTCATAAGGTACAGATTATGTCGTTTTTATTGAAAGTGCTGCGAGAAGGCCTTGGCCGACTTATTGTTTTTATTGATTGGGTATCTCGGTCTCGTGCCGTGAAACGGACATCTGAAGCTCAAGCTATAGTAGACTCACAAACAAAAGGATTAGCGCTATACCAATTTTATGCCTGTCCTTTCTGCACCCGTACTCGCCGCGCCATATACAAGCTCAACCTTTCCATAGAAACTCGTGATATTCGTAAACACACTCATTACCGTGAAGAGTTAGAAGCCAATGGCGGTAAAGTGAAGGTACCTTGCTTACGCATAGAAGAGGCAGGAAACGTTCGCTGGTTATATGAATCCAAAGACATTATTCGTTATCTAAACGAGCGCTTTGGGGAAGAATCTATCGAAGTAGCTGCCTAAACAACACCTTCTGTAGGCAGTGTCATAAAACGCTGCCGGTTTTACCATCTATCTATTCATACCAACTCAATCGTAATGATTACACTGCAGCACATCAGCCTACAACGTGGCCCACAACGCCTACTCAACGACACCTCTGCCACTATTCAACCTCAACACCGTGCAGCCATAATTGGTGCGAATGGCTGTGGAAAATCAAGTTTATTCAAATTATTGTTAGGGCAACTTAATCTGGATAACGGCGATATTTTTATACCTCGCCAATGGCGTATTGCCCATATGGCACAGGAAGTCGATGAATGCCATCGCTCCGCGCTGGACTATGTCTTAGATGGCGATGATCGTTTACGCGAAATTGAGCAAAATATTGCCGATGCAAACGAAAAGGAAGATCACGAAAAGCTGACTCAAGCCTACGCTGATTTGGAAATCATTGATGGCTATACAGCGAACAATCGTGCAGAACAGTTATTACATGGCCTGGGTTTTAAACAACAAGATATGCATAAATCCGTCACAGATTTTTCTGGAGGCTGGCGAATTCGCCTTAATCTGGCCCAAGCCTTAATGTGCCCTTCTGATCTACTGTTACTTGATGAACCAACCAATCACTTAGACTTAGATGCCACCGTCTGGCTAGAGCAATGGTTAAAAAGTTATAAAGGTACACTACTTTTTATTTCTCATGACAGAGATTTTATTGATGCGATTGCCGGGCAAATTTTACATATAGAACACCAAAAAATCACATCCTATAGCGGTAACTATTCTTCATTTGAAGTACAGCGCGCACAAGGCTTGGCACAGCAACAAGCCAATTATGAAAAGCAACAACAACGCATTAGTGAAATTACACAATTTGTGAATCGCTTTAAAGCAAAGGCAACGAAAGCACGTCAGGCACAAAGCCGATTGAAAGAATTAGAGCGTATGGAAAAAATAGCACCCGCTCATGTTGATTCACCATTCAGCTTCCGCTTTTCTGAAGCAGAAAAAACATCGGACCCTTTACTCACATTAGAAAAAGCTGAGCTTGGTTATAGCTCATCACCGGTTTTATCTCATGTGGAATTGACACTTCGTTCCGACACTCGTATTGGTTTATTAGGATATAACGGGGCAGGAAAATCGACTCTCGTTAAAACTCTGGTTGGAGACTTACCCTTATTAACAGGAGAGCGCCAAGAAAGTGAACATCTAAAAATTGGCTACTTTGCTCAGCACCAATTGGAATACCTGGACTTAGAAGCCAGTGCCTTGTTGCATATTCAAAGGCTATCACCAAAAGTCAGTGAGCAGGAAATTCGGAACTTCTTAGGTAGCTTCAATTTTCATGGTGATAAAGCAGTAGAACCAATCAAACCCTTTTCGGGAGGAGAAAAAGCCAGGCTGGCACTAGCTTTAATTGTCTGGCAAAAGCCTAATTTATTAGTCCTTGATGAGCCCACTAACCACTTGGATTTAGATATGCGACACGCTATTACATTAGCATTGCAAATGTATAAGGGCGCATTGGTTGTTATTTCCCACGATAGGCACCTTATCAAGAACACGGTCGACCAATTTTATTTAGTGGCGAATCACCGAGTAAAATTATTTGATGGAGATTTATTGGATTACCAACAGTGGCTAAAAGAATTATTACAGAAAACTAATGGGCTCGCTGAATCAAGACCTGAAACAACACTTGAAACGAATGATGCAAAGGCCACTAATGGAGAAAAAGTTGATAAGAAGCTACAACGTCAGCAAGAAGCTGCCAAAAGAGAAAAAATAAAGCCACTGACTAATCTTATTAAAAAAACAGAAAAGGAAATAGAAAAACAGCAGCAAAAACTCGAAATCGTACAAGACAAGCTAACAAATCAAGAACTCTATAGTGATGACAATAAAAAAGAGCTTCAGCAATTGCTACAAGAACAAGGGCAATTATCCACTAGTATCAGCGAATTAGAAGAGCAATGGTTTATTGTTCACGAGGAATTAGAAGCATTTCAGTAACAACCAAAAATTAACCTCTTTGATAGAGTTTGATATGCACAGCTTCCAGCGCTTCTTCTCCAATCACCTCAGCTCGATGGCCATGAATATCAGGATCAAAGGTAACAAAATCAGGTAAATAATCTTTTGCAATAAAAGAATTTCCCGCAGAAAAATCTTTATAGGTTTCATCGCGCATTATAATTCTCAGCGTACCTTTATTTATAATGATTAATGTCGGATCACCTGCCACATGCCAGTTACTGCTATAACCCACAGCACTTTTACGTAACCGCAAGTTGACAGCCGAAATCTGATCCGTTAAAACCATGCCTCCACGTATTGATGAATCAAACATCTCTTCAGAGAAAACAGAAATGAAGTTTCTGTCATTAGTAATAGTAGGCAATAAAAAAGGAGTATTCATTAACTTGTCCCAATCCATACAACAGCGTATAAGTTTACAAGAATAAATCGATAAACTAAATTGTAACAATAAGGGAATAATTAATATTAAAATAGAACGTTATTTGTGTTTTATCATTTTATAACCTATACCACCAGAACCAATCGTGGTAATTAAAACCCCATTAGTATGGTATCTTAATCTAGGTTTTTCTCCATTCATTTTTGCCCAGTCAACTCGAAATTCATTCTCCTCTTCTATTGCTTGCTTTTCAGATGCGAAATACCGCCAAGTACCTTGCATTAGATGCATTGCATGAGCAAGCTCATGATACAAGTTTTGCTGCGCATTAAATTCGATTAATTCATTAGCCACACCAAACACTCGATGAGTCCCTATATCATCCATATCCGCATCGAAAATAATAGTAATGTCATCACCAGTACCATTAGTAATTTTTTGTGTCATCGGTGCAATTGTTCTACCTGAGGATAATCTGGCAGCATCCGAATGCTTAATAGTCAATGTGTGCCCTGTTTTCTCTATCGCTTGCAGGGTTATATAACCTTTTGGAATAACAGAAATATCATTTAGCCAGCGCTTTAAGCGTTGCTTTTGTTTTTTTGTGCCAACTAAAATAACGTTTTTAATCGGAAGAGAGTTAAATGTTTTTCTAGAGTGATTAGAAGTAAATTTTTTGTGAGTTGTAATTTCGGAAGCTGATATTTCAAGTTCCGTCGCCAGTTGGTTTCCCATATCATTATCAATAGGCGTATGACTACTATCAGCCACCGTTATCTGGCTGACTAAAAGCGATAATAAAAGCTGTAAACCCACATGTATCTTCACAGATACCCCCTTTCTCTTTGCTAGAAAAAGTGACTATTTTTACGCTACTACCTATATGTATAGTAAAAAATCGCGGATTTAAACAGTAATTAAGTTAAAAATATAAAAATTAAGTTAAAAATTGATTATTGTTAGTTTATCTGCTTCTAAGATAAGTAAGTGATCAAACATCATTTGCATAGAAAAATATCCACTTTCAAATAAATCAAACTGAATACTGAAAAACTTTAGTTTTATTATTTTTAAATAAACACTATTTCAAATAGGGTTCACGTTTATTTCTATGCTGTACAATATACACTAAAAAATACATTCTTCAGCCTATATCTTTGATTTTCTACTAATCTAGAACAATATTAGTAAACAATATGTTCCTAAAACCTAGCTTGGCTGAATCATAAATTTTTCCTATAACCTCTCAATGGTTAAATAGTTTTTTACGTTTTAACTGACATCATTAAAAAACCTGAAAATGCAGCATTAGAAGGTGACAGGTTTTTATTTACTTTAGATTTGGCATCGTTAACGAGCTGACGATATTTCTGATAAAAATCCCATGTGGGAGCAGGTTTATAAGCAGGATCCTCAATTTCAAAATGCTTTAATACACCTTTTGCTGTTGTTGGCTTTACGAATACTTCTTTATTAGGTGAGTAATAAGCAGGGATAATTGTCACCAAACTCCACTTCGCTAACTTTTCAGTTCTTAATATATCAACCACCGCTTCAAAGCCAAGCTGTTGATTACCGTGAAGCATCTGACTTAAAGATTCTACTAAGAATGCTTTATCATTTTCATTAAGGTTCTTTACAAAATCTCTAAATTTTGGTTTTTCAAACATAGAAACCATAGAAGAACGACTAATGACTTTCACCATATTATCAGCCGTCACATGAATATTAGAACAAGCCGTCTTAGTAAAATATTCCTGAGACATATCCACCATTTTGCTCATTTTATGTTTTTTACCAATTTCCAACATCTCAGGATCATTAAATCCCTTGGGATAACGCATCAAAAAATCTCCCTCTAATTGCTTTAATTTTTTCCTATCCAATGGCTTAATATTAGATACGTTATTGACTGACATAGCTCATCCTCTTAATAGGTTATAATATTTTATAAATATCCAATATAATCTTGACGATATGTTACAACAGCATAACTTCATCAATAGGGTAATAGGTACTTGCAGAATCAATCAATGAGTCAGCTGTAAGAGATGGAACACCATAGACATCTGCCTGAACGGAATAATCCTTCTTAATTTTTTCCAATAATAAATCAAAATCTCCATCACCTGAAAGCAGTATAACTCTATCTACTTTACTTGCGGCCTCCATTACATCGATAGCAATCCCCACATCCCAATCACCTTTAGCAGAGCCATCACTTCGTTGAATATAAGGTTTTAGCTTAACAGTAAAACCAATATGTTTTAGAGCATTTTGAAATTTAATTTGTTGATCATCACCTCGATGTATGGCATAGGCATTAGCAAGAATAATATCGCCCTCGGAGTTCAATTTCTCCCATAACTTTCGATAGTTAAACTGGCGTCCATATACTTGACGCGTGGTGTAGTATATATTTTGTACATCCACAAAAATTGCTATTTGTCTCATTATTATCTCGAATGATGATGATTTTAAAAGGTTTTATAGTGCCACATCTGGCGTATTGGATAAGATAACAGTACTATAAATCAATACTACTATGGTATTTTATATATCTAATTAGAGCACCTAGGGCCTGTTGGCTCTAGATTTCATTGCTAAACAACTGGCTTAATAGAATATTTTCCAAATAGTTATAAAAATGATAAATGGAATGACTCTCATCTATGTTTAAAAATATACCCCACACTGAAGTGTCTCGTGAATCTGCAATTACCTCAGAGGAATTTATCGAGAAGTATCAGCGTATGGCGAAGCCTGTTATTTTGTCGGATGCAACGAAAAACTGGCCAGCTCGGGAAAAATGGACTATTGACTACTTGATTAAGGTTGCTGGTCATAAAATCGTACCTGTTTACAGCAGTGATACTGCTAAAGGCAAATCTCATCAACATGCCGCCGCTGCAAAAATGAAAATGGCTGATTACTTAAACATGCTTAAAAATGGAGAGAATAATCTACGCATGTTCTTTTACAATATTCTCCATGGTGCTCCCTCATTATTGAAAGATTTTTCATACCCTAAGTTAGGATTAAAATTCTTTAAACGTTTACCGGTATTATTTGTTGGTGGGCGTGGTGCCAGGGTACAAATGCACTACGACATCGATTTGGCAGAATTGATACTATGCCATTTTGGTGGGAGGAAGCATGTACTGCTCATCTCTCCAGAGCAAACACCCTATATGTATAAAGTCCCATTTTCCTTTAGTGCTTTATATGATATTGACTTTGAAAACCCAGATTTTGACAAATACCCAGCCTTAAAAAATATCAACGCTTACTCAGCATTACTAAATCACGGAGATGCTCTCTATATACCTTCGGGTTACTGGCATTATATTATTTATGAAGATATTGGTTTTTCATTGACTTTGCGTTCTTTCCCAAAAAAAATTGGGCAGAAAGTCACTTTACTTAAAAATGTTTTTATAACAAGAACCGTTGAAGGCTTGATGAGAAAACTGGTAGGTCAGCCCTGGAACGACCGAAATGAACGCTTAGCAGTGGAAATAACCAATAATAATTTTAATCAAGAAAATCACAAGATTTAAGCTATTAATCCACAATAATTGACTTAGAAATTACTGTGGATATTTTTAATATTTTACTTTGTGCTTGAACTACGCCTAGAAGAATGAGTTCTACCTCGCTGAGTACTCGCTCCCAGTTTGTTAGTATGTTGACGGCCTCGGTGACTCTTATTTTTTGAAGCAGGCTTATGCCCCCGGGCACTCTCCCCTGAACGTTGACCATCTTTATGCTCAACTTTTGGCTTTTTAGGTTTTTTCGGCTTAATTGGCCGATGATCTAAACGCGACTCTGGTAGCTGATGAATAGGATCAAACTCTTCAATGGTTTTACGCGTTAATAATTGCTTAGTTAAACGCTCAATGCCTGACAGCTCTTTAAATTCGTCAGCACTCACTAAAGAAATTGCCTGGCCGCTTGCCCCCGCACGGCCAGTGCGACCAATACGGTGAACATAATCTTCAGCGACATTAGGTAAATCAAAATTAACGACCTGTGGTAATTGATCGATATCCAAACCTCTTGCTGCAATATCCGTTGCTACCAATACACGAACCTCACCTGCTTTAAACTCTGCTAAGGCACGTGTACGAGCGCCTTGACTTTTATTCCCATGAATGGCCATCGCTGTTATGCCATCGGCTTCTAATTGCCGTGTCAGCTTATTAGCACCATGCTTTGTACGAGCAAAAACGAGCACCTGCTCCCACTGATGCTTATGGATTAGATAACAAAGTAACGCTGACTTTTGCTTTTTGTCAACAGGGTGAATCCATTGTTTCACCGTTTTTGCGGTTGTATTTCTTGGACTTACAGAAATTTCTACAGGCTTATTAACGAGGCCTTTTGCAAGCTGTCTTATCTCATCTGAAAACGTAGCTGAAAATAATAAATTTTGTCGTTGACTGGGCAGCGCTTTAATAATTTTACGAATATCATGAATAAACCCCATATCAAGCATACGATCAGCTTCATCCAATACCAGCACTTCCAGCTGATCAAACCTAACCGCATTTTGACTATATAAATCTAATAACCTTCCTGGAGTCGCAACCAGTACATCAACACCGCTACGTAACTTCATCATTTGAGGGTTAATTTTTACACCACCAAATACTACCGCTGAACGTAATGAAAGATATTTACCATACATGGCCACACTATCACCCACCTGAGCAGCCAATTCTCGAGTGGGAGTTAATACTAAAGCACGCACTTGATTTGCTCTAACAGTGTTTCCTTTCATTAAGCGATGCAATAAAGGCAGGGTAAAGCCAGCTGTTTTCCCTGTACCTGTTTGAGCCGCCGCCATAACATCACCACCCTTGATAATGGCTGGTATTGCTTTAGCCTGAATCGGCGATGGAGTATCGTAGCCTTTTTCTGAAATGGCTTTTAAAAGTGGCTCAGATAAGCCAAGAGAGTCAAAACTCATAACATTCATCTGTGATATATGAAGCAAAGTGGTCGCGCAGCTTACAGGAAATATTTAGAATTACTAGGGTCTTGTTAACACTAATTTTATAGCCACTATTGTGACTAAATTAGTGTGAACAGGACTTAGTCATTACCGCATGGAATACCATTTAACCTAAAACAACCAGCATCAATGGCATAAATACTGCTGCAAGTAATGTCTGGGCAGTAATAATTGTGGCCATTAATTCATAGTCACCACCTAACTGCCGCGCTAATACATAAGATGCTGGTGCTGTGGGCAGCACTGTCAAAACTAAAAGAACGCTTCTGACCATAGGGTCAATCGTGAAAAGCTCACACAAACCCATCGCGACCATTGGTAGGCACAAAAATTTTACGAAGCTGCTCATTATTATAGGCTTACTTGAAGATTTTATAGAGCTAAGAGTTAATGCTGCACCCACCGTCAATAACCCTAGTGGTAAGGCGGCCCGAGAAAAAATATCGATTGTTTCGAGTAATACACCCGGCAACTTAATATCGAGCAAGTTAATTCCCATGCCGATAGCACAAGCTAAGATCAGTGGGTTCAATAAAATAGATTTTCCAATGCGCCGTGCAGTTCCCTCACCATTTTGGTCGCTGTAGCACTCTAATACTAAAACACAATAAACATTGAGAACGGGAATCATAACTGACGCCAACACAACAGCAACCACTAAACCAGGGCCACTGTATAAAGCGGCAACAACGGCTAAACCAATATAGGTGTTTAAGCGAATACCGCCTTGGTAGACTGAGGTAAACCCAGCATTACTAACGCGAGTAAAAGGCTTGATTAGAATCAAGAAGGCGCTAACAATAAGGTACATTAAAAGAATGACCATAATGGGCTTTAAAAAACTAATATTGTCTAAATTCGCTTCTATCATTTTGCTGACTAATAATGCAGGAAATAATAAAAAATAGGTTATTTTCTCGGCCTCTCGCCAAAAACTAATATCAGGAAATTGAAAGCGACGACATAAACAGCCACATAGAATAATCAAAAAGACGGGGATAATTGCGAAAAGAATAGCCATAGATACAGGAACAATATCAGAGCAAAGCAGAGTTTGCGATAAACGAGAGTTTTTAAAGCCATGCTCCCAGCCAGAATTTATACTATACTAGCTAGGGCCTGTTTATACATAACTTGTGAGTATATTTCTCCGAAAGTATATCGCATACATATATCACGTAAAACAATGATTACCTATAATTAATTAGTAGTTTAATAATGCTATACCCTGTTACTGATGAAACTACTTTCGAGGAACTCATACCTCGTTATCAATACTATTTCCGAGTACTTTTAGGCTTTTCTGCCAGTGCTGCATTAATTGGTTATGATTTAACAGATGGCAAAGGCCTTAATATCGCTGCACTGGTGATTGCCCTTCTCTTACTCGCTTACTGCAGTTTCACCTATTGGTTAACACTCCTTCGCGATGGACATAACCCTGCCAGTATTACATGGCTCGCTATTGCCGATGGCTTTGTTATTTCATTAGCTATATCAGAATTGGATTACACCCCATGGCCCAGCTTGCTCTTAATTATTTTGTTACAATTTAATGCTTTGGCTCAAGGGAGTGTTAAACAGTGGCTGGAAGTCAATGTTGGTGTACTTTTTGGATTATTAATTGGCTTTTTCCTCTTAGCTAATCAATCTATCAACTTTGATACGAACAGCACTTTAAACAATGTTGTACTAATAGGTGCTTTTGCATACCTGTGCCTATACGGAGCTTACTCATACAACTACCAACAACAGTTAGTAGACTCCAATCGTCGGCTTCATAATGACTGTGAAACGTTTCGTAATCACGCCTACAAACTTTCTCGTTACCTCCCTGGCCCAGTAACTGCCATGATAAAGGGCCAGGACCAAAACCTTCAAACCGAGCGTAAGCGCATCACGGTATTCTTCTCTGATATTGTTGGTTTTACTGAGTTGAGTGAAGAGCTAGAAGCAGAAACACTCAACGAATTGCTCAATAGCTATCTCTCAGAAATGAGTAAAGTTGCCAATAAATTTAACGGTACCGTGGACAAATTCATGGGTGATGCCATCATGGTATTGTTTGGTGATGACAGAGATACCTCAAAAGGGGTTAAGAAAGACGCCATTCAATGTGCCGCCATGGCCATTGAGATGACTAAGCGCATGAGAGAATTACAACCGCAATGGGCTGAATTAGGTATTAAAAAACCCTTACAAATTCGTATAGGTATCAATTCTGGTTACTGTACCGTAGGCACATTCGGCACAGATAAAAACCTGGATTATACAGCGCTTGGGGCCCATGTTAATTTGGCTAGCCGTCTAGAAACAGCGGGTAAGCCCGGCAACATTCTTATATCTCATGAAACCTGGGCATTAATTAAGGATGTCATTTTATGCCGTGATAAAGGGCAAATTAAAGCAAAAGGCTTTTCTTACCCTATTCAGGTTTATGAAATCATCAATTATCGAAAAGATTCAGGAAGTAACCAGAGTTACCTATCAGAAAGTATGGAAGGGTTCTCTATGCATTTAGATCTAGAAAAGATAAAAAACTACGATAAAGAACAAGTGATAGATAGCTTGAAAGTCGCTGTAAAAAAATTACAAGATAAAAATATTCGATAGAATATTTTATTGCCGACTGGTACGCAGCCTTGATCCAATAAGGTGGCAGCTTTGCTGATCATAATTGCTACGTAAAGGGTTTATATCAAGCCCTCCTCTGCGGGTATAACGTGCATAAACGGTCAATTGATCCAATTGACCCGTTCTGTATAGATCGCAAAATATGCTTTCCACGCAGTTTTCATGGAAATCTTGATGCTCCCGAAAAGATACCAGATAAGCCAGCAAGCTTTCAGGCTGGATTTTTTTACCGGTATATTCAATAAACACAGTCGCCCAATCAGGTTGATCTGTCACGGGGCAGTTGGTTTTTAATAAATGGCTATAAAGTATTTCATTCTTAACCGACTGCTCATTGTCTATTACCAATAACTGTGGTTTGGGGTGGTAATCTCTAATATCAATTGAACAATCATCAATACAATACCCTGGAAAGGAATCAATACTTAAGGCTTCTTTATCATTTAAAGAATAAAAAACGACGTTTACATCTCCCCCAGTAGCTCCAGCCAGATCCTGCTTCATAGTATGTAGGACAGCTGACTCGCTCTCAAAATGCGTTTGATTAAATGAGTTTAGATACAGCTTAAATGACTTAGACTCAACAATATGTGGCGCTTCGCAATTGAAAACAAATTCAGCCAAGCGCAAATGGGGTTTACCCTGTTTATCCAGCCATGAGACCTCATAAGCAGTCCATCGATCCTCACCTGAAAAAGGGAGCACATCTCCACCAAAAATATTTCGCCGAGACTCCTCCCGTGCTATTGGGTACAACAAACCAGCGTCATATTGGCCAGTATAACTCGTCACTTGACCTAAAGGGGTGGATGATTTCATAGTAGTAGCCATAGAGTGAAACAATTAAGAACGCAAACGAGTACCATGCGCCAACAGATATAAGCAAATAACCGTAAGCACAACGATAAATGCCATGACCCCGATAAATGCTGACTCGATACTAATATCAGATATACCTAAAATACCATAACGAAATGCATTAACCATATACAGTATAGGGTTCAGTTTAGAAACACCCTGCCAAAATTCAGGCAATAAACTAATAGAATAGAATACTCCACCCAAATAGGTCAGCGGCGTTAAAACAAAGGTAGGGATAATAGAAATATCATCAAATGTCTTAGCAAATAATGCATTAAAAAAACCTGCCAGAGCAAAAACAACGGACGTTAAAAACACAATGCCGATAGTAATAGGCAAATTATATATCGTTAGGTCCGTAAAAAAGAAAGAAACTATAGTAACAACCATTCCGACTAATAAGCCACGTGCAACACCTCCTAAAACATAGCCTAATAAAATAATATAGTTAGGGGTCGGCGATACCAACAATTCTTCAACACTTTTTTGAAACTTAACACTAAAAAAAGAACTGACGACATTACCATAGGAATTGGTAATAATAGACATCATAATCAAGCCTGGAACAACAAATTCCATATAACTAAAGCCGTCCATCTGCCCTATCCTGGACCCGATCAGCTTCCCAAAAATAACAAAATAAAGCGTCATAGTAATCACAGGAGGCAACAGAGTCTGCACCCATATGCGTGTGAAACGTACTATTTCCTTCCTGATAATCGTCGACAAAGAAACCCACTGCTCTAATAGCGTCATCAATTATTTACTCCTGACTGCTCTCAACTAACGAAATAAACAGCTCTTCCAAACGGTTACTTTTATTACGCATACTGGTTACTTCTATTCCTTTCTCATTTAGACACTGAAAGACTGCATTCAGCGAACGTCCCTTTTTAATCACAATTTCCAAGGTATGACTATCAATTAAATTGGATTGAAAATTTTCTAATCGAGGAGCTTCTTGAAGCTCTTCTTGCAAATCAAAGATCAGTACTTCTTGATCTAGGCGCTGCAATAGTTTTTTGATGCTCGTACTTTCTACTATTTCTCCCTTATCAATAATGCCAATATTGCGACAGAGGCTTTCTGCTTCTTCAAGGTAGTGTGTAGTGAGAATAATAGTCGTCCCCTGTTGATTAATTTCCTGTAGGAATTGCCACATAGAACGGCGTAATTCGATATCGACACCTGCTGTTGGCTCATCCAGAATTAACAATTTGGGCTCGTGAATTAACGCACGGGCAATCATCAGACGACGTTTCATTCCGCCAGATAAGCTTCGAGCTGGACTTTGACGCTTGTCCCATAAACCTAATTGTCGCAGGTATTTCTCTGCTCGCTCCTCACATAATGCTCGTGGCAAACCGTAGTACCCACCTTGATTAATAACAATGTCTCTGACTTTTTCAAATTGATTAAAATTGAATTCTTGAGGGACGATTCCAATACACTTTTTCGCCGCTGAAAAGTCTGTATCTATATCATGGCCAAAAATACGTACATTGCCCGCAGACTTAATGGCCAAAGAACAAATAATGCTGATTGTTGTAGATTTTCCTGCGCCGTTAGGCCCAAGGAGAGCAAAGAAATCTCCCTCTTCAACTTCCAAATCAATATTTTTTAGTGCCTCAAAACCATTACTGTATACTTTTCGCAGGGCTTTTATGGATAATGCTGTTGTCATAATATGTTGTTCAAGATAATAATTCTAAAAACGCTCAACAGGGCCATTGAGGTACAATGGCTCTTTATCATTTAATGAGCGTTATATACTAGAGCCTGATCGCCGACAGGCAAGGCTGGAGATAATCAATTACATGCATTATACGCAATACTTTATCCATCATGTGGATCTACTCAAAAAATTCAAGCGAGACATTAGTCAATTGCCCCCCTATCAAATTAACCTCAGTAATTTGACAGAAAGTGACCAGGCCTTTATACGTACACTGGATGCATTATGTACTTATACAGAATATGATGAAAAAATGATCGAACAAGGACAATGGTTAGTCGAGCGTATTGTCGGTGGTTACAATCATCTGCTGCAGTATTTATCACGAGACTTACTATGGTTCTTTGGGGGCAGCTGTTTACACTATATGCCGGATGATGAAATCCATTTTTATCAGCAATTGGACGAATTGAGGCATGCATCAGAATCTCAAGATCGCCCCTTTAACATAGAAGAAGCGAAAGAATTCCTTAATAAACAAACATAAGACATTAATAATGACTTCAACGATTGTATTTCTTGATAAAGCGACTATTCCTTCTCATATTCGATTCAATACCCCAGAAGTTGAGCATGAATGGAAAGAATATGATTTAACTTCCCCAGAGCGAATCATCCCTCGCTGTAAAGAAGCTGATGTCATCATTGTGAATAAGGTCGTTCTAGAGGAAGAGGTTATTGCCCAGCTACCTAGACTAAAACATATTGCTGTTATTGCTACAGGTTACAATAATATCGATATTGAAGCCTGTAAGTCCCGTGGTATAGCGGTTACCAATACGCCTGGCTATTCAGTCACGTCTGTTCCTGAGCATACACTGGCATTAATATTTGCTCTCCGCCGCCACCTCTTTGCTTACCAACATAGTATGAAACGCGGTGATTGGCAAAAATCACCCTACTTTCACGGTTACTTAACACAAACTCTCGATTTAAAAAATTCCCAACTGGGTATTATTGGTGGAGGCAGCTTAGGCCAAGCAACAGCAACATTAGCAAAAGCGCTGGGTATGCGGGTTGTATTTGCAGAACGTAAAGGTAAAACGAAGGTTCAGAGACCAGACTATTTACCCTTTGATGAATTCATTCAAAGCAGTGATATTATTTCCTTACATTGCCCACTAACACCAGAGACCGAAAATCTGATCGCTTTGGATGAATTCAAAAAAATGAAACCCAGCGCGCTCTTGATTAATACTGCACGTGGCGGATTAGTGGATGAACAAGATTTAGTCACTGCACTAAAAGGCGGGTTGATTGCAGGAGCAGGATTTGATGTCGCCAGTGCCGAACCTATTCAAGAAAATAACCCCCTACTCACCTTGCTTGATGAGCCCAACTTTATCCTAACTCCACACGTCGCCTGGAGTAGCGATGATTCGTTGCAATGCCAAGCTGATATGCTAATAGACAATGTTAATCATTTTTTTAAAGGCTCAGAACTACATCGAGTTGTGTAAGTAAGGTTTTAATAGAGATAGCCAACTGGCAGAGACGCGCCTATATTCCTCAATACATAATTCAGAACGCCTTTTAGAAAAACCTATCCGCCTGGGTAGCGATTTAAATTTCTGTGGGTCACTACCATAAAGATGACAACTGATTTGATAGTGCCTTTGTATACTTAAACTGTGCTCATCCATAAAATCCCATTTCCTAAGTGCTTTAATATTTTCTTTATCTAAAGCGTAGTACTCAGCAACATGCTTAACAATATCTACACCTTCTTCATTAAAGTGAATCAGCGATACTGTCGCAAAAGCATCAACCGCATCCTCTTCTCGACCAAGGACAGGGATATCATACATTAATACCATCATGTGCCCGAACTCATGTAGGATAATATGAGTAAGAACATTCATTGCTGCTCGTTGATTATTCGTACCTTGTTGGGATTCATCAAAGGTACCAAATACTGCGTCAGCAAAAGAAAAAGGGATAAATATCTCTTTATGATTAAAGTCTGCAAAAGGAAATTCACCATGACCGATAATAAGGTTAATTGATCGGTCCAGACGAAATCTCTCATTAATAAATTTTACGACGTCCTCAACAGCTCCAGAGTTTTGAATCAGCTGGAGGGTTTCCTTCTCTTTGGCATTTGTTGCCTTTTCATAAGTGATAGTCACTTTAGGTACAGCAAGAGCACAATTTGTACAGAGAAAAACGATGGCTACGATGATTATTTTCAAAATATTTTGCCTTCACACTCAAGTTATATAATTACCAACTCACCTCTGACAATATAAAGCAGGTATTAGCCAGGCATTCGGGCAATAGGATAAATATCGTAACGGCTAGACTTTCCTTCCATGACTAAACTGGGCAATGGGATATTACATTGTGGGTATTGCTCAAATAACGTAGGTGCCTTTCTAGGCCGCTTAACAACAACTCTATGCTTTGCCTTCGTCAATGCTAACGATAACACGCTTCCTGCATCTGAGTCGCTGCCTACAAGCGACTGAAATGCAGCCATATTCTTTTTAACTTTTGCGCTTTTTTCTTTCTCAGGAAACATTGGGTCGAAATAAATCACATCAGGCATTTGTGAAATTTGCTTCAGATAATCAAGCGCTTGTTGTTTATGTAAAGTTATATGGCTCAAAATAGCGTTTAACTGGCCATCATCATATTCTCGTGCGCGCCGAAGTCCGTCGTCCAATAAGTGAAAAATAACCGGCACACGCTCGACTAAATTCACTCGACAACCTAATGTCGCCAGCACAAAACCATCCTGCCCAAGCCCAGCGGTAAGATCAAGAACATGGGGTCGGAAACTTCCTTTAATACCAACGGCTTTAGCAATGAGTTGGCTTTTTCCTCCGCCGAAATGGCGTCGATGAGCACTTGCTCCCTGCACAAAATCAACATATATCGGCCCTGGAGCACCCTTCCCTGTTTCTTGTAGAGATAAACCTTGGGTATTTACCAGCAAGACAAACTGCCCTGCCTCTAGTAACTTTGGAGGGATATTTAGTATAGGTAGCGCTAAAGATACCGACAGTTCATTAATATCGTGAGAGATAGTTAAACTATCTTCAAGGTAGATACCCGAAATAGGAATCACGCTGCTCATATGCCAACCATATGGACGCTAAATTAAAGAAAAGGAATGGAGTAAACTAACTAGGGCTAATAACGTTAACTATCTCGCAAACATCAAACCGATAGTATTACGCTGGTGGTGCATAACTTTCATATCAACGGGCTCTTGATTAATAGCACCTACCATCTTTACAAAACGCACTTTAACTTCTGTTCCCAAAGGAGGAATGGGATGGTTTTCAATTTTTACCGATGCACCGCCATCAGAGATATCTTGGGTTGAACCAATAATAGTCCCAATTGAAGGGTGCATAATTTCAACACGAATAGTCGTAGATTTCCGTTCGGATCGACGACGGTCATCCATTTTATGGATACGTGAGGGGTCGTTAGTAATACCAGTTATAAAAGTCATAATCTTATTGTGATCTAAAAAAGCAAAAAATTCACTTTGTTTTTTAAAAATAGTCGAAATGCGTCAAAAAATCAACCTGGCAAAGTTTAATTAGCTGCCAAAACCTCGAAGAGAAAGTCTACCCATGGAATGTTATTGAGCCGTTTAAACAAACACAACGATAATATTAAGATCAACACTCAGCAAAACAGCCTAAAGAAATCCAATCGAAGCCTTCTTCCTGGCAGGCATAGCGCACTTCACCTATCGCGCCCTCTAAGTCTGCAAATGCTTCTTGAGCCAGTTGGACTGTATTATTTTGCTGGCTGATATGGGCAACCACTAAATGCTGTAAACGGGATCGATTAACCCGAGTCAGGAAATCAGCCGCTTGCCGATTACTCAGGTGCCCCCACGCACCCCCAACACGTTGCTTTAATGTCTGAGGGTATTGACCAGAAGCCAACATTAATGGGTCGTGGTTTGCTTCCAATATCAAGCCATCACAGGATTGATAATGCATTTCAACATGAGGAGTAATGCTACCCAAATCGGTCAAAATGCCTAAACGGGTATTATTAGCCTCAAATATATATTGAGCGGGTTCTACTGCATCATGAGGAACAGCAACAGGGGTAATCTGGATAGATTTAACAGTGAAAGGCCGGTAACTTTTAATGAGCGCTACCTCTGGTAACACCCCTATATCACGCCCTCTTTGAGTACCAGGAGTCATATAAACCGGTACTTTATATTTTCTTGCGAGAGGGCCTACTCCACCAATATGATCGCTGTGTTCATGGGTCACAATAACTGCATCTAGTTGATCTGGTGACACATCCAAACGCGCTAAACGCCTTACCGTTTCTTTTAAGGTAAAACCACAATCGACCAGAAGCAAGCAGTCGTCGTAACGGATTAACGTTCCATTGCCTTTACTACCGCTACCCAGAGATGAAAATTGCAATCTTATATTAACCTCAGGCGAATAGTATCGAGCAGTACTCTAGCCTCTTCAACTTCAAGTAATTTACCATAGCCATCACGAACATAAATGACCGTATCATTTTGCCGCTCTCGTTTTACTAAGAGATAACCAGATATATTAGATAACTTTCTTTCAAGACTATTGGCTATATCTGGAAATAATACTCTGGCTTCAGGATCATCAGGCATACGCGTTAATATTTTTTCTAAGGAATGACGACTTTCTTTTTTTTCTTCTTTTGAATCGCTCAAATTCAAAAAATTAATCCAACTAGATTTTTTCTTTTGTTTGACTTTATAGGTATCAAAATAAAATACACCTTCGGCTATATCACTATCATAAGTTAATAAGCCATTTTCATCTAAAGCATTCGTCAGAGCACGATTAATACGCCCTTCTTCCTCTTGGATAATTAATACAGGCTCTTGGTCAATTTCTGTAAATTGAACTTTATCAGACAAGTTAATGGTTGCGGCTAAGTACGAGTCACCTATATTCGCATTTGAGCTATTTAAACTCGCTACCAATTCTTTAGCTAGCCAATTCGCATGCGTTCGATCTTCCAGTTGAGTGGGCCACTGATATAGGTTACTCGACTGATCAGCCAGAGCACGTTTTTCATTTATCATATAAATTTCGGTGGTACCTGCTTGCAAACCCTGCTCTAGTCGCAAGCGATATCGAGTAGCAAAGCCAGGTTGTACGGCCTGTTCGAACCAACCAGTATCCAATGTTGCCGTATTCAGATCTCGACGAACAAGGACCACATTCTTCCGCTGCCAAAAACTGATGAGTTGTGACCAGGTCGTTGCCGGGGGTTTTGCATTCAGCACCCAGAACTCTTCATCAAATGTTTGCAGAGAAGCAATGTTTGCATCATTTGCACTACCTACCGTCGGTGGAAAAGGTGTCGTGAATTTCTTAGGGTCACGAGTCGTCTTTTCAGGTATCCGATATAGTTGCCCTAAACGCTCTTTATCAACATTTTCAGGAGGTACAATCGGCGGTATTGTTTTCGCTTTTAAGTAATCAGGTTGTTTGCTAGCACAGGCTGATAAAATAAGTGCTAGCAAAGCAGGCCATAGCAGACGCACAAATACTTGCTTCATAAATCAATATCAATCGGAAATAATAGAAAGTGAGGCCATTGCTTGGCGCAAAGGTTCCGAATTAGATTCGGTCAACGGCGTTAACGGTAGACGAATACCTTCGGGCATCAAACCCATTGATGCAACTGCCCACTTAACCGGAATTGGGTTAGATTCAATAAACAATGCATTATGTAAAGGCAGCAACTCAGCTTGCAATGCTCTTGCAGCGTCGGTTTCTCCCGCTATTGCCAAGCGACATAATTCAGCCATTTTATTAGGCGCAACATTAGCCGTCACGGAGATATTGCCTTTGCCTCCCAACAACATTAGCTCTACTGCAGTGAGATCATCGCCCGAATAAACACTGAAATTGTCTGGTGCTTGTTCAATGAGTGCTTTACCACGCACCATATCGGCTGTTGCATCCTTGATACCAATGATATTTTCATGAGATGCCAAGCGCAGAACCGTTTCATTATCCATATCGGTAATAGTACGCCCAGGAACATTGTATAAAATTTGAGGTACCGCAACAGAGTCTGCAATCTGCATAAAATGCCGGTATAGGCCTTCTTGCGTTGGCTTATTGTAGTAAGGAACAACTAGTAAGCAGGCATCAACATTTAATTTGTGAGCCTCTCGAGTCAGTTCAACAGCTTCACTAGTAGAATTTGCTCCAGTCCCTGCAATGACTGAGACTCGCCCCTTGGCAAGCTTCACAACTCTCTCAACAACACGAAGGTGCTCGTCAACCGCTAAGGTAGCCGATTCTCCAGTGGTACCTACAGCAACGATAGCATCAGTACCCTGTTCAACATGAAACTCGACCAATTTATCGAGAGACGCCCAATCCAGTGATCCATCAGCATTCATTGGGGTCACTAGGGCAACCATGCTGCCCTGTATTGTCGAGCCATTGTTGTTCATTCTGGTACTCCGCTTTTATATTCTACTTAAAAGATGCAATGGTACTGACGACGCCTGTCTTATACAAGCGTATTCACACTTATCACAATTGTATTGATCTCATTTATAAAGACTGGGTTGACCTTTTGGGCGAGTCTTGAAACGTCGATGAACCCATAAGTACTCGGTTGGGTTTTCTCTGACACAGGCCTCAATATACTGATTTAGTCTAACAAGGTCTGCCTCATCATCTCCGGTAGGAAAATCCTCAAAAGCGGGGATAAATTCAATCTCGTACCCCTTGTATCCAGGCAAACGGCGATGGGTAACGCCTACTGCCTGAGCTTTAGCCACTTTTAGCAACCTTGGCGTAGCCGCCAATGTAGCAGCAGGGATATTAAACCAAGGAATAAACGTACTGACCTTCCTGCCATAATCCTGGTCTGGGGCATACCAGAGCCAATCCCCTTTTTTGAGGACGCGTATCATGCCACGCATGTCGTAGCGATTAATCGCCTCGGAATTAGGATTATTACGCTCCCGGCCTCGATGTTGAATAAAATCATAAACTGGATTTTTATGAGAGCGATAAGAAACATGTAAATTAAATAAGCGGCTTACATGTATATTGGATATCTCAAGTGTATTGAAGTGCAGACCAATCACTAATGCCCCAGTGCCTTTTTCTTTTAATTGATCCCAGTTCTCTTTGCCTTTAACAACAAATCGCTTGCGCAGACGCCAATATGGCATAAACCAGGCCATCCCCGTCTCGAACATAGTGATGCCATTTGTCTCAAAATGTTGTTTAACCAAATGCTCACGTTCATCAACACTTAGCTCTGGAAAGCACAAATCGATATTTCGTCGAGCAATATGACGGCGTCGTTTAGCGACCATATAAGCAATGCGGCCAACCATTATGCCCATGAATATTTGCAGTCGATAAGGTAACTGAGCGACAAGGGCAATGATGCCCATTACTAACCATGTCAGCCAATGCCTGGAGTGCAGTAATGAAAGAGAAAAACGAGGAGACTTCATCAAATTAAGGGTCAATAATATTTAAGGTGCTGGATTAGAATTTTCACGATGAATCGCTTCGATCCCTGCTAATACGTCATCAGAAAGGTCTATATTTACACTGGCAATATCAGCACGAAGCTGTTCCATGGTCGTTGCACCGATGATATTTGCGGTTAAGAACTGCTGACGATTCACAAACGCCAATGCTAGCTCCGTTAAACTTAGACCATGCTCCGCTGCTAGTTTTGAATACGCTTCTATTGCTGCTTCAGACTGAGGATTATTGTAACGACCAAAGCGAGTATATAAAGTTAAACGCGCATTCTCTGGCTTAGCACCACCAATATATTTTCCAGTTAGAACACCAAATGCTAATGGTGAATAGGCCAACAGGCCAATTTGTTCACGAACAGATATTTCAGCTAAGCCCACTTCGTAAGTTCGATTAAGAAGGTTGTATGGGTTCTGTACACTCACCACTCTGGGAACATTAAACTCATTTGCCAAACGGCAAGACTCCATTACTCCCCAAGGTGTTTCATTCGATAAACCGACTGTGCGTACCTTTCCTTCAGCAACCAAATCAGACATGGCCGATAGTGATTCCTGCAAGGAATAAACATCCTCATCTTTTGCTTGCTGAAACCCTAAACGACCAAAAAAATTGGTCGTCCGCTCAGGCCAATGTAACTGATATAAATCAATGACATCGGTTTGCAACCGCTTTAATGACCCTTCAACAGCTTGTTTTATATGAGAAGCACTTAGGCGTGGGCCACCACGAATATATTCGAAGCCGGAATTATGGCCGATATTACCGGTAACTTTAGTCGCTATAACGACCTTATCTCTTAAACCACGCGCCTTTAACCAGTTACCCACCATAACTTCGGAAGCACCATAAGTTTCCTGACGAGGTGGTATGGGGTACATTTCAGCAACATCAAAAAAGTTAATGCCTTGCTCAAAGGCATAATCCATTTGCTCAAAGGCTTCAGCTTCGGTATTTTGCTCGCCATAAGTCATTGTGCCTAACGCAATGAGGCTTACTTGGATATCAGTATTACCTAAGGAACGATAAATCATAGTAATCTACTTATGTCGGAAAAATGTGGAATGAAATGAGTGATATTGAGATAAATAATGCCGCTATTTTTATCACTTACATCCTTGTAAGCATATCTATTAACACACTAACTTATAAAAAATTGGCTTCTACCATAGGGGTGGTTTCAAGAGAGTAATCAACGCCGTCAACACCAAAGCCAAATAGTCGTAAGAACTCTTTTTGATACAATGAGAAATCTGATAGTTCACCCAAATTTTCAGTGGTTACCTGAGGCCAAATAGCTTCAACTTTTGCTTGGATTTCAGGTTTTAACTCAAAGTCATCTACACGTAGACGCTGAGTATCATCCATGCGTGGCGTGGCGCTATACATACATTCAGTGAACAGGCGATACAATTGTTCAATACAACCTTCGTGAGTCCCCTCCTCCTGCATCACTTTGAAAAGAATAGCCAAATACAGTGGCATAACTGGAATCGCCGAACTTGCCTGTGTTACCACCGCTTTCAAAACAGACACATGAGCTGAGCCATTGAGCGACGACAATTGCTCTCGTAATTCACCTGCAGCCCGATCAAGATCTTCCTTCGCCTTACCAATAGTGGCATGACCATAGATTGGCCAAGTCAATTTCTCTCCCAAGTAGGTATAAGCAACCGTTTGGACACCTTCGGCTAAGACGCCAGCCTCGGATAAAGCATCCATCCATAGCTGCCAATCTTCACCGCCCATCACTTTAACGGTATTGGCAATTTCTTCTTCAGAGGCTGGATCAACAGTTATTTCACCGACAACCTGGGTATCTGTATTCAGATTCTTTGCCGTATAGCTTTCGCCAATAGGTTTTAATGTAGAAGAATAAACTTCACCAGAAACAGGATCCTGACGACGAGGAGAAGCCAGGCTGTAAACAACGAGGTCTATTTTGCCCATATCCTCTTTAATCACATCGATGGTCTGTTGCTTGGCTGCCGTCGAAAAAGCATCACCATTAATGCTCTTAGCATAATAACCCGCATTATGTGCCGCTTCTTCGAATGCTGCCGAATTATAATAGCCTGCTGACCCGGTCTTCCTTTCTGTTGGCGGTTTTTCAAAAAATAAACCTAATGTATTTGCACCATAACCAAAAGCTGCAGTAATGCGCGAAGCGAGTCCATAACCAGTAGAGGCACCAATCACCAATACATTTTTTGGCCCATTATCAGTATCAAAAGAATCTGCTTTGGATTTAATATAATCAATTTGCTGTTGAACATTAGCTGCACAGCCTTGCGGATGGGCATTAGTACAAATAAAACCACGAACTTTAGGAGAGATGATCATCAAGGTAACCTTATTACGAATAAAACCTTACTTTATTAAAACTTACTTTATAAAGAAATGGCGCTTAAAAATTTGGACATATCCTGTACAAGACAGCATTATAAACACATGATGGACCATTGGCTAACAGATCAGTATAAGCTGACACAAAACATCAGAAATCACTATAATGCCCCCACAGATTGAAAATACCCTAGGGCTATTCACAGAAATTGAACATCACAGAAATTGAATAGTTACTTAATTATTTCTACCCACACCCTCTGACAATATCCAAACTATGGCAAAAATTGACCCTGAATTATTCACATTGCGTTTTAATACTGATGAAAAATGGACAGAAATTGTACTATCTGATTTCAATACATTTTTAAATGACCACGCTCAAGCTGAAAAGAAAGCATCTGGAATGGCCATGTCCATGCTATCTCATTACCCAGATCGCCCCGAGCTTGTCAGTGCTATGGTCGACCTCTGTATAGAAGAATTAGCCCATTTTCGCGAAGTCATTAAACTCATGCAGGCGCGTAATTTGCAATTAGGCAGTGATGAAAAAGACCCTTATGTTAACGAAATTCGTAAGCACATTCGCAAAGGAGATTCCGAAAACTATATGCTGGACAGGTTGTTAACGGCAGCAATTATAGAGGCCAGGGGTTGCGAGCGCTTTGGCTTAATTGGTCAGTCACACACCGACCCAAGCCTACAAAAATTCTACCAGTTAATCGCTGAATCTGAAGGTAAGCACCATATGTTATTTTTAGACTTAGCAACACTTTATATTGATCAACCTATTATTGAATCACGGCTGGATGAATTATTGGATATAGAAGCTTCAATCATTGAAGCGTTACCATTACGTGCAGCGTTACACTAACTCTCGAAAATACTTTTCTGATGGTGATTAAAAATCATTTACAACTTTACCTTGATCGCTATGCTGAAACATTCTCCAAAACTATCGCAACAGATATCAATAAGGCATTAACATCAGTCGCCCCCTTCAACCATTGTATTGTTATCCCAGCTTACAACGAGACTATAGGCTTTATAGAGCGATTAAAGAACAGTACTTTAGCCCGAAATAAGCTATTGATTATTACTATTATCAATCAACCAGATACTGATAATGATACGACAAAAAACCAGCAATTATGGTCAGAGATTAAAAAAACAGGGAATAACGTTAACTCATCGGACAATTATCAACTGATTAACTGGCCTCAGGGAAATGCTTACCTTCTTGCAGTGAATTGTTTTAAAAAAGAAAGGCAATTACCGACAAAACAAGGCGTAGGTCTAGCCAGGAAATTGGGTTGTGATATTGCCTGCAGTTTGATCCAGCAACAACATTTGAAAACCCAATGGATACATACTACGGATGCAGACACCCAGTTGCCCGATGATTACCTCACACAAACATCAAATGACGATATTATCCAAAATAATACCAGTGCAGCTATTTACCCTTTTACTCATAAAGGTTCTGACCAAGTAATAACAATCGCTACCCTCTTATATGAGCAGGCTCTTAATTATTATGTTGATGGCCTACGTTATGCTCAATCGCCTTATGCTTACCATACATTGGGCAGCTGCATCGCTTTTCGTGCAACATCTTATGCCCAAGCCAGAGGGTTCCCTAAACGCGCTGGAGGTGAGGATTTTTACCTTTTGAACAAGCTGGCTAAACTAGGAGCAATAAAACAACTCAATAGCCACCCATTATTGATAGAAGCCAGAGTATCCAATCGAGCGCCATTTGGCACAGGGCCAGCTGTTGAAAAAATAGCGCGGCTAGAAAATCCTGAGGCTTCTTACCTCTATTATAATCCCAAGTTGTTTATAGAGCTGAAAGATCTATTATCAACATTTAAACAATTATTTGATTACAGAAACAATTTAGAGGGATGGTTAAATTTACAAACCAAAGAAACAGCAATAGCACTAGAAAAAATTGAGGTAGGAAGCTTATTCAAGCATATACAAGCTCAAAGTAAGAACAAAAGTCTTTGTATGCAACAGGCCCATCATTGGTTTGATGGGTTTCGCACACTTAAATTTTTACATTATTTGGAACGGTACTATCCAAGAATTGCATTAAAAGAAGCCGTTAAAGAATTCTACGGCAACAAAGAAATAAGTGATTAATAAATTAACCTATATAAAGTTAATCCGCTTATTTCTTAAGAGCTGACTGTATTTGCTCTTTAAATCTCACTTGCTCGTCGAGGTCATCCATTTGCCGGCATAGACTTTTAATTAAGTCGTCCATGGAGTTAGCTCGCTGCAATTCCTCATTAAAAATAATATCGCCAATCGGCCCGACATGCTCGATAAAAAATGTCTCAATGATTGATTTCTGCTCACCAGTGATGCCAGCAACATTTGCGCTAGTAGAAACCTTATTAAACGAATTATCACTGATCATATCAATGATATCAGACGTTGGAGGCAAGTCATTCACAATACGGCTGATGGCACCTTCATGAAATTGGCTTTTTAGAGATATCAAAGCAGGAATATGCTTTAGTGCTTCCATACCCGTAGCGCCATGATACTTAATAGACTGTAGCTCACCCTTTACAAAAAATAGTTGTAATAGCTTTTCATTAGAAAGTTTTAAAAACAAAGCACCTGTTGATTTATTATTCCAATAGCTTTTAATTTGACTAACAATGTCGAGCTCTGAGGCCATTCTCTACTTACCTTGAATTTATTATTACGGTCTTAACATCAATGATTTTTAGCCTTCCCAAGCAATGGATTAAACAGTTGAACCGGATAATCTTCCCTATTCTAGAAACAGCTTTGGCCAGTTTTTAGTATTATTGCCAAATATTGTAACTGATAAATTAGAAAAGCAATAGAGTCACCATATTCTGCACATTGCCGAACATTAATGGACAGAATAATGCTTTTGGGATTAATTAATAGTGTTCAACCATATTAATGAGACATCCTATAACATTTAAGCCCCTACAAATAGATATTTGGAGGGGCTTATTTAACCGCAAATTATAATAAACACCGTCGTACGGTATCCTCCCAATCTATTAATGAATATAGATGCCACTTATAAAACCTGCAAGCGAGATTAGATAAGCTAGACAAACAAGGGAATTAAAAACTATTTTTAATTAAAAACGAGACCATAAAACTCGTTTATAGGCTTAGCTAATCCCCATAATAATACCAGGCAACCAAAGCACAACTCCCGGAAAGGCAATTAAAACGCCAATAGTCACCATATCAGCAAAAAAGAATGGAATAACTCCACGGAAAACATCCTGTACCGATAACTCTGGACGCACTCCAGCAACAACAAAACAATTCAAACCAATGGGAGGGGTAATAAGACAGAACTCCGCCATCTTCACGACTATAATCCCAAACCATATGGCACATCCCACGGCAGAAACACCAAAGGCAGAATCTGCTGCTGTCACATCTGGACCACCATTTAAGGCTATTACCGCCGGAAATACGACAGGCAATGTTAATAACAGCATACCAATCGCATCCATAAACATACCCAGGATGGCATACCCTAACAATATAAATAGAAGCGTTATCATTGGGTCTTGATCCAGACTAGCAATCCAATCTGCAAAGGCATGAGGCAAGTCAGCAAAGCCTAGAAAGCGGACATAAAGCAAAACCCCCCAGATAATGGAAAAAATCATTACCGTTAACTTACCAGCTTCCATTAAGGCATCGCGAAAATTACCCCACTTCATCCCCTTATAAACAGCCATACAGAAGACAACAAAAGCCCCTAATGCACCAGCTTCAGTTGGCGTACCCCAACCACCATAAACACTAAAAATGATGATTGCGACGACAAAAAAGATAGGAAACGTCGGCGGTAAAGAAACGAATCGTTCCCCCCAACTAAACCCTTTGACCGTCGGACCATATTTTGGATTCATCATCGCCAATACAATCACCAAGCTGGCATAAATGAAAGCAGAAACAGCGCCTGGCAAGAATCCAGCCATCAATAAGGCCCCTACATCCTGCTCAACGATGATGGCGTAAATCACTAGAATCGCCGACGGAGGAATTAAGGAAGCTAAAGTACCTGAGGCAGCAACAACACCAGCAGCGAAACGCTTATCGTAACCAAGCTTTAACATCTCTGGAACTGCAATACGAGCAAACACAGCAGAGGTTGCAACAGAAGCACCAGATACTGCAGCAAAACCCGCGGTTGAAAATACCGTTGCCAAAGCCATACCACCTGGTAACCAGCCCACCCAACGTTTAGCTGCTTCAAATAGCGCTCTAGTTAAACCGGCATAATAAGCAAGAAAACCAATTAGAATAAAAACTGGAATTAGAGAAAGAGCCGAAGTCGATACCTTTGAATGAGGTATCGTTCCTGCCATTTTTACGGCAACCCAAAATGCTTTATCAAAACCTAACTTTGCGGTAAAAAACCAAAGCAACCCTAAAAAGCCAGCAATAGCTGCAGCAAATGCCACACGCACTCCAATCAGTACAGCAAACAGCATAAAACCAGAAACCCATAGCCCCATATCGATGGGAGCCATATTCATCATATTTTCATATAAGGTATCAAACATTACTTCACCACCTCATCGACTTCAGCCCCAGATACCGTTTCTGCTTCGTGGGCAGCCTGCGTTGCAGCATCCTCAATTAATGGAACTGCTATCGGTCTATCTCCCCCTTTTACTAAAGCGCGTGAATAACCCCATACATTCAGGGCAAGGCGTAATGCGAGCACACTCAACATCACAGGAACAACCAATTTTGCCGGCCATGTCGGCAAATCGATATCAAAGGAACTATCACCATTAGTCCATGCACGCAAAAAATGGTCGTAAGAACCAATGATTAATACGACGGTTATTGCCAGCATCAATAAAGTCGAAAGCAACTCGAAAAACCATAAGGCTCTACCACGAAGAGAGCTCACAAAAATATCCATGCGAATATGACCACCCAAGCGTTGGCAATAAGCAATGCCGAAAAAAGCAAAAAAAGCCATCGCTTGCTCGGTCCAATCGATATAACCGCTCACTGGGATACCAAGCAACTTGCGACCTAAGATGTTAGCGACAGCCAACAGCACTATTAAGAATATGACAAACCCACCGATTAGATTTAATAGCGATTCGAGCTTGAAATACAGTTTATCGAGGCGACTTAAAAGCGAGTCGTCCTCAAGGATAGTGGATGAACCAGACATAGACACTCTCTATTAACATCAGATTATTAAATATCAGAACTGCCATCTTTTGATGGTCTTTTATTAATTACAGTACTTAGTATTGATAGCTACAGTAAACAATAAATGAAGAACATTCTTATTATTAAATTGAACAATTAATAAGGAAAGTGCTTCATAATGGCTTATGAAGCACTTTCCAACATCAAGAAAAATACACTTATTTCACAACAAACTATTCGTTAAATAAAGCAGCAGTAAAGTCGTAGAGTTCTTTTGCTTTAAACTTTTTACTATTATCTTTAATCCATTTATTACGAACAGAATCAGCTAATTTATTTAGCTCAGCAGTTTGTTCAGGAGTAAAGGTAACTTCAGTAATCCCTTTTTCTTTAAGCGTTGTATTGTATTTTCCAATCACCTTACCTTCATAATTACTCACGTAGTAATTCAATGATTCGTCAACTGAACTAAGCAATGCCTCTTTATTAGCTTTGCTTAAACTATTTAAAGCATCCGTATTAACAACCACCGGACAATTCGCCGTACCAAGGTTTAAGTTAGTTGTGGCCCATTGACCGGCCTGAATAGAGCCAAAAGCTAAATGTGCATGTTGAGCAAATGCGACAGTATCAATAACACCCGCATCCAATGCCTGACGAACTTCATTTGCTGCCACGCCTGTTTTCACTGCTCCCAATTGAGACATAACACCTGCTATACCACCGGGCCCACGAAGCCGCTTACCGCTGAAGTCTGATAGCTTTTTAGGCATATCGCCCACGCCAATTAGATTATATTGAGGTAAAGGAGACGGCATTAATAAGGTCGCATTCCAGCGTGCTAAATCTTTCACCACGGCAGGATGCTTATAGACTTTCTGAGAAATTTCAGCCAACTTCGCCAATGATACATCTTTCGCAAATGGCAACTCTGTTACAGTAATAGTAGGATTCTTCGCCTTATGATAAAAAGAACAAAACTGTGCCATTTCAAATGCGCCTATCGAAATACCATCTAAGTTTTCTTTATTTTTTGAAAGGCCACCATATGAGATATTAAGCTTAAAATCTCCATTGGTTTTAGCTGATACTAATTCAGCCAGTTTCTCTACATGCTCCGTAAAAGCACGACGCTTACTCCAGAGAGAAACGTTCCATTCGGTCGCAGCCGAAACACTGGTTGCAACACAGCTAAATACGACTGCTGACGCCATAACCGTTTTATTCATTTTTTTCAACATAACATTGTCTCCACTTTATTTTTATAAGTAATAATTGTTATACATAGTTAAATGAAATACGACTGATTATCTCTTTTCCATATTTTTATTATTCAAGAAAATAATAGCAGAATTATGGATGATTCGTTTATCGCAGAGTCAATACTGTCGTATCTAATAAACTATTTGTACATTGTTAACATATTTCTCTATAGCATATTCTGTACCAACCTCTAAAAAGCGAATAGTTACAAAGGGTTTGCCGGTCAAACAATAAAGAAACCTTAGATAGAAACATCAAAAAAAGAAAAAAAATTCCGAATTTTTCACCCAAAAGAGAATATATTAGCTCAAAAATAACTGATTTTTATTATTTATTCAAAACCGCTTCGCAAGAAGCAACGTTTTGTCGCTTTTAATGAGAAAAAACCTTCTCTATTGTAGTCATTTTTTCTGGCCTAATATATGCTTAACAGAATAGAAAAGATAGTTAAAAATGAATACATCATTCACTTTTATACTATCAAGAACATAACACGATAATATAAGGCTTATAGAAAATATACGCCCGTTCATTTACCCGTTATAAGATATCTCAATAGGGCTCAAAAGGTTAAGATGGTATGAAAACGAAATATAGCCAACCTCTATTGATTCTAGTTACTGCTTTTTTACTAAGTACTGTTTTTTATATTATTCAATTGCTTTACTCAAGCTCAACCAACAATCGTTCTTCACAAATCTACGAACAATCATTAGTCGCATCGATTAACCAATACGAATATTTACCGGCCTTAATTTCGGCCGATGAAACTCTCCGGCAGGCTATTCTTCAACCTCAAAGCGATCACTTGCCAGCCAGCCAAAAGTTAAAATTTATTGCCGAACGGTCTGGAGCAGATGCTGTGTACTTAATGGATAATCAAGGAAAGGTTAAAGCTACCAGCAATTATGAAGATAATAACGGTGGTTTTCTGTACCGTAACTACTCATTTCGCCCTTATTTTAGTCGCGCTATCCAAGAAGGTTCCAGGCAGTTTTACTATGCTAAAGGAGCAACCACAGGCATACCTGGCTTTTTTATTTCATCACCTATAATAGAAGCGAATCAAGCCATAGGCGTAGCCGTCGTGAAGCTTGACTTTCGGCATTGGGAGAGCAAATGGGCCGACTCGAAAAAGAGTATTACAGTTGTCGATGAAAATAATGTCGTTATTCTTAGCTCTATTGATGAATGGCGTTACCGCAGCATCGGTGAACTATCTGAAGCCACCTTACAAAAAATTAACCAACAGCAGCAATTTGCTGGAAAAGAGCATTCTAGCCTTTATTCGAAATCCATTGAGTTCGACTTTTCCACTGATGCAGATAAAGCCTTTTGGTTAGTCGATAAAAAATTGTATCTCGTTAACCGCTTTAATATTCCAGAAACCGGCTGGAAACTATACTACTTAGTGAAGCACGACGCTATTTTAACCTCTTCGTTTGTATTCTTTATCATCATTTCGATTCTCGGTATTTTGGCGCAGTTAAATATTAAAGGCAGGAGACATATAGCCGAGTCCCAAAACAAAAACCGAATACTGGAAATTAAGCGTCGAGAAGAACTACAAACGGTTATGAACAACATCCATATTGGTGTTATTTTACTCTCTGACTCCGGCGAATTACTGTCTGCTAACGAACATGCAAGGCATTTATTACTAGGGGGGCAAAACCTAACCAGCAACGAATATACACCTATTCATATCCATCAACTTATCGATATTAATCATGAAAACTTCGATAGTATTTTGTTACAAGATATCACCGCCCCTGCATATCATGAAACAAATACTATTTCTCAAGGAAAACCTTCAATACCTGTCATGTTTGCCATCAGTAAAGTTAATACAATGGATCAAGAAGTATATCTAATGACTATACTCAATATTACGCGACGCAAGGCAATGGAAGATGAAATTATTAAGATTAATGAGGGTCTGGAAGATATTATTAGTGATCGAACAAAAGAGCTACAAGAGACACAAACACAGCTCATGCAAAAAAATAAGGCGGCTGCGCTGGGAAATATGGCAGCAACTATTGTGCATGAACTTAGCCAACCATTGACAGCGATGAAAAGCTCTATTGCAGCAATCAATGCAAAAATACAAAAAGACGACTGGCAAGGTGTTATTGAATCAACTGCCAGACTTCACCCTCTTAACAGTAAAATGCACAATGTTATAAAATTACTGAAGTTTTTTAGTTACCAAGATAGAGAATCTTATGAGATCATTAACTTTATAGACACGATAAATCAAACATTAGAAAATTTAAAAGATACTCTCCAAGAAAAAAGCATTAAAATCACTGTTAACGACACCTGTTCAGTGCTATTCATTAACGCAAACCCACTAAAAGTGGATTTAGTTCTTTCAAATATCATTCAAAATGCTATTGACGCACTAGATAATATTGAGAAAGCCGAAATAACCATTAAAGTAGAAGATGATAATAACTGGGCGAAAGTTACCATCGAGGATAATGCCGGCGGTGTTGATAAAAAAATAATGAAAAAAATGTTTAGCCCCTATTTTACAACAAAAGAAGTCGGTAAAGGCTTAGGTTTAGGGCTTGCCATTACTTATGAGATCATTCAAGAGTATGGGGGGACTATTACCGTTGATAATACTCAGCAAGGTGCAAGATTTATTATAAGCTTGCCTTTAACTGAACCTTGTAGCTTAGCTTCGGCAAAGTAAGACATCCACATTTAACAAAGAATGTTATGAGCACTCCATTAGAAAAAGATAATATTACAATTATTATTGTTGATGATGACGAAGATATACGTATCAATACAGCAGATCTTCTATCGACTCAGTTTAAAAATATTGAGCTCTATGATTCACCGATTAAAATCATTAAGAAAATTACTCCTAACCTTCCTGCTATTATACTTACAGACCTCAGAATGCCTGATGCCGATGGCTTCGAGTTCGCACAAAAAGTACAGGAAATTGACCCAGACATACCTGTTATTTTAATGACTGGCTATGGTGATATCTCTATTGCAGTTGATGCTATTAAGCATGGTATTTACGACTTCATTGAAAAACCTTTTGATATTGACCGTTTGATGGATAGCATTCATAGAGCCATTGAAAAACGCTTTCTGACGTTATCACTCGCCGAGATTCAACAGAAACTCGACAATAATATAAAAATTGAAAACAGGCTGATCGGCTATTGCCCAGCGATCAAACAGTTAAAGCGTGACATTGTCGATTTTGCTCCAATGGATATCCCTGTCATGATCTATGGTGAAACAGGCTCCGGTAAAGAATTGGCAGCGCGTTGTCTCCACGACTATAGTTCTCGCAGCCAACATAATTTTGTTCCTCTAAATTGTGCTGCTATTCCCGAACAATTAGCAGAGGCGGAATTATTTGGTTATAAAAAGGGAGCATTTACGGATGCGAAAAGCTCACGGACAGGCAAACTTGAATATGCGAAAAATGGAACATTGTTCTTAGATGAAATTGAAAGTTTGTCCCTTGCCACTCAGGCAAAATTACTACGTGCTTTATCTGACAATGTCATTACCCCCATTGGTAGTAATGAGGAAATTCCTATTAATTGCCGAATTATCTCAGCCACGAAAGAAGATTTGCGAAATAATAATGATTTTCGACAGGATTTATTTTTTAGGTTGCAGGTAGCAGAAATCAAAATCCCTCCTCTTAAAGAGCGTAAAGAAGATATCGCACATCTTTTTGAAGTATTTTCAATACAACACTGCAAAAACCTAGGGACTAATTATCGTGCTATCACACCTTATACTTTAGATAAACTCATGAGTTATTCATGGCCTGGTAATGTTAGAGAACTCATTAATGTGTCAACCCGCTATGCTATCAAGAACTGTTCAGATATCGATTACGCACTAGAAAGCACTGAAACATTTATTGAAACAGACAGCCAAGGAAAATCACTTAAGCAGCTAGTCGAAAAATACGAATCATCAGTTATCAAACTTAAGCTGCATGAACATAAAGGAAAGGTATCAAAAGTATTAGAAGAGTTATCCATTGAGCGACGGACATTTAATCAAAAACTCAATAAATATGGCATTAATACGAGTGACTATAAATTAAAGGAAGAGTAATCTTTTAGGAACCTCTGATTTAAATAGTATCGCTTGCTTCTATAATCCGCCCATTATCCCATACTAGCTTTGGTTCGGGACTATACCCTAGCGATTGTTGCTCAGATACATTACCAAGACAGTGAGAAACATAAGTAATACCATCAATATGCCGATTACGGTTGCGATGCTGATGGCCATAAATATGTGCTATGGAACCCAGCTCTCTTATTTGATCATCTAATTGACGGCAACCTGCTACCCGAGAAAAATTAAACCATGGGTGAGGGTCCTGTGGAAAAACTGGAATGCATTGTTCACCATTTGAATAATGACGGGCATGTTCAATATTATTAAAAATAAGCTCACGACGCGGTAAAAAATGACTAAAACTAATAATCGGCGCATCATACTTAGCACCTATTCGTGAACGATTAAGCTGTAAAAAATAATCAGCGACACTATTATGTTCATCATGAATTGATTCTGGCCATTTGCATAACGCGTTATCAACCCAGCCACACTTTTCCCAGGCCTCACCTTCTTTCTCAATAAAAAGTGATTCATGGCCTTCTTCAGGAAAGCGATACCAGGAAAATAGAGGCACAACCCATACGGAAGAATCAGCGGCATCGACTTTAACGGGATCAATATGCACTCCAAGAGAAGTACATAAATGATTAATCGCATGAAACTTTTCTATTGAATGATTATATTGAGTTTTTCTTAACCAAAGTTCATGATTACCAACAACAAACGCAACAGCATAAAATTTCTTTAGCAATAAAGAGAACAAATACTCTAATTTATCTAGAGAGTCTGTTGCATCACCCGCCACAATCAAAAAATCATTAATATAGTCTTGGTTAGACAATGCCTCGATTTTTTTTAAATTACTCTGTATATCGATATGAACGTCAGAAATAGAAAATACACGAGACATAAATTCACTCACTTATGGAGTCTTTATTGATGGTGGATTTGATGGTTTTCCATATCTATATTGTTAATGCTCTCTCCATGCCCATGGTGACTGTTTAGTAATGTCCAGATACCAAAAATGATAATTAAAACAGCCATTGTTACTCGGATATTTTTTTGCTTGATAACAATTGAAAATCGCTCGGCAAATAAACTTCCCAATAATACCGCAGGCAATGTACCCATCGCAAAGCTCAGCATAATAAGTGCGGCACTCTGAACAGATGATGCTGTGGCAGAATAAGCTAATGCACTATAAATCAAGCCACAGGGTAACCAGCCCCATATTGCCCCTAAAAATAATGCTTGCCAGTTTTTAGTGACAGGTAATAATGGCTTGCTTAATGGTTGAAGAAAACGCCATAAATAACCACCTAACTTTTCCAAATAAGTTAAGCCTCGCCACCAGTTGGCAAGATACAGCCCCATTGCAATCAATAATAAACCCGCAATAGTGCGCATAATATTGAGGGAAAGATAATTCTCTATGGAATTGACCAGAAGATAAAATATAACTGCGATGATGACATAACTGCTCACGCGGCCAATATTATAAGCAGAAATCAGCAACAAGCGACGCTGATAGTGTTTTGCATCAATTGCCATTGTAAGAGCACCGATGACACCGCCACACATACCAATGCAGTGCGCCCCACCCAATAAGCCGATACTAAACGCAGAAAAAAATGCCAGGTAATCCATGGGTAGTATTTCTATTCCCCTGGCGGCTTTTGATCGTTTCGCTCATTTTTTTTAGGAGAGAGATCATCATCGTCGAATAATATTCGTTGGCCTTCGGTATCCAAGTCATCATATTGCCCATTATTAATCGCCCAGAATAATAATTTGATCGCAATTGCAATACCAATTAAAGCAATAGGGACTAATAAATACAGTATATTCATGGAAACCTCTGAATAGAAAGCACCTGAACACAGTTGGAAAGGCCCTTTCTAGAATAGATTATTTATGTAGCTGGTCGTGCATTATGAATGCTCAATGCAAAGTTTAAAGCTTATACAATCTCAATGCATTAAAAACAACCACTAATGAGCTAAGCGACATTCCAATAGCCGCAGCATAAGGAGGGATAAACCCAAAAGCAGCCAAGGGCAAAGCCAGTAAATTATAGGTAAGGGCCCAAAATACATTTTGTCGAATAATCTTTTTCGCTTTTTTGGCTAGCTGAATAGCTTTAGGCAATATAGTTAAATCCCCATGCAGCAACACACTGTCCGCACGTGCCCGGGCAAAATCCGTTGCAGAGTCCATTGCAACAGAAACATCAGCGCCCGCAAGCACAGGTACATCATTGATTCCATCACCCACCATCATTAAACGGTGACTGTTCTGTTGCTGCCTAACATAGGCCAACTTTTCTTCCGGCATCTGTGCTGCATGAAAATCAATGGCTAATGCATCAGCGACCGTTTTAACAGATGAGTGATTGTCGCCACTTAATATTTCAGCACCAATATTCTTATCGGACAACGCTTTAACTGCAGCATTGGCAGAGTTTCGCACTTGATCTGACAGACCTATCCATGCCAATGCTTGCGCATCTTTAGTCAATAACAACCATTGGCCTTTTGTTGAAGGCATTACTGGTAGAGACGAAGTTATAGATATTTCCTTTGCCAAAACATCTGTTATTCGTAAAGTATATTCGGGCTTGCCTAATCGATAATGATGTCCACTAATATCACCGCTGACACCTGCCCCAGTCAGTGTTTCGTTATTATTGGCCTTACTGAATATTTTACATTCATCAAATGCTCGAGCAATTGGGTGACTAGATCCCTGCTCCAAAGCAGCAGCAATCGATAATATTTCAGACTCTGTTAGTTCTGTGTTTATATTTTCAACACCCATAATTTTAGGCTGACCATGGGTTAAGGTCCCGGTCTTATCAAAAATGACCTTATCGATTTTAGTTAATGCTTCAATCACATGCCCTTTTAAAATCAGTAAGCCAAGGCGCCGCATCATCGCTATAGTAGCGGTTAATGCTGTCGGTGTTGCCAGCGATAACGCACAGGGACAAGTCACCACTAAAACCGATAAAGTCACCCATAGAGCAGATTCAGGCTCTATGTGCCACCAACTTAGAAATACGATAGCAGAAATCACTAAAACAACGGCTACAAAATAGCTGGCAACCTTATCCGCAAGTTTTTGTAGCTGCGGTTTATCTTGCTCAGCTTTCTGTACCAAGTGGCTGATAGTTGATAGCCGTGTTTCAGAACCAGTCGCTGTGACTTCAACAAGAAGAGCGCCATCAGTGTTTACTGTTCCGGCAATGAGTGAATCACCTTTCTTTTTCGGCACTGGTTTCGCTTCACCAGTAATAATAGCTTCAACAACCGCACTACTGCCGTCGACGACTACACCGTCACAAGGAATCGTATCCCCACTAAATACTCGAATACAATCGCCACATTTCAACTCAACTAGAGGGACAACGCTATCGTCAGTCGCATCCTTGTCACTCACCTTAGTGACGGTGAGAGGTAGTAATTCTGCCATCACCCCCACTGACTGCTGATTGCGATAACGCAAACGCATCTCAAGGTAACGGCCCAACAATAAGAAAAAGGTAAACATGGAGATAGAGTCAAAATAGACTTCACCGGACTGACTGATCGTCGCCCAGACACTGGCAAAATACGCAAGCAATATCGCTAAAGAAACGGGAACATCCATCGTCAAATGATATTGCTTCAAGCTTCTCCACGCACTACTCCAAAATGGTTGAGCACTGAATAGAACAATCGGTGTAGCCACAAGCAAACTCACCCAGCGAAACAATTGTACCCATTGAGCATCAATTCCCTGCAACGCGCCAGCATAGAGTGCAATAGCCACCATGCCTACTTGCATCATGCCAAAGCCAGCCAAACCTAAACGTAGTAATAATTGTCGTTGCTGATATTGCTGTTGCTGTTGCTGCTCTTTCTGAGAGTATGGCTGGGGGCGATAGCCAATGCTGGCTAACTGCTGCATTAAAAAGCTAAGGGGCTGCTTATGAGTGTCCCAAGTTACTGAGCATTGATGGGTAGAGGCATTGACTGTGACTTTAAGAACACCATTGATAGACAGTAAATATTTCTCGATTAACCAAACACAAGCGGCACAAGTAATACCATCTAATAACAATGAAGCAATTTTATTCTGGTCATTATCGAACTCAACAGGGACTACAAAATCGTGCTGTATATCGTCGCGATCATAAATCGAATAATCGGTAATATTGGCATCTGGCCGTCGATTAAGCTCTGAACGGTATTGATAAAACTGATCCAGGCCACCCTGATGGATCATTCCAGCGACGGCCTGACACCCCACACAACAAAAATTTTGAACTTCGTCTTGAATCGTATAGGTGAATTCGCCTGGCTTCATAACGGGAAGACCGCAATGATAGCAATCCATTTCACTATCAATAGATGCCTCTGATGACGGCATTGATTTTAATAATGCTTCAGCCATCAGCCTTTAAAACCAGTGAGCTGCTCTTTGAAAAGTCAATCTCACCGCGCAACCGCCAAATAGACTTTGGGTTTTCTTCAGATAATTGAGAACTATCGCCATAAATTGGCTTTAAACGCAAATACCAACGGTTTTTTAATGAGCCAGGTTGTGAAGAGTTTTGCGTAGATTCTTTAAATAACTCACTATTGTACTGATTATTAGCAGTACGCCTTAACACTAATTCGTGGTCTAACACTGCTTCCGCTGGGTGACTTAATTCTAACAACAAACGTTCAGGTAGATTGCCATCAGTTTTATTGAGTCGCAAAACCAATTCATTGACTTCCAAATCAAACTCCAGCTCTGCTTGTACTGCCAGTTCCAAAGCAAGAAGATCTTCATCTAGACGCATATTAATCATGCGACCTTCTTTGTAATAGTTATCCAATACACGATCGTCTGCATGACGCACAGCAATAGTCACGGTGATGCTCGATACAATGACCACAACAATTAAAGGCGATAATATAAACCAGGCCCAGAATTCTCTGTACCAGGGCCGTGACTCATTTAATGTATTACTAGTATTTGCCATAAATAATCTTATTTAATTTCCGGACCGATAAATGTCGTTTCTTCATGAGCAACAACTTTATTATCAGTGAATGATGTAATCGTAAATTTGATTTTTGTCTTCACCTCATTTAAATGAGATTTATCCACTTGTATACGCACGGGAAATTCAAAGATCTCATTTTTTTCAATAGGAGCAGGACGATAACGCTTAATTTTAAATGGATGCGGCCCTTCAACTTTCAAATCAAATTCATGTGCCTGTCTGTCCATATTATGGACTTTGATCATATAGACATTTTCGACTTTATCGCCCTGCAGCCGATACAAGTGTGCACCACGGTCACGATTAACATCAACAGTCACAGGCTCTCGATTGGACACGGTATAAATGAAAACACTCGCCATAATGACCAACAGCGCAGAATAACCAAAAACGCGGGGACGAATATAATGAGTACTACCCGTCTCTAATTGGTCTTCACTGGTAAAACGAATTAAACCTCTAGGGTATTTCATTTTATCCATAACGGAATTACAGGCATCGACACACAGGCCACAATTGATACACTCGTATTGCAAACCATCGCGAATATCAATATCGACAGGGCAAACCTGCACACACCACGAACAATCAATGCAATCGCCTAGCCCTTCCTCCTTATAATCCTTACCAGCCTTACGAGGCCCACGGGACTCTCCTCTTGCCGTATCATAATGCACGGCCAATGTATCATTGTCATACATTACCGACTGAAACCGCGCATAAGGGCACATATACTTACAGACTTGCTCTCTCAAAAAGCCTGCATTCATGAAGGTCATGCCAGAGAAAAATAATGTCCAGAAAACAACCGTTGCATTTGACTTTATTTCAAGAAAACCATCGTCATTAAACGTTGGAATAAAGTGAAAGAGCAACTCTCTAATAGGGTAAAAATACCCAACAAAAGTCGCGCCTGTAATAAAAGCAATCAAAATCCATAAAGTATATTTGCCACTCCTTCTAAAAAATTTTTCCGACGTCCAACCACCTTTATCTAATTTAATTTGTTTATTTCGATCACCTTCACACAGGTGTTCTGCCCATATAAACATTAAAGTCCAGACAGTTTGTGGACATGTAAACCCACACCATACTCGACCTAGTAATGCCGTTACGGTAAACAAGGCAAATGCGGAAATAATCAGCAACCAACCCAGCAACATGCCATCTTGAGGACCAAATGTTATCCAGAAAACATGAAACTGCCGTTGAGGAAGGTCAAAAAAAACAGCTGGCCGGCCATCTATTACCAACCAAGGCAGTATTAAAAAACCAAGTAATAAAGGAATGCCTGTATAACGGCGAATAGACTGATAGAAACCTTTGATCTTGCGGAGATAAACTTTACCGCCCGAGTCATAAAGATTGACATAATGAATGGAGTTTTCGTCGGCGGGTGCTTTTGTATCTGAATCGGCCATAAAATCAACGTGGCTCTAAATTAAAGGTAATATAGTTAAGACATTCCCTATCTAGTAGGATTAAAAACACATCTGGGCATCAATAATCTTTCCAGATTACCTTTTCAAGGAATACTATTGATGCTCAGTAAAATAAAAACTCGCTTTAGAACATTAATCTTCTAAAGATAAACTATAAATATACGCAGTTAACAAATGAATTTTATCGTCTCGTAAGAGTTGCTCTTGAGCTGGCATCTGACCATTACGTCCTAAACGCAACGACTGACGAATACCTGCTGGAGACCCATCGTATAACCAAATATCATCTGTCAAATTAGGGGCACCAACAGCATAAGTACCTTTACCGTCTGCTCCATGACAAGCTGTACAGCTTTGTTCAAAGATCGTCTTACCCGCTTCAATTTTAGAAGCGTCATGTTCACGCCCTGATAAACTCAATACGTATTCTGTCACTTCAGCAATGCCTTTTTCGCCAATGACACCTTGCCACGCCGGCATAGCTGCTTGACGACCTTTGACTAAGGTTTCTTTAATTTGCTCTGGGCTACCGCCATACAACCAGTCGTTATCAGTTAAGTTCGGAAAACCTAACGCACCGCCGCCATCAGCACCATGACAAACCGCACAGTTATTGCCAAAAATACGCTGGGCCATTTTCATCGCTCTAGGCTCATCGGCTAATTCTTTAATGGGCATCTCTGAGTAAACGCCATAGCTCGACTTGTACTGATCCAAAGCAAGACTTTGTTCACGCTCAAGCTGCTTGGCACTTGTCCAGCTACCATCATAACCTTCGAAAGGGAAAAAACCTTTCCAATTACCCATCCCCGGATAAACAATCAAATAAAGAACAGAAAAAATAAATGTTAAAAGGAACATATAAAACCACCACTTAGGTAGTGGGTTATCATATTCCTCAATGCCATCATACACATGGCCGGTTGTTCTGTTTTCTGGATCAGCATCATCTCTAACGGCTACTTTTCGGTTGGCAAGCAACACCCAAAGCAACAGTATTAAATTAACTGATGTCAGAATAATAATCCAAAGGCTCCAAAACGTACTCATAAATTAATCCCGCTTTTTATTCTCGGAGGTTGCACTGATAATATTATCAATGGCTAATTTCATTTTTGCGCTTGTCATGACTGCTATCAGCAGTTTGCGCTTGTTCATGGTCATTGATAGCCTTCTCATGGCTATCTTCGTCAGCAAAAGGCAGGTTTGCCGCGTCATCGAAACGCTTTTTGCGCTTCGGAGAAAACGCCCACCAGCAAATGCCTATAAATGCAACCATCATTAATATGGTCGCAAAACCACGAAGATCATTAATATCCACGTTGCTATCTCTTTTGCTGAAGAATAGGAAGCGTACCTAGCTGTTGTAAGTAAGCTACGAGAGCATCAACTTCAGTGACACCTTTCACAGCCTCTTTAGCACCAGCGATATCTTCATCGGTATAAGGTACACCGACTTTACGTAAGCCACGCATTTTAGCCGCGGTATGTTTGCCATCTAATACATTGTCAAACAACCATGGGAATGCAGGCATATTAGATTTTGGCACAACATTTCGTGGGTTATACAAATGCGCCTTTTGCCAGTCATCACTGTAACGCTTACCAACACGTGCCAAATCTGGACCTGTACGCTTAGAGCCCCATAGGAATGGATGCTCATAAACTGATTCACCTGCTACAGAATAATGACCATAGCGCTCAACTTCCGCGCGTAGTGGTCGCACCATTTGTGTATGGCAGACATGACAACCTTCACGGATATAAATATCACGCCCTTCCAACTCAACAGCAGCCAAAGGCTTTAAACCTTCAATAGGCGTTGTGGTCTCTTTCAAAAAGAATTGAGGAACGATTTGAACCAAGCCACCAAAGCTAATCGCTACAACAACCAGGATCAACATTAAGCCGATATTTTTTTCGACAATATCATGATTCTTCACTGTTATTTCTCCTAAGCGACTTGTGCATTATTAGCGGCAGGAGAAGGAATTTCTTCGTCTCCTGGTTCACGTATAGTGCGATAAACGTTGTATGCCATTAAGAGCATACCTAACAAGAATAAAGCACCACCTAATGCACGCACGATATACCCACCGTAGCTTGCTTCAACTGAATCAATAAAGGTATAAGTCAATGAACCATCCTGGTTAAAGGCGCGACGCATAAGTCCCTGAGTAATACCGTTCACCCACATAGACGCGATATATAGAACAGTACCGGCTGTTGCCAACCAGAAATGACTATTAATTAAATTAACACTCCACATTTCTTTGCGATGATAAAGAACAGGAATCAAATGGTAGATAGCACCAATAGAAATCATCGCCACCCAGCCTAATGCACCTGAATGCACGTGGCCAATTGTCCAGTCTGTATTATGAGAAAGCGCGTTTACTGTTTTGATTGCCATCATTGGACCTTCAAAGGTAGACATACCGTAGAAGGATAAAGAGACAACTAAGAAACGTAATGTTGGATCAGTACGCAATTTATGCCAGGCACCGGATAAGGTCATAATACCGTTAATCATACCGCCCCAACTGGGTGCCAATAGAATCAATGACATCACCATACCTAAACTTTGTGCCCAGTCTGGCAACGCTGAGTAATGAAGATGGTGAGGACCCGCCCAGATATAAAGAGAGATCAATGCCCAGAAGTGAACAATGGATAACTGGTAAGAATAAACCGGGCGACCCGCTTGCTTAGGAACAAAGTAATACATGATACCTAAAAAGCCAGCAGTCAAGAAAAAGCCTACAGCATTGTGGCCATACCACCATTGCACCATTGCATCAGCTGCACCCGCATAAGCTGAGTAGGACTTGGTTAAGGAAATAGGAACAGCCGCACTATTGACCACATGCAAAATAGCAACGGTAAGGATAAAACCACCAAAAAACCAGTTAGCCACATAAATGTGTGAGGTTTTACGTCGGATGATCGTCCCAAAGAAAACGATGGCATAAGATACCCACACAAGGGTAATCAAAATATCGATAGGCCACTCTAGCTCTGCGTATTCTTTAGACGTTGTATAACCAAGAGGTAACGTAATGGCAGCCAGCACAATCACTAATTGCCAGCCCCAAAATGTAAATGGCACAAGCCAGCCACCAAACAACGTGGTCTGACACGTTCGCTGAACAACATAATAAGATGTCGCAAACAAAGCGCAACCACCAAAGGCAAAGATCACAGCATTAGTATGCAGTGGACGTAAACGACCAAAATGAGTATAAGGTTGAAATATGTCATTAAGATCAGGCCAAACCAATTGTGCTGCGATAAGCACACCGATCCCCATACCGACAATACCCCAAATAACTGTCATTACCGAAAACTGGCGAACGACGTCGTAGTTATATACTGGCTCTTGTCCGGCAGCTGTTGAGTGACTACTCATAAAAACTTTCCCAGATTGTTGTGGATGGAACTAACGATTGGCTAATGACACCTAGATGCTTAGCCTTTTTAATCAACAAAGCCGGCACTCTAATATAACGAAAACAGTGCCAGCTTGATTAAAATCAAAACTTCTCTTAATTACCCTTAAAACTATCCTTATTAACTATCTATGAAGGCATTTAACGACAAAATACAGCCTTTCTACTTGTCGAGATTGCTCTAAGTTTAGATGACTCCAGATATTTTGCGACATTCAAGCGAAATCAAAAGAAATACTTAAAAAACCAAGGTTAACAATAACCTTTTACACCTTAAAACGGGTTTAAAATTTACCTAACAACAGGTTTAAAAACAATGGTCCAAAAAGACGCATAAATGATGGCCCAAAAAGCGTTTAAAAATTGGGCCAAGTACAGCAGTTATAGATATTACAATAGATCTCGGCCTTTATTAGCCGCAATTCTCATGCGCAAGGCATTCAGTTTAATAAAACCTTCAGCATCTTGCTGATTGTACGCACCAGCATCATCTTCAAAAGTCGCTATTTTTTCATCGAATAAGCTATCTTTTGAACGGCGGCCAACAGCTGTTACCGAACCTTTATAAAGCTTGACTCGTACGTCACCATTAACAGATTGTTGAGACTCATCGATAGCTGTCTGCAACATTTTACGCTCTGGGCTCCACCAATAGCCGTTGTAGACTAAATTAGCATACTTAGGCATTAGCTCATCTTTTAAATGAGCGACTTCACGATCCAGTGTCAGTGATTCAATAGCTCGGTGAGCTTTCAGCATGATCGTGCCCCCTGGCGTTTCATAACAACCACGAGACTTCATACCAACATAGCGATTTTCAACGATATCCAAACGGCCTACACCATGTTCGCCACCGACTTTATTCAAATAGGTTAAAACCGTCGCTGGGGACATTGCTTCGCCATTGATCGCAACAATATCGCCTTTCTCATAAGTTAATTCGAGATAAACAGGTGCATCCGGGGCTTCTTCAGGAGAAACACTCCAACGCCACATATCGTCTTCAGCTTCTGCCCACGGATCTTCTAAAATGCCACCCTCATAAGAGATATGTAATAAATTAGCGTCCATTGAGTATGGTGATTTTTTCTTGCTGCTGGAATAATCGACAGGGATATTGTGGTCAGCACAATAAGCCATCAAGGTCTCACGAGAAGTTAAATCCCACTCACGCCATGGGGCAATCACTTGTACACCTGGCTTAAGAGCATAAGCACCTAATTCAAAACGTACCTGATCATTACCTTTACCCGTTGCGCCATGAGCAATAGCATCGGCACCCGTCTCATTGGCGATCTCAATCATACGCTTAGCAATCAGCGGTCTTGCGATGGAAGTACCTAATAAATACTCACCTTCATAGATCGTATTGGCTCGAAACATGGGATAAACAAAATCGCGTACAAATTCTTCGCGCAGGTCATCAATATAAATTTCTTTTACACCTAAAGCCTCTGCTTTGGCACGTGCCGGCTCTACTTCTTCACCCTGCCCTAAATCAGCAGTAAAAGTCACAACTTCACATTGGTAAGTTTCCTGTAACCACTTAACAATAACGGAAGTATCGAGACCGCCAGAATAGGCTAAGACAACTTTCTTAATTGATGATGAATTGGATGATGACATGCCCAAAACTCCTGAGACCGCAGAAATAAATGACCGTATGTAAACGGGCGCGAATTGTAACTAGAATTTCCCTAGATGAACAGACCGAAAAGATATTTAGCTTACTTTAAACGCAGTAAATATAGGAAATTTTTATCATTTATCATCAGATTAGTAGCGCAAACGCTGCAACAAACGAACAAAATTTAAACAGAGTTAATTACTCTTTACAGACTGAGTTTCTTTTCTTCAATATTGATACCCTTGTCGTCTGCTCGCATACCTTCTAATAACGCGGCAATAATCACCATAATGCAGCCAATAATTTCATGCAATTGCAATTCTATTTGAGTAATTATAACGACTGAAAGTACGGCAACGACCAGCTCCATCACAATTAAGACGGCACCACGGCCAGCCCCGAGGCACGTAACGCCCCACATGGTGCCAAATGATGTCACCATAATCCAACCAACACCGTAAGCCATTGCTAAGGGCACCGCCCCATTAGAAGGTAAAGGCGTTTGAACTGACAGGATCAATAACGCGATACCTGCTACCACTATTGAGCCAATAAAGATAAAGCCGACTTTACTAGCAAGGGGAATAGTGGCAGTGAAACGGAATAAAATATTGTTAACGGCCAAACCAAAGCCCGCAGCCAAAGCCAACAAGTCGATCCATGTAAAGGTTGTCCATGCCACCTGCCAGGCTTCCAAAATAAGAAAAGCACCGCCAACGCATAATAACAGTGCAGCTAATCGTTGCTTATCAATAAGCTCTTTTAATATTAGCCGCCCCCCCAGTACGCTCCAGATTGGCAACATGTAAAATAAAATCATTACCCGAACAACATCGCCTTCCAAAATAGCGGTTTGGAAAGAGACATTTGAAATCCCCCCAAACAAACAAATCAAGGCCATTAAGGATAATACAGGTAACCATTGACCACGCTGTTTAATAATCCAAGGCATTAACACCAAACTAGCCGATACCGAAACAATTAACACTAAATGCAAAGGGTGCAAGCCCATCTCACCTAACGCTTTAAGGGGCAACCAAGTTAAGCCCCAGCCGATAGAACTCAATAACAATACAACAACGGCGATACGAGAATTCATTACTACCCTTTTAATAGAAATACTTGGAATAGGAAAGAAAAACAACCCAGAACAAGATGTGGCAAGTATGCAATAAACACTTACATAAATTTAGTTTTATTTTTAACGATTACGATAGGGAATATCACAATAAGTAATATCCTTATCCAACTGGATACCCTGCTTACGTAAATATAATCGAATAGAGTTTAATGATAAGGCACTATTAGGTGTTGGCCCAAGAAATAAATGCTCAATGGGAATCGCCTCATTCTGCAAACTCAAAGGAAATTCATAGTAAGGAATCAACATCGACTTACCTTCTCTGAATTTCACAGGAGCTGATAGATAATCAGTAATCACTGGTGAAACAATACGCCACTCATCCTCTTCAGCAAATGAAGGATGTTTAAGCAATGCAGCGATACGCAACATGTCCGCTTCAATCAAGCTGAAGAAATATTCTCGCTCAGTATCAGGGTTTTCCAGCTCAAACTGCTTAATCATGGTTGAAAGGCTATCAAGAACGCGATCAATTAATGCTATTTGATCTTCCCGACGATAAATACAGCGGCCTAACTGGAATTGCTTATCAGTCAGCAACTGTTGAATATCACTCCCTTTAAAACCAATACTAACACCCTTGCCTATGCGGCTATAGCCACGCCACTGGCTTAGTAAATTGCCATTGGCCCGAAAAGAAGCAGCAAATACCATATGACCATTGGTCATGCGGTATTCTATCCAGTCGATAAATTGTGCAAGTAAACTTCTATCTTGTGAGCCCTCACCTATTGGCGATGATGTGCTTTCATTCCGTTCACGCAATAGCCGAATAATATACTGCAATTCTGCGGAATCATTCATATAACGGACATCACTTGCCCACAAACACTGGCTTTCTACAATACCTTGTAAACCACCTATAGTCGTGTAGTGGTATAACAATTCATCAGGAGAGCCCGAATAAAGCGATTGTGCAATTTGTTGGATCATCAGACTAAAGGCTTATGTGTGAAGTAAGAGAATACCAGACAATGATGACAGTGCCAGCTTAATATTCTGTGGTGCCATCAACAACAAAAACAGAATTACGCTTTTTCTTAGCAATATACAATGCGGTATCTGCCTGCTGATAAATGAGATAGTGGTAATCACTGTCTGGAGTGGGTATCAGTGTTGTAATACCTGCACTTATTGTCACTCGCTGTTGATTGGAAATCATCATTGTCAGCGCATGCACACTTTCTTTTATACCATTCGCAATATCCATCGCATGTTCTTTGGACGTTTGGGAAAGCATTAAGACAAATTCATCACCCCCAATGCGAGCGGCTATATCACCGGGCCGACGGGCATAATGCTTAATAACATCGGCTATATTATTTAAACATTGATCACCTTTGTGATGACCATAAGCATCGTTGAATTCTTTAAAGTGATCGATATCAATAATGATGATGCTAATTGCAGTTTGATAGCGAATAGCCCTGGCAAACTCTTCCCCCGCAAACACATCCAAACCACGGCGGTTATAAAGCCCTGTTAAGGGATCTTCTAAGGACAAACGCTCAGCTTGGCGCTCGACCAGCTTATTCGGTGTTACATTATGGTGGGAAACAACAAAGCGATTAAGTTTATTGTAAAGAGGCGCAATACGAAAAAGATACCAGCGATCTTCAGTAGGACTATGGCAAGGATACTCATAGGAAAAAGCAGATAATTTTCGATCAATGACTGATCGCAGACCACTAGTAATAGCCAGAGAGGATATATCGCCATCATTTGCAGCAGAAGCACATACTGACAAATAATTTACGCCTATCCAATTGGCATCAGCCCTGACTCCATTCTTCAAACCAAAATCTACCCATGCCTTATTAACATAATGGATAAAGCCTTCACTATCAATTACAACCACATGCGTATCAAGAGAATCTAATACTGCATCAAACATTTCATTTGCGATAGATATCTCCTACAGCCTTCAGAACTGTAAAAATATGACTCAATGAAATGTACGAAATCGCGCCAAATCTAGCAAAGTTTTTTTCTTAATTAGCAGTATTTTACTAATACTCCATAGCTATATAGCAAAGAAGGATATTGCAAAGCGTTCATGCGATGTTGGAAAGAAAACCGTTCTGCTGTAATATCTGTGGTCATAAAATAAATGAACAGAGAGGGATCTTGGTCATATATATTCTGCCTTTAATGACATTTTCAATCGTCATTGCATCCCCCTCGACTAACGACCTTAGAGCATCCAAGAAATGGATTCATTGCCTATGCTGAATCGTATAAAACAACACAAGCTGTTTAGCTTGGCCTTATTATTGTCAAGCCTTTGCTTGCTATCACTACCCACTACAGGAGGAGAATTTATGGGTATGCTTAAAGCGGAACCCGCTTACCCCTTTTCAGGTTTTTCTGGCCAGTTACTCTTTGAAGGCAAGCCCGCCAGTAACACTAAAATCATTCGACAATATCAACTCCAATCAAAACCAGGACTTCATGAAGATATTGCTATGACAGATAAAGAAGGTCTTTTTTCCTTTGAGTCCATTCTTATTCAACATCGCACACCCGTACTGTCATCACATGATTTTTTATCACATCAAGAAATCTTTGTTGAATATCAAAATAAGCAGTATCAAATTTGGGGTGGAGCCAAAAGTGAATTAGGCGAATACACAGAATTTGGAGGTAAGCCCAAAAATTTAACATGTGAGCTGACTGAGGAACCACGTAAAGTTACAAATGAAGTAGCAAGCTTTATAGGTACTAGCTGCCATTGGGAGGTTGACTAAAACAAGCATAACCCTAGCAATAAAAAGCCAATAAGAGTCTTGTTAATAAACAGGAATTAGTTTGTATTTTAACAGAACTCAAAACGTGATTTAGTCCTCATTTTTCCCTATTAGATAACACTAGCATCACAAAACAAGGTAGCATCTGCGGTTATAAAATAAATGAACAGAGAGGGATCTTGGTCATACATATTCTGCCTTTAATGACATTTTCAATCGTCATTGCATCCCCTCAACTAACGACCTTAGAGCATCCAATCAATGGATTCATTACCTATGCTGAATCGTATAAAACAACACAAGCTGTTTACCTTGACCTTATTATTGTCAGGCCTTTGCTTGCTATCACTACCCACTACAGGAGGAGAATTTATGGGTATGCTTAAAGCGGAACCCGCTTACCCCTTTTCAGGTTTTTCTGGCCAGTTACTTTTTAAGGGCGAACCTGTCAGCAACACTAAAATAGTTCGTCAATACGAATTACAAACACAATCAGGGGTCCACGAAGATACAGCCATGACTGACAAAGAGGGATACTTTACTTTTGAGTCAATCCTAATCAAATATCGAACTCCTATACTTTCATCCCACGAATTTTTATCTCATCAGGGTATTAATATTCTATATCAAGATGAAACCTACCATATTTGGGTAGGTGGTAAAACTGAGCGAGGAGAATATACAGAATTTGGCGGCAAGCCTAAAAACCTGAGATGTGAGTTAACTGAAGAACCGCGCCGAGTAAAACATGAAATAGCAGGTGTTATTAGTACTAATTGTCATTGGGAAATTGATTAACAACTATATTAAGGAGCTTATACTATGGGACATGTTACGCCTACACTTGCATCTGAAATGGCAAACGAAATATATCTGGTGCACAATAAACTTCAACTAACTAGAATTTTTCTTAGTAGATCTGAATTTTCACAAAAAAAAGGGAATAATCAAACACTCACCGCACAAATTGGTTCTCGCCTATTGAATACTAAAGATAGTTTTGGCATTTGCGCGCGGGGGGCTGGTGACTTTGAAAATGATATATTTCTAATCTTTCGTGGCAGTACCTTTGCTAAGTATGGCGCAGACTGGTTAACCAATGCTCGGATTGGTATAACAACATCTACAACAGGTAGCGCTGTTCATGCAGGTTTTAATAGTATTTTTCAAAGTATGATCGGGGATTTGGCAAGCTTTATTAATCAACAAAAAGGCTGCCATACCATACACTGTATTGGCCATAGCCTGGGCGGCGCTGTCGCCAACCTAGCGGCAGACTGGGCCGCTAACAACTTTAGTAAAAAAGTGAAAATGTATAGCTTTGGGGCACCTAGAGTGGGTTTTGCAGCTGGGGGCTTTGCAACCAAGTTAACCACTACCTTGCTGCCTGAGAATATTCACCGGGCGTACCATGGTAATGACCCTGTCTCTATGATACCCATCTTTCCCTACACACATGCGCCTACATCCGGCCACCCCTACCACTTACCTTATGGCGGTGTGTCTATCAACCCCTGGGCTCATAAAATGGGTAACTACATTAAATCCGTAGGGGGTAAAAAATGGCCAGAGTTAATCAAACCAGCCCCTTCAACAGGCTCAGTGAAACAATGGTTAGAAAGTGATGCAAGAGAAAGTACAGACACCTCGACTTTTTGGAATAAACTCAATGATGCTATCAGCTATGTAGTGGATAAGGTTATCACCGGTGTTTCAGTAACATTCATAGCAGGTATGACGGCAGTTGACCGCTTAGCAATGATTCTAAAAAAAGGAATAGATCTTGCGGCTAGCACTTCTGTCTGGGTGTTAATGCTGGTAAAAAAAATGATGCGCGCACTGGGTATGAAAGTTGTTGAAACGGCTAAGGATATCACTACCCAGCTATTGCGTCTGGTACTCAATAAACTAACACGCAAACTGTACCAACATGTTTCACGAGCGATCAATGGTATTAATTAACAACGTTAAGAGCCGCTCTAAACATTAGGTTTTTGGTTCACTGATAGCGCTTGCGATGCTATTTAAATTGATGCCTTTAGGTATCCAACAGCATCGTTAAGCGTTTTAAAGTATGTAACACCAATGATCTTGGTAACACTGAGACAACATCTCTCAAAGAAATTATTGCAGTAAAACATTACATAATAATCAGCGCTTACTTTAAAAATAACCACTGCAAAATAATGATAATACCCAACACAAAAGACAAGCACTGCCAAAACACTTTAGGGTTGCGTTCTATTAAAGGCGCTCGCTGATGCTTTTCGAGCAAATTTGCATTGGGCTCACATAAATCTTTTACTAATTCCGATAATGCTTCATAACGCTGCTGAAAAGCAGGATGTGTTGCTTTTTGTAATGCACAATCAATCCACTCAGGTATATTTTCATTATCATTCCTGATGGACTGATAGCGCCATTCAAGCAAGTTTTTGGGAGTACGGCGATGAGCATGGCTCATTTGATAAGGCAGCTTTCCAGATAACATTTCATAAATAATAACACCCAATGAAAAGATATCTGAACGATGATCCGCCTGCCCCTCTAATAAATATTCGGGGGCAATATAATCAACTGAGCCGACGGGTACATCTTCACGAATAGGCGATGTTATTTCACTTAAGCCACTGACTTTCACTGTACCAAAATCAATTAATTTAATTCGGCCATCGTCACAAATCATAATATTTTCTGGCTTCAGGTCTCGATGTATCATTTCCATTCGCCGAAATACACGCAAACCGGTAACAACACCCTGAACAATTTCGCGCATTTTTTCTAAAGAGATATGGTCCCTATTGTCGTGCATCCATTGGCGTAATGTCTGCCCTTCGATATATTCCGCAAGTAAATAAAGAAATTGACTATCATTGCTTGGCGCGTAGACTTTCATAATAGAGTCATGATCCGCTCGCAAGCCAATCCACTGCTCGCGTATAAAGCCTTCGAGATATTGTGCATCTTCTGAAAAATTCGGTGACGGTGCTTTTAGTATATAAGGTCGCTTATGCTCCGGATGCTGCACCAAGTAAATATGGCTACGAGTTCCACTGTGAATAACACGCTTAATTTCGTAGCCATCGATCTTCATTCCCACATCCATCACCGGGGGAATAGCTAGCTGGGTCAATTGACGGTGCACTTCATCAATGGTCGCTACAGGCAGTTCATCAACCTTAACGATCAAACAAGTCAGATTATCATCACTACCGCTATTCAATGCGTGCTCGACAATGGTTTTTGCTGTTGATTCGATATCATTATCAGCCTCTATTGCCTGACGCATTTCAGCAGGAGATACAAATTCGTGAACGCCATCACTCGTTAAAATAAAGATGTCATTAAGCTCTATATCTTCCTGTTTGTAATCAATTTCTAGGTGGTCGTCCATCCCAAGAGCACGAGTCAATAAGGTACGCCCACCATTTTTTTGAATATGATCTCTCGTTAATAATTCTAGCCGCTGATTATCACGGTATCGATAAATTCGGCTATCGCCTACATGAAAAAAGTGGGCAGTATTAGATTTAAAAATGATGCTACTGAATGTCGTCACAAAACTATTGTGTTTTGCGGATACCTGCTGGCCATGATGAAACAGCCATGAATTTAATGACGATAAGATTTTGGAAGCGGCTGTACGCACAGACCAGGTATCGGGTGTAGAGAAATAGTCATCAACGAATTGCGATACTGCCATTTGGCTCGCTTGCTGTGCATTTTCACTGCAACTGACACCATCGGCCAGACAAGCAACTGCACCCTTTAAATAATTAGCGCTGCCTTTTGGCGCTAAAGCACCAAACGCATCTTGATTCTCCTGCTTAAGACCAGCAGAACTAAAACCACCAAACGTTACCTTTAGTTTTTTATTTTTATCTGGAGCAATCATACGTGTTGAGTCGCTTATACACTTATAAAGCTATAGTAATCGAATCTAGTAATAAAAAAACAGCACTGCTTTCACACAATGCTGTTTAAAATCCGTAGTTCATACGAAATAACGACTATGAAACATTAATTAACTCTACTGAACCATCCGCTCTTACTTCAGCAATTTGGCCTTTTGGCTCATTCATAAATAGTAACGCAACAAACCCAAGTACTGCAGTGCCAGCAATCACCATAAAGAAGGTACTGTAATCAACAAATGTTAAAACCGTAAGATACGTTACCGCACCAACATTACCATAAGCTCCCGTCATACCTGCAATTTGCCCAGTTAAGCGGCGCTTAATTAATGGTACAACCGCAAAAACCGCCCCCTCTCCAGACTGAACAAAGAAAGAACACAACATTGCCGCAACAACGGCTAGCCAAAGAGCCCAGCTACTATCGACTAAAGACATTAAGAAATAACCAACCGCAAGGCCGCCGGTTAAAATTAATAATGTTGATTTACGACCAAATTTATCTGAAATTAAACCACCCGCTGGACGCGACATTAAATTCATAAAGGCATAAGCAGAAGCCACCATACCTGCAATAACGGGCGTTAATTCAAATGTTTCAGCGAAAAACAAAGGCAACATGGAAACAACGGCCAGCTCAGAACCAAACGTTGCAAAATACAAAATATTTAAAACGGCTACTTGCTTAAATTGGTACCGATGTAATTCAGGCACAGGCTCAACAAAAACATTCTTATTTAACTGCCATACCTTATAAACTTCCAATAAGTATACGGCCATGAGAATTACATAAGTACTGTTCACGACAATTGCGCTTAACATCCCAATGCCCGCTGGCGACAACTTCCATGTCAACAATGCCAAAGCGGCATACATAGGCACTTTCATTATTAATAGAAAAAAGAAGTCGCCTTTACTTGTCACTTCCATGGCGCCAATATTTTTAGGGCGAAAGTAAGTTGATCCCTTAGGAGTGTCACTCACATTGCTGTAATAAATAAATGAAAATAACAAACTCATCACACCCGTCACAGCAACCGCATAACGCCAGCCATTTTCCTCTCCACCTAACCATAATGCGAGAGCAGGCAATGTGAAAGCTGCAGCTGCAGAACCAAAGTTACCCCAACCACCATAAATTCCTTCAGCTGTTCCCAACTCATTAGCGGGAAACCATTCCGAAACCATACGAATACCAATTACAAAACCAGCACCAATAAAGCCCAACAAAAAGCGTGCTATTGCTGCTTGAACAAAAGTATCTGCCATAGCAAACATAAAACAGGGGATCGAACAAATGGCCAATAACGCAGAATAAACAATACGCGGGCCATATTTATCTGTCAGCATACCAATTAATACACGAGCAGGAATGGTCAAAGCGACATTCAGAATAAGCAATGTCTTAATTTCCGCTGTTGTCAGGCCAAGATCTGCTTTCAAATATTGCAGTAAAGGAGCCAAGTTAAACCAAACAACAAAAGTAATAAAAAATGCAATCCAGCTAAGGTGCAATACCTTCATCTTTCCTGAGAATGCCAACAAATTAAATTTTTCGGTCGTCATCGATTTCGCCTCGATCATTATCTATATACACATATGAAGCTGACTCTTGGCAAGACTTATACCAATTTATAAGTCATTGATTTTAAATAATAAAATTTATATAGAGGGAATATGACGAACAAGATTGCCCCATATATGGGCATGTATGCAGGAATGCGCCACAAAATAAAGCGCAAAATGTAATTCACATTCATAAAACGCATTATATTAGTTAAAACAGAGGGTAGATTTGCCCCAAAATGATCATAATAAAGAGACAATTTGCACAGAAATATACGCTGCGAAGGTCTTTGGCACCCACAGAGGGCAAAAAATACAGGCAACTAGCCTGAATTGATCTAAATCAAGGCAATTCTTATAGATAAGTACAAAATAAACCCTGATTAGTACTAATGTAAGGATTAGTGAATTGACAATCGATCAAAAGCTACTGAAAAAATATAATATTAATGGGCCACGCTATACCTCTTACCCCACGGCAAAAGAGTTCGGGAACTCTGTAAATTCAGAGAGCTACCATTGGCATGTAGAAGATAGTAATCAAGACCCCATACCCAAGCCTTTGTCTCTCTATTTACATATTCCTTTTTGTAAATCGCTCTGTTACTACTGTGGTTGCCATAAAGTCATTACCCAAAATAAAAGTAAAGCGCATACTTACCTTGATACCCTGCATAGAGAAATAGAATTACAGGCAAAACTCTTCGCCAAAGATCGAGAAGTCAGGCAAATACATTTAGGTGGTGGGACACCGACTTACTTTACTACTACTGATATTCACAAAACACTGGATACGATAGAAAATCATTTTAATTTAGCGCCAATTTCTCAACGTGAGTTTGGCATTGAGATCGACCCACGAACAACAACAACGACAGACATCAAACGATTAGTTCTTATCGGATTTAACCGGATGAGCTTTGGTATCCAGGACTTTGATCGCAATGTACAGATAGCGATTAATCGAATACAAGACAAAAATGAAACAATTGATTTGCTACAAGCTGCACGAGCAGCAGGTTCAAGATCACTTTCTGTTGACTTGATTTATGGCTTACCACAACAAACCCTGGATAGCTTCACTAAAACCCTGGAAGAAATCATTAGAGTCAAACCGGATCGCATAGCACTTTACAACTATGCACATATGCCCCAAACCATTAAATCGCAAAAATTAATTAAAGATGAAGATATTCCCTCGGCAAAAGTGAAACTGGCTCTGCTAACACTAAGCATTAATACATTAACCTCAGCTGGTTATCAACATATCGGCATGGACCACTTTGCTCTACCCGATGACCCACTGAGCCAAAGCTTAGAGCAGGGAACATTACATCGTAATTTCCAAGGATACTCCACCCATGGCGATTGCGACATCATTGGCTTTGGAGTCAGTGCTATTAGTAAAGTTGGTGATATTTTTAGTCAAAATTATAAAAAATTAAGTGAATATCAAGACCATATACAGCAGAAGAGATTAGCAATAGAAAAAGGCTGTGCCCTTTCTATTGACGATAAAATAAGAGCCGCTGTTATTCAACATATTATGTGTAGCCAAGCATTAGACATCAACGCATTTAATCGAACACATTGCATTATTTTTGAAGGCTACTTTAAAAATGAGATAGAGAAGCTTGCTCCCATGATTAAAGATGGATTATTAACTATCACACCAGAAGAGCTTAAAATTACAGAAAAGGGGCGTCTGCTATTACGCAATATCGCAATGGTCTTCGATACTTATCTGTCAAAGAAGTTATCAACCGATAAAAACCTTATAAAATTTTCTAAAGTTTTATAGGCATTCACATTGTTTACAATAATAGTCAGGTCAAAACATTGAAAAAGAATCTTATTATTATAGGAGCAGGCCCTGCCAGCCTGAGCTTTGCACTTTCGCTAAAGAACGCCAACCTTCAAATCACTATCATAGAAAAGTCAAATAAAGAATCACTAGCCAAACCGAAACCAGATGGAAGAGATATTGCACTAACTCATTTTTCTAAGTCAGTATTATCTGAGTTAGGCATATGGAATCATATCGATAACAATCACATATCTCTAATCAAAGAAGCAAAGGTATTAGATGGCAACTCGTCCTATTCATTACACTTTGACTATCAGCAATCCAAACATTCTGTTGATGCGCTGGGTTACCTTGTGCCTAACTATTTAATTCGCCAAGCCTTGTATGAGAAAGTACAACAACAGAAGAATGTTAACTTAATCACTGACACCACTGTGGCAGAGGTCCACGCCGATCAAACCAGTGCATCAGTGACATTAGACAACGGAGAAGTACGGCCAGCAGATTTAGCTGTTGCTGCTGACAGCCGCTTTTCAACAACACGACGTGCTATGGGAATATCAGCCTCCATGCAGGATTTTGGCCGCACTATCATTGTATGTCGCATGAAGCACTCATTATCACACCATCATACAGCCTACGAATGTTTTCAGTATGGCCGTACCCTGGCAGTGTTGCCCCTAACAGGTAATCAATCTTCAATAGTAGTCACAGTACCAGCTAACTTTGCCAGTCAACTATTGTCTGTGAGTAAAGAGGCATACCAGCACTTTATTCAAGATCATTTGAATAATCGTTTTGGCAATATGGAATTGATCAGTGACCGCTACTCTTACCCGTTAGTCGCCGTCTACGCTAACCAGTTTGTCAGCACTCGATTTGCGCTGCTAGGTGATGCAGCGGTAGGAATGCACCCCGTCACCGCTCATGGGTTTAATTTAGGCTTACAAGGACAACAAACGTTAAGTTCATTGATACTAACAGCGCTGAATCAACATCAGGATATTGGCTCGGAGAAGTTGTTAAGAAAATATCAACACAAGCATCGGCTTGCGAGTAAACCAATCTATATAGGCACTAATGCGATTGTTAAACTTTATACCAATGACTTCCTACCAGCCAAGCTATTAAGGAAAGGACTATTGCACTTCAGTAACCGTTTCCCTCCATTGAAGCAATCAATAACCCGGCAATTAACAGTACATTAGGAAAAAGGCTGAAAATGGTGAGACCCAAAATAAAAAGGGGGTGGCAAAGCCACCCCAAATAGTGCAGAGAACACTAAGGGCTGTAGGCAATAGCCTACAAAAGAGTTAATGAGCTAAGAAACACTCACTATTAAGCAGCTTGAAGTTGTACTTTTCCATTAGCGACACGCACAGGAAATGTTTTTACCGAAGCGTTTTCATCTTCAAGACAAACACCAGACTCCAGATTAAAATGTTGTTTATACAAAGGAGAAGCAACCACAATGTCATCACCAATTGAACCAGTGATACCACGAGATAATACATTTGCCTTGCCAAAAGGGTCGTAGTTAGAAATGGCATACAAAGTATTACTCTTACGTATTTTAAAAATGGCAACTTGTTCTTTATTCAGCAAAGCACAGACACCTGTACCAGCCACTAAATCTGCTTCATCACAAACAGTAATCCAATCATTCATCATTATTTCTCTTTGTTTCTTTTCATAACATTCAATATTAGCCAACTAATTTGATTACTTCGGCTTTTTGTTTTTCATCCTCAAATGCTGGACGACGCTGTTCACGCTCAACAACATAAGCCAAATTATCATCTGTTGCTTCTGAGTTAATATAATGCTGGAAACGCTTTAAGCGCTCTTCATTATTAATGGTTGTTTTCCATTCACACTGGTAATTTTCGATGTTTAAAGCCATTTCAGATTCAAGCTCTGCAGCAATATTCAGCTTGTCATCAATAACCACTTCTTTCAGATAATCCAAGCCACCTTCAAGATTTTCCAACCAGACAGAAGTCCGTTGCAAACGATCTGCTGTGCGGATATAAAACATCATTACGCGATCGATATATTGGACTAATGTTTTCTTATCAAGGTCCGTTGCAAATAAATCAGCATGACGTGGACGCATACCACCGTTACCACACACATACAAATTCCAACCGGTTTCCGTGGCGATAATACCAAAATCCTTACTCTGAGCTTCGGCACATTCACGGGTACAACCTGACACACCAAACTTAACTTTATGGGGTGTGCGTACACCTTTGTAGCGATCTTCTAAATTAATCGCCAAACCGACACTGTCATCAACACCATAACGACACCAGGTGCTACCTACACAAGATTTAACGGTGCGCAGTGACTTACCGTAAGCATGTCCCGTTTCAAAACCTGCATCGATTAGTGTGCGCCAGATAGCGGGCAACTCATGTAATTGCGCACCAAATAAATCAATTCGTTGACCACCCGTAATTTTGGTATATAGATCGAATTTTTTAGCAACTTCACCAAGTACGATTAACTTATCTGGCGTAATTTCTCCGCCTTGAACACGAGGAACAATCGAATAAGTCCCATCTTTTTGCATATTGCCAAGAAAAACATCGTTCGTATCCTGCAAACTAATATGTTCATCTTTTAGGACATATTCATTCCAATAAGAGGCTAGAATCGAACCAATAGCAGGCTTACAAATTTCACACCCATGGCCTTTACCATGACTATCCAGTAACTCGTCAAAGGTTTTTATTTTTTTAACACGAATAATATCTGCCAACTCGACACGGGTATACGGGAAGTGCTCACAGATATCATTGTTAACTTCAACACCCAGCTTTACTAATTCACTGTCTAGAACTTGCTTGGTTAAGGCAGCACAACCACCACAACCTGTTGATGCACTGGTAACCTCTTTTATGGCTGCCATATTGGTTGCACCATTTTGTACAGCGTTACATAAATCACCTTTAGTCACCGCATAACATGAGCATACTGTGGCAGTATCCGGTAAGGCATCCGCCCCTAAGCCTATAGATTCACTTCCATCCACTGAAGGTAAGATGAAAGCCTCTGGCGCTTCAGGTAACTCGATTTCATTGAGCATATATTGCAGTAATGTATCGTATTCACTCGCATCACCAACCAATACAGCACCGAGTAATTTTTTATTATCTTGCGACACAATAATGCTTTTATAGACTTCAGCATTTTCATCACAATAAGAATAGCGTTGAGCACCTTCTGTGCGACCATGAGCATCCCCAATACTACCCACATCGACACCAAGTAGTTTTAGTTTTGTACTCATGTCAGCGCCAGAAAATGATATTTTATCTTCTGTAAGCTGTGAGACTGCTGCTTCTGCCATACGGTAACCAGGCGCAACTAAGCCATAAATAAAGTTACCGAGTGAAGCACACTCACCAATGGCATAGATATCTGAATCACTGGTACGACAATGGTAATCAATTACAATACCGCCGCGATCACCGACCTGTAACCCGGCATCACGACCTAACTGATCGTAGGGGCGAATCCCAGCAGAGAAAACAATCATATCGGTTTCAAGGTGGGTCTCATCAGCAAACTCCATGCGTAAGCGATGTTCATCCCCCTCTTTAATCACTTGTGTCGCTTTACCGGTATGAACATGTACACCTAAACCTTCAACTTTACGGCGCAGCATTTTACTGCCGCCTTCATCCAGTTGAACGCCCATTAAACCGGGAGCAAATTCGACAACATGGGCTTCTAAACCCAAATTTTTAAGTGCATTAGCACATTCAAGACCGAGTAAACCACCACCAACAACAACACCTTTTTTCATTCCTCTAGCTGAGGCTTTAATTTCACCGAGATCATCGATAGTGCGATAAGTCAGACAATGTTTTTGGTCACCACCAGGAATTGGCGGCACAAAAGGATAAGAACCTGTTGCTAAAATAAGCTTGTCGTATTCAAAGCGTCGACCACCTTCGGTAAGGACACACTTATTATCTCGGTCAATCTTTGCAACAAAATCACCAAAATGAGCAGAGACATTTAACTCTTTATAATGCTCCCGCGTTGTCATCGCTAAGTCTTCAGGGTTTTTACCGTCAAATACTTCGGAAAGATGAACACGGTCATAGGCTGGACGTGGCTCGCCACCAATCACGGTTATTTCAATATCCAGATTAGTATTTGCTAAAGTCTCCACATAGTGGTGACCAACCATACCATTACCAACAACAACGATACGTTGTTTACTCATAGTGATTCCTCTACCCCTCAATCATTTTTGTGCTTAGACGACACAAACTCCGATCATGTTTATTAATTTACGCTGCATGCTTTAGCAAGTTGAATGCCATAGATTTTTTCAAAAATATAAAAATTCTAAAAAAACTTTTAAAATCAAAAAGTTAAAACATATAAAAAATAAAAGGGTATTGAAAAAGATTTCATAAATGAGAAAAATGCATCATTTAAGTGCAAAAAAAAGCGGGTGATTTTCAATTATGAAAAAATATATAAATTTTAGGCATTTTTTTGAGGCAAAAAAAATATCGACGCACCAAAAAAATGCTTTTGTTGCATAACCATGCAACAATATTAAATAAAAACCTATATTTATCAGTTAGTTATAATAATTGATAAACTTGGTTTGGATATTGCTAATCTACAAAGACTAATAGCGTGTAAAGAAAATAGCGCCCTAATTTGAACACTTACTTACATACAGGCTCAGTAAATTTTGTCTACAGAAAATTCCACACATAACTCTACTAACGAAGGCGACAACCACCACGATAACAACTGGGTTAAAACAACCTGTGCTTATTGCGGTGTTGGTTGTGGCGTTGAAGCAAAGGTTGATACTAGTGGCAGTATTGTTATACGTGGAGATAAATCTCACCCCGCTAACTATGGTCGACTTTGCTCTAAAGGTTTGGCTCTTGGTGAGACTGTCACTCAAGAAGGGCGCTTGCTTGAACCATCCATTAATGGGGAAACAGTTAATTGGGAAAAGGCCTTATCGCATGTATCGGATAGTTTTCAAAAGACCATACAAAAATATGGCAAGGACTCGGTCGCTTTTTATGTATCCGGACAATTACTGACAGAAGATTATTATGTCGCTAATAAGTTAATGAAGGGCTATATAGGCAGCGGTAATATTGATACAAATTCACGCCTTTGTATGTCATCAAGTGTGGCAGGACATAAACGTGCTTTTGGTAGTGATACTGTGCCCAATTGCTATGAAGATTTTGAATTAACTGACATGGTGGTACTGGTCGGTTCAAACTTGGCATGGTGCCACCCCGTTCTTTATCAACGCCTAAGAGATGCTAAAAAAGCAAAGCCCTCTTTAAAAATAATCGTTATTGACCCTAGAGAAACTGATAGCTGTGAACTTGCTGACTTACATCTAGCCATTCAACCAGGCACAGATGTACTTCTATTTAATGGTTTACTGGCTTATTTAGCTGACAACAATTACCTCAGTCATAACTATATAGAGAACCACACCCAGGGTTTTTCCAAAGCGTTAATGGCAGCCAAAGAAGACACTGGAGAATCTGGCGTTGACCTTGTAAAAATATCAACGGTAACTGGCGTCCCAATCGCAACCCTTGAACGTTTCTACCGATGGTTTGCCGAAAATGACAAGGTATTGAGTGTTTACTCTCAGGGGGTTAACCAATCAACAGCTGGAACAGATAAAGTAAACAGTATTATCAACTGCCACCTTGCTACTGGACGTATTGGCAAAGAAGGCAGCGGCCCCTTTTCCATTACAGGACAACCCAATGCCATGGGAGGTCGAGAGGTTGGGGGGTTAGCTAATACCTTAGCTGCTCATATGGATTTTAATGATGATGACTGGCAGGTCGTGAGTGACTTTTGGAACACCGATCAACTTACCAAAAAGCCAGGGTTAAAAGCTGTAGAGTTATTCGATGCTGTAGCCAGTGGAAAAATTAAAGCGGTATGGATAATGGCGACTAATCCAATCGTCAGTATGCCTGATTCTGAAAAAATTAAACGTGCATTGGAAAAATGTCCACTAGTTGTCGTCTCCGACTGTATCGCCGATACGGACACTACACGTTGTGCAAATGTCCTTTTACCTGCCATGGGCTGGGCAGAGAAATCCGGCACAGTCACAAATTCTGAACGCCGTATATCTCGCCAACGTCAATTGATTACCACCGATAATAATGCCAAGCCTGACTGGTGGATTATGTCCCAAGTCGCATTACGTATGGGTTATTCAGGATTCAATTTTACGTCAGCCAGTGACATCTTTCGTGAATATGCTGCTATGACAGGTTTTCGTAACAGCAAACTTGAACATAAGCGAGATCTGGATATTAGCCCCTTACAGCACTTAAGCGATAACGAATATGATCATTTGCCACCACAACAATGGCCAATGGACACTATTGATTCAGCTGACTCAACAATACGCCAAAAGCGTTTCTTTGCAGAGGGCGAGTTCTACACGCAAACTGGAAGAGCCAATATCGTCTCTGTCAATTATCGCGCCCCGATGACTCAAGTCAGTCAACATTTTCCGATTGTATTGAATTCAGGACGCATTAGAGACCAGTGGCACACAATGACCCGTACTGGGCTCGTCCCTCATTTAAGAGCCCATAAACCTGAGCCCTATATACAGATTAATCCGCAAGATGCGCTCTGCTTTCAGTTAAATGAAGGCAATATCGCTGAATTAAATAGCCAGTGGGGAACAGCTAAGGCCCGGGTAGTCGTATCCTCAGAGGTTAACCCTGGTCAGATTTTTATGCCTATACACTGGACTCAGGTAGATTCGAGTCAAGGTCGCATATGCCCTACTATCAGCCCGGATGTTGACCCGATTTCCGGTCAACCAGAACTAAAATATACGCCCGTTGCCATTAAGCGCTGGCATTACAGTAGTGAAGCTATTGTTATTAGCCGTACCCAGCTCCAGAACCCTCAATTTGATTATTGGGTAAAACGCAAAATAGCTGGGGGTTACCTGTATTATATTGCTATAGAGCCATCCTCTGAGCTTACCTCTGAATTTAAGGACAACTCGACTATTCCACAGCAACTAGAAGAGCTCAATGGGCTGTCCACCAGCAGTAGTAATCATATGAGCTTTAATAACTCACATACTGGGCACTATCGTTCAGCCAGTATTCTCAATGGAGAATTGATTACAGCCTATATAGTAGCTCCTAAAATACAACAAAGTGACTACGCCTGGCTGGATGGGCTTTTGAGTTGCGAATTGAGCACTGATATCCAACGCTCTATTCTCAGTGGTATTGCAGCTAACTCATTACTTACGGGTAAACAGGTTTGTGCATGTAAACAAGTGGGTGAGTTCACGATAACCGATGCGATCCAAGAAGGTTGCTGCAGCATCGAGAGCATTAGTGCTAAAACAGAAGCAGGGACAGGCTGCGGCTCCTGTATTCCCGAAATTAAGCGATTAATTGATCAACAAGCTGGAACTACCATTGCCGTTGCCGTCTAATCGAAGGTAAACTAGCCTTTTGAAGATGTAAAGCTGCAAACTATGCTCCATAAACCCAGGCTCCAGGATCAGTTCAATCGCACAATTAACTACCTCCGTTTATCGGTTACAGATCGCTGTGACTTTCGTTGTGTCTATTGTATGGCCGAAGAAATGGAGTTTGTGCCTCGTCAACAGCTGCTGACCATTGAAGAAATGACCCAGATTTCTCGCGCCTTTGTCGAACTTGGGGTCTCCAAAATTCGTATTACTGGTGGTGAACCCTTAGTACGTCGCAACATCGATCAATTATTCGAAAACCTGGGTAAGTTAGAACTGGATGAGCTAACGCTCACAACGAACGGTTCACAACTCCACCATTATGCACCTACTCTAGTAAAAGCCGGCGTTAAGCGTATTAACATAAGTCTTGATAGCCTAAATAAAGATCTCTTCAAAGCACTCACTCGTACTGGCGACCTGAACAAAGTCCTCACGGGAATTGATAGCGCAATCGGTGCGGGTTTAAAAGTAAAATTAAACAGTGTGGTATTAAAAAATCGTAATGTCAGCGAAGTAATGCAGCTGGTTGATTTTGCCGTCGGTAAAAAAATCGACATCAGTTTTATTGAAGAGATGCCATTAGGTGTTATTGCTGATCACGAACGTGAAGAAGAATTTGTCAGCAGTGAAGAATTACGAACACTGATCGAAGAAAAATATACCTTGGAAAAACAGGCTAGCAATAAGGAAAATGCGGGACCTTCGAATTACTGGTTTGTTGGAGGCAGCGATTCCCGTGTAGGTTTTATTTCACCTCATAGCGAAAATTTTTGCTCAACTTGCAATCGTGTCAGACTCACTGCAACAGGGCAACTCTTATTGTGTTTAGGCAATGAGCACTCTGTCGATTTAAAAGCGGTTGTTCGTCGTTACCCAAACCAAATTCAACGCTTAAAAGAGACTATTATCGAAGCAATGACAATAAAGCCTGAGCGTCATTATTTTGAGCTATCAGATGAACCTGAAATTTTACGCTTTATGAATACAACTGGCGGTTAAATACTGTTGCTTTAACCGCACTGGCATAGATTACGCCTACATATTCTTCATAAGCTAAGCGACATCAATCTTGTCAGTCTTTTGCATCATACCTGAACCAGAACCAAGCATAACCCCAACCCAGTGAGTTCCCTCAAAGTTTTCTAGCGCGATCTTAACCGTCATTGTTAAGGGCACAGAAAGCAACATACCTACCGGGCCTAAAATCCACCCCCAAAAAACTAACGATAGAAAAACAACAAGTGACGAAAGGTCTAGCCCTTTTCCCATAAATCGTGGTTCAAGCACATTACCAATAATGGTGTTAACGGCAAAAAATACAGCTCCAGTAGCCAATGCTTCGGGAACACCCAACTGAACAATAGCCAATAAAACGGGTGGAATGGCTGCCAATATCGAGCCTAATGTAGGGATGAAATTCAACAAAAAGGCTAACAAACCCCACAGCACATAATAATCAACACCAATAAAAAACAAGCTAACCATGACAATAAAACCTGTTAATAGGCTAACCATTGTCTTAATTGCCATATATTTATTCACGCTTGACGTAAAACTATTGAGTGCAGCTACCGTTTTTGCTCCACCCGGAACAGCTTGTTGTAGCTTATCAGTAAAATTAACTTCTTCTGCCAGAATAAACATGACTGTCAGTAGAATTAAAAAGCCATCAGTCATTAAATTTCCGAAAGAAGCCAAAGTATTACCTGCCATCGCCAAAGCCGCACTCGGATTAAAAATTTCTCGCCACTGAGACAGATTAATCACAATCCCCATGCTGGCTAGTTTCTGCTGCAAGCCATCCGACAATGCCAATAGCCGTGCTTGATACTCCGGCAAGTCCGCTCTAAAGCTGTTAATTGATGAACCAACAATCACACCGATAAAAAAACCAATCACAACAATTAAAACAACAATCAACAAAATCGATAGCCAATTAGGAAGTCCTCGTCGGTTCAACCAACTCAATAATGGCGTTACGATTACGGCAATAAAAAGGGATAAAAGAAATGGAACGAGTAAAGATTCAGCAGCGCGCATGCCTGCGACGACCACAATAAAAGCGGCAACAACCAGAAGAAAACGTGATACAGGTGAGGAAGTAGTTTGCATAATTTATGCTCTAATAGTGGAACAATAGTTATTTTTTGGGGTGATAAATAATTTAATCGCTAGGGTTCTCTTCTAATGAGAAAGAACGCTTACGAGCCCACTGACTGAAAGACTGTATATAGGCAGGTTCACCATTTGCAAGATGCCATGAATCAACAACGTAACGTTCACCCGTTTGCAGCTCTATCAGCTGTGCAGCATAGTGTTGATCGACAATAAAATGTGCGCGATAAACTCTAGAGCCTACCTTATGCCATTTTAATAGGCCATTATTACTCAACAACGTCATAAAATGTGTTGTATTGGTTGATTCGTCAAGACAGTCCTGCTGCCCCGATAACTCTTCAATAGTATTCTTGGCTCGATCATTCCCTACCGGTGTATGTAAGGCGGCTTCTTGCTCAAATAATGCAATAGCTTTACGAACAGCAAGTCTTTCATCAAATGCCGTTTCGTTATCAACGAACAGCTTTTCTACGGCTCCCCAAGTTGATTCTGACATATGAATATTTTGAATAATGTTACAACCGTGATTGAAACAAACAGGAAAGCTAACAATTGACGGGCTTTGGTTAAGAACAGGAATCTCATGCTTGTCAGTATTCATACTACTACAATGAAATAGGAACCCAGATAGACTTAACACTACCCCTAGCTTTATATTATTCACAGTGTATTCTCCTTTTCACTTTCTTTCAGACTGTTGAGCACGTCTTGTAATGCATCTAGCCCCAAACGTGTAAATAAATAAGGTGGTTTCTGATTACCTATAAAATGTTCTTCTTCAATGATAATACATTGCTGGCGCACATCTTCTAATACTGGAGAGTGGCGTATAGTCATACCAAACGTCATATGCCAATCATTTTCCGTCGCCTGTCCTGTCAACACCATTTCCAACACCCGAATCATACGCTTGGCATCGACTCGATAATAAGGTGTTTTTACCCACTTGAAGATTAACAACAATATACAAATAATAAATAATGTTAACCCCAAGGTGGTAAAAATAGCAGCCATTAGTGCTCTCGGGTAGACCTGAACTCAACCTCAGGATAGCGCTCTTCCGTTAGGCTTAAATTCACTCTTGTTGGAGCTAAATACGTCAAATGCCCTCCGCCATCAATAGCGAGATTATCATTCACTTTCTTCTTAAAATTCTCTAGCTCTTTAGTATCATCACAGTCAACCCAGCGCGCAGTCGTCACATTCACTGCCTCATAGATAGCTTCCACTTTATATTCATCTTTTAGACGATAGGCAACCACTTCAAATTGCAGTACCCCTACTGCACCAACGATAATGTCGGTGTTACTAATTGGAAAGAATACTTGAGTAGAACCTTCTTCCGATAACTGTTGCAAACCTTTTTGTAACTGCTTCAATCGAAGAGGGTCTTTTAAGCGAATACGGCGGAATAGTTCTGGCGCGAAATGGGGAATGCCCGTGTACTTCAGCTTTTCGCCTTCAGTAAATGTATCACCAATTTGTATTGTGCCGTGGTTGTGCAAGCCTATAATGTCACCCGACACCGCTTCATTGACCGAGCTACGGTCTCCAGCTAAAAAAGTCACTGCATCTGCAATTTTAATATCCTTACCAATACGTACATGCTTCATCTTCATCCCTTGATGATACTTACCCGAGCAAACCCGCATAAATGCAATACGATCTCTATGTTTAGGGTCCATATTGGCCTGGATTTTAAAAATAAACCCAGAGAACTTCTCTTCGACAGCTGCGACCTCTCTATCTTTAGTCATACGAGGTTGAGGGACTGGCGCCCACTCAACAAAGCCATCAAGCATTTCACGGACACCGAAATTACCTAACGCTGTTCCAAAAAATACGGGGGTTAAGCGACCTGCTAAATATTCATCAATATCGAATTCGTGAGTTGCTCCTTTTACCAGCTCAATTTCCTCCCGAATATCATCAGCATAAGCCCCTAATAACTCTGTTGCTTCATCGCTATCAAGACCTTGAATACGGATATCATCATTCAAGGTGTGCCCCATTCCCTGCTGATAAACATGAATGGTATCGGTATATAGGTTATAAACCCCTTTAAACTGCTTGCCCATACCCAAAGGCCAATTAATTGGTGCCGCAGCAATTTTCAGGACATCTTCTACTTCATCCATCACTTCAATAGGATCTCGAATATCACGATCCATCTTATTAATAAAAGAAAGAATCGGGGTATCACGTAAGCGACAGACATCCATCAGCTTGATAGTACGGTCTTCCACACCTTTAGCACCATCAATGACCATTAATACAGAATCAACAGCCGTCAAGGTTCGATAGGTATCTTCAGAGAAGTCCTCATGGCCCGGTGTATCGAGTAAGTTAACGACCCTGTCTTTATAAGGAAACTGCATTACCGAAGATGTCACCGAGATGCCGCGCTCCTGCTCCATACTCATCCAGTCAGACTTTGCATGTGGCCCTTTTTTGCCTTTTACCGACCCCGCTAGCTGAATAGCCTGGCCTAATAGCAACAACTTTTCAGTTATTGTGGTTTTACCAGCATCAGGGTGGGATATAATCGCAAAAGTACGTCGTTGTTTAACTTGTTCGACAAAAGCGGAAGATGACATTCAGTGAGTCCTAGAGGGATTTAGACATAATATAAGGATGCGTATATTAATGGTTTAGTCCCGAAAAGCTATAGTAGAAAGTAGACCATATAGAAAAACCCAATAAAATCATACCGATAGCTACATCTACCATCCGTACCTTTTCTATTTCAAGGCAATAATCTATAGAAGCTATTAAAACTATAAAATTAATAGCTTATAAAAATTATCAATATTTCTAAAAAATGGCACTTATTAACCCTCTTGTCTACACTGATTAGTGCCCTACTAAAAAAAGGGGCATATTCTATTAAGATTTAACAGTCGGAAGGTTTTTAATCATGTTGGCTCCTCCTAAAGTAAATTTACATTTTTCCTGGAAGCAAAAACTAACGCTTATCATCTCTATCACTCTAGTTGGTTTGGTTATCGTAACAGCAGCAGCTTTTATGAGCTTGAATCGCGTTAATGATGGCTTTAAACAACAGGGCGCAGCCGCTGAATATAAACAGAACTCGTTAAAACTAACGAATAATTTACTGAAATTAGAGTCATCTTCGTCAAACCTTACTGCTGAACAAATTGATGGCTTTATCAGTAGCCTTGATACATTCGAACAATTAGCTACACAGATGCAAGAACAAGCCCTGATACTTGGTTACGACCAGTTAAATGCATTCTCCAAAGAATTACATGAGCTAACGGTAAACTACGTTGATCAGCGCAAGAAATGGTTAGAAAACCGGACAACATTAGGTTTCTCCCCAGAGGAAGGGAAACTATTAAGTTTGTCTACCGCAATGAAGAATTTGGAAAAGCAATCATTTTCTATGATCGATGATACGGTTAGCGCTTTAGTTTTCAGCCAAGGCAAATACCTCATTTCTAGAGATAAGAAAAACGAAAATGATGTACAGAAACAAGTATTAGCACTAGAAGCAGTCGTTACAGAAATGGACTGGCAAGACAATATATTAGGAAAAGTCATACTGGCTTATCGTACCGCATTTGATGCTACCAAAGTATTTATTACAAAAGACACCGAAATCCTGACTAGTATAGTACCCATATCAGATCAATTAGTTGAGGTGGTCGCTCAACAAGACAAATTTGTTAATGAGACTGTTATAAAACAAACCACTACAGATGCAGATAACACGCGCAAAACAGCGATGAAGATTATCTTTACCGCTGCACTTATTGTCGGCCTGATTATTTTAATCAGTTTGGGCGGTATTGCCCGGCAGTTGAATATACAGTTAAAAAACATGCAGGCTTTCTTAAAACAGGTAGCAGAAGGAAATTTCTCCCAGACTTTATCCGTTAGCAACAATCAAAAAGATGAATTTACCCAACTCCGTACCGCATCAAATCATATGGTTCATGATATTTCTGGTGTTATCTCCAAAGTCGTTGATGGTAATGAATCATTACTTGATATCCGCCAACAAATGGAGCAAGCCGTCGAACAACTTGCCGTAACAAGCCAGGAAGTTGAACAAAAAACGCAGCAATCTACCGTAGCGACCCAACAAATCTCTATCGCAGTAAACGATGTCGCCAAACGCTCAGTCGATGTGAGTGAAACCGCCCGATCTGCTTCAGAAGCCACTCAGACTGGAGGCAAAGTTGTTAATGACTGCGTAGAGTCTATGGCCCATATTGTTCAACTTATTGAAAATACTCATGAAGAAGTCACTAATCTCGCCCAATCCAGCACTAAAATGCTAGGCATTATTGACGTCATTAATGGCCTTGCCGATCAGACCAATTTGTTAGCACTCAATGCAGCGATAGAGTCCGCTCGTGCTGGTGAAGCGGGTCGTGGTTTTTCAGTTGTAGCCGATGAAGTCCGCGCACTGGCACAAAAAACAGTAAGCGCAACTAGTAGTATTGGCGACATTATCAAGAACTTTAATGATCAATCCAAACGTATGGGAAATTTAATGGACGAGGGTATAAAACTTGCCTGCTCTGGCCAGGAAAATGCAAATAATGCCATGATCTCTTTTGAGTCCATTGAGAATTATGTGCAGAATGTTGCGGCAGAAATGGATCAAGTCGTCGTTGCTGTTGAAGAAATTTCTTATAACACCAACGATATCGCCACTCAGGTCGAGCATATCTTTGAGCAAAGTGAAAATACCAAACAAACGCGTCTCACACTGGAAGAGCATACACATCACTTATCATCACAGGCTGAGACTCTGGGACAACTAACTAATCGATTTAAGCTTTCAGCTAACAAATAAAAGTACATATTATGATTACTACCCCTAAAATTTCCTTACACTTTTCCTGGAAGCAAAAACTATCCATAGTCATTGTGATTACTTTATTGGGGTTATTGTTTGTGTCAGGTTCAGCATTTATGAGCTTAAGCACTGTAAATAATAGTACTGAAAAACAAAATGCTGCAACTGAGTACAAAGTCAGTGCTTTATTATTAACGATTGATTTATTAGAGCTTGAGTCCGCAGCTGCACAATTAAAAGCTGATAATGCCTCCTCTTTTGAAGCGAGTTTAGTTTCATTAGAAAATATGAGTCTAGACATGCAAAGTAAGGCAGCCACACTCAACAATACAGAATTAATGACATTTACTAGTAAATTATCAGAGCTTATCAAAAACTATACTAAGCAGCGTAGGGACTGGCTTAACAATGGTATGGATCTAGGCTTTAATACAGACGAAGGAAGAATTAAAGATTTATTTTCGGCGTTAAATACTCTTGAAAAACTCTCATTTTCCGCAGTTGAAGAGCCTGTAGGCGCTTTAATATTCAGTCAACAAAAGTATGCGGTAACGAAGGACAAAAAAAATGAAGCAAACATGGAGTCTCCACTCAAAAAACTCGAGGCTATGGTAGTAAGGTTGAACTGGCAGACAAAAGACCTCGGTAAAGCAATTGCTAAACATCGACTCATTTTCGAAGATGTAAAAATATTAATTGAAAAAGAGCGTAATATTATCAATACCATGCTTCCCCTAAAAGAAGAGTTAGCCAGCCTAGTCAAGGAGCAAAACATTTTCCTCGAAGAGAATGTCATCCAACCTGTTCGCATAGAATCTAATAGCGCCCGAAAAACTTCAATTACCATTATTTCGACTGTCGGAATGATTGTAGGATTTATTACTTTTATAAGTTTGGGTGGTATTGCCAGGCAACTGAATATACAGTTAAAAAACATGCAGGCCTTCTTAAAACAAGTCGCCGAAGGTAATTTTTCAGAAAGTTTATCTGTAGGCAACAATCAAAAAGATGAGTTCACTCAACTTCGCATGGCATCAAACCATATGGTTCATGATATTTCCGGTGTCATTTCCAAAGTCGTTGATGGTAATGAATCACTGCTCGATATTCGTCAACAAATGGAACAAGCCGTCGAGCAACTTGCCATAACAAGCCAAGAAGTTGAACAAAAAACACAACAATCTACTGTGGCAACTCAGCAAATTTCCATTGCTGTAAACGATGTCGCTAAACGCTCAGTCGATGTGAGTGAAACTGCTCGGTCTGCGTCAGATGCAACACAGACTGGTGGCGAAGTCATTAATAATTGTGTGGAGTCTATGAGCCATATCGTTAAGCTCATCGAAAACACTCACGAAGAAGTCACTAACTTAGCTCAATCTAGCAACAAAATGTTGGGCATTATTGATGTGATAAATGACCTTGCTGATCAAACGAATTTATTAGCACTCAATGCAGCAATAGAATCAGCACGCGCTGGTGAAGCAGGCCGTGGCTTTTCAGTTGTAGCCGATGAAGTCCGTGCCTTAGCGCAAAAAACAGTGAATGCGACCAGTAGTATTGGCGATATTATCAAGAACTTTAACGATCAATCCAAGCGCATGGGTAATTTAATGGACGAAGGTATTAAACTAGCCTGTTCTGGACAGGAAAATGCAAACAATGCCATGATCTCTTTTGAATCCATTGAAAATTATGTGCAAAACGTTGCAGCAGAAATGGATCAAGTTGTTGTTGCTGTTGAAGAAATTTCCTATAACACCAATGATATTGCCACCCAGGTCGAACATATCTTTGAGCAAAGTGAAAACACCAAACAAACTCGCCTCACATTGGAAGAACATACACACCACTTATCATCACAAGCTGAAACTCTAGGCCAATTAACCGACCGCTTCAAACTTTGCAATGATTAAGCGACATATTTCCTAAACCGCTCGACCATTCATATAAAACAGAATGGTTTTCGCCTTATCTAACTACGACATAAAATATTTTTTCACCCAGCAAAAATTTGTACCGATGAATTTCCTTGTCTACACTCAATTATATAGATGAGCCTAAAAAAGAGGCTCACCTATATTATTGGCATTCCGAGCAAAACACGCCTGTTGTTACAGGACAGAATGCAAAGCGATCCATTTTCAGCAGTAGGTTTTAATGAACAGTCACCAACCGTTCCCTGACAATATGGATATCCGTAAGGATCCTGCGATACAGAATATACTGTCCAGGATGCCTGCAAAAGTTGCGGACTCATTTTCAGACATCCAACTTACCCATATTAAAACAGCTATTGGTAGCCGCAGCTGGGGGCATCATGCGGTTGATTTAAGGGGTACACTAACATTTCCTTTTTCTCGCTGGCGCTTCTACTATGTATTTCTATTGGGGCGCAATCGAAGACAGTTATCTGATAGAGAAAAAAGAGCATCAGCATTTATGACAGCAGTTATCCTATTAATTTTCATCAGCTGTTCTGCTATGTTTGGCTTACTGATCATTTATCTACTTAAGTCCTATGCGGGCATTGATCTATTCCCTGGCTTCTCTTTAGGCATATGGGACTACTTTAAAGAGAATTTTATGGGGCAATAGCTAAAAAGTCTCTTCAGCTATCTAAACCACTCTAAATATATATAAGCATGGCACCCAGCTCTGTATAATGGACGATTTTCACTAAGGCCCATAGCTTATGTCCACTTTATTACCTGCTGTCGAAATTGAAACGAGCAATACCCCTACCGCAAGTGTTATCTGGCTACATGGCCTAGGTGCTGACGGCCACGACTTTGAACCTATTGTTCCTGAACTTAAACTACCTGCAGAACTAGGTATACGATTTATATTTCCGCACGCGCCCAAACGAGCTGTGACTATCAACGGTGGTATGTCAATGCCTGCCTGGTATGACATATTAACAATCGACATTGATAGAAAAGTCGATGTAAAACAACTCGTCGCATCCGCGAATGCTATTGCAAAATTTATTGATCGAGAGGTTGAACGAGGTATTCCCAGCGAAAAAATTATTATCGCTGGTTTTTCTCAAGGCGGTGCTGTTAGCTATCAACTGGCGTTAAGCTACCCTAAACCTTTAGGAGGGTTAATTGCTCTTTCTACCTATTTTGCCACAAAAGAAACAATAGAATTTCACTCTAACAATAAAAAGATCCCTATATTTATTGGTCATGGTAACTATGACAGTGTTGTTCCGGAGGTACTCGGCCAGCAAGCAAATAGCTTATTACAAAATCAACAGTACGAGACATCTTATAAAACATACCCGATGGATCATAGTGTTTCAATGGAAGAAATAACGGATATTTCTCAGTGGTTACAAGAGCATTTATTGTAAGTAAGACTTTAGACTTGTAGATTCACTATTATTTTTATAAAGAGAAAGTGCATTTCTATTAGCGTCAACAGACTCTAGGCCAATCAGTCCTCAATTAAACTATTGGCCTAAGCCTCATAAACATCTTCTCCCTCATCGTCTTCTTCACCAAAAACGATATTTTTACCTGATTGCTTTGCACTTTTCATGACACTTTCAGCCAATACAATTTGATCTTGTAATTGCTCGCCCAAATTATTGGATACACCTGCACTGAAGGTAATAAAAGCATCTCCATCATCCGTAGTAAAGTTTTCACGAGACACGATGCTGCGTACTTTATCTATCAGTGTTACTGCTTTGCTGTTATCCAAACCTGGCATCAATACATAAAACTCTTTGCCGGAAGTTCGTGCCAATAAAAAGCGAAATAAGGCTTTATCGAGTATCTCTGCGACACGCTTAAGCATATAATCAGCAAACACATTACCGTACTTTTCATTAGTTTCTTTAAAATCATCAAGATTGATAACAGCCAGTGCCAAAGGCGTATTATTATGTTTTGCTGTATTCCATAACTCTTCACCCTGTTGAAAGAAATAACGTCGACTATAAAGGTTAGTAAAATAATCCCTATTAGCGACATCACGAATCTTTTGTATCAACTCTAAAGATTCAATATTATGGTTGATTCGACAATAAAATTCTTCAGGGTTAAATGGTTTACTTAAAAAATCGTTAGCACCTGTTTTAATAAACTTGGCTGATAAACTACCTTCGCCTTCTGCTGAAAGACCAACAATAATCAAATCAAATTTTTCATATTTACAACGAAGGTTTTTAACTAAATCAAAACCATCCATATTAGGCATATTGTAATCAGTAATCAGCAACTTAATATCAGGGTTAGCAAGAAACACCTTGATGGCATCAATACCATCAACTGCTTCAACTACTTTAAATAAGTGTCGAGTTAACATACCACAGATAAATTTACGCATAGTCGAAGAATCTTCAACAACAAGTACCTTGATAGATTCATTTGCTTTTAAGCGATTAATTAAACGTAAAGCATATTGGTAAGAATAACGCCCTTCCTTTGTTACATAATCAACAATTCCTTTCTTCAATAAAGACTCTCGGCGCTCTTCATCAAAGGAGCCCGTCAAGACAATGGTGGGTAATTTTTTCTCAAGAGTAAAATCAACAACCTCTCCATCAGAAGCATCTGGGAGATTTAAATCGACGATTGCAGCAAAGAATTGGCCTTCGTATTCTTGATATTTGGCCTGAGCTTCGGCAAATGTGGTTGCTAGTACCACCTCATGTTCTAGCTCTTGCTTAGCTAAATGTAAGAGGACCTTGGCCACAATTGCGCTATCCTCAACAATCAATACTTTTTGCACAGTAGAAAAATCTCTATTATCAATACACGTAGTCTCCTTTTAGTGTAGTCAAATAGAGTAAAAAGGCTAAAAAAGCTTATCGAAATCTCCAAAAAGCATAAACAACATGCTCAGGACAAAGATGAAAAGAGTGAAATAAGGGAGATTAAGGGTAAAACGAGCAGGTTGAACGGACTGATAGCTACACAAGTCAATACGGGAAATTTTAATTTTCAAAAGCTGCTCGTAAGCTTAAAGACTGGTTTTACAATAGTCCTTCTGGGGGCTGCTCGCAAACAATAGGTTGCCCCAAGAGCTTTTCAATCGCTGGTAACCTAAAAGCATCATCTTCACAGGCAAAACTGATGGAGACACCGGCCTTTCCTGCACGTCCTGTTCGGCCTATGCGATGGATATAGTCTTCAGGCTCTTCAGGTAAAGTGTAATTGACAACGTGACTAATATCATCGATGTGGATTCCGCGACCAGCGACATCAGTAGCAACCAGAACCTTTATTCGGCCAGTTTTAAATGCCTCAAGCGTCTTAACTCGTTTACTTTGGTGGATCTCACCTGACAAAAGCCCTACCTGAAAACCCTGTTGTTGTAATTTTTGATGCAACCGACGACATTCATCTCGGCGATTGGCAAAGACAATCAGGCTGTCGGTATTTGATTGTTTCGCGATATTACATAAAACCGTGTATTTTTCTTCTGTAGAAACCAGATAAACATGTTGTGTCACATTATCGGTCGCCACACTTTCTGGCTCGATTTCAACGTTGACAGGTTCATGCGTCCATTGATCAGCCAAACGCATAACATCCTCTGTAAAGGTCGCTGAAAAGAACAGAGTTTGTCGATTGTGACGCGCAGGCGTTAAACGAACAATACGTCTAACTTGAGGAATAAAGCCCATATCAAGCATACGATCTGCTTCATCCAAAACCATCACTTCCACTTGATCCAGAAAAATATCTTTACTGCTGGCAAAATCCAGCAAGCGCCCGGGCGTTGCTACCAATATATCGATTAATTGGTCATGAACCTTTCGTTTCTGCTTATCATAATCCATACCACCGACTAAGGTATGAACTGTAAGATCCGTATATTTAGTGAGTGCTTTTGCATCATCGGCTATCTGCAATACTAACTCACGAGTCGGTGCAATAATTAATGCTCTGGCTTCACCAGCATAACGATTCTCTTGGACCGGATTCTTCAAAAAATCATCGATGATAGCAATCAGAAAGGCAGCTGTTTTACCGGTACCTGTCTGCGCCTTACCTAATAAGTCCAAACCTTTCAGTGTATTAGGCAATGACTGAGCTTGAATAGGAGAGCAATATTCAAATTTGAGATCCGCAATGGCTCTCATTAAAGGTAATTCAAGCTCCAAATCATGAAAACGCGTTTTCCCCTCAACTTCAGGCACTTGGAATTTAGATAAATCCCAATTTGCTGGTTTACGAGAGCGACGCCTACGTCTATTGGATGATTTACGGCTACCGGCTGGTTTGGAAGATGAAGTATCAGAAGTCGATGAAGTAGATTTTGGTGATACTGCTGAGGGGTCAGGCTGCTGGCCTTTATCTTTTTTAAATAGCTTTTTAAACAAAAAATTACCTATCGTTCTCTAATACTGAGAATCCATATTTGGAGTTAGCCTCTGAGTATAACACGGTAAAGCAGTTAGTCATTCTTTGTCGAATCACCAGAGAACTTCTCAATACGCTCTTCCAGACCTGGATGAGTTGATAAATAACGCTGCCAGCCACTACTATCAGTGTCATGAGTATCGCAGTGAGATTCTTCAATTTCAGATTCATTGCCTACCGGTGTACTATCACAATGATTATGCTGCAAACGCGACATTAACCGAGAAAAGTGTTCTGTATCAATGCCTTTATCCTGCATATAAGCCAAAGCATAATCATCCGCTTCTCGCTCAAAACCTCTGGAATAACCTAGTTGCGTCAGTATGACAGGAATACCTAAAAACAATTCTGTCGCTGCTGAAGCATCTCCCGTCATCATCATTAAGACAAAACCAATAATTGAACCCTGAATAACTCCTCGCATACCATGCTGATGAACCACATGGCCAATTTCATGTGCCATTACCGACAATAGTTCATCATTATGCTCTGCTAACACAATCATCTCATCGGTGAATATAATACTGCCATCAGGTAAAGCAAAGGCATTGGGCCCAACTTCTGGGCTACTTCGAAAATGTAATTTGATATTGTGGTCAGGATGCTCCTGAATAATCGTAGAAAAATGCTGGCGAACTCGTTCCTGAGCAACGTGATCAAGCGTAGTTGGCTGCATCATTTCCTTATCGAGAAAAGCCAATGTCTGTTCACCGGCTTTCTCCACTAAGTAATCAGGCATAATATTAGCGATAACTTTCGCCACCATCGGCACGCCATATAACCCTGACCAAGCCACAACGGCGACCATCAGAGCAACAGCAACTAAAACATAACGCCAGCGAGTTTCTAACTTATAAATCAACGATTGGTTTTTCGAGGAAAACTGTCGGGAGGCCTGATCAACCTGCTCATTATCACGAGTTTCAAATTTTTGCCCATCAGGGAAATAAAAATAGCGCGACGTATTGCCTAATCGTTGGCTGATTTTAATATCGGCTATTTGCCCACTGAATAGTTTATGGCGAGCATAAACTAAATTAGATGAATCGCCATCAGATAAGTAAACATCCATATAACCATGCTGGTCAATATGGATAACAGCAGGTTGTTGACCCGACTGTTGTCCATCATACCAATATCCTTGAATATCCATACCCGACATTAGATGCCTACATCAATGTCGAACATATCATGAGTATCGGCCAAACCTTCTGCCAATGTATTGACTTGCTGCTCTTCAGCTGCAATGAAGCCATTAAGATCCTCGGCCGCAATAAAATCAGTTTTTTCAGCATGGTAACGAGCGGTTCTTACCATTGCCCAAGGAATGAAAAAACCTAAAGTTAAAGCAATACCCAAAGTATTAGTGAATAGCAACATAGCATACGATTTCACATCGTAATCACTTGTTAGGCTATGTTGTTTTAAGACTGTACTGTTGTAAAGAAGATTGTTATTCGCCGCATTAAAGTAGGCAAATACAATAAAATACGCTGCGGCATAAGCCAAGCCCATTACAATAAAACCGACTACGGGAACAGCTGCTGCAATGAAACCACCTAAAAATACAGCAATTAATGCAGCGATACCTACACCAAAACCTAAAGCGATTACCATCCCGAAAATACGATAGTAATCGCTGGTTGTCGCGCTAAATTGAAATGGCTCTGTACCATAACGACTATTATCGACAAAAAAGTGGTTTCTTCTATGCCAAGAGAAAGGCAACAAAAATACGGTTATCCCTGCAATAGGCCAAAGAATAAACGCCTTAAAAGCACCCCAATAGGTGCCATCAAAACCAAAGTTAATATTGCGATAATTACTGTGTCGCGCATTAAACTGTAAACCCTTAACAACCACCCAAGGGAAGATAAGGATAAAGACTACAGCCGCTACCCCATAAAATATGGCTTGGTAATAAGGCGGTAAAAAACTACCACAAAAATAATAAACGCCCACAATCGCAAAAGCCAATAGGCGGCCTTTTAAAATTTGTAGTGGTTTAGCCGTATATTCAAAACTAGCGCCATCCAATACGGTATTGCCATAAAAGTACTGCTTGTTACGTACCTTTGCCCATGCGGAATAAATACCTAAAGTGACAATCGTCAACAAGATATTAACGATCCAGATTTTAAAATATTCTTTACCATTACCATGGAACTCAAAAGACAATACTTTAGGGTAAGGAGCGTCTGAATCTGAATGCTCAGCCCCTTGATGATCAGGTGATTCGTTTGATAAATCGGTACTAACCATATCTGAATCAGACATAGGAGACGGCTCAGAGCTTGTCACATCGCCTACAGTAGTAATATCTGCTTGCTGGGATGATTCAGTAGGTTCATTATCAATCAGAGTTAAGGGCTCTGGCTCTATCAGTTCTGATTTAACCACCATGCCTTGAAGAAAAAACTGTTGCTCATATTTTCGTGCTGTAGAAAGGGGTAAATTGCGTTTAATAATAGTCCGAGGTGAAGAAAATAGAGAACCAGTGATGCTATCCGATAGCTTCAACTTATCTTTAAGATTCTGTACGACCTGATCTTGAGTAAAGCCAGGGCGTAAAACACCGTGAAAAACAACTTGATAAAGGGGTTCTGACATAGACATATTGACTCCTTCTATCCTTAATTTCTTGTTATTAACATATTTTGTCATTCCTGAGAGCAAACTTTACGTTCTTTCTTTAAAAGACTCAACATTCACGCATCCAGGGCCATATTTAATTGGAACTGGGTCACATTAGGAATCACATTAACTGGCCACCAGTCACTCGTGGATGACCAGCCAGATCCTCTCTCGTTAAAATACGATGAAAACCATTCGATTTTAATAGTGCTTGCACTGCTTCAGCTTGCTGAAAGCCATGCTCAAACAGCAGCCATCCACCAGTCATTAAATAGTCCGAAGATTGGCGAATAATCGTGTCGATATCTGCCAAGCCTGAATCTGCTGCGACTAAAGCCGTTTTAGGCTCAAAACGAACATCACCTTGATGGAGGCATTCATCGTTTTCATCAATATAAGGTGGGTTAGATACAATGAGGTGGAATTGATGTTTTTCATTAAGGGCAGCAAACCAATCGCTGCATAATAAGTGAATATTATCCAGGCCTAGACGTTTTTGATTATGCTGAGCCAACTCTAATGCTTTAGCGTATTTTTCTAAGCCCCAAACCTGCCAATGAGGCCGTTCACTTGCCAGTGCAAAAGCAATCGCACCCGTTCCCGTTCCCAAGTCAGCCACCTTCTGCGGTATAAAACTATCATCGGGCATCAACTCAAGCGCTAATTCCACCAGCAATTCTGTTTCTGGACGAGGGATAAGCGTTGAATCATTCACACTTAACGATAACGACCAGAATTCTTTTTCCTTCAGGATATAAGAAACGGGCAAACCCTTTTCTCTACTTGCCAAATACCTTAAAAAAAGTTTTTCTTCGCCTTCAGTCAACTCTTTTTCTGGCCAGGTGTAGAGATAGGCTCTTTCGCGTTGTAAAGCTGCACATAAAAGCACTTCACAATCTAAACGAGGAGAATCAGACACGGCTTTTAAACGGTCAGACAAAGCGAGAGCCGCAGTAAGCGTTAACATATGATTAAGTTATGCCTTCTAATTATTGAGTACCGATTTTACGATCAGTTTAGCTATCAATTTAGTTATCAGATCAACCATCGGATAAGGCCGCTAATTGATCAGCCTGGTACTCATTCACCAATGGCTGCACAACTTCATCAAGGCTGCCGGCGATAACTTCATTTAATTTATAGAGTGTTAGATTAATACGGTGGTCCGTCACTCGCCCCTGAGGGAAATTATACGTTCGAATACGCTCTGAACGATCGCCACTACCAACCAGTGTTTTACGTTCATCTGCACGTTCTTTTTCAGACACTTCCTGTTGAGCATTTTGTAACCTTGAAGCAAGTAATGACATCGCCCGCGCACGATTTTTATGTTGTGACCTTTCGTCTTGGCACTCAACAACTAACCCTGTAGGAATATGAGTTAAACGAATTGCAGAATCTGTCTTATTCACGTGCTGACCACCCGCGCCACTGGCCCGAAAGGTGTCAACGCGCAAATCTGCTTTATTAATTTCTATTTCTGCCTGAGCATCCGCTTCAGGTAAAACGGCAACAGTACAGGCAGAAGTATGTACACGCCCCTGGGATTCTGTTTCCGGTACACGCTGAACTCGATGGGCACCGGACTCAAACTTCAGCTGAGAATAAACACCCTGCCCTACGATACGCGAAATAATTTCTTTATAGCCACCATGTTCCCCTGCATTTTCACTGATAATTTCAATTTTCCATTTGCGCTGTTCCGCGTAACGGCTGTACATGCGGAACAAATCCCCTGCGAAAATAGCCGCTTCATCACCACCGGTACCCGCACGCACTTCTAAGAAAACATTTTTATCATCATTGGGGTCTTTAGGTAACAATAACTTCTGCAGCTCTAGTTCCAGTGGCTCTTTTGCTTTCTCAGCAGCCTTTACTTCTTCCTGCCCCATTGCACGCATCTCTGCATCGCTATCATCCATCATTGATTTAGCTTCTTCTATATCATCAAGTATTTGTTGGTATGAAGAAAAACATTTCACCACAGGCTCTAATTCAGCATATTCCCGAGATAGCTCTCGAAAGCGGTTTTGATCACCAATGACTTCACTGTCACTGAGTAATGCACCGACTTCAACATAACGTTCTTGTAGTACTTCTAATTTTAAGAGTATTGATTCTTTCATAAATGTTATTTTCAAAGTTTAATTTTGATTATTGGCTAGAGTTAATTGACCAATAAGACAAGGAATATTTTTATACAATGTATCTGTATTTTCCGATCTAATTTTTCTTATTCACACTTTTTTCTTCTAGGTGGGATGGATTAAAATCATGTTGTTGTGGCATTTTTATTTCTGGGAAACCTAATAATTGCTGAGACAACATTAACAATTCGTGTTGCCCTTCTTCACCCGCCTGCTTTAATTGTTGTGTTGGATTATGCAGCAACTTATTGGTCAGGCTTTTTGCCATTTGACGCACAACCTGTTCCGCTTGAAGGCCATTGTCTAAATCACGTAAAGCTTTTTGTAGCACTTCATCACGCAACTGTTCAGCATATTGCCGATAAGATTTAATTGCCGCAATAGAATGTCGTGCTCGTCGTTCTTTTAAATAGTCAGCAACATTCTCTTCTACGATTAAACTGGCTTCAGCCGCAGCGGCTTCACGAGATTGTTTATTTTCATCAATAACATCTCGCAAATCATCCACTGTATAAAGATAGACATCGTCCAACGACGCCACTTCTGGTTCAATATCACGAGGTACAGCAATATCTACCATAAAAATAGGTTTATGTTTACGTTGCTTGAGCGCTGACTCAACGGCACCTTTACCCAAAATAGGCAACTGACTCGCTGTAGACGAAATAACAATATCGGCTTCGGCTAAATAATCAGGAATATCCGCTAATAATATCGCTTTTGCCGAAAACTCATCGGCCAGTTTTTGCGCCCGCTCTAAGGTACGGTTAGCAAATAGTATTTTATGAATACCCTGCTCTTTTAAGTGGCGAGCAACAAGATCGATAGTTTCACCGGCACCAATTAGTAATGCAGTATCTTGTTTTAAATCTGAAAAAATACGCTGGGCTAAATTCACAGCGGCATAAGCAATGGATACCGGATTACGTCCGATAGCAGTATCTGTCCGTACCTGCTTGGCAACACTGAAGACTTTCTGAAACACGCTGTGCAATTCAGAACCCAATACTGCTGCCTCCTGAGCAACCGCATAACTGGACTTCATCTGCCCTAGTATTTGTGGTTCACCTAACACCATAGAATCCAGGCCACAGGCAACCTTCATCATATGGGTAATCGCTATATCACCTTCATAAGCGTAAAAGCAATCAGATAACTGAGATAAATTCAGCTCATGAAACTTAGCAAACCAGGTAAACAGAGATTCCTGCAACAACTGTTGGTTAATGGAATACCCACCTTCACTCACTTCACCGGAGATATATAACTCCGTACGGTTACAGGTAGACAAGATAGCGGCTTCTTCTGCGGGTGTCTCATTTACTAACTGCTGCAGTGCAGAAACCATGGATTCTGGTGCGAAGGTGACACGTTCACGCAAATCGACAGTTGCGCTCTCGTGGTTTAGGCCAATAACAAACAATGGAATCATGAAAAACTAAAGGGTTCCGAGGTAATGGCGTATTGTCCGCATACCCGACAACAATAGCAAGCCGGCAACATCCTACTTTTACTCAATATGATCTATTTACTATAGTCTGCGTACTTTATTTATGATCATTTATCTATCTACTTCTCAATAAATGCCTCCTCAGCCACCTTATACTTGGCGAAAAAGAACATCGGGTTTACACTGAGAGTAAGATTTGCTCGGCTTTGCCTATTTATGAGAAACCTTATACTGCCTTGTTTTTGCAGCTTTCTACTGATCCAGTCATGTAGCTTTCTGGATAATCAACCGATTTCGTCCCCCTCGGAAGATGGTATACCCACCGTAGAGGCTAGTAAACAGCCTATACACAGCGGCCCTGAAGAGCACAACAAGCCAACTTACAACAATTTTGAGACTGAAACACTGTATTCACTCATCGTTGCTGAAGTCGCTGCCAGCCGGCAGCAATATGACATTACGCTTAACAACTATATTGACGAAGCGAAACAAACTGGAGATTTAGGGGTTATTGCTCGCGCTACCCGCTTAGCTCAGTACTTTAGAGCCCATGAACAGACGCTGGCAATGGGAAAACTATGGCTAGCACAAAGTCCTGATGATATTGAAGCGAATGCCATTGTTGCTACCGCACATATTGAAAAGCGTCAGTTTTTTCAAGCGCTGGACTATGCCGAGATCATTTTGTCACTCATTGACACTGGCGATACCAACGGCCATAAAAGTGCGGGGATAACGGAAACCATTGCTAACTTTAGCCGTAGCGCCGACACACTGACGCGACAAAAACTCATAGATCGCTATAAGAGCCTTAGTGATCGCTACCCTGACTTTACTGCTATTAAAGTAGGCCTAAGCATACTTTATGAAGCTCAACCTGACACAGCGGCAGCTTATGAAGTCATTGAGGAAGCCCTCGCCAAAGACAGTAATTATTTACCCGCTATTATGCAGGAAATTCGCTTGCTACAAGAAAGTAAGCAAAATGAACTCGCTATCAAAAAGTTAAAGGCCCAGCTGGATAAAAAACCCGATAATGCTCGATTGCGATTGCTTTATGCTCGTATGTTAACGCAGACAGATATTGAAGCAGCGTATGAAGAATTCACTCGCCTTTCAGAGCAATCACCACAGCATCTAGATATTAAATTTTCTCGTGCTTTAATTGCTCTGGAGCTAAAGAGGAAAGAAGAAGCAGAGCAATTATTACAAGAACTATTAAAGGTAAATTACCGTACAAACACGATCAACTATTACCTCGGAAACATCGCCGAACTGGACAAAAGTTATGACCGCGCGTTAGGACATTACTTGGCAGTGACAAGCGGTGATGATTATATCCCTGCCCATAGCCGTGCAGCCCGGATTATGGCGAATCAAGGCAATATCAGCGAAGCACAGAAACACTTCAGTAAGCTCCGTACAGAATCTCCCAACCGACGCTCTCAGCTTTATGCAGCAGAAGCAGAAATGCTGGAGAGGCAAGATGATATTGAAGCCGCACTGAATATTCTCACTATTGGCATTGATGAATACCCCGACAATATCAATCTTCGTTACACTCGCTCCAGTCTTTACGAAAAAACGGACCAGCTGGTGTTAATGGAAAACGACTTAAGGCATATTCTTAATCTAGAGCCTGAAAACTCTGCAACACTGAATGCATTAGGTTATTTCCTGACGAGCCGAACAGATCGCCATGCAGAAGCCTTCCAACTGATTCAAAAAGCCCTTGAGTTAAAACCAGATGATCCGGCTATCATGGATAGTATGGGTTGGGTACTATTTAACTTGAAGCGCTACGATGAAGCGATTGAATATTTACGCAAGGCATTCGAACTATTCCCTGACCCTGAAGTTGCAGCTCATCTAGGTGAGGCACTCTGGACTCAAGGCAATAAACAAGAAGCTCGCAGCATCTGGACAAACAATCTCAAAGATAATCCCAACGACAGCCGCATTATTGATACTATGGAAAGGTTGAAAGTTACCCCGTAATACTTGTCATATACTTGGCAAAACACACTTAATAACTGCTTACACACGGATACTGCGCAATTGTTTATGATTCGTCGCTTATTTTTACTGAACTTAATGACATTACTACTGGTTAGCTGTAGCCAAACCCCCTCTGTCAATCATTCACCTGTATTAGTGCCTTTATCAACATCACCACCGCCAACACAATGGTTAATTAAAGCCAAGCTAGGGATACGAACAGCAAAAGATAGCGGTAGCATCACCTTAGATTGGCAGCAAACAGATTCCGATTTCAGTATCAAAGTGCAAGGGCCATTGGGCCAAGGCAACGCGACCATTAGCGGTAACGAAGGCTATGTTTTAATAGAGCAGCCCGGAAAAGCCCCCCTACAATCAACCGACGCAGCATCTTTAATCAGAGAAACCTTTGGATGGACACTCCCTATCGATAACTTTAAATTTTGGGTTCGAGGCATCGCCAACCCAGAATCACCAATACATTCAATCAATTACGGACCTACAGGCACTCTCGCGACATTAGAGCAATCACAGTGGGTCCTTGATTACAGTCGGTACAAGGTTGTTGAAAAATGGCAACTACCTGGCCGCATCCGCGCAAAACAGGCGGAGACCCAACTCACATTAATTATTCGTGAATGGCAATTATTGTAATTAGTCGATACCACTGATGAACCTAACACTACTTTCCCCTGCTAAACTGAATTTATTTTTGCATATACTCGGCCGTCGCAAAGATGGCTACCATGAGCTACAAACCGTTTTTCAATTACTGGATTATGGCGATACGATGAATTTCGCTGTACGGGAAGACAAGCAAATTGTTTTATCCGAAGCCATAGCAGGTATTGAGAATGAAGATAATTTAATTGTAAAAGCGGCCAAGGCATTACAAACCAGTGTAAATTCGCCACAAGCAAAAGGGGCAACCATTCAAATCGATAAGTGTTTACCCATGGGAGGAGGCCTGGGCGGTGGCAGTTCTAATGCCGCAACCACTCTTGTAGCACTTAACCACTTATGGAACACCAATCTCAGCTGTAAAGAACTCTGCGATATCGGCATCACATTAGGCGCCGATATTCCTGTCTTCATCCAAGGGCGCTCAGCCTGGGCTGAAGGCATCGGGGATCAATTACAAGCTATTGATTTGCCTGAAAAATGGTTTTTAGTCATTAAACCGGACTGTCATGTGCCAACAATTGATATTTTTTCTCATGAAGAATTGACAAGAGACACCCTCGCCATTACAGTAGCGGCCTTCTTTGAGCAGGGCGGTAAAAACGACTGCGAATTAGTGGTTTGTAAGCACTATCCTGAAGTGGCAATTGCCCTTAAATGGCTACGTAATTACGCTGCTGGTCAGCTCACAGGAACAGGTGCTTGTATATTTGCTGAATTTTCAAATGAAAGTGACGCGAACCATGTATATAACGAAGCACTTAAACAAGGGGAAAAAAGCCGCTGGACTTGTTTTGTTGCCAAAGGTATCAATCAGTCAGCTGTATTACCCTTGCTTTCGTAAAAAGAGCAAATATTACTGGGGTGTAGCCAAGTGGTAAGGCAGCGGGTTTTGATCCCGCCATGCGGAGGTTCAAGTCCTCCCACCCCAGCCATTCATATCGATAGCTATCAGATTTAGAGTAATTCAAGGTAAATCATCGTGTCAGATTTTATGGTATTCACCGGTACTGCCAATCCGGTGTTAGCAGAAAGCATTGTTAGTAAACTGGGAATGCGTTTGGGCGATGCTACAGTAAGTCAATTCTCCGATGGCGAAATCTCCATCGAAATCAACGAAAACGTTCGTGGTCGCGATGTTTTTGTTGTTCAATCAACTTGCTCTCCTACTCATAAAAACTTAATGGAACTGATTATTTTAGTGGATGCCTTACGCCGTGCCTCCGCTGGCCGTGTAACGGCAATCGTTCCTTATTTTGGCTATGCACGCCAAGATCGAAGAGTACGCTCTGCTCGAGTACCCATTACTGCAAAAGTAGTTGCAGACATGATGGTGAACGTCGGCATTGACCGAGTACTCACAATTGACTTGCACGCAGAGCAAATACAAGGCTTCTTTGATGTACCTGTCGACAATATTTATGGTGCACCGATCTTATTAGATGACATCAATCGCCAACAATATGAAAACCTTGTCGTTGTTTCTCCTGACATTGGGGGTGTTGTACGCGCCCGCGCTCTTGCCAAGCAATTGACTATTGATCTGGCTATTATCGATAAACGTCGTCCTAAAGCCAATGTGGCCGAAGTGATGAACCTTATCGGTGATGTTGACGGCAGAATTTGTGTTCTGGTAGACGACATGGTTGATACCGCTGGCACACTGTGCAATGCAGCCACTGCCCTGAAAGAATACGGGGCGACTAAAGTCGTTGCCTATGCAACTCACCCGGTTTTATCGGGCAAGGCCATCAGCAATATTACCAATTCTGCACTGGATGAATTAGTCGTTACCGACTCTATTCCTCTCAGTAAAGAAGCTCAAAATTGTTCTCACATTCGTCAACTTAGCTTGGCGCGCACACTGGCAGAATCCATTCGCCGTTTGAACAACGAAGAATCTTTGAGTGCAATGTTTGACTAAGACTTCTTTCGAAGTCGATGAAGCAAACCTTCACTCTAGAAACCTCTATTGCATAAGCAATAGTTTAATTAACCACTGTAGTAATAGTTAACTGGTCGCAGATTACTACAGTTTTACCTAGAGGATATTACAATGTCAGAACAAGACTTTGTACTTGATGTCCAGATTCGTGAAGACAAAGGGAAAGGTGCGAGCCGCCGCCTTCGTCATCAATCTCTGGTTCCAGCAATCATATATGGTGGTTCTAAAGAACCACAAAGCATTTCCATTATCAGTAAAGAACTGAATAAGCACTTAGAAAATGAAGCGTTCTATTCGCACATCATTTCTCTGAATGTTGCTGGAAAAAGCGAAGACGTCATTTTAAAAGACTTACAACGTCACCCCGCAAAAGCACAGATTTTACACGCTGACTTCTTACGTGTTTCTAAAAACCAGAAGTTGACTACTCGTGTGCCTCTACACTTCATTAACGAAGACACCTCTAAAGGAGTTAAAACTCAAGGCGGCGTTATCTCTCACTCATTGACTGATTTAGAAATCAGCTGTTTACCTGCTGACCTGCCTGAGTACATTGAAGTGGATGTTGCTGATCTAGAACTTGATAGCGTTCTCCATATTTCAGACTTGAAACTACCTAAAGGTGTTGAGTCTGTTGCATTAATTCACGGTGAAGACCACGATCTTCCTGTTGCAGCAATTCACAAACCTAAAGGCGCCTCTTCTGACGATACCGGTGCTGCTGATGAAGACAGCGCTGAAGGCGAAGCAGACGCTGAATAAGCTTCATACCCTGCTGTTTATACAGCAGGGTATATTCTTTCTCTCTTCACGCTTTATTCTTTTCGCTAAATAGCATGAATTCCCCTGCAAACACCCCCATTAAACTTATCGTTGGCCTTGGCAATCCAGGCACAGAATACGACGCTACCCGACATAATGCTGGCGCTGACTTCGTAACAGAACTGGCTCGTCAACATAGTGTAACATTGGTACCGGAAAGTAAGTTTTTTGGTTTATCGGGTCGATTTTTTTTAGGCTCAAATGATATACGCCTATTAATACCAACAACCTTTATGAACCTGAGCGGAAAAGCAGTCGGGGCAATCGCACAATTTTATAAAATCCCTACCGAGTCCATACTAGTTGCACATGATGAACTGGATTTACCACCTGGCACTGCGCGCCTTAAAATAGGCGGTGGCCATGGTGGACACAATGGCTTAAAGGATATTATTAAAGCGCTAGGCAACAACAAAGATTTTGTACGATTACGAATTGGTATCGATCACCCGGGCAATGCAAAACTAGTTAGCAACTATGTTCTAAAAAAGGCGCCGGCTAACGAACAACAATTAATAGAAGACAGCATTGCTAATAGCTTACGCGTATTGCCAACAGCGGTTTCAGGCGAGTGGAACAAAGCGATGAAAGACCTGCATACTCAATAGCATGCACAACAAAAAGAAACGCTTGACCTTAACACTCAAACCCTTAGCATACGCACATTTTTAGCGCTCCCACATCTCATTACAGTTTTTACACAGGAATATATTATGGGCTTTAATTGCGGCATTGTTGGCCTACCTAATGTCGGTAAATCAACTTTATTCAATGCACTGACCAAAGCGGGTATTGATGCTGAAAACTTCCCGTTTTGTACGATCGAGCCTAACTCAGGCATCGTGCCTGTCCCCGACCCTCGCTTAGACCAATTGGCGGATATCGTTAACCCTCAAAAAGTGATTCCTACCACCATGGAATTTGTCGATATCGCTGGCCTTGTCGCTGGCGCCTCCAAAGGTGAAGGTCTTGGCAATCAGTTTCTTGCCAATATCCGCGAAACCGATGCCATCGCCCACGTAGTCCGCTGTTTTGATGATGAAAATATTGTTCATGTCGCAGGTCAGATCGATCCACAAGCCGATATCGAAATCATCAACACAGAGCTGGCACTAGCTGACCTCGATAGCGCCGAAAAAGCGCTTAACCGCTATATACGCGCGGCTAAAGGTAAAGATAAGCACGCCATTGAAATGAAAACATTGATGGAAAAAATTATTCCTCATCTAAATGAAGCCAAGCCTTTGCGTGCACTGGAGCTTAGCGATGACGAGCGAGTTTTGTTAAAAGAGATCAACCCTTTAACCTTAAAACCTACCATGTATATAGCCAATGTCGATGAAGACGGCTTTGATGACAACCCATTTTTAGAGCGAGTACAAGCCATCGCCGAATCTGAAAATGCTATCGTGGTACCCATTTGCAATAAACTGGAATCAGAAATTGCTGAACTCGATGATGAAGAAAAGCAAGAGTTTCTGGCTGACTTAGGTATGGAAGAGCCCGGCCTAAACCGAGTGATTCGAGCAGGCTATGAATTACTCCACTTGCACACCTACTTCACAGCAGGTGTAAAAGAAGTCCGCGCCTGGACAATACCGGTAGGCTCAAGTGCACCTCAGGCTGCTGGTAAAATTCACACAGACTTTGAAAAAGGCTTTATTCGCGCAGAAATTATTGGCTTCGACGATTTCGTTGAACATAAAGGAGAAGCCGGCTCAAAAGAAGCTGGCAAATGGCGTCTGGAAGGAAAAGACTATATCGTTAAGGATGGCGATGTTATTCACTTCCGCTTTAACGTCTAACATATTGAAAAGAAAGCCTTTATCCTTACAAAATTCAGGGACTAATTAACCTTAGCCTGTCCTAGGAAAAGCCAAATCATCGCCTATACTAAAATAGAACCATCATTTTATTATAGGCGACCGCATGTTCTGGAAACACTCACAAGCACTTAAAGAGCTAAAGGCTCAAAACCAATTATTAACTGAACAAAACCAACAACAACAAAGTGAAATAAACGCTCAACTAGAAAAAATAGCGGATCTCAGTGCACAGTTAGATAGCCAACCAGAACAGACCTCACAGCAGGACCTATCCCTGGCGATTAATAGTTACAATACCGGCATGATTGAAATTCGGGATGGCGTACAAAAGTCAGCAACCACCCTAAAAGAAAAAAGTATAGAGCTCACCAACTCCAATTTATCTTACGATGATGTGCAGAAATCCTTGAGCCAAACCTACGAAAACTTGTCTTTTATCTGTGATAGCGCCAAAAAAAGCCGCGAAAGCGTCACCCAATTAAAAGGGGCTGCCGGCGAAATTACTAAATTCGCGGATATTATCAATACTATTTCAGAACAAACCAACCTGCTGGCCCTAAATGCTGCTATCGAAGCGGCTCGTGCCGGGGAAGCCGGTAGAGGTTTCGCCGTTGTGGCAGATGAAGTACGTGCACTGGCACAACGCGCAGGAGAAGCCAGTGGCGAAATTGCCGAGCTGGTTAAGAAAATAGATCAAGACACACAAACGTCAGATGAGAACATACAATCTACCTACACACGCTGTGAGGAGGCCCAAAAAACATCAGAAGCCTCTCAAAGCGATATTGAAAACATTCTCACCTTCTCAAAATCCATGCACAGCACTATTATTCTGGAAACAGCCAGCAGTTTTGTTCAAAAGATCAAAATGGACCACTTGTGCTACAAAGCAAAAGCCTACCACCATTTTAATGAGGGTAATTATGATTCCAAAGAATTCAGTAGCCATAAAGAGTGCGCCCTAGGCAAGTGGTTCTACGAAGGCGAAGGCAAAGAGCTATACAGCGACAGCACTGAATACAAACAACTGGAAAAACCTCACCAGGAAGTCCATGAGCACGCTCAAAAAGCCCTGGATGCCGCAAACGAAGGCCATAAAGAAGACAGCTATGCTCATTTTGATGCAATGGAAAAAGCCAGTGAAAAAGTGATGTCATACCTCGATAAGCTTACGGAAAGAATGCATAACCAACACTAAAAAAGCCTTATTCATTAACTGAAAAAACCACCACCATAATGCTTGACAGTATTCCAGCAGCCCGGGATAATACGCGCCCTCGGTGAGCTGGACGCTAGATCCAAGCATACCCGACACTATGGCTACGTAGCTCAGCTGGTTAGAGCACAGCATTCATAATGCTGGGGTCACTGGTTCAAGTCCAGTCGTAGCTACCATTTTTTCCTTACAAATCAACAGATTACAGAAAACCTCAAATCAAGAACGCCAAACAAAGAGAAATTTAAGGGCATATTAAGGGCAATATGCGAAAACGGTGATATACAACCTTAAACCTTGAAATACAAAACCCTGATAACGACTCTGGGTGGGGTGACTACAGCATAAACAAAGAATGGCTTTTATCTAGCTCGGCTGATAACAGCGAAACAGATTACACGAACTCACTTCATATAATAATGATCTTTGGGAAGGAAATGAATGGGGTGATTGGGGTCGTCCTTATATAGAAAATATAGCATCTCATATCGGGCATCACAGTCTTCCATCGTCTGCCTATAAAGATTTATCCTTGCAAGGTTATCGGCCAGTTCTTCCTTTTGATTCTCATCAGTACTTTTAGCAATACTATCTTCTAGGCTGGCAGTATAGGCATTAAGCAAGTCTGTACACTCATCAGCGTGAGACAAGTTACCGGCCAGATATAAGATGCAAAAAACCACTATCTTCTTCATTACTTACGACCCAGTGACGATTATCAATCGGACAACGCTGTATTGACCCAACATAGCTTACTAAAATCTACTTTTAGCTCAGATAGAACAAACTTTAAAATCTTAGAAAATTTTGACGCTTCTAGTAATGAAGAGCATTGGATATAGGTTTCAGGCTTTATCTGAGAATTGCACTGGCAGGTTAACAAGAAGCAATCAGCCCCTTCAAAGCCTACAGCGGCTTTATAAAAGGTTAGTCCATCCAACTTAGTGCAAGAGAAAATAAGGTCAGATTGATATTCAATTGCATTTGAGGATAATGAGAGTGCAGCCAAATCAATAATTTGGTGACTCGCACCAGTGCTTTTTGCTTTACGCTGATAGAAGTCATCGAAGTAATCATCATCCAACTGCTCAAACATAATTTTCCTACACTAACAACTTGCCATTTTTGCTTACGAATTAAAATAAACAAAAAATATCATTAGAAAATCAATAGCTATGAATAGCATCAATAAACATAATAGGTTTATGTAAAATGCTTTGGAGTCTTCCTGCTTATTTGGCTTAACGAAGAAAGGAAGAGAGAAAATTTCTTTAATTTTCATCAGTATATTTGACTTTGACTGTTATATTTTCAACCCCTAATAGCTTTATTAAAGCTAAGACACGGGACTCTTTATGAGTGATAATAAATTTTCTTGATCGATTGTTAGTAAATCTAATGAGATACAAACCATTAACCCCCAATAATAAGCTATTAATGAATCCATTTTTTTGGACAATCTTCTGACAAACCGTCCCAGGATTGAATTTTATCTTCCATATAAGAACTTAACCTTGAGTATTCATCGCTCGATGAATGCAAATGCTTAAACCACTCAAAATCAGAATCAAATTTATATTCAAATAAGAAATTAAATGAAGGAGAATTTTTAATGGTAATTTTTGCTTTATTAAACTGAACACCCTGTAAAGCAAGCTCATAGACTTTTAGCAGATAGTGCTCTAGCTGATCCACAACTTCCGCATCAAATATCAAGGTAAAAAACTGCTCTTCGGTTGCATTCTTAATCTTACAATCATAAATTGACAAAAAATTGCGATCTGGCCCGGATGCCACCAGTAGCTCTATAGTGACATAATCAATTTCTGGAAAGGTCATCTCTATATTTTGATAAACGTAACGTGAGATACGCTGAAAAACGGCCTCTATACTTTCGGAACTCCCAAAGTTTTCACTGACACATATTTCATCGTTTTCAATAAAATTAATGTCTTCCCTTTTTTCTACGACACCGCCTAACGATTTATTGTGATTATTGCTATATCTATAAACCATAGCTTACCCACTTACTATATAATTCATTGACTTGGTTGCTAACGCATTAAACTGAACCTATAATATACTTTTAAAAGAACTTAAAAAACACTTTTTTATGCACTTTATATTGTTTTTTTGCATATATATGAGATTTTTTATTCTATTATGTCGAAAATCGCAGAAAAAATAGCTGATAAAGAAAAGCACACTCCGGCTCATGCACCAGGCTTTATGGATAGGCTTGGGGTAATTTTTAGTGAATTGGGTATAAAACCCCGTGAGTACGTTTCAGTAATAGCTGATTCGACAGGACTCAGTAAATCTGGTGCAAGGTTGGTAGTAGAAGCTGATCGGCCACCAAAGCAGATAGATTCTTTCTCAAAATTCGTCAACTACCTAAGCCACTCGCTAAAAGAAAAGAGAGTAGTGGTAGGCGAAGAGCAATTAGCCAATTATTTATTAACGGGTGAGCAAAACCCTTTTGAAAATCCAGATAAAGATACCTTCTCTTTAACAGAATTTTTAGAACAAGACCCTATTCTAACCAGTCAAATCATTTTGAAGGTCGAAGAAGTTGCTAAGGTAAATGATATTGACACTAACGAGGATATTTCAAAAGACGCCATACGCCTCATTTATTACCGCATTGCTGCTCACTGCTTTAAAAACAATATTCAATCAGACTTTAATGAGGCAGAAAAACAAATACTTAGCTTACTGATTTTAGCCAAAGATAATTTACTGTAATGTCAGGATGCGCTCAATGGTTAGGGTATACTATTCACGCAAACAACCAGTTGCGATAATTACCCTGCTCCCTACTAAATTAGTTTCTTCTATAGCTATCAGTGTTTATTTAAGGATAACAAATATCAGCGCCAAACATTTGCTTTTCTTCTTCTCACTGCTTCTTTCTTTAAATTGTTACTCAGATATCACTATATTAGCCTCTGATAGTTCTCGAAATATAGGTATAGCTAAAAGAATACAAGAAAAAATCACGGTCGAATCAAGTATAAAAAATAGCTTTTCTGAGAGCGAAGAAAAGAATTCTATTATAATTACTATCGGCTCCACTGCTTTTTATAAAGTGGCAGACAAATCAGACAGCCAAATTATCGCATCATTCATTCCTCATGCGACCAATATTGACCATAAAGAAGATAGTATTTTCCCTTATTATTCTGAACCATCCCCTAATCAAATAAGTTCATTTTTTTCAAAGCATTTTAATTCAGCTAAAATAGGCATTCTATACGATGATAGTGATATAAGATTTATCGAAAATCTTAAAAAAGCCTTTGATAACTCTGACAATACACTAATTGCAATTAAGCATAACAAAAAAGATGTCTTCGATAGCATAAGAGCATTAATCAAAAAAGATATCGATATAATGCTTATTACTAAGAATAGAGATATTTATCACCCCAAAAAGATTCGCTTCGTTATCGAAGCACTCTCCAGAAAAAGAATCCCAACGATCACAACATCAACTTCATTACTTAGAGCTGGCAGTGCAGTTTCAATCACGCCTGATGAAGAACAGACTATTATCGCTATAGCAAATCTTGCCAATCAATTACATAAAGACCAAAAAATTACTGATGACATCAAGGGTGAATCTAAAAATATTACAGTGAATATCAATAAATCCATGATGAAGCTATTTAACCTAAATATTGATGAAGGGAGTAGCAAATGAAAGGATACCTAAAACGAATTAAATTTGCTTCATTGATAACGATTGCTATTGCAATCTTGCTGTTTATATCATTTATATCTGTTCAAATTTTAAACCATAATTTACAAAAAGAATTAGCAGCCGAAAATCAAAAGGCATTATCTGATGGCATATTAAATAGTCTCCAATTTGCGATCATTTCAAGTGACAGCGCACTTATCAAAGAGCAAGTCAATAATTTGTTAAAAAATGAAGAAATATATGCTTTAGAAGTGAGCGATAGTGATGGGAATATTCTTTATAGAAAAGACAAAGAAAACGATCAAAATATAACCATTAACACCCAAAAATATGATGTCTATCTACCATTCGATGGCGTAAAAATTGATGAATTTTCAGAGGAAAATAATCATTCTCAAGAGTTGGTGGGCTTTATTAAAATTTATTTTTCAACAGAGAATATAGACAGAAAAATTAGGAATCATTTTATTTACACGGCGATTATATTAGGGATGGCTGCCTTAGCTGTTATTCTGGGCTTTATTTATTTCAAAAACCATAATGAAAAGGAGCTTAAGAAAATCATAGAAGATACTATTGCACTGAAAAACAAAGCTGAAGAAGCCGAAAAATTCAAAGATGATTTTATTAAGGCCATATCACATGATATTAGAAGACCTGTAGGGGTAATAGTAAAACTGCTTGAATCCATTTATGATGAAATCAAGAGCAACAAAGTGAAGTATCATTCCATAGAAAAAATTGAAGCCTGCTACTATTCATCGAAAACGCTTCATTCGGTTACTGAAGAGCTATTTAATTTTGATCAATTTCAACAGCAAAAGCTTGAAAATAATAGAGAGGTTACTAACGTCTCTGTTCTCTTTGACTCCTTTTATAATATTTTCAAAGAACCTTTTGGTAAAAAAGGTATTTCATTTAAGCTAGTGAATATTAAAAATTATCAAAAAGATGAGTTTGCTTATTTTGATTATAAAAAGTTGTCGCGCATAGTTGAAAACATACTCGAAAATTCATTGAAATTCACACAAGAAGGATCAGCAACCTTATCTTGGGAAATCGAAAATAGCACTCTAGAAGTTTCGATTAAAGATACAGGCATTGGCATTTCTGACGATAAAACCGAAAAAATATTTAATAAGCATATACAATTAAAAGGAAAAAAAGAGAGCTTGTATGAAGGCAGAGGACTAGGGCTTTACTATGCTAAAAAATTACTTGACGTCATAAATGGCGAAGTTAGCGTAGACTCAAAAATAGGGCTTGGTTCTGAGTTTAGTCTATCCATTCCAATCGAGTTAGTAACATCATTTTCAGATGCTTCTGCTTTTAGCATGGAAGATTACACTGCTATCATTATAGATAGTGAAAAGGACACTTGCTTGGCATTAGAATCTATACTATCTAACTATGGTATAAGATGCGAAGTATACTCTATACCAGAAAATGGGCTATCTAAAACTATTGAATCTCCACCAGATTTGGTCTTTATAGACTTCAACATCCTAAAGCTTAGGAATAATCCATTGCTTGCAAAAATACAAGAATCAACAAAATTAGCAAATACTATTTTTATTTCTATGATAGGGAGTGATGAAGAGGAACCGCTAATTAAACTGGATGATCATTTTAAAACCACCTTAAGAAAGAACCCCGTCTCTTCTATCCAGTTAAATTCTATGCTGGATGATATAAAAAAATCCAGAGAGGCAACCAAGAAAATCATAGGTAGTCTTTCAAAAAAGAAAGATAAGGACTAAAAGCTGGGTAACGTCTCAGTCACCTTTGGCTTTCAAGGTTATTTGGTATTAATAAGTTAATGACAAAGTTAGATTGTAGACTTCGTTATCATTATAATTCGTGATCAATGGGTCTGAAACAGAAAACTGGGAGTAGTTAATTTGCCTATCGGGATATCGACGATAATTGATACCCAGCTCCAGATCATAACCATTTAATTGAAAGATCTTGGTGTAATTGACATCCGTTCTTTTGTAATCTTCTCCAGCAATCTCATCATTTCGGTAATGAACAAAGCCGATGGTTGACGTATCAGATAATGGCAAAATAGACCAGAAACTGCCAATCCAATCAGCAGCGATAGATAGCTCCTCAATCTGATCGGTTTCTGTATCAATACGGGCATAACTACCACCAACTACAAGATCATTTAACGCTGAAATTTCTTGCCGAAAGCCCATTTCATAACCTCTTATATCGACTGATCCCGAATTAGTCAGATCATTAACAACATAACCATCCGGCTGCGAAATGAGATCATAACGGTTTTCGTCAAATAACTTAAAACTAAAAATCGATCCCAGTTTATTAGCGCGGGTGTATTCAATTTCCTTGGTAATAATTTTTTCAGGATCAAGGTCGGGAGAGATAGTGAGTCTCAACACATCAGATTCCGCATTTCCATTATAATCAGTCTGGCCATTAAGATAAGCAACGCGATATTGCAATTTTTTGTTGGTTTCAAAAACCGATGGTAGCCGGTAGGATTGGGCCACTTTAAACATGATATTGTTGAGTGGAGAAAAGCGATAATTCAGTGCATAACGAGACGATATAAATGTATAGTCAATATCCGAATTATACTCAGCCAGCAATCCAAGGTGGCTCGATACTTTATCATCATGCTTGTACAGAAGGTCATTTGTCCATTCTATTGAAGTACGGTTATGCTCACCGTCAAAAAATGTATCACTATTTACCGTAAAATGTTGAAAATTGATATTGCTTGATAATTTTGCATTTTCAAAATGAAAAGTCATACCGCCCAATAGGTTTGAGCGTTCTTCAGAAAAGTTTTGATTAGTATTACCACACAGAGTCTCAGTTGCAGCTACCTGACCTGCACTTTGTACAACAGAGCCAAACTGATCTAGCAGATCAAGCTGGTAAGGTGTTAACGGACTCAGTATAGATTCGTTAAGCTGCCCAGTTCCTGTCATCAAGCTACTTGCAATTAATAGATCAAAATCAGCCGATAATATTTGCACATTATCACTGGCATCAAGCTCAGCTAAAATAGGGTCATAGATAAAGGCTGGTAAACAAAAGCGTATAATCTGGTCTCGATCAAACCCTGACAGCAACACCCCATAATTCCAGTCAATATCAATTTTACCGCTATGGGTTCCAGAGTGCTCTATGGCAAAACGAAGGGTCTTTTCACTGGCTGTAAACGGATAAGACACACCCGCAAGTTCAAGAGCAGCCTCGCTATCAGAGTTCCCCAAAGCATTCAGCGTTGGATACTCAAACTCAAAATCAGCTCCCACTAGAGACCAGTCCAACAGTCCAGACCCGGTTTCCAGTTCACCGTTCCACAGAAAGCTATAGCCCTCTTGTTCATCTAAGAACGAGTTAGACTGGGGAGAATCGCTTGCCCCTACGTTCTTTAACCCACGGAACCGAAAGTGATTGATAGATTCATTGATATTAAATCGAAGCGAAGCCGCAAAATCATTTTCATCATTAGAGGCGTACTTGCCAGATGCAAATACATTAGGTCGTAAAGCAACGGGGTCTTGGACTAAATTGATGGCAGATGTGAATGCGTTTGAAGAAAAGTCAACCACACTAGAACCGCGAACCACCTCAAGATAAGATAAGTCACGGTTATCAAAAGGTAAACGGGGCCAAAGAATTTCATCATCTACAGGGCGGCTGAACTTTTGCGAGTTAAATAGTAACTGAGTACGCCGAGACCGATAGCGATTGCCACCATGATATTCAACAAACACCTTATTACCATGAGTTTCGGATACCAGCATACCCGGCACTAAGCGCAAGGCATCGGTAACATTCACAATACCGAGTGCTTTTAAATCATCCTGCTCCAGCAGAGTAACACTATTTGGCGAATCAAAGCGGTCAGAAGTGTCTACAGGCGTTATATACTGTGGTGTCTCAGAGTCAATCTCTGCGTTGATATCTTCAGCGACTGAATAGGAGATTAAACAAAAACAAGAAATAAGTATTTTTATTTTCATTTTACTTTAACAACCTTTCTAACCATACAAAAATAAAGACTGGATTTAATCACCAGCTTTTTTCTCTGAATGAATATATAAGACACTTTGTAAACTATCCCGAATGCTCTTTCGAGAAAATGGAACTGAACGCCACTGTTTATTAGAATATAGCGCTGTTTGATCCTTAAAATACGGAGAGTCAACATCTTCACTTTGGCTATATGTCATAATTGCATTAGAAGTCGGGCCATCATCCATAAAAGCGACCGTCATAATGTAGGATGACCCATAGTTAATCTGATAACCATTTGATGATAAGTCTGTTTTGGGGTCTAAGGACAGGTCAGCATTAGCAACTGCCAATCTAGTCGTATTGAGTGTCCCCAGGCCGTAAGAGAATGATTCTGATTTATTGTAAATACCGTCTGTATCTGGCAACCCACCGTGGATTTCAATTTTTTCACCATCTTTAATCGTAAATTGCACATCACCCAGGCGCGCATCAAGGGTAAACAAATCATTTCCTTCTTCATCAAAAATAGCGTTTTGATTAATAAATGTAATCGCATCCGCAAAGTTGGTTAAAAGCGCTGCTTTTCCTTGGATACTTAACCCGCTTGGTGTGGTAATCGGAGCATTCGGGTCGAATGGAATACTATAAAACGACGAGTCTACAAAGCCTCTGTTATTCACAAGACCCGATAAGGTTTGTCTAAACAAAATAGCACCGATACTATCCGTATCAAAACGCCTATCCCAACTACTTAAGATTCCACAAGCTTCTGTTAGATTAACATCAACACCTGCACTATTGGCCACTACCGGATTCAGAGAACATTCGTTAACCAGTGTCGATAACCATAAATCTGCGGTGAGTGATCGGTTAGAGATCACAAGTTGCTGCAAACCTTCCTGATTAGTCACGCTTACATCTTCAATTTGATCAAATCCTATTCGAGTTCTTAATAAAAGCTCACTATTTGTCTTTCCGTAAAAAAAAGAAAAATCACTGGGATCAAAGGGAGTATTTGCATTAGGTATCCAATAGCTATCATTAGAGTTTGTTACATAGTCAGTACGCTTTAGCTTTGGCGCTCTACTATATGGAATTGCTCCCGGCTTTGTGGCACCGGGGTCATCAACTAAATTAAATAAAGAGTTACTGCCATCCACAATTAAGATATTATTTTGATAAGCTTGAGCAACTAAAAATTCTTGCGGCGTTGTAGGATTGGCAATAGATTTAACCAAGCCAGCTTCTACAACAGGGTTAAAATTTGGCACCAGAGTCGCATCGGTATAAAACACCTCGCCACTTTTATCGATTGCAAGGGTATGGTTCCAGGGAACACCATAAATATTGCTATAGATACTTTCTATATGGTCAATATTTTTTGCTTTGGCTTTTGCCAAAAACATATCAATAAAGCGGATACTATTTGCATTCAAGTCACGAATGGCAAAAGCAGATTGCTCACTCCACCCTAATAAACCAGGAATCTCTACTACAGGGCCATATTCAGTTGAATACATCGTCTGACTAAGAGCACCAAGACCTTTCACTTCAATAGTAATCTCCTTGGCGATCATGCTCTTACGTTCACCATCAACGACATATTCCGTAGGACTGTCACCAAGAGTCAGCGCATAAATGACAAACTGATTGGAGGGCGATGTGGTATGCGTCCAGGCTATGTCACGGTTAAAGCCTATTTGTACTCCAACTGCTCCACCTATACTAACCCCTGCAATATCAACTTCTCCGGGTATATTTAAATGAACCTCGTGGTATTTAAGCTCGCCTTCCCAGGGTAAGTGAGTATTTGAAAGCAACAAACTATTTGCTTCACTGGTTCGATCATTACCCAGTGCAATACCATTGCTCGCCATTTCTTTTGGAATATGCGGCCAATGATTAGCAATAGTTGATGGCCCAATATCATTCTTAAAAGGCTGTGCCTGGGCCACTGAGACTGGTGGTTGAGCACCACCAACTGCCAATATAAAATTGCGTGTCCCTGCCAGCATTGCTACATCAAGATAATAAGCAACCAAGTCATCCACAGTGATAGGAGAAACCCATTCTGCGTTATTACACTCAGCTGCAAGATTTTCTACACCTGTACTGCTAAGATAGTGGTTAAAACCTTTTACATACCCAGCGATCATATCTTGAGCATCTATACTCAGCTTGAGAAATGATTCCTCTGCATTATCAACTAAAGCCAGTGATCGATAAGCAAAGTCAGAGGCTATATTAAACTGATCTGCTGCTTGGTTATCAAAATGTGGGCCAAAAAACTTTGACCGCTCACCACGAACTTTGACAATTTGATCCATCAAAATACAAAAACGATCTTCCGCGTAAGCATAGCCTTGGCCAAAGCCTAATGAGCCGTAATCTTTTGCAAAGATATGAGCCGTTCCATAATGAGTTCTTTTAACGATTGCTGAATGCTCACCGCAAGCGGTTAAAATCACTATGGAAAAAATAATTAATAATCTAGACTTCATAGTTAAAATACTCATAAGCAGATTGACTCATCCTCTTGTTTTAGTTCGTACTAGGGCCTGCCTTGCCTGATTGACTATTTCCAGACCAGACTCAATCACTTGCGCTCTCCACGAAGCACTACTGGGGCAAAAGCACTCCAACATTTCCGCCTTAGTCGATTGATAGGCAGGGCTATCTTCTACACCATAATGATGCGCACGATTTTCAGCTCTGATAGCTGCAAAAACTCGGATAATGTCATAAGTACCAAACTCTGCGGTGACAAAGCGGTACTGCCTAGAGCCAAAGTGCTGCTTTAACCATTCACCAAAAATACCGTTAACTTGGTAAGACGTAACGTGTGGTGCATCCATAGCTTCTACAGAGTCTTTACCAAAATTTTTGCTATACCAGGGATAATCTATTGAATCAGCAGACTCCGTAAGGAGTAATTTGTATTTTGCAAATGCCCCCAGGCCCGTGTGTAAATCAATATGGATAACTGGATTTGATTCGCCCACCCAATCATCGCAGTTATCGTAAATAATTCTGGTAGATTGGCATGGCCCATGACCACCGAAAAAGACACCTTGCGGATAATCGTACTGCCCACCAGCCAAAGCTTGCTTAAGCGGTTGCAAACCGTGGCGGAAAATATTCCACATCGCCTTCAATTTGAACGGTTCAAAACGGGAAGGTGGCGATTCTGGATTCAGAAATCGATTAAGGCGTACATAAGCATCTGGCGCGCCCTTAAACCTGCCCTCTTCTGTAAGAAAATTTCTGTTCAGATCAACATTATCTTCATTAAAACGTCGAAAGCGTGAAAACCCGAAAGGGTTAACCGCGTGGATTAAAACGTACCTAATATTAAGTACAGTCTTTGTTTCTCGAAGCTGGTTAAGAAGCGCAAGCTGAACGGCTGACCCAAAGAAGCCTTCCACACCATGTACCCCTGATGAGGTGACAATGGTTGGTGCGGTATCGGGGCCAATAATCGCTACATCAATAGCGAGTTCATCCTGGCATTCTGAATCTATCCTGTATGAACTGATGCTTGCGCCAGCAGCAGTAGCCGCCTCTTTAAATCGCTGGCGGGCCTCTGCATAGGTTTTTGAAAAATAAGATTTGCTCATATCATAGAAGCTACAAAGTCTGACACATCAATTAACTGGCCCACTCGCTGGGGCCTAAAACAAATGAACCGCCTTCCATCGATGAGAATCTAATTCTATGATGGTATTATTCGTTTTTATGTCGATACTGCCTTTGGCAGCATTTTTAACAATCCCAACTAAAATTACCGGCCATTGAGATTATTGGCACAAAATTCATCAAAAATTATTACTTATAAATGAACTCACAGTTCATAAATTTGTAGTCTAACTTAGCAAAAATAAGATAAAAAGGTAAAAGCGCCAAATAACAAGATGTAAAGGTTATCACTGCACAACGCGGTTATTCCTGGCCTTTATATATGCGGCATACAGCCAGATTATTGTTGTTTAACGCGCCAAACTACCTCCATTATTGCCGTTGTTACCCTGTTAGTGATTGGCAATAAAACAGAATTAAGCGTATCATAGCAACACATTTTAGCCAAGTATACTTGGCATTCATATAAACCAACAAACTGGAATGCTGGACAATGACGATGGATTCAAACCTGACTTTTACGGCTGATGACTTCGCAGCATACGGCTCTTATGCAAGCCTTGTTGCCAATGAACTAAACGATACCCTAAAGCAAGAAATAACAAATAGCCGCAAGTCTGGCTCGGTACATCCAACGGCCCATCTACACAAGGATATGTTAAACAACCCCCACCTCTACCTATCCGATAAAATTCTCAACCTGCTACAAGCCCCACCGGAAAAAATCAAAAACAACTCGCGCTACCGCAATAATAAATAATCTCTGAAACCGCTTCCCTCTGCGCTTATTCACACAAGAAAATACTTTACCTTTATTAATCTCTGAAATGTAAATTCAAGTATCGATTTTTCATTCTGTTACTCTTCGTAAGTTATTCATTGAAAACAGATACAGAAATGAAATTAATAGAAAATAGAGTTGATGGTAAAACTGCGTATTCAGGGGAAGTGCTCTTAAAAGAAGATATTTATTATCATTATATAGAGCAGATTAAATCGTTAGTGGCTTTACCCAATGAGTATTTTTCTTTATTTTATAAACAGCCGCTTGAGGTATTTTTGGCAATTTATCAGGTCGTTGGTACTTCGACAATAAAACAGCAATTACAAGCAGTTGTTGATGCGTTAAAACTTAGACGATCTTACATTTTACCTATAGGCTCAAAACCAGAGGATATTGGTAAAGAAAAAGATGTATGGACTTATACTGTTTTTGTAGCAGCTTTATTATATAAATTGCCTAATCTATCTGAGTTTGAGGTAATCTATAAAGATAAATATGATCGGCATATAAAATGGAATCTTTATCACGGCCCTATTCCACAAGGAAGTATTTATACTGTTAAAAAACTACCCGCTTGCGGGCATAATTTAATGCCTATTAGTTTATTATCCTTTATATTTAATCATTCTTGCCTCAACTGGCTATATGATAATAACGAAGCATTTAACACCATGCTTAAACTCAGTGCTGTACCAGATATCAACTCACCTCTTGGGCAGCTAATTATTAATAGCCATCATCAAACTTCAACAGAAGATTCTATTAAAAATTGGGGAAAAGAATTATATGGTACTATCAAAAAATCTATTAATAAAAAAACCGATAGTACAAATAAAATTCATCTTTATATCTGTGAAACCAGTAAAGGCCATGCTCTAGCTATTCCCGATATTTTTAAATACTTCGGCAGTCAAAACAATATTGACTGGAAAACAGTGGAAACTGATTTTTTATCAAGTCAATGCTATAAAAATTCAACAAATGAAAAAATGACTTTTCCAGGTCTTGGCAAGAGAGAAATTATTTTCTTAATAGAAAATACAGATTAGTCATCTATAAGCAGATTATAACGCTTATTCTTCACCTTAATTTTCCCCTCGCCTTCCAGATCGTCCAATATCAGCCTGGCTTCATTATGACGAATTGGATAATTTTCGATAATCTTAGTGACTAGCGGTTTAATTTTTCCAGAAAGCACATCTTCTTTAATTTTTTTAATCAGTTCATTTTTATTATTTTCGGGTGTCACAGTATCATCCTCAATATCCTGCTTATCAACTTTACTCTTTTTCGCTTGAGAGTTAACTATCTGCGATAAACTCATTACACCCAATGCACATATCTCTATCACAAAAGCAAAAATACTATAGGCAATATTTATCGCGGAGGAAAAAGAAACAGATAATAAGGATGATAGTGTATTAAATAGAAAAGCTGTGCTTAGTTGATTCTGCCCATCATTTAGGCCAATTGAATCTGTATTTTCTAAGCGGGTATTTAACTCCTGATTAAGTGCTTCTATCTCTTTAATGACTTCTTGCCCTTTGTCCCACTGATTATGGTAACTACTGGATAAACGTTTGTTAAGTAATTTTCGTTTCTCCTGAATTTCAACTTCCAAGGCAAGGATTCTTTTTTGGTTGGCAATATAGGCTGATGACTTTTTTTGATTAACTGCGATATTAGCGGTATCTTGTGATACAAAAAAAGCAACGCTGGCTAACCATGAAAACCCTACTAAAAACACACTAAGGCATAAATACAAAGTGTGTTTTTTACGGTAATACCAAAATAAATATTTACTAATATCAATACATAAACCAATTGAGATTAATAAAAATAAGCCAGCGTAGTACTCAATTGAGAGTGTATTAATACCGCCTTTTGTGCCAATGCTCACAGCGAATAACGCTGTCAATAGCATACTAATTAAGCACAGAAAATATTGTGTTGTTTTTACCAGTAACTGCAAAATAGATAACCTCATTTTCCAAGGCTATATACTCTACGCTATTGCAGGCGGGTTTATGGTGGATAAGCAATCAGATAGCTTAGAACGTTATCAGTGATCTTGACGCTTGGCTAATTCAAGGCGGGTTTGTTTGATCAATTCTTCTGGTAACACTTCTAATCCCTGTGCCACTTTAAACAAGGTATCGATGGTGACATTAAATTCACCTTTTTCCAGACTCCCTATGCTATTACGGCTCATACCTGAGCTGAGCGCTAATTTCTCTTGCGTTAATTGTTTGGATTTTCTGAAGTGTCTTAACACCTCTCCAAATACTACTTTCTCTAGCATCGTATAAGTATCTATTCTTAGCGACTTTTAAAGAAAGTAGCTTTGCTAATGGCAGGGCTTAGGTCTACCAAGTACACTTGTCATTTTTGACTTTTCCCTTGCCTAAACTTTAAAAACGTATAAAAATGTGTAGTTAATGTTCTTTTTTTTATGTAACGTTTCTGATTGACATGAATGTTTTCAGTTACGAAGATAGCACTCAATGACTTTTTCAGTGCTTAATACGCGGGAATATTAATTATGGAAACGGGTAGCAAACTTCATACAACAGTAACCACTTCAATTATCAGTGTTATAGAAGAGTATCTGGAACACCCTGAAATTCTGGGTATTGATTTCGATTTATTAAATCAACTGAGACACTTAGATTCCTTTGGCCAGAAGTTTATTAGTTCACGGGCTGACCAATTCCTGACCCTGAAGATCGATCCTGAAGAGTTACAAATCCAACTTGATAGCCTACAAGATGAAATCACAAGTAGAGCCTTGGAAGACGAATATCTATTGCGACAGGCCCCCAGCAGACTGATGCGGGAACTCTTTGGTATGCACACCACAGAATTCTGCCTGCGCCGCCGATATTTGAATTTGTCCGGCACTGGACAGCATAGACCACCCTATTGCGATAAAGACATGGAATTACTGATTTGGCAGCATTGGAAAGAGTCAGAAGACTTAAGCGACCGAGAGCGTTATTTAGCCGTGGCTAAAAAAACTGATCAGCCTATTAATGTTGTCTGGACAGCCGCCAAAAAGTATGCAGAAACGGCATAAGCGAGAGGCTTTTTTATGACCAATACCCAAACAACCGATATATTAAAAAGCCACTTTGCTTTTACTCTACATATGCCAGCAGCCAAAAATTTAGTGAGTGGTGGTACATTCAAACCAGAAAATAAGGCGAAAGAATATAAAGTCAGTGGCCTGGAGCAATTTTCTCAACGATTAGGGCATATCTGGAGCGGTATCAAGAAAGATGACCCTTATGCAGAGATGGTACTCATTGAAATTGAAAGACGGATTAAAAAAGCCAACAGTAAAATAGAGCACTATGAGACCAAAGCAAAACAATTGTTAGCGTCATCACCACCGGGTGTTAGCATTACTCCTGTTGAATCAAGCAACCCGATAACCATCGAATTCGATACAGACAAATATTACACCGTCCATTCAAAATTAACGGCAACGCTCATTGCTCGCTTTGATTATATCCTCCGGCAATTAAATAGCTGTATCGGATTAAAAAACTACACAAAGCTTTCCTTCTTAAAAGATATTGACCATCTATCACGTCCAATACGAGGGGTGCTAATAGCACCTGGCTTATATATCAATATGAATGTTACCCGTAACGATATTTTGGAAAATAATAAACAGGGCTTATTAGCCATTGAAAAATGCGGGCTAGTGCCACTGGATATACTCAATAATAATCAACACTCAGAATATGGGCCTATCTCTCGTTAATTACTATGATGTATCAAGAAAAGAATATACTGTGATTATAAACCTTCGGAGGCAGGATGCCGACGTAGAGCGTATAGGGATATATTCACAGCGTGTTTATAATCACAGTATATTCTTTTCAAGCACTCCAATAGTAAAAAAATAACCCCATTACGAAAAACATAACGGGGTTTATTATCAATCATACTGACTCACAATATTGGCATCCATACCGCCTGTTGTCAGACTATAGCGTAGATCAATCTGTTCACCGATATCAATATAAGGTAAAAGATCGTCCACTTTATTGGCGATGTCCCAAAATAGGCTATTGGTTCCACACTGGCCTAATTTATGGTATCGCTTCAATGCTTTTCGATAGCCTCTGCGCATACAGTGAAGTGCGCAATCAAAGTATCGATTAACATGGCTAATGCCTCTAAAAATATCAACATTAATATCATCAAACCTGTTCTCTCGAAATGATTTTTTTGCCATCTCGATAATTAACTGAAAATCGTCATCATAATCACAGGCTCTTGTCCTTTTGCAGTCAATATCAAGGGTAGAGCCATGCTGAATAGACTCAGCCATATAAGCAATATCAGATGCAAGGTGCTCATAAGGTGAAAAAGCTGATCCACGGCCATCACGCCGAATATCATTAAATTCACCACGCACCCACCAGACAACACCCAGGGCTTCCAATTCATCAGTAAATGTACCAATGGTTTCAGCCCCGTTGTGCTCAATAATATCATGGGCGATCAGAACACCTTCGCTGGCGGCATAAACGGCTTCACAAACAACACCATCTAACATCAATCCATATTCGCCGGTATGCTGACATTCAACATAATTTAAAATAACTCTTTTCATTGCATTGCTCCGCTTGTAAAAAAAGCAGGGAACAATGCTCCGCTGGGAACAAAGTCCCCAGCGGGTTAATAAAGATTGAGCGCTATCTACATTAGCGTCCAATTATTGTGAGTGTCTTATTTAGATGATCTACTGCTCCTATTATCAACAGTAAACTGCTTGTTCAATTGATCCCGTAAATCAACGGGAACATGAAAGTAGCGCAGACAATGGCTTAAACCATCCAGATCAGAATAACAAAGGGGTAAACCTGTATAGCCCTTTGCTTCCAACGCAAATTGATCCCATAATGCAAACCATTCGCTATCTGGTTGATCGGATTTTTTACAGTGATAACACCACTGCTTACCATCGTACTCTGCGACCTGATCACCGATCATAATCAACATTATTTGCTTGTTGCTCACACGAATATCCGGGCAGCAAAGTAACAAGTCTTTATAAGGGTGATCTTTACTCATAGGTATAAACCAATGACCAAAATGAACAACCGTTTCTATATTGATAGGAATATCAAGTTCCTCTAAATGCCGACATCGAGAAGCCAATTCCAGTAAATAGCTTTGGCTTTCCTCTTCAAAGGGTTCTTTAACAAAGTCGATAAATTGCCCTTTCCAAAACACCCGGTCTAAAGTATCGGCTGTTAAATAAGTAATACCGTGTAACCAGGGCGAGCCTGATTTTACAGTTGATATTGCTTTATGATTAATAACGTTCAACATAATAGTGACCCCACTGCTGTGTATCGAACAGATAAAAATTAAACAGGGGTTACTTCCTTCGGAAGATAAACCCCCGAAGGAAGTGGTAGTGACAGGTTAAAGGTAGCCTTGCTCCCTAAACGAGAGACTATCGCTATCAGTAACGATAAAATGATCTAAAACACGAACCGAAAGTAGTTCTAATGCTTTAGTTAAATCAACCGTTAATTTAATATCATGATCACTGGGTTTTGATGAACCACTGGGGTGATTATGAGCAAAAACCACGGCTGAGGCATTGAGCAATAAGGAAGACCTGGCAACCTCTCTGGGGTAAACAGCACAACAGTTAATGGTGCCGTAGAAAATATTTCTACACTCAATTAAGCGATGCTGCTGATCCAGATACAGACACACAAAGGTTTCCCTATCCATATCCGAAAAATGTAGAGGAAGGTATTCTCTGATCACTTTCGGGTTATCAAATGAATTAATTTCTTTATCGCGCATTTCTTTTAATAAAACGCCTTTCGCACGTTCAATTAATACGCGGTCAGAATCAACATCGTCATTTCTGAGTTTATTAAGTAAATTCATTGCTATTCTCCAAATTGATACAAGATGGAGAACAAACCCAATGAGGATTGATTCCCCATTGGGTTAATGATTAAATCAGAACAGATTATTTCTTTTCTGATTCTGTACTCATATTGTCAGAGGCATCATTCACTTGATACTTACTGTAAACAACTTCATCGACAATTTTCATACTGTTAATGTCTTTTAGGCTACCCGTTTGGCAAGGTACAATCTCACCTTTGCGGGGGCCTTCTGGAACCGCGTAGTAATCCGGTGCCAGATTGGTTACATCAAAATTAACCGCGACATTACGTTCTTTATCCTCAATCGCTGCTTGGTGCTCCAGAAACAATAAATGCGCATCGATTGAATTAACATACAATTGATACGGAATATATTTCCGATGCTCATCCGAACCTTGCGGTACGGAAATGGTCACTCCCAGCTTTTGTGGACGCGAATTTGGGATGACTCTTACTTCATGCAAGTACCCAAATACTTTATTAACCCGTATCCACTGCGATGATTCTCTTGCAGAGTTACGGTTGTTATTACTAATAGCACGCACGTTACTGTTACTATTAGATTGAGTGGTATTAACGGCTGTTGATTTTTCAGCTTTAGTCATGGTTTTATCTCCAAATTAAAAAATAAAATAAGGAGATACTGATTATCCAACGGGATAGTCAGTATCCCGATGGGATAGATCAACACGCTTTTACACGCACACATCGGCTATAAAGCCTGATCCTGATGTGTTAATGCTATTGAGAATGCAATAGCAACATAAAAACTAACAGGGTAATTGAAAAGAATACGCTGCTATTGCAAACACGCTGTTGATACTTCCCTGTACGCTCTGCGTCGGCTTCCTGCCTCCGAAGATTCGCAATAACAGCGTATTCTTTTCTTTCAACTTGGCCTCCTCTTCATTCTGGGTAAACGCATATTCATTCTGCCTGCTCGGTTAAAGTTGACGGCCAAGCCTGACGAGGCATTGTCTAAAGCCCGTGCCGCATGGATACCGGAAAGGCTCATATAAATGGAAAATAATAAGGGGAAGACGATATACATCATGCCCGTTAGAAAATTTAAAATAATGCGTTTAAGTGTTAAGTCGAAACTGAATAATGTGGTGATATTTCCCGGCTCTGGGTAAAAGGCCATAATCAGGTTTTGATCAACCCACCAGGCAAAGAACCATAGGACTGTCCAAAATTTCACAATAAAAAAGGTCATCGCGCCGATAATCAAAACTGAAAAACGATAGCGACTCATTAAGATTAAAAACGGCAAAAGTGCATACAGCCCCATCAGGATTAGTGCCTGTATCATGGGGGCTGCTTCTAAAAAAATACGCAGATAAGTGGCAAAAGACAGTGCCTCCCGGCCTAAACCAAACGCAGCAACCGCTTGCATGGGGCGGTTATCCAACCAATGGTTAAGTGGGTTAAAGGAATCGTCGCTATAGGTATGAGTTAAGTTGCCATAGGCCAAGTCATAGCCTCTGGTTGTCCAGCGAGCCGGAGAATTTAATAATGCCGCACGAATAACTGCATCGCGGCGCTGTACGGGGTTCCAACTGGGTTCCGCCGCCGCTGCAATTAAATCCATGCCATTTGTTTCATCCAGTATTTTACTGGCCAAGCCAATACTGGAGGATGACCACCATTCTCGACAAGTGGGCTTACCATAAACAGGATGATCACTGACATCCCATTCAATATCCCGCAGGGCAGACCAGACAAAACCCTCTCGAATACTATCCGAGCGAAGTGTGTCATAGTAACCAGACACCTCTAAAAAAAGATGTGAGCCTATCCACTCAGTATCCGTTGCACCGTGGGTTGATAAGATGCCATTGGTCTGCGCATTATTCGGTCGCTCATTCAGATACTTTGACCGCGCCTCGATATAGCAATCCCGATAAAAATCATTTAACTCTGCCATAATTGCCGGGTCATCAATACGAATATCCCGGAGTTCATTGGCATATTCACGGAGATCCAAGGCCACCGGCACATCCTCCATCACTGCCCGATTAAAGCCTGTGGTAAAACTCAACACTGCGTACCAAAATAAGGGAATATCCACCGCATTAGGATAATCGGTAAAGGATAATGTGCCGCCATAAGTACTATTAGAATTGGCAGACGTCACATTGGTTTGTGCAGGGTGACCAATTAAGGCTTTGGGAGTAAAAGATAGATCGGCGGCTGAAAATGACAGCGCGGGAACCGCAGCCAAAGCAATAATGGCAAAGGCCACAAAAAATTCAACTTCCAAAATGCGCAATGAGGTATTACTGGCTTCATCGCCGTCTTCATTACGATAGGTGGTAATCACCGTATCTATCACAATGCCAAGAAAGGGTAAAAACACTATGCCTGTTGCGACTAATACTTCCCAAATGGAGTTATAAAATAGCCAGCCAAATAAAGTGGTATACAGTTCCAGAGTGGAATCAACTGACATAGTGATAACCCCAGTTGATTAATTTTTTTAAACTATTCTGGACAAAAAACAATTCATAAAAAGCAATCGCAATTAACAGGCGCTGTTGATGGTAGCGCAATAAGACTTTATTTATTTTTTTTGAGCTTCTTTTTAAACGAAGGATTAGAGCAACAGCGAAAGGGCTAAACAGTGACAACAGAAAACCATATAAAAAAATTCGCCAAACCAATAAATATACATTATCAGTACCCGGCAAATAACTAAGCGATTGCTGATTACCCAAATAAGTAGCAACACCCAGACCTATCAATAACAACAATAAAATCGCCAGCAAAAACAAACTCATGATTAAAAAATAACGTTTAAAACGCGCTGGCTTTTTACTTTTAATCCGCTTCATGCTACTTTTCATCTCGCTCATGGCTGTACCGTTCCCTGGCGTATCGGGTGTTCGTCGGTTGGTCTAAGACGAGGGGTACTACGGGATGAGGTGCGCGTGGCATTATCTCTTAATAAAATCTCAATCGCCGTATCCGCCACAAATTCATTGCGCACATTTTTTTCAAAGATGACATTATTAATTTCACTGTCCAACTCAGCTAATGCCTTATCGACAGTTTCAATCGCCATACTGACACCCGCGACATTGCCCTCCTTACTGCCCGATAGCATCAAGCGGCGGATAATCATGGCTTTTTCCATCACTCTGGCCTCAGCAATTTCCTGGGCCAGTTTTGACAGTAAAATAGAACGCTCACTGGCTGGCTGATTTTGCAGTGCTCGAATCAATTGCAGGGAAATAATAATCGCCGGAGCCGAGGCAGCTTCCAAATTGCTGCGCGTGGGCTGGCTACTGCCAGAGACCAGATTGGTTAAGCGGGTTAATACGGTATTAGTCTCCGTTTCAATCATCGGGATTAAGCCCTTTCCAGGCTGAGCGCCATTAGTACAGCCATCGCAAATACTCACCTGCACCTCACCCAAGACTTCCACTACCCAGTCCGTCACTTCACTGGGGCCACTAAAGTGTTGTGTCAAAGGGGAACTACTGGGTAGTGCAGAAGTGGATTCGGGAGCGCGGTCGGAAAGGATATTTAACCCGGCCACCGCCACATCGGAGAGGATATTAACGGGCCGCTGATTTTGCCCGCCCCGCTGAATACCTCCAATCCAGGTGACACCATCGTTATGGGCATCACTGACCTGCTCGGCAGCATCGTGGATATTGTCTTCACCAACCCCAATGGAATACTCCCATGAGTCGCCCTGGCTCAAAGTAATCCACTCCGCATAGGGGTTAATCCCTTGGGAGATTTCATACTGCATTCGCTCACAGCTTTTGGTCGCCAGAGAGAAAGATTCCTGGGCACGGAGTAAAGCATTTTGGAAAAGGTCATATAAACCCGGATTAGCCCGCTGCAAAATATAACCGGGTAAATTGGCAATGGCAGCACTGGCTGCGGCTTCCAAGGCAACAATGGCTTGATCCACCCCATTACTTAAATCATTTAATGAACTTTCAATAGAGGCTACCGGGTCAAAGTCCCCGCAGCTAAAATTGGCAATGGATGCCTGGGCCGATAAATTAATAGTGGTAATGGTCAGGCTGGGCGGAATACTGATATGTCGCCCACCCCCAATTTTGTAGTAGAAGAGGCTATCGTTACGCGGGGACTCAGACTGGGCTAATACCGGCCCGGCTGAAAATAGGCCCAAAAGTACAAAAAGCGACATACTTTTGAAGAACAGAGGATTGAAACAGGTGTTCATAAGCACACCTCAGTTTCAATAGTGGTGATATAGGCACCTCTGGCACCACAGCATTCATAGGGTCGCCACAGGGTATAAACATAGCTTTCATCGTCACTTTCCCGCCCGGCAGACCAGCGCTGTTGGTACACATCGTTTTCGCCAAAGGCATAGCACTGTTGATCTTCATAGGGGGCGATCATCTGCCAGACGCCAGTTTCCCGATTATTTTCCCGCAGCTCACCGGGCAACCAAGTACGGTGGTAATTGTTGCCATCAAACTCGCGGTACACATGGGGCTGATTATCCTGAGTGACAATATTGCCGACCCGCTGGGCAATCACCGCACCGGCTTTCACATCATCTTTTTGATTAAGAAACCCTGTGCGTGGAAATACCGGCCCCCACTGCTGAAAATAGCCGCCTTCGCCAACCACCCTGCGCCCCGGTAGAAAGTTATGAAAATACAAATGCTCGGCAAGGCCCAAGCGCCAAGACAGCGCATCCAGACTGGAGGAAAAATAAGGCGTAAAGGCATCCGCTTCACTGGGGCAAAAATAATCAGCAGACATAAACTGCAAAGCTGCCCAGGGATGGCCTACCGCCGTGGCTTCTTTGTAACGCAAACTTCTATCACCAGCGGGGTTATCTTCCGTTCGCTGCCCATGCCCCGGCTCGGCATTATGGAAGCTGCCCACTAATGCGTTAAGTGAAGACGCTTCAATACCACCAAAGGTCTCCTGGGCATAATCCCAGGGGTTAGTGCCGGATTCATCATAAACACTTACCACCAAATCCGGGTTGTAATGCCGTACACGAATACTGGTTTCAATAGAACAGCCGTGCAAACCACAACTTAACCAAACGCAGACACCAGTAAAGCAATAGTTATGGCAGCTACTATCGGTAATCGGTGCCGCCAAAATATCCGATGTGGTCACAGTGGTAGGTTCAATCTCTAATTGACTGTAACTATTTACAGCAACGAAAAGCAAAAACATCAATAAAGCTATTCTTTTCATTTACCGGCCCTCGCCGTTTGATACTTTACAAGCGCAGCCTTTAAATCCGTCATACCGTAAATAGCGTATGCCTGATCAAAAATAATTACTGGGTAGCGATCAATCTCATATAGTAGAGCCGTTAATAAGCCTTGATAAGCTTGGATAATATCCGTCTCAAACTGCTGTTCTCCGTATTGGTTCATGCGTTGGTGAACTTCAGGTTGTGCTTCGCTTTCAATAGTAGGGAGGTTTTTGCTAAAGGATTTCTCCAGCGCTGTAACTGCATCAAGATTATGAATAGCCAAGGTGCCATTGGTACGCTCTAATAGCTGGTGTATAGCTTGGCTATTTTGGATGGGATTTTTATCGGAAGTGATAACAATAATGGACTCAGGAATAATATATTCCTGAGCGGAAGCTGCTGTGCTCAAAAGACCAAGCAGGAAGAGTAAACAATAGAAAGTGCCGTATAAATTTTTCATACGGCTTATTATTAATAAAAATTACGGGGCTGTGGGGTGTAAACGTTACAGAGTTTTAAGAATTAAAATTGGCATAAATTATTATAAGTTTTCTATCTATATTTTTTCCATGCAGCATAAGCCGTTATTAATACAAATAAAGCCAAAGCAGGCAGCAAAACAAAATCTAACCAGCCTAACCAAGAGGAAAGACCAAGCACCCCTAGAAAAATAACCAGTATGGGAGTAAAACAACAAATCACCGCTACCACAGTCCCAATAACACCAATTTTAAGTAGTCTTTGATTATTCATCATAAATTAACCGCAGCAGCTTTTGTTGAGTTGAATAGGTGGGCAAGGGACTGTTCCATAAGAACAATAAACACAACAGTCTCCTTGTTTTGGCCTTAATACTGTTTTGCAGCTCTCACACTCATAGAAAAATTGGCAAGCATCCGTAGGCATAGTTTCTAATTTGACATACCCACATTCTGGACAAGTCAGCGTTGATTCCAGCTTTACGTTTTTATTATCACTCATTCGATTTAACCTCTGAGGGATAGCCCGCATTGGTTGTTGCCGTGATTAAGTCATCCACTTTTAATTTACCATCATCATAGATCACTGTAGCGACTTGTTGCTCATAGGAAACATCAGCGCTTACCACACCATCTAAACTAGAGAGTTTCTTTTTTACAATATGCGGGCAAGATGCACAAAACATATTGTCAATTTTAAGTATGACTTTTTCTTCTGCACTTACCATCTGAAAAGCGGCAAGTAACCAAAAACCAATAACAATACAAAGTAATATTTTCATCGTTTTACCTACAGTAAATAAGGCACGATTAAAGGCCATGCCAAGGTTATCGCTACAATCACAACAGACACCCATAAAACCACCTTGAGCACTGTATCGCGGGTTTTACTCTGACAATATCCACTCGCTTGATCACAAGCTATAGCGGTCTTAGGCTTGCGATAAACAAAGTAAAAACCGGCCCCCAAACACAGCAGGGTAAAAGTGACAAAATAAGGTTGATAGGGTGCCAAAGCCGTTAAATTACCAATCCATGCGCCACTAATTCCCAATATGAAAAGCAGGAATGGAATGACGCAACAGGACGATGCCAGTATTACACCCCCCAACGTTAGATAGGTAATTAGCCCTTTACGGTCTGTTGCTTTCTCTTTTTTTGCCATATCATAAGCCTAAACCTTATAGTAACTATAGAGTCAAGCATGGCGGAAAAGTTCTTCACTATCGGTAAACTATCGTCTAAAACGGGCTGTAAGCCTGAAACTATCCGTTATTACGAGCAGGTAGGCTTATTGCTCGAACCGACACGCAGTGAATCTGGCTATCGTTTATATGACTATGATGGCCTCAAGCGCCTTAACTTTATTCTTAATAGCCGAGAACTGGGCTTTAGCCAAGACAGTATCCGAGAATTGCTAAATTTGGTTGATAAAGGTGAATATACCTGCGAACAGGTTGAAGCGATGGCACAGGGGCAACTTAAAGAGATACGCTTGAAGATTAACCAGTTGAAAGCATTAGAATCAGCACTTGATGAAATGACAAAAAAATGTCAGAAAGGAACCATTCCAGATTGTCCTATTGTTGAGGAACTCTTTCGTATGTAGCTCACTCAATATTCCTTGATCTGCTCTGCAATCTTAAATACCGCCTCCAGCTCCGTACAACCCTGCTCGGCCATAATTTTGGCCCGCTCTCGCTTTTCATGCTTTTCTGTCATCGCCAGTGCCAAGGCCAGGGGTGGCGGGACATTACGGAATAAAACCTGAATTTTATCGGCCAGTACTACCCCTTCGGTATATTTACCGGATTCTTTATTAGCGGCCAGCAGCATGGCTTTTTGCTCTTCGGTTAAATCCTTAAAACGGGCGATTTGTTCAATTTGTTCTTTGGGGCAGACCATTGCAAACCAGAACTCGAACATGCCCAGCAACTTTTTCGCCACATTGGGGAAGTCTTCCATATTTTGAGTGGCCAACCATAACCATGTCCCCAGCTTGCGCCACATTTTGACGATCTTTACCAGAAAGGGAGCCAGCAGCATATTGGTGGTAAGCAAGTGGGATTCATCACCTAAAACGATGGTGGGGCGATCACTGTACTGCTCCCGTTCAACGACACTATTGATCTGGTTCATTAAGCCCATAAAGCCCAAGGCCAACTGATCTTCGTAACCTTCATTGGATAGCAGCCCCATTTCCATAATGGTGATATCAGCTTCCGGCCATGCTTGGCCGGGGCGATTAAAAAAGTGGCCTGCTGTGCCAGAGCAGTAAAGTTCCATTGCATCGGCCATTTCCTGTATACGCTCCCGCTTATTGGCATTGAGGGTGGTATCACTGGCCAGTGTGTTCATAGCGGCAACCACATCCTCTGTCATGACCTGTTGCTGGCGTTCGTTTAGGGAGCGATTTTCCTGTTGTGCTTGTTCTATCTCGGCCTTTTTGACGGTTGCTGCATTGACGATGGCTTTACGGATCATTAAGCGATCAGCACGGGTCATCTTGGCTTCTTCTTTTTCATCACCGCCGGTAATCATGACACGGGCCTTCAGTTCCATTTCACCTAAATAGTCTCGCTCTTCGTCATCATCACTATGGTCTGAATCGTCCAGTGATTGGGCTTCATAATCATCGACCAGCTTGCGCTTGGCTTCTTCCTTTTCCAGCATTAAAAAGGCATCGGCAAAAGGCGGCAGGCTTACATCGTGCTTGGGGTGTAGAGTCACTTGATTAACGGATAAACCAAAGTGCTTGCAGTATTCACCCAATAATTTAAAGGAGCCACCTTTTTCTATAATATAAATACGGGCTTTATAGATAGAGATCATTAATAACAACACGTAGACCATTAAGGCAGACTTGCCTGACCCTGGCGGCCCCAATACCAGCGCAAAGGCATTTTTAGCACGATCCAATTTATTCAGTGGATCAAAGGTTAAAGGCTCAGCGGCGCGATTAAAAAAGACAAAGCCCGGATGCCCAGTGCCTGTTGAGCGGCCATAGAAGGGAAGCAGTTTTGCCAAATCACTGGAAAAAACCAAGCGGCTTTTTTTCTCCTGTTTGTCTCTGGCAGGTTCATAGTTCATGGGCAGTTGTTTGATATAGGTATTTAAGGGCAACTGTTCATCGCTTTCACGAATGGGGTGTAAGCCGTTGGCCAATAACAAGGCATTGGCCTCGTTGGTTTTACGTTTTAAATCTGGCAGGTCGTCCCCCCGAAGAAATAATGAAATCACTGTGGGATAGAGATAATCACCATTGGACATTAACTCCAAAGCACGATTGGCATCCCGCTCGGTAGAAATTGCCTCGGCCAGTTCGCCCTTGGAAGCATTGAGAATTTTTACAATTTTATTTTCAACAATATCCTGGGGTGTCAAAGTAATACAGAGGGATAACATGGTGCCTGCGGGTAGTTGATCAAATACCGCATAGAGGTTTTCGCCAATTTTACGCTCGCCAGTTAGATGCCCCACCACCGGCTTCCGCCGGATACCATCTACAGTAATGGCTTTATGAGGCAGATCATCAAACCACCATATGCCATGCTGATTATCGGAAACAGGTTGAGATAAATTAACCAGTGACGAAAAATCATAGCCAAAGGGTTTATCACTCTGTTCAGGCAGGGATAAGGTTTCGACCAGTTTTTCAAGATCGCCTTCGGTAGCATCCGCCTTGGGGTTAAACCAGCGCACTAGCCAATGATATAAATCTTGATCATTGCAGCGTTTAATAGGAATACCTGTCGCCTGCATTTGGGTTATAAACTTGGCGGAAACCTCATTGATTTCAGTGACCGGATCAATACCGTGATCTTCATTCTTTTTTGTGGATTGGTTGATACGGCGGTATAAAAACACACGAATACGCCGCTGCTTACCGCTCCATTGACTGCCGGTAACGGCGGTATCGACAAAATAGCCATTGGGATTGGCAATCTGTTTAATATGGGTTTGCATTTCACCCATAAAGTGTTGGGTTAAGGGTTCGTTGTAACATGAGTCAGCAATATAATTATCCAGCTCTTTGGAAAAACTGGATAAAGAGTTTTCATCCTGTACAAAGGCTTGCAAGACAAAGGGGTTATCTTTTTGCGGAATAATATGGTTAATACAGGTTTGAATATTCACCTGTATTTCCTGTAGATACTTTTCAGATTTTGCTTCCGTGGCAATGCCCTTTAACTCAAACATAACGCCAGCACTGACACCATCTTCCAACGTGAAGGTTTTTGATACTTCATCATAATCCAGCCACGGAAGCCAATCAGTAAATGAGGGAGGACGGTCGTAGAGCTGGGCAATATCGGCGTTTGTTACCCTATGATTTTTTCCACTAAAAACGCTATGCCATAGACTGTTTAACATATTAGTCCCTTAATTGATAAAAAGAATCTGATTCATACAACTTAAAGTACGTGTGATAACCAGGAACTGGCGTCCCCGCTGCTGTTAGATGGGGAAAGATATACATCACCATAATGGGGTTAGGTGCCAGTGGAAATTGTTGCTTTAGATTCTCATACACGGCTTGGCTTTTGTTGCTAATAGCGTGTTTATTTTCAACTAGACTACGTTGATAATCAGCAGGCTTTACCGTTTCCGCTTTGCCAAATTTTTCTTCATAAATGGTTTTCATGCTGGGCATATCGGTTTTAAATATTTTTTCTTTTGAAGTGCTACAGCCAGCAAGAAAAATTAAAATAAATAGTAATGGTATTGGCTTAATCCAACGTATTGTCATAATGTTCTGATTTTGTGGCATAGCGTACCCTCCGGTTATATTCTCTATGATCGATCATAATGGGTTTGTTGATATGGATAGATACCGCTTGGCCAGGGTCAACCACTACGGCATCAAAACTTTGTTTTTGGCGGGCGACTAACCAATCAATGACTTCATCGGTAGAGGCTTTTACGACATCGCCCAGTACTAACTTTTTAATATCGCCAATTAAGCTGGTACTGGTATCACCATTATTGTTTTTGGTGGTTTCCAGTTGTGCATTAGCATAGGCAGCACCCGCAGTACCTAAACCGGCAAGCGCGACTTGTTGTGTAATAAATTCTCTGGCATTGCTGACAAAGCGGCCTGAAACACAAGGTATGCCCGTTCGATCCGATATTTCTGCCAAGGGTTCTGATTCGGTTTGATTGACAATAGTGCCATCGTAAAAAATATAAGTAGCTGAATATAAACGTGCTCGTACACAAGAGAGATTCCAGTCACCCACACCCAAACCGGAAAACACCATACCCTCCACTTCGGGAATATCGTAGCCATTGGCCAGAAGGTTTTCCCGACCAATAAATATCTTCACCGGATAGGGGTCAGGGGTAATACCATCTACTGGAATACGGCCAATCAATGCGGTAAATGCTGTAGAGTCATATAAAATGGCATCTTTGGGAATGGTAAAAAAGGGAATAACTTTTTCTTTCTCAGGTTCTTTAGGTTTGGTATTCGAGGTAGACTGGCTTTGTGCCTTTACCTGATTGGGCCGGCTTAATAAACCGGAGAAGCCCGTTTGTTGCGATGACTGATCATCAGGCTCAATATAATCAATGGGGTTATACCAGCTACCTGTGTTTTTGCGGCTAGGGGAAGATAGTTCATCGAAGCCAAAGCCGACTGGAATATTTGCTTGTGTTTGCTGTTGATCTTCCAGGAGTTGGTCAATTTTTTTATTGAGCGTACTCAGTTCACTTTCCAATTGATTGGCATAGGCTGTGGTTTTCTCCAGCGCGGCTTTATTGCGCTGATTTTCACTCTCAAGGCGCGAGACATTGTTTTTATTTTCTAATACCAGTGTCGATTGCTCGCGGGTCTTTTCATTCAGTGTTTGCGCTTTTTCCACTGCTTCTTTTGCATAGGCTTGTAAGGCACGAATCGTATCTGCCTGAGTATCGCCATCCTGCGTCTTATTTTCTTCAAGAATTGTTGGCAGAGAATCGACAGGGGTATATTTTTCTTTTTTGCCTGATAACAGTATATAGAGAACACCCAATACAATCAGGCCAACAAAAATAATAATAAAGGGGTTGATGCGTTTCTTTTCAGCCATTAGATTGACTCCTGAAAAGGTCTGCGGGATAACAGATACAAGGTCGTTCTATCCTCATCGGTGCCTACTGAGTTAAGAAAATCGTGTTGCGGCACAACCGCCAGCCAGTGACCTCGAATATCCCTATCCAATGTGATATAGCGCTTTTGATCTGTAGGCTTATCTGGTTTTTTTAGAAAAATAGGAATGGTACGGTCAGACGTATTGGTGATCAGCACTGCGGTGATATACAGCCCGCCACCACGCCACATGGCAATAGGTTTTACTGCAATATCACCACCGCGAATCAGTGGCAGGGAAGCTGGCGATTTAATCTTGACACGATATATTTGTGAGTCAACTGGTGGTCGCTCTTCTTCGCCATATAATGATTGGGCAGCAAAGCGGACTAGACGAATAAACCAGTCACTTTTTTTAGGGGGATGTTCTTTGGAAACGGATTGGTTATCCACATAATCTTCATCCATTACGATAATATTTCTTAACCCTTTATTAGGAGCCTCACTGTCATCGCGACTAACAAGATCAAGCAAATAGATTTTCTGACTATCTAATGTCTGAACCCGTATGCGGGTTTTATTAAAGGTTTCATGGGCTTCAATATAGAGCACACCATTTGCAGACAAGATACTGATTTTATCGTTTAGAAATTCAGGCACCCAATAGCGTACATCGGTCGGAAAATGAATAATGCGTTCTTTGTTAAGGCTTAGTGCAACATTGATCGGGGTTTTATCCCAAAGTACTCTATCGTGCCTATTGTCTGCATTGGCTGATAAGGTAAGTAATAGCGTTATCAGAAAACAAAGGGGTTGTACATTATATGGCTTCATGGTGTTATTGACTCCTGGCGGCTAAAGGGTTGGTTTAGCATTGCTTCATTTAATAGTGTGGGCTGGATGGTGTTATCGCAGGCAATAGCCAGCCCCCAAGGATTAACTTCCTTGTCCACATCGAATTTTTCAACAGGCAGTTCATAGCGCACTTGAATATGTTTAACGGGATGCCCGTTAATGGTTTCGCGAATTGTAAAGTCCACCCATACCACCCAACGCTCCGACGAGAGAATAGAAACCCGCTGACGCGAGTAGCCCTTGTTGGCTATTTCTTCAATAGAGCGCACCCGATTGCGTAATTCTCCCAAGCGGCTTTTGTTGTTCATATCCGCTTCCAGATGGGCAAGACACCCAGGAGTAAAAAAGCCCTGCAAGGTATAGATTTGCTGTTGATAATCCTGCTCGCCGTCTTCTTTCCAACGGTTCAGTTGTTGAAAGATATAGCTGGCAAAGGTGTAAACGACAGGTGGTGGCACTTGATCAAATGCCACCATAGCGCCTTGTGTTAAGTCGGGTGGCACATAGAGCCTGCGTGTCTCCTGTAGTACACCGTTGCGCAGCCACTGGGCGATGACAAAAAGCAATAACACAGCAATGACAATACGTAGTGTTCTAATATGATCGCTGGCAGCAATAAGCTGATTTCTGGCAGTACTCACAACGACCTCCCGATATCCCAGACTCGCGACTCACGAATAAAGCCGGTTTTTTTAAGCCCTTTATTTTCGAGCATTAGTTGGATTCTCAATTGGTAATAACCATTCGGTTTATTGCGCTTCATTTTTTGTAAAACGGTAGCCCCGATAAAAACCCAGGCAATAATAGAGAGCACGCCAACACCGAAGCCCATCATCAGATAACCCAATAAACCGCAGACGATTAACCAAAACGGAATCCAGACCACTGCACCTACAACGCTTAAAAACATCAATTCAGATAAGGAGCAGCCCCTAAAAATATTGGGTTCACCATTTAAGCGCGTAGGCAGTAGTTCGTTGTCATTCATATTAACAACCATGAGCGCGCCAACGTTCACCACTGGAGCATGAAAGTAAAAGAGACTTCGGTTCAGCACGATATTTGGGTACTTTCATATTAAATAATGCCAACTGCTTGGTTGAGGAAGTAACTAACAATCACCAACAATACACCGGCAATGACGGCTGTTAAGCCAACGGAACCCCAGTCAGGGTCATTGGATGAACGGGCTTCATTAAATTTGGATAGGAGTATCCAGCCGACCCATAAAAAACCAGCACCAGAAATAACCAGGGCGATATAATCCACAGCATCGCCAGACCAGCCCTGCATAAAGGCCAAAAAGTTACCTGCGGGCGGCGCACCGCTGCTGGGATCAACTGGCGCTGGCAACTGCGCATAGACCGGGGGGATAAAAATAAAAGCAACTAAGGCATAATAGAGTCGTTTAAACCAAACGCTATCGAATTGCTTTGTTACTTTGCTTGAGTTTTTTGTCATAGTGTTACCTCATTTTGAAACCACTGTTAAATTAAGAAAAATGAAGCCATTATTGTTACGATTACAGATCGCACAGTGCGTAATAGAAAATCATAAAAACTGATTTTTCGATTTCCCCAGGCTTTCCATTGCATAACAACAACCCAGCTTAACCATAAATAGATAATCGAATAGAAAATCATTAATATCGTCAGTTGGAATTGCGCCATCGTGATACCCAGTGTGGCATTAGTGAACGCTGCGATTTGCTCTGCTGTTACCATAATTAATAATCAGCTCTAATATCAGGCAGCTTTCGAGGATCACGTCTGACTTGATTGATATGATCCTCTATTCCCTGCTGTATTTTTAACAAGTCGTTTCTGAGTTGTTGATAATCAAATGACAAACGACTACCGCTATCGGCAGATTGCTCTGCGATAACAATAATTCGTTCCAGTGATTTCAATTCAGAAAGCAAGCGTCTTAATTCAGCATCTTCCAAACTCGCGTAAGTGTTAATACTGAAAGACACTAAAACAAGAAGTGTTAAAAATAATCTGGATATTGTGTGTAACATAATAGCCCTCGTTAGTGAGGTACTATCTTCGTTAATTATTTTTTTCTAATCCACTGTAAACATTACACACTTTGAAAAACGATAATCATAAAAAATCCTACAATTGTAGAATTTCATTATTAAAAATAGTTAATAGGAATCAGCTTGCTATTGCTTCAAGAGCAACGGTTATATCCGTGTTCCAGATTTGATATTTACAATCCACCCAATCTTCCGTTGCATCCAAATCTCTGACAACAATATGATCACTATTAATCTCCACAACCTCAGCGAGATAATCCCGCGTCCACCAATCAAGCAAATCCTCCCTGACATCTTCTGGTTGTGGATCACCAATATAAATAACCATTAACTTCTGACCGACAACAAGGCTATCGATATTAATTTCATTTTGAATAGGCTTAATAGCTGTTGCATCAGCACTAAGTTCTACATCTAATAGTGTCACTCTATAGTCCTCCTATAAAAGTAGGGCTACCTCCCCAACAAGAAAGTAGCCCTGTTGGGTTTAAAACGCTGGTTATCAACGAATAGGAATGATGAGTGTAATCTTATTATGATTAATTTTTTGAGGATAACTTTTCACAATAAAATAAATATAAACTTAGATCTCATATAAAAAATCAACAAGTAAGCAAACGCAAATTAATCTTTTTCCGTTAAAATAAAATTAACTGATATAATTAAGAAACGATATTTTTATATCAGTTATTTATTACTCAGCTCTAAAAAATAATCCATGAATTTTTTCCGATCTTATTATTTAAGAGTTCTATCACTGCGCATACTTTTACACATTAGCGGAAGCAACGTTACTGGAACATGCCACACGCATTGGCGAAGATTTACCCGATGATCTAGCCACCATCGAAATACAAAAAATGAATACAATGGCCAATATTCAAGAGCACATAATAGATAGCGAAGCTACTGATGAAGAAGCCTATTTGCCTTCCTCTCGTGACGGTAGAATGAAGGAGAATTTATTATTGGGGGAGAATATGATCATAGAGGAATTATTGCTGGAAGAATCCTCTCAGTCATTTGATGATCATGACCCTATATCACTATCGGGTCAGTTTTCTGAAGAACTGATCACTTTGCAGCACTCGTTTAATAAGGCATCCTAAGATCATTTAATGGGCATGTTTGTGTCCTTTTGAATGACTATTATCTGTATAGCCGCGTAATGTATTGTAGGTTACTATTTGATGTTGAGTGAGTATGGGTTTAGCTTTTAAGTGCGTTTGCAAGTGAATATAACGTAATTCGGCTAAGTGACTTGCTGATTCAGTAAGTAGTTGTGATAATACTGTTTCATCGGTACTAGATGAGTTAAAAAACTGCTCAATTTTTTCTTCGCTTTGTAAATATAATTCACCATATTGCCGTGCAGATTGGTTCATTTTATCCCAAAGCGCCTGAATCGATAAAAGCTGCTTTTCTGAAAGTGCAAGCTGATCTTTTAATTCTAAGATATGGGCTGGTCCAGGGACACCATTGAGCTCGGCAGGTTTGGCCAGACCCCACCCTTTTCCTGTTTTTAGCGAATGAATATCTTCATTGCTAAGGCTTTTAATAGATCGAGTCTGCTGCCCAGCATAGGGTTTTTTCTCTGAAGCTTGAATAGCAATAGAAACAATAAAAAGTGTAACGATAAGAATACGTAAAAGACTCTGAATTAACATATATTACTCCAATAATTTATTTATTCTCGTGAAGATTTTTCAATTTGTAGCCAGCGACCATAGATGTCGTCGGTCCAATATGATTGAAAATAGGCAATGACACCTAGAATTTCATTTTCGGTTAATTGATTTTTAAAGGCAGGCATCTGACCGTCTACCGGAGCGCCGCCATGGTATATTGTGTGCCGCAAGAACCGATAATGGGTGGTGCCAAGCATGTGCGCTACCGTTTAATGGCGGTGGAGGATAATTACCACCCGCATCGGGTGTTTTCCAATGCGGTGTCGATTCTGCATTTTTTCCATGGCACACCGCACAATTTTCAGAAAATACGTTTTACCTCGATCAACTTATTCAGTAAAGTACCAACGTTTTGTGCCAGACTTGGCCGATAGTGTTAGCTGATTAAATTCCGCTAGTACATTAGCATTTTTATCCTGTTGTGAATTATCACAACTTGATAAGAATAACAGCAGTATTGCCAATATAAAAAATCTCATGCAATTAATCTTGAGCACGAAGATCTCCCAGCAACTTATTGTAAATAGTTGCGATCAACCAGCCAGCAACCCCTGACATTATCGCCCATGAAATCAGACCAAAAAAGAATCCGTGCATACTCAATTGCCATTGCATCTCTGTAAAGTCACCTTGCATCATATAGCCGCTCATACCCATCATTCTCATTGGCATGATCATAAATAGCAAGCCACAAAGAATCCGCAATATAATGGCTGTTATAGCACAGGCCCAACTGAATTTTTTTGCATTTAGTTTCATGACATTTCTCCTAATTATTAGATTTAAGAATAATTGATTAACTGCGCGATTAAAATTACTTATGGTACGGTTAACAAGGATAAAAATTTTGCGCTTTTTGATAGATCACTAAAGAGCTATCTTTCAATACTTCTTGTAAATCAGTACGATGGTTCACCGTGCACATCCTTTCTCCACTCTACATTTAAAGCAAATATTAATAGATAATAAAGCCTTCATTGACTTATTTACCGTGACCCATACCGCGCTGATGAGCGTCCTGGTTGGAATCATTCTCATTGTCTTCACTGTACCGCTGATGATGCCTGTCATGATTATGCCCACTGCGCATAAAAATATGCATTAAGGGACATAGCGCTAAAATCAAAAAGGGTAACCATGCAAACAGATGTTGACGATACTCTATTAGCAAAAAATAACTGGCGGCACCGATAAAACCTAAAGCCGCAAGCCTTTGGGGTGACAACCAAAATGAACGCTTTTGATCACTCATAAGTAACCTCTTTGTAGTTCAGCTTACAGTTCGGCCCTAAAAAATTATCCATGGGGTTTTTCCGATCCTACTATTTAACCGTCAGTTGCCCACGATACATTTGCATCTGGCAGTGAAACGCATACTCACCCACCGTCATCGCAGGCAATTCAATTCGTTGGGTTTTATTCAGTGGTAGATTCTCGCTAATGTGTAGCGCCGGAATCAATAAGGTTTCCGAACAAGGCGACTCATCTTTACGCAAGAACTGCAATATGGCGGGTGTATTGGGTGCCAAGGTTATATGGTCAGGCTGGTAGACACCATTTTTAACGATAACGACCAAGTCATTTTCGCCCAACACGGTTTCTGTGGGCTTGTAGAACCAAAACCACCATACGATCAGTACGATCAATAACACACCGGCAATGTTGACGAATAACATAGACCCTCTCCTCTTGTTGTTTTATTTAATGCTCTTGCACTTTAAAAAAGCGCAAACGATTGGCATTGGTCACCACGGTCACGGATGAGAACGCCATGGCAGCACCAGCGATCACTGGACTTAATAACAAACCAAAAAATGGGTACAAGACACCAGCCGCAAACGGCACCCCGGCAACGTTGTAAATAAAGGCACCGAATAAATTTTGTTTGATATTGCGTAGTGTGGCTTTACTCACCGCAATCGCATCGGCCAAGCCGTGCAGTGAACCCCGCATTAAGGTAATGTCTGCGCTTTCGATAGCAACGTCGGTGCCGGTGCCAATCGCAAAGCCGACATTGGCCATGGCCAATGCGGGGGCATCGTTAATACCATCGCCTGTCATACCCACAATTTCCCCCTCCATTTGTAAGGCTTGTACTTTATTGGATTTTTCTTCTGGTAATACCTCGGCAAAAAATTCACTGATGCCCACTTTATTGGCCACTGCTTGTGCCGTATCGCGATTATCGCCCGTCAACATCACTACGCGAATGCCCACTTTTTGTAAGCGCTTAATCGCAGTAATGGAATCGCTTTTGATAGGGTCGGCCACAGCGATAATGGCTGCGAATTGATTATCGATAGCAAAATACATCGGCGTCTTAGCTTCACTCGCCAGTTGCTGTGCTTGGTCGACGTAATGATCGAGACTAATACCGCGCTCGTGCATTAATTTTTCATTGCCAAAGAGCAGTTGCTTGCCATCAACTTCGGCTTCAACACCGTGCCCCGCGATCGCATTAAAGTGATTCACTTTAGACAAGGTAATGCCTCGATCCTGTGCGGATTCAACAATGGCTAGGGCCAGAGGATGTTCCGAACCGGACTCTAAACTCGCAGCGAGCTCCATAACCTCTTGCTCACTAACATTATTCGCAAGTACAACATCAGTCACCTTAGGTGCACCTAGGGTGATGGTGCCGGTTTTATCTAAAATCATGGCGGTAATTTTTGACGCGGTTTGTAAGGCTTCGCCATTGCGAATGAGTACACCCGCCTCTGCGGCCTTGCCCACTCCCACCATTACCGACATGGGTGTGGCTAAACCTAAAGCACAGGGGCAGGCAATAATCAGTACGGTGGTCGCCGATACGATGGCGAAAGCGATTGCAGGTTCAGGTCCAAAATTGAGCCAGGCCAAGGCGCTGGTCACGGCGATGATCATCACCACTGGCACAAAGTAGGCGGAAATCACATCGGCTAAACGGCCGATGGGTGGTTTGGAATTTTGTGCGCGTTTGACCATGCCGATAATCTGCGCCAAAGCCGTGTCTTTGCCCACTTTGGTCGCTTTAAATAAAATCGAGCCGGTTTTATTGATGGTGCCGGCGACAATAGTATCGCCCTCACCTTTTTCCACCGGCATGGGTTCTCCCGTCAACATGGATTCATCTATCGCCGTATGGCCTTCTGTGACTTCTCCATCGACAGGCACTTTTTCGCCGGGACGCACACGCACGATGTCATTGAGTAAGACCTGCTCAATGGCAATATCCAGTTCTTGATTATCGCGAATCACTCGCGCGATTTTGGGCTGTAAACCAATCAGGCGCTTAATCGCTTCAGAGGTGCGACCACGGGCTTTAAGCTCTAGAGCTAATCCCAAATTGATCAGACCAATAATCATGGCCGTGGCTTCAAAATACACATGGCGCGCCATTTCAGGTACGGCTTCTGGAATAAAAACCACCACCATGGAATAGAGCCAAGCCGTGCCGGTGCCCAGAGCAATCAAAGTATCCATATTGGCGGAGTGATTTTTAAAGGATTGCCAAGCACCTACATAAAAATGTTTGCCGGAAAAAACCATGACCGAAAGTGTTAACAGCCCCACCACTAGCCACACGAGTTGTTCATTCGTGGTTGATACCGTCATGGAACCGCCAACAAGGCTGTAGGCCATTAAGGGAATGCCCAATGCCAAGGCAATTGCCATTTCCCACATTAATTTTTTATAGTAGGCAACATCGGCTTTTTCTTTTTCATCAAGCGCGTCATCATCGCTCTCTGCCGCCGTCACTTTAGCGTTATAACCCGACTGTTCTACGGCTTTAATGAGAACATCAAAATTGGCGTTACCACTAACACTCACGGTGCGTTGAGCAAAATTCATTTCGGCGCGGGCCACACCCGGCACTTTGTTCAGTGCCCCTTCAATTTTACTCACACAACTGGCGCAGCTTGCGCCTTCGATAATGAGTTCCTTCTCATATTCACTGACTGAATCTGTTTTTGGTTTTCTCATAATATGACTCTTAACTCATTCGAAAAGATTGACTACAAGCTCGACAACAGCCTTTCATTTTTCACACTATAATCAAAACACCTATGCACAGTATTGAGCCCCAAATTTATCTGCTTCAAGTGAGTTTACATCACTTAGCTTATAGATTTATAAACCTATTTTCTTGCGGTAATAATTTGATATTGCTCTGGCGTAAGTTCAGGTAATTTTTGTAAGAAAGCGACCATTGCCCAAATGCGTTCATCACTGTGAGTGGGCCCAAAAGCGGCCATGCCAGATGCCATAATGCCATGCTTAATCACCCAAAATTGCTGTCCAATCATATTCGGGTCATCATGGCCATCGCCTTCGTGCTCGTGACTATATTCGCGAGCATGCTCATCGATATCTAGGGTTAGATTAGGCGGTGCCGGATATAAGCCAAGACTCATATCGCTTTCTTTTTGTCCCGGTTGTAAATGGCAACCCGCACACATATCGTTGTAGTCTGCACCGCCGCTCAGTAATAACGAGGGGTCATTCAATGGTGGAACCTCAATATTTTTTGATGCTCTGGCGATGGATTTTTTACGTAAGGTTTCGAGTACCCAGAATGTCAGTGCATTGTGTTTATTATCAGCGCCAATAGGATACAAGCCTGAATAAATAAAGCCCAAAGCAAGTATTATTATCACCAACAGTGCAATGACAAAGTATTTAAATGATCTAATAATATGCATTTTCTCTCTCTTTCTCTTTTTGTAGTAAAGGGACTACTTCATAGTGGGGCGAGGATGCCCCTCCCCACTATTCAGCAACTAGTGAGGTTTTTTCATCTCTCCATGATGCCCATCACCTTTATGCCCATCTGTAGTTTGCTCACCCTTCTTATGCATATCGCCATGACCTTGCTTGATTGTTTTGTGTTCTCCACCATGATTGTCACCACCCATGCATTGCGTCATCATCGCTTGCATGATGGGGTCGTTCATATTCATTTTCGAATGATCCATCCCTTCCATTCCCTCACAATTGGGTTTTTCTGCATTGGCTTTTTTATGCAGCGCTGGATCATGCGCATTGACCGTAGTTGTCGCTAAGATAAATAGTGTGCTTAAAAAAGCCATTGATAATTTGTGTAACATGCGTTATTCCTCTAAATATTAATGTTTAAATTAGTTTAAGACCATTCATTAGAACCAAGCACTGACACCAATAACTAATTGAGTGTCATTGGTCGATTCGTCTTTGGCAAAGTCAGCCGTGGTGCCGTATTTTCTTTCCCAATTAACGCCAATATAAGGTGCAAACTCTCGACGAATTTCATAGGCTAAACGTAAACCGACTTCCGAATTGGATAAACCGGAACCAGTTTCGGTTTCTTCATCGGTTTTGCCGAAAAAATTCAACTCGATTTCGGGAATTAATACAAGGCGTTGAGTGAGCATCAATTCATATTCGGCTTCAAAACGCAGCGCAGTTCTTCCTGATTCACCGACAAATAAAGCGGTATCGATTTCAACGTAGTAAGGCGCTATTCCTTGAAAACCAATCACACCCCAATTGCGCTCTGGTTCCGGTTTGAAATCGCGCCGGGCACCCACTTGAAGATTCCAAAAAGGCGAAATGGCTTTACTGTATAACAGTTGTAATTCAACGCTTTCGTTTTCTCCTTCTACTCGCTCCGCTTCAGTTTTCAACCAAATTTTATTGAGGTCGTAACCCACCCATGCCTGCGCCTCAAACACAAAGGGATCTTCATCGCCATTGCGTTTTTCCAGTTGATCAATATTAACCATGGTGAGTAAGGGGTCGTCTTTCGCGCCGGCCAGAACGTTCTGACCCGTTACAAGTAAGGCCATTGTTAATAAACCAATAGTAAAAGGCTTCAGTTTTTTTCGTTGTGTTGTTTTCATCATCGTCTCCATTAGCTTATCCACACTTCGCGCATCATACCGGGCATGTGATACAGCAAATGGCAGTGATAAGCCCATTTGCCTCTGGCATCAGCCGTGACCAAATAACTGACACTGGAGCCGGGTTGCACCATGATGGTATGTTTGCGGGGAATATAATTCGGCTCACCGGTTTCGAGTTCACTCCACACACCGTGTAAATGAACGGGATGCGTCATCATCGTGTCATTAACCAATACAATTCGCACACGCTCACCGTATTTCAACGCTAATGGTTCTGCATCGGCAAAGTTAATACCGTTGAATGACCACATATAGCGGATCATGTTGCCAGTTAAATGCAGCTGGATCTCTCGTTCGGGTTCACGGGTATCAATGGTGGGAGTGAGGTTGTGAATATCGGCGTAGGTTAATACTTTACGACCATAACGCTGTTGATGATCTCGCAAACCAACACCAGGGTCAGCAATGCCGTTTTGCATGATTTCTGCGCGCATATCGACATGAGGACCAAACTCCGTTTTAGCATGAATGATTTCGCTATTAGTGCCGTACCCTGCTTTACCTAGCTTACTACCGCCATGGTTCATACTATGATCCATTTTGCTGTGGTCTATCTCACCTGTTCCGCTGTGCATAGTTGAATGATCCATAGATGAACCATCCATGGGGGAGCCATGTCCCATGTTGCTGTGATCCATTTCTGTCGGTGTGGCACCATGCCCCATTTTGCTATGGTCCATTTGCTCCTTATTCACAGGCGCTGAACCATGGCCCATTTTACTGTGATCCACTGCCATTGGAGCTGAACCATGGCCCATTTTGCTATGATCCATAGACGTGGAAGCCCCCACTGCAGCCATTCCGCCATGGGCACTGTGATCCATGTCCGCCATAGACATCCCCATATCCGTATGACCGAGTGTGGGCGCATAATCCATTGGTGGTATCTCTGCTTGTAAAGACGCATCTGAGGTCAACACACCACGAGTAAAGCCCGTACGGTCAATACTCTGCGCAAAGATGGTGTAGGCACTATCACCATCGGGCTCGACGACCACATCGTAGGTTTCTGCCACACCAATACGGAATTCGTCGACACTCACGGACTCTATATTCTGCCCATCAGAGGCAACCACGGTCATTTTTAGACCGGGAATCCGCACATCAAAGATGGTCATGGCAGCGGCGTTAACAAAACGCAATCGAACTTTTTCGCCTTTGTTGAATAACGCTTTCCAGCCATCATTGGGGGTCATGCCGTTCATCAAGAAGGTATAAGTCTCACCGGTAACATCGGCTATATCCGTTTCGCTCATGCGCATTTGATTCCACATAGCGCGCTCGTTCCAAGTATTACCCACCCCTTTTTCTTTAATATCTTTCCATAAATCACCAGCGGTTCTTTCTCGGCGATTATAGTAATGGCTCATTTTTTTAAGCTTGGCGTAGACTTTTTCCGGCACTTCATCGGTCCAGTCCGATAAAATCACCACGTGATCGCGATCATAGGCCACGGGATCAGGTTCCTTGGGATCAATAACAATAGCGCCGTACACACCCGTTTGTTCCTGAAAGCCTGAATGGCTGTGATACCAATAGGTGCCGCTTTGGTTAACATCAAATTGGTATTCGTAGGTCTCGCCAGGTTTGATACCCGCAAAGCTGAGCCCCGGCACACCGTCCATATTGCTGGGTAAAATCATGCCGTGCCAATGGATGGAGCTATCGTGAGCCAGATTATTTTTGACTCTTAGCGTCACTGTTTCGCCTTCTTTCCAGCGTAAAATCGGCGCTGGTAGTGAACCATTCACGGTGGTGGCTATTCTTTGCTTACCCGTCATATTCACGGTTTGATAGCCTATATTGAGATCGAATTGATTGCCTTTTAGCACTTGAGGTGGTGAGCGTTTGATGCTGCTGTCATCACTAAGAGCGCTGCCCAAAGACAATCCAGAATGCAAACCTAGCCCTAAAGCGGCGCTGCCCGCAGCCATCCCCGTGACAAAACGGCGGCGTGAAAGCTGGGGTGACGTCAATATCGTCGATGGATATTTTGTCTTCATGATTTTTTCTCCAAATAAATCGTTTTGCTGGATGACACTTTCGCATAGGGTGTGCTGCTGCCATCTTTGTTGAGCTGTAGAACTTGGTAGGGACGAAATTGTCTATCGGTATCCATACCTGGACTACCTAGGGGCATACCAGGAACCGCTAAACCGACAGCATCTTTTGGTTTATTGATAAGAAACTGTTGGATGACATCTGCCGGAACGTGGCCCTCAAAAACATAGCCCTGCAAGGTCGCGGTATGGCAGGCTTGATAGACAGGCGATACGCCTAACTGGTCTTTGATAGTATTGAGATCGCTGGAATGTTCGATTTTTGTGCTAAAACCGGCTTGCTCTATATGATCCACCCAAGCGCCACAGCAACCACAGGTCGGACTTTTATAGACCACCATTGGCCTTGCTATTTTCTCAGCATTAACTGTTGGGATATGAATTAGAGCGGCTGCCAGTAGTGCTGTTGCCAGTAATACTCGGTAGCCCTTACTCCATAACGTTAAAGTATGTGTTTGTACTCGCATAGTGACTCCTAAAAACCTGCTGATGAGGTTGTTTTTTTTAGAAATTGAAAATCAAAGGAAAATCGAAGGATAGAAAAACGGCTTTAATTTAACCTTACGGCCAAATTTCAGGCGGATTTATCTTGTCTTAAACGAGAATGGGTGGGCGGTAAAGTGTGGTGTGGAAGCTATCGACAGAGGCATCGATGGATTGAGCTTCAAATGGTAAATGACCTGACGTTGCGAGGGGCAATAGGTTGTCGGAAATAAGTGAAGGTTGGCAGGTGGTGCTACAGTGGTCGCACATCATTGATAATGTGGCGCTGGCATCTGTATTGTCAGCACTTTGCATCATGAGCATGGCGTGACCTGTATGCTGTGAAGCGTTAAGGGTGCAATCGCTTTGGTTCTGACTATGCTCAGCGCAGTCCATCCCTGTATGTGGCATTGCCCATACAGCCGCAAAAAGCTGTTGGCTAAAAAGCCAAATCAACAATATTGTGGTGAACTGCCGTTTTTTCATAGGGTTAGTATAGCTTCTGTTTCTTTTTCATTATAGGGAATATTTCTCATTAGACACCTGGAGTTAACTCTAGAGTCAAGGTTTTTTTATTTATTCGATACAGTTTTTTTAGTCTTACATTCAAATCGACTAAGAATGGGACAGTCACCCTCGCTTTCTAAGCACAGCGTGGTCAGCTCAATAAACTCCTTTTTGAGCGCGCTTAGCTCTTTGATGCGCTGATCAATTACTTTACATTTTTGAGCAACAAGTGCTCTAACGCTAGGTTTGGCGTTTTTTGGATTGTTTCTAAAGGAGAGTAGCTGGTTTATTTCTTCTAAGCTAAACCCTGCTTTTTGAGCTTCTTTAATGAAAACAATTCGAGTGATATCGCCATCAGTATAAAGACGAATGCCCGTCTCGGTACGCTTGATGGTGCCCAACAACTGTATTTTTTCATAGTAACGCAGTGTATCCACGCTGACAGCCAACTCTTTTGCCACTTGCCCAATTTTTTTCATCGTAGTCATGATTAACGTGACATCCATATTCGCCTCTGCAGTATAGAGTAAAGTTAGAGCCAGCTCTATGGCAAGCGTTTTAGCTTTATAGTTTTATTTTTCAAGTTAGTTAAATTACCATCTTCAATATGATATCCACCGTTATCCCGCGCAGCATTGATAAATTTATAAAAAAACGACAACTTCTTCTGCAGGAGTTGAATTGCTATTAATATTTTTATGCTCTTAAGTCAGTTATTAAGCTTTTTTTTCCATAACGATAAAAAATTGAATAATTAACTACTTTTTTATAGATACACAATTCCATCCACCGAGACACGTGCATAAGGCGTGCTGCGACCATCTTTATTAATCTTGAGTACTTCATAAGGCTGATAGCGACCAGAAACATCCATTCCAGGGCTACCCATCGGCATTCCTGGAACGGCTAATCCGGCTACATCGTCAGGGCTTTCTTCCAAGAAGTGTCGAATGACATCTGCGGGAATATGACCTTCAAAGTAATAGCCACTTTTTACCCCAGTATGGCAAGCTTGATGAGGAGGTGAGATACCCAAGGTCTTTTTAAGGTTGTCTAAATTTTCTGGATGTTTGATCCTGACAGAAAAATCGGCGGATTTTAGGTGGTTAACCCACGCTTCACAGCAGCCGCACGTTGGGCTTTTATAGACCGTGATGGGTCTTAAAGACTCTAAACTGCTATTTCTGCCGTCGCCATAGGTGCTTGAACTCATAAAAAGCCAAACCAAGCATAAACCTAAAATTTTTAGTGTGTTCATAACGACTCCATACAAAAAAATTATCAGTCGCTATAAGAGGTAAGTCACTTTTAATAATTCAATAAAGGTCTTACCCAACAATAGCGCTCTTTAAAAAAGCCTGCAACTGCCTATCTTAACAGTCACAGGCAAGAATTTATGTGATGTCCTTTAACTTCCCTTTTGAAAACCAGGCAAATAGAACCGGTAATACAAACAGCGTTAAAAATGTGGCCGTGATTAATCCACCCACGATCACACTGGCCAATGGTTTTTGTATTTCTGCGCCAACGCCTTGTGAGAGTAACATGGGAATCAGACCCAGAGCCGAGGTGATGGCTGTCATCAATACAGGTCTTAGTCTGGAAGTAGCGCCATCAAATACCGCATCTGCCACTGCTAATCCATCCGTAATCCGTTGATTAATACTCTCCACCATTACAACCCCATTCAGCACGGCTACTCCAAATAGAGTGATAAAGCCGACCGAGCTTGGCACTGATAGATACTGTCCGGAAATCCACAGAGAAAATACACCGCCAATAACCGCCAATGGCACATTGACCAAGATCAGCATCGCTTGACCGACTGAGCCAAAAGCAAAGTAAAGCAGCAAAGCAATTAATCCCAGCGACACCGGAACGACCAATGACAAACGCTTTTGTGCTCGCTGTTGGTTTTCGAATTGCCCTCCAATATCAACGGAGTAGCCCGTCGGCAGGTCAACTTTATCAGCAATCGCTTGGCGGATATCCACCACCACACTTCCCATGTCGCGCCCTTGAACATTGGCCTGTATGACCACTCGACGCTGCACATCATCGCGACGAACCTGAGGTGGGCCTGATTCAATAGTCACTTCAGCGACATCACCTAGACGTACCCAAGCACCTGATGGAGCCTGTAATCGTAAGTCAGCAATACTAGCGCGGTCTTGGCGAAAGCGTTCAGCGAACCGCACATAAATATCGTAACGCTCATTACCATTAATGACTTGGCCTGCACTGGCACCACCGAGCCCTTCGCTGACTAACTCCATCACATCGCTTACGGCGAGACCGTATCGAGACAAAATACGACGGTTTGGCTTCACCACTAATTGTGACTCACCCGCAATTTGCTCCATCGCCACATCACGCGCTCCTTCAATCTCCTTAACCACTGCCTCTATGGCCTGCCCTCTTTCGGCCAGTACCGCTAAATCAGGGCCAAACAACTTAATGGCAAGCTGCGCTTTAACACCCGATAATAACTCGTCCACTCGAGTCGCAATAGGTTGTGAGAAATTGAATAGCAAGCCTGGATACTGCTCCAGCTTTAGCTCCATTAGTGATTGCAGTTCATACCGATTACTGGCGCTGGTCCATTCTGGCACTGGTTTAAGACCGATATAAATCTCAATATTATTGACCGGTTCAGGGTCACCACCAATTTCAGCTCGACCAATACGCGACAGCGCGTAGGTCACCTCAGGGAATTCCATCAGCATGGCTTCCAGTTTAGGAGCAACGTCCAATGCAGTGTTTAAGCTAGAAGACGGTGCCAGTGTTACTCTCAAGTTGATGGTCCCTTCTTCCAATTCCGGTACGAACTCAGTGCCTAAACGTGGTAAAACCAGTGCAGCAGAGACCACCATCAGTGCAGCAATACCGACCACCACTATGCTATGACCCATTGCCCAAGATAAACCCTTGCGATAGAGCAGATCGAGAGGCTTTAATACAAAGCTTTCGCGTTGACGGATACCTCTTCGAAAAAGATACGTCGCTAAGGCAGGCACAATGATCAAGGCCACAAACACTGCCGAAAGCATGGCGAGCATAATACTGACAGCCATGGGCTGAAATAGCTTGGCTTCGACACCTTCAAAACTAAATAGCGGCATAAATACCACCAGAATAATCGCGGTTGCGAAAAAGATGGGGCGTGCGACTTCCTTGCCCGCTTCTTGCAAGCGCAAAGCAATACCGTGGTTATCATGTGCGGCATCAACAGGGTCTTTATCATCGTTACCAACGCGTGTTGCTCGCTGTGCATCATGTTCAGCATCTGGATGAGTCAGGTGCTTAAACATGTTCTCTACCATCACGACAGAGCCATCCACCAGCATGCCTATCGCGACGGCGATTCCGCCCAGAGACATTAGATTGGCTGATAAACCAAACCACGACATCACCATTAAAGCGATACCAATCGAAATCGGAATCGAGATCAATACCAGAAACGTGGCGCGCAGGTTCATCAAAAATAAAGCAAGAATTACCACAATAAACACAAACGCAAGCAGCAAGGCATTAACGACGGTTTGTACAGCTTGCGTAATCAGGTCTGCTTGATTGTAAAAAGCCTCAAAGCGAACACCTTCAGGTAAGGCCTGATTGATACGTTCAACGCGGCTGTCTACGGCATCAATGGTGGCTTTGGTGTTAGCGCCCATACGCTTGAGCACAATGCCGGAAACAACTTCGCCGAGGTTTTCTGCTGTACCGTCACTGGTTTTGCGTGTCATAGTCACTGCACCTTGACGAATTTCGCTCCCTAATGCCACCTCCGCCACGTCAGACACGGTGACAGTTGTCCCATCAATGGTTTTTAGAGGGACCTGACCAATCTCTTCCAACCCCTTTTTGCCATGATCCAACCAGCCAGTACCCCGAATCACGAGTTGCTCTTGCCCTCGATCCATATACCAACCGCCTACATTGGTATTGTTGCCCTCAAGAGCTGCTATTACATCGTCTTGGGATAGACCATAAGCTATGAGCCGGGACGGATTTAGGTTGACCTGATATTGGCGAACGTCACCGCCAAAGGAGAGTACATCGGTCACACCCTCCGCAGGGATCAGTAATAATTTAACAACCCAGTCGTTAAGACTGCGTAGAGCCATAGCATCAAAACCGGCTCCGGGTTCAGCAACCAATAAATACTGATAAACTTGGCCGAGCCCCGAGGTATTTGGCCCTATTGCCGGTGTGCCAACGCCTTCGGGAATGAGCTCTTTAGCCCCCTGAAGTCGTTCAAATACCAGTTGTCGAGCAAAGTAGATATCTGTGCCTTCTTTGAATACGACGGTAACACCGGATAAGCCCGTCTTAGAGATAGAGCGCACTTCTTCCACATCGGGCAGCGCATACATGACGGCTTCAATGGGGAAAGTGATTAGCTGTTCCACTTCTTCGGCTGCTAAGCCCGGGGCTTCGGTATTAACAGATACCTGTACATTGGTGACATCTGGAAACGCATCCAGATTCAATTTGGGAATAATAAAAACGGCACTGACCGTTAGCGTGATAAGCGCTATCACCACTAGCAATCGGTTGGTGACCGCCCAATCAATCATTCGGTTAAACATGGGGTCTCCTACGACTTAATGGTTATGCGGGTCAAAACCGCCCTTGGCTATTTGCGAAGCCACAAAGAAGGCCCCTTTGGTGACGATACGAGTATTAGGCGCAATACCACTGATTTCACGCAGCTGGCCAAGCGAGCGATTGAGTTCCACTTCTACTGGCTGGAATTCCCCTGGATGATCTTCAACGAATACCGTCCAGTCGCCGTCCGCGCTGCGCATCAATGCTGTTTCGGGTACAGCCAATACAGGCTTCTCTGTGCGAAAGCGAAAAAATACCTCAGCAAATTGGCCAGGGTGCAGTCGGTGTTCGAGGTTATCCACTAACAAACGCACAGTACGAGTACGGGTGACGGGGTCAATGGTGTGTGCTTCTTGAGTCACAGTCGCTTTCACACGGACATCACCCGCTACCACTTCGGCTAGCGTACCTGCCCCCAGTGTCAGTGAGACATTAGAAGATAAGTGAGCTTCTACCCAGAGTTGTTTTTCGTCGGCTAATACAATCAGAGGCGCACCTGCCTCGATACGCTGACCTTGCTCGAAATCGTCAGCCAGTACCGCGCCATCGATTTCGGCGCGTAATGTATATTCCCCCAGTGACAAGGTTTTCTGCGACGTCAGTGATCGAAGATCCGCTGAACTTAGACCATAAGCCTGAAGTGTTGCTTGTGCTGCTTCAAAATCCGTTTTGGCGTTGATATAGCGTTTATCACCGACCGTTTTACGCCCAAGCTGTCGTACTCGATTCCACTCAGGCCAAGCCGTACGGTAGATCGCTTGCGCCTGTGCCACATTTTCACTAAACAGTGTGACGAGGGGTTGATCTTGTTTAACATGATCACCTAGCGCGACATGACGCTTTAACACAACGGATGCTACGCGAGGGGATACCCGGTAACTGGTGTAGCCGTTAGAGAGAATTTCCCCTGGCGCATAGAGTTGGTAATTGACGGGTTTTGCATTCAACGCTTCGACTTGGATACCCGCTAGCGTTAACTGCTCAGCATTGAGCGATGCGGATGCTGCTTCTTCGTGACCATCATGCCCATGTTCATCACTAGGCCCGTGGTCATCATGGCCACCTTTCGTAAGCGATTTATGAGCACCGTGTTCGTGTTTCTCTTCTGGCTTATGCTCATCATGCCCGTGTTTAGCATCAGATTTGTGATCATCGTGACCGTGTTCTGTATCAGATTTATGGTCATCGTGCCCATGTTCAGAGCCGGATTTGTGATTATCATGGTCGTGTTTCTCAGCTGGCTTATGGTCATCATGGCCATGCTCCCCATCAGATTTATGCTCATCGTGGTCGTGCTTACCTTCTGACTTATGGTCATCATGGCCTTGCTTTGTATCGGATTTGTGATCATCGTGACCGTGCTCTGTATCAGATTTATGGTCATCGTGCCCATGTTCAGAGTCGGATTTATGATTATCATGGTCGTGTTTAGCGCTAGGTTCTTGAGCGTAAGCTATGGAGGTAGTTGTTAGGCCAGCAATGAGTATAGCGATTAGTATTTTGTTCATCTTGTATGATCCTGTTATTAATTGGTGGGCGAAATTGCGGGTATTGTCCCGGTGTTCAGGCGACCCGATTGCTGTAATACTTCGGTGAGAGCCTGTTGTGTCTGTTTCTCTAATTGAATGCCTGCCAAAAGGCTTTCAGCACGTTGGTTCAATGCAAGCAGGTAATTGGAGGTGGATAAATCACCACTACGCCATTGACGCTCTAACAATTGTGCACTGTTCTCTACCCGATCCTGGGCCACAGTTTGCCAACGACGGTATTGTTGTGCATAACGCTGCCAAGTACTGTGCGCAGCTTGCCAGTCAAAACGCTGTTTACGCAAAAGGGCTTGGAAGCGAGCTTCCGCCTCCAATGTCTTACTCTCAGCGGCGCGGATCTCAGCATTGAAATTGTTTCGTATAGTCAGTGGGATAGAAAACGTTAAGCCCACTACGTTTTCCTCACCATCACGACCCGCATTAACACCAACAGTGGGTTCTGCCTTGGCGGTACGCTTTATCACCTTGGCTTCTTCTTTAAAGGATTGCCAGCGGTCGTAGGCACTGACCACAGTGGGATGTTTAAGCAGTTCCTGATCCGTAACTGAACCAAGCTGAGGCGGCCAAAATTCAGTGGGAATACCGCCTCGCTCTGGTGACCATTCAGGTAATAGTTCGCGTACTCGGGTTTGAGCCCTTTGCAGAGCGACCTCTACCTCTGCGACCTGAAGTAGCTGTTGTGAAAGGGACAGAAAGGTCAATTCAGCATCGATGCTACCGAGGTCACCTGCCTGTTTACGTTTTTCCACCAGTTCGAGCAAGGTGTTAAATTGCTGTTGTTGTGTCTGAGCAATCACGGCGGCACGATTAGCGAAATACCACTCAACCAGAGCACTTAAGGCCTCTGCGGTTTTATCCAATACCTGTTGGCGATACAGCGCTTCAGCGGACGTTCGCAAGTAACTCGCTTGCTGTCGTTTTGCGCCTCGCCTGTCCCACCAGTCGATGGTTTGTTCAACCCCGACTCGGTAATTGTCCTCGTCACCATTGCGCTCCAGCTCAGCTGATAGCTCAGGGTTGTAGATTGGTTGTTTAGCCGCATCAGCGTTGGCATTGGCACCTAGCCATTGCTCACGAGCAGCAACAATATCGGGGTGCTGTTCTATTTGGGTTGTTAGCCAAGCGTTCCAGTTGGAGGATTCAGCGTGTCCAAACAATGGCACAACAAGCAAGCAGGTGGCGAACAGAGCCAAGGCGCTACTGGGCCAGTTAAGTCGTCTCATAATAATAATCCTTACATTCAGCGTGCGACGGTTTGGTCGTGCACAGGTTTTTGACGTGGTTGGGGTTTATTCGGATGAAAGGCGACTTTTATCCGAGCGTCTACAGGTAAAGCGGGAAGCTTCGCGGAAAAGCGCACGCCACCTTTGCGTGATGCGCGCTTAGTTAGAAAGCGCGGAGAGTAAGCAGTTGTTGTTTCCGCGATTAATTGCTTATTATCGGCAGACCAAGCGGCGATATCCACATGCCCCCGACGAATTCCATGACGCGAGTGAGCATTCATCCGCCCGGATACAGTCACTTCCGTATCGGTGTGATTCACAGTCACTCGGCGGAACTGCCAGCGTTGATTTTCAGTCTTGATGATTTCAACATCAGGCAACGGGTTTCCTGCCTGAACGGAATGAATAAATACAAGGCCCAATGCGAGCCCAAGAGCGATCGATTTCATGATATTTCACCCAAAAAATAAATACGATTTAACTGCTGTAACGCATGGTTACAGGGCATATGAAGTATTTTGGAAGTGCGATCAGACGATTGGAGGGCGAAACAGTGAGAGGGGGATACCAGAAATGAGTTTGACTCGATAGTCAGCTTGTTTGTTTACCGAAGGCGAAACAACAAAAGGGGAAACCGCTTGGGTAAGCACCGCTGAACTATGACAGTGGCAACAGTGCTGACAATCAAATAGAGATTCGCTAGGTTTTTCAGAGGGATTCTTCGCAGATTGATGATCGTTTTGAACATCAATAGGCTGATGTAAATGGTCAGATATAGAGTTGCCTGCCCCAAATTGATCGACATTATGGAGGTCAGCCACGGCAACTGCCGACTGTAAAACAACCAGTATAGCTAATAGGCTTATCAAATAATGTCGAGTCATTTTAATCAAATCAATAAGAAACTTTTTTGTTAAGTTCGGACGATCTAGCTTTTTGAGAATACCATATTTTTTCGTAAAGTGTAGTTAATCCCATAAAACCTATAGCAAACTGCGGAACAATCACGCTAGTTTATGTGCCACCTGCTTGGTCAATGGTCTTTGTTGCATAAATCATGGTTAGCTAAAGAAGATAAAACATAACAATTCTCAGAGACACCATCGCCACTACACCCTGTCGATATGCGTGCTAACTCCTGTTCCAATGAACGCAATTGTTTGATCTTTGATCGAACAGTACGAAGTTGTGTTTCAGCGAGTGCCGTAGCAGCATAACAAGATCGATCAGGATGTTCTTGCAACTCAATCAACGACGAGATTGACTCAACTGAGAAACCGAGCTCTCTTGCGTGCTTAATAAAGCCTAAGCGCTCTAGGCCCTCTGCGGTGTAACGGCGTTGATTTCCTTCTGTGCGTTCAGCAGGCGCTAATAACCCGATACTCTCATAATAACGAATCGTAGGAATCTTAACCTTGGTTTGTTTTGCAAGCTCTCCAATAGAAAACATAAAAAAACACCTTGAACCTCTAGTCACTAGAGATATTATACTGCCATCAAATTGATTACAACTTGATGGAGCTTTCAATGGCGAAGTGTTGCGAAAATAATACAAAGTTTGATGGTATTTCAGAGGATTACAAGCGGCGTTTGTGGGTTGTTATTGCATTGAATGCGATCATGTTTATCGTTGAGATAACAGCGGGACAGCTGGCAAAATCACAAGCGCTCCAAGCGGATGCTCTTGATTTTCTGGGGGATGCGTTGACTTATGGTATCTCGCTGGCAGTGATCGGAGCGTCAATACAAGTGCGTACGAATGCGGCTCTTTTTAAAGGCGCTAGTCTTTTCTTGATGGGGTTCTGGGTATTGGGCTCCACTCTTTACCGTGTTTTCTATGCTGATATACCGGAAGCAGAGATCATGGGAGCCATTGGTTTTTTAGCCCTTATGACCAACCTCGCCAGCGTGTTGATTCTTGTACGCTACAAAGATGGGGACGCTAATGTCCGTTCCGTTTGGCTTTGTTCGCGTAATGATGCGATAGGTAATGTTGCTGTTATGATTGCCGCATTGAGTGTTTGGAGTACGGCAAGTCGGTGGCCTGACCTCATTGTTGCAGCTATTATGTCGGGATTATTTATATCATCCGCTATTCAAATAGTACGCCAAGCACTGAAGGAACGCCGGGAAGACACTTGCGTAAGTTAGGCGGTTCTAGTAACACTAATCTAAGTTTTTAGCATCCCTAAAAAGGAAATTTTTACCTTCACTTAAATTGAATTACCACAATAAAAAATCGATTTTATGCAAGCTGATGTTATTAATTGTCTTAACTCAGGGTTTTTGCCTTTTCTATCTTCACTAAGCTGTAGAGCGTAACAGAAATTAGGAAAGGAATAGATTTGGAGGGCCGTTATTTTAACACTGTAAAATATTTACACCTCATCAAACTAGAGAAAATTGGCCGCCCTGAAATAGAGTTTAGCAAGCACTAAAAGCACTCACTAGAAAAATATTATTCTATTTTTTGACTAAGTTGAACGAATATACCGAACTTTTTAAATTATGAAAAATATTTAATCGACTGAAAATAGTTTTTGTACAAAAGACGTTGTAATACTCGGGAGATGACACCTACACTTAAAAATACTTCTTTAACCGCTCAAATGACACCCTAACAGAAAACCCAAAAAACAGGACAAAGGGCATGATCACCCACCCTGGATGAATACTAACAGGTAAACTTAAATAGAGCACACAAGCCGAGATAAACACTGGCAAGACTGATTTGCGGGCGATATTGTAAACGTTGCTGCTTTCGCGACCACCGCCCCAACGTCGCAGGTCTCTTTCTGCCAAACCATCAATCGCTCCAAAGACGCCAGCAATAAGAAACGCAGGCAATGAGAATAGAATAATTGCGAGCCTTGCTATAAAGACTTGTGCCACGATAGGGATTACCTCGATATATTGCTCAACAATATTGTAGTGTTTACCCAACCAGCTAAAGAGAGTGCTTTTATACAACCATTGAAGATAGTTTTGCTGTGAGTGCTTATTGATCCATTGGTTAATGGTTTTGGTAGAATCAACAATGGTGTTAACGGCTCTATTATTGCTGTTGAGCAAACGCTGATTTAAGTAGTAATGTTCATGCTCCAGCATACGTGTGGCATGTTGCAAGCCTTCTTCTTTCCAAAAGTAAGTCATTCCAATCCATTCAATGATAATTGAAATAATGAGTGAAGCGATTAGCCAAGCGATCAGTGTAAACAGGGATGAGATAAGCCGCGAGATAATGCCCGCTTCTTTACGAACAGATTTTGATTCCCCTTCTCGCGATACCATCACTCAAACCTGTGCCAAGTCTATTGAATTATCCATTTGCTGATAGTCAATCACAGAGGTATAGCATTGGCGCATTTGTGAAAGCACATAACCAATATCGTCCGGCAACTCCTGATCATCAACTTTTGAAGGCAGGGGGATACGAATTTTCCACAGTTGGTTGCCGTTTAATAATGCAAAGGCTTGCCCCTTGGGTAGGGCAACAATATCTGGCGGTGAAATTAAAGGCACTCGACTGGCATTGATACGATCCTGATTTTGCGAGACAAAGGTAATCCCATCGCTAAAGTTGCTGGCGTCTGTGGCACTGGATACGGCCATCACTTCACTGACATTGACTTCAGGCAGTTGCTTGGTCATCATTTCACAGGTTGCTACTTCTTTCACGCCTAGCATAATCAAGGTGCCGATATTACCTGCCAGTTGCCCGGCTTTCGCGGCATCCCCCAGCTCGGCCACAACGTCTGACCATGTTTGGGTATAGAGGGTCATTTCATAGCCCGCCCCACCACTTTTATTGATCAGGGTTTTAAACTGTGGGCCAATCAGGTCTGAAAATTCGTCGGCATGGATAATAATTTTAGGCTGTACAATATCTTTATCGAGTTTTGGTAGCCCATCTTCAATGCCGTGTTTGTAGATACGACCCGCTAAACTGGTTAAATCACTAAAGGCAGATTCGCCTACTACAGAGGCCACTTCAGGATCGGTTAATGCGTCCAGGCCGAAGTACACCACAGCACCTTTGCGGATAGCTTCCATCCAATCCAATACTGGCCGCTGGTCGTTTAAATCGCTTAAGTCTGGGGCAATAACCTCTGCAATCTTACCTGTGGTTAATTTTTCTAATAGAGGTTTAACCGCCGCAGTAATTTTTTGGAAGTATTCCTTTTCAAATCGGAAGGCGGAAATCAAACCATCCAGAACCGGATCAAAAATATCTAATTGGCGAATATAACGAGCCAAGGCAATGGCTTTGATTTCCCGCCCTTGTTCCGTTCGGGTAAGGCGGTTAGGTTTGATATCGGCCTCAAGGTTGCCTAACGCTTTCTCCCACTGTTCAGGCCCGTGTTGAGATAACCAATGACGGGTATAACGCACAAAGAGCGCATCAATATCCGTAATATAGCGTCTGACTTTTAAATAATCGGATTTTTCACCCAGTTCAAATAGGGCAACATTAATCACATTGACATACTGCCAGGCGAAATCCCGGAAGGCTCTGGCATCCCCTTCACCGGGCAATGAGTTGGCAATACGAGTCGCCAGTTCGGTGATTCTGGAATAGGAACCGATGGCATTGTAGCGGGCGCTGAGTTCCGGGTAGCCCAAGTGAAAAACGATGAATTCACGCCCGGCTTTCTTTGCTTCGATATAAATACGCTTAAAAAAGTCGGGATCGTTTTTAGGGTCAAAGGCAATGACACAGTTATTTTCTTTACGGTGAATATCCTGGGTAATCAATACCTCTGCCAAACGTGTTTTGCCGTGTCTAGTTTTGGCAATCACAGCCGTATGCCCCGGCCTGTCTGATAAAGGCATATAAACATCCTGTTCGCTTTCAATGCCTACACCATGCAAAGCAGCTTCTCCGCCGGTTTTGGGTGGTGGTCGCACTGGGTTTAGAGGGGAGTCAATGGCTGTTAGTTTGCCAAGGTATTGCAAAAGTGCTGTGTTCTCCCATTCCAGTTCTTTTTCACGGATAAAGCGCTTAAGGCCATTAGGCTGGGTGTATTTCTCTGCATTTTTATCGCGAGCCGCATACAGGCGCTCAGTGTGTTTTTGTGTCCAGCGGAAACCTCTGCCCAGAAATAAGGCTTTTTTACTCACGGGTATTTTTTTAGCGGAGAGTTGATAACGAGGATTGCGCTTAATATTGCGCTGATAGCGAAATACATATATAGCCTGACGACCCCGAACGAATGCAATGACGCCTAGAATACTGGCTGTAATCACTGCAATACTGGGGGTCATTAATAATTGCTCTGGTGCCTGCAAAGTAAAAATAGCTATGGCACAGGCTGCTACTGTGGGCCAGAACTCCACAATAGGCCGTAGCAATACTTCCACTTCATAACGATCCGTCATTGAACTTATTGCTCAATGGCTGTTCGGGAAATTAACACCGGGTAGTGCTTAATACCCAGTTGCTGTGCAATATCCTGGCCCGGTACTGCGGTGATATGCAGGCCATCACCCAGCACTTGTATTGACCTTAGTGCTTCCCGATTTTCAGCTTCAACCAGTAGCCCAACCGCACCGACACTGATTAATTCATCCTTGCGTTCTTGCAGCCATTGCCTGGAAAAAGCATCACTACCAATAATAAAAATGGGCGTCTGTAGGTGAGGTAGTGAAATGGGTCGAGGCGCAACGACTTTGGGTGAAAGTTGCGGTGTAGTTACAGGGAAATTGGGCGCAAGGTCAATGCGACTAGATTGTTTGGGTATTGGCTTTATTGTTGTTTGTGGCCTTGTGTCTGGCTGCACTCGCTTTTTATAAGGCGCAATAGATAAAGTATCGCCACTATCATAAATTACGGTTAACTTTTCACTGTAAGCGGCTGTGCTTAAGCCTAGCAAAATCAGGATAATGCTTATTCTAATCATGCTGATCTCCCTTGCCAAGGCGTTGGTACATGTCCAAACAGAAGGTTTGAACAATTTCAGCCACATTCGGTAATGTGGCGGCTTCTTTTATTAAGGCAGAACAAACCGTGGATACATCTGGTTTAAAACCATCCATTTTTTTGCGCATGATTTTTTGTACTTCGACGACACCTTGATAGGCGGAATCGGTGATTCGTATTTTTCGCATCGTATCGTCAGGGTCAACTTCAATCTCTTGTAACACTCCTTTTTTATAAACATACAAGCAGCCTTCTTGCAGTTCATCATCATTAATTGTTGTCATTATCACTTACCTCTTTATTTCATAATGCGTTGCCAGTGTTTGCGTACACGCTCTCGATACTGCTGAGCACGCACCTTTGATTTTTTGTCTTTTCCCGGTGCGTGATAGCGACCTACCGCTGCCCACCAGTTATTGTCCCGCTGATATTGATCACGCAATATTTCTGCACCTGTTTGCAAATTAATTATTGGATTTAATGATGTTGAAAGATCATCAAATCGTGTGTTATGCCAGCGCCAGTTAACCTGCATAAGGCCAATATCCACTGACTGCTTGCGAATCACGGCTTCTTGTAATTTCGCGAGTGTGTCTTTCCTTGTGGTAAAACGATAGGCTTTACCTTCAATATTTAATGTCCAGGGCCAGGGGTTATAGATTGATTGAAAACGATAACCACTTTCTGTTAGAGCGATGGCATATAAAATATCCGCTGGGATATGGTATTGATCGGCTACTGTTTTATAAGCAACAGGAATTGCCATTAAGGTGCTGGGCATTAAGGCTAATATAAGAACTAAGCTGCTATTTCGTATCACGACCTTATGCCTACGCTAGAGAACCGCTGAAAAATGTTGGCGAGGCAGCGAGTGTAAGGCAAAAATTGGCGAGATAAGGGAGTTTATACATAATAAATGACCGATTTGAGCCAATTTTTAACGCCGCAATCGCAACGCAGGTAATTTTTCAGTGGTTCTCTAAATAAAGTGATACTTAATAAGCACCTTGTACATATCATCGATATCCTCAATACCAATAACCTTGGCCGCATTTAATCCACGAAAATAACCTTTTAATGCTGCCAAAAACTCAATGCCGTTATAGGCATCCTCTTCCAATACATAAAGCCAATCATGTTCGATTGATTGTTTGGTGGCATCGTCAATAATCTGCCTGAGTAAACTAAATACAAAGGTAATTTCTGATTCTCTACTCATATCACTCTGGGATTAAAGTCCTAACTCTGATCGGTTAATGGCATAGGGTTTATCCTTACGATAAAGGTAAATATCGCTTGGCTTTTTGCTGATTGCGTTTAGTGAGGCTTTTAAACCATTATCAATATTGAGAGTCATTTGTGCGGTATCCACTAATACTCTATTGATATGGTTATGTTTAGCCCACTTGATCACATCGTCTTTATTACGGGTATTAAGCAGGTAGATATCGACACCCAAACCAACCAATTGCTTGGCATTGCGTTGAATCAATGTTTCCAGCTTTTTTATATCAACACTGCATGATTGGCAGTCAAGATCAGCAAAGTAAAGCAATCGGTCGCCCGACAAAAATTCTGTATGGCTGTGTTGACTATCGAACAACTGTTTGACCTGATTATCGTAATAGGGCTTAAGTAATGCGGGATCGATAATCTTGGCATCGGGGTAAAGGCGTGTAAAGGCTTTACTATAATCACGCTGGAAACGCTGTGCGCGTTCAGTTAATTCATGCTCTTGCACGGCATAACGCTCTGCATAATATTGCCGCTGGATATCCGAATCGGCATACATGCCCAATGCAAGCAGAGGATCAATATTGGGGTTCCACTTTCCTAGAGGGCCTTGAATAATATCAAGGTACTGTTGATACTCGTCTTGGGTTATACCCCAAAGTATTGCCTTTTCTTCAATGGATTTTTTAAGTTCACTGGTCTTTGTGACTGATTGACTATAACTATCCTCAGCCAAGCCAGGCAAACTCATCACACATAACAGCAACCATACGACCTGTTTCATGGTATCTTCCTTGTAATACGTTGCTGGCTGATTTCGTGAATAAATATGGCTTTATTTTCTGAGCGATCAATAGTGATCAAACGCCATTGATCAATAGCATCATTAACTGCTAAAAACTGATAGTCTGATGAATGCTTTAGACTAAGCTTGAATTGATTGCCCCATACCATTATTCCCAATAACTGGGGGTTAAATGGGTAAGCTTTCTTCTTTTTTTGTACAGGTTTAGAGCTTGACTTAAGCTTATTGGCCACTTGTTTGGCAAGCTGGCCATGCTGATAATTAATGCTAGTGAGCCTTTCTGACAGGTCTTCTATGGCCGCTTGGTTTTTCTGATAACTTTCTTTAAGCAAATCTATTTCGTTATCAATACCACTTATTTTTTGGTTTATTTGATCAGCTTCTTTGCCCAAAGATGTAAATTTCTCTTGAGCTTGTTGTTGATCAAGCTGTATCTGATTTACTACGGATACCTTAAATTCCTCAAAGGTAGATAAACTCACCGTTTCTTTATCTGTATCTAATACTTGTTCATTTTGGTCAATATTTTCCTTACAAGCAGCAATTGATATGGACAGCAAAAGTATTAACAGCAATTTAACCCAGTAATTATTCAAAATGATACTCCCTTATCTTTAGCACTTTTCCATTGCTGGTAATGGGACAATACAAACTGCTGGGCTTGCTTAGCCGATATTGATTGCACAAAGGCTTTTCTCGGCAAAATCAGCCGTGTACCTTCAATCAGCCAATTCATGTTTTCATCTAAGAATGAACCAGAGTTTTTCAGGTAGAGAGCCGTCATTATTTTTTCAGCACTGGCTTGATAGTGGTTTAAGGTGTAAGCGATGCTGGATAGTGTTTGGCCTCTGGTTACAGGCCCGTAATAATGTCGAGACGTTTCTGTATCGGAAGTATCCGTGATAAAGCCTTTAGGCTCTGAAGCTAGGTTGTCTTGATTTTTTAGCCAATCATTTTTTGCACTCGAAATCTCCTTGGCAGAAATATAATTTTTGTGAACTTTATTTAGTTGATAGCCAATCGTTCTTTTAACGGGATTAACCATCAAAGAAAAGCTTTCTCCACCCAGCACTTCCAAAGCTGAGCGTAGAGAAACACTATCGAACTCACGGTGTATATCGGGTAGCGTTAAGGCATATAGATAATATTGACTATCATTTTTTGCGCTTATATCAGCCATTGAATAACCACTGGGTAGCAGTAAAAACTCTATGGCTTTACCGACTGTTTTTATCTCAGAGGGAATACGCAATTGGATAATGACAGAAAGCAAATCGTGCTGTTCAACAGGCGGCGATGTACTGATGTCGCTATACCGATTAACTTTAATGCTATCATCTTGTAATTCAGTCGCTATAACGGTTGTTGAGAATGCTAAAAGTACAACCAACGTTAACCCACGTAATAACATTGCTGTTTCCTTTATCTTGTTTAAAGCTATATCATTACCGAATTAAACAAGGCCCACCACACGAAACATTACAGACTTAAAAAAACAATAAACATTAAATTACATCAGTTTTCTTGGGTATTGAACCAAGATATAAGGATTCATATTATCGTCAAATTCCAGAGAAGCTTTTAAATCAATTGATTTACCCTCTCTATCATTGATACTAAACTCAACATCAATATGATGGCGGTGAATAATAAGTTGTGATGCACAAGCATCAAGGATGTCCTCCACCCATAACATATCGGAATCATCATCTATATAATAATCATTCCAAACATCCTGTAAGATCATTACAGGAAAAACAAACCCATAATGTTTTGCCCGATTTGAGACAGAAAAAAGTACTTTATCTTCAACTTCTATATTGACCATGACTGACCAACTCCTGATATAAAAAATTATTAAACTGCTTGTTACTTTCCTATGTAAATTGCAACCACTTCGAGCCTTTCGTGCCCCAGCTCTCTTGCCAGAATCAATCGCGCTTCTCGATCAATTTGCTTTTGCTGATGATCCAATTGTTTAAACATTGAGCCTCCCCGATGAGAGCATTCCCAACCAGTTAATTGGAAATATCGATTTTGTGCATATTGATGCCTCAACCCGTGTAATTTCCTCAGCCCAGCATTATTAGTTAATTTTTCATACTTCTTGTATTGCTGTATAAATTTTTTATCATTGGGTATTAAAGAATCTGACCCAACCAAAGCTTTTATTTCATTCAATAGTTCACGCTGTTCTTGATTGAGTATTGGAATAACTCTTGATCTACCGCCTTTACACCAGCTCGACTTAAGCTTTATATGGTCGCCTTTATCTGCATAGCCAACACTAAACTTGATGGACTCTTCTTTTCTCAAGCCAAATAACTTAGCTAATTTCAAGCTAAGAAGAACATACTGGTCTGAAATTTTATTCAGTTGCTCTTCTTTAACATTACAGGCTTTTGAATAAGGTGTGATATAGGTTCGCTTGCCTATTCCATAATATTCATTTTGGCCCGCAATAAGATTATGCTTACCTATCTTGCTGGCCCACCAGCGCAATACCGTCATACGGGTTTTTATTGTGCCAATACTCAATTGGTTTTCTCTCCAATAATTAACAAGCGCCCAAATATGCTTTTCTTTTAAAGAATCCTTACCCATATGCCGAAAACCTAATGATTCCAGTGTTCTCGAAATCGCTCTTAGCTCACGATAGCGCTTGCCCTGTGTAGCACGACTGCCATTGAAATTAGTCGTACACAAATTTCGCAATTCGTACCAAAGCTTTTTCATTGAGGTAGATTACTGTAATTTCTCAGCATAAATAGTCGTTAACTTTTCAGACTTTAAAAAATCTTATTCAGTCGTTTACTGTGGAATCAGGAGATTTATGAATTAACAGGCATACAAAATCAGTCCGAAAGCTGACGCTTAGGGATTCTATTGCTATCAATCTTTAGATTTTTAATAGCCTGCTTGTAGCTAATGGTGTTAAAAATCTGGTGAGTGGATGTGACACAACGAATCGATTCCAATTCGCTGTCTTCATACACGGTATGAAGCAAGGTCTTAGGACACCACCCCTAAAATCTAATGTGGCTATGCGAAGCCGCCTGAATGTTAAACCTGTGGAATGATCACTCAGGGTTTTCGATCAATAGTGATTAGCTCATAGCGTATGACGCTATCTCATGATTTATTTCCTCTTAGTTAATGGTTAATAAACACTATTCAATACTGATATTTCACAGCTTAAAAATATATTTCAAACAACTGCAATATATTTCAGATGAGTGCAATAAAATCTCTAAGTCTTTGATTTATCTATGCAATAAGTATATTTTCGTCTTTACATTTCACTTTCTATTAACCCACATTGTTTCGTGCTGACTTTCATAGAAAATCAACCAACCAGTTGGGCGCTGGTTTGTTTGTATAGCGTTTAGTAGAGCTACATTATGTGAAAGGCCGATAATTCAAACGGAATGAATACCGGATTATTGGAAAGCTGTTACACGCTTAATCTGACAAAAGCTGTCAGTTGTAAATGGCAACAATAACGGGACAGTTACATTAGAAAATAACTAAAAAAGAAACCACAATAACTAATGTGGCAATAAGATGGATGCAATTACCTGAATCGGTAATGATAATAACAATAGAGGCCAATGTTGGCGGACGACATTATAGGAATGTGGCCTTTCGTCACTGAAACAACAACCTTAGTGTAAATAGGCTTCGAGATATTTGCAACGGTTTCCGTAAAAAATTCTGCGACTATTATCCAGCGGTTATCCAAGCCGTTTTTAATTTTATAATTGAAATTCAATGACTTGTTGCTGTTTCCGCGACTGTTACCTCCCCCTTTGCGGTTGAGGTAACAGTCGCGGAGCTGTTGTTGATTAGTTTAATCGTATGGGTTTTATAAGACCTGATAAGCTAATAATTACCTCTTTAATCATTACACACGCAGTTATAGGTCTAGCCCTAATTTTTAAAATAGAACTATTTTAAAGCTATCGTTCGTTGATTTAGTGACCTTTTTAGAATCTCAATTTCACTCTTCACTCGCGTACTCTTATAAACTAACGAAGTTTCTTGACGAACGTATTGCCCTTGCCTAGAAGCACTAAACCAATTAAATGAACCAACGCATAATAGTTTTGAATCAATCATAACAATCTTGCTATGTACCCGTTTGACAAGAACAAGCTGAATTCCATAACCTTTAAGCCACTCTACTAGAGAAAATAACTGCTTCCTTTTGGCCGTTTTTTCATCATAAGTATCTGCGTGGCAATTTAACTCAAAGTCTGTATATACCTTTATAATGACTTTACGCATGTGTGCTTCAGACATACTTTGCAAGACAGTGGAATCACTGAGAAAATCCTGCCTTATCCAGGGCGTTACAATATGAATTTCATCTAAAGCTTGATTTATAGCCTGAACGAGAAACTGATCATGTTCTTCAGCATCGTATAATGGAGTAACTGCATGTGACGTGACCAAATCTTTTCTAGGTAAAGCAGGATACTCAATAGTATTTTTTGGAGACTTAAACAAATATTTAGCCAATAGTCCTCTCGGTGAGACTTCATCCTGATGTGATGTAAAAACATCCATATCACCGAAAACGAGAAAGTGATCTTTAGCGCGAGAGACTGCGACATTGAGCATACTGTTAGAACGATCAATAAAATAACCATCAGCATGTTTGGAATAGACAGAGGAAAATATTACAACAGGTCGCTCAGCCCCTTGAATGGCATGTACAGTACCAACAACCATTTCACCTTCATTTTTACCGACTTTTATACCGTTATTTCTACATGCTTGAGAAATGGCATTTGTCTGACTGCCAAAGGGAGTGATAACGCAAACGATATCGCTGAGGCTTTTTTTATCATACTTAGACTCCAATTGTTGGCGATTATCAGCCAACCACTTAGCGATGGTTTGTGCCTCCAGTTCATTATATCGGCTGCCACCAATCGCTTTTTGACACATCCCATCAATGTGCAAGTGCCCTACTGTTGGAAGAGCCTCATGATTTGGTGAGTCACCACGCATGGGAATGAGTTTTTCGTCGTAACACAATTCGTTACAAAAATTGATAATGTCGTTATAACAGCGTCGATGTTCATAAAGGTACATGCCTCGTTCCATATCTTTGTCATAGTGGTAATGAGACAGCATTTGAGCAGATTTCATCACACTGCCACCAAAAACGGTTTTTCCCATATCTTTCAAGTGACTATAATGATCTTGAGTATTATTGTGCGGAAGTAACCCAATTTGATGCAAATTGCCTATATCAACTTGAGATGAAAGTGACTGAATAGGCTCAATTTGTCGCGTATCGCCAATGACGACTGCTCGTTTAGCTAATGACAGAGAAGCACCAGCAAGCTCTGGAGGAATCAGACCGCCTTCATCAACAATCAGCAAATCTATAAAATTATAGTTATATTCAGTCAAAAAGTTGCCATCATCTTCTCGTCTGGTGCCAGACATATGAGAGGGGAGCATATATAACGTAGAAACAATGCAAGGGGTGACCATCATCCGTCTTTGCCATCGCCTTTGTTTTATCTTAAGGCCATTCGCTCGATGCTTTTCAACTTCTTGCAGCCGTTCTCGAACATCAAGTAACCATCTACCCTCCCAGTAGTGAACAGCCAACCTGAACATTTTAAAGCGCACTGTTGCATCAAGAAATTCATCTAAATCACTAAGTACGATATTGTCAGCGTCTGACAATCCGAAAGCCTCTACAATAGATACCCACGCCTCTTTACAGCTCGCTAATTTGTTAATAGCCTTATCATATTTTTCCTTTGTTTTTTCATATGACAACATCGCTTTCTTTTCATTTTTTAAAAAAGAAACAAGCTCTTCTTCTATTTTATCAATGTCGATAACACTATCTTCGCCATAGAAAGAACTAAAATTTTCCTTGACAAACAACTGCGCCAGACGCTCACGTTTATTACGAATAGGAGGAAGCCAAGATAGAAGTGCATACCAGATTGATTCATTTGATAAGTATTTTAGCCAATCTGTTTGTGCTTGCCTGATATTGATAATAGCTGTTGAGCATTCCTCCATTTCTTTATCCAGAGTTGCCACTTTTTCATCAGGATCATTCCCTAAGATTTCGGTATAATCTTCTAATGCAGACGTGTAAGCTTCCCAGGCAGGCTCAATTTTTAACAGTTGTTTAGACAGAGAAATAAGCGTCTTTCTTAGCTTTTCCACAACATGAGAAACACTGATATTTTTTTCACTGTTATAAAACCCCTCAGCTTTTTCCTTGTAATAAAGCTCAGCACGCTCCAAATATTCCTTATTTTCTATCTTTTTAAAAAAATTCTCTGTTTGATATTTTTTGCCCGACTTACTCTCTTCATCCCTGGAGGGAAAATAGGCACCATAGCTGGTTACATCAGGGAGCCATCTTCCTGCCAAGGAATCGCTCCCCTCTGAAAAGTCTTTTCCAAAAGCATCAATAACATTGCTCGTCGCTTGGTTATTGGCAGAGGCTGCGATAATGACCGGGGGATTATCACCAGCAATAGCGGCTTTAGTCCAAAGCGTTGCTACCAGTGATAGAACTAAGGTTGTTTTTCCTGTTCCAGGAGGGCCATTAACCGCTATCATCTGGCCATCTTTAACCGATAAAATATGACTTAAAGCATCTCTCTGCGCTGTGGCAAGGCCGTATTGGTCGCTCGCATGGGCTAAACGCTCTGCAACAAGGCTATTATCATTTAAAGTCTGTTTTAGGGAAGAGACTTTATCGCAGGCATAAGTATCGAGTAGCGAAGTACATGGGTTGGTACGTCTGAGGTGATCGTATAACTTTAATATATGCTGAGCCGCACCTTGTAATTGATCAACACTCAGGATAAACCCATAATCAGCTTTTAAATAACCTTGAAGGTCACTTAACCATTCATCGGCAACAGCATTCAGTAATTTTTCACAATACGACTTATATTCTATCCAATAACGACTATGAGCTTCATCTACATTATTTTCTTCTTGTCCTAGTTGGTCATCACTATAAATCAGTTCGGTAAAAGATTCTTTACTTAGAAAAGTATCGAGATCTTCTACACTACCTATTGAATAGGTTTTTGCCTCCAGAGGCTCTAAAATATCTCGCGGAACTACTGGGGTCGAAGAAGGGTAAAGTCTGCCTGAGCGTGACAGCTTTGCAAAACATAGAAGTGGTGTAATGCTACTGGGAGAGTTGTCATTTTTTTCAGTTCCACGTTCTACTCGATAGATAAAAACGAGGGGTCTAAAGGCTACTGAAATCGTTAGGATTTCCTCATCAATACCATCGAATAATTTCTCTGTAATATCACTAGCTAACGATCCTTTCTCTAGTATTTCTGAATCTAATTTATGGAATTGTTTTGTCTCGTTAGTACGGAATGCACCTTGCCCCAGAGAAGTATCCGCTAGAGAATTACGCCAATACTCAGCCCACAATAATGTTTTTTCATTCATTTAAGCTATTAGCTCCTAAACAGTCAGCTTTGGCGCGTTTATCAACCTATATGCTAAAAATAAGCATACTTGATTATCATTTGCACCAATCAGGTAAGCGACCATAACATTTTTACAAACTTAAAGGTGATGAAGCACATCGAACTCACCCTAATCATTAAAAATAATAGGTTTGAACCTTACATTTATACCTGTGGCTGTAGTAATAACGAATTTAATGATAAAGATAATACTGATGGATTTAGATCTCCCCAGAACGAACAAATTTTAACCAAGACCGCTCTTTGGAATGATGCTCGCCAGATAGAGGCGACATAATGGTTTAGACAAACAAAGCTTAAGCTTTTTTACGTTCTTATAAGTCTGAAAAGTATACGCCACATCAATTTATTTGATTGCTAGACAATAAAGCCTCTATAGCCCTTGAGCTAAAACGCCATTAGTTTTTGATTAATGGATTAGTGCCCATCTAATATAGGTAACTAGCAATGATAACTAAATATCACCTCAATCAGCGTGTGATAGTCATACATAAAATATTGGTTGTTAAACTGTTGTCCAACAATCTGTCTACGCCAATTAGTGACGTGTTCTATTTAGGTAGAATCGCCGCTATGTTCAATAGCGATCAACTGTTAATTCGACGAGATAAGTCTAAGCTTTCTACTGCAAACGAAGTGGTAGAGTTTCAATGGATTAATCTCGCAACAGAAGATTACTTTGTTTTACCATTCTCACTTGCAAAACAGTGTCAATTAGCTATCCAGCAAGCATGACTGGTAATTATTTTATCAGCCCAATGAAAATATTACTCATTGGGCTATTTTTACCAACCCTAATTTTTAAATTAAATGCGTACATTCCTGTAAGTCAGCACCAACCATAATAGAATAAAGAGATAGATATTTTTCTCTAAATTTATGGTTTTATTAGCGTTCATTTGGCCTATCACACTACTGGATTCGAGTATAGGTTTCTCCACTAATAACACGTTTAACTTGCTGAACATTTGAGGCTTCCACTAGCTTCATAATTTTTTCCAGCGGAATGCCCATTCCGTTGAGCTTTCTAATTTCATGAACTTGTTGAACGGAAAGCCTTCCCTCATGACCACAGATTATTCGTGCCGCATACTCATCATCTTTCCACAACTCACTGATAAGCAGATTGGGAATACCTGCTTTTGGGTGTTGGCGCTGATATTTAACAAGCGCTGCATCTCTTTCTTTAACCGAAACTCGATCACTGCTTAGAAGCCGATGCTTATGAAGAAAACGCATACCCTTGAAACCACCAGGAATCATGTTTAGCGATACTCCTAATTCCATGTATCTATCAACAAAATCTTCTTCCCATGACATGATCTGTTCAAAACTGTGATCGCCCACCACCAACTCACTGCTGAGCATGACATTTTTCTTGCCTACAAACTCTCGCCATGTTTGATGGAAGAGCTTGTTACTACCTGATTTTATTTCATTAAAGTGTTCATTCATGCGTTGAAGCCAGTTTCTCCCGGTGACTCCAACGTAAATATACTCTTTGTCAAAATCACCATCTTCATCAAATAAAGCAATCTTATGGCAATATCCGAAATGCTGATTTCTTAACTTTGGATAGCCTTTCATTATATATTGCAGGGGAAAGGATATTGTCCATGTTGTGCCTTCAAAGCGAGCGACAGTAGCATGGACTACTATACGAGTTTCTTCTTTGCTTCGGCGAAAATCTTCAAATGCAAAGTATGGTTTAACCATAGTTTCCACTGGCTCGCCTTCTACGCAACTATGCGTAATATCAAAATCAAGTTCATCAAAAAATTTCCATGACCTTGATATATACTCGCAATTACTTTTTAACAGCTTTTCACCAACTCCTTTTAATGCCTCAGTAACTCCATCGATATCTGTTTTGTAAGTTCCTTTTGAGTTCATAATACTTGACCCAGAATCGTTTAGTACAGCTATAAAACATTCCATAAGAAAAGAGAAATTCCACACTGAAAGTGGTGCCCACTTTCCGACTATGTTTTTGACGGATACAGGATTGATGTACTTGTAATTGTAATTTTTTGCTTTTTCTAACTGTTTCGTCACCATAGCCGTTAATTCTTTTTTAGGGAGGCTGCTGCCCTCTAAATGATTTACTAGTAGTGTCTTTTTGAACATCACTCAGCACCCATTACAAAAGTTACGATAGGACATACGAATGTCCGAAGACCATAGAAAGTGAACCTAATCACCTCGTATGGTTGTAAACAAACTTTGTCAATTGCCATATGCCAGAGCAAATTGAAATGACCTTAAACAAGGGTAAGTTTCTGGAATGACATCACGCATTGGGTGACGCCGCTTCATTTCAGCCGCTATTTCAGCGACAAAATTTGGCACGGTTGTTACTTCGATATTTTCACCCCAAATTTCTTTTGGCTGGGATTTAGACGTGCCAATAATTGCTCGTTTTTGAATGGTGGTCGGCATAGATCCAACTATTTCAGTATATTGCTCGTAGGAAAAAACAAATTTTTTAGTTAAGTATCTTTCTTCTCGTTTTTCCCAAGTAAGGGCATCCCATGATGTTTCCAAGTGAACCAATTTACTTGTAGCAGGTAAAAATGCCAAAACATCAATCTCGTTGTTGTAGCCTCCATTGGCTCTACGATTCGCTTTGATATTTGTACGCACAAAATATCCTTGTATTGAGTACCACTCGGCAGCTAATGATTCAAGAAAATTCACGATCTCTCCATACAGCTAACAGTTATTATTGATATTGGATTTTTTATCCGCTTATACAGAGCATCTATAAAGCAAATTGGGGTATTCTAAGTGTCCGCTATAAATCGATAACAGCTTTCAACTTTAGATCATTGATTCATGGTCGTCACCACATTCAACAAGAATAGCAACGTAAATTATCTTCTAAGGGGGAAAAGCCTTTCCCCTGCTCCAAACGCTAAAAAAACAAGCGTTTTTCGTCACCCCTTTCTAGCGGGGACACCCCGCAACGCCCCGACCAAAGCAGGCGCAAGCGCCGCTCTTAACCCACATCCCTCTGGGACTTATTCAGGGTAACACAACCTTAGCCAGCCGCAAGGTATCCCGCAGATTGCCTCCCTGCAATCTGCCCTGCACAAGGGGGAACCCTCCCTTGCGGCTGGCTAACGCCGTGTTCCCACTCGCTTCGCTCGTTGTCTGGGATTTTCAATCCCAGAGGGATGTGCGTGTTTTAAAAACCCAAATCAATGAGACGAGGACATAAATATGAACAATACAATCACTGCAACTTATAGCCTTGAAGATAATAAGCTGAGAATTTATACCGAGGAATGGCTGGACGATGAAACCTATAAAAAAGTGAAGGGCTGCGGTTTTATATGGGCACCCAGGCAAGAGTTATTTGTCGCGCCCAAGTGGACACCAGCGCGAGAGGACGTGTGCATAGCATTAGCAGGCAGTATCGCCCCGGAAGAAATAACTCTACTTGAACGGGCAGAAGCCAAAATCGAACGGCTTGACGCATTAGCGCTAAAAAAAGAAGCCCAGTCTAATGCGTTTTACAACGCAGCAAGCCGTATCGCAGAGCGGTTTTATGGCGGACAGCCTATTCTGGTGGGGCATCACTCAGAACGACGAGCAAGGCGTGATCAAGAAAGCATACATACCGCGATGACAAATTCTGTTAAAGCAGCAAAGGCCATTGATTATTGGCAGTGCCGAGCGACAGGGGTCACTCTTCACGCTAAACGAAAATCAAACTCTAGCGTTAGAGCCAGACGCATTAAAGTCCTACTGGCAGACCTTCGTGATCAACAGCGGGATATCAATCATGCCAATATTTGTATAACACTTTGGGAAGACATCAGAGCATTACAAGAAAGCGACCCCCAACACTATGAAAAACAGGTACACCATTATGCAGACGGACGATTAAAAACGGGCGCAGCAGCACCTTACTTTCGTGATCAATCCCTCTACCAGCAATTGGAGGAAAAGATTATCACCGCTGACCAATGCGTGAAGATTTGCTTAGACTTTCACTATAAACAAGCTAATAGCCAGTACACCGCTCGCTGGATTAATCATATTTTAAACCGCTTGGCTTATGAGCGCTCAGAGCTGGGTGACGTTGAGCGATTCGGTGGAACACTCACCGCTGCATTACTGCAAGTATTTGCGCGAACACATGGCGCACACAAGCCCATAGCGAAACACCAAGGTGAAAGCTGGCAGTTATCATCCAGCGTTGCTCTGCCACTGCATATTGGTGACGGGCAAGCACTGACTCTAACCGACTCAGAGTGGAGGGATTTAATGCAAGCGTCTGGGTATGAGGTGTCTGCTGCCAAACCTAAGCAGCCGCCACTGTTAAACTTTCGAGCAATCGCAATCAAGGGGCAATCCTGGGGTACAATCAAAATATTCCAGCAAATTGAATTAACGAAAGCGGAATATGCTGCAATCTATACAGATGACCGTATGGTAAAACTGTCTGAATGTGGGCAATTTCGATTTAAGGTTTGCAAGCATCCAGAGCAACGAGGCTACAACGCAGAATGGTGCGCTGTATTTTTATCTGACGCTAGAGTACATGAGCCAATGGAATCCAGTGCTATTATTGTTGGTGATGCAGAAATAGGTGACTAACTGGATAAACTTGCCACTATCCACCCCAATGGATGTCGCAATACAAATAGTTGACTCATTAGGCAACATTGGGGATCATTAAACATCCGCATGATATGCGAAAACAGATAACTTTATGATGAAATTGATAAAGATAGCCAAGCTAATCACTCAGCTAGTCGTGGGGGCTTTTACCCTATTATTTACCTTACTGTGGAATACAGTCGCATTGGCAACAGAAGTGCTGGCACCGGATGATGAGGACGATAGCCCTAACTCTATCGGTAATCATCAAACCTACGGTGATACGGACGATGGCGATAGTGCTGATATCGTTAAGCGGCCCGGCACCCATTATATTGATTAAGCCAAGTTCTAACTGAAGGCCCTATTTATTGGGTTATTTGGGCCTTTTGAAGATACAGGTTAACGATGCCTTTTCCACGGTACAATTCACCAACTCCCAACCTTGCTCCCCCGACTGATTTAATTTTCTAGTGATCACATCATCACCCAGTAGGCCGATGGTCTTTACTTGGTACTCCCACTGCTGAGGTTTAGCCGCATAACTCATTGCTGAAAACGATAATAATAAAATGATTGATAAGCTTCTCATTATTTCGACTCCTATAAATGGTGAAAATAATAACTGCTAAAAATATACTCAGTATTTGACGCCTCGCATTACTGCCTTTTATTCATTTATAAGCTTTAGAGTATTGCTAACTCTGTAATGTTTAAGCATTCCTAGAATCTTTTTTTTATACAAAAATTACCACTGCCGTGAACAAAATGTACCAAACCACTAATGCTGAAAATACTAGGCACATCAATATGGAAGCAGATACAGAAAATATATTACCTCGATCATTAACAGAGATACAAACTGCTGCTTACATAGGGATGAGCAGGTCATATCTTCGTAGAGCCAGAGTATATGGAAATAGGGATTCATCCATACCTGCACCACCTTTTATTAAGATAGGCCGCTCAGTTCGCTACTTGCGAGAAGATCTGGATATTTGGCTAGATAACCAGAAAAAATTAGAGCATCTAGGAGAGCATAAGGCATAAGCTCTTTATCCTATTAATGCTATGGCGTCTGCAATATGCCCTGGCGCAAGATGGGCATAACGCTGTGTAGTGGTCGAATCTGCATGGCCACATAGCTCACGCACTGTATTTAATGGAACACCCTTCATAACTAACTGCGAAGCAAAGTCATGGCGCATATCATGCCATCGAAAGTTTACGATACCAGCTTTATCCATAATGGTTGCCCAAGATTTTTTCAGGTTATTTAAACGCCCACCATTATCAGAGGGGAAAACACGTCCATCTAATTTTTCAGCTTGATCTTTCCATCTATTGAGGACTTTGAGTGCAATAGGGCTAATTGGGATATAGCGAGTATGGCTGGATTTAGTGGTATCTCCTCTAAGAGTAATTTTCATATTCACGAAATCGACATCTGACCATTTTAAATCAAAGGCTTCACCACGCCTTAAACCTGTTTTTAACGATAAAATGATAATTGGTGTCATTCGATCAGCATAATAACAATCTAGCAAAGATGGCAATTCATCATAATTTCTTTCTCGCCTATGCTGATTACCTCTCTCTCTAGCTTGCTTCAATTCTTTATCTCTGGTTAGAAGCGCCTTATATAGATACCGCCTTTCCTCAACAGATAGAAAACGTACTACGGGGTTTTTATCTAGCCTAAGCATTTTAAATTCTTTGAGAGGGTGGTTATCAATAACCCCCCATGACACGGCTTTACGCAACAATGCTCTAAGAGCAGCGATACAGCGATTAATTGTACTAGCTTCTATACTATCCTTCAGTTTTTTAGTACGCCACCGCTCAACCAATGGAACCGTGATATTGTCTAAAGGCAACTGCATAAAATCTGGAAAACTGGAAGAGAGTTTATCGAGCGTATCTTGGCCTGTTTTCAAATTTGCCAAAGCCCAAGGCCCATAGTGATCTTCAATAAAAACCTTTAATGTTCTTTGATGAGACTCAATAGCATTTTGGCGCTTTTGAGTCTTTTCTCCCTGGACGTCAACACCACTTCGTACCTGCCCTGAATAAACAGACGCCTTATCACGTGCTTTCTGCACAGTCATCTTTGCATCTACATCATAAACCCCTATCTTGATACGCTGATTTTTACGTGCCTGATTACGATAAGCAAAATAGAAAACCAACCTACCTGTTGGCTGAACTCTTACTAAAAATCCAGCAATTTTTGTATCATAAATTTCATAGGCTTTACTACGAGGTTCAATATTTTCCACAAAGCTTTTGGTCAGATGAGCACCCATAAGATATCCCCCTTTCAATACTACATATTATACCTTAATATTAAGGGCAAATTAAGGGCAAATTAAGGGCAAAAGTGAAAAACAACCAGATATAATCTGGTACAAACAGATCACAATATAATTATAAATTATTGATTTTATTGTATTTTTATTTACGTGATTGTTTATGGTTGTAGATGGAAGTTTCAAAAAATCGCATTCATAATGCTGGGGTCGGTGGTTCAAGTCCACCCGTAGCTACCATCTTTCTAGGATCATCCGCTCTTTGTTTCGAGTCCAAATAGGAGCCCTCCTGAGCTCATATTCCCTCGTCTTATCTAGTTGATTCCGCTTAATACCATAAGCGCTTGTAGCAGCATCATGTATATGAAAAAGACAATCGAACATCCACCGATTAAATAAATAACCTGAGCCCAATCAAATAATAAATAGGGTGACCAGATCACCCTATTTATTCTGCTTCAAAAGTTTAAGAGATTTAAATAGCTGACCATTTAACCAAAAATTAATTAAATTAATTTAAACAATAAATTAAATTCAGCTTGCGCCTCCTTAGAGGAGCCTTTGCCGACTATTTTTTTACTTAGTTGATATGCTTTTTCCAGCAAGTCCACTTGTATTTTTTTCGCTTTTTGTAATTGCTCTCCACTCTCATCAAAACGTTTTATATTGTAGCGATCAACCATCGCATCTATGGCTTGCTCATCTAGCTTTAACAAATCCGTTCGGCTAATGACCTGATACTCTTGCGTCATTTCCAGTGCCAGTGTTTTATCAGCGAGTTGCTGGTTAAACCATTGCCGGTAAGTACCAATAAATTGCGGAGCATTTTCAATCAGTAAACCGTTATTAGTATCCATCATTAAACTACGCGCATCTGCATTGGCGGACCCCACAAACATACGATCACCAAACACCATAACTTTGCTGTGAAGTGAAAGAGTCGATGTGGTATTTGCTGCCGGTGGCGTCTCAAAATAACGAAAACGGGCGCCGGTTAACGGATCGTGATGGAGCTGTTTGTGCTCCAACAAGGCTTTAATCGAATGGCGCGAGAGAATATTCACTACGTTTAGATCAGTGGTTGTAATAGAATTAGTCAGCACATCAATAGTGACATGGGCACAAGGCTCACGACCATCAATCATTCGCGCAAGCTGATGGAGAATATTGGAAGGGAAAAAAACGTAGGCATTATAAAAAATAATTTGTTGTGGGCTCTCCGCTGTCGCTTGCTGACAAACAGACTTTAAAGCAGACAACCAAATACCGTGAATATGTTTCCCAAAATTTCCCTCCTCACCATTAATAGAACCATAGTGGCGGTTGCTGATTTCGCTGGTTACATCATTGACTATATATGGTAAATTTTCGATATAACTAAGCGTTGCTTGCGGATCAAGTTTAAAGGATGATGAGCGCTTGTCCTTTGCCAATGCTTGGTAGCTACGATTATAAACTTGTACAGCAGTCTGTAACTGGCTGTAGTGACCTTCCATACGATCACGTAAAGGAATAGTAATCGCTTTATTAAACTCCTGCTCAACACAATTCTCTTTCGGGGTCTCTTTACAGACTTTATTCGCCTTTTGTTGTGCTACCAAAAAATCATTGGGGGCATGTTGGCGAACATCTGCCAGGCTGGCCGTCATGGAGTAATTCCACAAACGCTCAAAAGACTCGCCGAATGCATTGTTAGCCTCTTCTAACTCAACGATTAAATCAGTATCGACAAAGGTGTATTTATCGGACAAGTTACTGGGCTGTAGGTGATAGGCATCCTGAACATTGCGGCCACCCAATTGCAATTTTTGTCGATCAACCCAAAGTAATTTGTGATGCAAAAAGTCCGTACTGAAGTCCCAATCCCGTCGTGCGGCACTGGATTGCTCACGCTCAACAGGCAGAAAAGAGGAAAAGGCATCATAAACTGGATTTAGGGTATCACCATAAACCAAAAATGCCATGGATAGTTTGGCACGATTAACCAAGCGGTCTGAGCCTGAACCATAATAAGCACGCCAATAAATTTGACCAACCTTTTTAAGTGAATCAGCTTGGTCTGCGCTGCTATCGGACTGAGATAATTTGTCTACATCCAATTGGTGTGCCTCATTCACCGCCAATGCCATGAGTTGAGGGTTTTTACCGTACAAACCAGACAAAAATAATCCTGAGCTACCATAACGTATATTGGCAGGATCATTACTCCCAGCAATCAAACGATCAATTTCAGCCAGTTTCTCCTGGCTACAACCACTGCGCTTATCCAAATCAGGATGGCGACATCCCAATGTCATAAAGATCGCATCTTTAATCATCAAGGGAGTTGGGCGATTGTAAAACTTAACCCGCAAACTACCACTGCCACGATTGCCAAAGAATTCGAGCATGGAAAAACGATCCAGATCCTTGTAGGCAGAGTGGTAATCCACCAGCAAACGGACATTAACACCCCGTCGAGTGGCATCCAGTAATGCCTTGCTCAATACCGATGAACTATAGTCATCGTCAAAAATATAATAGGCCAGATCAATCGTTTGAGTCGCACTATTGATTAACGCCAGTTTGTTTTCAAAAGCCTGATCGTTATCTCGCAACAATTCAGCACTACTGAAACCATTCATACTCGCTGAGCGATTAGCTGCTAATACATTGTCATCCAGAGGGCTGACTTGATAACCTGTATCCAAATAGGCGCAGGAGGCTAATAACAGAACCGCAATAACCACAGATAAACGACAAACTTTCATTGTTATACTCTCATTGTATTTATAGTAATGGGGCGGCTTGAAAAGCCGTGTTCCATCCCTGAAGGCTGGCGGTTTCGAATATAACCGGGTGATGGCTATTGTCAATACCGTATCTTGGTGAGTGGGCCTACTTAAGTGGCGGTTCAGTATAAGAATATTTAAATGGGCGGGTTATTGACTTCTATGATTACCAGCAGTTCTTTTATTAAGCCTACTATTAAAGGTGGCTTCTTTGGGGTTTTATGGATTCAAACAGCTTCAAATAGATGTAAACTCTATAAAACTCAATGAAACCAGGAATTAGATAAAAATGAATAAAGCGACATGGATAAAAGGTTTTACCCAACTAAAGCGAAAGCGTACTGACTTATAATTCATAATCGATCTTTGATAATAAGCATGTTTAAATAGTTAAAGCTTCCCTGCTTTTTGGTTTAGTTATTCAGCAGAATAACCATCAGACAAGGTACGCAAAAATGCTTCTAAATCCTGTAACTGCTGCTCATTAAAGTTCAAGTTACCCACTGACTCATCATCTGTCATATTGCGTGTTACTTCCGCATCATTAGGGTCTCTGTCGTTATAGAATTCCAGCACTTCTGCCAGTGTATTAAACACACCATTGTGCATATAAGGTGCTGTTTCAGCGACATTACGTAAAGGAGGTGTACGAAATTTTCCATCTTCCCTGTCATCACCAACAACAGCACCCAAACCAAGGTCGATAAAGTTTTCTCCATCTGGATTTAGTTCTTCGCTAACAGAATAAAATGGATTATTGGGATTTGCAGGAACACCCAGATTTTCGTATTCAAAACTACTAAATAAAATGGGGCCATCTTCAAAACTATTATGGCACCCCGCGCAATCTGCACCGCCCTCTTCGAGGTCATCGACAAATAAGTCAAAACCACGCTCTTCCGATTCGGTAAATTCAGCAGTGCCTGCTTGGACTGCATCAAACTTGGATGTAAAAGGCAAAAATTCAGGTGTCCGCTCAAATTCCGCAATAGCCTCCGAAATATTGATATAAGCTTCTTCTACATCATCAAAGGCATCTTCACCAAACACATCAAGGAAATCTTGCGCATAACTCGACTGCTGAACCGCTTCAACAACAGCAGCTTCGCTTTCCATATTCATTTCCAAGGGATTTAAGAAAGGGCCTTGTGCCTGCTCTTCAAGGGAGTCTGCTCGACCATCCCAGAATAAACCACCCACAAAACGATCTTCCTCAACATCAAACCTCAATGGAGGAATAAACGCCGTATAACTGGCAGTTGGCGAATTACGTGGACCAAAGCGATCAATCACAGCACCTTCTGAAGTCGCCAACAAATCATCAGGATCATCAAACCCAACCTCAGGTGTATGGCAGCTTGCACATGACTGTCCCACAGGGTTCGATAAGTTCGTATCAAAATATAACTGCCGACCTAAGTCTTCCAAGGTTGCAGGTTCATCGGTTACAGGATCATTATTATTGCTACTGCTATTACTGCCTCCACAAGCCGTTAGAAATACAGCGGATAAAGCCGGTAATAATATATAGCGCCCTAATACAGTTTTTATCTTTAAGTTAATCATTACTCATCACTCCATCAGTAGATGAGAGTAATTATCAGCAATGGGCAGTGAAAAAAATGTGAATGTAAACTTGATCAACGAGGAAAAAAGTAATCTATCAACAGTTAATCTTTGTGAATCATTTCCTAGTCAAACAACATCCATAATCACCATTTTTTTACTTTGCCACATTTATATTATCTCGCAAACTAACCAAGGTGATTATTTAATGAAGACAACACATATAACACTTAGCATGGCTTGCATTTTAAGTACAAGCTTTCCACACACAGCGTTGGCTGGCGGGCCAGATAGGTTATACCTAGGGATTGGAGCTAATTTTGAGAGTAGCATCTACGAAACCATTGATGATGAGACTGAAGCTTTTCCCATCATCAATGCGCAAAAAGGCGGCTTCTATTGGGAAGGTGGCGACATTGGCTATCGCTTATATGAAAACAGGAACATAGAAATAGGCCCGGTCTTTAGCTTGTTTGAAGGTTATGGCTTCGATGAAGAAGATCTGGGCGATGGCTATAAAGGCCTGGAGACCAGAGATGATGGTCACTCTTATGGCTTCTTTTTGGGCTTTGAACTGGAGCCTTTTAGCTTTGGTATTCAACCCATGAAACACTCGGAAGATGGCTCAAGCGTTGAGTTATCTGTGGAGCATGAATATCAAAAAGGAAAGTTATTTATTATGTCATCTTTATTTGTTGAACACCTTGATAAGGACTATACCGACAATTATTTTGGGGTAAGCCAGTCAGAAGTTGATAACCCATTGAATACCCGTTTATCAAGTACTTATAAAGCTGATAGTGCGAATAATATTGGACTTGAATTTGGCCTGTATTACGAACTTTCAGACAAATGGCTGCTATCAGGAAGAATGGAGTATGTTAGTTTGGATAGTTCAATTACAGACTCTCCATTAGTAGAAGATGATTATCTTTATTCACTTTCTACCGGTATCAGTTACCGTTTTTAAAGGAGACAACAATGAAAAGCTATACTTTATTACTAATAGGAATCTTAGGCCTCAGCGGTTGTACTCAGTTAGGTCGTTATTTATTAGATCAAAGCCAATTTTATAGGCAGCTTCATACCGATACCTGGGTTGCAGAAGGTGGCGACCCCGTAATCATCAACGATACGATTGAAAAAATAAAGCAATTGAATATTAAAGCGCACAACAATGTCGACATCGCAACAAAAGCTTACAAACCAGGAAATTGGCAATACGAATGGGATAAAGTTGCAGAAGATGCGGTTTCGAAAAAAGAATATTTAGCGGCAACAAGTTACTATACAATCGCTGCCTACCCCTTTCTTAAAAGCGATGAATTATCTAACCGTTCCTATGATCTTGCCATGGTGAACTACAAAGCAGCAGTAAAGCATGATGGCACTTACCTTGAGGAGCTACAAGTCAACACTCCTAGAGGAACTGCATATGCTTATTTACATCTCCCAGAAAAAAAACCTACTACACGCTTACCTGTAATGGTTGTAAGTAATGGTTCTGACCATACGCTGACATCGCTTTATTCTGTCTATCGTGATTATTTAAAACCTAAAGGCTGGGCAATGATCTCATTAGATTTACCCGGCATTGGCAGCAACGTACATATTGGTATAACAACAGATGAAACGAATATTATTCATCAACATCTAGTCAAGCAGCTTCAAAAAGAACCCAGAGTTGATGGTAAAAAAATAGCACTGATGGCATCTAGCTTTGGTGGTAATGCAATAACAAAAACAGCCTTCACCAATCCTGATGATGTCGCTGCGGTTATTAATATTTGTGGTGCCGTCAACGCTCCCTTTTTAAAATTAAAATTTGCACTAACTCAGGTGCCTAAAATGACAGGAGATGCTTTTTTGCAACGGTTTGATATGAGTAGAGAAGATATTATTAAAACCAGTGATAAACTAGCACTTTCAACGCATTACCTCGGAAAGACTAAAACACCTGTCCCTATATTGAGCATCAATCATGATAGTGACAATGAAATTTCGCCGCCAAGTGATATGAAATTAATGGCCTCTTCTTCATCTAATGGCAAATATATTATCGTTGACAAAGGAACTGATGATGGGCATTGTCCTTCAGACGAAAAAGTCTTGCCTATCGCAATGGAATGGTTAGAGACAACGATCTTATAATACATCGAAAAGAATACAAGGATGTATTCTTTTGCTATTCATGTAAAACTATTAATGATAAATTTATCAATATTGCTACTGAATCATCTACAATCAATATTACTATAATTTTTTATATTCCCTATTCATCCTATAAACTAAAAATCTATGATATGCATATATTAGTTGTTGACGACCATCGAGATATTGCCAGTTCAATTATTGATTATATTGAGCTCAAAGGACATACCGCAGACTATGCTGATCGTGGTGATGCCATGCTTGAACTGGTAAAGAACAACACATACGATGTTATTTTTTTAGATGTCATGATGCCGGGTAAATCTGGCTATGAATCCTGCAAAATTCTGAGAGAACAACTTTTTTGTAGAACACCCATATTATTTCTAACTGCGCGGGACACTCTTGATGATAAATTACAGGGCTTTACATCTGGGGCTGACGACTATTTAGTCAAACCTTTTGCGATGGAAGAATTAATGGCTAGAGCGAATGCTCTCACTAGCCGAGGAGATAGACAAGGTATAGGAGAAACTCAATTATTAGACATTCGAATAAATTACCATACTCATCAAGTATTTCGACAAGATCAACCAATAAAACTCAATCCGACACAATATAGAATATTTTGTTTACTGATAAAAAACCACCCTAACGTTGTCAACAAACATGCTATCGAGCAGGAAGTTTGGGGAGATGAAATTCCTGACAGCGATGTGTTAAAAACACAAATTTATCAATTACGCAATCAAATTGACAAGCCATTTTCAACATCTATTATTCAGAATGTACACGGCGTTGGGTTTAAACTGGCATTAAAAAATGACTTATAGAAAAAAAATTACCATTGCTCTTATTTCCTATTCTTTCTTTTTAACGCTTATCTACAGCATTTTAATTTTAGTGACACTCTATACAACAGAAGACAAGTTAAACGAACATCTTCTTGAGTACTACTACACAAAACTGTCTGAGCAATATGATAAAAAAAATCAAAGCATTGATTTTCAAGCACCCCTTATATCTCAAGAACTCTATTCTCAAGAAACAATTCCTGAACACCTTAGAAACTTACCTGCAGGCGTTGTTGAGCTAGAGGAAACTCACATACTCGTCAAGCCATTAAAAGATAATCAAGTGTTATTTCTTGCCCTACCAGAAATAGATGGCTTAAATGATAAATTTGAATATTTTATATTAATATTATTATTTCTTTTTAGCTTGATTATTATTTTATGTGGAATAGCACTTGCTTTAGTACTTGCACGCCAACTTTCAAACCCTATTGAAGATCTGGTAAAAGATGTTAAACGAGCTAATCAAGACACTGACAATATCTGTAAAGAAGGTAATTACCATGAGCTCAACATATTGGCCCGCTCATTTAATGACGTCATGTTACATATTAAGGAGGCATTAAAAAGAGAAAAAAGCTTTACTCAGTCTGTCAGTCATGAGCTGAGAACACCTTTAATGGTAATGAAGAGCAACTTAGAAATTTTAAAAGCACACAAAGAGCCCTTAAAAATTATTGACCGCAGTATAGATCGCATGCTTCGAGCAACCAATAGTATGAGTAATTTGACGAATATATTTCTAATTCTCGCCCGACATGATAAGTTTACAATAGAAAAAGAGTCTCTTTCTCCTATCGCTATTATTAAATCAGTAATTAATTCATCGGATAGTCAGAGCACTCAGTGGGTCATAGATTGTAAGAAAGATACTGAAATACACTCACCCATCGATATTTTTCAAATTTTAATTTCTAATATTATCGACAATGGTAATAAATACGCCGACAAAACAGCAACAATAATAGTTACCAGCAATTATTTAGAAACACATAACGCAATCAAAAATAACTGTGACAGTTCTGGTAGTTCGCAATTAGGGATTAACATTATTAAACGTATTTGCTACGCATTAGATTGGAATATCACACACGCCATTGATCAATCGAGGTTTCGTTTAAGAATTGACTTTCAGTAAAAGAGCGCATAGCTTCATATCGTACCACTTATTTTCTAGGTAAAGCTCATTAACAGATGATCAATTAAAACTTTAATCTGTCATACCGCCCCGGCTAAAAGCGCAGTTATAATCAAGATAGAGTTATAAAAATACTGAAATCGATTTGCTGAGTATTTACTTCGTAAATACTCAGCCGCTCTTAAATTAATAATCAGATAATTTTCGCCCCTATCATCAAGATCGCTAGCCACGATACTAAATAAACAGGTGTACGTAGATAAGGTAAGCCGAGTGTATACACAATGGCATGAGCGAGCCTTGCAATAAAAAATATTTGGGCCCAGAGAGCAATACTTTCATAAGCGGCATCAGAAGCAACAGCACTAGCTGCTAACACGACCGCAGCAAATGCAGGTAGTGTTTCAACCATATTCAAATGTGCTCGTTGAGACCGCTGCGCCCATAATGGTGGTTCTGGCTGCTCTTTCGGAAACCCATTCGGATAGTTGTTAAGAAACGTGGGAATTCCCCATGTAACAGCTCGTGCAAGAATATAAGGTACCCATAGCAGCACCGTTAATATTCCGCTTAAGCCTAAATAATAGTATGCAGTTTCCATACAAAACTCCTGCTTTTAGATCAGATTTGAAAATACATTATTGATAGAGGGGCGAACTCCCCTATCAATAGTTTTAAAGAACTTAATGCTTATAAAGAAGCTGGTGACTTATCTTTGATTTTTTCCCATTTGGCATCCGCAGTTTTTATGCGACCAGGTACATCCTTTAACCACTCAGACTGAATACTAGTATCAAGGTTGAGATACAAAGTGCCGTCAACAATACGCCAAACTTCTGGATCACCTATAAACTTTTTACCAACAGAGGCGCCAAAAGCACAATAACCACCATAAGCAGGAACGTACTTACCTGGATTGCTTTCAAATGCCTTTAGATTAGCTTTACTAGAGAATTGATAGGTCGCACCTTTATGAGTGGAAACAAAATGTCCGTTTCCGCGTATAGGGCGTTTGCCATTATGGTAAGAAACGACATCATAACCTTGTATAGCAGGTGTACTATGAGTGTATTCACCTGCGATAGCGCCAGTAGAAAGTGTCAGCACTGCGAATATTGCAATTAAAAATTGTTTTATATTCATTAAAAGTCTCCAAAGTTTGTTTATGAATAGATATAAAGAAAGACATAACTTTCTTGGACTCTATGATCCACCAGGAGATAAAGATGCGAAATAATAAAAACCCTATAATTCATACTCATTCGTATAAAATAATATTAATTATATTAATTCGTCTTTAATAACTACTAAATTGTATTTATTTTTGTATGAATCAATCATTCCTATAAAAACTTTTACTAGCCTGTGGCATAGTATCTCTAAATTCATATCCTCATCATTAGGTTAAATTCTATGGATGCGCTCACCGATATTCTGAATACCCTTCGTCTCACGAGCAGCTTGTATTTTCGGACAGAACTAACATCTCCTTGGGGAGTTGAAGTCCCGGCCAAAGAGAAAGTTGCACGATTTCATATTGTTATCCGTGGGCAGTGCTGGATAAAGGTCGAAGGAGAAGAAGGGATTCATATGTCGAACGGCGACCTAGTTGTTATTCCCCACGGGGCCTCACACCAGCTTGCGGATACACCCGCCACAACCACACGGCCATTATCAGAAGTATTAGAAGCAGTTGCTTATACTGGTGAAGGCCCACTGATTTATGGCGGCGGCGGCGCAGGCTGTTGCCTGGTCTGTGGAGAATTTGCTTTCGATGATTTAGGCAATCACCCGCTACTTAAAAACTTTCCAAGTAAACTTCACGTACCAGGAGACAGCAGTTACAACACTAAGTGGCTAGATAGCGCGATTGGATTTATCGCAAATGAGGCTGCAAAATTAGAACCTGGGGCTCATGCCATTATTGATCGTTTATCTGAGATTATTCTAATACAAGTAATCCGTGCTACATTAGGCACAAGCAAAGAACATATCCCTTTTTTATCTGCCTTTACTGACTCGCGAGTCAACCGGGTATTAACAGCGATACATGCCGACCCAGCGAATGATTGGAGTGTTGAGAGCTTAGGTCAATTAGTTAACATGTCCCGCTCATCTTTCTCGAATCACTTTACCGAACTAGCAAGCATGACACCCCTGCAGTACGTTATTTTTGTCCGCCTGGAAAAAGCTAGTCGCTTGTTAACAGAGACATCAACCCCTTTAATAACTGTTGCTGAAAGTATCGGCTATCGATCAGAAGCAGCTTTTAGCCAAGCCTTTAAAAAGCAATATGGGATGAGACCTGGTGAATTTCGCAGAACTCACTCAAAGGTCGCGGCATAACAGCGTAAATATTGACTTAGAAAAAGCTAATGGTGTGTTGCCTATAAAAGCTATGCACTATTCCTCCCCACTTTTAAAACTACTCTCTTCCTGATTACCCGCCAATTGTTGAACTGTTCCTTCCAGTTAATTCTTACTCAGCTAAAAAGCTTACCCCCAAAGAATGTCTAAGCTTGGATGAAAAGTGAAAATATTGTTGAAATATCCATATTTGATGATATATTACCAAATATGGATTTAAGATGGAAATATACACGGATTATGGACCCAGTATTAGTATTATTTTTAAGGAGATAATGTAAAGCCAAAGGAGAATATCAGGATGATTAAAGCAATTAAGGGATACGGAAGAACCGCCCCAAAGAATGGGAATAACATGCCATATTGCAAGGTTCATGACAGATTAAGGCTTTACCATTACAAGAGGGAATTAATGGAATAAATATTTGAATGTAAGGAAGCTAAAAGGATTCTCAGTAGACCTACTGTGTAAGGAATTACTTTAGGAAAAGGTTCTGAGGCCAAAAAAGAGACAAGGAGTTAAAGGGGCGCTAATGGATGTTGTAGCAGAAGTATTTGCAGGAGCAGGAAATGCGACTGACTAACTAGCCCCCTTACCTTTAATTCACCAATCGAAATAGCAATGATGAAATTGACAATGAGCTTGGAGGTCACACTATCTTGAACATTACACAGATTGGTAACCTAGATAATATATGGGCTGATTTAATCACCATGGCAATGGGATTGAAAAAAGCCAAATCGATACCCTACTCTACATACTGTGATTCAGGATTCACCTTAGCTATTAGACTTAAAAGTGCTGCAAAAAAGTCGGATTTAACTGGGGGTCACCGCTGGTATCTTACAGAGTATTGTGAGAGTGAATTTATACTCGCACCGGGGCAAAAAAAGACACCCCCATATTGGTACAATATTAACGATAAAAACGAATTACTCATTATCTTAATCAGAATAGATGAACCTTTTATTGATTCTATATGCCCTAGTGCCTTAACAAGGTTGACCAATATAGAGCAAAAAGTCAGCAAAGGTGATTTCACGATCACAAAGCTTGCTGAACGTTTATATTACGAACTCACTAATAATGATGCTTTTAGCAAAGCTTCTCTGAACTCACTTAAACAACAGTTTATTGTGCACCTATTAAGGAACTATTGCTCACCCTTGCCAACAGAAGCAAATATGTATTCAGAAGGCCTGAACAAGGAGCAGTTAAATCGTGTTAACGAGTATATAGAAACTCACTTCTTTGAGGATATTACATTAAAGGATTTGGCTGATTTACTGAATATGAGCGAATACCACTTTTCTAGGCAGTATAAAAAATCATCGCAAATTACACCTTATCAGCACATCTTAAATTGCCGCTTACTTAAAGCTCAGCAATTGCTTGAAACAAGCGATCTACGTATACAACAAATTGCCTTTAAAGTTGGCTACAAAGATTCCAGCTCATTTAGCAAAGCTTTTAGAAAATTCTATGGCGTTTCAGCAGGCTCCTATCGCAAACAACTTATTGCTTAAGAATTATACTACCCTAATAGAGGCCACAACGAAATAAAACTGGCCTCTCCCACTGTAAAATCAATACTTTATAAAGTAAAAACAGTTGCCACATCCCCTTCATTTCATAACCCACTTAACATATCGGCATTAATTCCCTCTATTTTTAGGGAAAGCTTTTTTGTAATAATTCTTGGGATATAGTAGACCTAGAACACAGGCAAATTATGTTATAACATAACATTAAATTTCCAAGGAAAAAGCAATGAAATACCATTTATTAATAGCATCTATCGCGCTTTCGCCTCTGTATGCTTTAGGTGCAGGTAAACATGTCCATGGGGAAGCAGAGTTGTTTATTGCTCTCCAAGATAATAAAGTTCTATTAGAACTAGAAACACCTGCCGCCAATATTCTGGGGTTCGAACATAAGCCATCGAATAAAAAAGAACATCAAAAACTGAAAAACAGCTTGGAATTATTAGCCACTCACACAAGCTTGGTAGCGTTGAAAAAAGGCAGCTGTAAACAAGTTAGTTCGGATATTGAATCTCCCTATGAAATTCAGAATGATGATAAACATGAGCACGATGACGAACATCATTCAGAGCATAAACACCACGATTCACACGATGACGAACATCATGCAGAGCATAAACATCATGACTCACACGATGACGACCATCATGAAGAGCATAAACATCACGACTCGCACGATGACGACCATCACGCAGAACATAAACACCACGATTCACATGATGACGAACATCATTCAGAGAGTGAGCACTCTGATTTTCACGTTCAGTATGCGTTAAATTGTAGTGACATAGACTCAATTAAGGGTATTGAAGTAACAGCATTTGAGTCCTTTCAAGGTTTTGAAAATATCCAAGTTAATTGGGTAGCTGGAGATAAACAAGGATCTCAAAAAGCAACGGCTAAGAAAACGTCCGTCACCTTGAGATAGCAAAAGGCCTTTTCTGATGGGGTGAGGTAAAGCAGTTAAACAGCAGTATTAACTATTTATTATAGGCTGTATAAGGCTTAACCCCATCTGCACTAATAGAATAGGCAGACAGTGCCAAATCATTTTCTACGATTTCAGTAGATAAAGTGCCTTCAACCCAAAATGGATCATATAAGGCATCAAGTGTTAAGCCTTGTGGGTATTTTACATACACAATTTGATTTGGTGGTGGCGGTGGAACATGGATACAAGCGCCAAAATAAGGGACTAGAAAGAATTCAGTGATCACTTGATTGTCATTGTACTCTACAGGAACAACAAAACCTGCAAGGCGAATATCTTTATCACTTAAACCTGAATTGATATTGGTAGATCTCAAAGCAGCATAGTAAGCTTGCTCTTGTTCTGAAAGCGGCTCTTGACTAGCACCGATGGCATTTTCAACAGCATTAGCTAATGGGTCCTCAGGAATGACATCAAGCTCGGAACCATCAGGGATCGACAGTAGTGACTGAGGTGGGTTTAATAAGGCTTCAAGATCAGCTTTAGGAATCAAATCAACCCAGTCTATCGAATCAAAGCTTTTAGCGGCCAATGCAGGAAAACTGGCTATTAATAAAACAAGAGATAGAATACTTGGCACACCTATTACTCTGAAAAAATTGTGGCAACATTTAAAACCATCAGGATAATTCATATCAAATCTCTACACATTTAATCATCAACAGTTATATGACAACTATTACACCCGCAATTTCCATTAATAATCTCAAATACACATGGCCAAAAGAACAACAGCCTACAATTAATATATCTAAATGGAATATAAACCCGGGGGAACGACTATTTCTGTATGGCCGCTCAGGCTCAGGAAAATCGACACTACTAAACATAGTAGCAGGTATTTTACAACCACAACAGGGCTCTATCGACATTTGCGGAAAAACATTAACTCAGCTTAGCCAGCGTCAACGAGATAAATTTCGCGCAACGCATATGGGCGTTATCTTTCAGCAGTTCAATTTAATTCCTTACCTTTCTGTTACCGATAATATTCGGCTCAGCCAACATTTTTCACAAGAAGAGTACAGCAAGGATCGATTATTACTACTCATGGAGCAGTTAGGTTTGCATGAAAACCTACTACTACAACAAGCTAATCAACTCAGCGTGGGACAACAACAACGTGTTGCTGTAGCTCGTGCACTATACCATCAACCAAAACTTATTATTGCCGATGAACCTACGTCTGCACTCGATACAGAAACCCGTGACAATTTTATTAACTTACTGCTTACTCAATGCAAATTAAATAACAGTACTGTGCTCTTTGTCAGTCATGACAAAACACTCTCTACTCATTTTGATAAACTTATTGATCTACAACAATTAAATGAAATCGAGCAAAATCATGTTGTTTAAAATTGCTTTCGCCAGCCTACTTAATCGCAGAACATCGGTATTGCTGACAGTATTGTCCATAGCGATTAGTGTCGCTATCGTTCTTGCGGTAGAACATATAAGGCACGAGGCTAAAAAAAGTTTTACGAGTACTCTGTCAAGCACTGATTTAATTGTTGGAGCACGCTCAGGTAGAATTAACTTATTACTTTATTCTGTATTTCGTATTGGTAATGCAACCAATAATATAGAGTGGAAAAGCTATCAAGCTATCACCCAACAAAAAGGGGTACGCTGGGCCATTCCAATTTCTCTTGGAGATTCTCATAAAGGTTATCGTGTTCTGGGAACAAGTAGTGATTATTTTGAGTATTATCGTTATGGGAACAAACAAGCTTTAGAGCTACAACAAGGCACTGAATTTGAATCGGTCTATGATGTAGTACTAGGCTATGATGTTGCAAAAAAACTAGGATATAACCTGAATCAAAAAATAATATTATCCCATGGCATTAGCGAAGTCAGTTTTACTCAACACGATGATAAGCCATTTACTATTGTTGGTATATTAAAGCCTACAGGTACACCAGTTGATAAAACTATTCATATTAGCCTGGCGGGAATGGAAGCCATACACATTGACTGGAAAAATGGCGCACCGATTGCTGGTTTAAAGATTGATGCAGAAGCGGCACTATTAGAAGACCTTACACCAAAAACAATTACCGCATTCTTGCTTGGATTAAATAACAAAATTTTAACATTTCGTTTACAAAGACAAATCAATGAATTTCGTGGCGAACCTTTACTCGCCATACTACCGGGCATTGCTTTAAGTGAATTATGGCAAACAATGGGCGTCGTTGAAAAAGTACTGGCTCTGATTGCATCACTAGTTGTCGTTGCATCATTATTAGGAATGACCACAATGATGTTATCTACTTTAAAGCAACGCCAAAGAGAAATTGCTATCCTTCGATCAACTGGCGCGTCTGCTCGATTTATTTTTTGTCTTATTGAAATAGAAGTAATTCTAATCGCTATTATAGGTATAGGATTAGGTATAGGATTCCTTTGGTGCGGCTTATTGCTAGCTCAACCTATCATCTCAGACTATTATGGGCTGTATTTATCAGCGAACTTATTGACTGCTAGAACAGGTATCTACGCACTAGTCATTGTTGGTGTTGCCATATTACTGGCGGCTATCCCATCTTTTATGGCTTATCGAGCATCATTAGCACAAGGGTTAACAGTCAGGGAATAAACACTAAAATTTTATTTGAGCTCCATAGGCAAACCAGCTGTGACGAATATTACTTTGTCACAGATTTTTGCCAGCTCTTGATGAAGAGAACCTGCTTCATCAACAAACTGTCGTGACAGCTCCCCCATCGGAACAACACCAGACCCAACTTCGTTGCTGACGAAAAAAATAGTAGCATTCGACAACGCTAATGCTTGCAGATAATCACTTCGTCGCGATGCCCAGTCACCTTGCAATAAGCTATTCGTCAACCATAAGGTTAAACAATCAACCAGAAGACAATAATGTGGCTCTTTGTACGCATTGATAATACCTGCCAAATCCAGAGGCTCTTCTACCAACTGCCATTGAGACCCACGGCGCACTTGATGTTGTTTAATACGAGAGGACATCTCTGTATCACCAGCAGTTGCCGTGGCAATATAAATCAATTGTTGTTGATTTTGATGAGCACAGGACTCTGCACTCTGCTCAGCATAGCGACTCTTACCACTACGCGCGCCACCTAGAATTAAATGCTTCGTCATAGGCTTGAATTAATTTCCATAGCTTTTAATCACTTGTAATAGTTATCCATAATGTTTCACCCTTTACTTTGCCAATTATTTTCAAAGAGAAATTCTTCTAAAGGTTTTTCTTCGGCCCATTTCTCTATCACTAACATTGGTTTTTCATAAAAGGCTTCCACATGGCCGATACATAAAATGGCAACAGGCTGACTCCCCTCAGGCATATTCAGTAGACTCATCAATTCGACAGGATCAAACATTGACACCCAACCCATACCAATACCTTCTACTCTTGCCGCTAGCCACATATTTTGAATAGCGCACGAGAGAGAGGCAAGATCCATTTCTGGCAAGGTTCTTCGACCAAAAATATGTTGTTCACGCTTATCCGGTAAGGCAGCAATAACTAATTCCCCACACTGAAGAATACCTTCTACTTTTAACTTTAAAAATTCTTCTTTGCGTTCATTCAATGCATTAGCGGTTGCCAAGCGCTCTTGGTCGACAATGGCAAATATTGCCTGCCGAATATCCTGATCCGTAATTCGAATAAATCGCCATGGCTGCATCAGGCCAACACTAGGTGCCATATGGGCTGCCGATAAGATGCGTTTAAATATTTTTTCGTCGATAGCGTCATTGGTAAAATGGCGAATATCACGACGCTCTGCCATTGCTTTATAAACAGACTCTTTTTCTTTTTGAGTATAACTAAAGTCAGACATTTCTATTTCTCATTGGAGAAAATTTCATAATGCAATCTTCTTATGGCCAGAAAACTCCAATACTGCAGATTCCACTCGCTTAATGACCCGTTTTACGGCTAAAGTATTATTCTTATCAAGCAAACCTATGCGCAACAATGCCCGTTCATCATCGATCACTATCACTCGCAGTAATATACCGGCTTGCGCAAAATATTGTCTAAGCGTAATAGCATCTTGGCAGGACACCAAATAAGAGGACAATAACCCCATGCAAGGATCTAAAGCAAAAGCCTCTAAAAGACTACTGTCTAGCTTTCTCATAAGAGGTTCAAATACTTTTTGCGTTAATTCGGCATTTGATTTAAGACTCAACCTTGCTTGCAACTGCCATTCTTTATCATTTAATGCCTTAATGGCAATGGCTTGAGCGGGCCCATTAACTTGCCATAAGCCCAAGCTATTTTGTAATTCAGTTCGTATCGACGTATTAGCAAAGCAATAGCCTAAACGCACCCCCCCTAAACCAAAAAACTTTCCAAACGAACGCAAGACAATAATATTAGCAGGTAAATTGTAATCGAGAACACTGTAATCTGGAGCCACATCGATAAACGCTTCATCAATAATTAAATAAGCTTGAGGAGCCAATTGCTTAGCCCAAGACAACAACTGTTCTTTTTCCAATAAGGTTCCGGTAGGGTTATTAGGATTAATAATAACCAAGTGTTGTTGTGCATTTTTACTGAGTGAATTTTCAATAAACTCAATAGTTTGCCCTTTATCAAGGGCTGGGTAATAGTGAATATCCGCCTCTTTTTCAGTCCAATATTTTACATGCTCTTGATACCCTAGCTCTGGTATAAGTACAGGAAAGTCGCTTAATAAAAAAGGTAGTTGTTGTATCGCAGCTTGAGTGCCTGTGACCGGAATAAACTCTGATGAACGATAATATTCAGTGGATGCAGTTATAAATTCTGGGCGGACATAGGGTAATTGCTTAAAACTCGAATCATTTAATTCTACAGGATAAGACTCAGGGTTAATGCCTGTAGAAAGGTCAATCCATTGATCAAGCCCAATACCATACTTGGCACTGGCACTGACAATATCCCCGCCATGAATAGGTAAGTCGTTGTTTGACATATTATCTAACCCTGCCCCATATTAATTAGGTGTAAAATCTTATTTAAAGGAAATACGTTTTCTACTTCGTCAGCTAAACGATTAATTTCAACATCTTTATAACAATCATAATCTATATGACTTTTTGTGATAGCTATATCTGGCCTGCTCCATTGCAAGCAATATTCAAGAACATCAGTCTGATCAAAAAAGCCATGAACATAAGTACCTATCACGTGACCATCATTACTAACAGCACCATCAGTAAACTTTTTATTATTTTCTGACTCAGCATCGTCAGCATATTGAAGTTGCAATAAGGGTTGATCTAAAGCAGCACCGCAGCTCTGCCCGGCATGGATTTCATACCCCTTGACAGTTATTTTTTTCTTATTTTTATCAATACTATCCTCTTTAATACAATCCCCTTTAATACCAATATCTCTAATACAGTCCTTTTTAATACAAATCTCTTTAACAAAAGTCCCTTTCACATTTCTCAACATCTTTCTAGGTGTAAGGGTCGTTTCCATATCAAGCAACTCCAAACCTTGGGTAGATCCTGCCGTAGATTCAATTTGATCAGGGTCATGCACCCATGCTCCCAACATTTGGTAACCACCACAAATGCCTATCACTTTCCCACCTAAACGCAGGTGACGGTTAATAATATCTTCCCAGCCATTATCTTTTAACCATTGCAAATCACCACGTATATTTTTACTCCCAGGTAAGATAATAATATCGGCTCCAGTAAATTGACTGCTATCTTTTTCAAACTGACAGTCAATATCCTGGTGCATTCGTAATACATCAAAATCTGTATGATTACTGGCTCGAGGATACATCACCACAACAATCTTACAACGCTGATAATATATTGCATCAGATGCTTGTTTTAAAGATGGCTGTTCAGTATGTTGTTGACGAGCCAAACTATCCTCAGCCTCTATATGCAGGTTAGGAATATAGGGAATAACCGCTAATGTTGGCACGCCCGTTTTTTCTTCCAACCATGACAGGCCTGGCTCCAACAACTTAACATCACCTCGAAAACGATTAATCACAAAACCTTGAACACGCCGCTTTTCAGTCTCACTCAACAAAGCATAGGTGCCATATAAGTGAGCAAATACACCGCCGCGATCAATATCAGCAACAATAATAACTGGACAATCGATCGCTTCAGCAAATCCCATATTGGCAATATCATGAGCCCGTAAATTAATTTCTGCTGGGCTACCCGCACCTTCTACTATGACGGTCTGATAAATACTTTGTAAATCTGCATGAGCTGAGATAACCGTTTTTAACAACTCAGGCTTGTATTGATGGTATTCCTGAGCTCGCATATTACCGATTGTCTGACCATTAACAATAACCTGAGCTCCCAGGTCACTGTTAGGTTTTAATAAGACAGGGTTCATAGCAATAGACGCGGGCAAATAACAGGCATCGGCTTGAACCGCTTGGGCCCTACCGATCTCACCGCCCTCGGCAGTTACTGCACTATTTAACGCCATATTTTGAGGCTTAAAAGGGGCAACAGAAAATTTGTGTCTTGCCAAAATACGGCATAAAGCGGTGACTAAAATACTTTTACCCGCATCGGACGTTGTGCCTTGCACCATCAACGTATGAGGTGATTGAAATGGGCGTTGCTTCTGTTTGGTTTTTGTTGTCGAAGCCGTTGTCAGTAGATGTGAGGTCATGACAAACCCTCTTGAGCAGCATCTATTTCCAGTAATAAATTTTGCAGCTTTTCTGCATACCCATCATCATTAGACCATAGGCCACGTTGAGTCGCCTCAAGTAAGCGTTCAGCCATTTCTTCAAAAGCATTGGGATTATGCTGTTCTAAAAACGCTTTATTTTTTTCATCAAAAACCAATGTATCAGCGACCTGTTGATACTGGTAATCATCAATTAAGTTCGTTGTTGCATCGTAGGCAAATAAATAATCGATACTGGCAGCCATTTCAAATGCCCCTTTATAACCATGCTTCTGCATCGCGCTAATCCATTTCGGGTTTAATACACGAGACCGAATCACACGATTCAATTCTTCTTTTAAGGTCCGAATTTTAGGGGCAGCAGGATTAGAATGATCATTGTGATACACCACTGGCTCCATATCAGAGAACTCTGTTACCGCATTGACCATGCCGCCTTGAAATTGATAGTAATCATCTGAATCCAGTAAGTCATGTTCACGGTTATCTTGGTTTTGCACAACAACATCCAGCTGACTCAATTGATATTGAAAAGCGGCCTTTGCTTCTATGCCGTCTTCATGGCTGTTTGCACTCGCTGCTTTACTATCAGTACTTTTATTATCAATGCTTTGCCCATCAATATCGACATCAATATTACCAAGATGCTTACCGTAAGCATAACCTCCCCAATTTAAATAGGCTTCTGCTAAATCGCTACGGGTTTCCCAACAACGTTCATCAATTAAGCCCTGCAAACCTGCACCATAAGCACCTGGTTTACTACCAAATACACGATAACTTGCCTGGCGACTTGCTTCTCTTTCCGAAAGACCACTGGCTATTAACGCCGCTGTGCGGCTACGAATATTCGATTGAATAACATTATCACCCCCTGACTCATCATAGTCAGCCAAAGCCAATACCGCTGCATCATAAAGTTTCATTACATTCGGAAAGGCATCACGAAAAAAACCAGATACTCGCAAAGTAACATCCACTCTAGGGCGCTTTAATAACATACTTGGAATGATCTCGAAATCAATCACTCGATGTGAACCCGCAGCGCGTATCGGCTTAATCCCCATCAGTGCAAAAGCTTGAGCAATATCATCGCCACCGGTACGCATCGTAGCAGTTCCCCAAACAGATAAACCCAATTGCCTGGGATAATCACCGTGTTCTTGCAAATGCCGCTCAATCAATGCCTGGGCTGACTTTTCGCCAATAGCACAGGCTGCCGGTGACGGGATAGAACGATTATCAACGGAGAAAAAATTTCTTCCCGTAGGCAATGTATCCAATCGTCCTCTAGTCGGCGCTCCACTGGGACCAGGCTCAATAAAATAACCCTGCAAACCACGCATCAACGCATCGATTTCTTGTGCCGCACTTTTATTCAGTGCTGCCATTAATGTTGCTTTTACATACTGTAGTTGTTGATATGTTTTCGGTAAGACTTTTTCTACATTAACATTAAGATGAGTATCATCAGGATGGCAAATTATTTTCATCACTAGTTTTGCTGCCAATAATTCTAAACGCTCACGAGTATCTGCCGTAGTGCGCCATACCGAATTTGATGAATTATTGATAACCTTTTCCAACAGCTCAGGGCATTCGCCTTGCCAAACTTCAACTGCGGTTTGTAAAGGGTCAAACAGTGTTGTGATGCTTTTGTTATTACTACGGTCTACCGATACATGGTGTAAATCTAAATCATTAACCAAATTATGCAGTATTCCCTGTTCATTCACCCCCTCTCCGCGAGGTAAACGCAGCAATGCCAATAATGTATCGGTCAGTTTTTCTGGTGATGGCAGCTCACCTAAAATATGTAGGCCGTGTCGTATCTGCGCTTCTTTGATATCGCATAAATACGCGTCTAGCTCCGCTAAAATTTCCTCATCATTCGACGTTTTGGTAGATCCATTTACAACTTTACTTATTTGAGGTAACTCATCAATAATATGCGTCTGCTTAGCAACCGTTAAGATTTTTTCTTTTAACCATTCTTCACGGCGACTATCCAAACCCATTGCCTGATAGTATTCATCCACTAACCCTTCCAACTCAGCCAATTCGCCGTAGGTTTCAGCACGCGTCATAGGTGGCATAAGGTGATCAATAATAACAGCTTGTGCTCGACGTTTTGCCTGCGCACCTTCGCCTGGGTCATTCACAATAAAAGGATAAAAATGTGGCAATGGGCCTAAAGCAATATCAGGCCAGCATTGATCCGATAATGCCGTACCCTTTCCTGGCAACCATTCCAAATTGCCATGTTTGCCCACATGAATAATCGCATCAATTTTATAACAGTGGCGAAGCCAAAAATAAAATGCAAGATAGCTATGGGGAGGGACTAAATCCGGGTCATGGTAGTTCGCAATTAAATCAATATTAAAGCCGCGGGCAGGCTGAATACCAACAAACGTTTCGCCTAAGCGAATGCCCGATAGCATCAATCGTCCATTACGACATTTAGGGTCTGATTCTGGATCACCCCATTGGCTTAGTATTGCGTGCTGATTCGCCTCGGGTAATTGTGAAAAGTAACCCTGATAGTCTTCCAGAGAGAGACTTTGCCAACACGGTAATTGATGAATAGTATTTGGGTTATTTGTCACTGCCCCTAATAATTCAGCAATCAATGCTGTTCCATCAGTAGGGATATTGTTAATAGAATAGCCGTTATCTTGCAGCGCTTGAAGAATATTAATCGTCGACGCTGGCGTATCTAAACCCACACCATTACCAATACGCCCATCTTTTGTTGGATAGTTTGCCAATACTAGGGCTATGCGTTTATCCTTGTTTTTTTTGCTGGATAACTGGCTATATTGTAGAGCTAGATTGGCAACAAATTGTGCTCTCTCTTGATGTAACGCATAGCGTACAACAGATATCTCACAACGTTCAGAAAACCACTCTTCCGCTTTAAAGCTCACTGCCCGCGTGATGATACGACCATCCATTTCAGGCAATACAACTTGCATAGCAATATCACGACTACGTAAGCCCTGTTTATAAGTAGACCAATCCAATTCTGTTGAGCTAGATAAAATTAATTGGAATACAGGCACATCAATAGCAAATAGCGATTGAAAACTAGTAGGCTCCGAAGATAAATCAGGACTGCCAACCGTATTACTGGCAAAGCTTGTCGTATTAATAACTAAAGCAACTTTTTTACTATTTTCTTCGGCGTTTTCTGATTTTAGGTTTTCAGTCTCGAATAAAAAAGTATTAACTAAGGCCAGAGATTCTTCATCTTTTAACGAAGCGATAGCAATAGGTAAAATATTCAAACCTTGAGATTCAATTTGCAACAGTAACTGATCAAACATCGCAGTATTACCTGACTGCAAGTGGCTTCTATAAAATAATACAGCACATACAGGAGCATCATGGCCATACCTTTTCCAACGCTGTTGGCAATCTGCAAAACTGTCTTGATAGTTTTTTGATAAAGAGGATGGTACCGCTCTACCCTGAAGTGACTCAGTATCAGGAAGGTATAACATACAACGAGGCAGTACTTGAGGAGCATGCCAGGGGTAATTTTCTGCTAAGTACTCGGTGGCAAGAAAGCGAAATAATTGCTGATTATTAAGAGCGCCACCTTCTCGCAGAAAACGCCAGACATGAATGGCAGATTCAACAGCCACATTAGATGCAGCAAACAACGTTTCATCAGGTGTATCATCGCCAGGGACAATAATTAACCAACGTTTTTGCTTATCTGCTTGTACCCATTCCTGTAATTGCTCAAAGCCATATTGCCAATAATTTTTCCCTCCTAATAAAGACAATACAACGACTTGCGCATGATCAATCACTTTATCGCGATACAAATCGAATGCAGCAGGTTTTAATAAATGCATCCAATTCGCCAGGCGCAGAGAAGGAAAATTCTCTGGTAAGGCTTCAGCACTATCGGCTAATGCTGCCAATGTCCCATCGGCTGCTGATAAAATCACAATATCAGCTGGGGACTGCCCTAAATCTACAATCCCTTCATCATCAGTAAAACCACCAGGTTGAGATGCCAACAAATGCATCTAGCTAATCTCTACTAGGCTTCTGCGGTTTTTAAAGCGGTTGTCAGTACAGTCTCGTCCAAGCCCTTCCCAATAACAACCAATTGTGTTTGACGTGGCTCATTCTCTTTCCAAAGGCGATCAAAATGAGAATCCAGACGCTTACCGACTGCTTGAAGAACCTGCCGCATTGGTTTACCCGGAACGGCGGCAAAGCCTTTGGCACGATAAATGGTATGCTTTGCTATCAGTTCTGAAACAACAGTTTGTACTTTATCGCTGTCAACTTCGCCAACACGAATAACATAGGAATCAAAATGATCATGAGCATGTTCATGGTGCTCACCATGCTCATGATGGTGATCGTGGTGGGTATGAATATGATCAATACGTTCTTCAGCTGCAGACTCTATACCCATTAATACATTCAGAGCCACTTCACCATTACTCACATAGGTGGTTTTAACAGAATCAGGGACTTTGGCTGCCACTGATTTTTTAACCTGTTCGCGTTTCTCGTCACTCAAAAGATCATTTTTGCTCACAACAACCAAGTCAGCGGCACTCAACTGATCATCTAATAACTCTTCTAAACTGGGGTCGTGGTCAAGGCTGTCATCAGCTAAACGTTGCTGCTGAACTTTCTCTTCATCACTGGCAAAACGACCTGCCGCAACCGCAGGGCCATCAACAACAGTAATGACTGAATCTACCGTACAATACTGTTTAATTTCAGGCCAGTTAAATGCTTGAACTAAAGGTTTAGGCAAGGCTAAACCAGAGGTTTCTATTAGAATATGATCAATATCTTCACGACGCTCAACTAACTGCTTCATCACCGGCAAGAACTCTTCTTCTACTGTACAGCAAATACAACCATTGGCCAGTTCATAAATACCGTCTTCACCCTCAGCAATCGTTGCAGTGTCATCTTCACTACAATCTAAAGGACAACTACGCAATAAATCGGCATCAATGTCTAATTCACCAAATTCATTAACAATAACAGCAATACGCTTACCCGCGGCTTGTTTCAGTACATTAGATAAAAGTGTGGTTTTACCACTGCCTAAGAAGCCAGTAACAATAGTGGCGGGGATTTTATTTAATTGCATAAGAGCTCCGAACAACTGAAAGAATACTATTAGCTCAAAAAATACGAGCTGCAATAGTAAGCGTCAATAATCAAAGTCGGGAATAGTATCGAACTATAATTCTGCATAGGAGCGACAAATCCTGCCTAGGCAAAAACAGTACATATAAGCACAGAAGTGATAAAAGGAGGAAAACAATAATTTCCTACCCTGATTGCACTCCCCGACCATCAGGTTTATCGATTAAGGCAGGTCTACTGGCTCACAGGTCATCATCATTACCACCTTCCCAATGCTTTTACTAATTGCATCAGTGGTTATTGGTAACAACTCGTTGCATACAGTTGCGGGGACAGCTGCGGTATTAACGCCTTACGACGTTACAGGCATTCCCTATTAATCCATCGACTGATAGCAGCTAAGCTAGACACTACCACTCTGGAACCTAAAATCGAGCTACAGCAGTATAAAGACATTTATAGCTAAAGAAAAACACTATTATCCTGACCAGATTTTATTTAAGGAATTTGTGATACTTTTGATTGACAAGCCTCATCCAACAAAACACTATCGCCTCGTTTCAAACTCAATGCATTCTATTAACAATGGAGGTAATCATCAGGAACCATGAACAAAATCACTATTGCTGCCTTACTTGTATCTTCTCTCTTAATCGCATGCCAACAAGAAACCACCGGAGATCACCATGGTCACCATCATGGCGATCATGACCACGGACATCACCATAAACCATTAGAAGTCTCCACTTTGGATAGCTCGGCACCGATACCCACGATTAACGCAACTATTACTCAAGATGCCATGGCAGGCTGGAATTTACACATACAAACCGAAAACTTCGTTTTTACACCTGAAAAAGTCAATCTAGAAAATATCGCAGGCGAAGGACATGCTCACTTATATATTAACGGCCATAAATTAAGTAGAATCTACAGTGAATGGTATCACTTGAATGATCTCAGACCCGGTGAATATGATTTAATGGTTACACTCAATGCCAATGATCACTCACCATTGGCTCACCAAGGCAAAGTCATTTCCACCACTATCAGTATTGAACAGAAAATTAAGTAGAAACAAATAAGTATGAATATCGAACAACTCTCTGAAAACGAAGGCGTCCTCATCTGTGGCCATGGCAGCCGAGCCAAAATAGCTGAGAGGGAATTCAGTTTATTAGCAAAAGGGCTAAAAAGTCGCTTTCCGGAGTTAAAAGTAGAGTATGGGTTTTTAGAGTACTCCGCACCTAATATTCATATGGCTCTTGATAGTCTGGTTGAGCAAGGCGTTAAAAAAATCTATGCAGTCCCCGGTATGTTATTCGCGGCTACTCATGCTAAAAATGATATTCCTTCGGTACTTACCACCTACCAAGAGAAACACCCTGGCTTGCAAATAGAATACGGGAAAGAATTGGGTCTGCACCAGGAAATGATCAATGCTTTCCAAGCGAGAATACTGGAAGCTTTAAATATCGATACCGAAACGCCTGCTGCTGGTGAGCTATACGACACTATGTTAGTCACCGTTGGGCGTGGCACCTCTGTCACTGAGGCGAATGCCGAAGCCAATAAGTTAACTCGTATTGTTTGCGAAAACTTAGGCTTTGGCTGGGCAGAAACTGTTTATTCTGGCGTCACCTTCCCTTCTGTTGGCCGCGGTCTGGAGATGGCTGTTAAACTGGGTTTTAAGAAAATTGTTGTCGCACCCTATTTTCTTTTTGGCGGTCGACTGATTGATCGCATCTATGGCTATGTCGATAAAGTTGCTAAAGAAAATCCTGATATAAAATTTTTAAAAGCCAATTATTTACGCGATCAATCCCATGTGATTAATACATTTATTGCACGTATTGACGAAACAATTAATGGCAATGTCACAGGAGCTGGTCAATCACTTTCACTTATGCAGGATTTTCAGGAAAGGCTGGTTCGCGGTGAAGTTGATGTCCACCATCATCACGCCGAGTTTCAACCCGAGACAAAAGAGCTTCAACAAAATGAAGAGCTTCAGCGGCTAAAAAATGAAGAGGCGCATCTAGACCCTGAAGATGACGAAGCTAAGTTGACACTGGTAAACGAGCATTCACACTCGCACAGCCACTCTCACCACCATACACACTCACACGACCACTCACATGGACATTCTCATAGCCACTCGCACAGCCATGCCCCCTATAAGCATATAGGCCATCCCCATGGCCCACGCACAATGATTAATGAAAATATTTGTTGCTGTTTTATGGGGCAATTTCCACAAAATATTATTGATGAAGAAAAAGCAATTAAAGCAGAACTAGAAGGCACGCCTAGCTGTAAGCGCTAGGCTTTTAAATACTTTTATCATTTTTATTAGAAAAATGTTCTGTCATAAAGTCAATAAAACAACGTATTTTTGCAGGCATATATCGATCACGTAAATAGACAATACTCATTTCGCGGGCTGGCAATTGATAATCTGCAAAGAGTTCAACTAAGTTTCCACTATCAATCTCACCTTTGATCACAAGCTTAGGCTGCATAATAATGCCTAAGCCTTCAAGAGCCGCCTTTTTTAAGGCTTGGCCATTATTAACTTTTAAATTACCAGAAACACTCACCTCGATTCTCTTGCCGTTATCCTCAAATTTCCATACTGTCTCCAATGATTTGAATTGAATGCAATTGTGATTGGCAAGTTGCTCTGGCGTTACAGGACATCCGTGCTGCTCTATGTATTCAGGAGATGCACAAACTGACATTTTATAAAGGCCAAGTCTACGTGCAATCATTCCTGAGTCAGGAATTTCACCGATACGAATCGCAACATCAAAATCATCTTCGACCAGATCAAAAATACGATCACCTAAAACAAGATCAACAATAATATCAGGGTAATCGCGATAGAACTGATTTAATAAGGGTATTAATGCTTCACTCCCAAAAGAGATAGGGGCAGTTATTCTCAGTATTCCCGACGGATTTTTATTATCGTCTAATGCTGGCTGCTCAGCATCAGTGACCCTTTCTAGTATGTCCACACAGCGATGATAATACTGAAGCCCGAAATCCGTTAGGTTTTGTCGTCTTGTTGTTCGATAAAGCAACATAACACCAAGGTGATCTTCTAAGGCCTGCAGATGATTGCCGACCATTGCGGAGGATAAATTCAAAGCCTTAGCAGCAGCTGTCAGGCTCCCTTTATCGACAATCTTTACGAATACACGCATGCTGGCAAATAAATTCATTACATAGTATTTCTTTATAGTGTTTTCAATAAATACAATATTATCAAACAATAGTGGCCAATGTATTCTCCTTTTGATGAGTAAAAACAGCGTTTTAACTACATATTATATTGGGAGAACTACATGAATCATAAAAGCTCTTTACGCTTTACAGGCAAAACGGCCCTTATCAGTGGAGGTGGAACAGGTATGGGGCGAGCCGCTGCAATTAGCCTCGGCCAACAAGGTGCTAAAGTTGTTGTCGCCGGGCGCAGGAAAGAACCACTCAACGAAGTCGCCGATATTATTCAGACAGCAGGAGGAAAAGCTAAAGCGATAGCCACAGATATCAGCGATGAAAAGCAAGTTGAAAATATGGTGTCCGAAACTATCCAAGCTTTCGGCAGCCTTGATTTAGTATGGAATAACGCCGGCATCTTAGGTGAATTTAAATACTTAAATGAGATAAGCACTGAAGAATTTGACCATATTATGGGGATTAATCTAAAAGGTATTTTTCTATCGATGAAATACCAATTAAAAGCCATTCTTCAACAGGGAAAAAGTGCCTCTATTGTTAACACTTCATCATGGACCGCACATGGCGCAATGCCAGGAATAGCAGCATACGCCGCCACCAAAGGCGCATTAGATGCAATGATGAGAACAACCGCCCTAGAAGTAGGTGCCAAAGGTATTCGCGTAAACAATGTAAGCCCAGGAATTATTGCCACACCAATGGGCTTAGCTGCACTTGGCAGCGAAGAAGCCATGCAGCCTTTTGCCCTCCACACACCATTGCAGCGCGTTGGCTACTCGGAAGACGTCGCTGATACCGTATTATGGCTACTGTCTGAGGATGCACGTTTTGTGACAGGACAAAGCATTATGGTCGATGGCGGGTTCACACTAGGAGGGCTAAGGCCTCAGTTTTTACAATAACCTTTAGCAAGCAACTATAATTCCGAAAAAATAGAAAAGAACAGCATAAAATGCCCAAGTATAACGGGCATTTTTTAATGTGCTTGTTAGAATTATTAATCAATTGGTTGCCCAAACCTGATTCGGTTTCCATCTGGATCGGCCACGTAAAATTCTTTCATTCCCCAAGTTTGAGTTACTGGTTCCATTGTAATGCCAGCTTTGTCTTGTACTTGCAAGCCGTTATTTAAAAAGGCTTGATACGTTGCGTCTAAATTTTTCACTCTGATATAGAGCACATTTCCAAAAACACCATCTCCCGAGTGCTCTGAAATGTGCACAAAACTACCCTCTCGCTCTAAGAAGGCATAGACTGATAAAAAATCTTCTGGGTTCGGGTCGGGAGCTTGAATCACTTTAAAATCTAGGATATCACTATAAAATTCAAGCGAAGTTTTTATATTGCTGGACTTTATAAATGGCTCTATTGACATGAAGACATTACCTTTTATTGAAATCTAACGCCTTGCTCAATTGCGCAGCGGTTGAAGTGAGCCTTTGTGCAACAATGGGGCGTCAGCGACATGCACAAAAAGGAAAGTAGACCGCTGCGTCAATTGGAGCAGCTTGTTAGGGCTTAATATTTGTCCATACCCATAAAAAATCTACATTCTAAACCTACGTCGAAGTGCTAACCCGAATAGAAAAATCAAAATTACACCCACAACATTTTCAATCACCAAAACATATGGCATATACCATGATGCATAAATAAATTTGTCGTAATCGGAAAAATAAAGTTTTGATGAAGAGAGTAATGGAACAATTTGATGAAAAGAGAATATCATTGCCTCTTCAAGGCTTCCCATCGACAATCTCTTGTGCAAAAAGCCGAACAGTATCCATGAAAAACATAACCATACTAAGGGTCTATAAATACTTTGACCATAATCACTAAGAAGCTGGTAAAGATAGTTTGGCAAGTGTTTTGGAGATAGAGGATGACGTATACGCTTAGCCTTTAATTCTTGAGCAAAATATTTTTGCTCACTTTCATAATCTTTTGCTTCGCTGGCAATGACTTTCAATCTTCTGTGTTTTTCTTCATCATCGTACCCCATCATACTTTCGTAGGGGATATCTCTGAGACTTTTAGTGACCCAAGAAATAGATTTGCTATAGCTCACAGACATTTGGTGCATGGAAAGCCCTTTGGAAAAGGTAGCAACTCGAAGATCAGGAACCCTACTAAAGCTACAATGATCAAGGAATAAAAACTCAAACTGCGCGCCGAAAAATGAAGTCCCTCTTGTTTTATCTGAAAATCTGGAGCCAGTAAAAGTTGCTTTTTTCTCAAATATTGCGTATTCAAAAGAAGTATGAAAATGCAATTCTGCCTTGTAAAAGCTCACGTGTGAATGAAAGTGGGCTTTTCGAAAGGTCGCAAAAGAGTGAAACATGGTGTTTTCAAACAATACTGGACCATTGAATACTGCTCCATCAAAGTAACCATATTCACTATGCTTATTGCAATTAAATTTACTCCTACTGAAATTAACTCCTCCTGGAAAAATGAATCCAGAAAAATTTAATTCTTGGCTTAATTCAAATTCAAGCCCCGTAAAATCGACAGGGCAATTTTCATTTTCGGATGCCCAATGATTCCACTCTTGTCGGCCTTTTTTAAATAGATCATAAGCTTCTTGAGTATTCAACGTTTTCATTAGCTCTTTCGCATATAAAATTAGACTATATCAGAAATAATTTGGTCAGACGCCTTAATTTCTATTTTGCCCCTAACGCCTTGCTAAGGGGCGGCTGAAGCAACGCGTAAGCCGTCCCGCGGAGGCCACGTTTTTTGTGGCCGGAGTAAACTTAAATAACTTGTTATGCATTAGTATGATGAAGATACTCTAGATATTGTACAACGATCAGCATAGTATTTATCTGCTGGGTTGAGCACAACTTTTATAGGCTCTTCTGTTTTATAGGCAGCTAAAATAAAGCTGACGAGATGTTCTCTACCTTCAATTCTTACTGCAGCGTGTTGAGCACTACACCCACCAACAGTTGAAAAACCACCTTCAATAGTTATTTGAACTATATTTATATGATTAGGATCGTCTGGACCCGACATCCATATATTAGTTATCTTTCCGTCTGACAAAGCGCTAGCCGAAAAAAATAGAATTAATAATGCTGTTACATATTTCATTTAATATCTCCATGTTTGACTGCATAACACCCAACACAGGGGGCAATTGAGGCGAAGAGTAAATTGTTCCGCTGGTGTTGTTTGTTGGAGCTATACATCTTCTCGGTCATTTATTTTTTCAAGGATATTTTGATATATCATAAGGTCGTTTGTTATTTCGACAGAGTCATCAGATTCTGGGTCTAGAATACCTTTGCGCTCAATTAAATCTTGCATTGTATTTTTCACAGATGTTCTTATTAATCTTAACTCCATAACGCTAAACATTATTATTTACCTTTTTATATTGTTTAATGTGGATTGCATGCCTGTCAGCCCAATCTGACAACTTTCTCTTCCATGTTGATTCATGCATATCGAAAAGAGCCCTGATTGTGTAATGCCCTCTAAACTTACCATCTGTTAAGTCTTTGGATAAAGTAAATTCTGGTGGGAGTTTTGTGCCTACGGGGATCACCCACCAGTCCTGACCAAATCCATAATTAGGATTATTAAAAAGGCTTAAACCTCCCGTAGTATGGTCAATTAACCCGCTAGCTGAATTGATTTTAACATCATACGTTTGATCTTCTCTCCTTGGTGGCATAGTCCTTAAATAGTCGAATTTATGTTTAGTTGGTGTGCCCCCGCGAAAGAGGTCGGCGGGTAATTTTACATAAAACTTGATTGGGGTATGCATCTTTGATTTCCTTATTTTGATTGATGAGTTTGTAGCTCTAACGCCTCAATTAGTAACAAACGGAGCAACACGTAGTGCGTCTACTGGATTGCCTTGCTATGAGTTTTATACCATAATTGGGTATATATTGGTATAAACGAGGTGAAATATGGCTAAAAACACTAGTATTACACTGGGCGAGCACTTTGATGGGTTTATTGCACACCAGATTGAAAGTGGCCGCTATGGCTCTGCAAGCGAGGTAATACGTGCAGGTTTGAGAGCACTTGAAGACACGGAGCACAAACTTGCAGCATTGCGGCAAATGCTTACTGACGGTGAGGAAAGTGGAACAGCTAAGTACAGCTATGATGAGTTTATTACGGAATTAGATAACGAAGGCAAATGAACTCATTTACATTAACCCAACGAGCTAAATCTGACTTGAAAGCTATAGCAAGATTTACTGAAAAACGTTGGGGGCTTACACAACGAAACGCTTACATTAAGCAATTTGATGATTCGTTTCATATGCTTGCAGAAACTCCCTCGATTGGCAAAGCTTGTGAGCATATAAAGACTGGTTATCAAAAATTTCCACAAGGTAGCCATATAATTTTTTATAAAGTTACTTCCCCCAAAAAAATTAAAATAATACGTATCCTTCACAAAAGTATGGACGTTACCTCTAATTTCGGTGACTCATAACGCTTCAAACACGGGCTTGGTGAAGTTGGCGGCCTTTTTGCGCTTTTTTGCAAAAAGGGTGACAGCTTTACCAAGTCCGCTGTGCTTTGACTTGTTAAAAGGTATTTATGGTGAAACATTTGATTTATGCTTTGCGCTTGATGAATTGCTACCTACTACAGAAATTTTAAATGGATAACCATCTGAGCAACAAACTGGTGCCTCTTTTGAAGCATTAAAAAGGTTTTGCATGCTATTACCACAGATTTCGAAGATTCTATCGCCAACATCATAGCCGTTTTTTGATAGCTGATTTGAACTAGAAAGAGACTTCGTTATCCTAAGTGCTAGGACATTTTCATTAGCGCCTTCTTGGCGGACAGCTGCAAATTTAGCTCTTTCAAAAACATTAGGGTGCTTTTTAAACAGATCATAGGGGCTGCTAAAGCATAATTCAGATTTTTTAACCTGAGAAAAGCCTAGGGAACTCATCAATAAAGCTAGGAGCACTGTTATAGAAATTGTTAAATTCTTCATCTTTTGCCTTTTAACGCTTCAAACACGGGCTTGGTGAAGTTGGCGGTTTTTTTGCGCTTTTTGCAAAAAAAGTGACTGCTTTACCAAATCCGAGTGCTTTGCTTTGTTATACCAGCCCAAGTATGAGCTGGCTTATAGACTGAATATACCCCAGATACTTAACTGGGGGAAGATTGGGGTTTGATAGTAATACAACCATTTTGCACCTGCACGTTTAATTGTGTGCCAATAGTAAAGCCTGCTTGATTGAGCCAATAACCTTTTATTTGCACCCACGGTACAGGCTGGCAAGAACGGTGGTTTTGACGGGGCTGAAAATCACCGTGTTGATAGTGATAATAGCCTTTGCGGACTTTGAGTTTACGGAAGGATGAAGATTTTTCTTGGGCCGAGCGAGGCTCTAGCTGTATAGTACGTTTAGCCATGATGGATACTCTCGATATCTGTTGTGGTTAGCTGCTTCTAGGTGTTGGTAGCACCTAGGAGTAGCGATTATTTAAGTAAAAATTTTACGATAAAAATACCTTTCTTTGCGTGAAAACTGCCCACCTATTACGCACTAAAATACTGTAAGAATCAACAGGTTTTGAAATTAATTTGGATTTAATTTAGAAGGAATTGTTGAAGGGTTTTGAGGTATAACGCCAAGCGCAGTTGAAAATATGTAGTGCAGCGAAGCGAAACGTAATATTTTTCAACTGGCGTGCCTTGTTATAAGTTTCTCGGTTTATGTTCATACTTCTTACGCTCGCTTTCTGAGATCACATGTTTTTTCATAGCTAATTCACATGAACCGAATTCTTTAAAATTGTGCCTGCCTTCTCTAAGAGTGATCCCGTGATTAGGGCCAGACCCTAAATCAAGTTCATCTACATCTTGGCCGTCATCTTCCCAAAAGCAGATTGGGCATATTAAATAATTACCACGCTCTGCTAGAGAAATATAGTCACAACACGGACATTGTTCGCGTGGAGTCGGATCTTCTGGTTCGTACCATTCCGGTTTCTTGTTTTTAAAAATGCTTACGATTTTTTCGAACATGATTTACTTATAACGCCTTTAGTTGCGGAAAATTACGGAGCCGAAGGCGCAGTAAATTTTCCGCAACCTAAGCTTGTTAAGTTTGATACTAATCATCATTTGGGTACTCAGAAAGAAAAAGGGTCATGCCGATTGAGGACATAATTGCCATGGCTTCTGGTGTAAGAACAGCTCCACCACCTAGAGCACCTTTTCGTGGGCTAAAACCTATATCAGCTAAATAGTCTCCTGGTGGTAACTTCTGTCCTTTTTCCTTCAGCCAAACCTCTAACGCTTCTACCTGCTTCGGCATTTCCCATTCACCTTTGCAAATGCCACCTAAAGATTTACCTTTTTGGCCTTCCTCAGAATTTGTATAGTCAATTAGATTAATTGGCATATTTTCTCTTAGTAAACTTAACGCCGGTAGCAGAGGCCGAGCGTCAGCGAGGTCCTGCTGCCTACCTTTGTTAAGTTTTGGCTAGCTCGGAACATAGAACCTCGACGACACCAGCCGCATTAAAGTTTAATTTATAATGGAGCCAATTTTCACCTTCCCAAGCCTCTCCTTGCTTAAGGTGCTCTTTTACCCACTCGGAGTCATGTACGATATGACAAGAGTCAAAGCGCTCTGATTCAGAAAGCTCGTACTCTGCATTTTGAAATTTAAAACCTAGAGTATTTTCACACTTAATAGTGATGTGGTTTTCCTGCCAATCGTTGAACTCCAATACGAGGTCAGCACCGTCATATTTGAAAGTGATATCTTCGGCGTCTGCAACCGAAAAACCAAGCTCTATAATTTCAACTTTCTGACTCATGACTTCCTTGGAAACTTAACGCCTGCATTTGGGGACGGAGCACGCAGTGCGGAGGTCCCAGCCCACGAAGTGGGCGAACAACATGCACTTGTTAGGCTTTTTCAAGCGCTGCACCATAATTGATACCCAACAACACCCTTTTCATTGTTTCTTCGAAGCTGCCTACTTTATACAGCTGCTCGTCTGGATCAGTAAATATGTAAAAGCTATTTTCGTCGTCAACTAGTAGCAACATATGGTCGTGATGTGCTGAAGCAAAAGCAAACAAAGACACCTCTAGACTTTGCCAATAGTTGTGGAACTCATTTCCAAAATCAAACGCCTGAGTTCTAAACGATATGTCACTTGCGGAAAGCTCTCTTCCAGGGCCGACTTCCCCCACATCGAGACCACCAAATTCGGCCAGCACGGCCGCTGCATTTTTGTGGGCAGTACTGGATGAGTTTGAAGCCTGATTTATGCCCTCGACTTGGCGGCCTTCATGCCACCCTGCATCGACAAATAGTTTAGTTATGTATTCTTCGGTATCCATAGAGCCTAACAGTATATTAGTCGGAATTCGTGTTTATCCCACTTACCCACAACCAAATTCCGCGTTAATCTGAAGCGCAAACTCTATCAAACTCAATAACTTACAGCAATAAACTCACACCAACTCTACTGGAGAAAACGCGACTCTGTATTTAACGAGCCCCTGGTAAGGTCGTATATGCACTCAAAAGCAATTTTAAAAGCTAAGCAAATCAATATGTTAAAAGCTATCTTTTGGGATAATCAAGACATTGAAGTAGTGTTTCTCACGAGATCTGTGCTTGGCATTTGGCCTAAATTCAGTTATAACTGTACGTACATACAGTTATAGGGAGTTAACGCCATGCCACGATCCCCTTTCATGGAAAGTGTGAGAACGGAGTTACGCACACGCCATTACAGCCTACGCACTGAGAAAACCTATCTTTACTGGATAAGACACTTCATTTTATTTAATGACAAAAGGCATCCAACAGATATGGGTAACCAGGAGATTGAGCGGTTTTTAAATCATATGGCGGTTAATAGAGGTGTCAGTGCTGCGACTCAAAACCAAGCACTGTGCGCCATTATTTTTATGTACCGCCATATATTGCATAGATCAATCGAAGGCTTGCAATATGGCTTTGCTAAACGACCACGGAATTTACCAACGGTACTTTCACCCGCTGAGGTCGCTGCTATTTTGAGCCACATGCGAGGTAAATATCGCCTTATTACATCCATGCTTTATGGATGCGGTTTCAGAATTAAGGAAGTACTTGCGCTGAGAATTAAAGATATTGATTTCCATAATCAGTCTATTTTGGTATTTCGCGGTAAAGGTGGTAAAGATCGTTACACGATGTTGCCTGAATCCTTAGTACCAGCATTGCACGAACAAATCGAGTGTTCAAAAAAGGTTCATCAACAGGATTTGGATGACGGTTATGGTATGACATCCGTTGCACCTTCGTTGCAACGTAAATATGGACGAATAGTAAAAGATTTTTCGTGGCAGTATTTATTTCCGTCTTCCACGCGTTGCACGCATCCTTATGATGGTTATATTTGTCGACATCATATTCATGATTCTGCATTTGCCAAACAATTGAGACAGGCGGTCAAAGCTAGTGAACTAATGAAGCGGGTCACAGCTCATACCTTTCGGCATTCCTTTGCTACTCAGCTACTGCAATCAGGTAGTGACATTAGAACAGTCCAAGAATTATTAGGCCATGCAGATATTAGAACAACTGAAATTTATACACATGTGGTTGGACAGGCAAGAGCGGGGACTACCAGTCCGGTTGACCTGTTGTAGCGCTAAAGAACACCATAAAGTACCTGTGTATAACGAACATTTTAGGATATTCTCTCTTATTAAGAGCAGTTAAAAAAACCTTACCCTATTATTTTAGGTGATATTGAAAATCTTTTCATATCGCCTATCAGGCCGATTATTTTATTATCATCCCATAACAATGTATCAAAGCCTAAGCCAACAAAGGCTCAACGCTTGTTATCGTCATTCGTTCCTGATTACCTTTTTTATCACTTACCATTATCTGAGATAAATATTCATCAGGCTGAACTCGAACGATATCTTCAGCCTTGTATTTACGCGATGAATGGGAGCGCTTTATCCTATGATAATAATTAAAATTAATATTTTGTAATTACTAAATATATTAAAAATAACATATTGATTGTGAGTTTTTTAAAGGTCCTATTTCAATGTTGGGTGCGCCTGTAAACTATCCACATTTCTCGCTGTCTTTGGTTTTACTTTAGGGCGATAAACATGAGCTTTTGTTTCGTCGTATAGATAGGAATCCCTAAACTCATCGGTGCCGAGTACTGGCCCAACTAGAATTAAAGAAGTCCGCGTAAATTTTTTCTCTCTGACCTTTTCAACAATATCGCTTAGCACACCAATGACTTTATCCTGATCAGACCAACTGGTGCGATAACATACGGCTACTGGACAGTCTTCCCCATAAAAAGGAATCAACTCTTCCACAATTTTATGAATACGAGTAACACCTAAGTGAATCGCCAAGGTTGCACCGGTAGCCGCTAAGGCAGGCAGGCGCTCTCTTTCCGGAAAAGGGGTTTTACCCTCGTAACGAGTCATAATAATCGTTTGCGATACACCAGACAGCGTCAACTCCTTGCCTAACCATGCAGCCGATGCCGATGTTGCTGTTACACCGGGAATAATCTCATAGTCGATATTTAGACCTTCAAGGCGGCGGATTTGCTCACCAATCGCACCGTAGAGAGAAGGGTCACCCGAATGCACACGAGCTACATCTTTACCTGCTTCATGTGCCATTGTTATATGATGAATAATATCGTCTAAATGAATAGAGGCTGTATCGATAATTTTTTCTGCCGTTGCTTCTACATCTGCAAAAATAGCACGAGGCACTAAAGAACCCGCATATAAAATAATAGGACATTGATTAATTAATCGTTGTGCCTTAACGGTAATTAACTCAGGGTCGCCTGGACCAGCACCAATAAAATAAACGGTCATAATTTTTTACTGTATCCTCTCGGCGTATATACCCACTCTTTCGAGCCATTAATAATATGGCGGCTTTCACTATTCCCGACGGAAACCAGGGTAAACATATCAACATCGTCAGAATGTAGTTGACCCAATGTAGTGATCGCTATGCTTTCATCTTCACGAGTTAGTTGCCTTCCTAACAATACGGGTGTTGTGGCTGGACGGTATTCTAATAAAATATCCCGTGCAGTATTAATTTGCCAATCGCGTTTTTTTGAACGAGGATTATAAAAAGACACAACAAAATCCCCTTGACCACAGGCATGTAAGCGCTTTTCAATCGTTTGCCAAGGCGTTAGCAAATCAGATAACGATATCGTACAAAAGTCATGGCCCAATAAAGCACCTACCCTACTGGCGCCGGCCTGCATTGCAGAAATACCTGGCACCACTTCAATATCTACATCTAGCCATTCAGGATGTTCCTCATGTTCAGCCAGTTGTTGATCTAACAGTTCGAATACCAAGGTCGCCATAGCATAAATACCGATGTCGCCACTGGAAATTAACGCCGTCGCTTTACCACTGGCAGCCAAGTCTAAGGCTAAACGAGCACGGCCAATTTCTTCACCCAGTGGTAAGTCATGATGAGTTTTATCGTTGCAAACGTCACCGAGTAATTCTAAATAGAGTCCATAAGCAACTAAATCACTACAGGCTGAAATTGCCTGTATCGCTTTGGGGGCCACCAGATCCCTGTCACCTGGACCAGCACTAATAAGATACAACTTACTCATATATTTCCTATTTTAATTTTATCTTTAAAAGCATCAAAAAATGCTCAGCCTTTTATATAAGACCTAGCAATTGCACAGGTTGCCTTTTTAGTTTTTACTTTGTTCAACACCAATTCAGCGACATCACCCGTCTCATTTTGGGCAGCGACTAATGCCGCTGACTCTGCTACACCATAGACGCCAACAGTCTTAAAGACATAATCAGATTTTATACTTAGCAAATGCTCAACCGTACTAAGCTGGCTTTTATCAAAGGTATGGTAAGGCTTATTAAGAGAAGCCGCGCAATGAATCAAACCGCTTTCATCAGCCTTAATATCAATGCTGTTAATACTGCATATATCGTCAAGGGATATATTGACTTTACGTAAACAACTATCTAAAAGTTGCATCAGCTCTTCTTTAGGGCAGTGACGCTCACACCCCATCCCCACTGTGTAGATAGGTTTAAGATACGGCTTTGCCGTTGTTAATACCAATTGAGCATCTAATAACTTTGCTATTTCATCACCCCATTGATTTGCGCCACCCTCATGTCCTGACAATAGAGGGATAACAAATTGACCCTGTTCATCCATCACAAGAACTGGTGGATCATCATATTTATTGTTAATGACTGGCGCCAGAGTTCGAACCACAATACCCGCTGCACAGATAAAAAGTAATGCGTCACCATCCTTAAAGGCTCGCTGTACTTTTTCTGTAAAAGGTTGAGGTTTAAACCACAGCTCGTTGAGCTGACTCTGTTTTGATAACAAGCATTGGATGCGTTCTCCCAATAGCCGTCCCGCTTCAGTTAAGGCGATAACACGAATCATGAACGGTCTCGTTGTTTTTTAGTAATAACAAAGAGAGAAAAATAGGGCCCGGCTTCTCCTGATAGCTGATCTATATCATGATGAATGACTTCACCTTCTCGACCAATATATTCTAAATATTTAGCCTCATCTTTCCGTTTAGAAAGACTAAGAGCATCCAGTATTTTTTGCCGAGAGCGCCCTGCTTTCATGATGACGACACTATCATAATAATTTAATGCTGCCACTAATTTATCCTGACTATGGCGACCACTCATCACGGCAAAAGATTCTTTTAACATGGTTAATGGCAAATTTAATGCTGAAGATGCAGCATGTACGGATGAAATACCGGGAACCACTTCACAGCTGATATCGAGCACCTGCAAGCGCTCTAGTAAATAAGCAAACGAGCCAAAGAATAAGGGATCGCCTTCACATAAAAATACGACAGACTTTCCTTTTATAATCGACTTTTGAATATCACTAGCGGCCTGGTCATAAATGCGGTTAGCGACTCGTCGGTCATCACACATCGGCATAATAACAGGTATTTCACCTTGTTCTTTTTTGGCGCTATCTAGCACTAGTGAGGCAATGGTTTTTGCCTGCGATAGGTTTTCTTCATTGGCAATATAACTAATCACATCAGCCTGTTGAATAAGCCGAGCCGCCTTCAGCGTAATGAGTTCTGGATCACCAGGGCCCACGCCTACACCTATAAATTTTGCTGTCATGGTTTATTTCCAGCTGAGCTTTTCGTAAATTTAAAAATTTCTACAGGTAATTTTGACTCGTATGTTAAGTGTTTATCTTTTATAGCACCTCGCTTAACCGCAACCTCAACACTTTCAACTAAGCTTTCGGGAGACTGTATTGATAATGTTTCCGAAAATACTTTTAACTGCGCTTTAGTCGACTCAATCACTGCACTGGCCATCAATACACCTCCAATAGGTAAACGCTGCCAGGCTTCCGCTAATATAGGTTCTAATTTCCCATCACTACCACCAACAAATATTTTATTTGGCGATGGCAAGCTAGCTAATACTTCGGGCGCTCGTCCAGGGATAATATGTAGATTATGACTGACACCAAAGCACTGGCGATTAGCATATAAATATTCCAAACGTTCTTTGTGACACTCAACCGCGTGCACAGTGACTTTTTCATTCCAGTAAGCGAGCTCAACTGCAACACCCCCACAACCCGCACCAATATCCCAGATAACTTCTTCATTACTCGCTTGCATTAAGGATAAAATCACCAAACGCACCTCGCGCTTACTGATCATCCCCTTTCCGGGATCTGAACCCGTTATATACTGTTTATCTGGAATGCCTGGAAATTCAGGCAGCACACCACCATCACCCTTAACACTGATAACGGTGACATGAAGCGGATCGAAAGTAAGACTATTACTTTTACTTAATTCATCAGCCAAAAATGATCGAATATATTGCTGCTGATAACCCAATTTTTCACATACTGTTAATGTGGATTGTTCAAACCCAGCCGCCACACATTCTGCGGCTAACGCTTGGGGCTGACTTTGTTTATCGGTGAGTACAACTAAATGCTTATGGCGATGCAATTGTGTACGAATTTTTTCTAATGGCCGCCCATGTAAGCTTAATACATCAACATCCTGTAACGCTAAACCTAATTGATGACAGGCAGCCTGAATACTGGAAACAGCAGGATAAAACTTTAGCCTGTCTCGATCAAAATGTTTGACTAGCCAACGCCCGATACCGTAGTACAAGGGGTCTCCTGATGCCAAAATAACAACAAGTTGATCAGGATACGACTCAACTAACAATGAGAGCTCAGATAATTTAGGGAACAATTGCGTAGGAATTTTTTGAGGAGCTTTGGATAAAATATCATCAATCGTTTTTAACTGTCTTTCAGACCCAATAATCACATCCGCATGATGAATCGTATGCTGTGCAGCATCTGAAAGCACCGCCTTTTCAGCAACACCTAAACCAACAACATGAATACTAGGCATAGCCATCAGTAGTACTCACCACGATTACAACGCAATAACGCATTACAGGTCGCTGCGGATACTGCGCTCCCACCCTCTCGCCCTAATAAAGTAATACATTCCACATCTAAGCGTTTATGAAAATCCCACAGAGCCTGTTTCGATTCCGCTGCACCGACAAAACCCACAGGCATGCCTATTATTAATGCAGGCTTTTCTCCTCCAGCATCAATCATTTCCAGCAAACGAAATAAAGCTGTAGGTGCATTGCCAATAATGACCACACTGTCGGCTAAATGAGGTATCCACTGTGCAACCGCTGCCATTGAACGGGTTTCTTGAGCTTGTTTTGCTAGCACTGCCGTATCGGAATGATTTAAAAAACATAAAGGCTCTTTATGAATCATTCGTTTAGTAATACCTTGCTTCACCATTTCAACATCACACAAAATATTACAGTCACTGGCTAACACTTGCATACCCCTTTCACAAGCTCGTTCACTAAACCGTATTTGTTCTACTAAATGTGGCAAACCCAAACTATGCACAATACGCATCGCTATTTGCTGTTGCTCTCGATTCAAATGCGTGAGAGATGTTAATGCCCGTATTTGACGAAAACTTTCTTTTTCTATCGCTTGTGGATTCGTTTCATAATTAAAGAGCATCACATACCCCTAAGATAAATTGTTCACATTCGTCTCTGCTATAAAATACTTGAGCTGCATCCGGTAAATTAGGTCGTTTTAGCATAAGTACCGAAACGCCAAGATCTCTTGCCGCAGCCAGTTTGGCAATGGTTGAATCACCTCCACTGTTTTTAGTTATTAACGCATCGACATTATATTGTTTCATTAATGCCAGTTCATCATCATAAGAAAATGGACCAATGGCTTTAATCCATTCCATTGTAGGTGGCAGAGTAGCTTTAGGTTTAACCGCCGTTCTCAATAATTGTCGTGGCCGAACCCTAGGCGAAAGATCAGATGAATGGCCTGATGAAGAGTCTGGCAAGAGTCGGGAAGAAAAAGCCACCGACATGTCATATAAGCTATCAATAAAATCTTGATTTAATTGCCCTGCTGTTAACAATATAGATTGCTTAGTAGATAAAAACGGTAACGCCTCTTCCCAATTGTTAACCAATATCCAATTATCGCCAGCCTGTGGCTGCCATTCTCTTCGATGAAATCGCCAACAAGGTATATGACACAGTGCTGCTGCGTTTATTGCTTTTGTACTCATTATTTCTGCATAAGGGTGGGTAACATCTAAAATTGCATCGATATGTTTCTGCTTAATAAAATGTTCTAAACCACCAAATTGAGTAAAGCCACCGCTGACAACTTCGCACTCCACAGTAGGCACTCTAACGAGGCCTGCAACACTATAAATGACCGAAACATTTTTTTTATGTAATCGCTCTGCTAATACTCGGCCATCTGCCGTACCACCTAACAATAGTATTTTCATGCGCTTTTTTTAGTACTTTCAACCATAATCGTTATTGCTGCCGCATAACAGTCGTTTGAGCACTGCCTACAATTTTTCCATGTCGATCAATTGCCATTACTTCAACCTCTATCGATTTAGGGACAATTTTTTCAGCAACGGTTAACGCTTGTCGACACAACGCTAATGCCAAATCAATATTACTTTTCTGACAATGCTTTAACGCTTCTATGCTTGTATTCGATGCATAGACTTTTTGGCATAATTGCTCATCAGCACCACAGGTTTTTGCCATTGCAACCAGAAAATCAAAATCTATGGCCGATGCCCGGCTATTTAGGTCCATATGGCCCTGTGCTAATTTGCTGACTTTTCCAAAACCACCACAAATCGATAATTTTTTAATCGTTAAAGTTGGATTTTTGGCAGACATTTTCTTTAAATGCTTTAATACTGCACCGGCAAAGTCGCCCATTTCAATCAATGCCATATCATCCATTTGATACAAATGTTTGATCGTTTCTTCACTACGATTTCCAGTCGATGCGGCAATATGCGTTAGCCCATTAGCTTCGGCAACATCAATACCCTGATAGATAGAAGCAATCCATGCTGCACAGGAAAAAGGCCTAACAATACCCGTTATCCCCAGAATAGAAAGCCCTCCCACGATACCTAAACGCGGGTTCATGGTTTTTTCGGCAATAACTTCACCATTTTCAATACCAACCGCAACAATAAAGCCACCTGAATATTGATACTGCTGAGAAATTTTCTTGAGATGTTCGATCATCATCTGCCGAGGAACAGGATTGATTGCAGGTTCACCCACAGGCAATAACAAGCCATCTCTTGTAACAGTACCTACTCCCTGCGCTGCAACAAACTCAACATCATTACCTTTATCTTTGTCTTCATTTTTCAAAGATAACTCAACAAATACTGTTGCACCATGAGTCACATCAGGGTCATCGCCGGCATCTTTTATCGTACTAACACGCACACCTGTATCGGTAACATCATATTGTTCTATCGACAATTCAACGGTCTTACCCTCAACAAGGTTTTCATGGCGAATATCTTTGCGAGAAGGTAAGGTAATGCTAACAATATCAGGAGACTGTTCTGCTAATAAGTTCATGGCTGCGGCAACACAACAAGCGGTAGCACAGGATCCAGTTGTTAAACCTGTGCGTAGCGCGGGTGGGCTCTCACCTTTATTTGCCTCGCCACTTTCATTCCACATGGTACATTGCGCTATATTGTTTTCATTAGCCAGAAACTACCGAAGGCAATAGCGGCCAGAGCAATAGCACAACGACACCCGGCAAACACACTTTGGTAATTTTTGTACAGATATTGTTGTATCCATGAAAAACCCAAACCAAAAGCTACCATCGATAAAATAACTCCTAGAGAAAAAATCACTAAGTAAGTCATCGCCAAGGTTAGCTGCCCTGACGTAACGGCCGGAATTAAGGCCAATGCAGGTGCACTGCCCGCCATACCATGCAGCATACCAATCATAACTGGTTGATGGTTTTTAATAATGGCTTCTTTCACAGACCGGTTACTTTTGTGAGAATGAAGGTGGTTATTACTTTCATGATCATCCGCACTCCAGTGCGTATGCACAATATCATCATGACGGTGTTGTACTAAGCGGATTTTTTGTTGTCTGAACGTCCAAAAAAAACTAAGCCCTAAAAAAATTAATAAAACACCTACCGACATTTCAGCCCAATGCTGTAAATGACTTGGAATACTGACACCTATGCCAAATAAAATGACACCACAGGCGACTAAAACACCTCCATGACCTAAGGCCCACTGCAAACTAAACAGCAGTGTGCGCTTAATGCTCGGTTTTTGATTGGCTAATGCAGAAACTGCCATCACATGATCAGCATCTAATGCATGCATAAAGCCCAAACTAAAACCCAATAAAAGAAGAGGTAGCCAATCAATTAACATATTGATTCCCTCTTTTTAGTGAGCTATCGACAACATTAACAGTTTGATGGGGTTGGAATAATTGGGCAATAGCCTGGGGATTCGATGGAAAAAACAAATGCAAATAAGTTGCCGTTAGGTTTTTCTCTCGATAGATTGCTTCACCCGGTGCAGAGTGGCGCTGACGTCGCCCATGAGCAATAGGCTCTTGTAATAATGTACTACGGGAACGATGATGTGCATGAGCCCGTACATCACCTTCTGGCAAAGGCGCTGTTTGCATACCCTGACAACCACGCTTACCTCGCATAGCACCATCGCCTTTCAATAAACCCACCATTGGATAGGTCGTTTCCGTTAAGTCGGTAAGCGTATCCAGCGTGTAAAGAAAACCACCACACTCAGCGAGTATTGGCTTATTGTTTTCAAAGAAAGCATTGATTGAAGCTAGCATTGCTGAATTACAGGATAAGGATTTTGCATGCAACTCTGGATAGCCACCGGGCAACCAAAGTGCATCCGCAGCAGGTAAAACGGCATCATTAACCGGAGAAAAGAAAACCACTTTTGCACCCAATTCTTCAAGCAAGCGAATATTCGCATCATAAATAAATGTGAACGCTTTATCTCTAGCAACCGCGATTGTCATTCCTTCAAGTTGCTTATTTTGTACTGTCGTATTTAACGGCAGCCTATCGTCAACATCAGATGCATAAAACGTCACATGGTTAATTTTTTCCAATAGAGCATTTGCTCCCGCTTCTTCTAAACAATCAGCTCCTGCATTAAACCGTTGCTCGAGTTCTTCTTTTACTTCATCAGCTTGCACTAAGCCCAAGTGTCGCTCTGGCAAAGCAATTTCTTCCGAGCGTGCAACACATGTGAGTAATGGTAAATTTTCAGGCAGCGCATTTTCAATCAGTTCACGGTGCCTGTTTGAGCCACAGTTATTCGCAATTAATCCCGCAACGTCAATATCGTCACGAAAACTTGCCAAACCACTAGCAATGGCAGCTACTGTCTGCGCCATTCCTTTTACATCCATGACAATCGCAACAGGAATAGAAAAACGAGCAGCAAGATCTGCACTGGAAGGCTCGCCATCAAACAGGCCCATCGCGCCTTCGATAAGTATTAAATCGGCTGTTTGAGCGGCTATATATAACTGTTCCTGACACCAGGTTTCGCCCGCCATCCACATATCCAAAGGAATAACATCTTGTTGAGAGGCTTGCGCCAATATTTGTGGATCTAAATAGTCCGGGCCAGTTTTAAAAATGCGGACTACCTTACCTTGACGTGTTAACAACCTGGCTAACGCTGCCGTAATGGTTGTTTTACCCTGGCCTGAAGCCGGCGCAGATAAAAACAATGCTGGGCATGTTACGCTTTTAACTGCTTTTTTCTCTTCATTTAACATGATTAATTCTCGATAGGATACGCAGCTTAAAACTCAATGCCTTTTTGAGCTTTTACACCCAAACGGAATGCATGACGTTCATCCTGCACAACAGAAATCGTATCCGCAATATCCTGCAGTGGTAAAGCCATTGTGCGGCCTGTGATGATGACATTTTGATCTTTAGGGCGAACCTGTAAAGCACGCACAACTGGCTCTACTTCAAGATATTGATACTTAAACATATAACTCATTTCATCAAAAACAATCATGTCATAAGCATCGTTTTGTAATAGTTCTTCAGCCAACGCCCAAGCTTTTTGAGCAGCAGCAATGTCTTGTGATTTATCTTGTGTTTCCCAAGTAAAACCATGCCCCATTACATACCAGTCGACCATGGGATGGTCCTTAAAAAATTTATACTCGCCGGTTTCATTGCGGCCCTTAATAAACTGAATGACCGCACACTTTTTCCCATGGCCAATAGAACGTGCCATAGTACCGAAAGCTGAACTACTTTTTCCCTTACCATTACCTTTCAGTAAAATTAAGACACCACGCTCTTCATTAGCAGCAGCAATTTTTTTATCCATTACTGCTTTTTTCGCTGCCATACGTGTTTTGTGATTATCAGTCATATTCATAAACTCTATACGGGTAGTGGAAAATAATCCGCACCTAAAACTTGCGCAATTTCTTTACTCTTACCGCGCTTTATTGTTGACTGCTCAGTATCAATCACCATCACATCGCCCAGCAAATGCATATCGTTAAATGATTGCGTGGTTCTACCATCTGTAATGAGATAAGTACGAATGTCTATAGTGGGATTTTTTCGAAATTGTTGCTGTTGAAATCGTAACGCTTGTTCGAGCACCTCGCGGAAAGGGGTGCCTCCCGCAGCTGCCACTGAATCCATCCAAGTGCGTAAGGCTTTAGGTGCTTTTTGTTGTGGTAACAATGTTTTCACCTGCTGATTACCAAAGCCTAAGACAGTTAATTGCTCTCGTTTTAAATAGGCTTGTTTAGCAATGGATAAGATTGCCGCTTTCGAATTAGCAAATAACTGTTGTTGTAATGTCGATGCCGATGTGTCGAGTAATATTAAATGCAGTACCGGCTGTCCTATTTTTCGTTTACGATAGCGTAATTGTTTTAAGGGCCACTGCCCTATATTAGAGACAAAACTAGCAAACCAATCGACACCTCGCCCACTAGCGCCAAGCTTCCCTCTAGCGCTGATCGCAGATGCTTTTGTTGATGGTGGAGACTGACAGAAAGATAAAGGCTTTTTACTATAGTGGTTGTTGGCATTACGAGTCACCACCGACAAAGGTAAGTAAGCCTTTATTGACGCAGTTACTTGTTGCTGTGGCTCCATACTTCCCCAGTCACCTTCTATCTCGTTTTGGGCACCCTGACTCTGAGCATCTGTCGATGTGTTGGAAGTTTGCTGCATGGGTCTCTCGGGGGGACGCGAAAACGGCGGTTGTTTTGGCTTTGAAGGCCCTTGAGGAGGTGGTTGATTAGGAGGAGTTTGTGACGGCATTTGTCGGCGATGATGTAATACCAACTCTTCAACGGCTAAAATATCGCCCTTAGTGACTTTTTTAGTACATCTCTCAATACGTCTATCAATACTTTTCTCAGCACCTTTCTCATCATTATTTTGGCAAATTCTCCATGCTGCATGCGCAACGGCTGCTCGATACCATACAATATCTGCCCTCAAACCATCGACATTGGCTTCTTGGCAACGTTCTGCAATCAACAGTCGTAAGTCATCACTGCACTCAATAGCTCCTAGTATTTCTCTAGCCTGAGCAATTGCAGTGCTCAGTTCTCTCTGTTGATCTTGATAACGATTTGCAAACCCTTCAGGGTCCACATCATATGCCTCTCGCAGGCGGACAATCTCCATACGCTCTTGCACTGTATAGCGATTATCCAACGCTACAGAAAGTCCAAATCGATCATGTAGCTGGGGGCGCAATTCTCCCTCGTCAGGATTCATCGTCCCCATCAATAAAAACTGGGTGCGGTGACTATGGCTAATGCCATCACGCTCTATGATATTTGTTCCACTAGCAGCAACATCAAGCAGCAAATCAACCAGGTTATCGGGCAATAAATTTACTTCATCAACATAAAGCACACCACCATTGGCCTTAGCCAATATCCCTTCCTGAAATACTACTTTCTGCTCATCTAAGACTTGTTGTAAATTCAAAGTACCTACCAACATTTCTTCGGTAGCACCTAAGGGTAAAGTAATGAATGAGGGTTGTTCATCATTAGTGCTGCCAGGAATCACTTCCGCTAAGCCCCGAGCCAAGGTCGACTTAGCAGAGCCCCGTGGTCCGCTAACCAGAACGCCACCAATCAAAGGGTTAATTGCAGCCAATATCAAGGCCAACTTACAGCTTGATTGCCCAGCAATTGCAGTAAACGGAAATTTAAATAACAGCATGATCAGAACCAGAATTAAAAGCGAGGTCTATCAATACCCAGCGACTAAGCCCCCAGGCAACAATGACTCTATGCGTCAACTAAAATACTAGGTTACTAAAAACACTGGCAACAATGCTAGCGGTAAGGAAAAGACAGTGAATGACGCTTATCATGGCTGTAGTGAACAGCTTCAACAAGTAAAAAGCCAACTACAAAAATGTTGATAAGCCCAAATGCTAATACTCCACGTTTTTGGACTAAAACAGATAAGTAATAGCTTAGTTTATACCTGCTTAGATTCTACATCTGATGTCATGTGATTCCTCTCTGCACCCACCGTACAAATGTTTTTAGAGTATATAGGCCGGTCTTCGGGCTAAAAGAGGGAGGCAAGTTACCTTCGATTAAACCTTCCCACGATTGTACCTTCCCAGAACACTAATCATAGACGCTGTTCCAGTGGTTAACACAAACTACTCTTTAATACCGATGCGGGGGCAGCGATGGAATTACTTGTTGATCCTACTTGCTTTGACATAAAGTCTAAGGTTAACAGGTCACCATACTTCCCGATTATCCCTTTATTCAACAAACTGAAATAGAGGGCACCTATAAGCCCGGTAGCTTATCAGTAAAGCAACGTAGAGGAAACCACTGCATACTCAATCAACGGCTTCAACCTATTAAGGCGTTAAGTAGGCAGTGGCCCAATCTAAACCTGCCGTGGTCACGGCTTTAGGCTTGTATTCACAACCAACAAATCCAGAGTAACCGGTGCGATCAATTTCTTTTAATATATAGTGATAGTTCAATTCACCTACATCAGGTTCATGCCTTCCTGGAACCCCAGCAATTTGAACATGATCAATATATTGATGATATTGTCGAAATGTTGAAACAACATCTCCCTGCATCATTTGGCAATGATAACAATCAAATTGCAAACGAACATTTGGCTCGTTAATATCTTCTATTAGGCTTACACCGTCGTCCTGCAAATTAACAAAATAACCAGGCATATCAACATTGTTAATGGGTTCAACAAGCACTTTTAAACCCGCTTTTTGGGCCGCAATAGCAGCGTGGCGCAAGTTTTTAATATAACAAGCTCGTGCTTCATCATAACTAACGTTTTCTGGTTTTATTCCTGCCATCACATGAATACGTTGATTACCAAGGATCTGCGCATAACTCAATGCTTTATCAATGCCATCAGCGAACTCTACTTCTCTTCCCGGGATACAAGCCAGGCCTCTTTCACCACTGTCCCAATCACCTGGAGGGGAATTAAATAGAGCTTGCGTTAAAGAAAATTGATCTAGACGCTGCTTAATTTCATTAGCTTCATAGTCATAAGGAAAAAGGTATTCAACTGCTTTAAAGCCAGCTTTTGCGGCAATCTCAAAGCGTTCCAGAAAATTATACTCTCCAAACAACATAGATAGATTAGCGGCAAGTCTATGCATTAAGACCTCTCTGTAAATATATTATGCTTCAAGCACCATGATAATGGGCTTGAAGATGTTATAGCCGAATACCCTGCCCTATTGTTACACTAACACTACGATTGTTAATTTCCGTTGGCCTATTAAGTATATTGGCTGAATGTAAAATTTTACTGATGCTTACTATTTCATGGTGGCTCTTGTATGGTGACGACGATTGTATGGTGACAACGACAACCATTAATGGCGATACAACAATTACGCTGTCTCCCAACCGATCAGCGGATTGGCAAGATATACGTCTCTGGTTATTGATTTTAAGCATACCTGCACTCATTGTTGGCGTTGGGTGGTTTGCTCTTGGCGTATGGATTATATTACCTTTTGTTGGTCTAGAGCTGGGATTGCTGAGCTATTTCATGTACAAGGTATGCTATCAAAATTACCGCAAACAGCAAATTGTTATTAATCAGGACACCGTCACCATTGAGTCAGGCATACATCAGCCAGACCAAAAGCAAATTTTCTTGCGACCGGAATGTTATCTACTGGCAACAAAGCCTAACCATCCTATTGAAAGGCTTGCTTTAACACTCACTAATCAATCGACATCATTACCTATTGGAGAATTCCTTAACCCAAAGGACTTAGAATTGACTCGCCGTTCACTAATCAATGCAGGTTTAATCGAGTGTTCTAATCGCTGGTGGGATAAATCTTAGCCATATTCAATTCGATAAAACTTATAATTTTATATGAAAAATTTAAACGATATTCAAACAGCAATTAAAACGTTTGCGACAGAACGTGACTGGGATAAATTTCACTCTCCCAAAAATTTATCTATGGCATTAAGTATTGAAGCAGCCGAATTAATGGAGCACTTCCAGTGGCTGACAGAAACTGAATCTCACAACTTAGATGACAAAACATTTAAAGAAGTCCGCGATGAAATAGCCGATGTACAGGTCTATTTATTACGATTAGCTCAAAAACTCGATATTGATATTTTACAAGCCGTAGAACAAAAAATGGAAAAAAACAGGCAGAAATACCCTGTTGATAAGGTTTATGGAAGCTCTCGAAAATATACTGAATATGTCAACAATAGTAATATTGATTTAGAGTAGTACATGCCCGATAAAAATTTTGACTCATTAGCAGAACGTTTTGAACGTCGTATTCACAGTAGCCTTAAAGGCAATATTAGACAAGCTGTTATTTGGAGAGACTTAACAGAACAAATCCCAGCGATTAACGACAATACCCCTTTACGCATTCTTGATGTTGGTGCAGGGCTAGGCCACTTTTCACTGAAACTGGCAGAGCTAGGCCATCATGTGACGTATAATGACCTTTCAATAAAAATGATGGAAAAAGCTCAAGCTCGAGTAAAGGCCACCAATAATCAACATCATATCGAATGGCTTAACTTACCCTATCAAACACTCAGTGAACAATACCGTGATACCTTTGATATTGTTTTATGTCATGCAGTCTTGGAATGGCTAGAAAAGCCAGAAGCCCTTATTCCTGCAATAAAGAAGTTAGTTAAAAAAGAGGGGTATTTATCCCTGTGTTTTTATAATCCTGCTGGATTAGTTTATCGCAACTTAATTTGCGGCAACTTTCGTTACTTGGATGAACTAGAATCCAAACAAAGTGATTCCGGCAGCTTAACGCCTCAGAATGCTCGCGATGTACAACAAGTAGAGCTCTGGTTGCAAGCAGCAGGATTTATGACAAAAAGTATGTCAGGTATTCGTGTCTTTAGTGATTATGTGCTCAATAAAAGAGGGGGCCACCAATCAACCGAGGAAGTGCTCTTAAAAGAAATAGAGTATTCAAATAAAGAGCCCTATAAAAGATTAGGCCGATATAACCATATTGTAGCTATATCAGCCTCTTAAAATAGAAGTAGTATCTGACCTACCAAATCCGACTATTGCCTTGGCTATCGTTAAAACCTTGCAACTCTTTCCAAATAAAATTCACTGTGCTCTCATAATTTTTCTTAACAAGAGGGTGAATAATCTTTGGTACTTTGAAATCTAATTCAGGCTGAACGCCATAGGTACCCATAAAAGTAACCAAGCTCGCAAGAAAATAGATTGTAGGTCTGCCATGAGGAGCAGCATCTTCATAAAGCTCTGTCACGGGGATTTGACCTAAATCAGTCTCTAATAATAACTTACTAATAATAGGTCCTATAGGCAGCATTTTAATCTTGGCATTTGGTCTTGCCGATAAAATTGCGTCGTGATAATTGATCCACCATTGATGAAATTCATTATTGGTATAGTTATTATATTTCGCAAAATCCTGATCAGATGGCGGGAAGTTAGGGATGTATGAGGCCATATCGGGCCAACTTTCATAAAGATAAATAATAGCGTTAGGTTCTTTCTTAGTCACCCAGTCAACAACTGTCAATGTTGCTTCTATTGGAGTTGTTCTCTTCGGATTATCCCCATCATAAGGTACATCAGCGGGCTGATATTGAATGAAATTCGCAGGCGTTAACAAAATAGTGGTGAAATTACTTGATGCAAACGACCCTCTCCAACCACTTTTTGGAAGGTCAAAGCCCCATTGTGGGGTCGGAGGGAGATTTGTGTGAGTTTGCAAGAAGCCATACTGGCCATCAACGGTATAGCCAAACCCAGAAGCCTTACTTAATACCTTCATCCAATGGGGAACAGATGTTTCATTACTTGGTGTTGGGATCTTAGGGGGAGTATGATTGACTAAGCTATGACCAAAAATATAATTCTTCATTTTGGTCACAATAGGGGCTCCTGTAGCCGCCGCTGATGCTTTAGCTTGCTTGGCACTCTCACTAGCGTTTGTCGCTTGTGACCCACAGGCAATCAACCCTAGGGAAAAGGTAACTATAACTAGATGTTTTAATGGTTTTAAAAAACTAATCGAATTCATCTGAAATACCTAAAAATGGACATAATTTGTTTAGTATAAAGGCCTAATAGTGAAGGGACCACTATGATTGTAGTAAATATCAACATATCCTCTGTAATCCCTGATTCCTATGGGCTATCTTACGGCTTACAGATAAGCCTAGTTTCTTTTTTTAAACATTAAAATGCCAATGAGTAACTTTTTCTCTTTTCAATCATTATTCTCGATTTTATTTAAACCGACTATAATGATATAGGTTGAGGCGAGCTATGCGGCAAAACGGCATCACTCGCTAAAAGGATAATATTGGATAAAAGCCTTATGTCAGTTAGAAATTCCGACAAAATTAGAGTCCTAGTGATTGACGATTCAAGTACTGTCAGAATCGCTGCTTCTCGTATATTCGGCTCTGAGTTCGATGTTCTTTTAGCCGTAGATGGTGAAGATGGGCTCAATGTGATCGAAAATGATACCAAGATTCAAGTTGTCTTTACTGACCTTGTCATGCCTGAAATGGATGGTTTTGAATTCTTAAAAACCCTAAGAAGCCATACCAATGAACATATCAACCATTTGCCGGTAATTGTTATGACAGGGGCAGAAAACCCTGAAATTGCAAAACAAAAGGCACTCTCATTAGGCGCCACTGACTTTATTACCAAGCCATTCAACAATGTCACGGATATTCGTGCTAGAGCCCATTCTTATGCTCAGCTCAATGTTGCAAAAAATACCCTCCGAGCACAAACGACCATTGATGGACTGACAGGCACACTGAATCAAAGAGGCTTCTACAAGCAACTTGAAAAGGAAATAGCATTTACCTCAAGACATCAATACAACATGAGCATGATGACTATTGAATTGGATAGCTATAAAGACCTCTTTATATCGATGGGACGTGGCAGTACAGAAAAGCTTATCAAACGAATTGCGGAGATCTTAACAAATAGCCTACGCAAAGAAGATACTATCGCCCGAACAGGCCTAGCTCGTTTCAGTATATCCATGCCGCTAGTCAATAAAGAAAGCGCTCTAGAAATGGCGAATAAAATCTGTGAAACCATAGAAGTCATTAAAGCCAAACTTAATGGAAAGCGATTAAAACTAACCGTATCTGTAGGCATATGCAGCTTAACTCCTGATGATGACGTTAAACCTGACATCTTATTTGAAATGGCAGATGTAGCCCTACAAAAAGCAGGCTCCTTGGGGCCAAGCCAACTTTACTTAATCACACCCCATGAATTCCGCAAACAGTACAATAAAAATGGTCATGCTCTTTCCATCGATACACTCTTAGAACATGTGAATAGCGGTGAAGAGCTGATTATTGCTGAACAGCTAGACGAGGCTTTGGAACACCTCGCACCGCTGCTAGCGTTATTGTCTAACGAACAAAAACAACGAGTGATGAATTACCGTTAGCGCTTGACGATATCAGTATTATATTCCATAGACGGCAAACTCCTTTGATTACCCCAAATTAAATGACTCGAATCAGAGCCTATTCGAGTAGTTTATTATCTACACGGACTATGGTGCCGCTATTATTTTCAAGGTACTATTGGCAAGAATACTTCTTGGCACCGCCATATCTTGAACTTATTGCGTTGTGCTTTAACTGGCAGCCTCAATACCCAATTAACTCGACTTAATATGTATATTAAAAAGATACTCGTTCAGGTATTGCCTTTAATTTTGTTGTGGCTAGCTCCACTACCCTCATTAGCCAATGAACCCACAGTAAAAAGTCCGCCCATTATTGTCGGTACCATTGAGCGGCCGCCATTTTCAACACAACAGGCTAATGGTGAATGGACCGGCTTCTCTCTTGAGTTACTCAAGACCATCAGTCAACGCACAGGTATTACATACACGCTAGAAAAAGAAACCAGCTTTGCCGATATGCTAAATAAGGTAAAGATGGGCTCAACTCAAATGGCTGTTGCTAATATTTCCGTTACGTCTTCTCGCGAAGCCTCGATGGATTTTTCCCAACCCATATATATTACAGGCTTACAAATACTGACATCTGCCGACTATCAGAAAATTAATTATTGGGACATTATTTGGGAATCAGGCATTATTCTTTTTTTATGTGGTGCGCTGCTAGTCTTATTAATTGTGGCTCACCTCATGTGGTTTTTCGAAAGAGGTGAAGACGCCAAGCACGATTATTTTAGAGATGAATACTTTGGAGGTATTTGGGACGCCTTTTGGTGGGCTTTTGTCATTTGTACAATGGGAGGTTTTGAAAAAGAACGTCCAGAACACGTTATTGGCCGAATCATCGCTGTCTTTTGGATATTAGCAAGTTTATTTTTTATCTCTACACTAACTGCAAAAATTGCTTCATCGTTAACGGTTGCTGAACTCAGCGGCGGAATTAATCATTATAATGACCTACGCGGGAAAAAAGTAGGCGCTCCCAAAGGAACAACGATTAGTGATTTTCTCGACAAAGAAAATATTCGCTATATTGAATATGATGATTTTTCGCAAAGCCTTGCAGATTTAGAACAGAAAAAACTTGATGCTATTGTTGGTGATGCTGCTGTCAGCCGTTATTACGCACAAAATCAAGGGCAGGGAAAAGTCACTATTGCCGGAGATGTTTTTTCTAAAAGTAATATTGCCTTTGCGTTCAGCGAAGACTCTCCTTTCTTTGAACCTATCAATGCCGCCTTAATTACGATGCAAGAGGATGGCAGTTTTGACCAACTTAAACAAAAATACTTTGGCGAATAAGCACTCTACAATCTATGTCCACCTCAACGCTAACTGACGCTCTTTCTCAAGCGGTATATATTATTATCAACGGTGATTCTGCACTTTGGGAAATCATTGCGCTATCGTTTCAAGTGAGTTTATCCGCACTTTTCTTAGCCAGTATCATCGGCATCCCTATCGCTATACTGATGGTTATCTATCAGTTTCCCGGACGGCGCTTTTTACATATTATTGTCGATACCTTAATGGCTTTGCCACCTGTCGTTGTTGGCTTACTCGTTTACCTATTACTCTCACGCAATGGTCCATTGGGCATCATGGGGTTACTGTATACACCAACAGCAATGATTATTGCCCAAACAGCACTCATAACCCCAATTGTTATCGCTTTATCCTTTCCTATATTTGAACAAAACTGGCAACGTCTTAAAGAACAATTACATATGCTGGGCTTTAAACCCAAGCACTGCTTAAATATTTTGATCTCTGAATCTCGAATCGGCCTAGTCACGGTTATATTAGCTGCTTTCGGCCGAGCCATCGCTGAGATTGGCGCAGTCATGATTGTCGGAGGCAACATCGAACATCACACTCGTGTAATGACAACCGCTATCGCTATGGAAACTCGACAAGGCAATCTAGCGCTTGCCTTAGCATTAGGCATAGTGCTTATTTTACTTGCCTTATTAATTAATATCGCAGCCCATCTATTTACTATGGATGGTCGCTTATTGAAGAAGAATATATTTAAAAAAGAGGGTCACTTATGAGTATTAGTGGTTCTGCTTTTTTACCATTGCGGTTTGATAATGTCAGATTGAACCTTGGGGAAAAAACATGCTTAAAGGATATCAGCTTCTCAATTGAAAATTCAGAGATTACCGTCATCATGGGCAGCAATGGTTCCGGCAAAACCTTACTGCTTAAACTTTGTGCTGGATTACTCACACCGTCTAATGGAAATATTTATTGGCAGCAACAACCTCAACCGCCACACATAACCTTAGTACCACCACATGCCGTACTATTAAATCGAACGGTGGTTGAAAATATACAAATACCACTTTCTTATCATCGTAGAGAAAATCCCTTCGAGCGCAGTCGAGAGGCATTAGACTGGGCCGGTATCAGCCATATAAGCAAACAAGTCGCCACCACACTGTCGACAGGCCAACAGCAGCTTGTGGCTCTCGCAAGAGCATGGGCTTTGGAGCCAACTATATTATTATTGGACGAATTGACAGCTAACCTTGACCCAACGCGACGCCAGGAAATTGATACTTTAATACAGCAGCTCAGCAAATCTTGTAAAATATTTATGTCTACCCACAGTATTCAACAGGCCAAAAAACTGGCCTCTGACATCCTACTATTGGAAGATGGTAAACTGCTCACCCATTTAACTGCTGAATCCTTTTTCAACTCGACAGATTTCAAACGGTTCTCGGAGATATAAGAGCCAGAGATATAAGGACCTGAAATATAAGGACAAGGCAATAAAACCCATATAACCAGACATGAATAATATGATTTCCACGCGACTCCTGTATCGCTTTACTCTATCACTCTGCTTATTAGTGACCGCCTGCACGAATGAAGCATCGCTAAAACTAGGAGTAACCACCACACTCGAAGACTCAGGCCTACTTAGTGCCTTAGTTGATGCCTTTAAAAAAGAACATGATATTTCCATTAAACCCATCATCGCCGGTAGTGGGCAAATACATGAACTCATCAAACGAGGCGATATTGATACCGCGATCACCCATGACCCTTCAGGCGAAAAAAAACTACTCGCCGAGGGCATTATCATCAAACGCACTCCTTTAATGCAGAATGACTTCTTGATTATTGGTCCAAGCTCCGACCCGGCACATATTAAATTGTCACTCACACCTGACGAAGCCCTTGAAAAAATTGCTTATGTAAACGCTCTCTTTGTCTCCCGAGCAGATCAAAGTGGCACCCACCAGATGGAACAATCCTGGTGGCAAAAAGCCAGCACCCAACCTGCCGAAAACAATTATATGAAGACTGGGACAGGCATGGGGGCTACTTTAGCCATTGCCGCTGAACATAAGGCTTATACCCTTGTCGATAGAGGTACCTGGATGAACTTTGCCAACAAGCAAGGGCTAATTTCACTGTTTGAAGACCCAGAGCATCTACCTAATCGATATAGCCTGTTATCACTCAAAAATGTGTTAAATAGTGACTACATTGCACTGTGGGAAAGCTGGATCACAGAAGGTGCAGGACGTACAATTATCAACAATTATCGAATCAACAATCAACCTATCTTTTTTGACATTCAGTAAAATATTATGACTAATACACCTCTCAATATTGCCGTCTTAACCATCTCAGATACTCGCACTCCGGAAAATGACACCTCGGGAAACCTATTGGCAGACAGTGCAGTCAGTGCCAATCATAAGGTGGTAGATCGCTCTCTAATAAAAGATGATGTTTATCACATTCGCGCACAGGTTTCACAATGGATAGCGAACCCTGATATTCAAGTCATTATCAGCACTGGCGGGACCGGTTTTTCTGGACGCGATAGCACGCCAGAAGCAGTGACACCTTTATTCGATAAAACCATCGATGGTTTTGGTGAACTATTTCGCCAGATTTCCTATGATGAGATTGGCAGCTCAACTATACAGTCCCGTTGCATCGGGGGATTAGCGAATAATACGTTGATCTTTTGCCTACCCGGCTCCAACAATGCCTGCAAAACGGGATGGGATAAAATCTTAAAAGAGCAACTCGATAATAACCATAAGCCATGTAACTATGTTGGCTTATTAACTAAAGCCTTTGGTTAAGGCCTGTTGATACTAATGCACTAATTTAATTAACGATTAAGAAATACCAGACATGTTACTACCTATAAGCGATGCCTTAGCTCAAATTCTGGCTCATGCTAACCCCATTGAACAATACGAATCGATCTCTATCGAAGATGCTTTAGGCCGTACATTGGCAGAAGACCAGATATCTTCTATCAATGTGCCCCCTGCTGATAATAGCGCAATGGATGGATATGTTATTAATACTAATGACATACCGGCATCAAGTGGTAGGACCTTTTCCGTTAGTCAAATAATCGCCGCAGGTAGCATACCTAAATCATTAGAATTCAATACTGCTGCACGAATATTTACCGGTGCAGAAATTCCTGAAAATGCCGATGCAGTCATTATGCAGGAACAATGTGAAGTCGATGGCGACAAGGTTGCACTACCTTCGGATATAAAAGCAGGTCAGAATATTCGCCCCAAGGGTCAGGATATCAAAATAGGTGATACGATTTTAAAGAAAGGACATTGTTTGCAGCCTCAAGATGTTGGCTTACTAGCTTCAATAGGCATAGCAAGCATTTCTGTCTATCGGCAACTTAACGTCGCCATCCTGTCAACGGGTGATGAGTTAGTCGAGCCGGGTTCACCATTAACAGGCGGTAAAATATATAACTCAAATCGCTATTTATTAAAAAGCTTTTTAAAAAAGCTGCATATTGAGGTAATGGATATCGGTGTCGTTGAAGACACACTTGCAGCGACCAAATCTAGCTTAGAAAAAGCAGCACTTGCTGATTGTATTATTTCAACGGGTGGCGTTTCTGTTGGCGATGAAGACCATGTCAAGCAAGCAGTTACAGAACTGGGGGCACTTGATCTATGGCGTATCGCGCTAAAGCCCGGTAAACCTCTAGCCTTTGGCAATATTAATAGCACGCCATTTTTTGGCTTGCCTGGCAATCCCGTCTCCACATTTCTAACATTTCTCCTCTTCGTCAGACCATTTTTATTAGTCCAGCAAGGGCAAGGTTATCAATCACCCTTAAGTCAAACATTAACTGCTGACTTTCATACAAAAGCCAACCCAAAACGGCAAGAGTATCTACGCGTAAAACAGAACGCTGAAAAGCTCGCCGCTTTTCCAAACCAAAGTTCTGGCGTATTATCTTCGGTTACTCAGGCAGACGGGCTAGCGATCATACCCATAGGTGTATCCATAACACCTGGAGATCAAGTGCAATATCTTCCATTTTCACAACTTTTTTAACAAACATTTAACGATGGTAAACACCTGAGTTAACGTCTTATTATTTATACAGCAGTGGTTAAATTATGAATCCAGACACTCAAACAAAGATAGAAGCTGCGGTCTTTCGCAAGCTAGTACAACATTTGGATAACAATAAAGATGTACAAAATATTGACCTTATGAATCTGGCAGGCTTCTGCCGTAACTGCCTTAGTAAATGGTATAAAGCCGCAGCAGAAGCGGAAGGCATCGAAATGGATTATGAACAAACACGTGAGATCGTATATGGCATGCCTTATACAGAGTGGAAAGAAAAATACCAAACGCCAGCGACTCCTGAACAACTTGCCAAAATGCAGCAGCAACAATAATGTCCTTATCAGTTAATATTACTGAGCTTTATGTTTTCCCTGTTAAATCTTTACGGGGAATTCCTATCAATCAAGGGGAGTTAACGCCGACTGGATTAAAGTGGGACCGCTACTGGATGGTAGTAAAACCCGATGGAGGCTTTATTACCCAACGTCAATTCCCTCAAATGGTGTTGATACAAACAAAACTGACTGATGACTCACTCATCCTTTCAAAGACTGGAATGGATGATTTAATCATTCCTTTTATTCAATCAATAAATTCAGACTCACACTTTACCGCCAAAATCTGGAAAGACAACTGCCAAGTTAATGATGAAGGTAAGGTTGCTAGTGACTGGTTAACAGAAGCCATTGGATCATCTAAACCATTAAGACTGGTGAGAATGGCAAACCAACATAAGCGACCACAAAGTAAACCAGACTTGTTAGGCGGTACAACCCATACGTTTTTTGCTGACGCAGCCCCTTATTTAGTGTGTAACACCTCTTCACTACAAGCTCTCAATGATTCTCTTGTAGAAAAGGACATAAGACCTGTCACTATAGAACACTTTCGTCCCAATATTGTAATAGAAGGTCTTGGTGCTTTTGATGAACACAACATCAATAATTTAGTCCATAGAAGTTATCAATTAAAGCTTTGCTACCCTTGCCAACGCTGTGTAATCCCTACTATTGATATTCTATCCGGAACACGACACCCCCAGCAGCAGCCTTTCAGCTTACTGGCTGAACTTAACTCAATGCCCGACAATAAAAAAGCGCCTGCCTTTGGTGAAAACGGCATACTCGAATCGAGTGAAAATGCTTTAATACGTGTTGGCGATCAACTTACAGCATCAAAATAAATGTTCTCTTATTCTAGCCAACGATTCTCATGAAAATATCAACTAAAGCGACATGCCTTTCTGCCTTTCTCTTTCCTGGCACAGGGCAATTTTTTTTAAAGTGCTATATCCGCGGCATTATTTTCATGGCAATAGCTGCTGTTGGCCTTTATCTTATTATGGCCACTGCCTTTACCATTGCACTGACTATCGCAAATGATATTCAAATGGGGCATATACCATTCGGTATTGCTAGCATTCGAGAAGTTATTAGACAAGCGATGGAAATTTACCAAGAGCCATCTCTAATCAACGCCAAGATAGCCATCGTAGGTGCCTGGGCTATCAGCAGTATTGATGCATACATAGAGGGCAAAAAGAAAGAAAAAGTGGTCGACAAAAATAGCCAAGAAAAAAGTAATGCTTAAGTCTTCAAAATATCACTAATGCCGTAAATAAAAAAACACATAAGATATTTAACAATAATTTAAGATCACTTAACTAAACTAAATTTAACCCAAACACTGTGTTTTTCATCATCTTTACTTTTGGTGGAGACCACTTTCTTTTTAGAATTTAACGACGGACGATATGTTTGTTGATGATGAGATGAAAGGTTAAGCCATTGGTTTATTTTTGCGTTTCGTGTTGTGCTTACGTCTTTAAAAGCTAATGCTGTTGTTGGAGATCCAACTTGTCGAGATGACGATTGTGTTGGGGATAAAGGAATGGAATAGTTGACTATCAAAGCAATATTACCTTCAGCCAATAATGATGGCGTCAAGCTTATAGTATTTTCTTGAGTAACAATTTTATTATTTTGATAGCGAGCTTGGTATTGGCCATTCACTTGCTGTTTAAAATTCTCGCTATCAACAATATTTACATTTGGATGTTTACTTTGATAATGCTCTTGATAAACTTCCTGCGGAATGAATATTAACTCACTATCGGTAATCACTAAGGTTGCCTCTTCCTCAACAATGGCCTCATCCAGGCGGTTAATAATCCTTCTATCCGTAGACCAAGTCTTAACTCCATGAGAACCATGACTCACCTCAGGGTCAACACCCCGATAAATAGAAACATATAATTGCTGGCGAGGTGTATCTAATTTTTTAATAACTGACATTAATTGGTTTAACTCTGCCGATGGGCCCCGCAATATCAAACTATTACCTTCAGACACAACAGCGACATCATTACCCAACAACGGGGATAAGCGAGATTGAAGACTAACAGCACTACGATGCTTTAATTCAATCTGTCTATAACTATCGGCCATTACTGACAGTGATATCAATATAAACAGAGAGAATAATAGATACTGCCTCATAGACTATAATCCAATAGAAATTTCACTAAAAAATATTAAGATACGCGACACTTTTAAAAGAGCACGTAAATTTTAACCACTTAAATCAACTTACTATACAATATCTGACAATTGATAATTCTTTCAATTTATATAAAGTATATGTAACGATTGACGGTTTACAATTACCTTTACCTGTTTGTGTACTTTTAACACTTTTGACTTTCGACCGTTGACTTTTTACATATAGCAATACTCGTACCACATATAAAAATTACTGTCCCAAAAGCGAAATATTGTTGTTTGGTAGTTGTGAAGAGTGATGGTAAAGTATCGCGTTAACAATAATATTGGGATGGCTATGTACCACTTTCATATCGCTGACGATCACCCCCTATTTCGCAATGCCTTATTAGAGGTCATCAATCAGCACTTTGACAACGCTGTCATCAGCGAATCATCAGACTTAGAAACGACAATAAAAGCACTAGAAAACGATACGGATATTGACCTTTTATTATTAGATTTACACATGCCGGGCAGCCAGGACCTCTATGGATTAATTACTGTTAGGGAGAAATTCCCCAGCATCCCTGTTGCCGTCATATCCGCCAATGAGAATAGCTCCATTATTAATCGAGCTATGGGGCATGGTGCCAGTGGTTATATTCCTAAATCGTCATCGGTAGACATATTGCATCAAGCGATTAAAACCGTCACCGATGGAGAACGTTGGCTACCACCTCATATCACGCTGCAGGTATCACCTATTACCGATGAAGAAAAATCATTGGCAGCAAAGATTGCAACCCTTACCCCTCAACAATATCGGGTGTTGTGCTATCTGCGAGAAGGATGGCTAAATAAGCAAATTGGTTTTGAGCTAGGCGTAACCGAAGCAACCATTAAGGCACATATTACCGCGATTTTCCGTAAATTAGGGGTCAGCAATCGCACACAGGCCGTCATTATGTTGTCGCACTTGTCTATTGAGCAGGATCACGTTTAACCTTTTCTGCCTCTGCTACTAAGGGAAATTATACTGAAGTGAGCAACTATAAACCCATCTAAGTTTATAGTTGCTTGCGCTGACCTAATTGTGACAACAATGCACGCAGCTTTGCCGGTTTTACTGGTTTACGTAAGAGTTCATACCCTAAATCGGTCACTAAACCGGGAAGGTCAGGGTCAGTCGCCGCAGAAACAATACATACCGCTATATTCAACTGGCTACCACAACGATTTTGCCAGATTAAAACCAGCTCCTGAGCCAAAGTCAATCCATCAATATTGACATCACCCAATTGATAATCCATCAGCAATACATCAGGTATTACAGATGAATGCGCAAATTCTTTAGCAATATCGACTTTATTCATAACATTAACGCCACAGCCCCAATGCTTAAGTAAAGTCGATGTTGCTAATAAATTTTGGGGGTCATCATCGACATAAACGACATTTAATTCATTTAGAGAATCCTGTTGTTGCTCAAGTCTTACATCATTAGTTGTAATATTTTTTTGGTCAGCGATTGGCACAATAATTGAGAAACAACTACCCCGGTGTAGTTCAGACTTACAATCAACAGCATGGCCCAGCAAATCGCTGAACCTTTTTACCACAGACAAACCCAAGCCAATCCCAGGTATATTTTCTTGTTGTTGCTGACGTGAGCTGCGGTAAAAATCGTCAAAAATAACAGCACACTCTTGCTTGGAAATCCCTGCTCCATTATCTAATACACATATTTCAACAGTGGATTGCTCTTTCCCGTAATGTCTCCGACACCCCACAAGTACTTTACCCGTTTGGGTATACTTAACGGCGTTCGATATAAAATTCTGCAAAATACGTCGTAGATAATGCTTATCTGAAAGCACAACCGCAGATGTTGAACAATAACGAATTTCAAGACCATCAGGCCTTTGCACCATCGTTTCACTAATGAGATTGGACAGTAGATCATCCAACGAAAACACTTCTAATTTAGGCTCAAGCACGCCACTATCTAACTTCGATACTTCTAGTAGCGAAGAGATAATAGATTCAGTATTTTGTATTGCGTGTTTAAGTTGGGATGCCAACATGGGATTAAACTCATTACCTTCAATCAATGCACTGGCATACAAATTTGCCGCATTTAAAGGCTGCATAATATCGTGACCTGCCAACGCTAAAAATTTTGTTTTAGAAGCATTAGCCTCGTCAGCAATTGTTTTTGCTTTTAATAGTTCATCTTCAATTTGAATTCTTTGTTCAATTTCCTGCATCAGGTTATGATTGATTTCTGCAATGGTTTCTGTACGCTCCTGAACACGCTTTTCAAGGTTAGTATTAGCATCTTCTAGCTGCTTTTGAGCAGTGATAAATTCAGTAATATCGTCATAGGTTGTCACATAACCGCCATTAGGTAATGGCCTGCCTTTAATTTCAATAATCGTATCATCACTGTGATAGCGCACAACACGGTAAGCATTACCGGTTGACATCAATGACAGGCGTTTACGTATTAATTCATCGATATTGTCATCATTTTTCCCATCACCTAATAAACCACGCTCACCGTTAAACCTCATAATATCGGAGACATGTAAACCGATATGCAACATTCCTTCAGGATAAGCAAACATGGTTTCATATCGGTAATTCCAAGCGATGAGTTTTAAGTCCTCATCAACCACACTGATCCCCGAAGAAATATTTTCGAAAGAAGCGGACATCACTTCCTGGTTAAAACGTAGGGCTTTAGTCGTCTCACCAAAGAGGTTGACCACCTCTTCAACAGCCATTTTCTTTCCGCTATGTAAACTTTCCAGCATTGTTTGAGACGATGCCACACCAACGGTTCCAGCCAATATGCGCTGAGCTTGCTCTACCAGACTTCTTTTAGTTTCACCTTTTTCATCCTGTTCATATTCATAAAATAATGAATTAGTCACACTTTCGCCTAAAAACTCTTTCAGCAATGCATGTAAGTCACTGGGGTTAATATCCTGATAAGGCTCATATGCCGTTCTCTGCATCCGCGTAAAAGCCGTGGCCTGAATTCGGTCAGCTAAATTTTCCATTGAAGTAATAGAATACCAGCAGTAACAAATTATATTGGCACCCAGGCTTAAAATAACACCACGAGTAAAACTATCACCAAATGTTAAACCCAAGGGCTCTTCTGGACGCAGCCAACTAAGACCAAACAAACCTTGTTCAACCAGAAAAGGGCCAATCAAACCTGCTTCTGACAGCAAAGGAATCATTAAGGTATAAAACCATAATAAGGAACCAACTATCAGTCCCGCATATAAACCATGGGCATTGCCTTTGCGCCAATATAGACCAAATAAAATAGCAGGAGCCAATTGCACAACCAAAGCAAATGCAATCAAACCTATACTGGTTAAGGCTGCATTTTCAGCTAGCACGCTTTGATAGAGATAAGCTCCCATCACCACAAATAATACAGTGCTTCGGCGCGTAATAATGAGGCTTTGAGAAAAGTCACTGGACTGATTTTTATTGGCATTTTTACGCCGGCGTACTAACAAGGGCAAAATGACATCATTACTTAACATCTGACTTAAAGTTACTGTTGCGACAATAATCATTGCCGTAGCTGCCGAAAAGCCGCCAATAAAAGCAACCAAAGCCAACCAAGGCAAGTCTTTCGTTAACGGCAATGCAATCACATAGCTATCACCATTGACTAAGGGCTCACCATAAAATATGGCATTACCTACCCAAGCAATAATCAATACGCAACCACTAATTAATATCAAGTAGCCAGAAAATAACCAACGAGATTTTTTTAAATGGCGCCGAGATAAACATTCCACAAAAGTGACATGAAACATACGAGGCAAACAAAAAATTGCACAAACCGATAACAACATGTCCACACTAAACCGTAGCCATGATGGTGGCTGGACTAACACCTCATTGGACGCAAAGATATCAGCAGTTGAAGGTGCTGAATCATTGAACAACCATGACAAGGATATAAATGCAATCAATAGTAATACAGCTAATTTAATAATAGATTCGAAGGCAATAGCCGTCATTAAACCGGAGTGATAGCCAGAGACATCTAAGCGCTTAGCACCAAATAATAATGCAAATGCAATCATGCTCATCGCAATAATAAAGGTAAGGTCCTGACTAGCTAAAAAATCTTCACCGATAGTGAGCAGCAAAGTATCAGACACAGCTTTTAGTTGAAGAGAAATATAGGGAATCGTCGCCAACAGCACAACGACACTAACCGTTGCCGCAACCCCTTGCCGCTTGCCATAGCGGGAGGCAATAAAGTCAGCAATACTATGAATATGCTCCTGCTTACAGACACGCCGAATACGTTCTAAAATAGGATGCCCCAAAGTAAAGAGCAAAACGGGACCTAATAAAATAGGTAAGAAAGTCCACCCCTTCTCCGATGCAGTGCCCACAAGCCCATAGAAAGTCCAAGATGTGCAATAAACCCCAAGCGCTAGAGCATAGACAATAGGATGTCGTACCCAACTGTTTTCGACAAAATGTTGGCGATCGCCCCACCTTGCCAAACCAAAAAGCAAAATAATATAAACGAATACTGCAATTAATAGGACTGAAGGAGCCATAAATAATTATTTTTATGTTTTTACATAGACTTACTCTACCACCAACCTCTCACGTCTCCAACTTTCGCCACTATAAAAAATTTTTAGACCTTAGTCGTGAACTCGACCATCGTCTGACAGTTATTCATATCGACTGTTGATAAAGTGCGCCAGCAATAAAAATAACGAGGGGAATTTTTATGTCATTAAACAGAGAAAAAGCCAACGCTTATTGGCAAGCTAATATAAGGCTTGTACTAAAGCTTCTCATGATTTGGTTTATCGTTGCATTTGGTTGTAGCATTATTTTTGTCGACCTTCTCAACACAATTCAAATAGGTGGCTACAAATTAGGGTTTTGGTTTGCACAACAAGGTTCTATGTATGTCTTCGTGATATTAACGTTTTACTATGCCAAAAAAATCGGTCAACTTGACCGTGAATTTGGCGTTGATGAAGATTAAGGGAGGCACATAATGGAACTACAAACATTAACGTTTATCATCGTCGGCATTACCTTTGCGGTTTACATTGGTATTGCGGTATGGGCTCGCGCAGGAACAACCAGTGAATTTTATGTAGCCGGCGGGGGGATCCACCCTGTTGCCAATGGCATGGCAACAGCGGCTGACTGGATGTCCGCTGCATCATTTATTTCCATGGCGGGGCTCATTGCATTTTATGGTTATGGCGGCTCCGTATTCTTAATGGGCTGGACCGGCGGTTATGTCTTATTGGCCATGTTACTGGCACCCTATTTACGTAAGTTTGGTAAATTTACCGTTCCTGAGTTTATTGGGGACCGCTATTATTCTAAAGCCGCTCGAGTAGTTGCTGTTATCTGTCTAATCGTTGCATCAGTCACTTATGTTATTGGTCAAATGAAAGGGATCGGTGTCGCATTTTCTCGCTTTTTAGAGGTGGATTACAATACTGGCTTAATGTCAGGCATGTTTATTGTGTTTATCTATGCGGTATTGGGAGGTATGAAAGGCATCACTTACACCCAAATTGCACAATACTGCATTTTAATTTTTGCCTATACCGTTCCTGCCATATTCATCTCATTAAATTTGACCGGAAACCCTATCCCTCAATTGGGACTGGGTAGCACCATGGCCGGAACGGAAACCTTCTTGCTTGACCGGCTGGATCAGGTAGTGACCGAACTTGGATTCGCGGAATATACGACACAGGCAAGGCTAAGCACTTTAAATATGTTTGTGTACACCATGTCTCTCATGATTGGTACTGCGGGCTTACCCCATGTCATTATTCGCTTCTTCACAGTACCCAAAGTCAGCGATGCACGTAAGTCAGCCGGTTGGGCTTTGGTCTTTATCGCCATTCTTTACACCACAGCTCCCGCTGTTGCGGCCATGGCTCGCCTGAATCTGATGGAAACCATTCAACCCGCCAATGGGCAAAACCTCGCTTACGCTGAACGCCCTACCTGGTTTAAAAACTGGGAAAAAACAGGCCTGCTAAAGTTTGAAGATAAAAATAACGATGGACTGATCCAATACACTTCGGACAAAGCTACCAATGAAATGGTAAAAGTTGACCGTGATATTATGGTATTGGCGAACCCTGAAATTGCTAAACTTCCTAACTGGGTTATTGCGCTGGTTGCAGCAGGTGGGCTCGCGGCTGCGTTATCGACTGCAGCAGGTTTACTATTGGCTATCTCGTCATCAATTTCCCACGACTTACTCAAAGGTGTCATTAAACCTGATATTTCTGAAAAAGGTGAATTGCTAGCCGGCCGCATTTCTATGGCGGGCGCTATCATGCTTGCGGGTTATCTGGGCTTTAATCCACCTGATTTTGCCGCTGGCACCGTGGCTCTGGCATTTGGGTTGGCAGCTTCATCTATATTCCCTGCATTAATGATGGGTATCTTTAATAAGAAGATGAACAAGGAAGGCGCTATTGCAGGCATGATCGCAGGCCTAAGCATCACATTACTTTATGTATTCCAACATAAAGGCATTATGTTTGTTGCCAGCACATCATTCCTTGGAGATATGTCGCCTAACTGGTTCTTTGGCATCGAGCCAAACGCTTTTGGTGCGATTGGCGCTATGGTTAACTTTGTTGTAGCCACTGTCGTATCCAGAGTGACGGCGGAACCACCTGAACATGTGCAACATTTAGTGGATGACATTCGCGTTCCTGGAGAATCAGGCAATGCCCGACACCTTACGCCAGACCATCCACCAGCATAACGATTAACCACCGCTTGTATACTGGGCTGAAAAGCTCAGTATACTTTTTCTTCAAATAACAAGATCGATACTTAAAGAACAATCAGAGATCCATATTATGCTGTTCACCAATAAACATTTTATTGCTGCTATGATTATTACCCCTATCCTTGCCTTTGGTGGCTATTTTGCGACAGATTACATCGTCAGCGAACGCCCTCATAGCGCAGTATCCGGCAGTAGCTATCCTCTTGCCGCTAAATCCAACTGCCGCTACCAAAGCGGACGCTGCACATTGAAGAATGGCGATATAGAGATTGAACTCACGTCTAAACTTGGCAGTGACGAAAATATCGACTTTCAAATCCATTCAGACTTACCCCTCCACGGCGCTAAAATTGCTTTAGCTTCTATAGAAGGAGAGCAGCTACCTCAACAAATGGAAGCCATCAATACTAATCAAACACAGTGGCGAACAACACTCAAAAACCGCAATATTGATAATGCCAAATTACTGGTTGTTATCTCAGTTAACGATGTACTGTACTACGGTGAAACAGAAACAACATTTACTACTTATAAAACCAGTTTCTCTCAGGCAAATATGCAATAAAGCCCATTATCACAATAAATAACCACACAGTATGTAGTGTGGCAATCAATAGCAGGCAAGCCTATAATATTTTTTCTCACCCATACTATAAATGAGTAAAAATATGGCAACTGTTACCCTTAAAGGCAATCCCGTAGAAACCTGTGGCGACTTACCAGCACAAGGTAGCTCAGCACCTGACTTCACTCTCGTTAAACAAGACTTATCTGAAGTGTCACTCAAAGACTACCAAGGTCAACGACTGATACTGAACATCTTCCCGAGCATCGATACGCCTACCTGCCAAATGTCTGTTAGAGCCTTTAATGAAAAAGCTGCTCAATTAGATAATACAGCGGTAGTCTGTATATCAGCTGACCTGCCCTTTGCTCAAGGACGGTTTTGTGGTGCAGAAGGCATAGAAAATGTTGGCACTGCATCGACTTTCCGTTCACCGACATTTGGCCAAGATTATGGGCTCACCTTTACTACCGGCCCATTATTAGCACTGTTAGCCAGAGCCGTTGTTATTATCGATACCGATGGCAAGGTCATTTATACTGAGCTGGTCAATGAAATTGCAGACGAGCCTGATTACGATAATGCACTAGCAGCCTTATAAATAGCGTAACCCAACATAAGAAGCCTGTAATTTAAGGCTTCTTATATTCTCTAATTAAATATCATAAGCTTAAACTTTACTCACAAAACAGGCCTTAATTGGTCATTTATAGTGATCATAAGGTAGAATATTGGATCAGTCTTAGGGATATATGCCGATTTATGATTCCTGTAATCAGTAGCACATCTACCGTTCAAGCGCTTTACAATGCATTCATTGAAGACCTCAAAAATACAGGATTTGAAGGTGAGCTCTGTTTGGATTACGCTAATCGCACCGTACTCGCCACAGATAACTCTATCTATCAAGTTCTCCCCCAGGGCGTTATTTACCCTAAACATATTCAAGATTTACTCGTACTCACTCGCTTAAGTTATGAGCCCGATTATTGCGATATCGTATTAAGTCCACGTGGTGGTGGTACGGGCACTAATGGGCAGTCGTTAACTGATGGATTGATAGTCGACACATCCCGACATATGAATCAAATTCTGGAAATTAACGTTGAAGAACGCTGGGCTCGTGTGCAATGTGGTGTAGTCAAAGACCAACTCAATTCAGCTATTAAAGCTGATGGCCTCTTTTTTGCGCCAGAATTATCGACCAGCAATCGCGCAACTATTGGGGGAATGATCAATACTGACGCTTCAGGACAAGGTTCCTGTGCTTATGGTAAAACTCGTGATCATGTTCTTGAGCTACAAACCGTCTTAATGGATGGCAACCTTTTAGAGTCACGCCCTATCAATGATGCAGAATTGTCTAATGAAAAACAACGGCAAGATCTTGCTGGAAAAATTTATCAATTAGTCGATTACATCGATAAAAACCATAAAAAAGAAATTAAAAAAGTATTTCCAAAATTAAACCGCTGCCTTACTGGTTATGATCTAGCTCATATTCGTACAGAAGAGGGCAAGTTTGATTTAAATAGTATTCTTTGTGGTAGCGAGGGCACATTAGGGTTTATAACCGAAGCTAAACTTAACTTGCTCCCCATCCCCAAATACACAGCTCTGGTCAATATACGCTACGATAACTTTGACGCATCTCTCCGTGACGCAAAATCCATTATGGAAGCCGGCCCAACATCCATAGAAACTGTAGACTCTTTAGTCTTACACCTTGCTAAAAAGGATATTATCTGGGATAGCGTAACTGAGTTTTTCCCTGTCGAAGAAAATGAAATACTAGAGGCTATCAACTTTGTTGAATATACAGCAGATAGCAAAGAAGACTTAGAAGAAAAAATGCGCCCCTTGCTGAACAAGTTAAACAAAGGAAATGGAAAAAAGAAAAAAAATACCAGTCAAGGCTATACAATCGCCTGGGATGATGATGTCAAAAAAATATGGGGGATGCGCAAAAAAGCTGTCGGTCTATTGGGCAATACCGAAGGCGAAGCACGACCAGTAGCTTTTGTCGAAGATACAGCTGTTCCTCCTGAAAACCTGGCAAATTATATTAAAGAGTTTCGCGAATTGCTCGACTCCCATAATTTACAATACGGTATGTTTGGTCATGTAGATGCCGGTGTATTACACGTTCGTCCAATATTGGATATGAAACTCCCTGGAAACGAAAGGCTTGTACGCAAAATTACCGATGAAGTGGTTAAGCTGACACATAAGTATGGCGGTTTACTATGGGGTGAACATGGGAAGGGAGTAAGGTCAGAATATGCACCAAAGTTTTTTGGCAGCCTTTACCCATTACTACAGCAGATCAAACAAGCATTTGACCCCCATTACCAGTTAAACCCTGGGAAAATTGCAACGCCAGCTGACACAATTCCTTTATTAAAAATTGATGGCGTTCCTACACGTGGGCAGCATGACAAAATGATTCAGGATGAAGCTTGGAATAGTTTTAGTGAAGGCATGTATTGCAATGGCAATGGCGCCTGCCATAACTGGGACCCTAATGATGCAATGTGCCCCTCATGGAAAGCGACTCGCAAACGTACACACACACCTAAAGGCCGGGCCTCGCTGATTCGCGAATGGTTACTACAGCTTCACCGCCATCATACCGATATTGTTGTTGAAACTAAAAAAGCACAATCAACCTTTTTCCTTACACGCTTATTCAAGTTACCTATCAAAATTAAAAATAGCCTGGGAAAAAGTGCGGGAACGTATGACTTTTCTCATGAAGTTCATGAATCAATGATGGAATGCCTTGCCTGTAAATCCTGCACAGGATCATGCCCTATCAAAGTTGATGTTCCAGAGTTTCGTTCGAAATTTTTAGAGTTGTACTATAGTCGTTATCTACGACCATTAAAGGATCGTTTTATTGGCTCACTGGAAAAAACGTTACCCATTGCTGCTCAAGTACCAACTTTTTATAATCTATTTATGGCATTAGGGCTTAGATGGTTTATAAAAGTAAGTATAGGCGTTAGCGATAGCCCATCACTATCGACAATTAACTTCAATCGGCAATTACGGAAACGAAAAGTTCGCTATACATCAAGCCGTGCATTTAAAAAATTAAACGAAGCAGATAAAGCGCGCTCTGTTATTATCGTTCAGGATGCATTTACTCGATATTTTGAAACAGAACTTATTCTAGATACTATTGATTTATTATTGAAGCTAGATTTTATTCCTTGGGTTGCTCCTTTCAGAGCCAACGGCAAACCACTACATGTACATGGTTACCGCAAGAAATTTAATAAAACTGCTTATAAAACCAGCAGAGTTCTTAATAAATTATCAGAAACGGGAATACCATTGATAGGTATAGAACCATCAATGACACTAGCTTATCGAGGAGAATACAAAAAAGCACTCGATAAAAATGCACCCAATGTTTTACTTATTCAAGAATGGCTCGCAAAACAACCCCTACCCTCTTTTCTAGAAACAGAGGGTAAAACCTATAAGCTATTGGCCCACTGTACTGAAAAAACTAATGCCGTCAATTCAATTAAAGACTGGCAAACTATTTTTGAAAAACTAGGTCATCAATTAGAAATTGTGAATGTGGGTTGTTGCGGCATGGCTGGCACCTATGGCCATGAAACGAATAATGTTGAAACATCGAAACATATCTACTCACTCTCATGGCATGACGTTATCAATAACCCTGACTTAGAAAACACACTGGTTGCCACTGGCTTCTCTTGTCGCAGCCAAGTCAAGCGTATTGACAACAAAGCTATTCCCAACCCTATTCAAGCTTTATTGAAATAATCAATAAAGAAGAATACGTCAAGAAAGTACTCATATAACATATACCTCAAGGAATCATATAAATGACGCAAGCAATAAAGTCTATCATCTGGATTATTTTAATTTCATTTGGATTGTCAGCGCACGCTTACGAAAATAATAACTTAACCCCTAAGGATCACGTCATTGCTAACTTGCTTAGCTCAGAAAGCACTACAGAGCAAGTTAAAATAGCGGGTAAGATCTTATATTCCGATCCAAAACCTAATATTGATCTTTTGGATATAGCGGCTTTACAAGTTACTCAACTTCATTTAACCGATGACGATACTGCAGCATGGTTAATTAAAGCCATTGGACAATCAAAACGTAATAGATATGAAAAATTTCTAACTGATTTTCGTAAAAAAACAACCAATAAAAAAATCATCAAATATCTCAACAATGCCCTAAAAGCTGTGAAAAAATCCCCCAGAGAAGAAAACCTGGATATTTCACAACTTGATAGTGGTCTTCTTTTAAAAAAACCAGCTAACCTTAATGTAAAAAAAGCATTTAATAATGAACATATTGATAGCATTGATGAAGGTGACTCTCTTGAGGCTGTTTATAAAAAAGTAGGCCGTCCATCTAATGTTTCAGATTGGAAAACCACCAAAAGAGTGTATGTTGGTTACACTTGGAGTGGAAGGAAAGACATTACTACAAGTGACTTTCAACTTATATATGATGGTTCAGGTTACATCAACTTCCATTCTTCAAAGAATAATTATGTTGTTGCCAAAGTAATTCGTACTAGCAAGGTAGTAATAGACGATTCACAAAGTAGCTTAGGAGAGCTAATTCGAGCCGATGGTATAGAATCGCAAAAAATAGCAAAGACTTTAGTTCGAGGAAAACAATACTCTATTAATGACCTTGATACAGCTGCTCAAAAAGTCTGGATTGAAAAAAATTCAACTGACCCTTATATGGTTGATGCAGTCGCATACCTTTGCCGTTATATAGGAAACAGTAAAAACCCTAGATATCATTCAGTTCTTAAGCAAGTAGTATCAGAGTCATCCACTCGAAAAATAAGGAAATACGCTAAAAAATATTCAAAAGTACTCTCTTCTGGTCACGAAGATGTGGAACAGTATCAACCTTAATGGAAAACTATAAGAGCTAACCAAGCCTTATGACTTAGTTAGCTCTTTCGCCAAAGCTTCACCTAATCCCATAACTTTCGCCTGTATTTTTTCATCTTTCAAACTGCCTGCTTTATCAAAAGCTTGAAAGGCACTGGGCACTGCCAGTTGATCCGGCAATACGGTTACACCGATATTGCCTAATAGCATTCTTAAAAATACCAAGCCTCGCAGCCCACCTAAACCACCGGGAGAAGTCGCCATAATGGCTGCATACTTTCCTCTATAAGCGATTAGCGGAGCTTCATTATCCTCGGTAGCTCGCGACGCCCAATCGATCGCATTTTTTAATAATGGACTGAAAGCACTATTGTATTCAGGAGAAGCTATTAATAAACCATCATGCTCTATCAGTAACTGTTTGAAAGCCTGAGCTGTTTCAGGCATGCCTTGTTCCGCCTCTAAATCCTGGTCAAACAAAGGCATAGGATAGTCTGCTAAATCAATCATGGTGACTTCAACACCTGCCTGTCGAGCTCCCTCTGCAGCAATAGCAACTAACTTTTTATTAAACGATTCTTTACGTGCACTACCCGCAAACGCCAAAATTTTTGCCATAATAAGGTTCCTTTAATCTACTTACTCTACTATATTAATGATTGTTATTTAATATCCACTCTAACTGGATTCCAGATTCATTGTGCTTTGCTACAAATTCTTCACAGATCCATAGATCACCAACAGCGGCTAAATGTTCATCGACATAAACTAAAGGAATACGATCCCTTAACCACGTCTCTAACTGATATTCTTGCAAAAGCTTTTTTACCAATTGAGAACTCGCTCGACCAGCAGGTGTGCAACGTTCACCACCTTTACGCCAACGAATAGTGACAGCTTTTCCTAGTATTTCACTATTTAGTACTTTTATTGAATCAACGGTATTAGACAAAACCGTAGAGGTAGCGCTTAGCTTCCCGGCAGAACCTAAATCTATAGACTGCTTTACATTCCATTCGATACACTCATTAGGCTGAAAAAACGTGCCTAAAGAAGGCATCATATAAAAACGTTGGTTAAACTGACGGCATTCATAGTTTCCCCATTTAACTATCGCAGACGTCAACATGGCGTTTGAGCTAAAAAACTGCTCATGAATCTGCTGTAGTTGCTGGCCATTTGGCAGAGTAATATTCTTGCTCTCACACCAAAACCTCAACAGATTACTGATGCGTTCTTGATCAAGTGCTTTGCATTTTTTCCAGTCGATGCTAAATCCATAACGTTCTATACGTTCATCCAGCTGCTGAAGATCTAATGTAGCTAAGTCATTTAATAACTGCTGCGTTTTCTGTAGTCTTACAGCGGTTTTAACCAGTTGTTTTTTCGCCTGCTGCCAGCGTTGAGCCAATAACGGCATAACTTGATGGCGCAAATAATTACGATCAAACGCTATTGATTCATTGCTTTCATCTTCAACCCAGTTTATATGATGTTGCTTAATATATTCCGTTAATTCCTCACGACTACAATCTAGAAAAGGTCGATATAACATCCCCTTTCCTAAAGCACGTTCATAAGGCATTGCGCCTAAACCCAACACTCCAGCTCCACGTAATAACCTCAGCAATAAAGTCTCTGCCTGATCATCTGAGTGATGAGCCATTAACAAACAGTCTCCCGCTTCCAGAAAACTTTCAAATACATCATATCGCGCTTTTCTAGCAGCGGCTTCAACTCCCTGTCCTTCTTGCTTCAGCTCAACGACCCGAGAAAAAAAACCGACATCACATTGCTCTGCCTGTTGTTGACAATGTTGCTGCCATGTATCCGCGAACGGAGATAATTGATGATTGACATGCAATGCACAAACAGTTTTCGGAGAAGTCAGGTTCTTATTGGCCTTAGCAACGACATGTAACAATACAGTAGAATCCAAACCGCCACTGTAAGCAATTACCCAGCGACTAATATTGGGCTTAGACTGTAACTGCGCTAGCATATGTGATTCAAGAGACATAAAATAATAGAACTAGATTTTGGTCATATTACTCAAAAACAATAAATATGATTCGAGCGAAAATTATTCGCACAACTATTTATAACAGGACTTCTATACTACAGGGCATCTATGACAAAGCAAACACTCCCTTATGGCAGCTGGCCGTCAACAATCACAAGTCAGTTATTAACTCAAGGAATGTCGCACTTAAATGAGCCTCAATTAAGTGGTGAAAATTGCTATTGGTTGGAATCACGACCAGAGGAGAAAGGACGTACTATTGTTATGTGCCAACGCGCTGATGGTTCTCTACAGGCTAATGGCTCTCACTATAACATTACACCCGATAGTGTTAATGTCCGCACTCGTGCACACGAATACGGAGGCGGGAGTTATCATATCCACAAAGATACTGTGTATTATATAGATGATAGCGATCAACGTATCTACCAACTTCCAATCAACGGGAAGAACGATAATATATCCTCGCCAAAACCGCTGACTCCTGAAGGCAATTACCGTTATGCTGATTTCTGCATTGATGAAGAACGTCAGCAATTAATTTGTGTTTGTGAAATCCATAAAGACAACGGTAACGAACCTGAAAACTGTATTATCTCTGTTCAATTAGACGGCTCATCAACCACGGCTTTCAGTGTTTTAGTCTTTGGCAATGACTTTTATTCAAATCCACGAGTCTCACCTGATGGCAACTATATCAGTTGGCTTACCTGGCAGCACCCCAATATGCCTTGGGACAATAGCGAGTGTTGGATTGCCGAGTTTAGTTCTTTTGGGCTACTCCATAAACAACACAAAGTCGCTGGCGGTGTGGGCGACAGCAATGACACCAGCAGTCGCAATGAATCTATATTCCAGCCACAATGGTCTCCTACTGGGGAGCTCTTTTTTGTCTCTGACCGTAATAACTGGTGGAATATTTACCGCTACAACCCGAGCACCAAATCCACTACCACTGTTTTGAATATGGATGCAGAATTTGCCACGCCACAATGGGTATTTGGCATGTCCACCTATGGGTTTCTTAACAGTTTCACGCTATTTTGCTGCTACACTCAGGAAGGTCGCTGGTTCGCTGCCACTATTGACATACTCAGTGGGCATTTCACACCCGTAGAGCTCCCCTATACGAGCATCCAGTCAGTACACTGTAATGACGAAACAGATACTGCCGTTTTTATTGCCGCCAGCGATAAACAATTGAATACTATCGTCAAATGGAATGCTGACTTTCAAGAAAAGAAAAACGAGTCCTGTGTCATTACGACCAGTGGCAATCTAGCAATAGAAACCGATGAAGTATCAACGCCAAAAGCCATCACATTTAAAAACAACCAAGAGCAAGAGGTTTATGGCTTTTATTATCCTCCACATAATCAGCGTTACGACGATTCAAAAGGTTCACTACCACCGTTATTAGTGATGTGTCATGGCGGACCTACTGGTGCAACCAGTGCCACCCTCAATTTAAAGATTCAATATTGGACTAATCGTGGCTTTGCTGTTTTCGATATCAATTACAGCGGCAGTACAGGTTATGGCCGCGCCTACCGCGATCGCTTAAAGGGCCAGTGGGGCGTGTTGGATGTCGATGATATGTGTGCAGGTGCAGATTACTTAGTACAAGAAGGCTGGGTTGACCCACAACGGGTTGCTGTTCGCGGTAGTAGTGCTGGCGGCTATTCGGTACTGGCTGCGCTCACTTTTCGCAATAATTTTAAAGCAGGCGCCAGCCTTTATGGCATTGGTGATTTAAACTTACTCGCTGAAGATACTCATAAATTTGAATCTCGCTATCTGGATCAACTTATTGGCCCCTACCCTCAAGAAAAGGCACTGTATAATGCACGCTCGCCATTACATCACGTTGAACAGCTGCAATGCCCAGTCATATTTTTGCAAGGTTTGGCAGATAAAGTCGTTCCCCCCAATCAAGCAGAGTCAATGGTTGCTGCCCTAGCTGAAAAAAATATCCCTGTCGCTCACGTCACATTCCCTGAAGAAGGCCATGGCTTTCGGCAAGCTGAAAATATTCGTTATGCTTTAGAGGTAGAATATGCGTTTTATGCCAGTATTTTTCATTTAGAAACACAAGAAACATTACCCAAGGTTCCATTTGTCACTACACAGACTCACAAGGAAACACCTTAATGGGACGTTGGCGCCCCCCTAGAGAAAAAGGATCTCCCTACATCACACCAGAAGGTGCGGAAGCATTGACGGCTGAATTGAAGTTCTTATGGAAAGAAGAGCGCCCTAAAGTGACTCACGATGTACACGAAGCCGCTAAAAATGGAGACCGCTCTGAAAATGGAGATTACATCTATGGAAAAAAACGCCTAAGAGAAATTGATAGCCGCGTGCGTTTTTTAACAAAGCGTTTAGATGAACTCACCATTGTCCGGCAAGCACCTAAAGATCAAACTCAAGTCTTTTTTGGCGCTTGGGTCACACTCGTTGATGATAACGATTCCACCCGAACCTACCGTATAGTCGGACCCGATGAATTCAATGTATCTGAAGGCAAAATCAGTGTTGATTCTCCTATCGCACGTGCACTGTTAAAAAAACAGGTCGATGATGAAGTCATTCTGCAAACAGCAAATGGAAAAGAATCGTTCTATATTGAAGAAATCCGTTACGAAAAGTAAGCTAACAAGCAACAATGTACACTTATTTATTTAAGTGTTTAGACCTATCACCAATAGTACATATAGCGGTAAAAACCCCAAAAAACTATCGGGAAAATAAAAGCGACTATAAAAATAGCAGTCAATAATTTGTTCATTAATATCATACAGAAAACATCTAGCAACAAAGGGCGCACGCTTTTCGACTCACTTAGGTCCTTTGAGCACTTGATACCCTGATTTATATGGATTCTATTATCCGATTTATAATCACAAATTGAAATGTGAAGCTGCATAGTTGCGCAAGATAGACCTACTTTTTAGCAAGATTATCCCAGAGAAATAGCAGCAAATGAAAAATCAGGTGACAAACAACGTTTACTAAAAATTTCCTAGTGTATTCCCAAGGAAATTGTATCGCCCCATCAAAAAGTCAACACGAGAATAGCACCACAAAACATTAGTAAAAAACTAGAATATCAAACTGTAAGCAATCAACCACATCACAATGCCAATCAACACATCTAATATTGACCAAGTTTTAGGTTTGGAAAATAAAGGGCGCAAAACTCTGGAGCCGTAGCCAAGGGTAAAGAAAAAAGCAAATGAAGAAATAATGGCGCCTAAAGCAAAAAAGTCTGAGTGCTCACCGTATTTAGTCGATATCGAACCCAGCAAAATGACGGTATCTAAATAAACATGAGGGTTTAGCCAAGTGAGAGCTAAGCAAATTAATAGTACTTTAGACAGATCCTTTATCGAGCGATCATCAGGCTCTAGAGCCTCTTTTTGCTGATAAGCACTAATAAAACTACGTAAGCCGTAAAACACTAAAAACAAGGCACCAAAATACCTGGCAAAAACAACAAATTGCGGCAAATAACTTTCAACAATATGCAGTGCAAATACACCAACCGCAATTAATATTGCATCTGAAAGAGCACAAATAAGACAAACCCAAAATACATGCTGTCCTTTTAGCCCTTGCTTTAAGACAAATGCATTTTGTGCACCGATAGCGACAATTAAAGATAAACCCAGGAAGAAACCCTGTATAGCAGCAGAGAACATAAGAGTTGTTTTTTAAAGTTGATGACGGTTGAGCCTTTTTTCCAAACGGCTGAAAATAAACACTAAAGTATAGGTAATCATTAAATACATAATGGCAATCGCTATATAAACTTCATAAATAGCAAATGTTTTTGAAATAATACGCCCAGCGACTCCGGTCAAATCCAACACTGTAATAATGCTAACCAAGGATGTTGCCTGCATAATAAAAATAATTTCGTTGATATAGCCCGTCCACCCTATACGAATAGCCTGGGGCAATATAATTCTCTGGTAAAGTTTCCAGCGTGACATACCGAATGCTTTGCCCGCCTCAATTTGTTTTTTATCGACGGATTTAATAGCGCCTGCAAAGATTTCTGAAGAATAAGCGGCTGTATTTAAGGCCAGAACAAACACAGCACAGAAATAGCCCTCACGAAAATAAATCCATAACCCGATAGCATCTAACTCATGACGAAACTGACCACTGCCGTAGTACACCAAAAACAACTGTACCAGTAAAGGAGTACCACGAAAAAAGAAAACAATGGTTTCAGCTGGCCACCGATAAATGGCAATAGGGGATAATTTCATTATTGCCAATAAAAGCGCAATAAACAGGCCAATAAAGACAGAGGTAGACGTTAGTTGCAGCGTAACCCACAAGCCTTCCATCAACCAGGAAAAGTTTTCCCAAACCACATACCAAGACATTAGTGATACCCCTTGGTATATTTATTTTCGAGGTAACGCTGAATTCCCATGGAAATAAGCGTAATACCTAAAAATAGTAATGCTGCAAACGCATAGGCAGTAAATGGTTTCTGAGTAGAGTTCGCAGCAATTTTAGTCATCCGCATCACTTCATCCAACTGAATTACAGAAATTAGCGCCGTCGCTTTAATAAGCAACATCCACACATTACTTAAACCAGGAATAGAGAAACGTAACGCTTGCGGAAAGGTAATACGAAAAAATATTTGCCAACCATTCATTCCTATCGCTTTGGCGGCTTCTATCTGCCCTTTTGGCACTTGACCAAAAGCACCACGAAAAACCTCTGTGGAAAAAGCACCATAAATAAATCCAAGGGTCACTACACCAGCTATAAACGGATTCAGATTGATAATGACTTCATAGCCCAGCCCCGCAAAAACATCTTGCAAAAAAGTAGGAACACCATAAAAGATTAACAACAGCAATATAAGCTCAGGGATACCTCGAATCGTTGCTGTATAAAAAGAGGATAAAGTTCTAAGGAAGGTAACCGATGATGTCTTCGCTAAAGCACCGACAACACCAATAAAACATGCCAATAACATCGCTAAAATGCCAACTAACAATGTTTGCTGCAATCCAGCAAATATTGCACTTGAATAGCCTTCAAGATCAAACATGGCTACTACCAGTCTCAGTATTCAATTTCATTATGGGCAACAGCCAATCTTATTGGTAATTACAGTGTTAATTATTCTCTGGCAGCACTCACTATCGAGTACTGCCTTTCGTCACTTACGAACCATAAACATCAAATTTAAAGTATTTGTCGTTGATTTTTTTGTAAGTACCATCTTCTCTGATTTTTTTGATGGCCGCATTTAATTTAGCTTGCAACTCACTTTCGCCTTTACGAATACCAATGCCAATGCCTTCACCCAGGTATTTCACGTCATCAAAATCAGGACCAACAGCTTCTGCTTGTTTACCTTGCTTAGACTCTAGGAAGTCATATAGAACGAATGAATCTGCTGCAATCACATCAACACGCCCTGCGAGGAAATCTAAGTTCGCTTCTTCCTGACTTTTGTAGGCTTTAACTTTAGCTTTAGGAAAAGTCCCACGAACAAAATTTTCGGTTACTGTACTGGACTGAACAGCAATTAACTTACCTTTTAATTTATCAGCAGATATTTCGAAAGAAGAACCTTTCATACGAGCAAACTTAACCGGGCTAGTATAATATTTAGATGTAAAATCTATTTTTTTCTTTCTTTCATCAGTAATAGACATTGATGCAACAATCGCATCAAACTTTTTGGCTAGTAACGCTGGAATAATTCCATCCCAATCAGAAGTCACCCACTCACATTCAGCATTCATTGCAGCACAAAGCGCTTCACCAATTTCTATATCGAAACCGACTAATTTTCCGCTAGGATCAACAGAGTTAAATGGAGCGTAAGCACCTTCCGTCCCCAATCGAATTTTTTCACCTGCTGTTGTGCCAACACTAATACATAACATTATTAATAGAGCTATCACTTTTTTCATGGCCATTCCTCTTTTTATCTATAGTTGTATTATCTAAACAGAATTATTAGCATTTCACTAAGCGTTTAATTACTTTTCATGGGCAATAAATTCACGCAACCGATTGGACTGGGGGCGTTCGAAAAAATCCTGAGGGTTACCTTGCTCCTCTATCTTACCTTGGTGCAAAAATACGACATTACTCGAGACATTACGTGCAAAACTCATTTCATGAGTCACAATTAGCATCGTTCGCCCCTCATTAGCCAAGGATTGGATTACTAATAAAACCTCATTCACTAATTCCGGATCTAAAGCCGATGTTGGCTCATCAAATAATAATACTTTTGGTTGCATCGCCAACGCTCTTGCAATAGCGACTCGCTGCTGTTGCCCACCAGATAACTGCGATGGATAACTACTTGCTTTTTCAGCAAGGCCAACTTTCTTTAAATACTCCATGGCCTCGTCTTTAACTTCAGCTTTTGGTCTTTTCAGTACATGAACAGGCCCTTCCATAACATTATCGAGAACCGTCATATGCGACCATAGATTAAACCCCTGAAATACCATCCCCAATTGTGTGCGAATAAGTGAGATTTTTGCCTGGGTTTCTTTAGTAATTTTCTTTTGTGTACGGCTGTCGAATACAACTTCCTTACCATCAACAACTACTTTACCTTGATCAGGCTGCTCTAAAAAATTAACACAACGTAAGAAAGTACTTTTACCTGAACCCGAACTACCGAGAATTGAAACGACATCGCCTTTGTTCGCGGTCAGTGAGATACCTTTGAGAACCTCAAGTTCACCAAATGTTTTATGTATATTTTCAACGGAGAGTACAGATTCTGACACAGGTATTGGACTTCTATAGGTGAATTTATAGTAATTATTATTTCACACTATAACTTTTATTAAATGACTTAGGCAAATAGTTACTGATAGAAAAAGCTCACGAGCTATAGACTATAGTCTAATACAACAGTTGAGAATCTAATCGTTAGAACCCTCTCAACTGCTAATAAGATAATTACTAGAGCACCTTCAATAAAGACTCAACGACATAGTCCATATTATTATCATTTAGGCCTGCAATATTAATACGGCTGGAACCTACCATGTATATACTGCTATCTTGTTTAAGTCGGTTAACTTGGTCAACCGTAAGCCCTAAAAATGAAAACATCCCCTTTTCATCTTTAATATAGTTGAAGCGATCACCTGCTTCTGTATCTGCTAGTCGCGTTACAAAGGCTTTCCTCAAGCCTGAAATACGTCCACGGACAAGGCTTAGCTCTTGCCGCCATTGCTGAGTCAACACTTCATCATGCAATATTAAATCAACTAAGGCCGCACCGTGACTGGGCGGCATCGAATAGATTTCTCTGGCAACATTCAACAACTGGCCTCGACAAACATCGGCAGTCTCTGCATTACTTGCTACTACGACCGCAGCACCAACGCGTTCACGATAGAGGCCAAAATTCTTTGAACAGGATGTCGCAATAATGACCTCAGGACAATGTTCTGTTAGGTAGCGTAGACCATAGGCATCTTCGTCCAAACCATCACCTAAACCTTGATAGGCAATATCTATAAAAGGAGTGGCGCCTCGTTCAAGCAACACTTTCGCAACGGCCTGCCATTGCTCCCGATTCAAATCAGCACCTGATGGGTTGTGACAACAACCGTGGAGCAATACCACGTCACCCGCTTCTACAGTTGCCAAACTGGTCATCATCGCATCGAAATCTATCTTATGGTGCTGAGAGTCATAATAGGGGTACTCCACCAACTCAAGACCTGCACTGCCCAACAAGGGAATATGGTTTGCCCATGTTGGAGTCGACACCCAAACTTTTATATTCTTTCGGCAGCGTTGCAACATCCCTGCAGCTACCCGCAGCGCTCCACACCCACCTGCCGTTTGAACGCTGATAGCTCGCCCTTGCCTAATCGCTGGATGCTCTTTACCCAACAACAATTGCAACAAGCCTTCATTAAAACCTTCAAATCCCGCCGGTGGCGCATAGACCTTCGTCGTTTCTGCTTCTGCCCAACGAGATTGTGCCTCTGCGACAGCCTTCATAATTGGTGTGTGGCCTTGTTCATCCTTGTATACACCAGCACCAAGGTCGACCTTATGGTCATTGGTATCGGCGTTATACGCCATAATAAGGCCTAAAATAGGGTCTGCAGATAAAGCAGGTAATTCTTCAAACATGAGAGGCAAATCCGTTAAAAATGGAGGGCAAGCGGGCAATTATACGGATATTTGATACTCACTACCATGGATGTTCATTGTTGTAATGGCTAAAAACCATCAAACTTTTTTGTTATAAAAAAAATAAAAATATAGCTATTAGAAATATAAAACGGAATTATGTCACATTAAAACAAGCTCAAATGTAAGTATTTACTTACTTTGGAGTTGCTATAGAGTCAGGCCTACAGCAACATCACATTTCTATGTCATTGAAATATATGATCTTTTCACTCCCTTCATAGCTATTTCGTCTAAATCAACTACTGACAAGAGGATCTATACTGAATATAGTAAATCATCGATGTAAACCTGAGCCAAAAGCACTAGGTAAAAGCATTAAGGAGGTTGTACGATGATTAGGACTTTTACAAAAAGTATCGCTCATTGCTCGCAGTGGATTTATCGATTACTCACTGTAGCCTTATCACTACTAACTGCATTCAGTATCAATGCTCACGCTGATACCTTGCCTGACGATGATATACACCTTTGGTTACAACAAGAAGCGCCCAAAAATCCACAACCGGATGATGGCATCTACTACTCAACGGGCGAATTTTCCACCCACTTCAATAGCCCTAGCTATGCCTTAACGACACCTGATGTGAAAGTTAATGAGCACGGCTTTTCGAAATCCAATAAAAAAATTGCCAAGTCTAATACAAAGAAACTACTTCGTCGTTTAAGTGAAAAATTTAAAGTAACATTGTTTAGTGCAGAAAGCAGACGTTCAAAACACCGCGTGTATTTAAATGCAGCAAAGCAAGAAATTGTGGGTAAAAGCCGTTTAGGTAAAGCACGTTACGAAATACGTGTTACAGAAAAAGAAGCTGAAGCACATTTCCGATACTCTTTCTGAGTATGCCGCGAGAGAAATCTAGCACCCACACTCAATGATGAGAATAAAAAATGTTGAATACGCTTTGACATTTTTATTTAAGTTTCGCCCCATTGCTTTTTAAACGTTCTTTAATTCTAGCTCCATAGGAATATGCTTTAAATCTAGCATCTTTTAAAGGCACTTCTCCCTCAAGTGGAAGTAAATGCTTTTCATACTTCAGTAGGGGTTTACTTATCGTCTTTTTCATCGTCGCAAATTTCCTCAATAGATTTTTGAGTACCAGAGGCCAGATAGTCAGGCTCTTCTATATTTTCTGAAATATCTTTAAGTTGCCGCCTTCTACGTTTAGCAGACTCTTCAATTTCTTTTTGCGTCCAGCCTTTTTTTTGTTTAGCTTCTGCAAGCCGTTTAATATTATCAGTCATTAGATTATGTCTCTCATAAGATAGTCACCTTTGGGCACATAACTATATCCATACTTTTCATAGTAGCTTTTTACAGCATCATTCACTGGATTCATAATTCTAATATGATTTGCATTAATCATTTGAGCATATATCTCATAAGCTATAATAATTTCTTCAAATATAGTAGATCTATCCCCCATATCTCTAGGCATTGCTTCCACTATATCAAGGCGCAAGCCCGTAGCGTTATAAGTTGGCCTACCTAAAGAAATAGCAGCAAGTATATCATTCTCCCACAAAGCAACTTCGAAGCGTTTTGGGTAGTTCATGAGATAGTGGCTATAATTTTGCTTCCAGTCCCAATGGTACTTCCTTTCAGTAGAGTTTTCCCATGATAAAGCCTCCTCCAAAGCTTCAACATTAATTTTTGTTAGCTTAAATTTATTGTCAGCAGTGATTTGAGCAGTTTCTAAAGCAAGTGACCTAATTTTATCGTAGCGTTGCTCAGCATCTATTCTTGATGGTAAAGGCATAACAAATCCCTGATTATTAAGTCATTAGCAGAAGTAACGTAGCACAATGAAAATTAAAAAACATAGTTCAGCCACACAAAAAACCACTGTTTTTTTAAGTATTTTCCCTCATGTTAAAACAGATGACGGAATAGACTAAATGTTGCTTTTAGGGCAGAGCTTTAAGAACAACGGCATGAATTTCTGGTTAGATAGCTCTTTGACTAACCGCTCCCCACATGAACGGGGTTAGCTTGAATTGCCCCAACAAAGCGAATATCAATTAACAGACTTCTCTTCTTTGATATAATATGCTCTTAACTAGAGATAAGAACGTGCCTGAAACAAAAACCTTGACCCAATACCCATCCCTTCTGCGTCGCTTTGCTGCCATTAATTATGACTGCTTACTCCTGATGGCTGTCAGCATCGCCTATGGGCTACTTTATACTGGTATCGCAAAGCTACTTTTCCTGATGGATAGCGATAGAGCGACTGGCTTGATATTTCAATTAGGCTGGCTGTTTTCCATCGTGGGTTTCTTTTGTTATTTTTGGATGAAGGGTGGGCAAACCACGGGTATGCGAGCCTGGAAAATGCAAATCACGACGATACAAGGCGGCCCGCCTGCTCTCTTACAGTGCATATTGAGGTTTTTCTTGGCACCAATTGGATGGTTGTGCTTTTTTACTGCTTTTTTTAACGATAACAAATACTGCCTACATGACCAGTGGAGTCAAACTGAACTGAGGTTAGTAAAAGAGTAAAGCATTAACAGTTATTATTGTTAGTCTTATTCAATCTAAAAAAGAGCCAAAGATAGCATCATAACAAAGCATTTATCTCTATACTCAAAGTTAAAGAGTTTAGAGAATATATTGTGCTATCAGCGTTTATTCATTTCTATTTACAGCTTTGGCAACACTATTTATTGTCACATATTTTCAGGCAAGAATTTATTGTGGATTCAGAGCATTGGCATTATCGCCGTTATACAAAACAATATTCCAAAAAGAAAGGCATAGTAAAGTTTTTCTGGATAGGTTCTGGGTTAATCACCATTATATTCCCTTCCCCACCATTGGCGATTAGCTTATTCATCGGCACAACTTTTTTATCATTTAGTTTTTTAGATGAAACCGAATAATAACCCTTAAAATTCAGACAACTTTATCTTGATGCCCAAACTGTAAAGCAGCCAGTTTTTGATAAAGCGTCGAAGATGCTAACAATTGCTGATGCGTACCTTCGGCGATAATCTCACCATTTTCCATCACTAAAATCCTATCTGCATGAACAATCGTCGCTAAGCGATGAGCAATAATAAGAGTAGTACGATTTTTCATTAACAACTGCAATGCCTCTTGCACCCATTTTTCACTCTCAGCATCCAAGGCACTGGTTGCTTCATCCAATAACAGTATTTCAGGATCATTTAAAATGGCACGAGCTATCACAATACGCTGCTTTTGCCCTCCACTTAAACGGACGCCTCGCTCACCTAAAAAACTCGCATACTGCTCTGGTAATTTTTCGACAAAATCATGGGCATGAGCGGCCTTTGCCGCAGCGATAATTTCTTGCTCACCTGCCTCAGGTTTTCCATAGCCTATATTGTGTAATACATTGGCACTAAATAGTGTTGGTTGCTGCGGAACCATCGCCATTTGTTGACGCGCAACAGAAATATCCAAGTCTTTTAATGGTGCTTCGTTTAATAATACCTCTCCTTGTTGAGGGTCGTAAAAACGCTGTAATAACTCAAATACTGTACTTTTGCCTGCGCCACTAGTACCCACAAGTGCAACCGTTTCACCACGCTTAATATCAATAGTGATATTATCAAGCGCTAATACATCAGGGCGACTTGGATAATAAAAGCTGACATTTTTAAAACGGATATGACTTTGCGCTTTAATCTCCATCGCTTTTTTTATTTCTGGAGAGCTAATTTCTGGCCTGACCTGCAGCAATTCCAATAAGCGCTCAGTTGCTCCTGCCGCACGTTGCAGCTCGCCTAACACCTCTGAAACAGCAGCAACACCTCCAGCAACCATAATCGCATAAAAAACAAATGCTGCGAGTTCACCACCACTCATATTGCCATTCAATACATCACTTGCGCCAATATAGACCATCGCCCCCATTGCGGAAAAAGCAAATAAAATGACTAAAGACGTCAACAAACCACGATTGATGATACGATTTTTAGCCACATCAAAGGCTCGCTCAACTTCTGCCGAAAAAGCGGAACGCTCATTATTTTCCCGAGTATAACTTTGTACTGTTTTAATTTGTTGAAGGATTTCACCAGCATAAGTTCCAACATCTGCGACCTTATCTTGGCTATCTCTCGATAATTTACGTACACGTTTGCCAAAAATCATCACTGGTAGCATCACCAAAGGCAAAGCCCCAAACACAACCACTGTTAGCTTGGCATTGGTCAACAACAACATAATTAAACCACCCAACATCATCAAGAATGAGCGCAAGGCAAAACTGACGCTGGAACCGATAATCGATTGAAGCAGTGTTGTATCTGTCGTTAACCGGCTCATTAGTTCGCCAGAACGATTCGTTTCAAAGTAATTGGGTTCTAAGGTAATTAAGTGATTAAATACCGATTTACGGATATCAGCCGTCACCCGTTCACCAATCCATGTCACTAAATAAAATCGAATAAATGTGCCCACTGCCATTAAAATAACAACGACAAAAAAGAGTAATAAGGTCTGGTTTAATTTTTCTAAGGACCCTGCAATAAAACCATCATCAACCACTAAGCGAACAGCCTGACCTAAGGACAGGCTAAGTCCTGCAGTAAAAATAAGTGCAATCGCCGCAGCTATAAGAACCCAACGATAAGGTTTTAGAAACGGCCAAAGGCCCGTTAAAATTCTAAGACCAGATTTATTCGTAGCAAACTTATTCATACCGTATGTTATTGGTCCAATTTTTTATATAAATATATTTGAAAATCAGCGACATCGACTAGTTCATCCACCTGCTGTAAACGCTGCTCTGCCTCGGCATTAATTCTCTGTCCATGAGGCGTCATATTCAATAAATGCCGGACATACTCATTACCAGTAATTGTGAGCGGCACGTTTAATTCAGTTTTATCAACTAATTTATACTGATCATTAAAGTAACGTTCGTGCTTATCACTCTGATAGGCTCTAACTTCTGAATAAATAAGCTGCCTTAAGGCGAGTAGATGCTGCGCACCTGGGCCAGCAAATAATACATAACCACCGGGCTTTAACACCCGTGAAAATTCCTGCTCTTCAACACGTGAGAAAACACTCATCACCACATCAAAGGATTGATCACCATAGGGTAAGCGCGCACTGGAAGCCACAGCCCATTCAATATGCTTGTATTGACCAGCGGCTGACTGAATAGCAGGTTTACTAATATCAAAACCATAAGCAGATAGAGTTGACTGGCGCTGTAGTAAATGATTTAAATAAAAACCTTCACCGCATCCTGCATCCAGTACTGTTTTGGCATCAATACCTATGACAATGTCTGCTAATTTATCTGCAAAAGCTTGATAGTATCCGGCTTCTAAAAATGAACGCCTACCTGCAACCATCAACGCATCATCACCTGGTTGCTTCGTGCGCTTATTCTGAACTAACAACAAATTAATATAGCCTTTTTTATGCCAATCAAAGCTATGCCCATTATCACAGCGTAAAGGGTTTTGCTTGCGTTGAGAGTTTTGGAAGGCAGTACCTTCAGGGCAATATTCAGTTAGGGGAAGCTGGCAGACAGGGCAAATATACATAGTCAATAAAAATGGGCTCACTTATAGTGAGCCCATTTTGGCGAGTTTAGCAATAAAGACAAGCTTTAATTCTATTATTCCTTTATTACTATGTATTCGCTGTAGTGAATTTATGATTATCCAATAAACCCTTACTGTTAGGTGCATAGTAGCTACCACCGCCCGCATGAAAGAGTACAAACCCTGCTGCAAGAAGTGCAAACTCTCGTTTGAAACCATTAAGGTTAGCAATCAACGACTTATCGAGATTAATTTTTTGCATAATAAATAGCAGCATCGCTACAACAACGGCCGCTCCCATAAGGCGTGTTTGCACACCAGCCAAAATCAAAACACCCAATACAACGGCCACAACTGCTGGCAGCTTAAAGGTTTGAATATTATCTAAGCCGTGAAAAAAACCAGCGATTAAAAATGGTAATGCCAGAGACACTCTCAACAACAAGCCAAGCTCGTTCCAGCGAGTATGGGTAGCATTTGACCTTATCACTTTACCCGTGCCAATACGTTCGTCCAAACAATATCTGCCCGAGCCCAGATTATAGAGTAGAAAAAATAAACCGGATAAAGCGATATCCCTAATCTGTACAAACATCGCAGGCGAGTTATACGTATTTTCAGCAGAAACAACCCCCGGCGTTGTCACAACGGGTAGCGAGACAATAAAGCTCCATAATAACAATGCCCAAATAATCGACAGTGGACGAACCAAAAAGCCGGCAATCAGCATAAAACCACTGATCAATTCAAAAGCGGAGAGTGTCGTTAAAAACGACCATGGGGTTAAAATATAACCAAGCGGTTCTGAAAATAAATAGTCCGTAAAAAACTGATTAATATAACCTGACGACCCCATATAACTGCTCACTATTGCATCAACAGTATTTGGATTTAACAATTGATAAAGCTTATTCCACCCTCCTATCACAAAGACCAAACCTAAACCGATACGTAACACCATTGCCATCACTTCTGGTTGCCATTCACTACGGGTAAAAAAAGATTTCATACTATCTCCATCATATAAATTGATTATTGAAATTAAAATTTACAAAGTTGCTATACACAGCATGGAGAAGACGTATGAATACCGATTATGATTTCCGCTAATCGCGACTTAATGTATTTACTGTAAAAATTTGCGAACTAGTGCAATCAAAAGGTTGTTTAAGACGTCATTTTACCAAGTGGAAAAATTTCTAATGGAAGTAATGAATGCAACGTATTTCGGATGACCAACTCCAGCGAGCTTATCGCTATGCAATGTCGCTAACCAATGACCATGACGTTGCAATGGATATAGTACACACTGCCTATGTCAGCTTATTAGGGAGAGGGGCTAGCGATATTAAAAACATACAAGGGTATTTTTTGCGCTGTGTGCGCAACACATTTATTGATCAAAAACGTTTTGATGATCGCTGGTTAATGTCAGAAGATAGACCTGAAGACAATGGCGTGGATATCAGCTTGACGACGCTTGAATCAACCGTTATCAGCCAAGACCTGTTAAAGCAATTATGGGAAGGCTTTAAGCCACTAGAACGTGAATTATTATATTTATGGGCTGTTGAAGAATACACCATTGATGAAATCAGTCACCTAACCGAAACATCCAGAGGGACATTGCTATCCAGAATTCATCGCATTCGTAAAAAAGTACTCAATAATAGCATGTCAAAAGAGGCCATTTATGAACAAGCCAATTAAGACAGCAATAAAAAACATGCACAAAGAGATCAGGTTATCGACAGATGACTTAGAGTATTTTCACCATGCGGCTGACGAATACTCAGAATCTCAAAAAAGCAAAACTAAGACACAACCTTCTTGGTTTCTATCAAGCCGTACCTACTTGTCAGCGGCTATCAGCTGCTTGTTTTTAGGTGGTTTTATATGGTTGGCCTTGTTAAATTTTTCACCAAGTACCGATAAGACAGAACAAATATTTGCCGACATTGTAGACAACCACTTGTCTTATAAATCCTTAAAATATAATACTAACTCCATCTGGGAGCTAGCCGATAAATTTTCTTACTTAGGCTTTATGTTGTCTGACTCGCAATCAATAATTGCCATTGATGGAAAATTAACTGGTGCGCGCCCCTGCCTTATCCTAAACATACCAGCAGTACAACTACGCTACCAATCCACTAACAATCTATGGACTACCGTTTACCAAACACGCTATGAAAAAGGTATACATGGTCTTATCCCCGATATCAGCAAACAACAAAAGCCGTTAATAGCAATCAAAAGCGGCGTGCAGGTGGCTTTGTGGCAAAAAGACGGTTTACTATTTGCAACAGCAGAGTAAACCATCACCCAAAATTCATTAACAATATTTTAGTTAGCTGCATTGTCAACCTATTATTAATTTAATAAAAATTCCTATCTATCAAGCATATCCTTCAATTATAAATAATAGAGTGGTTTTTGTTTTTCACTCTAACTATTTTATTAACAATAACTAAAAATTTAATTTCCTAAATACGCTCTCACTAATAACGAAAATAAAAGATTTAATCATCACAAACTGTGAACATCGGTAGATTAAAGCGACAATATTTTAAGCGTTTATGGTTATGATTCGAGTTTTTATAGAATACTTTTTTCGTAAAAAATTCATTTAATTTTTTTATAGTCGCGTTTAATTTTTTTAATCAGATTTTATTGTAATACCCATATAAAGTATCTGCCGTTGTACCTTTTCTATCGATGATTAATTAATAACAGGAACAATAGCAATGATAAAAAAGAAACTCTCATTATTAGCAACCATAACAATATCTCTCTCACCGTTGATCACATTTAACTCCACGTTAGCGGCTGAAAAATCACCATCCGACTACAGAAAAAATGCTCACATCCAATCCAATCAGTACTGGTGGCCAAATCAATTAGACCTCAGCCCACTTCGCCAGCACTCTAGTGAATCAAACCCTCTAGGCAAAAATTTCAATTACGCAAAGGCATTTGAATCACTTGATCTTGCTGCGGTAAAAAAGGACATCAATAAATTACTGACCACATCACAAGACTGGTGGCCAGCAGACTATGGCAACTATGGACCGTTTTTTATACGCATGGCATGGCACAGCGCGGGAGTTTATCGCATCTTTGATGGCCGAGGAGGAGCATCGGGTGGACAACAACGTTTTGAACCCCTTAATAGCTGGCCAGACAATGGTAATCTGGATAAAGCTCGTCGCTTACTTTGGCCAATTAAAAAGAAATACGGTGCAAAAATATCCTGGGCTGATCTAATGGTACTCGCAGGCAATGTTGCACTGGAAAATATGGGCTTTAAAACATTTGGGTTTGCGGGTGGTCGAGAAGATGACTGGGAAGCAGAAGTTGTCGATTGGGGCTTAGAAACTAAATTTCTCAAACACGACAAACGTTTTACTCAAGATGGCAAACTTAAAAAACCTTATGCCGCTGTTGAAAAAGGATTAATTTATGTCAACCCGGAAGGCCCCGGAGGCAACCCGGATCCACTCCTTGCCGCGAACCATATACGCCTCGCTTTTGGCCGCATGGCAATGAACGATGAAGAGACCGTCGCACTGATTGCAGGTGGACATACCTTTGGTAAAGCACACGGTGCCCACTCAAAAGACTGTGTTGGTGTAGAGCCCGCTGCAGCAGGTATTGAAGAGCAAGGGCTTGGCTGGGCGAATAAGTGTGGCAAAGGCAATGCTGAAGATACCGTGACCAGCGGCCTGGAAGGCGCCTGGACGGTTAGCCCAGCTCAATGGACGCATAACTTTTTTCAAAACTTATTTGCCTACGAATGGGTACAAACGAAAAGCCCTGCCGGTGCAATACAATGGATCCCCCAAAATGCGGATCAACTAAAAATTGTGCCTGATGCGCATATTCCAAATAAGCGTCATGCACCCATTATGCTAACAACGGACCTATCCTTAAAAGAAGACCCTGCCTATCATAAAATATCAAAACGCTTTATGGAAAAGCCTGAAGAGTTTGAACGTGCTTTCGCAAAAGCATGGTTTAAACTCACTCACCGTGATATGGGTCCGAGCGCACGCTATTTAGGTAGTGATGCTCCGTCTGAAACTTTACTTTGGCAAGATCCTATCCCAGCCATCGATTACAAACCCATCAACAAAAAGGATATTAAAAAACTCAAAAGTGACATTCTTGACTCAGGACTCACCGTATCAGAGCTAGTAAAAACAGCTTGGGCTTCTGCTGTTACATTTCGTGGCACTGACATGAGAGGCGGAGCCAATGGCGCACGAGTTCGTCTCGAACCTCAAAAAAACTGGGCTGCAAATAACCCCACTGAATTGGCAAAAGTACTAAGTAAACTTGAAAGTATTCAAGAAGCATTCAATAGTAAGCAATCACAGCGGAAAGTATCATTGGCTGATTTAATTGTACTAGGAGGAGCAAGTGCCATTGAGAAAGCCGCGGAACAAGCGGGCCATAATATAGCAGTGCCATTTACCCCTGGCCGTGCAGATGCAGTTCAAGCACAGACAGATATTGAATCCTTTGCTGTACTTGAGCCAACAGCTGATGGCTTCCGTAATTACTTTGATAAAGACACCGTTGATGAAGATAGCGGTCAATCACCTACCGATAAACTAATAGAACGCGCTAACTATCTCACACTGACCGTCCCTGAAATGACCGTTTTAATTGGCGGTATGCGCGTACTAAATACCAATGTTGATGGATCCAAACACGGTATATTGACCGAAAACCCAGGCGCGTTAAACAACCACTTTTTTGTTAATTTACTTGACGCGAGCACTAAATGGATTAAATCTTCTGATGAAGAAGGCATTTATCAAGGAGTCAGTCGTCAAACCAACAACATAAAATGGACCGGCACTCCCGTTGACCTTGTTTTTGGCTCCAATGCAGAACTGCGAACAGTCGCTGAAGTCTATGCCGCTGATGATGCTAAAGAGAAATTCGTTAACGACTTTGTTAAAGCCTGGACGAAAGTAATGACTCTAGATCGTTTTGATATTTAACTGAAAGCCAAATATCATGATATGCATTGGTAAAATATAAACGTAGCGTTACCTGTTTTGATAAAGGTAACGCTCTATACTATAAAACAGTTAATAAGGCTAACAGCTCTGCTAATAGACAATACTTGTCATACTCTCCCAAAAGATGTCGCCAAAATCATTATCATAAAAATCACTGCACTGCCAAGAATAAAAATAAACGGCTACATTACATAACTTATTGATAAATAAAGTATTAGTTATATATTACTGTAAAAAATATACGGCTACTGATCTTATATTTCTCCCAATATTGAATAGCTATTTGCTAAGTGATTAAAAATACAGTAATTTTCGCAGCTCTATACCGCCTCTTATAGAAATATACGACTTAAGAGATATGCGGTCTATGACCGTATATTTAGCTATTAGATTAAAAAATTATGAGCTACGACTTAGAAGTTTATTTAGTTAACAAACCAGAGTTGGTCGAAGGAATTGAAAGCAAGAATTGGTTAATATCCGTTCATGACATATGTTGTGTTGAAGAGGAAGATATACCTGTCGATGTGCGAAGACAGTTGCCAGGAATTAAATTTTTACAACGAGTGACTATTGAAGGACTCGCTCCTGACTCTGCATATAAGAAAGCTCTGGCTTTAGTCAAAAAAATCGCTAAGAGCTATCGAGGAGTAATAGTTGACCAACAACAAGGCTTGATTGAAACCCCAAGGGGATTAAAGCGTATTCAAGTCGGTTCTTTTTGCAAAGAAGATAGTGGTAAACAATTTGAAGTGTCGATATTTTTCAACAACCTTGACGTCATCACTCCGAATAACTTAGATAAAATAGTAAATATATTGTCGGGCAGCATGTGCGAGGCATTGCCAAGACGATACGGACTAATAGAACCACCAGAATATAAATTGGAAAATCAAGGTATTGAGCATTTTCTGGAATTCCTTAAGCAGTATTATAAAGACAGTATAGTTTGGTGCTGTTCTAAGCCTTTTTCGTATATATTTTTAAGCGTTCCTGAACAAATTGGCCCGACGAACATGGGGTACAGGTGTGCAAAATTATCAATTATTGGTTCCTGTTCGGCTTTAAGTGACGATGGTTTTTGTCTGGAATTAATTCGTGTATGGAAAAAGCTATCCATTTTACTAAGCTCATTTTATTCAGAGATTAGAGAGGGTGAATGCCCGATTAAATCGTGGTGGTGGAACGGGATTCCAGCTACAAGTCCTATTTGCTGTCTTATAAGTGAGCCATATATCAATCTCTGGCCTGAATTCAAGGAATATGCGAATACAAACGAAATAGGTCAGCTTTTTTCTATAAGCAATGATAGAAATACGCTGGTTAACCTTTGGAATACTTTACCGTCAACGATTTCACAACCATCTCAAATTAGAAGGGAGTTCGATCCAGAAACCGGTGAGCTTTGGTCGGAGTCAATAATTAGCGATTTATTGTATCCTACCAAATGGCCTTTCGATGGCCCTAGGTCTTAATCTAAATAAAAAAATAAAAGGGGTCGATGACAAACAAAAATCCTTATCATTATTATTTTTCACCGCTCCCTTAAACACTACGACGTTGTATACTCGATAGTGTCCATAGTCAACAGTTAGATTTTCCCTTAGACTAATTTTGCCTCTAGCTCCTGCGTACGAATATAGGCTTCACGGAGACTTAGTCGTTCCCAGTACTTTTCGAAAGCTGGTCGCTTTTCGATTGAACCAAATTGGAGGCCAAACCCAATTTGTGAGCCTACGTAAACATCTGCCGCAGAAAACTCATTTCCCGCGATGTATTGCTGATCTGAGACAGCTGCTTCAAGTACATCAATTACCTTTTCATAGCTTCCATAACCAACAGATTTTCTTAACTCAGCAGGCACAACGAACCCCAGCATTTTGTTGGTAATAGCAGCCTCCAACGGCCCTGCTGCGAAAAAAAACCACCGGTAGTAAGCACCTCGCTGGTCATGATTTGGAGCTAGGCCTGCATGTGGAAAAACATCTGCCAGATACATACAAATTGCCGCGGCCTCTGTAACAACAGTGTCCTCATGTACTAACGATGGAACCTTCCCCATCGGGTTTACGCTCAAGTATTGTGAGTCTTTACTTGATGTATCTGGAGCTAAAACAGTTACATTATAAGGAGTGCCGATTTCTTCTAACATCCAACGAACAATCCGCCCACGAGACTCTGGACTTGTATAAAAATTAAGTGCTTTCATATAAACCTCAAGATTATGTAATGGGAGCGATTATACGGAGCTACTACTGACACCGGTGTGTCAGCAGTGTGGCACGATAGAGTATATTTTGAGAACTCCATAGTTATTTCATGCTTGGATGTGACCGATAATATCAACTAATAATTAAAGATTTCGAAGAAATCTGAATATAATGCAGTTTTGTATGAATAAGGGAGTGATATGACAATACATCTACTAGACGTTAATGATTCGAATTGGCGCGAATGTGCTGAACTTCAGATAGCTGAGGAAGGAAAAAAATTTATATCATCAAATGTTTATGCTATTGCAGAATGGAAATTTGAAACAGAAAGTATATTCAGGGCAATTTATTCTGATAATGTGTTAGTGGGTATGCTTGCATACTATCTTCATGACGGTGATTACGGCTATTTTTATTGGTTATACCATTTGATGATCGATAAGCAATACCAAGGTAGGGGTTATGGAGAAGCCGCTGTTAAATTATCCATTGAAGAAATGCGCCAGCTTGAAACTACCGAGATTAGAACCATGTATATGCCAGGTAATATTCGTGCTCAAAAGTTATATACGAAGCTAGGCTTCGAAGAAGTTGGAACCCTAGACGGTGGCGATATATTTCTTCGTTTATCATCACTTTAAATGTGAAATACAATAATGGGATTAGTTTTATGGAACAAGTCAGTGTTATAAATACAATTACTGTACCCAAAGGCATGGAAACCACTGCTGAACAAGTCAGAGGTGAATACATTGCTTACTTCAGTGAGCAGGACGGTTTTATAAGCTCTACATTTTATAAATCGATTCATCGTGAAGATGACGATTCAATCAAATACATTAATACTGTTGTATGGGCCTCGCATGCCCACTTCGAAAAGGTAGTCAATATTGGCTTTAAGAATGCACAAGGCGAAAATAAAGATGGAAAGAAAGTGTTAGGCAAAGGGTTTCCCGAGCCGATAAAAGTATCACCCGGACAATATTTTATTGTCGATCAAACAAGTGCCGAATAAAGCCGCATTATATTGATAGACATTACCCTTCCTCAATCAGCTGCTTGTTTGATTGACTGTTGACATTAATTATCCCTTATACCAATATGTAGTTATGAATACACATCTTACGCAACAAACAACTCGAATTATCATCATTCCATAGGAATGGTGGGTTTTTGATGCGCTTATTAAACCCGCCCATGAGGCGGGTTTTCTATTTCTGCCTTATGGGTTAGTTCTAAACTAATGGAGACAGAATGAAAAAAATAATGGTATTTGGAAAACCTGGCAGTGGCAAATCGACTTTAAGTAAAAGCCTGGCATCAGCAACAGGTATTAAGTTACACGCATTAGATTCAATTGAGTTTAAAAAAAGCGGTGATAGAGTAGATCGTGCGACATACGACAAAGAGCATGAAAGGATACTCTCCTCCGACAGCTGGATTATTGATGGCTTTGGGCCTCTTGACTCATTTAGCCGTCGATTAGAAGCTGCCGATACATTGATCTACATAGACTTACCTTATTTAATCAGTTATTGGTTAGTGACTAAACGATTTTTAAAAGGGTTAATTGTCAAACCAGAAGGCTGGCCTGAAGGGAGTTCAATTGTAAAAGGAACATTGGAAAGCTATAAAGTGTTAAGGCTTTGCCCAAAATTTTGGAATAATGACTTTATGCAAAAGCTGGAAAAGTTATCGGCAAATAAGTCGCTATATGTTATCCGGTCGACTTCTGAATTAAATGGTTTCATTGATAAGTATATAAAATAGTAACCTAGAGTAAACCCTAATTAACCCAAAGGTTTACCACATTAAATCATCTGGAATTTCGAATTGAGCATAATAATCTTCGTCGGAATCAGTCGCGGCTGGAATTTCTTTATCAGCTTTAGCGGTTGGTTTTTCGTTATATACAACAATAACGGACTCATCACGTTCACGAATTTTATCCGCAACAGGCTTAGGGATTAACTCGTATGCCTCACCCAAGCGGGCAATACACAATCGACCACGGGTAATCTCATTCAGCATTCCTTGAGAAACCCGTATTTTTTTAATTTTGCTACCATCACTAAAATTATACTCCTGCTCCCCACCCTCTCGTGACAATTTATAGTGATTAATCATTTGAGCTATTTGCGCTGAAATTGCCTTCTTTTCTGCCTGAAGGTTTCGTTGTTTATTCAACTCATTGTCACGCTCAACCTTCTCTTGCTTTGCTTTACGGGCTGCTGCCTGAGCTTCACTGATAGAACTATCTTTATTCTTATGTTGTACCTTTTTTGCTTTACGGTTTTCTTTCGATATCTTTTTAGCCTTTTTAGTATCGATAAGACCGGCACCAAGCAATTGATCCTGAAGTGATTTATTCATGCGACAACCATTTGTACAATAGAGAATAGGTGAATTATTGGACAGGTATTGTAGAGCAAATAATATAACAGAGGCCAGAAAAAATATCGTTAATTATTGATAATGCCAGTATTCGTATCAACACCTGTATCTAAAGCCTTCCAAAAATAGACACGCTCAAAGCCATCTTCTATTCTACGATCGACTTCTTTGTATCCCAACTTTGGATAAAATTCTAAGTTTTCAGTCATTTTTACATTGGTATAAAGCTCTACACCTCGTAAACCCTGACGAATACCTATATGCTCTACATAATTAATAAGTTGCCGTCCAAGGCCTCTACCTGAAAATTCGGGGTGTATAGCGATATTTTCTAAATGCAAATGATTATCACGACAATAGTGCACCACATAACCAACGACGGTAGCTTCAATGAGTAACACATCAATCAAACCATGCTCAATTTGTTGCTCAAAATCAGCTACCATAGGCGCCGGCTTTTTACCCATTCGTTCAACATACTTCTTATAGGCTTCTTGAGCACATTGATGAATATAGAAGAGATCCTTAGACTCGGCTTTTCGTATTAAAGGCTGGCTACTCATAACATATCTAACTAAAGTTGCTTAACTAATATACCCCATGACAATATTTACTAACGCTTAAAATCGAAGCGCATTTAATGTTCTTATTATAGCCACATATTCTCTACAACCTTATAGTGATTCACAAAGTTGTTAGGCTCAAGTTCATATTTAAAATCTTCAGGATATAACTTTACTACTGATATATTATCACCCGCAAAACCCTTTACTGAATCTAGCGAGTCCCAGTAAGATATTAATGTAATTTCACTTTGCCCATTAATGTCTCGTGAAAATATTTGTGCGCCTTTAAATCCAGATGTAGAAGCAGTATCTTTTATTCCAGTTTCATAGAGGTATTTTATAAATGCGTCTTTTTTAAACTCTGGACACCGTGCCTTCCACTCTCTTGCGTACATAAATCCCCCACCCCAACATTATAAATTTTGCATTAGAACATTATCATACCAGCACCAATGGTGATATCCGTTAGGCGATCAATAATAATAAAAGCACCGGTACTACGGTTATTTTTATAATCATCGACTACAACTGGTTTATTTAAAGAGATCTCACATTCACCAATATCATTAATCTGTAGCTGGTCCGCCTTATTTTTATGTAAAGTGTTAATATCTACTTTATGATCAATAAGGTTAACAACACCACTACTATTGTTGGCACCGACCTTAAAGCCATACTGTCGCCCCGGTACTAGTGGTTGTTCCGCCATCCAAACAATAACCGCTTTAAATTGATCCGTGACAACGGGCTGGCAACTTGAGTGAACCAACATATCCCCACGGCTGATATCTATTTCATCATCTAAGGTAATTGTGATTGACTCGCCGGAAATAGCTTTGTCTTGCTCACCGTCATAAGTAACTAATGACTTTACTGTACTTGTTTTTCCCTGCGGCAAAATGCTAACTGCATCGCCTGGCTGAATAACACCCGAGGCAACGGTACCGCAATAGCCACGAAAATCAAGATTAGGTCGGTTGACATACTGAACAGGAAAACGCATCTTCTCTGTATTGGTATCAGGTGCAATAGAAATATTTTCCAGTAAATCTATTAATGTAGGGCCTTTGTACCATGTCATGTTATCGCTGCTATTAACCACGTTATCGCCTATCAGTGCCGATAAAGGAATAAAATGAACATCGTCTAACCCCAAGCTATTACCGAACTGTGTATATTCTTGCCGTATATTATTAAACACATCTTCGTTGTAATCTTTAAGGTCCATTTTATTTACCGCAACAATAATATGTTTAATACCTAATAAAGAAGCAATATAACTATGGCGCCGTGTCTGTGTTCTTACGCCATGACGGGCATCAACCAATATGATTGCTAACTGGCAATTAGAAGCCCCCGTTGCCATGTTTCGAGTATATTGTTCGTGCCCCGGCGTATCGGCAATAATGAATTTACGTTTACTGGTAGAGAAGTAACGATAAGCAACATCGATGGTAATGCCCTGCTCTCTCTCTGCCTGCAAACCATCAACTAATAACGATAAATCAATACCTTCTTGTGTCGTACTACCTGATGATATGCTATCGCGCGCAACAGCATCTAATTGATCGTCATAAATCATTTTCGAATCATGCAGCAAACGACCAATCAAGGTACTTTTACCATCATCAACATTGCCACAGGTCAGAAAACGTAAAATTTCTTTATTTTCATTCTGCTTTAAGTAAGCGTTAATATCGATATTTTCAACAACTGATTGGTTTAACATTTAAAAGTACCCTTCTTGCTTTTTCTTTTCCATTGAGCCGGATTGGTCATGATCAATAGCTCGCCCATTGCGCTCTGAAGATGTCATCATCAACATTTCCTCTAAGATGGAGGGCAAGGTCTGCGCGGTTGAATTAATAGCACCTGTTAATGGATAACAACCCAAAGTTCTAAATCGAATCATTTCCATGGCTGGCTTTTCGCCAGGTGCCAATTTCATACGATCATCATCCACCATTATTTTCAGGCCATCGCGTTCTACTACGGGTCGTTTAGCTGAGTAATACAATGGCACAATGGGAATACTTTCTTGATAGATATATTGCCAAATATCTAATTCTGTCCAATTAGATAACGGAAAAACACGAATACTTTCACCTTGGTTGATCTTGCCGTTATAAATATTCCATAACTCTGGCCGTTGTTGTTTAGGGTCCCAGCGATGGTTTTTATCCCGAAATGAATAAACACGCTCCTTGGCTCGCGACTTTTCCTCATCTCTTCGCGCACCACCAAAAGCGGCATCAAAACCGTATTTATCAAGTGCCTGCTTTAAACCATCCGTCTTCATAATATCGGTATATTTACTACCGTGCTCAAAGGGGTTAACCCCCAACTCAAGCCCTTCCTGATTGGTATGCACCAAAAGGTTCAAACCTAATTCCTTTACACGTTGATCACGAAATTTAATCATTTCCTTAAACTTCCACGTTGTATCGATATGGAGTAATGGAAACGGAGGCTTACCTGGTGCAAATGCTTTTAGAGCAAGATGCAACATAACAGCGGAATCTTTACCAACAGAATACAACATAACAGGGTTATCAAACTCAGCGACAACTTCCCGCATAATATGAATACTTTCTGACTCCAATTGCTGTAAATGTGTCAAACTCTCTTTTGTCACAATAATATCCTACCCTTTATTTCTCTATTAATTTGTTGATTCACTTTTCACTCTTGGATGCAAACCGCATTCTTTATGTTCTGGTGACTCCCACCACCATCGACCTGCACGAATATCCTCGCCAGAAGAAATAGCGCGAGTACATGGAGCGCAACCGATGCTTGCATACCCCTGATCGTGTAATTTGTTATAGGGAACACCGAACTCATGAATATAAGCCCACACGTCGTCATTCGACCAATCGTGCAAGGGATTAAATTTTTGCAACTTATGCTCTTCATCCCACTCTGATGTTTGCAAATTATCTCTAGTGACTGCTTGTGAACGTCTCATACCGGTAATCCATGCTCTTTTATTTTCTAAAGCTCGCTTGAGAGGCTCTACTTTTCTTATCTCACAACATTTTTTCCGCAAATAGACACTGTCGTAAAAAGCATCCAACCCATTTTTATTAACAAATTCATCGACACGCTCAGTAACAGGTTTATAGACTTTTATCTCTCGATCATAATGAGATTGTGCTTGCTGTATTAGCTGATAGGTTTCTTCGGGTAAACGACCAGTATCAAGAGTAAAAATATCAATGTCATATGAGAAACGATAAATCATATCCATTAACACCATATCTTCTGCACCAAAACTGGATGCAAACACCGCTGGCTTTGAATAAAAAGCGATATCGGCTAGTTTTTTCTTAACAAAATCAACTTTAACGCTCAAAGGTTTTTTAATATTTTCCATACATCAACTTAATCTTTATTTAAAAGGAGACTTAGCACGACGAGCTAAATTCGGGAGGAGTCTAGCAACATGAAACCTAAGAACAACTTTCAATAGAGAATATAGTTATATTTAAAAATTATTAATGCCATTATTGATACCTAACAAATCAAAAAAATACATTTGTAAATTAAAATAAATAATATTTTTATTTTTTTTCATATTTAATTTTTAATTACATCAACTAATTTTTTAGCTAACAGCACTTCTAAGAATTGTTAACCGGTTACAAAAATAATAACTTAGTAAGTTTTTCATTTGTTTCACAGCAACAAATAAAAAAGTTATTAATGGTTTAAAAATTATCATTTAACTCGAATAAAAAGTTTTAAAAAATTATTGTTTGACGTCTTTCTATCAACATGTAGAATGGCGTGCCTATTAAATTGCCTACTATATAATCAGGCACTATATTTATAACAATAATAATTAAAAACACTCTCATTCATATAAAAGGTGATCATATGCTGTCTATAAGAAAGGTCTTAACCTTTAGTTTTCTGTACTCGAGCATCGCTATATCAGCCGAGATTCCCGTCGGCACAAAAATATTAGTTTGTGGTGATGGCGCAGGCTGGCCTCCCTACACATATGAGACACCAACAAAGTCTGTCGCAGGCTACGACGTTGATATTCTCGAAAGAATCTTATCGAAAAAAAATATTGCGTCGTCAGTTAAGATGGAGCCTTGGAAACGATGCTTAAAAGAGACGGAAGAAGGCTCATATCATATTGCAACAAGTTCTGCTTTCAACGAAGAGAGAAATAAAACTTATTTAATGACTCGTCACTATTACTCGATGACACCGAGTTATTTTTACTCCAAGAACAGATACCCTAACGGATTAGACATAAAAACTGCTGCCGATTTACAAAAATACAGGGTCTGCGGTTTACTTGGCTATAATTATGCTAACTTTGGGATACCTGTGGAACAAATAGACACTGGCACCAAAAAGTTTGAGCAACTGGTTGAAAAAACTAACAGAAACCGCTGTGATGTTTTTTTTGCTAGATCTGAGTCATTTATCACCTTTGCCTATTTAGGTGTCAACTTCATAGAAAAATATAATCTAGGCTACAAGAGTATTCCCGGCTCCTCACGAGAAAAATTTTACCTACTGATTTCGCGCAATTTTAAATATGCCCAAGAGTTGAAAAAGATCATCGATGATGAATTAGATGTTCTCGAACCTAAGGGCGAGCTTGATAAAATGGTCGCTAAAAGCATAGAGGATATTAAGACGACTTTTTCCAAGTAAGATATATTGGTAACTAAAGTAAGACTCCCCATCAATTTCTCTTGCTCTTTACCAAGCAGGAGAAAATTGGCACCCCATAAAGCTCTATCGATTTTTACTGTATACAACTAACAACACCAACCACTTGTTGTACATACAACAAAAATGCGGTACAGTGAACACATGTTTGACCGATGCTTATACTTTAATACAAACCACCTATCCAGAGTTGTCAGCAAGATATGGAAAGAGGCCTATGCCGAGCTGGATTTAGCTCCAGCTCACGCTTATCTGTTGAGACTTGTTCTGGAAAAGCCTGGATTAGCTCAAAAAGAAATAGCGGCTGAGCTACACCTTGAAAAGTCAACCATTACTCGCTTTATCGATAAAATGGTTGAAGAAGGCTATCTACAACGTAAAGTGAGCAATGACGAGAATCAAAAAGAACAATCTATATTTCCTACACGCAAGGCAGACAATATCAAAAAAGCCTTAAATGATATTGGCGATAGCTTATACGCAAGAATGCAGCAAAAAATACAACAAGATGATTTATCAGCACTAGTGAACTTAGAACGTATAGCAACTGAAAAACTATAACAACAAAACTGATGATAACCTTTTAACAACCCAAGCACTCAGGTGCTTTTTTTAGCCACACAAAGTTGTATATACAACAAAATAAACTAACGGAGACAATATGAAAAATGAGATTTTTTGGCTGACGCTAACTATTATGGTAACCGCAACATTCTGGATACCTTATATCATCAATAGAATAGCCGAACATAAATTGATTCCTGCATTACGTAATCCTAACCGAGATGCCAGACCACGTTCAGAATGGGCAAATAGAATGATGTACGCTCATGAGAACGCTGTAGAAAATCTTGTTATTTTCGCACCATTAGTACTGTGTATTCAGTACTTAAACATCAGTACTGCAATAACAGTAATGGCTACTATGGTATTTTTTATAAACCGTGTGGCACATTTTTTTCTATATACTTTTGGAATACCCTATTTACGGACAATCGCATTTTTTATAGGTTTTATTGCACAAATAACGTTAGGGATAAATATTCTTCTTGCTATTTAATAGCAAGAAGAACTCAACAACTCATTATTCAATGAAATATGTGCCTTTTATAATTAAAGGCCAAAAAAAGAAAGCTTAAGCTCAACACGCTCCCCTAACCAATAAGCATAGTCAGTATGATCTTTTATATCATCGCCGGTTAAGCCATGAATAAAAACCGTTAATCCTTCTCGTCTTTGATCAAGCCATGGAATAAATTCGTCAAAGTGTTTACTGGCAAAACTTATTTGACAACTCCATTGAGGATGAGGGCCTACCAGTGATTGGTGTAAACGCCCAACAGGCAGGTTAAAACGCTTACCTGCTTCTTCACATAGCCGCGATGCAAAAGCTAATGAACTCTCATCATAATAAACATGGGCATGATAAGCCTTATGTCTATTCACTGGTCGTTTGGTTTCCGTCATATTTTTACTCTATTGCCTATGATTAATAAACTTTTGATACTGTTAAACCTCCCCAGACAACATTGCGATCACCGTCACCATCTCTAACTTCAGAGGTATGGCCACGTAGTAAATAACTGACTCGATAACCTTTACCGAATGAGCGGGTATAGCCCGCCCAAGCCTCGACTATAAAGTTATTAAGTTCATCGTTATCATACTCAACCACGCTATCACGGAACTGCCCCTGTAAAAAGGCATTATAAACTCTGGACTTGAGTGCGGCACCTAAGGAGAAATAACTTTCGCGTACTCGTTGGTTATCAACTGACTGGTTTGATTGCTCCCCATAAGATGTCAATTCAGGTCTATAGGACTGCCAGCGAGAGCGAATGTTTCCAAACCTCAAACTTGCTCCCCAACTAAGCTCTGTTAAATACCCTACTGAAGCCTGAGTCGTTGTTTTAAGCTCCAGATTAGGGTGGCTGACATCCCAAAGAGTCTGTTTGGCGAGACTATAACGTGCTGTTAACTCGCCTCCATCGGATATTTGATTACTCCAACCATTTGCAGGCCGGCTGCTTGTCACTCGGTGGACCTCGTTCTGAATATCGCCAGCAACTTCAAGCCCCAACACTCCCACAGTTAAAGTACTGTGCCATACACTATTCGGTGAAACAGCGGCCAACTCTTGCGAGTTAGACCAATAAACAATACTGGCATAAGGGCGATCATCTGATAACGGGGCAGACTGAGTTTTATCTTCCGGTGTAAAACCATAAATGCCCGCTTCGATACTATGGCCAACAACTTTTCCACCATTTCCAATACCCAGCCATTGGTTTATCCAGCTCAATGGACGATTCAGAGATAACAAGTAATCGCGTGTTGACTTGCCCGCGATAGTCACACTTGTCCCGTAGGTATAGTCCTGATCGCGCGTTGAAGGTACTAAGGCATCATTATCAAAAGAAATTGCCCAGCCGCTCAATTCAGGCTCCTCTCGGTGATAAGCATAAGACGAGCGATCATTTAAATAATCACTGACCTCACTCGACTTCACATCACCAGCAGTACCTATCGCACTAACGCTGTTCGAGAAAATAAATAAAGAATTCGTCGCAATAACCACCGACAAATAATAACTAGCAGATTTAAGTACTGACTGAATACTTGAGATATGCGGTTTATGTATTAGCGTCTTCATAATGTTCTACCTCTATATATACCTTAACCACTTAAAAAATATACGACCGGTCGTCTTCATTTTGAGGATAAAAAAATGGATTCTTATCCCGCTTTTTCCAGTCTGCCTGTTTAGCAAGGTTATACCGGCCACTCAGCACGCCCTCATTTGATACCTGGTTGCGAGATTCATCATTTTTTCCACGACCATTTTGAAAACTACGGCTAACCTGGCTCTGATAATGACTAGAGTTTTCTTTTCCCTTAAGCCCATCGACTGCAAATACTCCTAGCATTAATATTCCACTTTCAGGAGAAGCCAAGGGCACACCCTCCACATCAAAAAAATACTTAACGCTCTCATCGGCATGATCAACCTGAATAGAAAACCGATTAACCTCTATAGAATTTGCCACGCTGGAGACATGACCTTGATAAGGTAAAAACAAGAAATACTTCGATACCAATTGATAGTGATCAGATTTATTTGCAGCATTAGCGATGTTCGCCAACATAAATAAAGTAGCGATTCCCATAATAGCGGCCAATAAAATACTGGACTTCCATTGACTATTTACTCTCTGGTTCATTTTTTACTCCCCACTGATTCCACTCTTAGAACGTCTATAACTCTCTTATTAGACTAAAAAAAATATGACCGGTCGTCTTTTTGTTGATTAAATAAAAACGGAGTATTACTCCGCATCATCATTCACTCGATTTACTCGCTTACACTTCCTTCAATTATTGACGACACACCACTGGCAACATACTGACGAAAGCATCAAGAGGTTCACGACATTTCGATGCCTTCATCCGCATCAAAGCCCCCTGCCAAGCATTTAAGATAAATTCAGCAATAACGGCTGGATTGCTTTCTTTTGGTATATCGCCTTCTGCTTGAGCCTCTTTTAAAACATTCTCAATGAGAACGACTTTCTCACCCAATACAGTCACAATTTTTGCTCTCACATCTTCACAGCTATCCGACATTTCCTGACACATATTGCCAAGAAAGCAGCCAACTTTATAATCGCCTGAACAAACGCCATCAATACTCGATAGAAAATATTGTTGGAGCCTATCCAAAGGAGGCACATTACTTTTCCGTAATGCCTCGCTCATACCTCGATAACCTTCACTGGCCACATGTTCAATGGCCTCGATGACAAAGGCTTTTTTGCTATCGAAATAATTATAAAACGAGCCCTTAGGCACCTCAGCTGCATCAACAATATCTTTGACGCTAGTCCCGTTATAACCATTGGCCTTCATAACCTCAAGACCACGGCACAATAGGTAATCTTTTTTTGCTTCGCTTTTGTTCATAGGCAGAATAATATGACCAGTCGTCTTAAAAATCAAGTCCCGACTTGAAATTAATTTAAAAGCTGGCCAAAAGGAGCATAAAATCAACAAGCCAAAAGACCCTTTTCATCGGCCAAAGATAGGTTTACTCTATAGAGATCAGCTTAATTTCGAGTATTCAGCTATAAAAATAGGTGTACTAACGATGGTACAGCGACGCTTTTTACTACTGATATTATTGATACTCTGCTTTGGAGTCGGGGTATTTTTGACAAATCAACCGCCACAGCCCCATCAGAAACGCACTATTTCACTTTCCATACCCGATAAAACACCCTCAAAAATAGAGTTTAAAGAGCCTATCAATGATAAAACCTCAATAAAATCTGGCTATCAACTCTGGCTTGAAGCTGAATTAGTTGATAAACCTGTGGTTGAGCGTTTCTATAAAGTGGATATGGGCGGACAACTTCTCCCCAACGATGCCAGCCATTGGGTTTGTGTCTATGACCATTTTTCCGGCCTGCTCTGGGAAGTCAAACAAAATGATGGCGGTTGGCAGGATAAAGAGCACACGTACTCCTGGTATGAACCGCCGTCAGAACAAGATGCCAATTCAGAATTAACGACAGCAGCTCATAACACAGTAGAGTCAAGCAACTCACCAGAATATGGGCTTGCCGATTCAGGCAGTTGCTACGATATCCAATGTGATACTCACAGTTATAAGGTAGCCGTTAATGAGGAATGGCTATGCTCTTCTAATGATTGGCGATTGCCCTATGCCCATGAACTCGGCTTACTGGACCACCCTGTTAATTACTACCCGGATATTGATACTCAATACTTCCCCAATACTGCGCTGAATATTTATTGGAGTCGAACCGAAGTTCCCTCAATAAAAACACTGGCATGGTCAGTCAATTTTGATAATGGCTTTCCCTATATCACAGAAAAACGTCTGGACTACGCTGTCAGATTAGTTACTGAATCGCCCTGGTTGGCAGAAGAATTAAATAAACAAAAGAAAGGAGTAAATAACTAGGGCCTGTTAACACTAATTTTACAGTTACTGCCACTAAGGCTTATTCACCCATGTGCTCTAAATAGGTTCTGATAGTGCGGCCATCACCCACAAATGTAGTATCCACAAAATTATTATAAACTTCCTCACCACATTGCTCGGCAGTTTTTAAACAAGCCGCGAGATATTCTGGCTCTGGTAATAAATCATAACGCCACATTGGGCCATCATACTTAGCCCTGAATTCTTGCCATCGTTGCGCACGTAGTGGATCAGCATTGACGATTGTTTCACACTGCTGATCGTTTTCGAAATCCCCAAGACAAATAACGCCTTCGCTGGCGTGTCCTGTTGTTATTTCAGTAAAGGGAACACTGACCAAACGATACTCAAACTCACGTTGGACAAAATACGCCCATTCAGTTAAAGGAATTTCGAAAGCAGATACAATTAAATCTGGCGTATTATCACAAGGAACTGCGCTGATACACGCATATGCGTTGGAGTCACCAGGAAGCAAGTCATTACGAATCAAAAAAGAGTCTGTTTTATTAAATATTCTTTTATACCCTTTTAAGCGCGCCAACCTAAAATTCATCAAGTTAGGACAAGTCTTACGCGCCCAGACCTCAAGCAATAAGGAGGCCAGGCCCAATATTGTTATATTCTGGTCGGCATCAAGGTTGTATAATTTTTCTCGCATCCACCTACTTTACTAAACACACGATTATTTTCAAGCCTGTGAGCTTAACTGAATTATACAGGGCAACGATAATAACTCTGTTAAATTAATATGCCTGCCTAATTTATTTAGCTTCTCCTCGGTAAAACAATTGACCTTTAGGCCTCATCAATAGACAAGAAATTGTGCCTAACAAAATCATTAACAAAACACTCATTAAAAATGTATTCCAATCAAAATGATGATATAGCAATGGTGGTACTAATGATCCAAATGCACCACCTAAATAATAAAAGCAAAGATACAGAGCGTTACCCAGTTTTTTATTAGGCGTCATTCCAACAGAGGATGACAAGGAGTGAATAAAAAACATAGCACCAGAAAAGACAAATGATGCAAGAAACAATATCGACAATCGATCCACATACAACAATATGACAGATAGAAAAAACACTAAATAGCCAGCGACTATTAATAGTTGAGAAGAACCATACCGTTTAAGCAACCATGAACTACTTAATGAGGTAACGATACCCATTATATAACCAGAATACATAATTGCTGTTGTAAATTCGGTTGACGTGGGTTCTATATCAACAATTCTAAAAGGAATAACATTCAGCACTGATACAAAGGCGGCAAATAAGAAGAATGATGAAAAATAGATAGGCCAGCCTGCTTTAACATTACTCCAAATATCGATAAGACTCACGGCAACGGACTCATTAGACTCCACTTCTTCTTTATTACAATAGTAGATTACTAAACCACAAATCAAAAGGCAGGCGGACAGGCCATAGAAATAGTATTGCCACTCGCTATAAGTAGCAATAGCACCAGCTAAAAAGCGGCCTAAGAAACCACCAATAATTGTGGCTGTGACATAACAAGACATATAAAACTGCCGGTCATAATCATAATTGTTATATATATAATTTATTGACATTGTCAAAATGATAGGCAGCAAAAAACCCTCAGCAAAACGGAGGATGATCACTAAAGGGAAATAAGAACTTATCGAAAATATAGCAACTAACAATGATAATAGAATTAATACCTTCGATTGAATATGTTTAATATTCAATCGACCTAGAAGATACCCATAGACAAGAGGCGCAACAAACAGCGGAATAAATGAAGCTGTCACAATAAGAGAGACATTGGCTGCCGTGACGCCATAAACATCAATAAACATATTTAGCAATGGTTGCGGAGAATAAAGAATGCTATAACATAAAAACACTGCAAAGTAAGTTGCCCAAAGACCCAATCTCATACGCTTGCTCTCTCATCAATATTATAAAAACATCATAATTAAAAAATTAGTTTAAAAAAACAAACCAATAGACAAATAAAATTTATTTTAATAAATGTATTAATTAAAATAATATAATTAAAGTTATAAATTTTTAGCTACCGATAACGCACCAAAAAATCCTGCCAGGCACCAAAAAATTGCATTAAAAAATACTGATTGTATTTTTTTGCACCATATGAAAACATAAACAATGCACCATTTTTATTTATTTTTTAAGTAAAAAAAATTACAAATAAAATAAATAACATTTACAGTGACAACATTAGAAAAAAACATGAACCAATCGTCAACTCTGCTCTTTTGGCACAAAACAAGACCGTAAATCAAAAAAATTATTGGTAGGCTTTTAATCAGTCACAACCAACCCGGAGCTTAAAAATGAACGCAGTAGGTGAAACCAGACAACTGGTTAAATTTGGAATAGAACTTTACAACTCAGACCTTAACAAAGAGTTAAGCGACAAAGTAAAGACGTTAATTTTAGATCAGATTGGTTTACAAATAGGTTGCAGCAATTTGCTTTGGTGCAATCAAGTATATGAATACTTCCAATTATTAGATGGCAGAGGAAATTCTTCAGTGGTCTATCACGGAGATAAAACCAGTCCAGAGTTTGCCGCTTTTATTAATGGCACATTTGGACACGGACAAGATTTTGATGACACTTGTTTAAGAGTACAAACTCATCCAAGTGCGGTCATTTTGCCTGTTGCTTTAGCTATAGGTGAAGAATTTGACGCAAGCGGAAGCGATGTCTTAAAAGCTTACGCTGCAGGCTTAGAAGTCATGCTGCGCGTTGCTCACTCAGTATCCCCCGGTTGCTTACGGCGCGGACATCACACACCACAAGCAACAGGCCCTTATGGCGCTGCATTAGCCGCTGGTTTATTAATGGGATTATCAGAGGATCAATTAGTGAATGCTCTTGGCATTGCAGGTAGTTTTTCTGGTGGCCTAATCGAGTACACACAAGCGGGTGGCAGTGTTAAACGTATTCATACAGCCATTCCAACAACAGCTGGCATTCGTGCTGCATACCTTGCCAAATCGGGATTAACAGGCCCAGAATCGGTTCTCGAAGGCAAAAAAGGATTCTGTAATGTCTACAGTGATACAACAGATATCTCTCGCTTAACTGATAAACTATTCGAGGAATATATTATCAATGATGTCGCTCTAAAACTTTATAATTGCTGTTACTTTATTCACGCACCTATTGAAGCGGCAAAAGAACTAGTCGTTAACAACGATATTAATATAAACGCGATAAAAGTCATTAGAATTGGTACCAGCCAACACGGAACAGTTCATGTTGGAAGAATTGTAATTCCTGAAGACGAGCTAGGTGCTCAATTCAGTGTGCAGTTCACTACTGCGCTGACACTTCTAAAGGAAATGCCAGGGTTAAACAGTTATACTCAAGAAACTCTTGAAGATACTAATATTCAAGAACTTGCAAAAAAAGTGGTGGTTTATGAAGATGAAACATGCACAGCAGAGTACCCGAACAACTGGGGAGCTATTGTTACCATCGAAACACATGGTGGACAGGAGTACACCCTAAGAAAACGTCATGCAAAAGGAAATACTGAAAATCCAATACCAATGAATGATCTTCTAGGAAAATTCCATCAAAATGCGGATAACAAAATAAGTGTAGATAGCGCTAACAAAGTTATCTCCTCCATTCTGCATATAGAAGAACTTCATCATATTTCAGAGCTTACCCAACATTATGTTGCCAAAGAAAATCTGTTTAAATTTAACCCCGAAAATCAAACAGAAAGGCTAGCTGAACCTGCATAAACTGAAAGCAACATAAAAGGCCTTAGCAATAAACCCAAAGGTTAAGGCCTTTTATTTGACTAGTTATTATCTCAAGCTTTTAATATTGAAGCTCAGTAGCTATTTAAGAGATATCGAATAGAACTTCCGTAAACTGAAAAACCAGCATCAGCATAAAGGCAATTAGTGAAATAATTAATGCTCGCAGAAAACGCTTTCGCTTACGATCTCTTAACTCAGACGACTTAAGCAACTCAAATGCAAGCTCTTGCAAGGGATCAGAGGCTAAAGCCGCATGGGTTAACTTGGTAACTGAATCATATTTGTTTAAACTAATATAAAGTAGTTTTTTCACTTCATAACTATCATTAGTCTTTTCTGTATTATTTTGACCTTTATCAAAACTCATACTTTTACGAGAAGGATATAAAACATAGCCAAAAAGTATAATAGGCAAAATAAACATTGACCAACAAACAACCAAGTAAAAAATACTCACCTCTGTTTCTGGCCAAATAGTATTATTGATTGCAAAAATAATATTTAAGGAAAAAATATAGCCAACTCCACAAATCTGGGCCTTTGTATCATAAGACCTCACTGACTGCTGAGCTTCTGCTAAGGCAAGCTTCAGTATTTCTTCTGCGTTTTCGTTAGATTCTTTGGTATTCAAGGCTAAAAATTCTCCCATCAAGAAATTATCATTTTTATTACGAAAAAATATAACTAAACCAATTGATTAAATACTGCCAAACCTCTCTCATTAAAATAAAAAATCGTTCAAGCATAGACGGTGAACGATAAATATCTTCAAAGTTTGCCTTCCATACAAAAGTAGGGCTGACTAAAGGTTCGCTATAGGTAGTGAGAAAGCTAAGCTCATCACGATTATTTAAATACCCCAAAGTAACAGAATCAAAGAATTGGTGAGACTCCAAATCTATATCACCATTTGCAATGATAATATCGTCTATAGGATTGCCACCATTAAAAACACCGTCCATTCCTGAATCAGATGAACACCGACTAGTTATTCCACTTCTAAGTTGCGCACTGAATGCGTAGTGCCCCGAATCATTGATAGTAACAGCGCCAAAATAACAAAAATCACCTGTATTATCAGCAATAGCAGTTAAACTTCTTTCGGTAGCACTTGCAGTAAGCTCCGACAAATAAACACCGGGCTGAAAATTGGTCTCTACCCCTTCTATTATCGATGTAAAACTATCATTGATAGAAAATATAATCGCACCTGAGTTATTAACTGCAATGATGGGGTTATTAGCAATACTAAACATCGCAATAACGGTAAAATCGGTGAGATCTGTAGAATCATCAAAGAAAATTATCCTTCGCCCAGTACCGGTTTCACTCTGCAATGCAATTTGTCCAGAATCATTAACCGCTACTCTGCCGACGGTTGAGTAGCGTATACGCGTTCCACCGAGTGGATTATTTAAAGGACCTGTTGAAGGACCAACCAGTATTAATCCAAAAACACTTGGGGCGACGACAGTGCCGTTAGATGACATGGCGATAGAATAACGAGGTGAATCAGTAAAGCTTCCACCTCGACACCCTTCCAGTAATGGAGTGATAAGTGGACTTGATACTAGCCTTCGATAAACACCGGCAAAGTCGCTACAACTTGGATCGTCTTTGGAAGCCAAAAATACAATTTCGCGTCCATTACGAATATGAATGGACTGAGATAAATTAGCATCGCCAAATCTATAGCTTTCGGAGGATAAGTCAATTTCTATAACGCTAGGATCAGAGCCATTACCTACAAAAAATGTATCTCTAGACGCTGCAACAACATCGCCTTCTTCTGATATTCCAGGCCTCATGTTTTGCAGCACCACAAAACTTTCATGAATTCTTGTAAAATTCCCAGCAGCATGGCTGGATAAAGAGATTACAAAATAAAAACCCGTTAAAAATAATAGAGAAATTTTCATAATATGCCTTCCTATAGCCAATAAAAATTATATCTGATCTTACTTTTTCTTTATTTTTATTATGAGGCTATTAATTGTGGTTGTCGCTCTATCCATGGCTTCTCCTTAATGGGAAGGTGAATAAGTGCCGAGAAAGCACCCACGCCAATGCCTACCCACCATACTACCGTGTAATTACCGTATATATCGTACATTGTACCGCCAAGCCAAACACCTAAAAAGCCTCCTAGTTGATGTGAGAAGAACACCAAACCATAGAGCGTTCCCATATAACGTAAGCCATATATTTGGCCAACAAGGCCAGCAGTCAAAGGCACTGTCGCCAGCCATAATGCTCCCATTAAAATTGAAAAAATAACAACAGACTCTGGCGTAATAGGGTTAAGAATAAAGAGTGCAGCGACAATAGTCCGCATGACATAAATACCCGCCAATAGATACTTTCTTGAATATTTAATACCTAACCACCCCGCCAGAATAGTTCCTCCAATATTGGATACACCAATTAACGCGATTGCTATTGCACCCAGAGCCGATGTAGATGTAACACCTAGGGACTGAATAATACTGCCAGGCGATATTGCACTACACATTTCCGTAATGAATGCAGGAAAATGAGCAGTAATAAATGCCAGCTGATATCCGCAAGAGAAAAAACCAAGAAAGATAAACATAAACGATGGATCTTTAACTGCCTTGGCAATAACCTTGCTAAGTCCCTCATCATGCTGCTGGACTTTTACCGGCGGTGGTACACGCATAAAGAAAAGAGCAAATAGCGATAGAAGAATAAGGCCAGCAAAAACAATAAATACCGACTGCCAAGGTAAACTGTGCATTAACGCTTGTGCTATAGGAGGGCCAACTATCTGACCAGCTGAACCAGCTGCAGTGGCAATACCAAGCGCGAGCGAGCGATGCTTATCTGATGTTGCCCGACCAACTACAGCGAGAATTACACCAAACCCTGTTCCCGCAATGCCAAACCCTACTAGAATTTCTAAAAGCTGATGCTGGCCTGGAGTAATAGCGTATGACGATAAAACCAGCCCGATAGCATAAGTAACGGCCCCAACAATAATTGCCTTCCGGTCCCCATATTTTTCAGCTAAAGCACCAAATAGCGGCTGACCAATTCCCCAAAACAAATTTTGAATAGCTATCGCAAAAGAAAAGTCTGCCCTCAACCAGTTAAACTCTTCAGAGATAGGAATTTGAAACAAACCAAATGTAGAACGGATAGCAAAGCTTACCAAGATAATGACACACCCCGCTATCAGCACAGGGTTAAGTAAGGAATTATATTGAGCAGGTGCCGCTGTATTCACTATCTATCACCCCGTTAAGCTTCATCACTCTTACATTGATATTGTTGTACATATTGAACTACTTTATCAAACTCAAGCAGTTTCGTATAATGAATAGTCTTGATGCTTTACTTTCGAATTATTGAAGTATGAATTTTGACTTAAACGCCCTGCGTACAATAGTTGTTGGCGCCAAGCTGGGTAGCTTTGCTCAAGCCGCTCGTCAGCTTGGTCGATCCCAATCAGCGGTCAGTATGCAACTGAAAAAGCTAGAAGAACAGGCCGGGCTTCCTCTCTTTATGAGAAGGAAGAATAAGCTTGTGCCGACAGAAGCCGGCCAAAAACTTTTAGTGTATGCAGAGCAGATTATCTCCCTCAATGATGAAGCTGCTGCCTCCCTTGGCGCTCGATTAGGTATGGCTACTGTACGCTTAGGCATGCCACAAGATTTTGCCGATAAAATTTTACCATGCATATTAAAACTGTTCGCAAAGGAGTACCCCAATGTGCATGTTGAAGCAGATATAGGGAGAAATTATGCATTGGCAGAAGAGGTAAAACTGGGGCGATTAGATGTAGCCCTGATATTTACGCCAGAGTACAACGGTAATGGCGAGGATCTTATCGCTGAAATGGATATGATCTGGGTCGGCCCTTCTGATCAGAGCATAGTAAAAAGTAATGAGCTCATTCCATTAGTCACTTTTAACTTCCCTTGCGAGTTTCGTCAACATGGAATCGATGCTCTAGAGCAAGCCAACCTCCCATGGAGATACGCCCTCACAACTCCCAGCTTGGCTGGGGTATGGGCAGCCATTTCAGCAGGATTAGGCATCACGGCAAGAACAAAATACCAAACGCCTGAGCAATTTCTTGAATTCAGAAAAACCGCAGACTTGCCTAGCTTACCAAAAATGTATGTTACACAAACTGAACATACAGCGCTGACTCCTGCAGCTCAAACCCTTTCTAAAATAGTAAAAGCAGTGGCTATTGAACAGCTTAAAACAAGGTAACTTATTCTACCTTATCGAAAACAGCTGATATTTTCATAGCATCAAAAATAAATATTGCTTCATCTTTCAATGACCAAGCACCGCTAGCACTGGGTCTCTCATGGAGCCAAGAATTGAATACATGGTCAGAATTTAGCTCAAGCGCTTCATAAAGAGTTTCACCACTTTTATATTGATAAGCACCATAAAATTTTTCATCAGAATAGTTCTTCTCAGAAAACGTGTTATCAGAGCAAGAAAACAAAGTTAGCGAAAAGGTTATAAAACATATTATTCTTATCAGGCCTTTCGAATCTATCTCACTTCCTGACAATTCACTCATTCGATAAACTCCTAAAATAGCATAGAACTATACACAAACTTAAATTAAAACCGACAAATGCAAAAAGGCACTATATCAAAGCTATCACTTAATCATGTATAACTCTCTTACTAAGGGATTTATTAATCCTTAAACCTAATTCAATTTTTTTGCATTTACTAAAATTGATTTTTTTCGTTTCTTTAATAAAATTTTAATTTCACTTTTATCATCAAGACTATTATTCATCATTATTCTTCCTATCGCGATACAAGTCCATTTCATTGGGGTTGGTTAACTTTCCTGTTGGCTCATCATCAATGTCTGTCAACGCTCTTTTCCGAGCGCCCACAGCATCTGCTTTTCGCTTTTTAATCCTTTCGGCTATAATCTTCATCCCTTCTTCCGTAGTTGGATCAGGGGTCATAATATCCTCCTTTGGCCTACACGACGGCCATGATAATTGTTCTACTACCAAATCCTTCTCTTTTATAAACTTCTTCTAAGCTTATATCAGGGTCTAGCACCCAAAGCTCTTCAGCACCAATAATCTCGGCAAATACAGCTGCCGCATAAGACAACACAGGGAGAGCCTTCATACCTAATGGAGATGGTCTTTCTGGGGTTGACTCAATCAAATTCATTCGAACTTTAGCCTTTTGCTTTGATGTTTGACCATAGCACAACGCACCTAATATACCACCTTTCCATAGGGAAACTTCAAACCTATTAGGCCTTTTATTATAAAAGGAATACTCTTTTGCCCAATCCCATGTACCTCTTTTCATACGACTTTCAGAGCCCACAAAAGCTTTCCAACGATCTGCAGTTAGAGCATCTAAATAGGTTATACCTTTGACTTCAATTTCTGGAAATTCTTCCATTGTGCTTTCAAATGCGATTTCTCTGAACATTTTATATTTCTCTTCAGCTTTGATATGGTCTCGCCGCTTCAAATTACCAGTCATTATTTACTTTCCATATATTTAGTATGTATTTATTAACTTTGTGTACAAAAGCTGTATAAGCATTACCCATGCTCTAGCGATAGGGAAATACCTGTAAAGAATTATCTAAACTTAAACAACTAGATTGATTGAAACAGTGCAATAGATGAGACATTAAACATTCCTTATTTAAGTTATTCTGAGGCGCCGAGTATAAAACGGATTAACCTAAATAGACATTCATAAGCCTTGGAGCATGAACAAGATCACACTTTCATTCTGGCGACTTACTTAAAAGACTATTTAAGCGACAATGATGATTTGTATCAGTAGTTTTTAAAAAACCAAAACAGCAATCTCAGTGAAGTTTTCAAAATTTAGTCGTTATAGCCTGTCAATTAATAAAAAATACCTAAAAATAAATTGATAGGAGAATTTCATGGCAGTAACCACAACTCACACCTTCTCTAAAATGCACAAAGTTTGCGCATGCATTGGATTTGTCGCCGTCTTATTAAGCCAACCCGTAAGCGCAGCAGATGAAGGCGTAGCACTTGAAGGTGGTGTGATGCCCCATGAAAAAATTGATGCACTTTATCGAAATATTTCAGAGTCATTTGCAACTTTGAGCATCGAAAAAATTTCTGATATCTACACAAAAGATGCCTACTATTTAACTCCTGAGTCACCAATGATTACAGGGATTGGTGATATAGGTGCTGAGTGGGAGGCTTGGTTTGCCTGGATGAGAGAAGGCAAAGGAACATTAACAATAGATTTCAGGTTGATTGCACGTGAGATTTATAATGATACTTTCGGATACGATGTTGGATATTTTACAACCGTACAGCAACGCCCTGATGGGAACAACCAAACCTATGAAGGGAAATTTATAACAGTCACTCAAAAACAAGCAAATGGTCAATGGCGTTTTAGCGTTGATACCTATAGTATGCTTAAGAAAGAAGAATAAATAGTTAATATTATTGGAGTGAGTTTGGTTGAAGTCCTTATCACGTCGAGCACATCAACGTAATTCTATAAACCGTGCCTGTAATTTTGCCTACGCTCATATTGCCGAGGAGCTTGATCTTGACAGGCTCGCCGATGTGGCGTGCCTGTCAAAGTTCCATTTTGCACGTGTTTTTAATAAGCATTTTGGTGAACCGCCAATACAATTTTTGCAGCGAATACGGCTAGAAAGAGCCGCGCGAAATTTAATTTATCAGCCCAATAAGCCCATCACTCAGATTGCATTAGATACTGGGTTTTCAAACCCTCAATCCTTCAGCCAGGTTTTTAAAAAACGCTTTCGTGTATCACCACGCCCGTTTAAACAATACAACACGGTGATGAAAAGGAGCCATGCGATACATCAATACCCTGATGCTGTTGTTGATTGGCCTAAGATAGAGTTCCCAGAGTTAGAGTGGGCCGAATTACCCGTTCGTATCGAAGTCAGGCCTGAATACCGAGTGGCTTATATTCGCCACCTTGGGCCCTATAACGGAGTACATTGCCGGATTATAGAAACTTACCAACTTCTTGAGAATTGGGCGAGAACACGCAACCTGTTAAACGAAGATACCGCTAGCCTTTCTGTGTGCCCAGACCATTCAGCATTCACCCCTTTCAAGTATTGTATTTATGATGCAGGGATAGTGGTACCTGACGGCTTCCCAGAAGATGAGGTAGTGAGTATTCAGACGATCCCTTCAGGAACCTACGCGGTATTAAAAGTAAAATGTACCGATGAAAATATAGAAGACGTCTGGGAATGGCTAACATCCGTTTGGTTGCCTTCCAGCGGCCACATACTAAGCACATTGCCTGCTTATGAGTATTACCCTCCTACTCCCAAACAATATATCTGCCCACAGAATGGCGTAGAGCTGTGTTTAAGGCTTAAGCCTTGACACATCCAATATAATTTTTCAAAAGCCTATCATCATCACAACGCTTTTAACTCTAACCTGACTAAACTTTTATCAATCGCTTACTTTTATTCTGCTAAAACTTTTCATTTATCGGACCTCAAAATTAAATTTAATTGTAACCGGATAACCTACGGTTTCATCACCTGGCTGAAAATTTCGTCCAAGATTAAAATCCATACGGTTGATAATAAAATTACCGCTGGCAATGCGCTTGTCATCACTATCGATAAGAGTTACCGGAAAAGAAATATTTTGAGCGATTCCTTTGATACGCAGTATACCCATAGCTGTATAACGATTTTGGCCGAGAGAAATCAATGCGTGAGAATCGAAGAACGCTTGAGGATAATTATCTGAATCAAACCAGTCTGCACTGACTAGTGTCGAATCAATTTGGCTATTTCCCGTACTCACCGCGGTAGTATTGACGACAGAACGAAGCTGGTTAGCGGACGAGTTATTTGGATTGATCAACATATCGACAGTCGAATCAGTAAAAACACCTTCCTGAACCTGATTCTGTAAGGTGAACTCGAAACTCACCTGGCTATTTCCAACGATTAGTGGAGCTGGAATGCTTCCACTGAACCCATATAGAACAAGGCTACCAATAACAAATAGAATTACACCAAAAGTAGATCGAGTGCCAGTTAACCAGCGGCCATCACTGGTCTTTGGTGACATCCGCTCCATCACACCATCGTTCAATAAAAGACGGTGACGGAAAGCAGCAGCGATATGCATACATAATAAAAATATTAATAAGTAAGTGGCAACCACATGAACGTCACCAAACAGCTGAGAAATTTCTCCCTTCTCTGGTAATTGATCAAAGGGCGGTAAATGCGGCCAGGGAATTTTGTTAAATAACAACGTCGGTAATTCCAATGGCGAGGCTGACACGCTGATCCAACCGCTGACAGGAATCACAAAAATCAACAAGTACAACAATATATGAGTCAAGCCAGCGGCCCGTTTTTCCCAGGGTTTCAAATGCTCAGGCATGGCTGGTGCAGGATGGCTAAGCCGCCAGAATATTCTCCAGACAACTAACAACAGCGTGATAACACCGAATGATTTGTGCCATTGAGTCAATGAATAGCGCAAGGGAGCAGGCTCATCTAGCCCAGTCATATAAAGACCAACGATGAGCATGGCGAGGATAAGTATTGCAATGATCCAGTGCAGGCAAATGGCAATGCTGTGATAACGTGTATGCTTACTCATCGCTAAAGCATCCAATGGAGGGAGAAGCCCAGAATATCCTTAAACTTTTTATCATGTATGTATATTTAAAACATTGTATTATTATTTTTTGGATTATCCGGTATAGCCTGAATCACATCCCAATGCTCAACTATTTTTCCATCTTTAACTCTGAATATATCAACTATCGCTCCACCATTTTTTCCAGGCCAGCTATAATTTTTTATATGAAGGATGACTAAATCCTTTTCTGCCACCACTCTAATGATTTCTCCCCAAGGCTCTGCTTCGCTTCCATCCTTCGGGGCAAAACTTTTAATCATCTCAGCAAACGCTTCTTTACCGTCAGCAATGGCAGGGTTATGCTGGATGTATACATCCCCAATATATTTATCTATGGATTGGTATTTAGCTTCAAAAAGTACCTCTTTATAAAAGCTAGTAACTAGCTGTTTATTTTCTTCAATCTGATTTAATGCTTTATTAGATGCGCACCCTGTCATCAATACAATCATTAAAAAAGAAAATATGGCCTTATACATTTTGTCTACCTATCGATTGTTGATCAGCGAACATAAAAAATTAATGAAATCTATATTGATTCTTTGCAAGGAAGCCGTTTTTATTTGAAACTAAAAGAGGCAGCACCAAAAGCACTGCCTCTTTATGCTTGCGAATCCAATCGATTTACTTAGCTTTCATCTCTGTATTGATTTCGATTGCGATAGGGCCTGTCGAAAAAGAGCCCACATTGAATGCCTGATGATTAATTTCGGTCGTCGCTTTAAATGCAACCCAAGCGCCTTGATAATAGCTAATATAAGCAGCGACTGGATGCGCTCCTTTATGCGTCATTTCAGCGTTAAGAATGACTGGTCTGGTCACGCCGTGTATAGTGAGGTCGCCCGTTACATCGAATGTTTTCTTGCCCGTCTTTTTAATAGCGGTACTTTTAAAAGTAATTTCCGGATACTTTTCAACTTCAAGAAAATCTTTGTTTTTTAAATGGTCATCTAATGCCTTAAAACCAGAGGATAAGCTATTGGCATCTATGGTCACATCAACAGACGATTTTTCGATATCATCTGCAAGATTTAGAGTCGCTTTTGCCAGGGTAAACTCAGCGTGCTGCCTTGATACACCAGAATGGCTCCAGCCAAACAAGACTTCGGTATGCCCCTGATCTGAAACATAAACTTTATCAGCAAATACACTACCTGAAGTAATAACAAGGGGGGCAAAAATCAAAAACAAAGCAGGTACAAAATTCTTAAATCGCATAACTTCTCTCCTCAGTGCTCTTAATAGGTTTCTGGCCTATTAAAAACCTTGTCGTTATTTTAATTAATCAAGTTAAACAGCGCAGAGAAGTCTATGTGTTTTATCGCAGCGATAATATTCGTAGTATTAACTTTGTTATCCGTAGTTCTACGGAGTTTCGTATCCAGCAATCCAAATACGTGTCATTTCTGCTTGAGAGGTGGTACCTAACTTAGCACCTATTGCAGCACGATGGCTTTCCACAGTACGCGGTGACAACCCCATACCTTCGGCAATCTGCCGAGTTGTATATCCTTTGGCGATAAAGCTGAGCACCTCATTTTCTCGCTTTGTCATTAAGGTCAACTGTTGATGAATTTCAGCCTTTGCGGCTTGGGCCTGCAAAGAAGCATCCAGCGCTTCCCCGCCCCTCTGGATCGCATCAATCAGATCCATTTCGTCGATGGGTTTAGAGAGAAAATCCACGGCTCCCTGGCGAAAAGCTCGGCGACAAGCTTCCATATCACCATGACCAGAAATTATCACAGTGGGCCAATTTATCTGACGCTCGACCAATTTCTCTTGCAATTTGAGCCCAGAAATCAGAGGCATTCGGATATCAAAGATCAGACAACCAGGGGACAACTGATCCAACTGAGCAAGGAAAGACTGTGGATCCGCAAAAGTACGAACGTCAATTTTAACCGTTGAAAGCAAAAGCTTTAAAGAACGCCTTACTGCTTTATCATCGTCTACAAGATAAACAGGATGCTTCATTGCATTGCCTCCATTGGTACTGTGCCACAATGGTCAGCAGCCAATGGCAATACCACACGAAATGTTGCGCCAAAGCGACTCTCAACATAGGATATCTCACCATCGGCGCGCTCTACTAAACGTTGGCTAAGTGTAAGACCAAGCCCGGTACCATTCTCTCTTGTCGTGTAAAAAGGCGTAAAGAGTTGTGGGATAATATCAGTGGGTACTCCCTGCCCATTGTCAGATATATCAAGTATCACCTGTTTATTGGACACTTTCAGAAACACATCAACTTGAGCACTCTCGGCACTTTCAAGTGCTTCAAAACCATTGCGCACAAGATTATAAATCACCTGCTCCATTTCAACCTGGTTAGCTAATATAAATGCTGACTGCTGGGGTAAATGAAGTGTTACCTGCACACCTCGCTGCCTGGCTTCAGAGGCCAATAACTTGTGCACATTGTGTAACGCATCGGACAAATCAATGGGGACTGCATCCTCTCTTTGAGGGCGCGACCAGTTGCGCAAGCGTTCAAGAATTGAAGATGCACGTCGACTTTGTATCACAGTGTCATGAAAAATCGGTTCAAGTTCGTCAATTTTACCCTGCCCTAGAAGCCTTGCTCCGGCTTGAGACTGGGCCAGAATCGCCGTCAGTGGCTGCGTCAATTCATGAGCCATACCACTCGCCATTTCTCCCATCGCATTAACACGCGACGCATGCGTGAGCTGCGTTTCTATTTCGCGTAGTTTCGCTAACTGCTCAGCTTCCCGCGTGCGCCTCCTTTGCCATAAAATGAGCAGCACAACAAGATAGAGCAAACTAACAACCAAAATTGTCCCAATAACGTTTCGAGGCTGCAGCAGATCTGCAATACCCAAATCAATTGAGATATCTAAATGTAAAGGCTGAGTATAACTGTCCAAGACCTGGGAGAAATGTGCAGTCCCTATCTCATCGGGGCCAATGAGAACAGCCCCTTTTGGTAAGGTCAACCGCACCGTAACATTCTCACGAGACCAAAACTGAGTTGCACTGCTTAATAGTTGTTTTGCATCTATAACGAGTGTCAGTGCGTAAAGTGCCGCATTGGAATTAGGTCTTCGTTTAATAAGTATATAGCGCGCTTTCTGTGTGGGATGTGGTAATAATGTAAACATTCCCATCGCTTTCTTGGTCGCGGCGCTGACCACTGAGGCGACATGAGCATCAAGTGATTGAGTACCGATTAGTTGTCGGCCATCTTTTAGCTGTATAAGTTGGATCTCTTCTATTCGCGGATAGAAACGATTGATTGTCGTCGCGATATTCAGAAATATACCCTGATGTTGAGTGACGCCGGAGTCTATGACCGCTGCCAACGCCGTCATATAAGCTTCATGCTGACCGACACGCTGTGACGCAATACGAAATAATCGAGTGCTTTCGCTTTTTAGCTCTGACAAATATCGGCTATGCTGAAAGGCAGCTAAAGCAGCAAGGCTCAATATCACCAGAATCAACCACCAAAAGAGAATTCTGAAATTCCTTCTTAACCATGCATAGAGTAAAACTACATTATTCATGAAGGCACAACCTAAATAGTTTTTATACAAATCTTGGAAATATTTTTCATATAGCCGGTATACCCCACCCTACTATCTAGAGAGCATAATAGAAATTGCAGCAGAGTAATACAGTCATCACAAGGAATACATTGTTTACAGCAACTTTTACTACCAACTTCCCTTCTATTTACTCCCTTGTGTTTTCTTAATCATAAGTGACGTACATCACATTCCTATAGACTGAATTGCGTTAAATTGCATTCAGCTACCTAATTTAGGAATTAGCAGGATTTAAAATACATTAATCAGCAAGGATATGGAGTCAATAATGAGAAAACTCTTATTACAGGGTTCTGTTGGCAAAGGCGGTAAGAATGTAGCCAACGATGTTAAGCTCGTAAGAGCACTTTTAAATGTATACCTTCGCACACAAAGCAAAACAGTTTTATCCATTACCGGTAAAAGCGATGCTGTTTTGGAACAAACCATACACGATTTTCAATCTTCTGTATTAAAAACACCTAAACCCGACTCTCGTGTGGACCCAAGAGGTAAAACGGTTAACACTCTGAAGGATACATTGCGCAAGGTATTTCAACCGATTTCATTTAAACGCCCGACCTATGGCATAGTAACGTGGGATTCCGAAGGCACAGAAGGTGGTTTTTACCATAGCCGTAAATTGCATGTACCCAGCAACTATTCCGGCCTGACCATTGGCAGGGGTTATGATTGTTCACAAAAGACTCAAGGCAAAATCGCTACCGATTTAACTACCGCTGGCCTCGCCACTGCTAAAGTGGCAATACTTAAAAAAGCGGCTGGCTTACCTGGTATTAGAGCAGAACGGTTTATTATTGATAATGATCTACTTGACTATCAAATCACACACCCAATGCAGCAGGCATTGTTTAAGATTAGTTATCTGCATGAAGAAAGTGTTGTGAAGAGAGTTTCTAAGCAAACAGGTAATATTAAAGCTTTCGGAAAAGTTGATTGGAAAACAATAAACCCTTACATTAAAGATATTATAATTGACTTAAAATATCGTGGTGACTACGATCATAGATCAAGAAATTTCATTCAAAAGCCTTTTGCCAATAATGACCTCGCAACCTTTAAAAAGCTCATCCAAGATAAAACTAAATGGCCTAATGTACCTCTAGACCGATTTAAACGCCGCAGTGACTATATTGCTAAGGCTCCAGCACAGATTAAGAAGACTGTTAAACCCACTCCGTAAGCGAAGAGTAGCTATGAGTAAATTTTTTCTATTAATTTCAGCCTTATTTTGTACTTCATGCTTACAAGCTGGCTCTGTACCATTGAAATCATCAATGCCTTTGTCTGTAGACACTGTTGAAGTGCATAGGGTTAGAGAGCAACTTATACGCATTATTGTTCACAATCCTGCATTTTTAACTCAGATAGAAATAGAACGATTAGCAACCCCAGAACTCAAATTACTAGAAAAGCAAATCATTAATTCTATTACGTTAAATACAGGTAAAAAATTAAGCTTTACCGATAGTGTGACTGGCGTTTATTCAAAAGAAATTACTATAGATGGCACCTCTATTAATATCCCTTTTGAATACTTCCCTGCAAGAGGCCAAGGATTCTTAGTTAACTGTACAATTGAGGTTGGTGAGGTTCAGTTTTCTACTATGGATTGCTCCCGTAAAGAAATGCCACCAGAGTAAGTATCTATTTGGTTTTGAAACTTAAAATAACACTCGCCATTCTTTCCGCATTTTTATTGGTTGGATTTATTATTCCTGAGCCTCGATTGATTCCTGTATCCGGCGCATCCAAAAATGATTGGAATAAGGATTCATTTTGGTTCGAACCTTGGGGTGCTTCGGTTACGCATAAAGGCATTGATATTTTTGGTGATAAAGGTACGCCCCTACTCGCCTCCAGTCATTTATTGATTCTCTATACGGGGGAATTAAGTCGAGGCGGGAAAATTATTCTTAGCCTTGGGCCTAAGTGGCGCTTACATTATTTTGCTCATCTAGAGTCGACTAGTGTAGATATAGGCAATATTGTAAAAGCCGGTACAATTATTGGTTCTATCGGTGATACCGGTAATGCGTTGGGTAAGCCGCCACACCTGCACTATTCCATCGTCACTCTATTACCATATTTATGGAGGATGGATAGCTCAACTCAAGGCTATAAAAAAGCCTTTTATTTAAATCCTCAGGATTATTTGCTGAATTAATGATGATAAATCAACTTTTCTTATTCGCTACTCTATTATTTTGCATCTCATTTGTAAAAGCAGATACAAAGGAGATTAATGCGGTTGTACCGCTCTCTGTTTTTAAAGTTTATGGCTATAGAGTCAGAGAAGAGATTATTCGAATCACCACCCTCTTTGGAGATTCTGATGCCCTTGTTCATATAGATCGCATAGCAACCCCTAAGTTTAAGCTACTAGAATCATTACCTATTGACTCCATCACGTTGAATACAGGCGAACACTTAACCTTTGACGGAGATGTAATAGCAGGAGCATTTATTAGCAAGGTCACAGTTAAGGATACAACGCTTCACCTTCCTTTTGAATACTTCCCCGCTACAGGTGATAGCTTTTTCGTGGACTGCACAATAGAGATCGGTGAAACCCAGTTTTCTCCAATGGATTGTATTCGCAAAGAAAGGCCATATGAATAAGCACTTAAGAAAGGCTTAAAATAAATTTAAAGTAACTGCTGTATTTTTACCGGTTTTTCGAGAGCAAGAAAAAGCCGAATAAAAAGCAGACACCTATCGGTATTAATACTGCGACGAGTGGTGAAAAGCCATACACCAGACTAATCGGCCCCAGCAATTTTTGTGTTAACTGGAAGATAATACCCACAACTACGCCGCTAAAGATACGATAGCCCATGGTAACTTCACGCAGCGGGCCAAAAATAAAGGAAACGGCAATAATCACTAAGCTGATAATGGCTAAAGGCTGTAGGGTTTTATTCCAGAAGGATAGCTGGTAACGACCACTGTCGATATTTTGTTGCTTAAGGTAATCAATATACTGGTAAAGCTTGCTGATGGATAAATTATCAGAATTCTGCACCAATATCGCCAACAAGGCCGGTGAAAGCTCTACATTCCATTGGCGAAATGGATAGGTTTTTTTCTCAACACTATCGACACCAATGACAGTCTCGATAATATTTTCTTCCTGCCAGTGGCCATTGACGTAAATAGCTGATTCTGCAAAGCTGGTTGCTTTTAATTCATTGCTTTCATCGAATCGATACCGCGTCACCCCCAATAACTTACCGTTGGCCTGCACGCTATTAAAATGCATAAATTCATTGCCTTCACGATTCCATAAGCCACTGCGAGATGATAAAGCACTTTTTACACCTTCCAGTTTTAGTGAGCGGCGGTTTTCAGCATATTGCTCTGATATAGGAATCACATATTCCGCAAGTACTAGAACAATGACGACTAACAATAAAATCGGTTTAATAATCGAGAAGGTAATACGTAATAAACTCACACCAGCTGCACGCATCGTAATGAGCTCACTGGTCGATGCCAGGCTACCCAAGCCAATTAATCCACCAACTAATGCAGCAAAGGGCATATAGCGATAAATGCTCACCGGCAAACTCAGACCAACATAGACCATGACTTCGGTAAAGTTGTAGCTCTCGGTTATTTTATCCAGTTCGTCGATAAACTTGGCCAATAAGTCCAGAGCACAAATGACCAATAGCACCATTAATACAGAGGATAAGATAGTGCTAAATAAATAACGATTCAGTAAACGCACTTAGACACTCTCTTTTTTCTTTAAGGAAGCAATCAACCAACGCCTTATCGTACCGGTACGCAAACCGAACAACAAAAGGCCAATAGCAAAAAATAAACCGTGCACACCCCATAGGCCAACAGTTGGGGAAACACTTTGTTCCTCAATTGCTCCCCTCGCTGCATTCAATAACACCAGGTAAATTAAATATAAAAGAATGGCTGGAAACAACATTACGTAGCGACCACGGCGTGGCGTGGTATAGCTCATGGTAACGCCAAGTAAGGTAATGGTTATAATCAGAATTGGCGTCGACAAGCGCCACTGTAATGCAGCCTGGGCCTCCGGCTCCTTCATCTCAAATAGCTCTAAAGTAGGGCGAGTATTAATTTTATCTGAACCGAGTTCGATGGATTCGGCCTCTGGCAACTCCTGAGCAAAACTATCAAAATAAGTAATACGGTAACTGGTGTCTCCTGGCCGCCCTTGGTAACGGACGCCATCGTTTAATTGCAAATAACGCTTCTTATACTCTGGGTGATCAACCCGTTCTGCCGATTCAGCTCTGACGGTGATCACATCCTCATCTGCGGCAACCCCCATCGTCGCTACAAAAACACTTTCGAGCTGCTTGTCTTTACCCTGGCTTTCAACATAGCTGACCAGTTTACCGCTACGGGATACTTGGAAGCGCCCAGGCTTTAACACTTCTAGCTCGCTGCGATTTTTTTGTTGCTCGATAATTTGCTCTGCTTTTTCTAAACCCAATGGGGTTAGCCATAAACTACAGATACCTACCACAATAGATACAAAGATAGCAGGCACTAAAGTATAGGCCAGCAAGCGCTTTTGACTCATACCACAAGAGGACAATACGGTCATTTCCTGTTCAGCATATAGGCGCCCGTAAGCCATTAGGATTGCAACCATAAACCCCAGAGGGACAATCAATTCCAAAAAGCCGGGTAAACGGTAGTACATAATGGCGAGTAATACAGCGGGATCAAATTTACCAGCAGCTGCTTCAGCTAGATACTTAACAAAACGACCACTCATAATCACCACCATTAATACCAACGTGACGGCAATGGTGGTTTGTAATACTTCGCGGGATAAATAACGCAGAATAATCATGCAGCGGGTCGTCATTTTTTCAGTTAATGGTATAGAATAACAGAATGATGCCTGCGCATAACTACTGCAGATAACAATTTAACGCGAAACCTAAAAGGGAGCTCTGTTGAGAACTGAATTGGCCTTTTATTGTGCTAAATTATTAGCCCACGAATAGATACCAATAATAATCCATAAGATGAACGACCTAACCACGAAATAATAAATACAGGCGCAGTAAGCTTTAGAGTTTTATACACTGACATAACCGATATCCCTGTTTTTACACATAGTGAAAACGTATAGATAGGATATTCCATATTTAAAATACCAGCACTGAGGATACTATGACTAACCGGGCTATTAAATTCTCCGCCAAAACCGTTGACTTGAACTCACTTAAGACAGATTGTGTTGTCGTTGCCGCCTATACGGGCGCCACACTTTCTGATGCTGCAAAACAGTTACAGCAACTCAGTGGTATTGATATTAAAAGCCTCTATGATAAAGGCGAATTCGAAGGTAAAAGTGCCCAACAACTAGCCCTATACCAACCTACTAAAGGAATATCCAAAGCAGTGATTGTCGGATTTGGTGATAAAGACAAATTAAAGCCTGCTGATTTCCGCAAAGTCATTAATGGTATTGCTCAATCTATTAGTAAGAAATCACTCAAACAAACAACACTATTAGTTGATGATATTGCCGTTGATGGCTGGTCCACCACAGAAAAGGCACGCCATTGTGCCGAAGCATTGGTTAACGCATCCTATACATTTACACGATGCAAGAGTAAAAAAGTCGCTAAAGCAACAGCACTGACCGTTGTTTACGGCACTGACGCCACAGCAAAAGCCAAGAAAGGCCTCAATATTGGGCAAGCGGTCGGCGATGGTATGAATGTCGCTCGTGAACTGGGTAATTTACCCGGCAATATTTGTACACCATCTTACTTGGCTGGAGAAGCACGCGCCTTAGCACGTAAACATAAGTCTTTAACCACCCAGATTCTTTCAGAAAAGCAAATGAAAGCACTGGGTATGGGCTCTTTACTATCAGTTTCTGCAGGTAGCCATGAACCCGCTCAATTGATTGTGATGGAATATAAAGGGGCCGCTAAAAGTGTTAAGCCCCATGCCTTAGTTGGTAAAGGAATCACCTTCGATACCGGTGGAATTAGCTTAAAGCCTGGTGCCGCAATGGATGAAATGAAATTTGATATGTGTGGTGCTGCCAGTGTATTCGGTACCATGAATGCTCTATTAGCGCTTCAGCCTAAAATGAATGTGGTTGCAATTGTCGCTGCAGCTGAGAATATGCCTGGCAGTAAGGCTACCAAGCCTGGTGATATCGTCACCTCAATGTCAGGCCAAACTATCGAAATATTGAATACAGATGCCGAAGGTCGTTTGGTACTTTGCGACGCCTTAAGCTATGCCGAGCGCTATAAACCACAATCTGTTATCGATATCGCCACGCTCACCGGCGCCTGTGTCATTGCCTTAGGTAAACACGCTACCGGCCTATTTAGTAATGATGACGATTTTGCTCAGACCTTAGTTGAAGCAGGGGTCGAAAGTGGTGACCGCGCCTGGCAAATGCCTTTATGGGATGATTATCAAACTCAGTTGGACAGTAATTTTGCGGATATTGCCAATATTGGTGGGCGCGATGGTGGCAGTATTACAGCAGCCTGCTTCTTATCACGCTTTACTAAAAGCTATAAATGGGCCCATTTGGATATTGCAGGAACTGCCTGGCATTCAGGCGCCAAAAAAGGCGCAACGGGTCGCCCAGTGCCATTATTGACCGAATATTTAATCAATAAGGCCTGAATATCCACCAATGACCCGTATTGATTTTTATGTATTACAGCAGGATTCAGCAATAGCCCGTTTGCACTATGCCTGTCGCCTGACGGAAAAAGCGATGAATCATGGCCACCATATTGTGATTGCCGTTGATGATGAGGCTCAGGCTACCACCCTAAGTGAGTACTTATGGTCATTTAAACCCGAGAGTTTTCTCCCTCATCAGCTACAATATAAAGAAGGCCCTGCGCCCATTGTGCTGGTGTGGGACGAAGATAAGGATCAGTATCACGATATTTTGATCAATTTGAGCAGCAAAATCCCTGATTGGTTTAGTCGCTTTCAGCGCGTTATGGAGGTTGTTGTTCAAGAGACGGAATGTTTGGCACTGACTCGATCACATTTTCAGTTTTACCGTGACCGGGGATATCCGCTAAAATCTCATACTGTGCAAGGATAATATGGCAGACGACATATGACTCAAAAAGCTGACCGGAAGCGTAAAGAGCAGCAAGCGATACTGAGCGAGCTGGAATCCATTAAAGATCTTTTAGATGAAGATGAATTAGATCAGGATGATATCCCTATTGATATCGACATTGATATTGATGGGGGTCTTGGTGAGCAAGAAGAGCTCATGATTCATGATGACCTCATTACCGATGAAGATGAACGGCTGATTGACCAAGATGTATTGGCTGCAAAAGCACAAGGCCGCATTGATATCCCATTATTACAGGAAATGGTTGATGATAACGCCTTGTCGGAAACTGTAACAGACCCAGAAATAGAGGCCAGCACAACTGAGCAAATACAGCCACCTGAAGATATTGATAATGAAGTATCCGCTGCCGATAAAGCAGCAACCCAAAACGGTCAGACTACATTATCGCCCGGTGCACTCCCTGGGCAACAATCATTATTCAGTGAACCAGCACCTCTAGATCACAACGACTCCAATTCATCACCCAATTTTGATGCTACTAGCAATTCTGCTTCTGAAGAAATTGAAGCGAGTACAAATGAAAAAGAACAGACTGCCGGCAAGCCATCCACAAAAACGATAAAGAACAACCCAATACTATCGCCCCCTAAAAAGACGAATAGTGAAAACCCTTTCCTGCCCAAACATATACGAGATCGTTTAAGCGGAACTACCGACTTGCCTGCCTATGACAACCCTTACAACGCTGTCCCACATAATACAACAATCAGTCAAAATACATTTCAGGTAACATCTAACAACCCACCGCAGCACTCCGCACAAAGCTTTGCACCCAATCAAAGCGAACATGAGTTGATTATTGATTCATTAGTTGCCCAATACTTACCAGAAATCGAAGCGAAGTTGCGCCAAAAACTAAAAGAAGTGATTATCTCTACAAAAGCCAAGCGCCCATAGCGTTATTTATAACGGTCATATACAGCTTTTAAAAACCCTTCTTCGCGCATTGTCTGCAGAACATCATTGAGTTTATTAATCACAATGTCCGGTGTATTTTTATTAAATGCGACATACATTTGCGCTTTGCGTACGGTATAGACTTCTTTTAAATTCGTCACACCATATTGCTTCGCGAGATAAGGGCCATAGAGGTTACCTGAAATCCATAGATCAATACGGTTACGTTGTAACTTCAATGCATTCAAATGATCACGCGGCACTAACTCTATCGGTATTTTTGCCTCACGCATTAAGCCCTCCCCTGCAGAGCCTTGATACGCACCTACTGAATACTTTTTGGCTGTATCAATACTCTCGAGAAAAATATTGCGTTCCTGCGTAGTGAAAAGAACATAGTTATTATCAGCTATTGGCCCAACCCATTTAAAGACATTTTCTCGAGCCTCTGTTCGTGTTGTTGAAAATACACCTGTATACACTTCTGTCTCTGCTAACCTGTACGCACGTTTCCATGGCAATAATTCCAATTTATGGGCATAACCAGAACGCCTGATCATTTCCAATACAATTTCTGCCGAAGCCCCACCGATACCTTTCTCACCACTGTCGTTAAGGGATAAGTCAATATTGTAGGGAGGATAATGCTCTGTTTTTAAATAGATAGTCTGCGCCTGAAGAAAGCTGGATAGGCACAAGCAAGCAATCAAAAATAATAGGTGATTAAATTTATTCATAGTATTTTTATTCTATTAATTATAATTATTTTTTACATCGATAATAAAAATTGGGAGGCATTCTATACAAGCTGACAGCAATTTCTACATAAAAATCATAAATAATTAAAAATAAAAAATACTATAATAAAGGCTATAAAAATTTTAACGATATTACCCAAGATATGACGTTATTGAAAAGTATGCGATTATCATACAAACTCTATCAAGATATCATCATTATCATTTTTTTATAAAACTAACACGAATAATTTCATTGTAAAGTTTAATTTATTGTGAGTTCTATTCAAAACAAAAAGCAAATTATGAAAATTCTTATAACCTTTAAATAATGAGAAAAATAGACAGTCATTATATTGACTATTGATATCCCTATAGAACCTGGCGAACACATTCAACATATGGATTTTAGCTTCTAGACTATAATTTCTCAGTGGAAACAATGAATGCCGGGGCATCAATAAAAGCGCTGCTTAAGTATTGCTCTCAAACGATCTATTTTTGAGTATAAAATTAAGATAATGAAATATTATTTTGGTAAAATCTTTTTTCTATCACGACTGTTTATCTATAAATAATTATGATTAAAAAATTGGGAATATTTACCATCTTCTTATGTGCTATAGGTACAGGTTTAAGCCTCTATTTACCCGCACCATCAGTTATAGATCCTTCTTTCGATAGTGATATACCCCCAGTTTATGAGGGTAACGAGCTATCAGCCTCTCCTACACCATTTACAATAATTGGTTCCTCACTGGAAGATCCAGTAGATATCAATTTATTACAGAGCTCATCGCAACTATTAGGTAATGAGGAAGTAGAATACGCGCTACAACTGGGTATATATGGCACCTTAAATAACGCAAAAGCAGGCGCACTGGCGTTTGATAACAAAAAACTCCCCCGACCACTAAGCCCAGTGATTTTAGGAGTTAAAGACCAACAAAGACAATGGTTTATCGTTATACTTGGCCCACTAAAAAGCCAGAACGAACAACTGAAATATAAACAATTGCTATTAGAGAACAAGACTTCTAGCCAAGCTATACTTTGGCCTGTTATAGAATCTAATCAATAGCGAATAGAAATAGTATTACTAGCGTGCCACTAAACGCGACTCTAATATTATCTACTGCATTATCAGTAATGCTAGACTGATATTAGAACTGGAATAAACGTGCTAAGCTAAAAATTATTGGGGCTAACAGGTGTAAATAGATGATAAAAAATCCTCCACCACTCAGAAATTACGCCCAAATGGCGAGAGTAGTTCGCGATGACGCCAATAACCCTTTTCGTGCTCAAGTTCCCTATCAGCTGGGTAAAGCCTATGGCACCGAAACCAGCAACCCCAGCGAGGTACGTATACGCTCATTGGATGAGATAGGTATTCATAGCCGCTCCCCTAACCAACTCCAGGCGCCAGTGCCGAACAACAATTACAGCCGTAGAGAATCAACTTCACTGTACCACCAGCTTAGCCGCGACCAGCAGTTATATTTTGATGGCATAAGCCCCAATCCAGCCCCTACACGTATGGACGCCAGGCCAGGCACTAAAACTCGAACTTATCTAAATAGCCAAGCAGCATCAGAGCACATCAATGTCACAGCAAACAGCCATTCATCAAACGAGGATAAAGTTAATTCCAGACACTCTTCTCACAATGAGATTATTCAAAATTACAGCATTCACCATCGACTTATGAATATGGAAATAAAAAATAGTACACCACAAAAATTCTATCGCTCATCTCTAAACACCAGCTCTTTTCCTGTAAAAACACCACTATTCAATGAAAGCCCAGCTCCCAAACAAACACGGCTACCTATTGTGAGACACCCTTCTCTGGGAGGCACTTCTGGAACCGGCATTAGCTTTTCTCTGAATTTTTAAGTCGTGTACTGACATTGATAAACAATAAAAATAAAACCCTGCCTTTAATTTGTGTTACAACAGAGTATAAGGCATTTCATTTAAAATATAGAAACGACTGATAACCTCTGACTGACATCGTATTTTTTTAAGAAAAATACAGTACTTTCACTTGTGAAGGGCTCAACGTCATACCCGGAATATTTAGTGCCATACCATTGTGGCCAGAAATCGATAACATTTTCGTTGCTGGCATAACGCTTCTAAACACCTTTACGCTACCTAACAAGTGGATAGATGGCCCTTTAATTAATTGAGAAACCATGCCCAACAAAATCCCAGGTTCATTACCGGTAGAGGTTGGCACTGTTGTCATCATATTGTGAACCGGCATACAAGTAATAAATTGATTAAATATATTAGGAATCGCAGTACTACTAAACGAAAAATTAGGATAAGGTAGTGGCACAGTCGCCAATGCAACTAGCGTTTTACAAACATCAGGAAAACCTAGATTCAAAGAAAACATTTGTGTATTAGCAAACATAATTTTTCCTTTATCTTTTAATAAGCTTCAAATAATAAGTGTAAGAAACAGAGAAAACATAGTTTATCTTTAGCATCAACCCATATTAATGCGTTTGGCATCCATACGCAGATCTTCTTCCGCCACAATTAATTGCTGACGACCATTTAACCGCATTAAGCCTTTTGTTGTCAGTGAATAATTTTTAGCATTCTGAATAAAAGTACGTGCCTGTTGCACTAAAGTTTGGCAAGCACCTACAACGACATCACAAGCAGACAATGTCAGTTTATTTGCCGATAACAATTCCATCTCTTGCAAGGCTTTAAATCGTAATACCGGTGCCACCCATTCAATGGGGCGAGAGGATTGCACAATTAAAGAGGCTGAACTTTGCTTGCGTCTTAGTACTTGACTGACAAAGAGGCAATCATTAACTTCAACACAGAGCACCAAATCGCCAATCTCTGGGCAAACCAATAAGCCTTCAGCTGCTATTGCCTGCCGAGTTTTCTGATTTAAACTCAGTTGATAACCCAAACAACCATCGGCAGGTTTTTCGATGGCTATCACATTGGCACTATAACCAAGCGCCACGGGCATAGTCATATTAGGAGTCATGTTAGGAGTAGAGCCGCCAGCGATAGAGGTACTATTATTGGTTCTACTTTTGTTTATAACTTTGTCCTTTATCGAACTCAAACTGGAATTTTCTGCTCGGTTGATAATACTGTCTCGCGTATTACTTATCGCTGCACTCATAGGGCAATTCCTCTCGCTGTCAATTTATCATCCACTGCCTGCTGATTAGGGTCTGTGGCAATAATGTCTTTTTTATTCGCACCACTCCAATGGCAGTGAGACTCCTGCATACCGTGAACCAACGCGCGTTTTAGTATAGCCTTTTTAAAATCACATTGATTTAATACCGCGTAAAATAATGTAGCACCGGATAAATCACTTTCAGCAAATGTTGACTCATTTGCAATCAAGGTTTTTAACCAGGCATCTTTCAAGTTAGCTTGCTGAAAGGAACACTGTGTTAGCTGTGCTTTCTGGAAATTAACACCCTCCATCTCAGCACTATTAAAGGTACAGGCATTTATTGCTGCTTCAATAAATAAACCTCGTTGAATAGATGCACCATCAAATGAACAATCGGATAGTTGGCATTTCGAAAAATTACTTTCCACTAGTTTGGATTTTTTAAATGAGCAGCCTTCAAATTGGCTATCAGTACATGTGCAACGGGTAAAGAGAATATCGTCAAAGTTTTTCTTAACGAATTGGCATTCTAATAATAAGGCTTGATCGAACTCACATGCCGTTATTGCAACTGTTGTAAAATCTGTTTTAATCCAGGAGATGTTATGAAAGATACAATTGGTAAGCCGGACATTATCTGTAGGACACTCCATAATGACTGAAGTATCAAAACTACAGTGATCAAACACACTATCAGTAAGGTCACACCCCGTCATAGTCACCTTATCGAGTACGGCTTTTTTCCATTGGCTTTTTTGTATAGTAGAATTGCATAGAGTCATTGCCTCCAGCTTACCCTCAATAAACGTCTCCTCCATTTCACATTCGACAATACTCGCCTGCTCTAAAATTGACGCCACAAACCGGGTATTATTAAGCTGGCATTGTGTAAATACAGCGCGTTTTAAACTGGCACCGCTAAAATCACAACCATTAAAATTGCAGTTTAGAAAAACAGCACCATCCAACACTTCATTAGCAAATTCCATTGTAGAAAAATCTACTTTCATCAATGGCATTCCCTGTTGAATAGTATTTTTTAGTTCGTCTAAGGTCATCTGTTATACCTTTTTTGATTGTTAACTTAATGATGCTTGTGGATTAACATCGACATGGAGTGTCTTACAGTGCTTAAAACTATTTTCTGCCAGTGTACAGTTATAAAATTCCGACTGTTTTAAATCGCTCTTATCAAAATTTACTTTCCGAACAACCCCTTCATTAAATAATACATTACGACAATCACTACCTTGCAGTTGGGCACCAGTCATTAAGCTACGCTTGAATATAGTTTCACTAATATTGGCATCACTGAGTTGAGCATCACCAAAATCACATTCTATAAAAACAGCAAATGATGCCTGCATGTTGCGTAAATCGACATTGCGAAAACCACAAACCGTACACTTGGCATAAGAAAAGTCAGCTTCTTGTAAGTCACCAGTAGTACTAAACTGAACCTTATCTAATTCAGCTTGAGCAAAGCTCACTTTTCTGGACTGAGTATCAACCAGCATACAACGGCTCAGATGAGCATTCTCCCAAGATGATTCCGTTAGGGTCGCCTCTAACAACAAACAAGCGGTTACATTGGCATGAGTCCATTGACTGGCAGTGAGATTCGCGTTAATCAAGTGAGCTTCTTCAACTACTGCATGCTGAAAAGAGCAACCGGTAAAGTCGGCATCCGTCGCCATCATTTTTTCTGCAGTTATATTGTCGAGACAAGAATAATGAAGCGTGGCATTAATTAAAATGCTATTACTTAAACAAGTACCATTAAAACTTACCTGTTCGCCATAACTCTTGCTCAAATTTGCTTTACATAAGCTGGCACCATCGAAGCAAGCGTGATCAAGCTGCGCCTCAACTAAAGCGGCACCATCCAGCTTGGCCTTGTTAAAATTACAACCGCTCAAATCACAGCCTTCCAACATAGTGTCTCGCAAGTCCATACCTGAGAAATCCATATCAGATAAATTAATGCCAGATAAATCTCTACCTGCTAAGGTTTCGCCCATTGCCAATAACTCTTTCATCCAGCATTGAGCCTGCTGTTGCAGTTCAGGAGATAAGAAACGTTTGCGGGTAATACTAGGAGCACTCTGGCGAGCTTGCCGCTGCATAGTTAATAATGTGCCGTAAGCTTTGGATAGCACCTCAGAGTCAAACTCATCTTGATTGCTCAACTCACTTTTCACCACATCGGGCATAGCTTGTACTAGCTCATCGAAATCATTCATCGCTCCTTGCACTTCGCGTTGCTTTTTAAGGTCTTCCGCCACGACATATACTGGACAACTTAACAGGCGCTGTTTAAGCTCTTCTGCACTCTCTGTGGCTTGTTGACTTTCAACGTTTCCTTTATGAAGCTCTTGCTGAGACTCTTCCTGATATTTTTCTTGATAGTCTTTAGCCATCGCTTCCAGTTGCTGCTGGTTTTGTTGCATGTCTTTTTCAAGCTTTTCTTGCAGTGAATGGCTAGCCTCAATTACCGGTGTTAAATCAAAATCACCAGATTCAATAACTGCTGAGGGAATGCTGGGTATTTTAAAGCCATCAAGATAACTTTCGTCGGGTTGACTGCCATTTAACGCTGCCTGCGTTTCCTCACTACCTGGAGAACCTTCAGGCATCGACTGTTTAACAATATCCATAGCCTGATTAAGGTACTGTTGACGTAACTGTTCGACTTGCTTTTGCTTACTATCGTTTTCCTGTTTAACCAATGCATCCATTGCATCAATATCAGCCTGAGTTTTAATAGGCGTTAATTGAGCCTCGTTAAACATATGACCCAATGCTGTTTTAGGATTGCTGCGTAAAGCAATCACATTGCGATAATAATCAGTATTTCGAGGCTCATCGACAGCATTTTCATAAGCCAATAATAGTGTACTCACATCAAGACCATCACTATCATTCACTTCAATAACACCTCGATAAATTGCAACACCCAGATTTTCTTCAGGGAAAAACCAAACCGTCTCCAACACCGTATCTAACTCACTAAATGCACCCCCTTCTTCTTTTTCCTCTTTTTCTGGCTTCGCATCAGCAGCAATCGTAGTAAAAATACGTACACGGATATTAGGCAAACCGCCTTGGATAGTTTTCTCGGTCGGATGAACGTCGGTCAGTGTGTATTTGCAACCTGGTTGGAAATAATTATCTTTAAATAGGCCACCATGCAATTGTTGATTTTTCGGTGCGCTATTAAATAATAAAGGGTTAGTATCCTCTGGCAAGCCTGGGTGAATATTGTCTAGCCAGTGCTTATCGAAAGTTCCATTGTACTGACTGCGTTTTTTATCGGTAATATCTATCGGCATAAAATCAGCGATAGGATATTTACTTTTATTTCTTTTAAGTCGTGATATGCGAATACTTTTTTTAATATCACCTATCTGCACACCAGGGCGAGATCTATAAAGTAAGCCATGCTGATGGAAATACTCTTTGGCACAAAGCAACACTTCTCCTCTCGGTTTGGAAAAGCCCATATCCAGCGCTTCTTTCATGGGCAATTGCTGCATAATTTTTGGCCATTGATCAAATTCTTGCAACGGCTGACTATCTTTTTCATTTAAAGAGAAGAATGCCAACGCACCGACTGAAAAATGATGGTGTTTTAAATGGTAAGTTTTATGAATAACACCTAAATTTTTAGGCTTAATTACTTGCATAGCAATAAGCCTTTACTGAAAAAAGAAGTTTATTTTGCGGCGAAATATTTTTTATCATTATGCTTTCTATCATTTTTTATAACCTATAATTTCGCATCAATCCCGCTAAGAATTTCCATCACCGTTGAACTGAGTTCAGCTCTGGTACGAAAATCAGCAGAAGCCTTCATCGTACCGAAATAGGCTTCAACTTCTGTACTCGCTTGGTTAACTAACTTAACACCCGTTGAAATAGAATTAACTAACTCGATGGTATCGCTAATACTATTTTTAAGGTTAATGGAGGAAGACAGGCTGGTATCCATTACCAAGCTATCGCTTAAATTCACATTCATTGAGGTTGTTGCGCCAATATTAATTCCTGTATCCATTTTGGCCGCTATCGAAATACGCTGAGCATTACTGGCCGCCACATTAATCGAGGTATCATTGGTGGCACCCACAGCAATACTGGTCGAGTTTTTAGCCGCTACATTAATGGCAGTTTCATTGGTGGCCCCCACATAAACGCTGGTGGAATTTTTAGCGGCAACATTCACGGATGTTTCATTGGCCGTACCCACAGCAATACTGGATGATGTGCGCTCCGAAACATTTAACGAGACATCATTGTTTGAACCGATAAACGTATTGATGGAATTTTTACCACCAATATATGTGGATAAATCTGTGGCACTGCCAATCGTTGTATTTAAACCTATATTGTCAGTGAGATTGGTTTGTATATTGGTATTAGTCCCAATATTAGTAGACAGGGAGGTGTTATCAGCGATTTGTGTTGAAATACTGTTATGGCTACCAATAGTAGTCGATAAACTGTTCACGCTGCCGATACGGGTATCCATACTGACTGTTGGTCCAATGGTGAGCGCATTACTAATTTGTGCCGCCCCAACCGTATTGTTGCTGTAAGACAACCCCAACATTAACGAATCACTGAGTGTGGCACCAATCGTTGTACTATTATTCTCGCTGACTCCCAAGGTAAACGAGGCGTTGTAGTGACTATAGGGCAATACACTGCCAACAGACACATCCGGCGCCATTGCACCAACTCCCTGACAACTGATCGTTCGGCCTAAGACTGATGAACGGCTAAAGGTATCGCCATTCGATAACTCACTACTGTATTCACTAATATCTTTAGGTAACTTGCCATTCACAAAGCTAGGAGATTCCAAGTCAGGGTCTGGTGTGTACTCACCTACAATAGATACATTGGCACTCTTGCCCGTTTCAGAATAACCTTCGCTTAAATTAACAGAGCCATAATTGTAACTATGCGCCGTATGGGATTCGCTAAAACTACTACCCTGAGAAATTGATGCACCAATTACGCCTTGGTCTGGATTACTCTGATTACCACTTAAGGATACGCTCCAGGAACCACCTTTGTTGTAACTGCAGCTGCCATAATTAGTCGCCGCCATACCAATATTATCGTATGCGCCTTCAACTAAGCGTATCGCCTGTTCCAGATCTGTTTGCGCCGTATGGCCAAAATGAATACTGATATTATCGCCGTAACTGGTGGAATAACTGCTGCCCCAATTGGTATTTGCCTGCCAGGACGCATTGCGGCGATCAGGTGGTTGAATCACTTTCGAACCATGAGACGCCAGTACCTGTTGCAATTCAGGTTGTTCACTTTCACCACTGCCACGGCCAATCATTACCATAGAATTGATTTCAGGTACCGATTGTGAGGAGCGTGGCAAAACCACCCAATGCTTCTGCCCGGTTGCTAATTGCACTAAGCAACCCGCCTCTCCGCGACATTCACCACTGAATTCGACTTCTCCTTCAAAAAAAACCTGTCCTTTCTCTGGCTGAAAGTTATTTTTGCTGCGATAACGCCAGCCCACCGGCTGCTCATGCTCGATCACTTTTGCCAAAATGCTGCCCTGTTGAGTCCCCTGCATGGAAAAGGGTGTCAAAAAGGTTTGCTCTTCTTCGTCACCACCCACCGCAACAGTTGTCGCTTCAATACTACCGCTATAACCGGTTTCATTGCTGATTTTGTGCTGAACTTTTGTAACAACATACACTTGCCCATCAAACTCAGGACGACCTTTGCCCTCTACCCGCTTAGTTTCATTGCTACCATCCAGCAAAGGGTTTTCCAACTGGAAGCAATAACCAGGGCTCAACAACGGTGTATACACTGAGCCAGTTAAGGTACCTGCTTCAGTTTCTATCTGTTGACAGATTTTTGTGTACTGGTCCTTTGCCTCATCATCATTAACCCCATAATCATAATTTTTATAGTGGTGATAACCTACAGGGCTGGGGTCATTACGCTGAGAAATATAATTATGAAACGTCGCTACCGTATTGTCTTTCCATTCAGGGTCAACTTGACTTAATAAGGTTTTGACTTTAGCGGGCATCATTTTTACAGAATAGCGTAACTCAGCAAATACATCATACTGCTCAGATTTTAAGGGAGTGACAGAAGTGAACGTATAGCGTAGAGGCAAAGGGCCTTGATGATATCCAGGAATAGATACTGTTTTGCTTGTCATGGCTTTATCAGAAAATACCAGTGTTAAGGTTTTCTCTTCATGAATAAAAAAGAAATTGATTAGTGCTTTAGTAAGAATTCTCTGTAATAACTCCATAGAGGATTCTCCTGCCTGCATCCAATCCTGAATGCGAGTCAATGTCGGACTATTACTAAAATCGAAACGCAGCTTAAAACGTGGATCAGTTAATTCATGCGATAAAATTTTTACGATTAGTTGGCGAATATCGCAATCACTAAAGATATGGTAATCATTTCTCAGAGTTAATAAATGCAATGGCGATTGCAGAGTCAAGGTATAAATGCCAGGTGCACCAACCGCCAGCTCAGTAATAATGCCACGAAAATAGCGAGAGCCGAACGGGCCACCTTCGGGCATATCCACCTTAATTTTTGCCCAATGGCCAATATAACGCGCATCCAATAAGATCCCAGATTTTTCCGTATCATCTGCTCGCAACTCAACGGACAATTGAAACGGTTGAGAGACTGCTTCCTGCCCCTGAATAGAATGTACTCGAATGTAGTTTCCCGTTACCGATTGAGTACTGGCATCGCCTTCAATTGCAATAGCAACCAGCTGATTTTCAGCGGCAACAGCTTCAATATTAAAAGGGGGATGAGTACTTGTCATAAATTATATCGCTATATCAATATGTTATCGTTTGCAGCTTTAATGCCAATATAAAAATACATCAGTCAAAAAATTATTAAGACTGACAAGCTTTTTCAATAATCGATAAAAACGGTGAAAATAGTATTGTGTTTGGGTTTTTGCTATAGAGCAGCGCCATAATTCCCACTAGATTAATTAGTATTATTTTCTTATAAGGGTGATTTTTAATGACATTGTTTCAAAAATTGAGTGGGTGTTTTATCACTTATGGGTTAAAAACAACCCAGAAAAATCATTTAATAAAACATCAAAAAATAATAAACCACTGTTAATACCCTTATTAATAAATGATATGCCATATAAAAAACTGGCATATTCCATGCTGTCTTTACTAATATCACTTAAAAGCAGATATCTACTACCATGAATCAAACAATGATTATGCTTGTTTTATTAACAAGTGCTTTGACCAATACTAATCATGTTTATGCAACAACACCCAGCTGTACAAACAACATTAAAGGAAAATCTATTATTTCCCTAGGGATGAGCACAGCACTGAGTGGACCAGTACAGCACCTTGGCCACTCAATGTTAAAAGGTGTTAGTACACGTATTAATGAAGCCAACTGCTCACCTTATTGGATTAATAAAAAGAAATTCCTCAAACTCACAGTATTAGATGATAGCTATATTCCGAGCAAGGCCGCAGAAAACACTCAAACATTAATTGAGAAGAATCAAGTCATTGCCTTTATTGGTAATGTCGGTACACCCACAGCAAAAGCCAGCTTGGACTACATAAAAAAACAGGGCATTAGCGATGTTTTATTCTATGCTCCTTATAGTGGTGCTGGCATTATTCGACATAAAAACTACTCGAATGTATTTCATTATCGCGCCAGCTATAAACAAGAAATTGATGTCATCATTCAATCTATTATGGACAAAGGAATACAACTAGGAAAAGTTGCACTATTTTACCAAGCCGATAGTTTTGGCGCATCGGCAGCTGGCACAATAAAAGAAATTTTTCGTCAGCATTTTGATATCACTGACGACATACAAGAAACTACTTATCAAAGAAACTCTTTATCGATTGATCAAGCAATTAAAGCATTCATTGAAAGCGGAACAGACACTGAGGCAATTATCCTCATTAGCTCATACCGACCTAGCGCTAAATTTATTCGATTTGCACATGCATTTTTACCTAAAGCCTCTATGTATAACTTATCATTTTCTGGAGCGACCAAACTGGCCAGCTCTTTACCTTCCATCAAAAATAGAGTGTTTATCACACAAGTGGTTAAACCGATAAAAAAGAATGAACTTCATGTCGGTTTCGATGAAGTAGCAACAGAGGGTTATAAATCCACCGATGTATTTATAAAGGCATTGGAGAAAATTTCTGGAAAGATAACATCAGAAAACATTATTCAAGCATTAGTTAAACAGGAAAAAGATGAGAATGCTCAATCAAGGCTTATTAAACAAACTGTAAAAAACAAAACATTAGACGACCAACTTAAGAACGATGTCTGGCTGATGAGATTAAACAGCCCAAATGGCTGGGTTAACGTCGAAGTACCCAATACAATCAATACCGCAACCACCAACCACAACATAAAAAACGATCACTAGCAGAAGACTCTATGCTAATACAAAATAATGCTGCCAAAGAAAATAAAGGCACCCTTAAAATATGCCTTTTAATCGTCATAGTAACGACTGCCTTTCTGCTTATACAAGGCTTTATCACATTAACTAAAATCTATGATGCAAAATCAGCATCCAGACAATGGGCACAACAAAATACACGAGCCTTTGCCCAGCAAATGGCTCAAAAGCTGACTAATGCATCAAACCTCGCAAAAAAAACCGCTAATCAACTTTCGTCAAATACCATGGAAAAATGCCATAACCGTATTGCCGACGATGGTTTACCTCAACAATGTGATGTCAGCGATACACTCAAGCGTTTATATTTTAGCAACCGTGATTTCACAAAAATTGGAGTCGCTTACGATGCGTTTAAATACCACCTTAATCGCCGCCTCTACTCACCATTTATCAGCTCTAACTCACATACGAATACCGCTAGAATAGATTTCATTGACCGTTACTACGATTACCTTCGTCACCCTGGCTCTACTGCAACTCCTGAGGTTCTGGACACGACAAGCCGTATTGATAGTAATGAATACTGGTATACAACTGCCAAACAAGTACCCAACACTTGGATGCAGCCTTTACATGATGTTGTTATGTCAAACTACACTTTAAGATACGCTAGCCCTATTCTTGACGAGCAAGAAGAAACGTTAGGCCTGGCTTATGTTGATATAAGTTTAGATTGGCTACATAAGACGATGGCAACATTTAATATTCGTGACAATAACTATATGCTGATTGTTAATGAGAGCAATCAGGTTATTTATCATAGTTTAAACAGCATTCAATCAATTATAGACAATATCAATACACCTCTCAGTGAAGATTACATAAAAAATTTCAGGAAGAAAGCTAAAGGACTTAACGAACTTACCGGGGATAGTGCGTGGTTAAATAGCTACCCTATTGGTAATACTAATTGGACATTACTGACAGTTGTTAGCGATAGACATTTTTCCCATACTAAAAGTACAAGTAGCCTTTTAGGCGATAGTACTAGCTCTGCAAACCCGCAGGATTTTGAAATAATCACCAATGAAGATAAAGAAACATGGGTATTACTAATCGTCATTCTACTATTGGCTGCATACACTTTTTATCGTTTGCGAAGAAAACGTACGTCAGAAAACAAGCTGACGATCGATTCTTTTGTTTATTCTTGCATATTTTTCCTAGGCACCGTTGGTCTTTGCTATTGGGAATATGGTGCAATAGAACAAAGTAAAAATGACACGCTTATTATTTCCAATAGAGCAATATTAAAAAATTTTGAAAAAGAGTATGCGCTACATTCTATTTCCACCCACAAGCCCACACCGCGATATATACCTGTCGGTTTGTTTGTACAATCTGTTGAATTTATCAGTGCAACCAATGTGTATCTCACAGGTTATATTTGGCATCGTTACCCCGAAACACGAGATATTACAGGGCTAACCGAAGGCACGATATTCCCTGAAGCTATATCGACTACTATCAAGCCTGTATACGAAACAAAAACTAATGGGGAAGTGATAAAAGGCTGGTACTTCGAAACTACGTTGCGGGAACAGTTTGAACCGACACGCTTCCCTCTGGATAGACAATCCGTATGGGTACGGCTATGGCATGAAAGTATTACAGAAAATATTGTGTTAGTGCCAGATTTTACTGCCTATCAAAACTTAAACACTTTATCTTTACCTGGCATTGAACATGACTTTGTGCTCTCTGGCTGGAACCTGTTTCGCTCTTTTTTTGATATTCGCTATAACACTTACAATACTAACTTTGGTCAATCTGCCCATAAAAACGGGGTATCAGTACCCGAGCTCTATTTCAATATCGAACTGAATCGTAACTTTATCAATCCATTTATTGCACATTTATTCCCTCTTTTTGTTGTTTTATTGATGCTCTATATTATTGTGCTTACAGTCTCTAAACAGAGCAATAAAAAGGATGTGATGGGTTTTAATGTATCAACTGTTGTTGCGTCTTGCTCTGCCCTATTTTTTGTTGCACTGATAGCCCATGTGCAAATGCGAGGAGAGCTAGAAGCCAATTCCATCGTTTATTTAGAGTACTTTTACTTAATCACCTACATTCTTATTCTTTTAATCACAGCCAATTCTGTCTTATTTTCCTCAAAGATTAAGATTTTTATTATCGACTTTCATGACAATATCATACCAAGCTTACTCTATTGGCCATTGCTAACTGGTGGGCTGTTTATCAGTACTGTGTGGGTATATTTTTAAGATTAATCAGAGTTCCCTAATGTTAAATAACTATTTAAATTTACCCACAAAGGCATCTCGACTACCTTTCAACTGAAAGGTCTGACCATTACTATCTTTATGCCTGACAGAGCCTTTTTTAGGGTTATCTACATGGTAATGTACTTCTGTAATACTGCCTGAACGCCAGCGTGTCTGCTGCACATTAATTGCCCCTGACAAAGCATTCACTTGGCCTGACACTTGACCTGCCGATTCTTCTGGATCTGTTGGCGAGCGTCCCCCTTTCATCGCGAGGGCTGTAAAGCTCGATGCATTGGCTTTAGTACTGCTTCTCCAGTCAACGGCTTCGAATGCTGGTTTGGCATCCTTAGGAGAAGGATGAGTTTTTGTCGCAGAAGGGTCACTGCTGCCTTTAGCAAAACTACCACTATTACCTGGATCTGCCACAAATCACCCCATCAATATTTTTATAGTTGGTTTATGAGCCACGTCAGACAAACCATTCAGCAAAATTAGTACCAGCATTTATTTCGATAAATAAACGTATATGGGCGAATTAAGTTTATTAACAAGATAAACCGGGTTAAAACCTCCCCACCGATTATGGGTCAAAGGCGTTCGCTCACTATTTTGATACGGTATAAACATTGTTTTCTTCCTTAAAACATTGAACAAATAACTGATTTAATGCCAAATCCACTTGGCATATTGCTTGCTCATACTACAGATAAATTATTAACAGTGTATAAAGACCTAATCACTTTATTGTTATATAAAGGAAAGATTTATGAGTTTAGTTTATCCAGAAAAAAACAAGCGAAACATTAGCGCGCAAGAGCCCCCTCCTATCCTATCAAATGATAATACGGCACAGTTTCAACGTTTTAGTACTGCTGATTTTTGGTCAGAAGAGGCGAATAATGTAACACTAGCTACTGTCGCAAATGACTACTCAATGGCAGAAGCCTATGCCGATATTATTATCAGTTACTGGATGGAATTGGCAAATAAATATATGAGTAAGACTTTTCGCATTATTGAATTAGGTGCAGGTGATGGTCAGTTTAGTTTTATGATGCTACACCTGTTAGAAAAAAAACTATCCGAAAACGGCTTTATCGATAACAACACTACTGAATTTAGTTATCAGTATTTACTTCATGACGACAACCTTCATAACCTTGAATTTTGTCTGGGCCATCCAAAAATGGAGGCATATATTAAAGCAGGTATAGTGGATGGAATTTGCGGCAATATAAGCAACGAAGGTCCGCTAACAACCATGATCAAAGAAGCATGTATTACTCACTTTGATACACCCGTCGTGGTCATCAGTAATAATTTATTTAGTCGGTTAAAACAGGATTTATTCTATATTCGTTTTGGTCAATTACATGATACTCGTATTAAAAAGCTATCTCGTTTGCAAAGCCTATATGCGCTGGCAGAAGAGCGTTGGAATTTTGAGCAAGAGAATGTCGATACTAACCGTGAAAACAGTGATAGCAAAGATGGCCACGTTAAAGCACCCAATATCGACGAAATTGAATTGATTCAAAATGCTATTCTTGAAGAACAACATGAATTGCCTCGTCATCAATATGACTGGGACCCTATTGATAAACCTCAATGGCTCAACGAAAAACAACAGCGCTTGGCGCTTTATTATCGCGACTTATTAGATCATACACATTTACTACTGCCTACAGCAGCATTGACAATCATTGATAGACTTACAGAAAAAAGTGAGCAACTGTTATTGCTATCTTCAGATAAAGGCATTTTTCTAGAGCAGGAAGTCAGAGAACAAGCACTACCTTATATCGATGAAAACAACCCAGCTAGCTTGCCTGTTAATTATCATGCATTGAATACTTATATTCATCAATTAGGTGGCTATTCCTGGTGTCACCGTCCTCGTAGCAATGGCTTAATTCATTGTGCGGCTTTAATAGGTAGCGAAACAACAAGTTTACAAAAGTGTGCTCACCATATTCAAAATCACATCTATCACTATTCCCCAGAGGATGCCAACAGTGTTATACAATCTATTACACCTATTGCGCACACGCTTAATATTGAGCAGATGCTCGCATTTATTAAACTAAGCCATTATGACGCTAAGATTGTTGAGTTGTTTTTACCGATATTGAGTGATTCCGCATTAGCATTTGATAACCAGCAACGCTTAAATTTATCTAATGCACTCACTGAAGTGTGGCAGGCTTATTACCCCACTGGTAATGGGCAAGATATCTGCTTTGATATTGCCATAGCAGCAATTAATATTAGTCATTGGCCATTGGCCATTGATGCACTCCATACCCATCAGTCTATTTATGGAGTGAGTACACAAGCGATTCATAATCTTGCCCTCTGTTACTATGAAATAGGAGAATTAGAATACGCACTTAAACTAACTCAATACGCAGAAGAATTGGAAGAACAACATAAATCTGATACGGATAACACACATAATGCAACACGTGCCTTAAAAGTACATATTCAAACCATATTGCGTGAATGGCAACAATTACAATGGCCACACCATAGTTATACAACACCTAACAATTACCTGAAACTGCAAGCCTTGGGCACTCATCATGCCCATGCCTTTTTTTACCAGTACCGCGACATTAATATTGCTGCACTCACATGTTTACCTGCATTTAATACGACAGATGAAGTCAAAGAATGGATTCTCGATAAAAGAAAGCAAACAAACTTTATGATTTATGCGATTATTCATCCAGCTCACGGTTTTATCGGTAGTGTGGGTTTACGGTGCGCTAGTGATAAAGCCTATTTTCATTTTTGGATAGGTACTGATTACCAAGGTATGGGATTTGGTCAGGAGTCTGCTCTATTAGCTTTCGAACTAGCAAAATCAAACGGCATAAAAGAAATTTATACCTCTGCTTATAAAGACAATACCCGTTCCAAAAATGCTTTGGATAAGATAGATTTTAATCAATTAATGATATTTGCAAAGCCACCCTATGAAGATTTTGAATTTTTTATTAAATTATTTTATCAGCCGGATAGTACAGCAACAGAACAACAGTATGTTGATAAACTCACACAATTATTACAAGAGATTCAATCACCTATTGAGATTGACCAAGACTCATATCAATGACTGACAAATTTCTGCTCCACTGACTACACTTTACGTCACTAAATAAAAAGAAAATATAAATGATAGATTTTTTATTTTTCCTATTATTTTTTTGATAGCATAGGAGTCGGGCCATAGCGGCGCATATCTCTACGTTTGTAATAAGTTGTACCGTAGGATCCACTGATCTCTTGCGTTTGCGTTCTATTCAGCATGCCTCCGACTCCCAATACATTGACCGAGAGAGGTTGTTGATAGGTTGGCCCCATATAACCAGCTACACGATTGCGTTGCCCCATACCGCTGAGTTTATCTTGTAAAGCACCCGCAAAGGTTTTGTTCCAATCGCCAGCGTAATTAATATCAACACTTTGTTCCTGATGAATTTTGTTAAGAAAAGGGGTGTTTTCATCAATAATATGCTGGGTACCACTGTGACATGAATTCGCTCGAATCTCACTATGGCGCGGCAGTTTCATTTTAACTAGCTGTTCAGCAACATCAGTGGCTGTTGCGGGCTTTAAGTTTTCAGAATCTGATGTAATTGATGTTGAACCCGCACTACCATGCCCCTGAACATAAACAATGGGCTGTGAACGCATTGCATTAAGCTCGGAAAAGTCCATCATGGCAGTGCCTTTATCAGACCACTGTATCAACTGGCTAACAACTTGATGATCCGGCGAATCGACAGTGAAGTCGGATAACTTGCTTTTAGCAAGCTTATTAAATTTTAAGCGCTGCAAGGTACTTTTAAACACAGGCTTTACTATATTATGGTCACCAGCAATCGCCTGTTTGCCCATACCTCGTGCATTCTCAAAAAAATTACCCACATTTAAAGCATGAGGAGACACCATATAGCGCTGCTCTTTCGCAAGAGGTTTTAAACGCTGCTTGGCATCCACCAAAGTCTGGTTAAGACGCGCTTCAAATTTTTTGGGTGGCCGCGGAGGTGGCATATGAGTCAATTTTTCCTTTTGGCCACGTAGTTCCGAGGCGCTGATGGGAAAAGTATCAACTGATTTTCTGCCAATATTTCCATCTGACATTGTATATCCCCCTGCTTTTCAGTTACTGTATCAATACTCGACGGATAGCCGAGGGTGACAGTATTAATCTCTTTCTTAGTTTTTTCTGCCCTTATTACCTGGCTTGGAAGTGACATTAGTAACCAAGCCCTGACTGATAGAAGTTTGAAACAAAGAGTTATCAGGCAATACTGAAGTTGTCGAAAAAATATTGCCAAGCCTTGATGGCTGTGATCTCATTGCTTCGTTTTTGGGAATATATAATCGAGAATAGTTATTTTTGTTATAGTCATTGGTAGTTGCAATACTCACCGCTAACTCTGGATTTTTAACTCTTTTCAAATTGCGATCAATTACTTTCGCAGGCGACTGCGTCGTGGGCCCGATGTAACCCTTCACACCATATTCGGACGTGTGCTGTTGAATATTCAGTTGAAACTGCAAGCCGCCAGCAAAGGTTTCCGACCAGTCGCCTGTCTGGCTAATGAGTTCATGTTTTTTAAATCTTTGTTTCACATCCTGCGCAGAGAGACCAAACACTCGATTTTGAGTGGCGCTGTGACAGGAGTTTGCACGAATATCCATACTCGGTTTAACGCCCATTTTACGTAGCTTCCGTGCCGTTCTTGCTACATCAGCATGTTCCATGATTTGCCCTTGTTGGGATTGCAACTGTAACCCTATATCTTTATTTCGCCAGTAATCACCCTTAGTAATTTCACGCCAACCTGGGTTCGTTGCTTCAGTTTTAGTCATCACGTAAGGATCACTGGTTAAGGTCTGCCGACCTGGCATCCCATGCCCTTGCACCCATACCACCGCATCATCCTGATCAGGTAATTGATATTGCGCACCTTTAGCACTTACTTGTTGTTCAAGGAAAGTTAAGGCAGCAAGATTACGTTTAGCCTCCTTATCTTTTTTATTTTTATTTAAAGCACTTTGCACCGTAGACTTTTCTTCCGCCAAAGTATTAGCAAAGCTTGAACGCTGTTCATTATCGGTAAAGACCGGTTTCACAAAGGGATTTTTTTTACTGTCCTGGGCTAACTTGGCCAATTCGTAAGAATTATTAAAAAAATTCTGCGTCCTGGTTAAGGGCGACATCATATATTGATCAGTAGGGCGTTTTTTAAATTTATCAACAAAAAAAGCCATCGGTAATCTCCCAAGAATAATGATAAATACACTGTAGTTTATAAAAGCCTGTTCACGCGGCTATTCTCTTGTGTATTTATCGACGTTACATTTAATGGTTTTGCGCCCAGCGATTTACAGCAGAAACCCGTCGCTCACGACTGACATCAACCTGGGTTGATGGGGCATGATGCCCTCTACCGGGCATCATAATGGGGACCGAGCTTGAGTCGAAGGCGCCTGTTTGATCTGCCCACATTGCCAATGCAACACCGCTGTCTGGGCCCGGCGCATAATGACCGGATGACAAGGTGACATTTTGTAGTTGACCACTATTGTTGAAACTTAAGAAACCAGCATTGGCAACATTTTGTCCCCGATTAAAAGAGCTATGATTGGTTTTATTAATAAACATATCACTACTTAAATGATCAGGATCAAGTGCCGCCGTTGGAGCCACTTCTTCTTTCTGCATCATCATTAAATGATCAACTGAACCGCGGCGAGTAAAAATAACGCCCCGATTATTATTCGTCGACTTACCTCCTGAAAGACTATAGAGACTATCATCTGCTACTTGACCACCAGTCATAGATTTCACTGTCTGAGTACGCTGATCTGGTGAAAGATATTGCACCAGTTTCCCATGTGGGCTTCTAGCATTGCGATCAGGATACCAATGAGGATGACTAAGCTCATCATTATAATGCGGGTGCAAACCAAGACGATTATCTCGGATAAAACTATTGCGACGATTTCTGAATACACTTTCTCTATGAGCTAGATAACTACTCTCTTTTTTATAGCTAGATCTTAGCGAAGGGTCTAGGTATAAAGTGTGGCCAGGGTCTAGCCGGCGACGGGCTTTATAGTCTTCTCGCTGTCCCTTTCGGTAACTCGATACTAGATTGGGGTCGAGATAGTCACCATGACCTGGATCTAATCGACGGCGAGCCGCTTTGGTACGAAAACTAGGCATGCATTTTCTCCTATTGCTAAAACATCAGTAAAAAATCACTGAAAACATGGTTTAAAATATGGTGCTTACTCAGGTGGACGATCATCAAGGGCCAAACCCATAATTTCGAAAATATTTAACTGCCCGCCTTTTTTTAGAAATAATTCTTGATACAAATCAGGGGCTGATTTTTCTCCCCAACTACAAGCGGTATACACCATATAAGGCACTGGGCTATGAGGATCATCCTGCATTAAAAATTCTGCGGCTTTTAGCAAATGAGCAAAAGCATCGGAGCGGCTGCGAATGGTTCCATCACCGATTGGACCGCCACCACCACCTTGACCACCGCCTTGGCCTTCATTATCAGCGACACCATCTTCAGTGCTGCTTTCATCATTATCAGTATGACCAGCAGCCAAATAAACACCCCTGCGAGATAGTTCACTTTCTGCCATCGAATAGATATTGTTTAACAGTGAGCTAATTTCACTTAAGCTTGGGCTGGCATCACCACATTGCTGATCAAACCAATGAATTAGATCGTTAATGGCCTGGTTAGCGTCGTCTATGTGTTGACACAATTGAAATAAAAATTCTTTCGGAGTCGCCGCTAAATATTGTTTAAAGGTTTCACTGGTGGGGCCATCCCATTGGATGTCGTTTTGATGTTGGCGCCTAAGTTGCTCAAAGCGCTGAGCGTTCTCCCAGTCATCCCAACACAACTCATTGCCATCAAGTTGGGTCGATGTTATTGGCACCAAACGTAGACACAGCGATAATTTTTCATTCACCCAATTAATGGGATTAGTTCTAAACTCTATATCACCATCTAACATTTGTGGATGCATGGAGTCCCAGAAAGTTTCACATAATGCCCGCAATAATACTGCTGCCGGAGCAATGCCTGCGAAACCATAACGGTGAATATTCGATTCCATTAACCAGACACCCAGTTGTAAATCCTTACTTTTGTAACACAAAGCCTCTACTGCTGTTTTCTCAACCTGCTCCCAATCTGCTGTTTTTAATTCGTGTGTCCAAACCCCCTGTGGTAACGTTGCATCATCTTCTTTACGGGCTTCTTTAATTTGAAAATAAACCCCATTGTGACGCACCGACTCACCCACTTGATTATCGCCAATAGGCATCAGCAGTTGTTCCAAAGGATAACCAAAATAGTGCTCTATATAATTGCTGATACCTTCGCTGGCAATCATAGGGCTTGATATATCAATGGTTGGTAAGCGCATAAAATTCTCTATTCTTGATAGGCCAGCTCACCTGGCAACCCTGGTGCAAATCGAGGTAAAGCAGATGGCACAGCCAAACGTGTTTCACTCCCATCAGCACCAGTAATAACTGCACTAATCGCAACACTAATACGACTCAGATACTCTGGCACTTGAGGGTTGATCTTGGCATCTCTAATAATGGCATCGTCATCAGTAACCACAGAAGCTTTAATGCCAACAGGCACTGTAAATTCTAGCCAGTTTCGATAAGCTGTTGCTTGAGATGGTTGACTATAGCGCTGCAACCATTCGAACAAAGCCCATTGACCGCCAGAATAAAAACGCGCAACAGATGAAGGTGGTTCTACCTGTTGAGGTGATTTCAAATTATGTAGCGGGGTAAATTTTGAACCTTTGGCCCAACGCAGTGAAAGTGATAAAGGATCACCTGGCTGCCACACGACGCGATTATTGCCATTGGGAAATAACGCAGAATCATCACCACTAGTCAGTTGCCATTCAATGATTTGATCCTGCCCCTCAGACAAATTTAAACGTTTATCAAATTCGACAACCAACTTAATATCCATTGTCCCTGTTTTTGTCTTTGTGCCTTGATAAAATTGGGAGAACTGGTCAATTTTAGTAGCAAACGTTAGCCAGTTTTCAAAACCAGATTCAGGATATTGCTTTAAGTAATTTTTCAATTCACTTAAAAATGGTTTTTCATTTTCAGGGCTTGCCCAAATGCGATGATAATCATCTAAGAATTTATTTAATACAGTAATTTTTACATCAGAATTTTTTCTATTACTGTATTTAGCAAAAGGAAATCGCCCCTTTAAACTTCGATTAAATCGCTCAGCTAAAGCAAAGTAACGACGTACAACCCGTTGCTCGTTGTAATCTTGACAATGGAACCTCAACCGCTGATCAATTTCATAATGGCTTTGCGCAAATAAACCGCCATTAGTTAGCATCTGCGGTGCAGCTAATACCTCATCGCAACTATTCCAGCTCTGTTTGCTGAGTTGTTTGCCTACATACTGCTGAAGTTGCTCAATTTCGTTCGCGGGTTGTTGGCGATCATAGCGGCGCAGCTCTAATAAAGTGCTGTACCACAACCGAGCATTATTACTGGTTTTAGCAATTGCACTGGTATCGACCAAATAAGCCACTAATGGCTGAGCATAATTTTGTGCAAAAAAGCTCAAACGCTGCCGCTGATTCTCTAAGTAACTCGCCAGTTTTTTAGGGTCTTGATAAGAAAAAAGCGCTTCAGCGATATTAGTACTCTTCCAATTCACTGACTTTAGTGGGGAGTACAATTTGTTTTTGTCTACCAAACCTGTAAGTATCTTTAATTGTTGATGAACGTATTGATCGGATTGTTTTTGTAACAAGGTGGCATTACCAACATCACCTTCTTGTTGAAGTAATACCGAAAGTTGCCGCAACATGGCTCCTACCCGTTCAAAGCTGGCAATACTGGCGCTGAGCCTGGATTCTTCGTCCTTTGATATTAAAGTCTGATCAGGCACCTGAGTATATTCACGTATTTGCGCTTGAAAAATGCGTTGTTCGACTAATTGGCTTAGACGTGCGCGCAGTGCTGGCGCATAAAAGGGCTCGCCGGATCGATGGGATGTTGTTTGCCACCACTGCTGGCGAAAAGTCTGAAAAGACAACACAATATCAATGGCATCATTTAGCGGTGCTGGGTCCCAGGCAATAACATCTCCACCAGAGCGTTCATCATCAGCGACAGGCAAGATATCTTCATTACTGACAGCTAATAGATTTAAGGATTCCAATGCTGAAAATTCTTTTACCCAGTGAATAAGAGCATCAGAAAATGTATATTCACCATTTTCTTTGCGGGTAAATAGATTGCCAAAAGGCGACTCATTAAGCTTTTCTAAATGATGCCGAATCATTTGATCACAAGCAGTGTGATCAAATTTTTCAATAGCAGTATTCAGTTCAGTTTTAGAATAGTTCCACACCGGCACAAGTGTTTCTAATGTCTTGTGAAATTTACCGCAAGGGCTCGTAGTAAAGTTAGTTGTTAACCACTGCTCAGAGATATAGCTCAGCCACTGCTGAAACTGATCAATAGAAGTTAATATTTCCTCGGTTGACCCTAATGCAAAACCTTCCACATCAGCACCATCGATAGGCGTGAGTGAAAATGCCTCTCTAATACCTTCAAGCGGTGGAGTTAAGGTTTTATCGCTGATTTTCTCTCGAACCAACCGACTTAATTTTACTAAATAATGGGTTTGAACTTCGGGCTTAACAAAGTGATTTTCTTCCCATTCAATATCGTAATGAGCATCCTTAACACCATTGACAATGAGACGCGTATTAAAATCAATTGAAGCTGGAATTGTTCCATCATAGAGGTAATCTGTTAAATGACGCAGATCATTAGCAATACCGGTATTGTTAGGCAAAGGACCCGCTAAATGAATAAACCGGGCCCTCGCTTCCTGATAATTTTTTAACTGCTCCGTGTATTGTGTTAACTGCTGGCTGAGAGTATCAACATTGGCATTTACATTAATACTTGCCGTACTGATTGCATTTAATTGGTCTGCACGCACTTCCAAACGGCATTCATAGGCACTAAATAATTTTTTAGGCAAAATACTGTTGGCCGCTTCGGCTCGCATCTTTGCTGTCTGCCCACCCCACCAAGACCTAGGCAAGGTCAACGTTGTAGGCTCATCGGCTAAGGTCGTCAGGCTATTGAGTAACCACCAAGTAGCAGAACCTTCCGCATCACAACGGTTACCATTTTCATTAACATAGATGGCATTCCAAGCTTTTTGCGCATCCACCGTATAGTTATGCAAACGATAGACATCGACACTTAACCAACCAAGCAATATTGCAGCAGCCACTAAGGCGTAGACCTGAAAGTGACGCAAGGTTCTATTGGAAGAAAAAAAACGTTGTTGTATAGGGTAAGCTAAATGAGTTTCAGCCCATATTTTATGGGAGAACAACTCTTCAGCTAGTGCTATTTTTTCTCCGACTTTACCATTGAACCAAATACCTCTTAAGGGTAATGCCTCTTGAAAACTGCTGCGTGCAAAGGCATGGTGCATCACTTCAGCCAATGGAGCCTCTAAGGCCCGTAACTCTCGGTCAAATAAGATAAACCCATCGATATCATCAATCTCATCGCCACCAGCGGCTACCTGTAACTGTGCTTTGCGTATAGCATTAACTGTGCTGGTAAAAGCTTCCCTGACCCAACTAATCGAAAAGGCCGTATCGACACGAGCAGGATTAGACCAACCAAACATATCAGAAGCAGGTTCTTCACTCCAAGCTGACCAAAAGGCATTAAAGCCATTGATGGCATCACATTCCGTCACTACAAAATAAACCGGTATCACAAAACCAGTTTTCTTTTGCACAGACCACATTTTTTGATAGAGGTCTTGGCCATAGCTGCGTAGTACCGCACTATCATCGCGAGCCTCTACTAGTTTTTTTGCAGAGACTGCTAAAATAATGCCATCAAGTGGCCGCTCTGGACGATAAGTTGTGATCAGCTCCACTTCTTTAGAAAAGTCAGAGTCATCATCAATATCAACAACAACTCCATGATCAAAAAAGTGCCAACCACTGCCTTCAGCCATCAGTTGCTTTTCACGAATCAATAATTGAGTGCGCCTTCCCTTACTTATACTATCAATCCATTCCCGCTTGCCGCAGTCTTGTGTACCAGCGAGCAAATACCAGGAAGTCTGGTAACGCCAATCACGGCGAGTTGTAAGATAACGTACAGCATCAAGAACCTGCTTAATACGAGCACGGCTCAGCCATGAAGAAGATTTGGAAAAACCTGCGGAAAAATGATTGCCACCTTCTTTTTTAAAAGCAGCGCCAATAGCGCTAACCATAGACTTTACGCCCAAGATAAGGATATTTTTACTGCCCTCGGTCACCGCAGCAAGACCGCCACCAAGAAAACGTAATAACCAAAATAAGACAATAAACAGTACCACCCCAAGTAAGATCACACCTAGAAATTGCCATAATGGATCGCTCCATATTGGTCGAGTGTTTTCCACAAGAGGTTGCACTCTTTCAATAGCTTGAGATAGAAGCAGTTGCAGATCATTAACAACCTCAACCAGAGATACTGCTTGTTCACGACTTGTAGCTTCCGTCATCGCACTACATACCCCGACTATTTTCGTCATTAACAATAGTGAAAAAACGCCCTGTAAAAATAGTAGACTCCTGACTATTAGTGTTAACCAATTTTTCGGCTATTTTCTTTTCAATCACTGTTTTTTTAGATTGATCCACCCATTTACCTTCTACCATCGTCCAGGCCAACCAACCTAATAACAAATAAAGAAAAAATGCCTGCCAGGCTTTTTTTCTCCAGCGCGCCAAAGGCGCCAAACGTTGCTCTTGCATGGATGCCAGTAGATGTTCGTAGGCCTGAGTACAAACCACTTGCTGCCGTTCTTCAAGGCCACCATTAATTCGCTTAAATAATTGTTGCCGAATAAACTGCAAGCGCTGTGGCTGGTCTCGATAACGACCCAAGAAACCCAAACGTAGCGATAAAAAATAAACGGATAGCAGGCTGCGCTCTTGTGTATCGAGTACACGTTTATTTAACAAGCGTGTTGCGCCAATATAGAAACGCTCACCGGCATAGCAACTTTGAAAAATTCTCTCCTCCAATAAGACGGTGTACCAGTGCTTTCTACCTGGCCAATCAATTTCTAATATAAATAGTTCATCTGCTAATGCGGCAGCGATAAAAAGTGTCTCATTAATGCGACTGTAAGATTTCTCGATCAATAACTTGCGTGCATCGTTACGTTTCTTTTCTAACCAACGCTGTAAACGCAAGCTCACAAAATCTGCCATTTCTTCTGGCGTTACTGCACGACTCAGCTTCAGATATTGCGTTGCTTCTCTTTCTAAATCACCCTGCTCAATGGCTTGTTTTATCAATACGACCTGCCGATAAAAGTTATTTAGTATCTGTAATGGGTCATCAAGCTCAGCGACTTGACTGTTCGATTCGGTAATGAGGTTGCTCATTTTATTTTGCCAATTTTCGCTATTTATTTAGTAACCATGTCTACGGATTGTTATTTACAGAACATTACCACCTACTCTCTATTCATGAGGCATATGCACTAATATTGATTGTGGGCAATGCTCTTTTACCTTGCTGCTGGTCGCGACAATCACCAATTGCGTCATCGAAGAGATAAAGCGTTTGTTAGCTTTGATGCGGAATAGTGCATTTCCTGGCGCAGGAATAATGCCAGACTTTTGCTCTCGCTCAATCGGTTCGGCTTTAACCCCTAATAAACGACGTTGGCTCAATGCTTTATGCAAACTAGCACTGGCAATACGACAGGTTTTCAACCAAGAGCTCACGCCTTCACGGCTATCATTAGTGGACGGACGCAGTTCGATAATTAAATCTTTTCCTTCCCAGGCTTTATCAAATAATAAAGTAAACACTCCTTCTCTTTTTTGTTCAAAGCTTAAGGTTGTGTAACTTAAGTTCACTCGATCTACCTGGCTTTTAATATAATTCATGACTTTATTAAATGCCGGCAAACTATCGTCGTGGCAATAGGGTAAAAAACGCGGGGGAATATTATTCATCGCCAGCTCACTGATTGGACCAGCCATACGTAGCAGACTTTCATACAATTCCCGTGGCAAACTCTCAGATGTATCAACAATAAACTCGAATGACGCCAACTCTTGCACCATAGCTCTAACCCAACGGTGGTGGCGCTGGCTAATATGGCGACCAAGGTTTTCGCCTTCATCAGCCATGCCTGCTAATTGCATTGCTTTGTGACGTATCGCCAACGCCAGTGATTTAGCCCGCTGTTGGATCGGTTTAGGGCCCGGAACATCGTCACTACCCGCACGAAATTTATCAGCGCCAATGGATAGTAAAGGCGGGCAATAATTTGGATCTAATTGCAGGCTGCCCCCTTCTGGCTTAACCACTCGAAACAAGGGCAAACCAACATAGCGATTTCCGACTCGATCAGCTACTTGCAGTGATAATTTTGGCACTAAACGAGGCATGACAATTTCATTATCGCCAGTGTTTTCGTCAATACGAGGTTGATCATCACGGCTAACATAGCGCTGAATTTCAGAGCGTTCACTGGCGCTGCCCGCAACCTGAATAGGCACTGCAAGTTGAACAGTCAATGGTGCTGCACCAACGTCATCCAATATAATACTTAAGGGTTCATCAATATTGCTGTCGTAATCAACGACCAGCCCATCAGGCAAAATAGCAAGCAGGCGTTGAATGTTTACCTCACCATCTAATAGCGCTCTATGATCTAACTCCATCTCGCCAATGCCCCAAAAATTAGGCGACAACACCGAAACAAGCCGACTTAATTGCCCTTCCCAATATTGGTGATTTTGTTGAAAATGATGTGGTGAGAGCAACATGCCCTCGTGCCAGCAAATAGGTTGTGGCAAACGCCGACTAACAATTTCTTCATTAGCAGCTGAGGATTGCACCCCATTGATAGAGACGATTTTTTTCGATAAAGGCATATTACTCACCTAGTTCCAATAGTTCATAGCTATTCCTTAGCAAGCGAACTTTTAACGATTTAAAATGGCTGAGTTCCGCAACATATTGCCCATGGCTACTACGGTAATTAGCAAAAAGCAAAATATTATTTGCCTCTTTATGGCCTTTGGGTAACTTAATCGTTTCGATATAGGACAGCGGAACAATCTCCAAACTAACTAACTGAATTTCATTATCGTAACGCTTAATTAATTCCTGTCGGCGGCTAAACCACTCTGGACCACTCAATGCTGATAACAATGGCGCAATATTTTTATCATTAATAAAGAGTAGATCGACGGCGACAGGCGTTTTCAAATTACTATTCGCTAGTGATTCAATAGATACTTTCTTCATTGAATTATTACTGCCTGCGATCACACCCAAGCCGACTGTTTTTAAAATAGTGCGGCTACTGGAACACGCAGTAACAAACAGTATGGCGAATAAAATAATCGTTAACCGTATAAACCATCGTCCCGATAATTTTCCGGCCCATACTCCTGCAAGCTTAAATCCCATCATAAGCGTTCACCTTCATTCTCAAATGGTTGCTCAGATGTTTGGCTTTTCATATAACCAGGGTTTGACGTTTTTACTGTAAAACATACCTGAATAAGTTTTTCTTGGGTGCTTCGTTGTTTCGCTCGTGGTAATACTGTCGTTAAACCTAAAGCGAGTTTTTCATGCTGACCATCATTGTTTTTGCTATTTTCGTTAGTGTTATTGTCATTACTAGGTACTTCTGTATAAGAAATACTGGCACCTGATAAGCTTTCACCCAGTTGAACTTTTGGTACCTGACCTTCAGGCAAAAGCAATTTTATTTTGCAATCACAGCGGCAGTCGGTAATACGTTCAAGCAAGGTGGAAAATTCCCTATGAGTTGCTCCGCCGGGTACTAAGGCTTTTACTCTCGCCCAACTTAGAGGGCCAATGACCAGTTCAATAGCTTGTTGCTGGTCCCAGACTTTTTTTCCTAACGTTGCTTTACTACCGAGCTCACACATCGGCCCCTTACCTAGAGAAATATGATCACTTTGATCTACGGTTAACCAGCCACCTTGATAGGCATTCATTGAAATTAAGGGTAAGCTCATGCAAAAGCGCAATAATTGTTTCAGCACTGGGAATGATAGGCGGTTATTTGCCAGCAAGCCGGATAAACGCAAATCAGCATCTTGTGCCTGGCGATTAAATAGCGCACCACTTAAGGCCTCTAGCAAAAAGCCGCTGTCACTACGACTGGCTGAGGAGTCAATTAAATTAGGTCGGGTCGCTCGGCAAATTAAATAACGTAATGCCAGTAGTCGATTATTGAATATGTCGAGAAAGTCTGCCATGGCCGAGTCGCCGGCATTCGTTAGTTCTTTAACCCAGGCAACAAACGGTTCAGGTAATGGCCCTTGAGCTGCTGACAACACATCACCTATCAGTGTAATCTTTGTTGCATCAGCTGCATCAATGTTTTGAACCTCTCTGATTTCACCTGGTGGAAAGTCAGAGGCTAGAGATGCCTTGAACTTGATTTTTTTCGACAAAATATCAAGTACTGAATTATCATCAATCAACTGTTGCGAATTCGTCAACTGCTCATCATTAACTGCTGATTCATGGCTAACCGATAGCAACAATTTAACCAGCTGCAAAAACTCCCAGCCAACTTCTCGCTGTTGCAGTAAACTTTCTACAGTATGATCTGTTCGCCAATACGCGGAGGCCATTGCTTCCACACTCCTTCACGTTGATAACTGACAAACTGTAATTGCACGAAATGATTTAACGTGGTGTACAGCCCAAAAAAATGACTTAATACCTCACCAAATAACAGAGGATTAGCAGCATCAAAAAATGATTCTTCTATAGTGAGAGTCATTGCTGTACCCCGGTAGTGGCCACGCCAAGCCTCGGCACCCATCCGTCGAACAGAGAGGGTAGTGACAACGTCAACAATACCTTCAATTTGACGCCGGTGAGAAGCGCTCATTGGATCACAATACAAACCTAATAAATGCTTTAATCGAGTTAATGAAATACGTTCAGAACTGGCACTGATTAATGACAGTTGATTGAGATGTAACTGTGATAGTAGCTTTACTGTTGACTCACTATCAAGCTTGGCACCTTTAAAGAGAGTTGGGCGCGACACAATATCAGCATTTACCATTGCACCGGCACCTAATAATTTTAAGGTATTGCCTATCCGCAATGATTCGGGCAACTCCCGATTGCTGCATAAACCCTTAGCACTAAGCGTTTGATCGATTGGTTGTGCCATCGATAAACAACTATCGTATAAGGAAACCATGGTGTCACAACCCGCACTGCCTGGTGTAATGGGCGGCACTAAACGGGTAATATATCCCAGATCACAGGCATCGATTCTCTGGATATGATTTTCAGGTTCCACATCAGAAAAGGCAGCGCCTCCCAACCACGGGTCAGCGTGACGCACACGTCCATCGGCCGACATTAGCTTCACCTGAGTTACACTGTGTACTTCACTTTGACCATATTGCGATTCATCCGCAATCATTCGGTATTCATAGCGACTGTGGTCTAACTGTACTGGTTTAAACGTAGCTGGAAACAGGTTAATCGCAGGAAAACTATTTGTACTGAGGCTATTTTTCTTTAAGCTTGCTAATTTTTCCGTATTGTTAAGCACCAATAACAATTCAAACTGATCAGTGGCACTACTGACATCTAAGCCTGACACTTCAAAGAAATAAAACTTTTCAGGGAAGTAAAAATATTCTAGCAATAAGCGATATGCATTATGTGTCCCTAAGGATTGAGGCAAAACATTATGTGTTTCATCAAACCCTAACCATTCAATTTCTCCTTGCGGCAATTCAATAACTTTATCGCCAACACGAATGGCAACACCACACAAATTGTTAGACAGCAGCTGATAAAGGTTCGGACGCAATTGGGGGTCTGTAATAAAAAAGCGTAGCTTCGATAGTGGGTATTCGTAAATTGGGTCAGTACCATAGCTTGATAAACGAATAGAGATGACTGAGTTAACTTCAGGTCGATTATCGAGAAAGCTAAAAATATTTTTAGATTTGACGGCAACATCATCTATATTAAGAGGCCACATCGGTGTGTCATAACAACAGCGCATACGGCATTCAACCGGACGCTTTTCATTACCATCGACGCCTTTGCGTTGTACACTCCATGTCGAAAACAACCGGTCTTTTTCTAGCTGATAGCCGTTCACATAATTAGCACCATCTGCCAATACATTACCTTGCATCACTGTCATACACGGTATTGATGTCAGCAAGTGCGGATACAGACTGAGTAATAAATGATTGGGGATTTCCTGACGCTGATGCTCCAGGTCACAGCGCAGCCGACTTGTTAACCAAACAAACGATTGTAGCAGTTGCTCAACATGCGGATCTGCGGAATGCCCTGCACTCAAACGTAACTCCGCTGCTGCCGCAGGATAAGCATGGCTAAAATCGCTAACCGCTCCTCGCAACGCACTCAATTCATGTTGAAAATACTCAATTTGATCAGTCATTTCTTTGAACCATGATAAGAAAACCCGTGAAAAATCCTGTTAAACAAACAACTGCTTTCCTCTATATCTACGGGACAGGCTTGTTAGAAGAAAAACTGCTCTTCTATCTCACCTTCTTTAAATTGCAGTAACAACTGGCAACTAGCTCTATCGGTGTAATTAGTTAGTTTTTTAACTTTGACATCGACTAACCGAGGCTCAAACGCCAGAATCTTTTCTCGTAATAACGCCCGATATTCATCGTGATCATTCCCTGTATTACTATATTCTTCGACAATTTCAGGGACACCAAAACCTGTCACCCAAGAATCCAAAACAGGTACTGACCCCAAGTACATACGCGTTGAAATAATACGCTGTACTTGATTGCAAACCGATTCTTTCAATGACAAGCTTTGACAAGAAGAGTCCAGTTTTTCCAATAATGTTTTAACGACCATTGCCCTAAAACCTCATAAGAATTAAACCCATAACATTCAAGCCTGTTACAAGGTATAAGCACCAGGGGCAATCGGACGATTGCGTGCAATACTCCAACCTGTCGCCACGTGGCCTTGATTTTTGAGCCCAGGTCCTTGCAGACAATGTACCCAGGAAATTTCAGTAAAGTTCAATTTAAACTGTTCCGTTGCCATATCATTTGGGTGTGATTGAAACTGAATTTCACTAATTAACACTTGCGTCAATTCAAACTGCATTAGCAAATTTAGTCGATCGCCGGAATTACGCAGCACATGAATACGACAAGGAGAGCCTTCGCTATCCAATGTTTTTGCGCGCAGACAATATTCATAAAGTTTTGGCGAACTCACATCAACATATTTCACACAGGTAAAATCAGATACCACAGGGCGACCCGAGGTACGTGCACTATTACTGACGTCAGTGGTCACTTGTTGCTGAATGCCCTGATTAATAGATACCAACTCAACACATTTTGTTGCGTCAAACCCCAACTGGCCTGGGTTATCTGTGATACCCACCCAACTATCAACGGCGGCTTCGCCGTCAATTAGTGACCCACCTGCCCCAGCGTCGTTACCCTTGGGCGATGTTAATGCAGCATCACCCAGCTCCAACAATATAAGATCCATAATACTCTCCAAAAAATTTCTGATTAAAATAGGAAGATTCTAAACACTCACTAAGTGATTGATTTAGAGAACATCTACGTTATCCTGGGATATCTGCCACCAGACGAATAGACGTTGTTAGCTCCTCCAGTTGGAAATGTGGCTTAAGGAAAACCACGGCTTTGTAGGAACCTGGCTTGCCAGGAACATCGGTCACATTAATTTTGGCCTCTCTTAATGGGTAGCGTGCTTTTATTTCATTGGCTGCACCATCATCAATTAACACATAGCTCGCAATCCATGTATTGAGATAGTCCGAAACATTATCCTTCGTTAAAAACGAGCCAATTTTGTCACGCATAATCACTTTAATGTAATGAGCAAAACGTGAGGCATTTAAAACATAAGGCAACATTGCTGATGTGCGTGCATTAGCATTGGCCTCATCAGTATTGTATTTTTTCGGCTGATTCGTTGTTTGACCACCAAAGAAAGCAGCTTTATCACTACCCTTACAATGTAGAATCGCCATAAAGCCTAAGTCGTTTAACTCTTTTTCACGGCGATCGGTAATTGCCACTTGCGTTGGACATGTTAACTTCACATCACCAGCAGATGTTTTGAATGTATGAGTCGGTAAACCTTCAACCAAACCACCACCCTCAACACCGCGAATGGCTGCTAGCCAACCAAATTTGGCAAATGCATTGGTGATCCGCTGCCCGAGAACAAAAGCAGGGTTCCCCCAGAGATAGCGCGATGCATCGGTACCATCAACTTCTTCTTTAAAATCAAAGCCATCGACCACAACCGTTTCCGGTCCAAAAGGTAAACGTAATAACACTTTAGGCAAGGTTAAACTTACATAGCGAGAGTCTTCGCTATCACGAAAGCTACGCCACTTAATCAATTCCGCACTTTCAAATATTTTAGAAAGATCACGAGGTTGCGATAAGTTGAAATAACTCTGCAAATCAAACAACTTGGAATAAGCTGCCGAAATAAAAGGGGCATGTGCTGCTGCAGCTACACCTGATATTTTTTCAAGCAATTCGATATCTTCTGGGTGACGACCAAATTCATAGTCACCGATTAAAAAGCTATACGGATCGCCGCCATAGGTACCAAATTCCTCTTCATAGACTTTTTTGAACAAAGTGCTTTGATCAAACTCAGAGGCTTTTTGTAGATCTTTTAACAAATCTTTTTGTGAAACATTCATCACTCTCAGCTTTAATCGAGTACTGGTTTCAGTATTCATTACCAAGAAGTTCAAGCCACGCCAAGAGGCTTCTAACCTTTGGAAAACAGGCTCATGTAATACCAAATTAATTTGCCGAGTTAAGGTATTATCAATCTGAGAAATCCGGTTATTCATACGATCTGCAGCATCACCAAGCGCATCTTTGCTGTCTTCGCCTAAAATATCTTTGGTAAATTGTCCAATCAACGTTAAGGCATAAGGCTTTTGAGACTCATCCAGCGCCATTTGCCCTTCATCCAACAAACGCTTCATAAACTCTGAAGGTGTTACTTTAGAAAAGTCATCGGCGTCCTTATATACATCTACGAGTTCTTTCTTGAGGGCATCATCATCTAGCAAACTGGTCAGCAAATCATCCAAAGCATCGTTGCCATCAAGCTTGCCAAGAAAATCACGGTGGTAATTTCTCGCAATATAGAGCTCATTCGTCGCAGGAATACGCTCAACTAAGCGTAGCGGCGAAAAATCATCAATGGTTTCAAAATACAACTCTATATTCAGTTTTGCGCCATCATCACTGGCCGGTTCAGCACTTTCAGCAGTATTCTCACCTTCGCCACCACCTTCTCCGCCGCCTTCACCTTCACTATCAGTTGCAGGTAGCGCAGCTGGAGTAGCCAAAACATCTTTCACCTTTAAGGTTAAACGCGGGGCATAGCCACTTAACACTTCATCAAAATTATCTCTATCAATTTCGATAAATTCACGTTCTTTAAAGGGCGGCAAAGGATCTTTAGGATTGCCAGAAAGATCTGAGAGAATACCGACAATAAGTGGTAACTCCCTTTGGATAATGGCATCCCCTATCTCAACATCATAGGTAATATGTACACGAGGCGTGCGAACCCTAGACAGTTTTTTCTGTAAACTTTCCAAAACTTTTTCCTCTTTTAAAATATTAAACAGGCTGATGTAAAAATTGCATACTCGTTAGTGCTTTCGACATCGATAATATTGATTATCAGTTTTTTCGATAACACCTTTTTCAATAAGAATGTTCAAAGCATTAGTCACTGAACAGGTTGACTCGTGCATCTTTTGTCGTGTCACCCACCATTTAGAAATACCTTCAAAACTGTCCATAGCCTCTGGGTGTGATCGAAGATATTCTTCAATCAAATGCGCCACATAAAACGATGGGTCCGTACAATAATCTTGCGTCACACTATCACCTATATTTTTATGCTGTTAAAATTTATCGCCCAATACCAACACTATTCATTGATACTGCACACTGTACATAGACATAAGCAATAGCGATGCCAATTACACTTTATAAAAAATATCTTTAAATATCATAGAGTTAACAAACAACAATTTAATTTATTTTCAAAAATAAATTAAAAAAACCCACCCGGTATTTTTTATACCCACTACCTTTTGCAAAATCATATACAAAAATTCAGTTATTTTTAAAAAGGAGAAAATACAGAAAAAGTAGTTTGAGAGGAAAAACAAACAAGCAACACAACAAACCAATGATAATTATTCGTTTGTTATGTTGCTAAAGCGATATTAACGCAGATCGAGAAATAAAATAGAGATAAATATCAACAGTAGAAATAGAATGATTACTGTTTTAGATCAATCATCAATATCCAGGCAAACTTTTTTAATGTGATATTTTTTAACCAACTTACCAAAAGCTCTTCTTTCTTTACCACACATCTTCGCGGCCAAAGTGACATTCCCTTGGGACTTAATCATCACTTGTTCCACATAATTTTTTTCAAAAATTTCTACAGCTTCCTTTTTATCTCTAGAAAAATCATAATTGTTCATACTCTCTAAGTCCCGAACAGGCATAAAACAAGTTCCCTCCTGCTGATGACACCCTTCTTTCTGGCTGAGTTTACTATCAGAATAAGACCTACTGTCCTCAAAACTCGTCATTTCGAAATCTAACATATCAATATCAATCGTGTTCCCCACGCTACACAGATACAAGCGATGAATAAAATTTTCAAGCTCTCGAACATTACCCAACCAAGGTTGTTTTTCTAGTGCGGAAAATAACTCAGCAGATATATTTTTACTGCCTAAATTATACTGATAATTAAATTTTTCAATAAAATGCTCAACTAAAACAGGAATATCCCCTGTTCGCTGTCTTAATGGTGGCATGTGAACACTTAAAATATAGAGGCGATAGTACAGGTCGGCCCTAAATGAACCGTCTTTTATCCTTTCTTCTAAATCGCAATTCGCTGAGGCAATTAACCGAGCATTAGACTTATAAGTGACACTTGAACCAACAGGCCTATACTCTCCTTCCTGCAAAAATCTGAGCAATGAAGCTTGAGACTTTAAAGATAAACTGTCTATTTCGTCGAGAAACAAAGTGCCTTTTTCTGCAATTGAGAGCAGGCCTTTTTTATCTTTTTTAGCATCGGTAAAGGACCCTTTAACATGCCCAAATACTTCACTGGCAAACAGCTCATCGGTTAAGGTTGCGCAGTTAACGGGAATGAAAGGCATTGCGGCACGAGCACCACTATAATGCAAACCTCGTGCAGCCAGCTCTTTTCCCGTACCAGTTTCACCTGTTACTAATACCGGGGCATCGTATCGACTATGCAAAGCAATTAAATGGCGTGCTTTTTTAATAGCAGTAGAAAGACCGATAATATTCGCCGACCGTATTGAATCAGCAGCTCCTTCACTAGGAGGTAAATGACGTTTATTATCACATCCAGGTAATTCAGAAACCATTTGATTATTATTATCAAATTTAGCATTTGATTTATTAGACGACAATATCATTTTTTAAGCCTATTGCTGTTTTTCGTGCTTCATGCAAATTAAACGCCAGAGAAAAAATTATCCTAGCTTTACACATCAGATGAAAAAATGTACTTAAAAATAATTAATAAGATGTTTATAGCGACAGAATTTTTTATTTACTTATTTAATTTCTATCGTAGAGAATTAATAATAGTCTTACATTTAGAATCAGCAAGATTTTAATTGAAAAAATTTAGAATTTTAAATTCAATAGGGTAAATCAAATCCCATACCACATGGGTCGTAAATTACCCCCCCAAAAAAACACCAACCCTCCTCAAAAAATTTTAATTGTCAGAAAAAGACAAGAAAAACCAGCAACTATATCGGCCAATAATTAGCGCAGAAATTCTCACTTACCATTTAAAGATTAAAGCATGCCGCATGGTCAACATGGATAGCATATTGACATCAAAAACCACAAAAATACTTTTTAATTTTAACCGCCTAAAAAACAAGTAGTTCAAAGAAAAGAATTAAAACTTTGATTATATGAAATACTGAAAGGCATCCCCCTTATCATCCTCAATATAAAAAAGAAGACAGGCAATAAAGAATAACAACGTTTGGATTAGCAGCTCTATGTTTCTAACAAGAATATTTTATTAGGTACTGTTTTATCTCGGCCATAAAGTAGTTAATCCAGTTCCCTAACCTGCCCACCCTAATACACCTCTATCTTGCTATAAACCCTAAGCAAATAGATATCGTCTTATAATTCCATACAATCCTCTTATTCTGTGCATTTCAGAGCTATATCACTGTATAATCTAGGATTTTTTGGCCTAATCACACACTATAAGCGACAGAAGCTTTATTCAGAGAGACATTAGTAAAAGACGCTATGGAAAAAACTTACCAGCCTCAAACAATAGAACAATCGTGGTACCAGACCTGGGAAGAGAAAGGCTACTTTAAGCCTTCAGGGTCTGGTGACAGCTACTGCATTATGATTCCACCCCCCAATGTCACCGGTAGTTTGCATATGGGCCACGGATTCCAAGAAGCCATTATGGATGCCCTAATCCGCTACAACCGTATGAAAGGTAAAAATACCTTATGGCAAGTAGGTACGGACCATGCAGGTATTGCAACGCAGATGGTTGTCGAGCGTTTATTGGAAGGTGAAGGCGTCTCTCGGCATGACCTTGGCCGCGATAAGTTTATTGATAAGGTCTGGGAGTGGAAGGAAGAATCCGGTGGCCATATTACCCGACAATTACGTCGCCTAGGCGCCAGCCCTGACTGGAGTCGCGAACGCTTCACAATGGATGATGGTTTTTATAAGGCGGTACAGGAAGTCTTTGTTAAGCTCTATGAAGATGACCTAATTTACCGTGGCAAGCGCTTAGTCAATTGGGACCCTAAACTGCATACGGCCATTTCTGATTTGGAAGTTGTCAGTGAAGAAGAAAAAGGCTTTCTCTGGCACTTCCGCTACCCTCTCACCGAAGGCAATGAACATCTAGTCGTTGCGACAACGCGACCTGAGACCATGCTCGGTGATACAGCAGTAGCCGTACACCCGGAAGATGAGCGATATGCTCATTTGATTGGACAAACCATTACCCTGCCCTTGGTTGGCCGCAAAATCCCTATCATCGCCGACGATTATGTGGATAAAGAATTCGGTACTGGTTGCGTCAAAATCACCCCTGCTCATGACTTTAATGACTACGAAATGGGTCAACGGCATGACTTAGAGATGATCAACATCTTCGATGACGACGCCAACCTCAATGGCAATGCACCAGAAGCTTATCGTGGCATGGAGCGCTTTGCAGCTCGTAAGCAGGTTGTTGCTGACCTGAATGCGTTAGGGTTATTAGATAAAATTGATGACCATGTATTAAAAGTACCACGTGGTGATCGCTCAGGTGTAGTTATCGAACCCTATCTCACTAATCAATGGTATGTGAAAACTCAGCCCCTCGCTGACGAAGCAATTAAAGCGGTTGAAAATAACTCGATCCAGTTTGTGCCCAAGCAGTACGAAAACATGTATTTTTCATGGATGCGTGATATTCAGGATTGGTGCATTTCTCGTCAATTGTGGTGGGGTCATCGTATTCCTGCTTGGTATGACGATACAGGCAAAGTGTATGTTGCTCGCAATGAAGAAGAAGTTCGCAAAAAATATAAGCTCGCCGACGATGTTAAATTAAAGCAAGACGACGACGTGTTAGATACCTGGTTTTCATCCGGCTTGTGGACCTTTGGTACATTGGGCTGGCCACAACAAACCAAAGAATTGGAAACATTCCACTCAACTGATGTACTAGTAACTGGGTTCGATATTATTTTCTTCTGGGTTGCACGGATGATTATGCTAACCCTCTACTTCAAGAAAGAAGTGCCTTTCCATACAGTCTATGTTCACGGTTTAGTTCGTGATAGCCATGGCCAGAAAATGTCGAAATCAAAAGGCAATGTCCTTGACCCGATTGATTTGATTGATGGTATTGATCTGGAGTCTCTGGTTACCAAAAGAACAACAGGCTTAATGAACCCAAAACAAGCCTCTAAAATTGAAAAACAAACCCGTAAGGAGTTTGCTGATGGCATAAACCCATACGGTACTGATGCGTTACGTTACACCTATTATTCACTAGCCTCGACGGGTCGTGATATTAATTTTGACGTGGGCCGTATTGAAGGCTTCCGTAATTTCTGTAACAAGATCTGGAATGCCTCTCAATATGTTTTGATGAATTGTGAAGGCGAAGATTGCGGCGTTAATGACGAACCTGTAGAGCTTTCTTTGGCTGATCGCTGGATTATTTCACGCTTACAACAAGTTGAAAAAGTAGTAGCAGAAGGGATAGAAACGTATCGTCTCGACCTTGCCTCACAAGGGTTATACGATTTTATCTGGAATGAATACTGCAGCTGGTATTTAGAATTATCTAAACCCGTATTGAAAGATGAAAGCGCGACGGTAGAACAACAACGAGGCACTCGGCGCACACTGGTTCGTGTACTTGAGACTATTTTACGCTTGGCTCACCCGCTGATGCCATTTATTACCGAAGAAGTCTGGCAAAAAGTGAAATCTCTGGCAGGCACCAGTGGCGATACAATTATGCATGCGCCTTATCCTGTTGCTGATGACAGTAAGATCGATCAAAAAGCGATTGACGATTTGGAATGGGTACAAAAAGTCATTGTTGGTGTGCGCAATATTCGCGGCGAAATGAATATTGCACCATCGGCAAAACTACCTCTGTATTTTGCAAATGGCAACGACTCTGATAAAGAACGTTTAACATCCAATCAGCAGTTTTTAACCAAGTTGGCGAATTTGGAGGAAACCTATTGGTTAAATACAGGTGATGAAGCACCTATGTCGGCAACAGCATTAGTTGGCGATATGGAAATCCTTGTTCCTATGGCTGGCTTTATTGACAAAGATGCCGAGATCGCTCGACTGGATAAAGAAATTGCCAAGCTTGCCGATGAGGTGAAGCGCCTGAATGGTAAATTAAGCAATGCCAATTTTGTCGATAAAGCACCCGCTGCTGTGGTAGACAAAGAAAAAGAACGATTGACTGCCGCTGAATCTGCAATGGAAAAACTACAACAACAGAAAGAAAAAATTCAAGAAATTTAACTCATCTTCTCCAGGTACTTTCTTGTAGACATTTTAATTTCTATTGTTTCTAAATTATCAATAAAGGGCGAATATATTCGCCCTTTATATTCACCTATCAATCACTCTTTACTTATAATTTTTACCAATATCTCCCACCTAAGTTTCTTGTCAAATTTGCATTAAACCTATTACCACCTGATAGATTACTGATATTTATAAGCAATCTTAATAAACACAAACTATAAAGACCCCACTCAGATTCAAAAATTACTATCGCGACAATATTGACTTTAAATTAATTAATTAATTTCCGTTAAAAAAGCTACCAAGCAGTGTTCTTTTTACTATACTTCACTAGGTATCGCTTACATTAATAATTATAGATTTACCATGTCACAGTCGTTGTTTTTTTTCTTACGTCGTTACAGCATTATTTCTGCTCTGTCTATAACGACAGGATCTACTGTTGCGGACCAGGGTAAAAGTACTGAGGAGGCTTTACTTACCGAGCATTCCCCTTTTTATCAACTTGTCGAAAAGCTGAATAAAAGTACCTACGAAGACGATCTATACTCCTCCAAATTTGGTAGTGAGCACCTATTGGAAATCAGTATAAATGATAAGACACAATTTCATTTTGGAAAAAAAGAGATAGGTTATTCAAATTTAATATACTCTAGCCAATACAATAATGGTGTATCGGGCTCATTTGTTATGCCTGAGCTCAACAGTCAATTTCGTACCTATAGCGTTCTCACTGATCACGCAGCGAATGAAACTTTAAAGAATCTCACAGAGTATCAACAGTCAATTATTGGCATTGAAGACAGCAATAATCGCGCAAATGGTTTAATCTGGGACTATAAGCCTGTCACTAGTGACGAAGAAGAAATCACATTGACCGCCAGTTACTTATCAGGTAAAAAAGTTGACAAAAACTCTTTAGAAAAAACTCATGGCGATGCCAGCAGCTTCACAACAAAAATGATAGGCCTGAATAAGACACTACACCTACAAAGTGAATACGCACAATCGAAGTACAGTACTAAAAACAGCAACCACGAACTAATCTACGCAGAAAACACACATCGTGCTCAACACTATGTGATCAGTTATACCCCTATACAACCGAATACAGAAAAAAGACAAGCTTCATGGAGCGTTGGCATAGAGAAGCGAATTATCGACCCTGAGTTCAAAACAGTATTCAATAATAATTTACCAAAAGATAAAGACATAACCCGAGTTTACGGACACTACCGCAAGGGGCAATGGTCATCTGAAGCATCTGTTGCTTATGAAAAAAACAATCTGGACAAACGATTAAGTACTACTGACAATATTCAATTAGGGTCTTTGGCTGGCAGCTATCACAGCAAGGAGGCTTATAGTAACACTGGTTTTTTAAGCCTATTCGGAACCCCTCACTATACCCTACGCTATAATCATGCACACAACACTCAGGAGAAACATACCCAAAACACTTTGTCATCAAGCTCAAACCATCATCGCAGTCAATCTTTCACTATTGAGAGTAGATTTCAGCACGACTCATGGTCCTGGTTTCATAACATGGGACTTTCGAGTGTCAGTGATGAATTCGATAGAAATATCGACTTTAATTCAAACCAATTAGATTTCGGCACACAGTTTTCCATCAGAAAAAATACTTCTATAGAAACCAGTATACGATCTCACTATAGCCGTAAAGATGTTTCTCAATTCACTACAAAAGAACTGAATTATAAACTTAAGCTTAATCAGGCTCCTTCACTAAACCAACTGTCTGGCTATGTCGCGATTGAATTCAATCGGCGAGACAACGAGGTAAATAAAACAACCTCTGAAAAGCATCGAACTTTCATTTTATCAAGTGATATAAATAAGCGCCTGCTTAGCACCAAGGGCATATATCCCAATATCGATTTAAGTTTTACTGCAAGCTATAAACAAGAACAAAATAAATATAACGATATTGATAACAAAGACTATGAAGCATTACTTAATATCAATATCAACTGGCAACCAAAAACGAATACCACTTCTACTAACAATTAATAATGATCACACCTGAAACATTTAATGTAATACAGGGTGTGCAAAATGTAATTGTTGATCACAGGCCGGCGAGGTTATCGACTCATTTAAGACTAAGCGACCAAGCGTTATCCATTCAGCACTGGACTTATTTTTACGCTTACCAGATGCCACCTCTATAACCCATAGCAATCGTTGATCTGGGTAATGCTCTACGCGGAGCTCATCACGAAAATCTGCCTTATCAATGCGCGGTAATTCTTCTGCGGGGCGGAGCCTTAACCATGTTGGCGCAATTATTTCAGTGTTCTCACTTTTTGTCGAGACTGCAAGATGAGCGACGGGACGATAGCCAACATCCGGCTTCTCTGTCGTGAACATTTTGTCAGCCGTCTTAAAATCTTTTAACAAGCGATATGCCAACCCCAACTGAGAGAGTGGGGGCAACCCACCTAAAGGCGGCTCATTGTCCATTACCAGATCCAATACATGCTGAGTATATGTCCCTCCCAAAGAGTGCATCACAAATGCATTCAGGGTTGGTGCAACAGTATTGGGGTCAGAGCTTGGGAATAATTTGAGCGCAAAACCAAATGCACGCTTATCCGATTGCTTAGTACCACTTAGAGCAACAGATGCACGAGCAATGACCCGGCTGCGAGTTAAATATTGAAATTGTCCGGTATAAAGGGACTCTTTATCAATAATCCATTCGCCGGAAAAACAAATGCCATTGGCCTGAAATAATTTTTGGCCATTAGGAAAATCCCAAAGATCTTCTTGCCTGGTCAATGTTCGTTTAGCTGCTTTCAATACGTAATTTTCAGGAGTAACCCCCTTCTTACCAAACTGTTTTTTACTGACACGGTATTGAGGCAATACATCATAGGGGTTTTGAAAAACAATCTGTTTCACAGCATTAAAACTGCTGCCTTCATATGCCCAGATAGGTGGCGTTAGCAAAGCAAATAAAAGCAGAAAGGTAAAAGTGGAACTTCCTCTAACTAAAGACGGTCTCATAGAGCATTATCAGGTAGCAGTATTTTTACAAGATACTATCGTCATCTATCTTTATTCTCAAGTATTAGCCAGGGCCTGTTAATACTCATTAGTCAGTAATAAGGTAATTTAATGAATCAACCCAAGTTAAATCAATGTGTTGTGAATACATCGTCAACTAGAGAGTATTTATTAAAGCAAACCAAAGACCGCATGGCTCGCCTATTCACCCCCAACCAAGTATTGGGACGCCTACAAACGATTGGTTGTGTTGCAGTAGAAATCACCCAACGCTGTAACCTGGATTGCACACTCTGTTACTTATCAGAACATTCTCAATCTGTCCGTGACATTCCCATCAGCGAAGTCTACAAACGCTTAGATGCTGTCATTACCCATTATGGTGCAGGCACACATGTACAAATTACTGGTGGTGACCCAACCTTACGAAAACATACCGAACTCATCGACATTGTCCGTTATGCAAGGAAAATAGGCTTATACCCGGCACTATTCACGAATGGTATTGCAGCCAGCCGTGATTTACTGAAAAAGTTAGCCGATGCAGGCTTATGTGATGTCGCTTTCCACGTTGATACAACACAGCGTCGCAAAGGATATGACAATGAATTAGAGCTGAACGAACTTCGCAAAGAATACATCGAACGTGTACGCGGCCTTGGTTTAATGGTAATTTTTAATACGACTGTACACAAAGAAAATTTTTCTGAGCTACCTCAACTCATTCAGTTTTTCACTGAAAATGCCGACGTTGTCGGCCTGACATCATTTCAATTACAAGCGGATACTGGCCGTGGTGAATGGCGTGAACGCGATACGATTATTAGCAAGGAAACGGTACAAAATCAAATTGAAACAGGCTTAAAAAAGCCCTTACCTTGGGGGGTTGTACAAGTGGGGCATACCGATTGCCACAGCTATATGCCAAGTCTTGTGACTAACAATAATGTATATCCCATTATTGATAACGTAGATTTTTTCAGTGATTTTGTCAAAGACTTTCCATCTGTCCCTTGGGACCGACGTGCGCCACTTGATAGAATTATCAAACCCTTTTTATGGGCTCTTATAAAACAACCTCTCTGGTGGCCCAGGCTGATTAAATATGCCTTCAGGCATCTTCGGCTCATGCTACCTGACCTGATCAAGAGTCGGGGGCGCACCCACAAATTAACAATTTTTGTTCAGAACTTTATGGATGCCAAACATCTGGATTCCGACAGAGTCGAAGCCTGTTCTTTTATGGTAATGACAGCTGAAGGGCCAGTCTCTATGTGTAAGCACAATGCTAACCGCGACGAGTTTATATTAAAACCCATCGACATTATCGATGATAAGGGAACTGTCCAGCGTTTTGAGCCTCTTAAATGGAAAGAACAGAAGCACGTTTCTGAATCGATACATTAACCCAGTAGATTAAATAATATGCTAAAACAAATCATGTCCACAGTAATGGTTGCCATTACAGTTATTGCAAGCAATATATTGGCAACAATGCCTGCCAGTGCTTCTACGCAAAGCCTATATCAAGACGCACTGACTAGCTGGTCAAAAACACTAGAACGCTTTGTTGATGACCAGGGTAGAACAGATTTTATTGAGTTGGCAAAAGATTCTGCCGAGCTGGAAAAATTTGTTGCATTTATTGCGTCAACCAGCCCGGGTTCACACCCAGAATTATTCCCAACTAAGGAAGATGTATTGGCTTATCATATCAATACTTACAATGCCTTAGCCATGCATCAGGTAATTGCCAAAAAAATCCCCAAGGACTTTAATAGTTTCTTTAAGCGAGTTGCTTTTTTTAAACTCCGAAAAATAACCATAGGCCAGAAAAAGACCTCATTGTATGACTACGAGAATAAAGTTATTCGTGCATTGGATGAGCCTCGTATACACTTTGCACTGAATTGTATGGTGCGAGACTGCCCTCGCCTACCACAAGAGCCCTTTTTAGCAGACACTCTGGATAAACAGCTGGATGATGTTACCAGAGAATTTTTCAGTAAAGAAAAGCACTTCCGCATCAATGATGATGCACGTTCAGTTCATCTCTCATGGATTGTTGATTACTACGCAGAAGATTTTGTTGCCTCAGGTAAAACCAAAGATTTAGTGCCTTATGTAAACACTTATTTAAATCGACCCATTCCTGAAGAATATAAAATTCACGTTATAAAATATGATTGGACGATTAATCAACAGCCAAAATCTTAATATTTATTCTTGAATATTTTAAGCGGCCTAAAGTATTTAAATACCCACAGAGCCATGTGGGCATTTACCTTACACACCTTAAAAATGACTATGAGTGAAAGGGGCTATTAACTTTCCAACTCTGTCCAGCGTTCCAAAGAATAATCCAGCTCTGAATTCTTTTTTGCCAAGTCATCAATCACTTTCTGTGTAACGTCCTGATCCTTTTTGTAAAAATCGGGATCAGCCATCATTTCCTGTAATTGATCGATTTCTTCTTCAAGCCTTTCTATTTTTAGAGGTAATTCATCAAGCTCGCGCTGGAGTTTATAACTAAGCTTTTTGGGCTTAACCACTTTTGCTTCTACCGAGGAATTATCGCTTTTCTCCAATGCTCTTTTAATTCCTGTAGGGCTTTCTTTATCTTGCAGCCCTTTTCCTCGTTTAGCCCAATCGCTATACCCACCAACATAGTGTTCAACTTTTCCATTATCTTCAAACACTAATGTACTGGTCACAACATTATCGAGAAAGTCACGGTCATGACTGACCACAATTAAAGAGCCGGAATAAGCGACTAACTGCTCCTCCAACACTTCCAGCATTTCTACATCGAGATCATTGGTTGGCTCATCAAGAATGAGTAGATTAGTTTCCTGAGTAAACATTTTGGCAAGCAAGACACGATTTCGCTCTCCACCAGACAAAGCCTCCACAGGCGTCATCGCACGCTTGGGGCTAAATAGAAAATTCTTCATATAACTAATGATATGACGCTCTTTACCATTAATTTTTATATATTCTTTTCCATCGCCTACGTTATGCGCCACACTTTTTGTCACATCAAGTTCTCGATGCACCTGATCAAAGTAACCGATTTGCAAACCGGTACCAATTTTAACCGTTCCTTCATCCGGCTGTAGTTCACCGAGTAAAATCCTCAGCAATGTACTTTTACCAACGCCGTTATTACCGATTAACCCTATGCGATCACCACGCATCATTTTCAACTTAAAATTTTCTATCAATGTATCACCAGCATAACCATGCTTGATACTGCGTGCCTCGATAACTTTACGGCCTGATTTTTCAGATTCACCAATTTCAAATTTAGCTTTTCCCTCACGCTTGACTCGCTTACCGTACTCCTCACGCATTGCTTGCAAAGCGCGTACACGCCCTTCGTTACGAGTGCGTCGAGCTTTAATTCCTTGACGAATCCAACCTTCCTCTTCTGCTAGGCGTTTATCAAATAATTTATTACGGGTATCCTCTTCCTCATTGGCTTTTTCTTTTAAATCCAAGTAATTCTTATAATTACCCGGCCAACTCACCATAATACCTCGATCAATTTCAACAATACGTGTTGCAAGTTTTTGCAAAAATGAACGATCATGGGTAATAAAAATGACGCTCCCCTGATAACCGCGCACCATATGCTCAAGCCATTCAATAGTACTGATATCTAAATGGTTTGTTGGCTCATCTAGTAATAAGACGTCAGGTTTAGAAACTAACGCTTTACCCAGTGCTACCCGACGCTGCCATCCACCAGATAACTCACTCAACTTTTTATTAGGAGGTAAACCTAGCTGAGTCATTATCGTTTCAACTTTTTGCTCTAAATTCCAGCCGCCTCTAGCTTCGATTTGCTGCTGAATCTCCTGTAAAGCCAACAAGTCAGCATCGTCCATATCCTGTTGCGAGAGCGTATTGAATTCATCGATTAACGCTTGTTGATCAGCTAGACCCTCAGCGACGACATCAGATACTTTTCGATGTAACTCGCTAGGCAATTGTTGGTATAGCTGACTAATACGCAAATGCCGTTTGTAATGTATTTCACCACTGTCCGCCTGCTGCTCTCCCATAATTAACTTAAGCATCGTAGATTTGCCTGCCCCATTGCGGCCAATCAAACAAACGCGTTCGCCAGCTTCTAGTGAAAAGTTGGCCTTGGTAAGGATTTTATGGTCACCAAATTCCAGTGATAAATCATCAAAACGGATTAAACTCATGGGATTACTACAGAGAATGACAAAATTGAAAGAGCGATATTGTATCTGAATTAATCAGTGAAAGCTTGCTGCAATAAAGTAGGAGGAGTGAGCCTGCTTTCTCTGTTGTTCTACCTACTCTCTTTGTGGTTCTCGCTAAACAAAGCTCAATCATTGAAGGGCCTCTATTCTTAGCGTTAAACGAGATCCACCTTAAACCATCGTTAGCTCTACCTTTATTCGATTTACTTTAATGTTTACTCTAAATTCTGTTATCGTGGATAAGGTTAGTAAGGTGCATAGGATATGAAAAAAATAGGTGAGGTAGCAAAGCTATTAAATATCAGCATTGATACACTGCGGTATTACGAAAAAATAAGCTTGCTAAATACTATTGAACGTACAGCTAATGGTGTCCGCCTTTATAGCGACAACGATTTATCACGCATTCAATTTATCCAACACGCTCAAAAAATGGGGTTTAGCTTAGATGAAATTGGCCAATTACTTTGTTTCCGTGATGCCCCTGAAATAGCTAAACCGCACATGAGACAATTAGCACTAGAAAAGCTCTCAGCTATTGAATCTCACATCAACGAGCTCACTGTATTGAGAGATGAATTACAACAACTTATAGAACAATGCCAAAAAAGTACTGGGGACTGTCCGATATTAGCAAAATTTGATAAAACAGAAGATAAGTAAGCTTTATATTACTGGTGAGACTGCTGGTCTATTTCTAACCAACGCTGATAAACCTCATCAGTCCAATAACTTTGGAAAGCAGCAATGGCTGCAGTAATTTCTTCTTCTGAAAGCACTTCTCCCCAAGCTGGCATGACCCCGCCCATCGGCTTACCACCCTCGCGAATGACCATCTTCAAGACTGATAGAGGATGATGCCAGGCATGAGCAGTGCCATTTAAAGGCGGTGGTGGATAATGACCTGAAGCCGTTGGTGTTTTCCAATCAACTGTCTCTTGCGCCTGTGCCCCATGACAACTCGCGCAGTTTTTGGCAAAAACTTTTAGTCCCCTTTCCTTCTGCGCTATTGTATACCAACGACCAGTACCAGCCTGTTTAGCCTTAGTATCAATAATAGAGGGGGTTCTCTTGGTTTCAGAACTTTTATCTGACCCACATCCAAACACTATAAATACTATCAAAATGAGGGGTAGTATTTTAATAGATGACTTCATGAGAGATAACGCTAGTAATTTGATTAAAAATACTTGACCCTAGAGTTGACTCCAGGTGTGAAATAGCCTTACTTTGATAAATTAAGGCCATTCAATGAACACGGTAGCAACGTTAACATCTATTCACTGGGGATGTAAATCTACCTGGAAGCGCTCAGCATACAATACCTTATGGTGCCTAATAGGGTGTGTAATCGGTGATTTTGGAACAATTCTAGCGTTCCAGTTTTGGGCGCCTGAAACACATAGCCTGTTAGTAATGAGTTTAGCCATTATCAATGGCTTATTAACCAGCATTCTATTGGAAACTGTATTATTAGCTCGTTCAATGCCAGTAAAAATAGCACTAAAAACAGCGCTTGGTATGAGCTTAGTGAGCATGCTGGCGATGGAAATTGCCATGAATACAACAGATTATATATTAGTCGGTAAAGCAGCTTTAACATGGTGGTCGGTCTTCCCTAGCCTACTGGCAGGTTTTTTGACTCCGTGGCCCTACAACTATTGGCGCTTAAAAAAATATGGCAAAGCATGCCACTAAATTTATTTAATGTTATATATCTGACAGCTTCTGTATAGACTGACAGAAAATACGAAACACTAAATAAAAAATAGTGATGACCAAATTATTTTTGCACGAGTTGAGTAATCTGAATATCCGCATTACTATTTCTCTCAATGCGCAAGAGGAGAAGATCGATGAATATAGCGTGTAAGCCAGCATCAATCGTAACTATGTTAGGATTATCTTTCTCTGTGATTGCCCATGACCCATCGTTGCATGAAAAGGAAGGAGAATCACCTAACTGTGCGGCATTTGAAAACATGGATCACTCTACGATGGATATTGATGACCCAATTATGCAAGCAATGATAAGACAATGTGATCAGTATTCTCATGGCAATACCAAGCATAAAAATCACCATGACAAAGCAGACAATGAACCTAAACCCAACAGTGAAAAACAAGAGTGATAACAGACGATGGTCATAATAAAAACTACAATCATTCTCTTACTCATTCTAGTGTTACTTGGTATTGGTTTTATCTACTCTGGCCTTTACCCAATAGGCACAAGTAATCGTCATAACGCTCTAACCCTCTGGGTACTGACGACATTACGAGAGCAGTCTATTGCTAGAGCATCCGCTGGTATTGAAGTTCCGCCATTAAATAATCCTCAATGGCTACTGAATGGAGGTGCTGATTACAATGAGATGTGCTCAGGTTGCCATTTAAAGCCAGGAAAAACTGAAAATGATTTGAGTATAGGCCTTTATCCTAAACCACCAAATTTAACTCTAAAACCAGAAGCACATGAGCACAGCCATGGTGCAGGCGGACACGATGACCCTAATGTTATAGCAAGGCGTCAATTTTGGATTATTAAACACGGGATCATGGCATCTGGGATGGCTGCTTTCGGCCCAACTCACAGCGATGAACGCATTTGGGCAATAGTGGCTTTTTTACAAAAGCTGCCTGATTTAACAGAAGTACAGTATCAAATTATTACCGCTAGAAAAAATAATGATGGGCATCATTAGATATTAGGGAAAGGGAAAAACTAAACCACTTTAATATGCCATGGTTCAAACCGGACACCTAATTGATTACCATGATCGTAACGAATGGCAATGTAACCAAGGTCTTGCATACGCTTATATTCATTTGTATTAGCAAAATCATCTGTAAAGTTTTTACCACCCCAACCTATGCGCCCTACATCAAAATCACCAATGCCATGGTACGAATATCCTGGAGGCGCTAACGATCTAGATGCACGGGAGAGATTACCTTTAACACGAACCGTTTTCGCTAAAAATAAATACAGCTGCTTAACGTTAGAGCGTATACCTGATGTTAGGATAATAGAATCACCAACATCTCGTTTCAGTTTTTTATAATATGCCAGCGATTCATTTTTAAAAATATAGTGGCCTGACGCCGGGATTTTCACGGCATCTGATTTATTAAATTGGGTAGTTAACTTCTCAGTCACTTTACTGCCATAAAAACCATAATCTGCAGCGTCGGTAAAAAACACTTTTTCAATAAAGGCCAATTCCTGTGGCGAGAATTCTCCAATAGCATTGAAACGTTTTGCATAAGTTAACGCTTCATCAAAGCTCACTAAATTAAAATTTCCAAAGCCAATTGTATTTTGCAGGTTTTTTAAGCGCAAAAAGACAGATTGTAGTAATACTTGCTCAGTTTCAGAGACAAATATGTCATCACTGTAATCGCGGGCAAAATCAACATTTTTATTAATAGCCGCAATAACTTTTTTAGAGGGCTTAGCTTCAGTAGCTACAGAAACTTGTGGAGGTTCATCCACTTTAGATGCTTTCTCTTCCGACTTAATATCATTATGCACTTGAAGGTTATGCTGTTGCTCAACTATTTGAGCCTCAACAGGCGCTGATGGCTTAGACACACTCATAGTCTGTGAATCACGCTCATCGATGTCATTTGCCGAAGTTAAAAACACAGGTTGCTCGCGATCACTAACCGGATCCAACTCATCAAATGAAACTGACATATAAGAGGAGTCATTATCACGCTCAACAACACCAGTAACACTATGCAACTGCTCAGTGACTGGAGTGGTGCCCCAGCGGGATACCATCGTTGCTGCTGTTAGCCCTAAAAAACCTGTGATAACCTGCCTACGCTTCATTACTTATCTCTAATCAATTTATCAATATAGTGAAGACTTACTGAACTCTTTTAGTGAACTTGCACATTTCAACTACTGTCTTTATTAATATACCTCAACTGTAAAGATAGCAGCAATCTGCGCTATCATCCTCTACTTATTGCAAAAAACCTACTTATCGAAAGCAGTTTCCTATGTCTCCCGCTAAATACACCCAAGGTTCTATACTCAGACACCTGATTATCATGACAGGTTCAGGTACGACAGGGTTAATGACCATGTTTTTATCCGATCTTGTGGATATGTATTTTCTAAGCCTCCTAGGCGAAGTTGAGATTGCTGCTGCGGTTGGGTTTGCAGGGTCTATCTTATTCTTTACAGTTTCTCTGAATATCGGTCTCGCCATTGCCTGCAGCGCCTTGGTATCTCGTGCTCTAGGCTCAGGCAATACTAAGGCTTCCCGAGAAAGTGTTACTTATTCCTGCGTATCATCTCTTGTATTGACGATACCGCTTACTATCGTTATCTGGTTAAGCATTCCAGGGCTACTTAGCAGCCTGGGAGCTGAAGGCCGCGCACTGGAATTAGCAACAGCCTATACCTCTATCATTATCATGAGTATGCCGGTGCTGGCTCTCGCCATGTCTGCGGGTGGGGTCATGCGTGCCCAAGGCGATGCCAAAGGCGCCATGTGGGTAACCATGATCGGTGGCATTGTTAATGTTATTTTAGATCCCATTTTTATCTTTGGCTTCAATATGGGGGTAGAAGGCGCAGCCACAGCGACTGTCATCAGCCGCTTTGCAATGGTGGCCTATGGCTATTACGTGATTGTCTATCGTAATCAACTGTTGGGAAGCTTTGTCTTGGATGACTATATAAAGCAATTTTCAGGCTATATAAAAGTCGCCCTTCCTGCTGTATTGACCAACCTATCGACCCCCATTGGTATTGCTTATGTAACCTATGTAATGGCTCAATTTGGTGATAGTGCGGTCGCTGGCAACGCTATTATCAGTCGTATACAACCTGTGGCCTTTGCTGGCCTATTTGCCCTTTCAGGCATTGTCGGCCCGATTGCAGGACAAAACTTTGGGGCCAATAAGATTGACAGAGTGTATATCACCCTACGCGAATCAATCCGTTTGATTGTTGTTTACTGCGTTATTATTTGTACATTTTTATGGTTGATTCAATCATGGCTAGTGCCATTATTTAATGCTTCGGATGAAGCTAATGAGCTGGTCTACCTTTTTTGTGGGGGTCTAAGCCTGATGTTTATCTTTAATGGGCTCACATTTACCACCAATGCCTTATTTAATAACCTAGGAGTTGCTCATTATGCAACTGCCATGAATTTATTGAAGGCTACACTAGGCACTATGCCATTTGTATCCGCTGGTGCTTGGCTTGGGGGCCCAGAGGGTATTTTGTGGGGCCTATTTTTAGGCTCAATGATTGTAGGAGCTATTGGCTTATACATTGCGCTGAGATATATCAAGCAACTTGAAAACAAAGAAACTACTTTAAAAAATGCAGAAGCTTAAAAGAAGAAGTGCATTTAAAGCAAATACTCACTCGCGTTATGCACGAGTGAGTATAGGGATTTCCAACATGAATACTTAGATATTATTGGGGGGGCAAACAATCTAAGTTAATACTGGTTTCAAAATGGAAATTAGACGCGACTAGATGTCTTTCCGCAAAGAACAAATCAAATGTATAAGTATTACCTGGCTCGATACCTAAATAGCCTGCAATATCATCTAAATTAATTGTTGCTTCCTCTACAAGGTGAACACCACCAAGATCAATGGCACGTTTACCATTGATGAACACCCAAAGGTCATCATCACCCCTAAAGGTAAAGGTTTCTCCACCCTGATAATCAAACTCCAAATGAGCCTCTAGGGTAAAGTGGAAATTATGATTTAAACCCTGAGCTATAGCTTCCGGCGTATTCCCCCAGCTAGTTGTGCCTGGTGGAAGATTACCATCATCAATTGGGAAGAAGGTATCGTCACTAAATTGCCATACAACAGAGTTTGGCTGTCTAGTCATTGTTAGCGTCGTAGGAATTGTATGGTTAATTCCTGGAGAATCTCGATACCATTTATCAAACAAGAATTGGCCATTTGTAGTTAATGTACCTATTTCAGCATGGGCATAGACAGGTAATCCATTAGGACCTAGATCTTCTTCAACAATTCCAGGGTCTAAGCCAAGCGTACCCTCAAAGTCGTCATGTGCCGGTGTAAAGTCACGAATAATGACAGGGAATGTACGCTCTGTTTCAGAACTGATTTGACAAGATACATTGCTTGCTAACACTCTCACTGTGTCCGGTGCACTGTTAAATTGCCCATCATTTACAATTAACTGAGCAACATAAACACCTTCAAGATCAGGAGTTAAAGTCGGTGTTGCACTAGTCTCACCACTTAGAGTGGTACTACTACCCGATGGAACCGTCAGTAAATCCCAGCTGTAAGTAATAGGGTCGCCCTGCGGATCAGAACTACCAGAGCCATCAAGAGAAACATCCTGACCAACCTCTGAATTTATATCAGTACCGGCATCAGCAATAGGCGGTAAGTTTTGACTAGACAATACTACCGTATCAGGCAAGCTGTCTTCTGTTCCATCATTAACAACCAGTTGAACGACATAATCACCATAGATATCAATTCCCTGAAGTGTTGGGTTCACAGTAGTCGGATTAATTAAACTCGCCAAGCTATTGTCTGGAGTACTTAATAAACTCCATTGATAAGTCAATGTATCTCCATCTGCATCTGAACTGCCACTACCATCAAGTTGAGCATTACTTCCTAAAGAAACCGCTGTATCATCACCCGCATCAGCAACTGGCTTGGTATTAGGTGATGTAATAACCACAAGATCAGGGTCACTATCAATCAAACCATCATTGACGGTCAACTGAATGATATAAGTACCTTGCTGATCAACAACAAATGAAGGATTAACCGATTGAGTATCAGTTAATGTTGCAGTACTTCCATCTGGGCGATCAATCACTTGCCAGCTATAAGTAAGAGGATCACCATTAACATCCGTACTGCCAGAACCATCAAGCAATACCGCACCACCAACAGCCACTGACTGATCTGGTCCAGCATTAGCTATAGGTTTAACATTATCAAATTCCAAGTTAACCGTATCTGGCTGACTATCGACCTGACCATCATTGACGATTAACTGAATCTCATAGCTACCGAATTGACTGATATCAATAGTAGGCCTGACAGAAGTTGGATTATTTAGAGAAATACCACTAGGTCTAATCACTGTCCACTGATACGTTAACACATCTCCATCCACATCACTACTGCGCGAGCCATCAAGCATAAAGGTACCGCCAATGGTCACTACCTGGTCATCACCGGCATCAGCAACTGGCGCCGTATTAGCATCGTAAGTTACTTCGATAGATACCGTATCAGGGTCACTATCTAACAGGCTATCATTCACAACCAATTGAGCAACGTAGCTACCCTCTACATCTGCTACAAATGCAGGGCTAACGCTATTGGCATTCGATAGCGTTGTAGTACTTCCATCTGGAACAGTGGTTAATACCCAGCTGTAGGTAAGAGGAGATCCTTCCGGGTCATAACTGGCTGAGCCATCTAACACAACATTATCATTTAACTGTGCAGCGATATCCGCGCCCGCATTTGCAACTGGCCGACCATTCACAACTTCAAGCGTCACGGTATCTGGCGCACTACTAAGTACTCCATCGTTAACGATCAACTGAATTACATAGCTACCGTACTCATCCACTGTGATACTTGGATTAAATGTTGTTGCATTAGATAAACTAGCGCTACTACCTGTAGGGCCACTTACTAAAGACCACTGATAAGTTAGTGGATCACCATCAGGATCACTACTACCTGAACCATTGAGTACGGCAGTACTGCCAATAGCTAATTGCTGGTTATTGCCGGCTTCAGCGGTTGGTTCACGATTAGGGTAATTAACAACAATAGATGCGGTATCGGGGGCACTGCTTAATTGACCATCATTAACGACTAACTGTACAACATAGGTTGCAGCAAGGGTCGCATTGAAAGTTGGCGATACTGAGGTTCTATCCGAGAAAATACTATTATCAACACCAGCCGGGCTCAGCACACTCCACTGATAAGTTAAAGGGTCGCCATTCGGATCATTACTACCGGAACCATCAAGTGTAACAACATTACCTACTAGCGCCTGTTGATCCTGGCCAGCATTTGCCGTGGGAGCAACATTAACCACTTCGACAGCGGAAACAATTGATACCGTATCTGGCTCACTATCATATTCGCCATCGTTAACTACCAATTGGAATGTGTAGGTACCAACACGATCAGCCGTAAAGCTTGGTGCTACCACTCGGGCATTATCCAATACTGCGGTGCTGCCTTGAGGCTGGCTAACAGATGTCCAATAGTATGTGAGAGTATCACCTTCAGCATCTGTACTTGCTGAGCCATCCAATGTTACAACATTGTCGTTATACACTGCCTGATCAGCGCCAGCATTAGCAATGGGTGCAGTATTAACAGGCTCTGGGAAATTACAGATGACCTGGCTGTCATCTAGGTTATCAACGTAGTTGGGGTTATAGGCCGCAAAAGGAAATTCTAACCCTGCATGAGGGCGGCTCATCGCTACATCTTCATATAACTTATCAGTACTGGCTCGAACAATAGGCAAGCGGCTTCTTGAAGCCATATCGTAAACCCAGAGACCATATTGACTATCCTCACCATTATCAGCCACAACGTTTTCACAAAAACCATTAACACCATTGTCATTGGTGATACATTGAGACCAACTGACCAAAAGTCTGTTTGATCCATCGCGGTATGGCCATAAGGCACTATACCAACCGTTCCTGGAAAGCTGCTCAGGATAAAGGCCCACACCACCATCCACTAGAGAGTTGGGGGCTACGTTACCGAATACTTCACTGGTTGGATTAGTCGGCGATTGGAATTCAAGAATATCGCCACCTAGTGCATCGTTAAATTTATGCTTTAAGATAGCAACAAGACGGCCATTTTCTGCTTGAACAATTCTATCAATAGAAATGAATACTTCTTGGGACGATGGCTCAACGGATACTGTCTTATAAAGCTGTTCTATTTCATCTCCTGCCGGTGTAATTCTCAGCAAGGTATAGTTAACAGTTGGAATCATCCGACCAATGGGAATCGACTCAGAATATGAGCACCGAGTTTCTTCAGACCAAGCCTCAGGCTTCTCCAAACCAAAGGGAGTATCAGACCGACTTGCCAACAAGGTTTTCATCCCAAGAGACTTATCAACCGGAGTCAAACACTCTTTGGCTAAATCATAGGTGAATGAAGTACGAACAAAAGTAATTCGCCCGTCTTTCATAGTCGTTGGATGAGTATCGTGATTGATACCGTAAGTGAGCTGTAAAATATTTTCGCCTTGATCCGTCATCGAATGCAACAACGAAGGCTTTTCTTTAGGGTTTACTTTATAGCAAAATTCTTCGTCACCAACAGGGACAATATTCAGTACTGGGCTATCGGAGTTGCCGGCATTACGATCCGAAGAAAATACTATATCACCATTAAGAGCGTAGGTAGGATTGGTATCCTGCCCTTCATTTGCCAACGCATTATCTTCGATAATTCTACGCATGGCCTTTGTTTCAAAATCATATTCGTAGATATTCCAAGTATAATCGGTTGGGTGGTCAATCGGACCATGAGCAGCAAAAATTAGATGATTGCCATCGGGAGAAACATTGAGGTCTTTAACATCGTATATAGCAGATTGAAAATAATCTGTAAGCAACTCATTACTCACAGCATTGACATCAAGCCCTGAGCGTTCAACAAGTCTGGCTCCAGGGTTAAATAAATAGGGTGAATATAGTTCGAGAGGTGTCTGTCCTTCATTCACTCTAGCTTGCTCAAATCTATTTTGATTCGATGATGCTGTTTGATCTACACCACGCTCAACATAAACAATAGGCGTATCTTTTGCTAATGTCAGATCACTAGAAGATTCGGATGAGCTTTGTGTACTATCACCTGAACAGGCAGCCAATACAATCGTTAGCGATAAGACTAACGGGGAAACAAATTTGGAGGGAAGAATATTCATACTGCTCTCTTATTTACGCCTATCAACCAATCACTATTTATTATTAATAACTATGTAAAATGATCTGGCTAAAAAAAAAAGATACTACATCAGTAAAGCTAATATTGACTTAGTACTGGCTGATACATCGCGATTCGGTACAACATGAAAGTGGTTCAATAAGAGCCAATAGACTAGCCTACAAATAAGGTCTTAAATGCCTTATCCGTCTATTGATAATGGCACTTACAGATCAAAAAATACACTTAAAAATGGACTTTTAGCCAAAAAGGAGAAGCTTGTCACGCTTACTAAGAGACCCAGTTAAAAATAAAGAGCGGGCTAACTGGGCAAGAAATTAAACTTATATTGAAGTGTCGTTTGTGAGACATCCTCAGGACCAAAGTTTAGCTTTTGGATTCTGGAAAGAATTCTAGCTTCTAACTCGTTAACACCTAACTCACTAGATACCAGCTTTAAAGCCGATACAGTGCCATCAGGTTCAATCGATAATCTAAATACAAAGGTTCCCTCTAAATCAGGCCTATCACGTCGAGCTCGCTGATAGAAAGAGTAAACACTACTCTTAGCACCTTCCAATGTACGACGTATACTCTCAAGATCTCTCTGTCCTTGCTTTGAAGAAAGATAAGATTGACTGCCGCTGGGGCCACTACCCGATTCTACCAAGCCGTCAACGGCTGTGGTTGTATGAGATGCAAGTGTTGTTGATGAATTTCTTGTGAAACTCCCATCGACATTAATACCGCCGCTTTTACGCGATACTTGATCATTACCCAATACCTGACGAGCACTTCTCGCTGCACTGCCTGTTGTATTATTTGACAAATTTTTATTCTTAAACTTAGAGGTATCTAAAGAACCTCTTAATGCTGTCAATTGACTAGAAAGTTCGTTTAAGCCTTGCGAACTCTGCACTGATATTTTTTCTTCTACCTTATCTGTTTTGACGGCTGTTTTTTTAGCAGAACCCGATGCTTTTTTACTAGGCGTTTTTATATTGGCAACTTTAGGTTTAGGCTTTACCACTTCCTTAGGTTTCGGAACTTCTTTAACCACTTTTTTGGGCGGAACAATTTTTTCAGGTATTTTTGGCGGCGGCGTTGGCTCAACCACGGGCTTCAATAAAACTTTAGTAATAACAATATCAGTTTCGGGCTCTTCGTATTCTTGCTCTAGCTCTGGTAACCAGGGAATAATAAGAATAAATAAAAATACAACAATAAGCACTCGCTTTAATAAGCGCTTAAATTTTTGCTCCTGCTCAGCATTGGCTTCCCACGGCAATGACAAATCCAATGCCATAGGTTGAATTGCTATAGAGTTAATAGCAACAGGTTCGATAGTCTCAGATTTTATTGCTAAATTTTCCCCAGTTACAGACATATCAACCACCAACCGGATTATTGCTTGTTGTTATAGGAGCATCTGTTCTAGCACCACTACCACTAGTAGTAGCCACTTGATTAACTGCTAATGAAATATTTCGATAGTTGTTGAGGCGGCAAGTAGCCATCACACTCTTTAATAGAGCATAAGGCACCCATTTATCACCCATTATTGTTATAGCTAGACCGTTTTGTTTTTCAAACCCTGTTAGTTCACCTTTGCTCTCAGCGTAAGTAGTTAATGCACTGGCTAGCGTCTCAATAACATCATCTGGCTTGGCTACAATATCAGAGACCTTAGCAACCATTACACCGTCTAACCAAACCTCTTCTTTTCCTATAGATACTACCAAATCTTCATGAGGCGACGTTCCTGTCGTTGACGCTGGAAGTTCTACGAACCTAGAGTTTTCTATCGTATCACTTTCGCCAGAATTCAATAGTAAGAAAAAAACAAGAATCGTAAAAATATCCATCAATGATATTAAACTCAACTTCGCACCAAAAGGTGATTTTTTTCTTTTATATAAAAATGTTGAAGCAATCATAATAATTATTAACTCGCATCACCCAAAGAAATCTCTGGGAATAACTCGATCTCAACCAAGCTGGTAACAACGACCGCTTTATAAGATTTCACAGCATCCATAGTCGATACTAAATTTTGATAGCCAATTTCAGGGCCCGATAAAACAACTACATCGCGTTTATCTTGCAACTCTTCTTTTAAAGCCTGCATTACTTTCGACAATCGCTCAAAATCGTACAATTTACTGCCATCAGGCGCCGTTTCTACAGGAATATCCTGTACCATCGTGCCAGTGGGATAAAAGACTTTAATACTATTATCATTAATGACAACTTCCAATTTGGACTGTGATTCTTCACTGCTAGTAAAACCGCCGGTTAATTCAGGCAATTTAATTTCCAGCACAGTGATCTGTGTAAATGTTAAGCTCAACAAAAGTACAGGTACTAATACGATCATCAAGTTAAGAAATGCCGTCACATCAAGTTCGGCATCATCAGTAGGCTTGTAGTTATACTTAAAGCTCATACCTTACAACTCCCTTAACTTCCAGGCACCAGCTGAGGTTGAACGCCCATGCCTTGTGTACCCTCAGGGTTTTGAGGTTCCGTTGCAGAGCGAGCAATACCTGCCTCAATGAAACGATGCAAGGTCATGATATTCAAAAACTTAACGGCAGACATTTCAATACTTGTGACGATGGATGCTGTTTTATTTTGTAACATGGCATGCAAAATCAGTAATGGGATTGCAGCAATCAAACCGAAAGCGGTTGTATTCATCGCAACTGATATAGAAGACGATAATAATTGAGATTTTTGGGCAGGGTCAGCATTAGAAACTGCGGTAAACGCATCAATCAAACCAATAATTGTTCCCAACAAACCTAGCAAGGTTGCCACATTAGCCAGAACTGACAAATAGCCGGTACGCTTTTCAAGCCTTGGCAGTGTTTCTAACATGCCTTCACTCATTGAATTCTCAACGTCAGCACGTTGTCTAGATACTTTCATCATATCTAGGCCGCAAGCAATAATACGTGTAACGGGTGCCTGACTTTCTCTGGTAAACGAATACATTTTGTCTACGTCGGTCGTTCTCAACAAAGGCAAGAAATCGCTAAAAGCTTTAATATTTTTCGCTTTCTCTCTAGATAAGAAAAACCACCGCTCAAGAGCAATGACTAAACCTATTGCAAACACTACCGCAATAGGAATAAGAAACAGTCCTCCCTCTTGAAAAAATTTAGTTACTGCACTGTAGAAGTCGGCCATAATAATTACTCTTTTAATATATGGGTTAACAAAAAATCACTAAAATAAAATGCTATTTTTCAAGTTGCATTTCATTATAAATATTCATTGATCGAAGCATAATATCCCTATCTACTAAGTTAAGCGTGTCATCATTTTTTCGCTCAATTTGCCATTTTAAATCATCCGGTGAATCTGTTCCCTTCCAGGGAATAAAGTAACTCACAGATGGCTGCTCTTTGTCACCAATAAATGTTGATTCCAGTCGTATCAATTCATCTTCTGTGATTGCTTTAGAAGATGCTTTTCCCTCTTCAATAGCAGCAAGTTTTTGGACATCTGGGGCATTGCCAGTCTCTGTTTCTTGAGCAAAACACATCACAGATATTAAACATGTACAAAATAAACTTAATGGCGCTATAAATTTCTTCACGGCAAATCCAATTATCAATGGTACTCTTAACATTATATTCAGTATTACAGTTGTCAACAGCAATGTTCTATCACAAATGAGACGTAACACTAACTTTTGGGCAATGTTATTTTTTTCATATAACCAACTTAAATATAGCTTACCGTTCATATCACGAAACCGGCTTACCAAGTTGACCTTGCGTTTGAATATTTAGCTCAACGGCCATTCCAGTACGCTCTTGAATTTCCAATAACCAGCTAGCAACTTCATCGTTATCACCGTCAGTTAAAAACTGATATGCCTCAATATGTTTTTGTGCCTTCACATCATCATTTAGATAAACATCATATAAAACACCTAAATTTAAGTGCGCCTCAGGGAAATCAGGCCAAAGAGTTAGTGTATCTGCATAGATACTTTTAGCTTTTTTAAAATCACCTTGCATACGTTTAATCATTGCAAGACGTAAATAAGCATTCATATTATTTTTATTGATAGAGATAGCTTTTGAAAAATGCTCTTCTGCTAGAGTCAGCTGATCCCGTTTTATAGCAACATCACCTAACATCACCCAAGGGCCTGAAAGCCGAGTATCTTTTTCAAGCAAACCATTTAATATAGTTTCTACTTCATCGTAATTTTCAACCTTATAGGCGCGCTTTGCTTGAATGTAAGCTTCAACAGACTTTTTGTTGATAGAGCCACTCGACCTCAAATAAGGGTTTTTACTTGCCTTATAAGGAATAACATTACCCTTCTTATCAACTTTCAATTTAGGAATAAATTCTAATGTTGAAACCTCTGGCGCTGCCTTGGCTTCATAAACAACGGGTTTTCCATCGCCTGCTGGCACAGTTCCACAACCACTGACGAATAAGGCAACAGCAACTAAAAATAATGCCGAGCACTTTTCCAACGCTAACTTTTTTCCACAAAAAGAAAACATAGTTCGACAAAACCACTGAATGTATATTTTAAAATTAATATATCCCATCGCCGTAACTCACTATTAATTCAACTTTGTTGTAACGTTTAGGATGCAACACTCTCATTTCAGTAAAACTTTTATTTATCCACTCATTAAACTTACCATCCCAAGCCCGATCAATATTTGCCTGATGTAAATCTATCGCTAATTGATCAAATGGTGCAGCTTGCTCTTCTATAATATTCGCATATATCTGCTGATCACTTTGCGACAAACCAGCTGGAGAGGGAGCGCTGCGTAGCTCGCCCGCAAACTGTCGATAAAGCACGCCAATTTTATAACTGGACATAGCGACAAATTCTAAAATTCCATAGTCAGCGGAAAGTTGATAGCTAGAGGAAGCTCGTTCTAACCACTTATTCTTATCCGGAATGCTTTTTACCAAAGGTAATTTGAGACGAGTTTGAGAGAAAGCTGAAGCATAGTAGTCACCATATTTCGAATTGGCCCAAGCACCTAACCAACGGCTACGCTCAGTCCGTTGACTACCAGCCTTATTGTCTACATCGATAATTTTTGTCAGCCATTTATTTCGGCCTTGCACATTCTTCAGGATTTCTTCATTAACAGCTAAGCGATAATGTGCCTCAACATAATTATCAAAAGGTGCAGGATATTGTTGAACATAGCTCTCAAAACGCTGATTAGCTGCAATGTAGTTCTCATCACGCTCATACATCGTTGCCGCTAAAAATAAAGCTTCTTGTCGAATAGTGTCATCTGGGTCTTTGCTGACTAAGAAGACATACGCTGATGCTGCGTTAGTCCAGTCCTCTTTTTTCTCATAGGCAAATGCCAGTTTTCGTGGAAACTCAACGGCATGTTCATATTCAGGAAATAATTTTTGCAGTTCTAAGAATTCATTAATTGCATCGCCCCAACGTTCAACCTCCAAAAGTAAGGTTGCTGCATCATACTGCGCCGTTACCCTAATTGAGGAGGTCGGCGTAAGTTGTTTAATTTTCAACAACTGGTCAATAGCAGCAAGCTTTTCACCATCAGAAATCATAACTTCAGACTTTTTATAAATAGACGCTGCTAAACGCTCAGATATTTGTTTATATTCATCGCTACCTTGCTCAACTAATAAACGTTGATTTAAGTAGTTGTCTTCTGCTTGTTGAAATTCTTCAAGTTTAAAGTGCGAATGCGCAATAATCCCATAAGCTGTTTTCTTCAAGGTTTTATCTAGAGTTGCATTTTTTGCAATCAAGCCAGTCGAGACATCAATGGCATTTCTATACTGATTAAGCCCAAACAAATATTCAGCGGCATTGGTCAACACGGAGGGAGAACGCTCATCTGTATGGAATGTTTCAGCAAAGGTCAGCATGCTACCAACTGCATTTTGTTTCCATTTTTTAATTTCACGACTGTCTTCATTATACGTTTTTTTAGGCGTCTGCCCTTGGTAAGCAACGCCAGTTTTCAATACATCAATCTGCTTCTCATAGGAGATAATTGCCGCGTAACCTGCATTCTCTGCATGCTCTGCTGCACTTACGCCTTGCGGTTGATAGGCAACCTTCTCATATTCTTTGATTGCACGAGGATACTGATAAGAAGAGAACAGTGCTTCTGCTTTAAGAAAGGTGATTTCATCAACACGCTCATCAGTAGGAAAGGTCTGAACATATTCAGAATAAAAGTCAGCCGCCTTATCTAATGACGCAATTGAGTTTTCATATAAGGCTAGTATTTTTTCTTTTTCAGTGGATTCATTATCTTTTTTCTTCGCTTCTACAATTTCTTTTTGATAGAACTGACCCTTGCTATGAAAATGGCTAGCCAGTTCGTCAAGATAGGTTTTAAGCGATACTTTTACAGCTTCCGTCGCACCATTCTTAGTTGAATAATAGCGAGAATTTATACCGTAACTATTAACGTAGTTCTCTTTCTCTTTAAGGCCTTGCGCAGCAAAACCTCCAGCAAGATAAGTATTGATAAGTTTAGTACTCAGGTCAGGCGCTTTATCTGACAACTGATACCCATCAACATATAATCTAAAAGTTGAAGCAGACTGCTCATAGAGCTCTTTAGCTAAATAATACTCTCCCAAATTATCATAGATTCTCCAGATATAGTTCTGACGAGAGAGAGATTTAATATCACTTATTGCTTCAGCACCACCTATCTTGTCTATTGCTAAACTAATTGAGCTAATTGAATCATTGACTAGTGGTTTTTCTTTTTTGCTCAAGCCATCAATGTTGTCATTATTGGTTAAAATTTGATTTAACACATAGGAAAATGAATCGATACTTTGTCGATATTCAAATAATTTATAACGTGACCAGCCAAGCATATAATGTGCATTCAACGAAAGCTTGTCATTATTGGATTCAATAACTGATATATAAGAAGCTTCAGCCTTAGAGTAACGCTGATTACTAAAGTGTATATCACCTTCACGGAAATAGGCTTCATCAATATTAACGTAATCAGGATAGCGACTTGTCAGCTGGGACAAAGCATCCAAAGCTTCTTCTTGCTTGCCTTCTATATCATAGGCCTTAGAGAGTTGATATAAAACTTCGGCATTATCAGGAGAGTTAGGGTATTTTTTAAGAATGTCTCGATACGCTTGCGTCGCTTCCGAGTAATAGCTGCTTTTAGGCACATCAGTATTCTGGTTATGAACGCCTTCCATCATATGCACATCTGCAATTCGACGCTCTATTTTTTCCTTTAAGGCTTTTTCTTCAAATAAACCTAATACCGCTTTGTACTCTTGCCTGAGCTCCTGGTGAGTGATGGGCTTAATATTCACCTCAGCAGATTGTTCTGCAGGCTCTTTTTCAGGCTCATAGGATAAACTTCCTAGAGTTTTAGGTTCATTGCTACCGCAACCTTGTAGGAATAACAAGCCGATTACGGTCAATTTTCCAACTAAAAACCTCATTACTTAAGACCGCCTTCTACTTTGTTTTTTATTTTACCGGAAGCGTCACTAATAGTAGGTGGCTGCTCTAAAGATAGTAGCTCTTTATCGTACAAACGCGCCTTGGCTAAACGTGACTGAGCCCAATAATAACGAATTCGTTTTTCGTGTTTATCTAATTCCGCATTGACCAACTTGCGCATAATGGGCTCAAGTGCATCAATATAGCTTTCAGTTTTTACTAACTGTTGGCTTAATCGCTCATGATTTTTTTCAACCAATGCTTTATAAGACTTAGGTTGCTTATAAGCAGAATCCAGTGTCGTTAGTTTAGATACCTTATTCTCTAAAAGACTTAATTCTTTTTCGGTTGTTTCCAGCAAGGCGGTCATTCTTGCCTGGTCTTTTTCATCAAGTGTTAAAGTATATAAACGTAATTCAGATTTTTTCTCAGAAAATTTATTTTTAAACTGCTCACTTTTCATGAAAAAATTGCTTAATTCTTTATCAAAGTTTTTCTGGTTAGCACTTTCTAAAATAACACTATGCTCATTCGAACGACCCAACCAATAGTTAAGGTTATCGCGAACAGTATACAAATCGGCCAACTCTCTTAGCACTTCGCTAAAGGCATTACTTGCCATCAGGTCAATCAGAAATGGGGTCAATTTTTGATAATCTATGGATGGGGTCGAAGCATACCAATCAGATTTAGCCATGATAGCTTCGATGTTATTAATAAATTCTCTAGGAACATCAAGCCCATCGATTATCTTCCTTGCATCTTCAACCTTCTCTATACCTATTTTAAATTCCTTTTCTGCAGAAATATTACTTTGCAAAGCTTTACGAGGAGCCCCTTGCTTTTCATATAGGTGTGCTAGCAATACTTTGGTTTCCTGCACCTCGGGAATAGCGATAGAACGCTCATTCAAAATTTTTAAGGCAGGAATGGCATCATTATATCGCTCACTTTTAATCGCACTCCAAGCGTAAGCTAATAATGCTCGATTGGAATATAATCCTGTTGTACGGATGCCTGTTAAATGGCTCCATGCTTCGGCCAACTGACCCGATTCTAAAGCTAATTGAGCAAGGCCATTTCTTGCTCTATCCGATAAAACTGATAGTTCTTCACTTTGATTTGTATATTCTGCTGTCTTTTTTAAATAGTCGACTGCAAGCCCAACATCTCCAGATTTAAGGTGACCAATGGCAATATTAAATAATAGATAGGGGTAACCGGGTAAATATTTGGATAAACTATTTTTTTTAGATTGACTAAGGTCATTCAGAGGCTTTTGATTTCCAATCAACGTGGACAAATAGTAGTAATCAAAATAGATATCAGCAGGTATCTCTCCCCGCACTCTATTTAACGAGTCATTAGCATTACCAAACTCTGATTTATTGTAATAAATTTTTGCCAAATAATACCAAGCACGATTACTAACGGCTTGCGATGCTGTACCATCCAATAGCGCATTAAATAACTGCTGCGATGCTGATGGCATACCATAAGACAGCATCATTCCACCTTTTAGCACCCTGCCAGATGATTGTAATGCAAGCGGATTATTCGAATAAAAGGAATATTCATATTCAACTAAGGCAGAAAAATAATTCTTCTGGAAATAATCATATAGAACAGTGCCATACTCTAATTCAGGCAACGATTTAACATGGGAATCTAAAGGGGCGGCATAAACACGATTCATCACGCAAACTAAACCTAAAGCAATCATCAGTCCCCTGAAGATTATAGTTCGCGAGTATCTAGTTATATGGGAATAAAAATCACCACACTTAAAACAGACAGCAACTAAGAGGTTAAAAGAAAGCATCATGCGACTCCGATCACCACTGCTTAATACGGAATACAGGTTCCTGAATTGCGCCATCATCAGTTACAACCAGTTCGAGATAACCACTTCCTTCCTCTTTTTCAAAGTCCAAATCGACAGCACGCTTATAATCCCTGCCGTTAGGCCCAACGCCAGTAAAAAAAGCAGTCACTAAGTGCTTTCCTTCATTTAGGTTGGTGACATAAAATTTCTGTACACCACCGCGAATTAACGCCTGCCGTTGTTTATCAGAATAAACATGGGTAGACACTAACTTTCCATCAATCTTCAACTTGACACTTTCTAATGTAAAAAAGCGTCCAGAGCTAACAGACAGAAAAATAGAAAAACGAGTGGACGACGGGAAAAGTAAGGTTTCTTCCATTAACCTTAAGTCTTTATTGAGCGATATAACTTCTTGCTTCAAACTCTGAATATCTTGAGATATTTTCTTAACTTCACTTAACGATGCATCTTCTGAAGTATTCGCTAACACAGGGTTGTACAGAACAGAAGCCATAATACCGACGACAAGCATTAATAACTGATTAGGGTGGAATATGTTTCTCATGAAGCTTATACCTCAAGCTGTAAACCGGGACATGGTCACTAGCAATTAAACTATTATTATTCTGGCGCAAAATTCACTATTTCTCATAAAAGAATCATATTTAGTACACAAAAGCATATAAATAAAAACGATTATGAAAAAGCATCTAATATGTTAGTTATAGCATTGAAAATACCGAAAATAGAGCTAAAACGATAGCGCTATTTACAGATTTGAGAACTAGCTAACATTCTTAAATAATGCGTGAAATGCCTAATAATATAGTTTGAAAAGACATTAGCCAGCCCTAATGAGAACCTTGTCACAAGTCTAGAAAGGAAATAGGAAAGAAATTATCAAAATAGTTAAGGAGATCACAAAACAGAAGAAAACCTTAAAGATCAAAACAGCCAGTTTAATCCAAATGAAAACTCTGTGTTAAAAGTGCGTTTATCATCGTTTAGAAAATCCCGATCCACTGAATGGCCTCGAAAATCTATGCTGCCAACAAGGGAATCTGTTAACACAACCCGGTAACTCGTCCCTAATACAACACTCACGTTTGTATCACCTGCAAAATCTACAGCTCCAAACCCACCCAAAATATAGATATCAGAGTTGTATTTTTTATTCCGGCCGATAAAAGAGCGGCCTCGTAGAACCCGATAACCAGCGAGAATATTGTAGTACTCAAAATCTCGTTCACTCCCCCTTAGAAAAGTAAATCCACTACCTGCATTTTCTTCAAACGTAGCGCGATCCACTTCTGACTTGCCATAATTGAGCTGGGCCATAAAGGCTGGAGTAATATGATAACTAAAAGAAACGCCAAAAACCGGGTTTGTATTGAAGTCTTCTACAGCCAAGAAGCCACCAAATAAACCCAGTTCGAATTGCTCTGTATCAATAGCAGCAGCTTCTGCAACAGGCACTTCTTTCTTGGGCTCAATAATTCTTACCGAATCATCGTTATCATTGCCAATATCAGAGATTGTTTTTTCAGCCGCATAAACGTTGATAGAGAATAGTGAGCCAAGGAGAACTATCACTACAAACAGTGAATAATTAATACTTTTAGCGTTTAAGTTATCTGAAAACATAAAGAGTATAAGACCTAGATTTTGTCACTATAAAAATAATATGGTATTACTTTGCCTAACCGCCTAAAATAAATAGCTCAGGCCAAGAGAAACATGGATATTATTCGTTGTATCTTCATCATCTCCGCCACTTGTACTATCAAATTCATAAATATAATCTCTCACATCGAAATTAACAATGTAACGACGCTTAAAGGCAACCTTATAACCAACCCCTAAAACATAAGTAAAACTGCTCTCACCACCAAACTCAGTTTCACCGACACCACCCACTAAATGCAGTGATGACAAATTAGCTTTTGAGCCTGTAGTAAAAAATTCACCCTGGAAAAAATTATACCCCAACAAAAGATTATAGTGCTCAAAGTCTCGGTCACTGCCTGTAAACGATGGACCTTGAGGGCCTTTTTCAGCCGAAGAAAAGTCAACATCGCTTGCCTGTGTATAATTTACCTGCAAAAAGAAATCTTCAGTGGCTCGAAAAGTAAGGTTTGCCCCAATAGTATATTCACTGGGAAAGTCTTCTAAATTCAATATGCCGGCATTAAGGCCAAATTCTAAAAATTCAGATTTAACTTTTGCTGTTTTATTTGCAGAGCTATCTGTCACCTGAGCATTTGCAAAGACCGGCATAATAACAAGCAAAACTGCTACTAAAAAAATGTGTTGAAACCTATTTTCCATGATTCTAATGTCGCTTTATCGTCATCTGTTGACACAGAATACCTGCGGTATTCACCCCGAATTACAAAGTTGCGCCCAACATAATAGTTAAGCCCTAAGCCATAGTTGGTAAAATCAGAATCGTCGATATCAACGGAGTCCGCCAATATAGGCTGTGGATCAAAAGATATTTTGCCGCCACCTAGCAGCAATTCTGGAGATAGTCGCCAACGAGAAAAAGGCTCTATCAATATATTGGCATTATAAAAGTCACCTTCCCTACCTGAACTTAGGAGCTTACCTACTTCACCCTCAAGGCTTAACCAACCATAAAAGCGGTAACTTAAGGTTCCGGAGAATATATCAGCCCCCTTTAATTCACCATCAAAAAACTCGCCTGTGGTGAAACCAACACGCCATTTATTCTTTTGATAGTCGCCAAAACTCACTGATGGCAAATCGGCTGGCTCACCTGTTGACTGTAATGTCCTAGATAGTTGCGAGGATGTTGCCCAGCCAGTTTTTCCATTTTGAGCACGAACTTCATACCAACCGACACGTTGCTTAAGCACCTCAACCGTTTCACCCTGCTCTATCACATAAAATACAGGGTAGCCTCGACCAGGTCCGGTGCGCACCTCAACATATGAGTCAATGACCTCAAGGTTTAAAAAAGACTTGTCTGCATTAGCACTTTTATCAGCTGGATTGGAGCCGGTATCCGCAGAATTATTTTGGGCCCAACTATAAGTCGTCAGTAGACTACTGAAGACAAACACCATTAGCCATTGAGCTTTTTTAGCAATAAGAGATTTATTCATATTATTTAGAATTCATATTTACTCAGACAATATAGCACACAAAAACTCTTTAGTTATGTGACCAGAAACATACTCTTAGGGATTAACGATAAAGGCCAAACCCATTAGGGATTAATAAATAAACGATCTCTATATTGACTATTCAAGAACCAGCTCAATATAGCGTTATACTTACTTTAGTTATAATTATCCATCCTCTATTAATCCCCTCTATTTCTCAAGGCCTTTTCTAGCCAGATTAAACAATTCACTCAAAATGATATAAGGTTATGCGATTAAATCATTTCGCTTAGAAAAGAAACCTATTTAGAATAGCCAGACTATTTATTGAGCATATTGAAAGGGTTATCCATGGCAGCACTCATTGAAGAAACAGTAACCGACATCCATCACTGGAATGAGTCGTTATTTAGCTTCAAAACTACAAGAGGTAATAGTTTTCGTTTTGAAAATGGCCATTTCGTTATGCTGGGCCTGGAGCTAGAGGACAAGCCTCTTACTAGAGCCTATAGCATTGCCAGCCCTAATTATGAGGATGAGTTAGAGTTTTTCAGTATCAAAGTTGCCGACGGCCCACTAACTTCACGCCTACAAAAAATTGCGGTTGGTGACAAAATATTACTTAGCACCAAACCCACAGGTACTTTAGTTGCTGACCACCTACTACCAGGAAAACATTTATACCTGATTAGCACGGGAACTGGGCTTGCACCATTCATGAGCATCATTCGTGACCCTGAAATATATGACCGATTTGATAAAATTATTTTAACTCATGGGGTACGCACAATTTCTGAACTGGCCTATGAGAAGTACATTACCGAAGAATTACCCAATAATGAATTCTTTGGTGATTTAGTCAAAGAAAAGCTTATCTATTACCCAACCGTTACTCGAGAAAAGTATGTCAACAATGGTCGACTGACTGACCTGATGTTATCTGGGCGATTATTTAGTGATATTGGCCTACCTCAACCAAATATCGAAGATGACCGTTTTATGATTTGCGGCAGTCCAAGCATGCTTAAAGATACTTGTGAAATACTCAATAATGCAGGGTTCAAAGAGTTTAAACGTGGACAACAAGCTCACTATGCCATTGAAAGAGCGTTTGTCGAAAGTTAAAACTTCTGAAGCAGATCTCAAAGCCACTAATTTTTAGTGGCTTTTTTATTTATAAGCTACACATTTACAACCATACCCTTACTGTAAGCCTACATATTCAGGCCAAAAAAGCGCTTATAACGAACCAACTCTTCCTCAATATCCGAAACGTCTACTGCAGAAAAAGACACCTCTGTTCCCGGCATACTTTGCGCCAATAAAGGTATATCCAGATAGGCAATACAACCTAACTGAGGATAACCTCCCATTGTTTGACGATCCCGCATCAACACAATGGGCTGGCCATCTTTGGGCAATTGAATGGCACCTAATGCAAGCCCTTGGGAAATAATACCTGTTTGTTCATTTTTAATAGGCTCGCCTGATAGCCGATAGCCCATTCGATCAATATTAGGGGTAACCTTAAACGACTGTTTAGCAAACTGCTTCAACACCTCAACTTTACAGCCAGTGACTGATGAATTAGGTATAAATCGCAAATGGATTTTATTACTGTAATCTGGAATGTATTTTTTAGGGACACGCTTATTGACTTCCTCTTTCGATGCCTGAAAAGGCACATAATCCTTGTCGGACAATTTTTCCCCTATTTTCGATAAGCCACCCAACTTCTCTCTTACAACTGTGGCACAACTCGCCAGTTGTGCATCCACCTGAAACCCACCCTTCACTGCCAGATAGCTACGCAACCCTGATTTAGGTGAAACAAATTTAACTTCATCCCCTGGCATTACATAGTGAGATTGCCACAATGTTAGAGGTTGCCCGTTAAGAGTGGCTGATAGATCCGCACCACAAACCGCCATCATCGTTTTCTTTGTGAAACGGCATGAAAACCCACCAAAACTAATCTCTAATTGTGCTGCATTGTAATGATTACCTAAAAGGCGATTTGCCCAAAGATAAGCATGCTCATCTAAAGGCCCTCCATTAGTAATGCCATATTTCTGTAAGCCATAGCGACCAAAATCCTGTATCAGCGCTAAAAATCCAGCGTTGGTAACCTCTAAGGACATTAAAGTGTTCCGCCCATCGAAAGATATTCAGGTTGACTAATAGAATAAAATTTGACTCTATCGCCCACTTCAAATTGGGTGAGCTTTTCTTCATTGTAATCAATCATCGATAACGGCGTCCTACCCACAATCTGCCACCCACCTGGAGAGTCTGAAGGGTAGATTGCTGTTTGCTGATCAGCAATACCCAAGCTCCCTTGGCGAATTTTTTTTCGCGGGGTTTCTTTACGTGGCATCGCGATCTGCTTATCAACATTACCTAAATAGGCAAAACCTGGCGCAAAGCCAATTGCATAAACATCATAAGTCACCGACGAATGAAGAGAGATAACCTCATCAATAGAAATATTGGCGGATCTTGCAATATCCTCAATATCAAGTGCAACCTCGAGACCATAATAAACCGGAATTTCGATAATTTTTGCGGAACGCTCATCGACTACCGCTGCATTGGCATCTTTCATTACTTTATCAAGCAAAGTACTAAATTGTTCACTCGATATTTTTGTGATATTGAAAAGAATTTGAATCGAAGCATAAGAAGGTACAATATCAATAACATAATCGGATAGGTCTGCTTCAATTTTTTTTGTGCATTGAGAAACTTGCTGAAATACTGAATGATTAATTTCCTGCTCGAATAGAATAAGAACAGTATTTTCTGACAGGGACCTTAGCTTCATAAACTTTCAATAAAATGTCGGATCTTTTTAACCGATTGTAAAGCATGGGCGTTATCGCCATGAACACAAATCGTATCAGCATTAACAGGTAATTTTTTACCGGACATTGCTGTAATTTCTTTATTTTGTATTAGCTCTTTAATACGGTACTCTATTGCCGAATCATCTGATAACACCGAGCCTTTGACACTACGAGAAACCAAACTACCATCATCGTTGTAAGCTCTATCACAGAATGCTTCAAGCAAAATGGAAACACCCTGCTTATCAGCCTGCTGTTTCATCTCATCAGCTTTATCTGTTGCCAATATCATTAAGGGGATACTCACTGATAAAGAAGCAACCGCATCGACAATTGCCGCAAAAATCATTGAATCTCTCATCATCGCATTATAAAGTGCTCCATGAGGTTTAACATAACCTACCTCCACATTTTGTGCATGGCATACTGCCTGCAATGCTCCTACTTGATACAATACGATATTGGTAATTTCCACTGAGGAAAGCTTCATATCTCGTCGCCCAAACCCTAATAAATCAGGGTATGCAGGATGGGCCCCAATAGCCACATTATCCGCTTTAGCAAGCGCCACTGTTTTAGACATTGTTAAAGGATCAGAAGCATGAAACCCACAAGCAATATTGGCCATATTAATATAGGGCATAATTTCTTCATCCATGCCCATTTTCCAATGGCCAAAACTTTCTCCCATATCACAATTTAATTTCATTATCAGAGACCTATATCTTCAACCCTTTGTCATTAAGGTAGGCAAATAGAGTGCTATATCTGGAAAAATAGTAATAATCACAATGGCTACAGCGATCATAATAAAAAATGGCAATGCCGACTTCGCAACATACAATATATTTTTGCCCGTTAAGGATTGAATAACAAATAAATTAAAACCAACCGGTGGTGTAATTTGCGACATTTCAACGACCAGTACCAAAAAAATACCAAACCAGATTAAATCAATACCCGCCTGCTGTACCATTGGCAACACAATCGACGTTGTCAAAACAACAACTGAAATGCCATCGAGAAAACACCCCAGAATAATAAAAAAGAAAGTCAGGTAAATAATTAAGGTAATAGACGATAGCCCTTGTGCAGATATCCATGTTGCAAGCGCATTAGGAATACCAACAAAACCCATTGCCAACGTTAAAAAATGTGCCCCCACTAAAATTAACCCCAACATACAGGAGCTTTTAACTGCACCCAAAACACTTTGACTAAAACTGGCAAACGAAAAACTACCCGTTAGCGCAGATAATAGCAGTGCACCGGTTACGCCAAGCGCAGCAGCTTCTGTAGGTGTAGCAACCCCCTGATAAATCGACCCTAAAACACCCCCAATTAATAACACAATGGGCAATAATTTTTTTAATGCGATGAGCTTTTCACTGAAAGTATAAGAAACGTTATCCGTATCTGCGAGGGTTCCCTTTTTCAATAAAGACCATCCCATGGTATATAGCATAAACAAACCGACCAACAGAATACCGGGCAATGCTCCCGCAAGAAATAAGCGTGCAATAGAAATTTCTGCCGCAACCCCATAAACAATAAGAATAATCGAAGGCGGAATCAACAAGCCTAATGTACCTGAGCCGGCCAAGGTACCAATCGCCATAGAGTCGTCGTAACCACGACGTGATAACTCAGGCAATGTCATACGGCCGATAGTCGCTGCTGTTGCGGCAGAAGAGCCCGAAACAGCAGCAAAAATACCACAACTTAATATATTAACGTGAAGTAACTTACCTGGCAGTTTTGCCAAAATAGGTGAAAGCCCCTGAAATAAATCCTCTGACAATCGTGTCCGAAAAAGAATTTCGCCCATCCATATAAATAGTGGTAAAGCCGTTAATGACCATCCGGTAGTTGCACTCCAGGACGATGTTCCTAAAAGCAAACCAATGCTTGAGTTTTCAACTAATACCAGCCCAATGATTGCCAACCCTGTTAACGTGAGAGCAATCCAAATACCACTTACCAGCATCAATAGCATGGCGACAACCAAGATAAAGCCTATTATTGTTATATCCACAACTCTAACCTTCTACATCTAATTCGCTTTCGCAGGAAATATAATTAGGGGTTCGCCCCATTATCATCAAAATAAAGCTATCCAATATTGCAAAAAACAAACAAGATGAGCCTACTGCCATAGGTAACTGAACCAACCCTAAAGGCATTGCTAAGTAAGTGTCTGTTACTTCTTTATATTCAAAAGATTCATACACCGTAAATACTGTATAGAACGCTAAGTACCCACTAATCAATAAACCCACGACTAAATTAATATATTCAGCGATATGGCGATTACGCGCAGATAAACGATTTAAGACAATAGTCACTCGAATATGCCCGCCCGTATTAAAGGTATAAGCCAAGCCGAAAAAAATGGTTGCCGATAATATCCAACCTGCAAAGTCTTCAGAGGAAGGAATAACAACACCGATCATACGAGCAGTGATCTGCGCCAAGATTAATACGGTCATCGCAATAAGGCACAGACCCGCTCCCCACGCTGAAGTGAGATAAAATAATTGTCTAATTTTTTGCATATCACACCACAACGGAGGACGTTAATTGAGAATCAATAAAATACTGATTCGTGTACCTTATTTATTATAATTATCGATAATAGCTTTGCCTGTCGCACCTGCTTCAGCTAGCCATTCATCCACCATGGTTTTACCAATTGCACGCAATTCAGACTGCAAAGTATCAGATGGCTTAATAACTGACATACCTTTGTCACGCAAGATATTTGTATGGTCAACACCATTTTTGCGCCCTAACTCCCAACCTTTTTTCTCAGCATTAGCAGCCGCAGTCATAATGACTTGTTGAGTATCACTGTCCAATTTATCAAATTTTCTTTTGTTAACGAAAACCATATTTTTCGGAATCCAGGCACTTACTGTTGTAAAGTGAGAAATATAATCCCAGCTTTGATTATTCACACCAGTACTAGGCGAAGTAATCATGGCATCGATCACACTCGTCGTAAATGCTTGAGCAACATCACTGAAAGGCACATTGACTGGCGTTGTTCCCATAAGGTCGGCCAAACGCGAAGTCGTTGGACTATAAGCGCGCATTTTCAACCCTTTTAAATCAGCTAAACTATTAACAGGCTTACTGGAATATAAATCCTGTGCCGGCCAAGGTACGGTGTAGAGTAAAATCAAACCGTCTTTAGCTAACTGCTTAGATAACTCAGCTTTCGATGCCTTGTACAACTTTTCTGCAGAATCAAAATCAGTGGCTAGAAATGGGATATTGTCTAATTTAAAAATTGGATCGTTGTTACCTAAGCGACCAATAAACACTTCTCCAATTTGAACCTGTCGGGATTTAACTGCACGATGAATCTCTGGATGTTTAATTAATGATCCACCAGAGTGCACCGTAATTTTTAACTTATCGCCTGACTTAGCAGTGACTTCCTCTGCAAACTGTCTAGCAACTTGAGTCGGGTGATTACCGTCACCATAAGGTGTTGGCATATCCCATTTTTCAGCGAATACACTGGTAGAGAGCATTAGCCCTAGTACTGTGGCTAAGAGTGTAGAGTTTTTCATCATTATTTCCTCATCATCTTTGGTAGTTATTATAAAAATTATTCATTCGCGCTAGGCGAATCTTCATATTGCTTATTTCAAGTCTTCATAAACCCGGTCTGTGATCAGCATTTTTCCAGGTGCATGAGTAATGACTAGTGGCAATTTAGCAGCTCTAATTGCTGCCTGCGTGGTGACACCACAGGCCCAAAAAACAGGAATATCATCCTCTTCTAAAGCCACTGGTGAACCATACTCAGGCCTATTAATATCGTTGATACCTATAGCTTGAGGGTCGCCAATATGAACAGGTGAACCATGAGCCTTAGGGTATTCGCTAGTAATACGAATGACTTCATCGATATTATTTTTTTTGTAAGGGCGCATGGAAACCACCATATTGCACCGGAAATTTTGTGTGGCTTGTGTCGCAATATTGGTATCGTACATCGACACATTCGTGCCTAAACTTATATTCCTGACTGCCAACCCAGCAGACTGCAGCGCATCCTCAAAAGAAAAGGAGCAACCGAGCACGATGGCAACAGAATCTTCGTTCCAGTAATCGTTAATATCAGCCACTGATTCAGCAAATTTACCTTGCTTAAAGATATGATATTCAGGCACATCAACACGGATATCGATATCATCACCCAACGCTGGTAAACCTGGATCACCAGGTTTTGAGACGCCAATAATAGGGCATGGCTTAGGGTTCATTTGGCAGAATTCAACAAACTCATCCGCCCATTGCTTTGGCATTATCACGAGATTGCCCTGAACCAGATTAGGCATCAAACCACTAGTATTTTCCTGGAAACATCCAGTACGTATACGTGACCTGATGTCACTGAGGTCATTCAACACACTATCCCCCATACACCCTTTAAGGATGAATTTTATTGTTATTTATCGTAGAGGTGATGCTATTCAAACCACATCATAAATTCAAATTATGATTTTTTTTAGAATTCTATTAATTTTTCTTATAGAAATCAGGAGATGATGCCTGTTTGAGGCTAACAATTGACTTCGCCAGATCAATCATGGGGAGTAATTCTGGCTTATGAGGCGTCATTGGGTAGGAGGCGGTAAAGGTTAAATCAGACGGGTGCCAGCTGGTAGTGATGACCTGCATTAAGCCATTATCAATATCATCTTGAATAAGATCCGCTGGTAATGCTGATATACCCATGCCATCCAGCACCAGGCGCCTGCAAATGGCCAACGAGCTAGAGGTAATAATTCTGGCAGGCCGCTCAGAGCACTTTGCAAACTCCTGAGTAATTTCGTTGTAAGGAATGGTATTACGAGCGTAAGTAATAATCGGCCATTGCGTTAATGAAGACATTGGTTGACTCTCAGAACCAATACCTAATACTGGGCTTGTCACCCAAACCAAGGGAACGGTTGAGAGATGATCATCAATAATCACAGGGTTAGATAGCGGCCCCATAAGAAAAGCAATATCGATAGAGCCAGACAATAATAGCTTTGTGAGCGTAATCGAAACATCAACCGTTAATTCAACGGTCACACCGGGAACATCTTCCTGGAATCGTTTAAGAAAAGTTGAAAGCCATGAGTGTGCAATAGTTTCGGAGACACCTAAACGCAGCAAACCCGAATAGGCAGCCGCATTATTAGCAGTATTGGTAAATTCTTTCGCAAAATAAACCAATTTTTCAGCATAGGGCATAAGCTCATGCCCTTTAGGCGTTAACAATACCCGGCTGTTACCTTCACGCTCGAATAACTTAACGTCTAACTCTTCTTCCAAAGCGGCAATACGTGTTGATATAGCAGGCTGTGTTGTACACTGTTGTTCAGCCGCTTTGCTGAAGCTATGCAGCTTTGCCACCCAAAAAAATGCTTCTATGCGCTTGAAGTTCATAACAAATAGCTACCCATAGTTGAACGAGGTACAAAAGCGCTTTATTTAAAAATTATTATATACAACTCTATCTTGATAGGCCTTATTCAACATCACTATAGGTTAATTCGACAAAATCCACCATGGATAAACTATATTGTCCATCATGAGAAGCATCATAAGGCCAAACCATTAAATCGAGACCAATATACCCACTCCCTTCCAACAGCCTACTATGACGCCTCACTGGAACAAGATTACCACTAGCGCCTGTTGCGCCTGCTAATATCAATTGAATCGGTAAATTATTGTCAATTGCAAGAAGCTGATTATTCAAATCTGCCGTGACTCCTGGCTGATACCAAAAACTACCATCTTGAGAAAAATAACGAGAAAAATAGCGATTATTGGGCTCCTCAAGCAATACGGCCAAGCCAGTAAAAAGCCCTCCGAAAGAATGCCCTGACAAGGTTCGCTCTGACACATCAGTCAAATAACTAGCATCTATAAAAGGGATAACTTGCGTAATGAGGAAATTATAATAGTCTCTCGCCCCAGGCATACGATAATCAATTGCTCGCCTACCGAGTCCAGACCCTCCGGTGTTACCAATTGCCACTACAATAACCGACTTATTTCTTGAATCTACAATATCAACTGTCGTAGAAAACCAAAATTCAGAGTCCAACATATAAAGTACCGGATAACGAGCATCCGGATCTACACCATAATCAACAGGAAGGTAAACATTGACAGGGTAATCAATACCACTAAAATCAGCTCGGATGGTAACTTCGGGCTCAATTGTCCCCGTTCGGCCTGAAGTCTGGTCCTCATCACTACTACCGTTACCACCGCCTCCTCCGCCACCACAAGCAGCAATAACAATGGCTAAGAGTAACAATAATGCGGCAGATTTAATTAGATTAAGAAATGAAAGTGTTGATTTGTGAATTAAGGAGACTGCTGAATTCATACTGCTATCCCTATAAAATATAATTGTTTTTCCGAAGTCTACACTGTCTTACTGACAGATTCTATATACCAGTATTTAAGTAAAAACATTATGAGTTAACACTTGTAAGTAGCAAAATTATTAATTTAGATTATGAATAAACATCACGCGATAGCTTTTACAAACATTCCTTTTATTACCATGGCAACCATGGTAAACCTGCCTTCACACCCTCAAGCATTTTCTTTGGTGAGCTATTAAGGTAACCATAAACACGCAAACCAAAAATATGCATCATAATACTTCTAGCACGAATCATTGCAGTACTTTTATCGCACTCTAAAAGCAAATAATCTCGATACAAATCTTCTACTTCTTGTAGATGGCTAACCACTACATCATGTAACTCTGGGTTTTCAGATGCCAGCTCAAGCTGGCTCTTCACAAGGAAGCAACTACAATAATCGCTTTTAGCTGATTCATTAACCATGCGTCTGAGAATTTTACAGATACCGAGACCAGTAGAATCAGCCCCATCAATGGTACGCTTAATATCGCTCAAGTTATTAAGCGCGTAGGATTGAAGTGCTTCACGAAACAAGCCTTCTTTATTGCCAAAAGCTAAATAAATACTTCCCGGCTTTAACCCTGTTACCTCAAAAACTTCCTGCATAGATGTACCATTAAAACCACTATCCCAAAACAGTTTAGTAGCATTTTCAATGACATCGTCTCGATTAAATTGGATTTTAGCCATGTTATTTAATTACTTTGATTCTCGTTCTTTAGCTATTAGTTGCGCTCTGATTTAGCTGCCTAGCCATTACCTAAGTACACAATAAATAGCAGTATATAGCAATAATAACTTTTTATAAAAACTGACTAAATTTTAGCCCTCACACACTACTTGAATATTCATTCAAATAAATCTTGAACAATCATTCAAAAACTGATTGAATGCCATTATTCATATCACCAAAAGAGGTTTATCAAATGTCACTCAGCACTAAACTTGAAGACTATAAAGCCGGCTTTCGTCAAAAAGCACCTAAAGATGTACAAGCAGTCATGGCTAATGCCACACAAGTCTTGGCCGATACTGGTATTGTAGAAAAAGCACCTAAAAAAGGGGATAAACTGACGAGCTTCAGCTTGCCTAACCATAATGGAAAGGCACAAACCTTGGAAAGCTTATTAACGAAAGGCCCTGCTGTTATTACCTTTTACCGTGGAGGATGGTGCCCCTATTGCAACTTAGAGCTTCAAGCATACCAAGCCGTACTGGACGATATTCAAGCCGCTGGCGCGACACTCATCGCCATAACACCAGAATTACCTGATAGCTCATTATCAACCATAGAAAAAAATAACTTAAAGTTTGAAGTCTTAACTGATGAGAATTCCGACTATGCTCGCAGTATTGGCTTGGTGCATAGCTTGGCTGAAGAACTCCGTCCGATTTACACAAGCTTTGGTATCCATGTAGAAGCTCATAATGGTACGGGACAATTTGACCTACCACTAGCAGCTACGTATGTCGTTGCTCAAGACGGCACTATAATCAACTCATTTGTTGATGCCGATTATACCAAACGACAAGAACCCAGCGCTGTTATTGAAGTCTTACAATCAATAGAAGCAACAGCTTAACTACTGATAAATGAAAGGGGCAGTACCGCCCCTTTAGCTATTCACATAATTAAGTTATGTAGATTTAAAATAGCCCCATGCTAAAAATCAAAATACCATCTCTCTTTCTTATCAATATCTCAAAACCAAACCAATTTACCAATGTGAACGTAATTATTTCTAGCGCTATATTGAGCACTGAAAACAATCAACGTCTATAAAGAAATCCACAACGTATACACTATTTAATATAGTGTTGAATTACATTGTTTAACATGACTAATTTTAATATTGCCATTATTGGAGCTTCTGGGGGAATTGGTTCAGCCCTTACCCAGCTGCTTGCACAAAACAAATCATCCACTATTTATGCATATTCTCGTCATAACACCCAAACTAAACAGGACAATATTCATTGGTTCCCAATTGACTTTAATGAAGAAGAAACCATATCAGAGGCGGCAGAGTTAACCTCTCAATCAGGATCTTTGGATTTGGTCATAGTGGCAACTGGCATATTACATGATACAAATAGCTTGCCTGAAAAATCATTAAAAAATTTATCTGTAGATAACTTCCAAAAGAATTTTCTTATCAATAGTATTGGACCAGCTTTAGTTGCTAAATATTTCATCCCGAAATTACACAAAAACCAACGCGCAGTATTTGCAGCGTTGTCGGCCAGAGTTGGAAGCATATCCGATAATCGACTCGGTGGATGGTATGCCTACCGCGCATCTAAAGCAGCTCTTAACATGCTGATCAAAACAACAAGCATTGAAATTAACAGGCGCCAAAAGCAGACCATTGTTATCGGCTTACACCCAGGGACAGTTAACAGCAAACTGTCTCAGCCATTTCAAAAAAATGTTCCAAAAGAAAAACTATTTACGCCTGAGTATTCAGCTAAAAAGCTGATGACAGTGATTGAAAGTATAAAAACTGAAGATAGTGGTAAGATATTTGCCTGGGATGGCAAAAAGATACCCTATTAATCAAATGGATGGTTATTCGGCTCTCTTATAACAAAAAACAACCATAATCAGCCGTGTTGTAAAGTTTATGTCTTAGCAATATAAGCAAGCTCATCTACGCTTTAATAGAGGCCTTGCTGAGTTCCTTATTAATGCTGATTCGTTATTACATCTTTTTATTGATGATGTTTGTGGTGTTCCTTGCCACAATGATTACCTATTTTTTTTCTACTCAACCAGAAACAGACAGCGTACAAATCCTGACAGACACTAGCTATAACTACACGTCTGTCCAAGGCCCAATTCAACCCATTCCTACGACGGTAAATGTCAATATTCAATGGGCCCGATTAGGAAAAGCTTTATTTAACAGTACCTTATTGTCTCGGGATAACTCCATTGCCTGCGTATCATGCCATCTAATTAATTATGGTGGGGATGATGGTTTCCCTGTTTCAACAGGAATTGATAATCTCACTGGTGCACGCAACTCTCCAACAGTATTGAATGCAACCTTTAACTTTCGTCAATTTTGGGATGGCCGAAGTAAAGATTTGGCAGAACAAGTTTCTGGACCAGTGCACAACCCGATTGAAATGGGGTCTAACTGGCCAGAAGTGATACAAAAGTTAAAACAGGAACCACAATTTAACCGTGTATTTTTAGAACTGAGCCCTGACGGTGTAACGCCATCCAATATTATTAAAGCCATTACCATTTTTGAAGAAACTTTGATAACGCCTAACGCCCCCATTGATCGGTATTTATTGGGGGATACAAATGCACTGACCAACCAACAAAAAAGAGGCTACGATAAATTTATACAATTTGGCTGTATCACCTGCCATCAAGGAAGAAATATCGGTGGCAACCTTTATCAAAAACTGGGGCGTATAGATTCCGTACCACCTTATTTATTAGATGATTTAGGCTTATACGAAATTACAAAAAAAACTAATGATCGATATGTCTTTAAAGTTCCCTCATTGCGTAATATTGCTGAAACAGCACCTTATTTTCATAATGGCTCTGTTCGTACATTACCGGAAGCAGTGACAATCATGGCAAAAAGCCAATTGGGCGTCACCTTACGTGAAGAAGATATCGATGATTTAGTCGAACTACTTAAATCATTCAGCGGACCACTTTACCGGTTAGAACAATGATTAAGTATTGGATAGAAGTTTGTCTAAGCATCTTATTATTCTACTTTGGGATTCACTGCATCGATCTATATCGCCAAGGCAATCAAGCTAAACAAGAATTAGAAATAGCGACCGATCTACAACAAGCTATCTCGGCACTTCGCCTCGAAACGGTATTGGCAGATTTTAACAATACCTACCACTATGATAATCACGCACAATTACAACTTCAAGCAGAACGCATCAGTCAAAATTTGTTACTCCACGAAGAGATAAAAAAACAATTAAAGGTATTTAATCAAACCACGTCTGATTATATGCAATTAGCAACCATGCTAAAAACATCTCGACGTTTTATCACATCAGCCAATAGTGCGTTTGAAGATCTACCGACAGAAATTAAACAACCGGGAGAAACATTACTGTCAAAATTATCAGAATTTATTGTTCAGCCAAATAGCTTAACGGCAATTCATATCAAGGATTTCATAGATATCAATGAAATCACATTACAAAATATAAGCCATTATAACTTTCAATGGCCAATGTTTAAAAAACACGTTGAATTTTTACTAGAGAATAGCTTACCGGCTTACCAACTGTTAAATGACATTCAAAACTTACCGATCAATACTGCATTATCCAACAACATCACACGAATCAACAATCATGTTTTATCTATTAACCACAAGCTGGGGTTCTATATTGTTCTATTAGTTTGTACATTCTTCTCTATTTTAATCGTAGCACTGACACGCCAAGCACAGCAGCTTAAAGTAAAGAGCGATATGGCAGAAAAGGCATCTAAAGTAAAAACACAGTTTTTAGCTAACATGTCTCATGAAATAAGAACACCAATGAATGGCATTTTAGGCTTATCAGATCTGTGCTTATCAACGGAACTGAGTGATATTCAACGGCATTATGTGGAAAAACTAAAATTTTCAGCAACATCATTGATGACCATTATCAATGACATTTTAGATTTTTCAAAAATGGAATCAAATAAACTACACATTGAAAATATTGAGTTTGATATTTATGACGTATTAAGCCATGTCAAAATCATGCTAGGAAAATCGGCTGCAGAGAAGAACCTTGAATTCATTTACAACATTGACACCGACCTACCCAAACAGATTATCGGTGACCCTATACGACTGGGGCAAATTTTAACTAACCTTTTATCTAATGCCATTAAATTTACTGAAGAAGGTTACATCATGCTTTCTGTAAATTGTATTTGGGACGAAGGAAACTTCGAAGGCATCGAATTTAGCATTGTAGATACAGGTATAGGTTTGACAGAGAAGCAACAACAGAAACTATTTCAACGTTTTTCACAAGCTGAAGCGTCAACAACACGAAAATATGGAGGAACTGGCCTTGGCTTAGCCATTTGCAAATTATTAGTAGATCTAATGAATGGCACTATTAAAGTAACAAGCCAGGTCGGCCAAGGGTCATCTTTTACTGTGGTCATGCCATATACCACCGCTAACGATGCAACTCAGGCCAACGAACAACCTACGTTTACTGGTAAAAAAATATTACTTGTCGAAGAGCATCCAACGACCATTAAAATCACAATGAATATGCTGAAGCATATGGGATTACATGCAACGTTAGCAAAAAATGCAGAGCATGCGATAAATGCTATAAAAGATGAAGATTTTGATTTTATTTTGATCGATTGGCAACTAACGAACAATGGAGGCCAAACATTATTAGAAGACATTAAAGCATTACCAAACTGCACACCCTTTGTTTTTGCCTTATCTGTCTACGGCGATTATGAGCAACAGCATCAACTAACTGACATCGAGCATATAAAGCATATTAATAAACCATTGCTATTAAATGAATTAACTGAACTCCTTGTTAATGAATATTCCTTACCGGAAAAAGAAGACATCACTGACACAATTACAGAAAATACTCAAATAGAGCAATCAATATTATTAGTAGAGGACAATGAAATTAACCAACTCATTGCACTCGAAATTATTAAAAATATGGGAGTTGACGTTGACCTGGCAGAAAATGGGCTTGAAGCCATATCCAGTGTGAAAGAGAAAGAATACGATCTAATTTTTATGGATATTCAAATGCCAGAAATGGATGGCATGCAAGCCACAAAAAAAATTCGCGAGGATTATAGCGAAAGCGAACTCCCTATCATTGCCTTAACCGCTAATGTCATGCCGGATGAAATCAGCCATTACAACGCCATTGGTATGAATGATTATTTGGGAAAGCCATTTGATCGTGATAAATTGGAGCAATTAGTCCGGCAATATTGCCCTTGATCAAGAAGTGGCGGAAAATTTTAATCGCAACAGGCTTTCTCAGCGGCTATAAAAAACATAATAAAACTAAAAGTCTCTATTTTATATATACCGTACAACAAGCTTTTCTTTATGACGTCCCTTCCAAGGCAAATACAAACTGGCTAGCCAAGTTGTTAAACCAACAACGACAGCAGTAAAAACCAATGTCCAAAAATAGGAAAAACCATAACCTTTAGGCAAACCAATTAGTGTTTCATTATATGTCATATCGCTAAATTGATAACCCAAGACAGGAATCAGAATCCAACTAATAGCATGTAGCAAATACAAATGCATAATATAAGAAAACATGCTGGTTTTACCCAAAGTCTGTAAGAAACTCTTGGAGAAATCAACATGAAACTTAGAGAATAAAGATAACAGCAATAAACCTACGCCAACCGTTAACAACATAAACTGCAGTGATAAAGGATATTTGGTTGGGTTTAAAAATGACATTACCGTCATCATCGTAGAATCAAAAACAACAAAATCTCCCGGATCACCATAGATATTAAACCCGCGCAATACTACATACCCTATAAGACAGGCAAAACCATACCAAGGAATAAATCTATTGAGTTTTAAATTACTGCTTCCTTCCGTATATTTAGCGATAAGCTTGTATTTTCCAAATAAGTACCCTAAACACATAAGGCCTACAATAGGAGAAATTGGATAAGTGGTTCTGACTTTGAAATCAAAAGGCAATAAGAGCACATTTTTCTGATGAAGTACTGACCAGAGATAATGCATTACAGAAGATTCTGGGAACCGCACACCATCTAATAAATTATGCGCAAACACGAGAAGCAGGCCAGCAAACAGCACTAACTTTATACTTACCAAATGAAAAAGACCTAAGAAAACAAACCCCCAGCCGATAGCCCAAATAACCTGAGCATACAACATAGGGAACAAGGGGTTAAAACTCCAAGACCAGGAAACAAGCGTAAACTCCAATAAAATTAACACTAAGCCCCGAATAATTATATCTTTAGCAAATACTTGAGGAGATGCGTATCGCCCCTCTGTCATTGCAGCAGATAGCCCTGCTAAAAAAACAAAGAGAGGTGCACAAAAGTGTGACGTAAAACGTGTAAAAAATATTTTAGCCTCAGTATTAACAACATCAATAGGATCACTAACAGCGTATTCGATACAGTACACCATCGCATGATCAATAATCATAAAGATAATAATAAGCCCACGAAGCAAATCTATTTGATGCAATCGAATCACTGTTTTTTCTTGCACGTTTTTAACCCTAAAAAGTTTTCAATCAATTAAGTTGTTTATATTCTTCAGCCACTAAAAAAACACTATGCCACTGACGCACGATATTGATATTAAATCAGTGGTATAGCGTTAATCATTAAAATTTATAACTGTATGTCAAGCTGGCATTAATACCATCTCCTGGAGAATAGATATTGGCAGTACCAGTATTACCAAAGTCATAGACATATTCGTAATACTCATCGAACAAGTTATTAATCTGTAAATTAAGAGCACCCCAGCTTGTTTCATAATCAAACCCTGTACTAACAAGTGTGTAGCCACCGAATTTACCGCCTTGATTATTTTCATTGATATAGTAATCGCCTTGGCTATCAATATGAATCCGGCTGCTTAACTTAGGGGTAATTTGGTAATTGATGCCTAACGAAGCGGTATATTCGGGAATACTGCGCAATTCATTACCACGCGTGCTTGCATTATCGGCTCTTTCGTCACTATTAGGATCGACAATTTCCGAATCCAGAAAACTATAATTCAGCCATAGTTCTACACGATCACTTGCCGTAACATTAGCACCCAAGTCGATACCTCTTCGTTCAGTATCACCTATCACCTGTTGAAATCCATCTAGATCAAGGAACTCATCTTCCCCGTAATGCTCCCAATAAGAAACTCTTAGCTCAACATCATCACTTGCAAACCATTTGGTTCCTAACTCCCAAGCTTCATGAGTGGATACATCGCTACGATCATCACTAGTGCTGTTAGGATTGTCATATAACGCTGAGCCATACGGATGTTGAAAGCTTTCCCCATAATTAACAAAAACAGTTAAATCATCATTCGGTGTTACAAATACATTCGCTTTGGGCTGAACAATCGTTCCGAAGTCAAAAATATCACGATCAACATTGGAGATTTTATCGGTGTAATCACCATCCAAATGATCAACCCTGACACCGATATTCCACCGCAAATAATCTGAAGGTGTCTGCTCAATAGTTACAAAGGCACCGATGGTATCTAAGGTGTAATCACGATCGCGAGATGGGTTTCCAGCACCTTCACGAACATTGTCTGAATGAGTAAAGCGTTGTTCGATAACATCCTGCTGCTCGATATCAGCACCAATATTCGCGAACCACTTATCATTAATTGTCCAATCTAATGTGGTGACAAAACCCGTTTGCTGCTGATCATCAACCCGTTCCTGCAAGTTAGATGTACTAAAAAACCTTACCCAGCGATTACGTTCAATATCGTTATAATAAATTTTATTTGACCAATCCAAACCCTCTGATAACGCCTTGTTATAGTGGATACTGTAGTGAGTAATCGTCTTATCACCCCCATCTTCGCTGGAATGAGATGCCGATGAAGTAGGATCATTACGGGCATCTTCTTTAACATCAAAGTAACCCGGCGATTCCGCATCATAAGTAGAATGACGAAGACTCAAACCCAGTTCGTTACTATCATCAAGTGCATAAAACCACTTACCCGATGCTTCAAGCTTTTCAATATCAGTGTGATCCCGATAACCATCACTTTGTCGATACCCTAAAAAATAATTGTGAGTTAAACGTCCCGATTCCAACCCAATATAACTTTGTACCTCAGCAGTGTCATAGCTCCCAAGGGTCACTTTAATTTCTTTAGCGATATCTCTACGTGAAGCGACGTTATAATTCCCTGCCAGATTAAACAAACCATAGCGGGCATCGCTGGTTCCTTTAAATAATTCAATATTCTCGATATCTAAAGGAAAAAGTTGATCCAACTCTCCATAGCCGTTATGCAAATTAAAAGGCACACCATCTATTAATAACTTTGCATGAGGTGTAACACCATCACCGGCAAAACCTCGAATGGCAACATCAGTATTGATGATACCTTGGTTATAGCGGGCAATATAAACACCCGGCGCTTTATTAAATAATTCATAAGTATCATCAGGATGCTCGTAATCTAATTCGTCACGACCAATAACATCATGTGATCCTGCTAGCTGATCCGTCGATATAGACACACTATCGCCAATGACAAGGAGGCTATCTAATCTCTCCTCTTTAGAGGCCTCTTCAGCCCCATAACTATTACTTACAACAAACAACAGAGATGCTACTGAGGAAGCAGCAAACAAAATATTCAATTTCATAAAAATCTCAAAAAATATTGATTGGTTGGTTAAAAAATGTCTGGATTTAGAGGAGAAGAAAAGAATTTGTGCAGAAAATAAAACCCTTGATCAACACTTATAACTCCTTATATATTAAAATTATAATAATAATGAAAATGATTATCAATAATATTAAAGGAAGCTTAGCAATTAGTTCTTAAGGCCTAAAGAACCGTCATATCGACAGAATATTACAAGAATCTCCTGACCATCATGCAAGCAAGAGGCCCTTTCTGACCTTAAAAAAGTTATGTTATATCATAACATTCATTTTCGATTAAGTGCTACCCTTTCCCATCACCACCTTTTCTGAATACTCGTAGAACAACTAAAACTTTAAGGATAATTTTTAACCAGCCATCTAAGCACTTTTCTACCGCTTAAATATAGAAAACCTCTAACAAGTAATATCTTTCAGAAAAAATCAGAGAAGTAAGAGTGACGAGACGAAACCTAACTAGAAACAGTGCAGACACTGAGAAGACACAGATGCATAAACAATAAATGCTTGCATCCATTGGACACAAACCAAAAAAACCAATAAGAACACCCACTCTCTTCTCGCAAGTACTCCTATCCAACAACCGAAGATGATGAACTTTTTATTTTTGAATAAATAATAGCCACTGACACTATAGTTCCCAGCGGCTATTTAGAAAAATGTAATCAATTAATATTGCGCTTACCAAGGAAGTGGCGAATTTTTTGAGAAATAACCGGGTGATCCTCCTCTAAAGCAAAATGCCCTGTATTTAAAATATTATAATCAATATCCTTCACATCTCGCTTAAAAGCCTCAGCACCTGCTACAGGGAAAAAGGCATCATTCTTACCCCAAACAACAAGCACTGGAGGCTGCTGCTTTCTCAAGTAAGCTTGCCATTCAGGATACTGCTTCAGATTGTTTTGATAATCATAAAACAGTGCTAACTGAATATCTTTTTGTCCTGGACGTGAAATATTCGCATAGTCGAGTATCCAATTATCTGGCAAAATTGACTCAGGATTACGCGTACCATGGGTATACTGCCACTTCATTGCGCCAGCGCTATAAACATTTTTCTCAATTATTGCACCCAGCTCATCCGTCGGTGTTGACCAATATTGGATAATTGGCGCCCACGCCTCTCTATTAATACCCTCCTCATAGGCGTTACCATTTTGAGTAATAATAGACTGAACACGCTTGGGGTGGGCTGTAGCTATTCGAAAACCAACTGGCGCACCATAATCCTGCATCATAATAGAATATTTTTTCACGCCTTTCTGCTCAAGAAAAGTGTTGATGACTTTTGCCAGGTTATCAAAGGTATAAGTAAACTCATCCTTTGAAGGAAAACTACTATTGCCAAAACCCGGGTAGTCAGGCGCAATTAAATAATAGTCATCAGAAAGCGATACTAATAATTCACGATACATATGCGATGACGATGGGAATCCATGTAAAAGTACAATAGCCGGTTTAGATGGATCACCCGCTTCCCGAAAAAAGATCTCCTGATCGCCCACTTTCTCAACGCCATACCGAACATTACCCGGTATAGCCTGCACATTACTTGCCGCACAGATCATGATAAACACAGCCAGAATAAGCTGTAAGTTTTTTTTGCATTTAAACATTATAGAGCATCCTCACAATTTATAACCGTTAAAAACAACTTTAAGAGGTTATAAATTACCAATACTTGCCTAACCTGTCAACAGGGTTTAATATGGTTAGCATGCAGGCACTTAAATCTAAATTCTTTTTTATCGCTAACGACCTTGCCGTCGATTTCACCAATACGTCTATTGTTGACCATGGCGAAGAAATCGACTTATTAGAAAATACAGAAGATTTGGTTAATTGGGCTGGTGAAGCAGGCTTTATCATAAAAAGCGAAACAAGCAGCACGGATATGGCGACGACAAAAGAGCTCCGCAACGCAATTAGAGAGCTATTGATAGCAAAACTTGATGATACCCCTACCCCCTCTAAGCCATTGAATATACTGAATATATGGCTTCCAAAAGGACTGATAGAACAACGCTTAGATGAAACCGAAGGCCAATTCGTTTTATCTCCATCTCATAACGAATTGTCAGTAGAGATGCTGTTAGGCCGCATTGCACACTCGGCAGCTCTGTTACTTTCATCAACCAACATAACTAAATTAAAGCGGTGTGCAAATTCAAAGTGCGTGATGAAATTTGTAGATATATCACGGTCAGGCAAACGCCGATGGTGCTCCATGACTGCCTGCGGAAACCGTGCTAAAGCAGCGACACACTATTTAAACTCCAAGCAAAGCAGTCAGACTAGTTAGCAATACTAGTATCGGCTTTAAACTACAGATGAAAGGGTCATCAGTTAAAATCATTATTTGTTAATTATCAATTAGTTAAATAAGTGTTTATTAACTAATTGATAATTAACGCCCATTTGTGAAAGTCATGTAGACCTCAACATTTCATATATCACAACTCCTTTTCCAAACCACTCCCTCCTCCCTAGCCGGCTTCAAATGGTTAATTCACTACAAAGATTAAGTCTTTTACTTTTAAATGTTATGTTATAACATAACTTTAATAAATATTATCATACTCAAGAAAATTCAAATAAGAATTCTTAAGGTAAAGGGCAACATGAATCAAATAGATAAGCTGCCGGTAACCGTGCTCTCCGGTTTCCTTGGCGCAGGCAAAACTACTGTATTGAGCCATATCTTAAATAATCGACAAGGTCGTAAAGTAGCCGTTATTGTCAACGACATGAGCGAAATAAATATAGACTCATCTATCGTGCAGCAGGAAGTCTCATTAAACCACAGTGAAGAAAAACTGGTAGAAATGAGCAATGGCTGCATTTGTTGCACCTTACGTGAAGACTTATTACTAGAAGTTAACAAACTTGCGAAATCTGGTCGCTTCGATTATTTGATGATTGAGTCCACGGGTATTTCTGAACCACTCCCGGTGGCAGAAACCTTTACCTTTGCAGATGAAAACGGCGTGTCCTTATCCGATGTTGCAACCTTAGACACCATGGTAACAGTTGTCGACGCGGTTAATTTTCTTACTGATTATGACGAAGCCCAATCCTTAAAAGATAAAGGGGAACACTTAGGTGATGAAGATGAGCGCAATGTAGCAGATCTCTTAGTTGACCAAGTGGAATTTGCTGATGTTATTTTGATTAGCAAAACAGATTTAGTAGAAACAACAGCATTGGAGCGATTAACCGCTATCTTAAAAACACTCAACACATCGGCTTCTATTATTCCTATCGAGAATGGACAAGTTGATATTGATCGAGTTTTGGGGACTCATCTTTTTGATTTTGAACAGGCTCAACAGGCACCTGGCTGGTTAAAAGAAATGCGAGGCGAGCATGTTCCAGAAACAGAAGAATACGGAATTGGCAGCTTTAGTTACGAGGCAAGAAAGCCTTTCCACCCAGAGAAATTTTATCAGTTCCTACATAACACAAAACAATATGGAAAACTCATCCGCTCTAAAGGCTACTTTTGGTTAGCAACACGACCTGAATTTGCCGGTCAATGGAGCCAAGCAGGCGGGATTGCACGCTATGGTTTTGCGGGAATGTTCTGGAAATCTGTGCCTAAAAACAACTGGCCAACTGACGAAACTTACCTTGAATCCATTCAAAAAAATTGGGTAGAGCCCTTTGGAGATATGCGACAAGAATTAGTTTTTATTGGCCAAGGTTTAGATCAAACCAAAATCACACAAGCGCTTGATGACTGCCTATTGAACGACGATGAGCTCTTAGAAGGAAAAGCGTATTGGAAGACACTGAATGACCCCTTTCCTGCATGGACGCAAAGTGCATAAATATAACTACCTCAACAATGAGTACTTGTGCACTAGAGCCTATAACATTAAATCGTAAAGTGTTCTGATATCGGCTACTACCAAAAGGCCAGTGCTGGAAAGGCTATGAAAACACGGGCTTAGTCCGTCGTTTTCCTTTTGTACCTCCAAGCGAATACCGTCTTCTACTCACACTCGTCTTTATTAATTAACAATAAATCTATACCCACAATTAAATCTTTAGGAGAAATAATGAAACCTTTTATTTTTGCTGCGGGAGCAACTCTCGTCGCTTTATCTATCTCTGCCAATGTACATTCTGCTGGAAAAATTTCGGGCAATGAATTCAACCCGGCTATTAGCTTGATCCTAGATGGACGTTACACCGATATTGATAACAGTGAGTTAGAACTCCCCGGTTTTCAATTAGGTGGTGAGGCAGAACTACCTGAGAATGGCTTTTCTACAGGTCACAATGAGCTGTCTATTTCTGCCAATATTGATGATAAATTTTATGGCTCGATGACGACTGCCATTATTTATGAAGATGGAGAAACGGAAGTTGAGCTTGAAGAAGCTTATATCGAAACACTGAAACTAGGCTCTGGCTTTGCCATTAAAGGCGGTCGATTTTTTTCCGGCATCGGTTATCTAAATAGCATTCATGACCATGCTCATGATTTCGCTGACCGCCCACTCGTTTATGATGCCATATTCGGTGGACACCTTGTTGACACTGGAGTACAGGCTCGCTGGGTTGCCCCCACCGATTTGTACTTTAGTTTGGGTGTAGAAGTTACAAGGGGTTCTGAATTCCCTGGCGGCGAAAATGAAGATAACAATAACGGTTTAGCTTTTTTTGTAAAAACTGGTGGCGATATAGGCTCGAGCTCAAGCTGGCTCTTAGGTGCGAGTTATTACGAGTCTGAATTTGATGTACGCGAAGCCGGCGGTCACGGCCACGGTGATGAAGAAGAAGGAGCTGATAATGAATTACTGAATGGCAAGGTGGATGTAGCAGGCATTGATTTTGTTTATAAATGGGCTCCCAACGGCAATAGCAAACAAACCAACTTCAAACTTCAAGCTGAGTACTTTGTAAAAAATGAAGAAGGTGATTCCGAATTTACCGAAGGTGCGAATACTGCTGAAGCCAATTACGATGGTGAGCAAAAAGGGTATTATATACAAGGCATTTATCAATTTATGCCTGCTTGGAGAGTAGGACTTCGATATGACTATTTAGAAGCTGACAACACGGTGACTAACTTCGCTGGCTCTGGTATTGATGAAGAGGAATTTCTTGAAGAGTCTAGTTTAGGCACTGAAGGTGATCCAGACAGAAGCAGTATTATGCTTGATTACTCACCTAGTCACTTTAGCCGTATACGTTTGCAATACAGCCAACTTGATAATGGGCATGATGAAACAAATGACATTATTACTCTTCAATACGTAATGAGCTTAGGCTCTCATGGCGCCCATACGTTCTAATTGGAGAATAGAATGAAATTACTAGCAGTTGTCAGCATTAGCTTACTTTTATTCACATCACACGCTATTGCTAAAGTGAACGTATTTGCATGCGAACCTGAGTGGAAATCATTGGTAGAAGCACTCGGGGCTGAGCATGTAAACGCTTATTCAGCCACAACTGCTTTTCAAGACCCTCATCATATAGAAGCACGCCCTTCTTTAATCGCCAAAACGCGCCGAGCAGACTTATTAGTCTGCACTGGCGCTGAACTGGAAATTGGCTGGTTACCTTTATTACTACGACAATCTGGAAATGCTTCTATCCAAGAAAGTGAGACAGGATTTTTCCTGGCAGCAAACCAAGTCGAACGCATTGAAATTCCAACCGAGCTTGATCGCAGCCATGGAGATGTCCATGCCTCAGGTAACCCACATGTACACTGGGATCCATACCGGCTATTGACCATCGCTAATGCTCTTTCTAAACGCCTGCAAACTATTGACCCAACCCATACCGCTGATTATCAACAACAACTTAAAATGTTTATCACTCAATGGAAAGAAAATATTGCACGCTGGGAAACTCAAGCAGTTCAGCTAAAAGGTAAGCAAGTTATTGTCTACCACAAAAATTGGAGCTACCTACTCAATTGGCTGCAAATAGAAAACGTAGGTGATCTTGAACCAAAACCGGGTATCCCTCCAACCAGCAAACATCTCGCGAGCCTACTCAATAAAGCCCGTTCGACTAAACCTGATTCTATTTTAATAGCCAATTATCAAAATGATAAAGGAGCCCGATGGCTGAGCCAGAAATCAAACATTCCCGTCATTGAGCTACCCTTTACTGTCGGAGGAAGTAAGCCAGCAAAAGATTTAGCAAGCCTTTATGATGAAGTGCTAACAATATTGACTAACGCCCATTAATTAAGATTACACCGTATGGAACATATCTTTACTCAAGTGGAAATATTGTGGCCTGCACTTTTGGCAGGAATATTAGTACTAGCGACTCATGTGCCATTAGGCAGAGAGGTATTACAACGAGGCATTATCTTTCTTGATTTGGCAATCGCACAAATTGCTGCTTTTGGCGTTGTCATTGCAAGCACTCTTTCACTAGGCGAAGATTCTTATACCTCACAGACAGTTATCGCTGTTATCGCTGCTATTGGTGGCGCAATGGGTTTATACCACTTGCGTAACCTCTCCGTTAAAGTACAGGAAGCGATTATAGGAATAGTATTTATACTATCAGCAACCGGTAGTATTTTATTACTTGCAACAGACCCTCATGGAGCCGAGAGGCTAAAAGATATTTTAGTTGGGCAGATTTTATGGATTCAAGGAAGTGACCTTTTGCCCCTAGCAGCAATTTACTCAACCATACTTGTTATTTGGTTTAGTTTACAAAACAAAGTAGGGGCTTGGTTATTTTATCCTTTATTCGCGATCACTATTACGTTATCAACACAAGTGGTTGGTGTCTATCTCGTATTTGCCAGCTTGATTATTCCAAGCTTAGCGACTTTGAACCAACCCTATGCTCTAGCAAAGTCATTTGCTTTAGGAGTAATGGGCTATAGCGGTGGTTTACTGATATCAGCCTTATTTGACTTACCTGCAGGCGCAACCATTGTTTGGTGCCTGGCATCAATCGCCATAATTTATTACAGCATACATACTCTACTGAAATACAGAAATCAAAACAGCGTTATTTAACAATGAAATAAATAACTATGGGCAATGTAAAGCATATACTTGAATAGGCGGAAAGAACCTACCAAAAAAGAGGCGTACGCTTAACCATAAAAAGAAATCATATCTTTACTAGTTTATTGCTATCGCGAAGAGCAATCAAAAAAGCTATACAATATACAATTCACTTTTTAGCCATGCCTTTTTTATTCTCCCAATAATATTATTTCTGGCACTTTACTTTAAAAAATAATAAATCAGTAAAACTATTTAATAATACTAAACGTAGAATGCCCTTTAATCGAAGGAATATTAACTAATGAAAATAGCCATTATTGGCGCAGGTATCGCTGGTCTTACAGCAGCGCGTAAGCTGATGGATAGAGGCATAGCGGTTGATGTTTTTGAAAAATCACGTGGCCTAGGCGGACGCTTGGCAACAAAACGTTCAGATTGGGGGATTATGGATATTGGCGCTCAATATTTTACTGCCCGAGATCAACGTTTCCAACAACAGGTCAATGAATGGCAAGATGATAATATTGTGGCGTGCTGGGATTTTATACCGTCAAAGCTTACACCATCGGGGCTCACCTCTAGCGCCGATAAAATTACCCGGTATGTTGGCATACCGAAGATGAATAGCCCGGCCCATGGGTTGGCCCAAGGAATCGAAATAGCTTGCGAAACTCATATCGGCCGTTTGGAGCATAGTGAAAATGGGTGGTCTCTTATAGCAACAAATGGAAAAGCTATTGAAAAAAACTACGACTGGGTTGTACTGAGCTTACCCGCAGAACAAAGCAAACTCTTAACCATCAGGACAGCAATTTATCACCAAATTCCCGATCGCATACATCAACCATGCTGGGCTGCTGCATTGGCGACACAGGGATATGTTCCAGCAAATATTCAAGGGATTTTTGGAGATGATACCATTTCTTGGGTCTCCCGTTTATCCTCACGCCCTAATCGAGAAACACCTACAACTTATAATGATCTATGGATGCTACACTTTTCCAGCCATTGGTCAGCAACCAATGGAAAAAATACTGAGATTGATGTTGCTCAAACAGGATTTGAATGGCTATCAGCAGCATTTAAAGGTCATATTAAAAAGCCTCTGCAACTTATTCATGCACATAAACATTACTGGCGCTATGCGAGTGTACAAAGTGATTATCCATCATCTTCTATTATCGCTGATAGAGCGAGCGGCATTGCCGCCATAGGTGCGTGGTCTGCAGGTGGTAGGGTTGAAGGAGCCTATATTTCCGCATTGGATTTTGTAGATTATTTTTTTGAGGTTAAATAAGCCTTTTTGAAACACTCAGCAGTAATTTTAAAATAATGGCACCCTCTTTCACTCATTTTTGATAGCCATATATTACTTGCCTTCAAAAATAATAAGTGAGACATATCTCCAAACATTTCGTACAACAAAAAACTTAACGACTAAAACAGTATTTATGTTTGTGGAGCTTTGCCTACACCATAGCCTTAGCGTTTTATTCCGCTTACTTAGAAACTAAGATTAAGCACTGGATCAATTCAAATTAAAACCCACAATCAATAAGAAAAAACAAATCGAGCAAATAAGGGCAACCCAATATGATAAATAACATAGATTCTAATAAGACCTCTAACTTAGAAGAAGAAACCGCACTTGTACGCCTACCTTGCAGAGGATGCACTTCAGAATGCAAAAACTATAATCTATGCCAAGGAAAGCTATGGCGGATTGATGATTTTTCTGTACCAACGAAATCAGAAAGATCAGGAGAGTAAATTTAGACAGGTTTCAGCCAATAAAAGAATTGACCATCATTGCCTTCATATTTTCCCTGCATTAAATATTCTAGAATAGGCAAAATTTACTATGAATTATTTATTTTTTCCTTCGTTAAGCGTTGGTGCAATAGATCTTTTAAAACACGTCTACTGTGTTTTAGTTGATGCATTTCAGCATCATCAATGGGGGTATTATTAAGCTCTAAAGTACGAATTTCTTTATCGAGCTCGTTATATTTTTGATTATTTTCTAAAAACTCTCTATCGGACTCAACAAGTCGAAGAATGATATCTTTAAACTCCGGGAATTCATTGAGTAATGAGTGATCTTCACCTAACATATTTTCCTCTTTTAAACGTTAAATTATTTTCCTGGATTCTTCGCTGTCCATGCTTTGTCTAATGCCTCGATATCTGTGTTCATATCCAAAGTCATTAACTTCTCTAAATCTGCATTATGCGATTGGTACATGGAAATGTAGTCCGCTTCTGCAGTACGTGATCGATGAAGCTCAGGCATCATATCCTCATCTTTCTTCCTGAATAAACGCATTTGACGATGGGCATCATAAGCATCAATATCTAGCAGCTTCATGACTTCACCACCCAAGGCAAGTGCGCTACCAAATGTTTCGCGACGAATAGTTTCTATGCCTAGATCCATTAATTCAAAGGCCGAAAAGCGATCATGAGCATTAGCCACTATTTTGAGATGGGGGTAATATTTTTTTACAATAGCAATTAAATGACGAGTTTTTTCTAAATCACTAATGGTGATAATTAATACTTTTGCTTCATTCGCTCCTGCTGCATTTAATAGATCCTGCCTTGTAATATCGCCATAATAGACTTCAAACCCTAATTTTCTGAGCACATCAATATTCATCGCATCATTATCAATGATCACAGGTTTAATACCTGATGAAATCAGAAAGCGTCCAAGGTCAGTTCCTAACCGCCCAAAACCCGCCAGAATTACTTTATGACCACTATAATCAATAATATCTGCATCTCTCTGATCTTGATTTTCAACTTGCTTACCTTGTATAAATTTCTCATGGACTAAGAAAATCAACGGCGCGAGGAACATTGAAATTGCTACAGCGGCAATTAATGGCTCTGTCGTTGATGAAGGTAGTACACCATGCGTGTAGGCAAACTGGAATAAGACAAAAGCAAACTCACCACCTTGGGCAAGAACAATAGAAAAAAATAGTCGATTCGACTTGGACATTTTAAAGATTAAGCCGATACCAAATAGCACCAGGAACTTAAAGAGAGTTAGCCCAAAAACAATACTGGCAATCATTCCAATTTCATTGGCGATTAGTGTGAAATTAAGGCTAGCACCAATGGATATAAAGAAAATTCCTAACAATAAACCTTTGAAGGGCTCGATATCACTTTCTAGTTCGTGACGGTATTCACTGTCAGCCAGCACAACACCCGCTAGAAATGCACCCAATGCCGGTGATAAACCTACCGTCATCATTAATAGAGAGATACCCACTACAAGACCTAAGGCCGCAGCAATAAAAATTTCTCTCACTTGCGTGGCAGCAATCGTTCTAAAAATAGGCTTGCAAATAAATTTACCTAAAACAAAAACAAAGAGTATCGCTAATAGTGTGGCACTGATTTGCAGATAAGTTGGCAAAACACTGATATCGAATAGTACTGACTCGTGATGCGTATCGGCTTGAATAGCCACGGTGGCCAGCAAGGGTAAAATCGCTAATATAGGAATAACGGCTAGGTCTTGAAACAATAGTACTGAAAAGATTGAGCGCCCTGCACTGGTTTCCATCGCGCCTTTCTCGCGCAACGTTTGCAAGACGATAGCTGTCGATGATAAAGACAAAATCAAACCAATAGCCAGGGCTTGTTGCCAGGGTAAGAACAATAACGCTACTGCTGTGATAACAACACTAGATAAGACTACTTGAGCACCACCCATACCTAATATCGGTAGGCGCATCTGCCATAGCAAAGATGGTTTGAGCTCTAAGCCAACTAAAAATAGCATCATCACAACACCAAATTCAGTGAAGTGCATGACTTCTTCAATATCATGAATTAATGATATACCAAATGGACCAATCACAATCCCCGCGATGAGATAGCCCAATACTGAACCGAGCCCTAATTTTTTTGCGATAGGAACAGCAATGGCCGCAGACACTAAAAATATAAATAACTGGAGTAAAAAGCTTTCCATTCTAAACACTCCTTATCACGGCATTAAGATCGCTATTAATAAACTCATGATTTTTAATCGTATTTAAATCGAGGGCATCATCACATAACGCAGTAATAATACGACGGTAATCATTAGCATGTTGCGCTACTTTCTCTTCGGCCAAACCTCTATGTACACCAAGTACGGTAAACGGAGGAAGCCAAGTTAGATGACATAACTTAGCCGTTGCGCGAACAGGTGAGATTAGCTCAGCAATAGTATATTCGTTAAATCCCTCTTTTTGATAAGTGCTGGCATCACCGCCGCCTGAAATCGCCTGCATAAGATATTTGCCTTCTAATGCCTGCCCTTTAGAACCATAAGCCCAGCCATGTTCCAACACAAGATCAAACCATTCTTTAATAATCGCAGGCGAGGAGTACCAATAAAACGGATGCTGAAAAATGATAACATCGTGGCTTTCACAAAGCGCTTGCTCTCGCTCAACATCAATTAAAAAATCAGGGTAGTTCTCATACAGGTCATTAACTGTCACATTGTCAATACCTTCAACGGCTCGTCTGAGAGCCATATTGATATTAGATTTTGATTTGGCAGGATGGGCAAAATTAACCAAAACTTTGGGCATTATTTTCTCTTCGCATATTATTTTATAACGGCAATGAAGCCCATTAAGAGCTTCATTTTTATACTATGATTTTATGTAAATATTATTTAGTTGATTTCCTGAACTTTCATAACCAGATCATTCCAGTTTCGCTGGTTTTCAATATCGTGTTCTAAGCCCTGCTCATCCGCAAGGGTAAAACGTTTTAGGGCAGGCGTTTTACTCGTTGCCTGATATAACCAATAAGCTTCAGCTTTTAAGGCCTCATTGATAGGTTTATCTATAGATTCATATACTGCTTGTTTACAGGCATTAATTGATTCTGCTGGGAACTGTGCAATGCGTTTGGCTAATGTATTAACATATTCACCAATTTCACCGGGTTCTAAGGCTTTATTAATTGTGCCAAGTTTTTCAGCTTCATCAGCGTCAAAATCACGAGCACTCAGAATAATTTCTAAGGCTTTTCCTAATCCTGTCTGGCGAGCCATTCTAGATGCTCCACCACCACAAGGGAGTATGCCCATACCCACTTCCATCTGCATAAATTTAAACTTACCACGTGCAGCAAAACGCATATCAAGCGCTAGGGCCAGTTCATGACCACCGCCACGTGCAAAGCCTTCTAGTTTAGCAATCGTCGCTTGAGGCACTTTACTAATGCGTTCGCAAACCGATTGCAAATCAAGAAGTTGAACTTCATCGCGAGAAACGGCTTCGTCAGACATATCTTTTAGTAGCTCAGTATCATAATGACACACCCATATCTCTGGATTAGCGGATTGAAAAACAACAACTTTTGTTTTTCTATCGCGCTCCAATCGCATGGCTAAACTATTTAAATCAGCGAGCATCTCCTGCCCCTGAACATTTACCGATCCAAAGTCAAATGTCACTGTTAAAATCCCATCTTTTTGCTCGGTAGAAAATGTTGTAAAACCTTCGTATTTCATTGCCAGCTCCTCGTTAGTCTATTAAATTAATGTGATGACCTTTTATTACTTCTCCGTTATTCACTCTTTATGTGCATTTATTTTTACGTAATTTGTATATTCAGTTTTTTTAATACGTCATTAACGGTTTCAATCAATAATTGGCATTTTTTCTCATCAAGTGCGTCGGCGTGTGGCTGAGACCAACTACCTACATCGTTATCAAAATACCGACCAGTAATACCAGAAAATTTTTCATCCAATGCCGCTTTAACCAATATATCGGCGCCAATACTTAGGTCTTTGCCCTCGGATCCATATGCTTCTTTCACCATTTTGCTACCAAGAAATGACGCCGGATTGACAGCAATTAGTGACGGGGCGTCACTCCCCAGTAGTTTTGCTAACTGAAATGTCCACATAGTTATTGCCAATTTACTCTGCGCATAAGCTTCACTATCAGAAAGGGAGTGGCACTCTTTAAGAGCTTGAAGGTTAACGGGGGCTTGTGCCGCAGATGATAAATTGACGATACGACTTTGTGTATTCATCAACGGTAAAAGTTGTTTAGTGAGTACATAAGGTGCGATGGTATTCACTATAAAACGAACGTCATAACCGGCTTCTGTGACAGAGGGAGATATTTTAAAAACACCTGCATTATTAACGAGCACATCAATAGCTGAATGGTATTGTTTAATGGTGGAAGCTAGCGCGATTACCTCAGACAACTTTGATAAATCTGCCTGATAGGCTTCTATGATTGCCGTATCATTCAGTTCTGTCAGAACTTCTTTTATATGTGCCAACTTTGCTGCATTACGTCCGTGCAATAATAAGGTGTGGCCTTGTGAGACGAATATTTTTGCAGTTTCAAAGCCAATACCATCGGTAGCACCAGTGAGCAAAATAATTTTTTTCATCATTGATATCCTATTGTTTTTTATATTTCGCCGATTAAAGCGAAAGGCAATGTGACTTGTGTTAATGCTACCCTGTACCTCTAGCAGGCCTAACAACTAAAATGGGGCAACGTTGTCATATGTGGCAGCCGGTACAGTCCAACGTGTTTGTGCATCAATAGCGTGACTAGGCGCTCCTTGTAATGGTATTTGTCCACCATCGCCGTACAACCACAACACCATATTTGAGCGTTCACCACTGGTGATAGCTTGTGCGGCATGTGGCACATTACCTCGATGCAACATTGCCATGCCGGGTTTAAATGTAAGTCTATTGGTTTTACCTAGCTTGGCATCATAAAAGTCCACTTCAGATCCAGTGAATGTTTCATCAGGCATATTGAGATTAATATTTAACGTAGCAGCAGATGCATCAGTATGAGGCTGAAGCGATGTGTCCATACTCGGTTGATACTGAATCGAAAAACCAAAAGTCTGGTTGTCATACCCCACTATTTCCGGAAATAATAAGCGACTGATAGGTCGCATATATTTATCGATTAGCTCACGATAAAACGACTGAAAACTAGGCGCCGCAAGAAATCCCTCCGAACGTTGATCAAGCATTGCACCTCTACGATTAAGTGCAATGCCATAAGGCGGTCGTAGAGGTATTTGTGCATCGGCGACTTCATCTAGGTAATTGCGTAAGTCTGTAAGGCGTTGCGGATAAAAAAATTGGCACTGAAAAACATCAGTAGAAACTTCTTCCCATAAATTCCGTACCTCTAGTTCCTTTGTTGGATCTTCCCACGCTTGCATCACAGCATCACGCAACTTGGTATCTAGCAATGAATCGTTGGGCGTAAAAGGGTTGTGCTTCTCATTTTCTTCCCACTCTACCCAGGCGTCAGCCAGTAAATCTCTATTGCTATCCCAAAACTGTTGCACCAAAGGGCTGCGGCTAAGCATGGCTTCTCGTGATGGTAACTCTAAAGTGCGCGCGCGCTGTAATTGACTGAGCTTAGTAGGTTCATTAGGTGTACTGGTCATCTTTGCTTGCTCTTGATATTTTATTTAGTGGCTAATTTGTATTTGATAATTAACTTAATTTTTTACATTGCATTCAATAAAGACAATCAAGCCAACGGTTAACCTCTCTACTTGAAAACACCATTGAGATCGTCAGGGAGAGGAAGGCAATCCTGATTCCTTAGATTGAATTAACAAAATGGCTTACTTTACGTATAACGAACGAGTGTTCGCGTTTCTATACTTTTTCTTTGCAATCGCGAAACGGATTGCTCAACAATATCTAGCGCACTGTGCGCTAAATGTGGGCGCTGTTGGTTGTCATAAATATTAAAAATAACAACCTCGTTGGGCTGCATATTGGATTGATAAAACCATTCATGCTCAGGGTTAGAGGCAACGCCTAAAATTTGCCCTTTGCGATCGGGATAAATTAATTCTATGGTCATCCAGTCTTCTGGCTGCATCGAACTGGGGCGGATAAAACCTAAAGGGGAAGTCGTAATCGTGTTCTCTACAGGCCGCCATACATTAACAAAACCAAAGTGGCCATCTTGAAATTTGGCTGCTCGTTCGCCGCCAACCAAATCGATTAAGCGCTGGCTTGCGCCCTCTGGGCTGTAATCATTATGAACATTTCGCGCGGGCTTGCGCTCAGCATCTAGGCTATCAATCCTAAGCGTATGATCAAATACAATCACCTCTTCGGCGCCAATAGTGCTCTTTAGCAGTGCGGTGATTTCTTCATCATATTGCGCGTGCCAATTTCTATAGGACTCGAATTGAGTTATGGCGGAGGGAGAGTCGGCGAAGACAATGCCATCACTGTCAAAATTGACCTTGCAGATTTTGTCTCTCAAATCGTGAACATCTACATTAGTTTCCACTAATTCTGGAGAGATCAAATTACCGGCTATACCATCCACATCAAAAATAAATGCTTGTGGCTGTGGGCTTTTCACATGATAGTTTACCGAGGCTTTAATAGTCATATTGGTACTTACTATTGATTAGTTGGCGCTATAAGGTAAATGATTAATTCAGGGCAAAATCAAACTGATCTGTATAATAATTACTTTCATATACCGAATAAATAGGCTATTTTAGTATTCAGAATTCGTAATTTAAGGATAATCAATGGATACAGACAGCATTAGACTTTTCGTTTTAGCCGCTGACATGCTCAATATCAGTGCTGCTGGGCGCAGACTTGGATTTGTACCTTCCGTCGCAAGTGCTCGATTATCCAAGCTCGAAGTTGAGATAGGCGCAGACTTATTCCATAGGTCGACGAGAAAAGTGAGCCTATCCATAGCGGGCGCTGAATTTTTACCTTATGCCAAAGAGATCATTGCCCAGGAGGACGCTGCTTTTGCCGCATTGGGTCATGGCAATCCCAATGTTAGCGGAACCATTAGATTTGCGGCTTCAAGCACATTTGCTCAGTTGTATATCATCCCTGTTTTACCCGAGTTTTTAGAAAAGCATCCTGATATTAATATCGAATTAAAATTATCAGATACCAAGGTCAACCTGATAGAAGGTGGCTTTGATTTGGCTTTGCGTAATTATGCGGTCGAAGACAGTAGTCTCATCGGTAGAAGATTAGCGAAAGACATTAGAATTTTATGCGCCTCACCGACTTACTTAGAGAAGCACGGTACTCCAGAAACACCTGAAGACCTTAATGAGCATCAACTTCTAGTGTTCGGAAATGCTAAACCTAGAAAATTAAAATCCGCTACTAATAGGCGCGAATGCTCGTTTCCACCTCCTTCCGGAAAACACCGTGTCGTTTGCGATGATGGCGCTAGCATGCGTATTGCCGCAAAATCTGGTGTTGGTATTAGCATGAGTTCAATTTGGAATATTTATTCTGAATTAGAGGAAGGAACACTTGTACGTGTGCTTGATGATTATCAGGTTGATGACAAGGCAGCGGTTTGGCTTGTCTACCCGAAATCTAATGTGCTAACTGCTAAGGTTAGAGTATTTATTGATTACCTCATTGAAAAAATTGGAAAGCCTCCCGTATGGGAAAAGTAAAAATATGCGTTTTTATACAAAAAATAATTATTTTATTCTGATTGATCAGCCTAACATCTTTTTTAAAGCCTTGAAGAACCACAACTTCATATCAGAAATTAAGAATATATCCGACAAACTAAATAATTAAATTTAATAGCATGAGAGGCTTTGCTGGCATCTGTAGCACTGTTACAAAATACCAATCATGTAAATATTTAGTAGTAATAAAACAATATTACCACTAATAGGTATTGTCATTTACCCCCCAACAAAATCTGCATATTTGATAAAAGACAAAGTCCAGAATTAATATTGCTAATCAAATTGCTACCACACAAAATTCTGAACTCTAAAGTACCAGCACAGTGACCAAAACACCACCTGAAGTCTATTAATATATCTACCTTTCCCTCATACAAAGCCTAAGCTAATTATTATGCATACAACTTTATTAACGATAATCCAAATGCAGAGAACTACTCTCATAATATAATATTAATATCAAACACATTATACTGGCGTAATATTATAAAAAATGGGTTTTCTTGTTAACAATATCCATATCTGGCACTGAGATATAAGCAACTATGCACATATTGATAATTGACGACGACGCCGATCTAGCGGCAGCTATGGCAGAATTTCTTGAGCTAAAAGGTGCCACATGCGATTTTGCATACCAGGGGGCAACGGGATTAAGTATGGCATGCGAGCTTACATTCGATGTGATTGTACTGGATCTAATGCTACCGAAAATTAATGGTTTTAGTGTTTGCCAGCAGCTTCGAGAAAGAGGCTGCCATACACCCGTGTTGATGTTGACTGCTTCCGATACTAATGAAGAGCAATTGGAAGGTTTTAACTCCGGAGTAGACGACTTTGTCGTAAAACCCTGTCCGATGCCCATTCTATGGGCTCGCCTGCAGGCACTTTACAAACGCAAGCACCCACAAAAAGACAGCTTGAGTATTGGTGATCTCACACTGTATTTAAAAGAACATAGAGCGTGTCGCGCTGGCAATGAACTTAAGTTAACACCGACCGGCTGGAAAATTCTAGCTTTGCTGGCTCGCAATAGCCCAAACGTAGTATCTCGATCAGAATTGGAAGAACACATTTGGCCCGATGGTGACGCCGACCCAGGCAACTTTAATGTTCAATTACACCAGCTACGCAAAGCGGTAGATAAACCCTACGACCAAGCACTTATACAGACATTAGTTGGTGTGGGATTAGCGCTAAGAGAAAATCAATGAAAGACAAACCTGTTCAGATCAAAAGTCTATCGCAACAGGTTCGCTGGCAGATGATCTTGCTAGGTTTTGGGCTTTTTTTGGCCAGCCTTATATTGTCATTTCTATTTTCCTTTCGCGCCATCGAAACAACGACAAAAAACCTTGTCAAGCTAGAGGCAGAATCTATTGTCCGTGACGCTTTGGCAAACCCTGACTCGCCGCTCCCCGTTGGTGAAATGGAAGCCGCCTACCGGCAGTGGGCAGATATTCCTTTGATCATCAGGCGCTTGTTTACAGATGAAAGTATCGAAAAGCCACCAGAAACCAAGGGTGAAATACTTGAGGCGACCAGGTTTAACGACAATGGCCAACGAGAATATTTTTACTTACTCCATCATGTCGATGAAACATTTGGGGACTTGTTTTTGTTGAGTCGCCATAATGCAGATGACATTGAAAAAATTGCCCTGCGTTTTTTTACAACAACACTGGTTCAATCATTTTGGTCAACATTGATTATTTTTATTCTGTTATTTTTCTTGATCCGCTGGGTTATTCGACGTACCAGCGAGCCCTTGGTACTTCTTAGCCAATGGGCAGCAAGCTTGGGCAAAAATCCAGAGCTTCCCTTAAAAACTGACTTTCCAATTCAGGAACTGAATCAATTAGCTGAACAACTGCGCGAAGGCGTTGATAAAATTGAAACCTATAATCGTCGAGAACAGGAGTTTCTACGTTACGCCAGCCACGAACTGCGCACGCCCCTTGGCATTATTCAAGCCAGCCTGGATACCTTGGCATTGCAGGCTGAGGACAAAGAAAGGCGATCACTTTCACGGGCATTAAAAGCCAGTGACAACGTTAGACAACTTTCCTCTGCCTTGCTTTGGCTTGCACGGGAATCCAGTAAGCCTATTGAAAAATCAATGGTTAATATAAAAGAAGTAGCAATGCAGATTATCGACAATCATCGGCACCTGGTACATGAACGAGATATTAATATCAAAATCGATTGCGCAATAGTTACTCTCTTAATAGAAAAAGACTTATTTGTTATTGTCTTTTCCAATCTTATTCGTAATGCTTTTCAACACAGCACTGATGGCAATATTGAAATAGTGATTTCGGCAAACCTGCTACAAGTAACCAATACTCATACAGACACTGATATACAATCACGGAAAGAAGATACACTATTGCAAAGTTTTGGTCTGGGACTACAACTGGTGCAGCGGATATGCCAAAAGCTCTCCTGGCAATTTGCATTCGATGAAAATGCCAACCATGTCAGCGTTTCAATTTGCTGGCCAGCCAATAAACCTTAAGAGATACTCTTCTTAACCTTATCTTAATGCTCTATTTCCTATAGTAATCCTATTACCTGGAAAATCTATAGGAAACAATCGTGAACATATCTACCTTACACCCGCAGACAACGCGTATTGACATACTGGATATTCTGCGTGGCTTTGCTTTGTTGGGCATTCTCATCATGAATATCCAGGCCTTCGCAATGCCCAGCCAGGCTTACTTTAATCCTTTTGCGTTTAATGCTATTCAGGGAACAGCTCTCGACACTCAGAGCACAGATTTATTTGATACCAACGGCATCGTCTACATGCTCACCCATATTTTTGCCGATCAAAAATTCATGACCATTTTTTCTCTATTATTTGGCGTGGGGATAGCCCTCATGGCAGAATCTCATCAAAGGAAGGCGCCACAGGTTAATGGAAAAAATATCAGTTCTATAAGGTTTTTACTTCGACGAAATTTCTTTTTATTACTGATTGGTCTGGAGCACGCCTATCTCATTTGGGAAGGCGATATATTAGTGACCTATTCACTCTGCGGCTTCTTTGTTGTCTGGTTTCGGAATAAATCAGTCACCTTTCTTGTCAGCTTAGCGATCATACTTTTCTCAGTTCCCATCGTATTGCTTTTTCTTATTGGTGCATTAGTACCTGCAGAAATGATCACAGCTGAACTCGTAGCGGAGTGGGTTATCAATCCAGACCAATTGCAAAGTATCTCCAGCAGCTTACAGGGTAACTGGTTTCAACAAATGGAATACCGTGCGCCTGCGGCACTGGAAATGCAAGTCGTATTATTTATTGCTTATAACTTTTGGCGCGCTAGCAGTTTGATGTTATTAGGTATGGCATTACATAAATTCGGTCTATTCAGAAATAAATTACCTTTAAACACACTAGGAAAACTCGCGTTAATTTTAATACCTTTAGGCATAGGCATAACAGCACTGGGAATATATCAAAATGACATTCATCAATGGCAAGCATTCTACGCCAATATTTATGGCGCTCACTTTAACTATATTGGCAGTGCTATTCTTGGCATGGGCTATATTTTTGGCCTTATGTATTTATACCCGCGTCTTCCTCGCTGGTTTTCTTATGCTTTTCAAGCGATCGGACGAACAGCATTGAGCAATTACATACTGCAAAGTTTGATTTGTGCATTTATTTTCTACGGCCACGGGCTAGGACTGTACGTTCACCTTGATCGTCTTCAACAGTTGCTACTATTGCCTTGCATTTGGATAACACAAATCCTGTTATCAATCCTATGGCTTAAATACTTCCGACAAGGGCCACTGGAATGGGCATGGCGCTATCTTGTTTCATGGCCATCGCTATCTCAAAAAAAATAGCTCTCTTTTAACCGTTTTATCTGTAACAAAAATCTTTCCAATACATCCGGATACATCTTAAGATCAACTTAATATCTTCCAGCTTAAGATGTGTTCGCTTTTTAATTTTATCGACACAACAGGGCTTCGATATGCGACATTCTATTATTGTTACAACATCACTAATCAGCATACTGGGACACATAGTATCTGCAAATGCTATTGCACAATCATCAACCTCAGTCCTATCCAAGTCTGTTTTATCTGAAGAACAGAAGCAGGGATTAAACAGTAAAATAGGTCTTTACATTATTTCAGGTAGTGGAGAATCAACCCGAAACCAATCTATTGACGACGAAAACCCAACCATTAGTTCACTTGATGCGAGCCCTACCGACTACGACTTTTCGACACTCATCCCCACATTGACTATAAACTATGGCTTATCTGAAAGTAGCTCCTTGTCTCTGGGTATTTTTGACACAGGCTTAACAAGTAACAGCCTGATTGAAAACCAAAGCCTTGTTGCAATCAGTGCAAATAAAACCTTTGTCGATGGCTCTTCAATATGGACGTCACTGACTCCCAATATTTCCGGTCTCTATGAATCATGGCAAGACCCTTATCTCACGGGCAAGCCACTACAAAAAACAGACGCCAGCCTGAATATGTTGGCTGCCGGTGCACAATATATTTTGGGCACACCTTTTTCTATTGCTTCATCCATAGGACAGCATCACATCGATAACGATCAAGCCGGTAGATCGCTAGGCAATCAGCTTAATAAAGATCAGCGAAAACAATTGCAACGAGACACGACCTTTGCTGATCTTAGACTCTCGGCAACCCTATCAATCGTTAACAACCTATATATGGAAGCAGGCATAAGCCACTTTCGTTCAAACGCGGAAGGGAATGCTAATAGCTTTGATGCCAATGGTGTCGATATAAGTTTGGCTTATTTGTCCGGCTCAATCGATATGTATATTTCTGCCAAAGTGGATCGCATTAATTTTGAATCATCAAACCCCGTGTTTAATCGTAAACGCGAAGAAGACAAGCACAATATCCAAGCCGGATTGAGCTACAAAAACCCATTCTCATGGAAAGACCTTTCAGCCGATTTCTTTGTCAGCACATCCAACCGAGATAGCAACATTACCTTTTACGACGAAAAGAATACAACCTTAGCTGTTGGTTTGACCTATACCTTCTAGCAATATGATTGTAAAAACGAAAATGTACGTATTAACATCATCCATTGGAGTATTGATGATGCTATCTGCGTGTTCATCGTTCTCGCCAAAAAATAAACACGGTATCATTGCGTCTAATAATAAGTTATTGGAAGTATGGGATACCCATCATAAAAGTATCAACAATGATGAGCTGCCCCCCTTAAATGTTTTTCCAGAAGAAGATCAAAATAGTAACTTGAAAAATTTTATTAGAGAGGTACTCGATAAAAACCCCGACTTACAATCCATTATAGCAACGGCCCAGGCAGCCAAACACAGCCATAGACAGTCAACAGGTTACACTTTGCCTCAAGCAGATTTATCCGCCGACAAAAACTATCTTAACTCTGATGACCAGAAAACCATAAAAACCGTTAGAGCGACTATAAAAACGTCTTGGGTAATCGATATATGGGGCAAACTGTCGGACGAAAAGCAAGCTTTACGTTTTCTTGCTGAGCAAAAGCAATACGATGTACAACACTCAAAAAGAGCATTGATTGCACAAGCTAGCCATCTCTGGTTACAGCATATGGAAAAAACAAACCGACAGAAAAAAATGGAAATGCTATTGTCTTTTTATCGAAAGAATCTAGCCCACTATCAACGCAGCTATATCATTGGCTTAAGTGATTTTGATAGCTATATGCAAGCCAAAAATCGTTTTATAGCATATCAAGTCCGCTTAAAGCATGCCCAACGGGAAACCTTAGAAACGAAACAGAGACTCAATATTCTGCGTGGGCAAACACCAAATACCCCCCTGAGTTTAGGGGAGTTCTCATTTTCCAAATACAGCCTATCACTGCCTCAAAAAATTAATGCCACGCTACTAGTTAACCGACCCGATATATTGGCTGCATTTTCACAGGCAAAAGCATTTGATTACACAGCACGCTCAGCTTACAAAGCAATGCTACCTCAACTTGGCTTAAGTGGAGAATCATCACTATCTGACAGGTCACTCAAACAAGCCTTAAATAACGATATTGTTTGGCAATTGATAGGCGGCATTACTCAACCCATTTTCAAAGGTGGCCAACTGCTTGCAAGCGCCAGACAAAAATCCTCTGAAGCCGAAGCTAACTGGTGGCAATATCAAGCCCGAGTATTAAAAGCAATGGAAGAAGTGGAAAGCGCATTAAATCAAGACAGAGGATTGTCTTATCAAGTCGTTCAAGAGCAAAAGATACTCAACAATCAAAGCCGTTTGCTCAACACCACAGCGGAACAATTGAGTCACGGCAATATAGCACTCCCACAATATTTAATGGCACAGATGGATAAAACAGAAAGTGAGATCCGACTGATAGAGGCCTATTTTAAGTATCTGAAAAACCGCTTAACGCTCATGCAAGCCTTGGGTGTCCCTTTTAAACATATAAATACTTAAAAAATGAAACGATCCCGAACACTCTGGCTATTGTCAGCCATACTTTTATTTTTTTTAGTCTTGGTTCTACTTGCCATTATCGAAGCGCCAACACAGGTCGAAAATGTGAAGAGTCATGAATATATAAACACTGTTTCCTATGTTGAGGTTGTCCCCCAAAATCTAGTAACGACGATTCAAACGTTTGCAGAAGTGAAGCCCCTTTGGGACACCACCATCAAAGCCCAGAGCAATGGGCAAGTCACTCATCTATTCGACATTGCAATGGCAGGACAAAGGGTTAATAAAAACCAAGTCTTGATAAAAATCGAAAATAGCCAATATCAGGCCAGCCTTGATGAAGCGCGGCGACTGGTGGCAGAGGCAGAGCTCAATGTCGCGTTGGAAAAAAATAAAAGCGCGCAGGCAAAAAGCAATTGGCAGGCTGCTGATATTGCTTTACAGGCCTCCGACCTGGCACTGAATATTCCCCAACAAAAAGCAGCCGAAAAAAACCTGGTTGCCGCTAAAAGTCAGGAAGCAGCCGCACTGGTTCGCTATAACAACACTGAGGTTAAAGCCCCTTTTACGGGTGTCATCAGTGCGCGTTACGTCAGCCTGGGACAAACCGTGGTCGAAGGCGAAGACTTACTGCAACTACAGAATCACAATTCTCTGGAAATAGCGGTACTTATCAACAAACAGCAGCGCCAGAGACTTGCTGAAAATTGGCGTGAACAACAGGCAAAAGTGATTGATACAGAGGGCAACCTGCTTAGCCATGCCCAAATCCAACGCAACAGCGGCATGCTGGACCCAAAAACCCGACAATACAAACTCTTCCTTACTGTTAAGCAAGGCATACAAGGGCCTCTGACACCCGGCGATTTTGTAAAAATTGAGTTGCCTGGCAAAGTTGTTCAAAACGTTATGGCAATACCTGAAAGCGCTCTATCTGGCGATGGTTATATTTGGTATCTGGATAGAGAGGATAAGTTACGCCGCTTTTTTGCTTCGGTCCTTCTCTACCAACATGGCTTTGTAATCATCGAGCCTCCTGTACTAGAAAATATCAATCAGCCTGCTTCACTTCGGGTGGCGACCATGCCTTTAGCTTCATTTCTCAGCAGCATGAAAGTCAAACCTGAACGGGTAAGTATAGCGCCGCAGGAGCACTGAATATGCACACATTGATTCTCTGGTTTATTCGCAATCCCGTTGTTGCCAACTTGATGATGGTATTTATTCTTGCCGCAGGTTTTTTAACATTGACCACCATGCGTATTGAAGCCTTCCCAAAATTACCGGCCGACACCATAGAAATATCGACCATCTTCCCTGGCGCCTATGCCGAACAAATAGATCGGCAAATTACCCAGAAAATAGAAACCGCACTTGAAGACTTACCCGGAGTGAAAAATATCTACTCAAGCTCTGTGGATGATTACTCCAGTGTTAACGTACAAAAAATAGGGGGCTACAAACTTGAACGTTTATTGGAAGACGTAAAACTGCGTTTGGACAGCATTGCCGACTTCCCTCAAGAAGCCGACAAGCCACTGATTAGCAGGGATGACTATGATATGCCCGCACTCTATGTTCAGGTCTATGGCGATACCGACACCTACACGCTACAGAAAGTAGGACGTCAGGTTAAACAGGCGCTACTGTCGCAGCCGGAGATATCCAAGCTCAATATTTGGGGAGAGAAAACTGCTGAAATTCGCATAGAGGTCAATCCAGAGATGCTGGAAAAATACCAACTGTCATTAAGCGATGTTGTCACCAAAATTCAGCAATCATCGCTGACGCTCAAGGCCGGCTCTTTAACAACACAAGGAGCAGAAATCTCCCTCCGCGCTGATAGCCAAGCCTATCGTTACAATGACTTTGCAGGCATCACAATCCTGAAAAACAGCAATGGGTCGCAACTGATGCTGAACGATATTGCCCAGATTGTAGATGCTTATGAGGAAGACCAAAGCATTGTACGCTTTAACGGCGAAGCCACAGTTGGCATGGAAGTGTTAGTTGGCAATAAAGACAATGTGCTGACCACTGCAACAGCCGTTGATAACACTCTGGAAGCATTGCGTAAAACCCTGCCAGCAGATATTAACGTCGTCGCCTGGGGACGGTCCGATAATTACATTGCTGATCGCCTTGCGCTATTAAAGAACAATGCGCTACAGGGGCTTTTGCTCGTTATCCTGATATTGGCTTTATTTCTGAATATTAAACTCGCCCTCTGGGTTGCTCTTGGTATTCCGATTTCTATCGCCGGTGCAGTTGCCGTTATGGGTAGCCCGTGGATTGATTATTCACTCAATGAGATCACCACCTTCGGATTTATTATTGCTTTGGGCATTGTCGTTGATGATGCTGTTGTTATCGGTGAAAGCGTGTTCGAAGAACGACGCCATTCGAACGACCGGTTATTGGGAACCTATAGCGGTGTAAAACGCGTAGCCATAGCCACAATTTTTGGTGTACTGACTAGCATCGCCGCGCTGCTGCCATTACTGCTGATACATGATGCCTTAGGAAAAATATTTGCAAGCTTTGCCGGCGTGGTTACTCTAACTCTGCTGTTTTCTATTTTTGAAAGCAAATGTATTTTACCTGCACATCTGGCAGCCACATCACTGGGAAGTACAAAGCACAATACCGCAATATCCTCGGCTTCGCTTTTTAACAGATTGCTCAGCAGTATTTCAAATCAATGGCAACACGTTCAAACCTTGGCTCGTAAAGGGCTAGAACAATGCAATCAAACCGTTTATAGGCCGGCCCTTACATGGAGTCTACAGCACCGTTACGCCGTGCTGATATTATTCTGTACCTCTATCACCTTGGGACTGGGGTTGATAGGCAAAGGACTTATTAGAACGGTTTGGTTGCCAGAAATCCCTGGGCAATACATTAATATAAAAATGAAAATGGATGCCCGTGCGCCCTATTCACTGACCTTAAATAATGTCGATAAAATCGAAAAAATTGCCGAAGAACTTAACCAGCAACTCTACACCGAATTAAATCTTGATGCTCCTCCTATTAAAAATATTCTCACCGTTGTGATAGGGGCTTATTCGCTGGAGATGTACGCCGAACTTAATAACGCTCAAAACCCTAAAACAAATAATACTACTGACTCTATAAACCATAGCACCCTGGGCATAATGAAAGCCTGGCAAGATCGTGTGGGGCCATTGGAAGGAACAACAGAACTTATTTTTGATGCCACAGAAAGTGCCGGCGGCGGCTTTATGCTGGATCTTTACAGTAAAGATAAACAGGCATTAAAAGCGGCCAGTGCAGAAATTAATAACTATTTACGTCAGATAGAAGGTATACGCAACCTTCGAGAGAGCCTGACTTCGGGCAAGCCGGAACTCTACCTTGCCCTAAAGCCGGAAGCCAAACACCTCGGGTTTGATACTCAAATATTGGCAAGCCAAATTGCTTTTCATTTTAGCGGTGCAGAAGTGCAACGAATACAGCGCGACCAACAGGAAGTGAGGGTTATTGTAAAAAACCCACTCAGCGCCAGAGATTCCATTGCCGACCTGATGCAAACCCGCCTGCAAAACAGAGAGGGGCAATGGCTACCACTCACTGCAGTCGCAACTATTCAATCCACTTACGCGACCGACTATATTGGACGCCGTGATGGCAAACGGGTCAATACCATTGCCGCGACGACAGATAAAAGCATTATTTCGCCAACAGAAGTATTCGCAGATTTACAACACTCGCTGTTACCTGAGGTTCTAGCCCGCTACCCACAAGTGACCTCAAGCGTTGGTGGCGAACTGGAAGATATTATCAAAATAAAAGATAAACTTATCAAAATCTTGCTACTTGTTTGCCTGCTTATCTTTACATTACTCGCGATTCCACTTAAATCTTACTGGCAACCGCTGGTTATTATATCAGCCATTCCCTTTGGCTTTGTCGGCGCCAGCATCGGCCACCTAATAATGGATATACCACTTAGTCTACTGTCATTTTTTGGCATGCTTGCCTTAACCGGCATTGTCGTCAATGACTCATTGGTCATGATGGTACGTTATAACCAATACCGTGATGATGATCATTCTGTTAACGAATCATTAATCAGCGCCGGCACCAGCCGCTTTCAAGCAATTTTTTTAACAACCACAACAACCGTCGTGGGCCTAATTCCCTTAATCAGAGAAGACTCCGAAAGCGCTCAATATCTTATCCCTGCCGCCGTCTCACTGGCATGGGGGGAAGCATTTGCAACCGCCATCACCCTGATTCTTGTACCTGTTCTGATTGCGATAGGGGCTGATATCCAGCGCGCTTATCGTTCGTTTTTTAAAAGGCCTATAACAACAAATCCACAATAGTACTTATTAAGTCTTTAGTTTATTGCCCATCATCAACCAATGCATCACCAAAGGAAAAACTTATGATCAAAGCAATTATCTATTCAGTATTTTTTATTATGATCAATCAAACCTGTTTTGCCGCTAATCATAACCAGCCAAGCGATTATCAACCAGAAACGAATGGCAATAAAACCCATAAAATGGTCTACGAGATTTTGACAAAAGGCAAACCGATAGGACACCTAACACACAGAGTTATGCCTGTAGGACAAGGCTATGCAATCGCCGAAAGCAGTGAAATAAAACTATCAGGATGGTGGGGAAAGATTAATATTCACTCTACCTTTATTGACACCTATAACAGCAAAGGCGAACTATTAACCTCAGACAATAAAGTACGAGATGGATCAACAACACACGAGTTAACTACACTCCATGAAAAAGATGGTTATTTCGCCTCATATCAGAAAATAAAAAAAACAACAAAAGGTGAACTTATCAAACTCAACACATTAAGCGAACTGATTAATAGAGATACCTATATTAATCCAGAAACAATGCTTAGCCTTTTTCAGACAGCTTTTACCAATAGAAGGACACAAAACCAGGAAAAAGGCAGCTTTTCAAAAAATAGCTTTGATACGACATTTACCTACTTGTCATTTTTTCTTCAAAAACATACACAAGACGGCTTTAACAAAGAGGTCACTCTGTACGATACCGAAGAATTAAAGCTGTCGACACACACAGTCAAAGACCTGGGTTGGGAAACCTTAGAGTTAAAAGGCAAGCCAATTAAAACCCGGCACTTTAGCCTGAACGACAAAAAGAATCCTGAAACCCATATCTGGTTGAGCGATTTTTCCATGCTTAAGCACAAACAAACCTCAGGCGAAGCCCCGTCTTCTATCTTCCCCAGAACAATTCCTTACCTTGTAAGAATGACTGCGGAAGATAAAGAAGGCCCTATTGAAATCACCCTTAAAGAGAAAATGGTAATTAGCTACAATCAATCAATTCATTAGTATTTCCAAATTTCTCTAGTGCTGGGGCGCCCCATAAAATACCCATATGGCTGCGATAAAAATAGCATTTGTTTAGAAGAAGTAAGACTCTTGATGGAGTATTAAATTTTCTCCACCTAGAGATTTTAAATAATCTACTGACGAACTCATCAAGGCTTGCGGGCCACAGAGGTAAACTTCGCGTTCAAGTAAATTCTCAATACCGGCAAAATCATTTTCATTCGGTCTTCTTTGTTCAACTTTTAGATTAGCTTGAGGAAATTGTTCCAGTAAAAATTCTCGAGCAGCATCACCATTGCTGTTTTTATTCACTGATGTCTGGAAAGCAACAATAGTGATTGAGATACCCTCTGGCAGATTGTTTGTATCACGTAAAAAATGATGAAGAATACCCAAGTCATCATCACGCCCCGTAAAGAGTAATACGATATCGGTGTTGATCGGTGTAGCCCCTGAATTCGCACGGTGGATATTACGCAGACCGTCCCACATCGACATAAACGGTGTAATACCAACACCACCGGCAATCCACAACATATAAGGTGGAACAGAATGTAAGTTATCCGGTTCAAAACAACTAAAACCGACGCCCACACCTTTAAATTTGACTTTTAGTGGTTCCTCATCATACGCAAGAGCGTTGTTATGCAAGAAGTTAGAAACCAACCCGCCAGGCTTTCGTTTAACGGTAATACTGACTTGTTGGGTTTGCTTAAATTGGTTATCACCCCCATAGTCAGGCGCTGAGGAGATTGTCCAGGTACGAATATAATCTTCGTTAATGTTTTGTGGGTTAGCTTCATTCATGTGACTGTAACCGGTATCCAGCTCTTCAGAAAAGTCAAAAATACCAAAGCCGCCTGGCAAAGGGGCGTCGATTGCTTGTGATAAATCAAAGGTGAAGGTGCTAATACTTTGGGTATGTTTTTTTACAGAGACTAAGGTCGCCTCCAATTCGGCTGCTACCGCATTGTCTGTAACTGCATGCCCCATTTGTTCCAGCTCTTGGCGTAAATACCGGATCGGTGGGTTGTAAGGAGAAAACTGTTCATTGGATAATAGTTTTAGATCCAAAGCGTTTTCAACAAAAACGGCTCCTGTGACTTTAATACGTGTGATTAAGCTGGTACGTGGCATTAGTTGCTCGGCTTCGTCATCCAGTAAATTCTCAGCGTGCCCTGTGACGTAGAGCATATTACCTGTCGTAAAATCTGGAATGGTTATCCCCACGAACTGGCTACTTTGTACATTACCTAATGACTGATAAAAACGGTTGCCCGAATAATCCGGCAATACTAAGTAAGTGGTTGTTTGTTCATTGTCTGCTTCTTCGTAAAGGCGCACAAACCCGGGAGCACCGCCACGGTGGTTGAGTCCCATATAGCGACGTTCGTTATGTCTGTTGTTATCGTCAGGTACATGTTTTGTTGCCAAAAAAACCGTACTGGCTTTGTTAATAAGCTCTTTAGAGGCTGCTGACATAGGTAAGCTGGCATTATCTTTATGATCGAAACCTAATGTTGCTTGTCGCTTATAAGGCTGTAAAGAGCGAACAGTAATGTATTTAGGACAGTTGCCCAAATGCTCATTGGAGTTTAGCGTTAGATTGAGATACCCATCGTCATTGATGCTGGCTTTATCAATGAGTCCTGCGAGCTTATTGCGGCGACGATTAGAGAAATCGATTCCGACACCGGCAAATAATGTGTCATTGTCAGGTGTTGTTACTTTAGTTTCTAAAATAGCGCTTAAAAATGGGTCATATTTATTGAGCCTAGAACAAAGTGTTAGTTTATTTTGACCCACAATACGAATACCAACACTTTGATCATCATGTGATTGTGTCACCAGCAGGCTTGCCCAAGGACGACCTTGTTCATCAAGGGTTGCTAGAGGTAAATAAGATAAACCATTGAAAAAATCGGCATGCTGTAAGGGCATATCACTCATAATGTAAGTTGAAATAAATTCAACTAAATCGCCAGGAGTATTTCTCTGTTCGTGTAAATACATGGCGCCTTGATGCTGTGAGTAAAAATTTTCATTTTTCATTTGATTTCTCTGGGTTTCAACAAACCCACCAAGTCGATTATCTATTTAGTTATCGCTCAGCGGGTTATGCCATTAACATTACAAGTTATCATGACGTTTTAATAACACACTTTCAAAAGATTAGTCTGTCAGTAATTTCTTAACTACGCTGCAGGTAGTGGTGAGCGAGCCATGCCAACAAAGCGTGGGTGAGCTTCAACACGCGCCAACCAAGCACGAATGGCTGGATAAGGTTCTAAACTAACGCCGCCTTCTGGTACATGCGAGATATAACTGTAACCGGCGACGTCAGCCAAAGTAATGTTTTCACCCGCTAGGTAATTACGTTCTGTCAGTGTTGGCTCTAATACGGCAAATAATGCTTCGGTTTTTTGCTTTGCGACATCGTAGTCTAATTCAACGCCGAATACTTTAACCAGACGCACAGCACAAGGCCCATAAGCAATTTCACCCGCGGCAACAGATAGCCAGCGCTGTACTTCAGCGGCTTGTATAGGGTCTTGTGGGAACCATTCGTAACCATCGTTATACTTCTTTTCTAAATAAACGATAATGGCATTAGAGTCCGAAAGAGTAATACCATTATCATCAATGGCAGGCACTTGACCAAAAGGACTGATTTTTAAATAATCAGGTGCTTTATGAGCACCATTAGCCATATCAAGATCAATAGTCTCGTAAGGAATGTCCAATAAAGATAGCATCAATTCAACACGGTGGCAGTGACCAGAAATAGGGTTGCGATATAATTTTACGGGTGCATTAGTAGCAGAAAATTTAGCGTTCATAATTTTATCCTAATCGTTAAGTAATTTTAAAAATAGATATTCGTTAAAAGTCCAGCTCTATAAGGCTTGGATGTCAGCCAGACAATTTTTTCAATAGCTGTTTCTTCAACAATGCTAAAAAAACAGGGTGACCTTCTATACTTCCTAAAAGCCACACACAACAGGCTATTTAAACTTTTTATGCATAAATTCACGCATTTTCTTGATAATAAATGGTGCTTCTTCCTCTAAAGCAAAGTGGCCAGTATCCAAAATGTTATAATCGATATCTTTCACATCTCGCTTGTAACCTTCAGCACCAGCCACTGGAAAGAAAGCGTCATTCTTGCCCCATACCAGCAATACAGGGGGCTGATTATCACGCAAATACTGCTGCCATTCAGGGTACTTTTTTAAGTTATTCTGGTAGTCAAAAAACATATCTAGTTGCACCTCGTGTTGGCCAGGGCGAGACATCTTCATATAGTCTAGATTCCAGTTATCTGGCAAAATAGCGTCTGGGTTGCGTGTCCCGTGGGTATATTGCCAGCGAAAACCTTCCAGAGAAAAAACTGTCTCAAGGATGTGCCTTTCTAATTCTGGTGTGCGCTTTTTCCAATAATCTAATACCTTTCCCCAGCCTGCTTTACTGATACCTTCCTCATAAGCATTACCATTCATTACCACTAAGCCAGCCACTTTTTTAGGGTGTTTAGCTGCAATACGCAAACCTACGGGTGCACCAAAATCCTGAATCATTAATACATAGCTGTTTAGGCCACGCTGTATCAAAAATTTATCTATGGTGTTCGCAATATTATCAAAGGTGTAAGTGTACTTTTCTTTACTTGGAAAACTGCTGTCACCATAGCCAGGATAATCTGGCGCGATCAGATAAAACTCATCACCTAATGCGGCTAATACTTCACGGTATTGATGTGATGAAGAGGGAAAACCATGCAATAAAACTAATGCAGGTTTATTCGAATTAGGGTTGCCTGATTCACGGAAAAAAATATCTAAACCGTCTACTTTTTCTGTGCCATACCGTACTCGTTCTAAGTTCTCACTGGCATAGGCTTGTGAAACAAAACCAATGGCTATCATAAATATACTGAGCCATATTATTTTATATTTTGAAAATAACATAATAATTTTCCAACATTGTCGTTTAGTGTAATTTTTACTTAATGATGTTGTTCCGTATGGCTGTCGCCTTTACTTAACAACTATTCCGCATTTAGTTTATCTACAGCAGGAAAATCAATTTCCGTACCCAGTACTTCGTTTAAATAGTTTGTCAGTGTATTTAGTGCAACATGTACAACAATTTCCACAATCTCTGCATCGCTATATCCTGCAGAACGAACGGCATTAATATCATTTTCGGTCACTTTTCCTCGTTGCCGAGTTATTTTTACTGCAAGCTCAACGGCTGCCGCTGCTTTTGCATCAAGCGAGCTGCCGCGGCGATTAATACTGATCTCTTCAGCACTGAGCTTGGCAAGATTAGCACCTAAATAATTATGAGCAGCCAGGCAATAATCACAGCCATTGATCTCAGCAACAGCTAGGGCAATACGCTCGCGGGTCTGTGCGCTAAGCGCCCCCTTACTTAATGCACCATTCAAACCCAAATAACCTTCCAGTGCCTGTGGGCTGTTTGCCGTAATTCGGAATAGATTGGGCACAGAACCCAATTGTTTTTGAACCGCTTCTAACAGTGCTTGTGATGCTTCTGGCGCGGCTTCGATAGAGGCTGGAGTAGATATAGTGGACATAATTTATTCCTCATTTCGTTAAGTAGGTACTAATGGTGTTACTATAGCCACGATCAAATCAGAAATAATTAGCTTAAATTGAAATTTATTATTTCTATTTTAGAAATAGTCTGATGTTACATAAGGGTGTATATGGACAAACTGCATACTATTAAGGTGTTTATCGAAGTGGCCAGGCAGCAAAGCTTCGCCGCTGCTGGAGAGAAAATGGGGCTTTCTGCACCAACCGTGACCCGCTCGATAGCCACATTAGAAGCCCGTTTAGGAGCCAAGCTCTTTAACCGCACAACACGCCTTGTACGGCTAACTGAGTCTGGTACTCGCTTTTTACAGGATGCAAAACGCATTATTGAAGATTTGGAAGAAGCTGAGGCAGCCGTCAAGGGGGTTTATACCAAACCCAGCGGAGTCTTAACGGTGACTGCACCTGTGTTGTTTGGTGAAAAACACGTTATGCCTATTATCACTGAATACTTGGAGCGTAACCCAGAGGTATCGGTAAGAGCCATGCTATACGATAAGGTTACCAGCCTTATGGAGGAGGAATTGGATGTCGCCATTCGTATTGGCCACCTGAAAGATTCCAGCCTCTACGCCGCTACTGTTGGTCAAGTTCGACGCATTGTTTGCGGATCACCAAAATACTTTAAAAGGTATGGTAAGCCAGATTACCCCTCTGACTTAAAAAATCACACGATTATTTTCCCGACTACATTTGAGAGCACGAATCAGTGGCCCTTTAACATTAATGGGAAAAAAGAAATCATTAAACTTAACCCGCGATTGCGTTGTAATCAAAATGCAGCAGCACTAAAAGCCGCGACTCTCGGTCATGGCATCACGCGCTTGATGTCCTACCAAGTTGGTGAAGAACTTGAAAAAGGCACGTTACAGAGCATACTTACTGGCTATGAAGAAGCACCGCTACCAGTCAGCGTGCTTCACCTGGAAGGTCGTCGCGCTAATGCAAAAATACGTTCGTTTATCGATTTAGCCGTCGAGCGGTTGCGTGCTAACCCTTTTATTAATCCATAAAATGTAGAGTGACAAATAAAAAACGTCTAACAACTAATATAAGTCTCCACAATCTCAATTCGATTATGTCCCAATTCATTGAAAATTATAATTCTGGCGTAAACATCTACATTTTTATGCTCGCCAGTTAACTCCTTAACTAAGGAGTTATTGGATGCGGCAAATAAAGTGTGTAAAAGCTGCGAGAGCGGTACGGGAAATATTAGTACCGACAAAATGCGACATTGACTCTATTAAAGAGAAAAGTAAGTTAATAGTAGGTTGTTAATTTCTTGATAGACAAAGAAAAAGTTGGGGCACCTGGAGAGATTCGAACTACCGACCAAGTGGTTCGAAGGAACAAACAGAAGTATTAATTTATTTAAAATAAATCACTTAGACAGGCTCCCATTACTCCCACAGCCTAATAAAGTGCAACAATGTTCAACTGACTCCCCCAAAACTCCCACAGAGTTTTGGGGAAAATATCCATCTCCTCATTCATCGGAATGAACACTGACATTTTCTACACCTAAATCTGCCAATATTTTAAACAGTGGTTCAAGCTGCTGATCATTCGTTCCTGTTTCCATAACAACCAGTACCTTAGAAGCGACTTTATCACCTACTATAAGCTCAGACTTAATATCATCAATATTCTCACTGACAAGAGAGATTTTTTTATCGCTGAATAAATAATCACCTGCTGCTGTTATCGTTACTTGTTTTGGCTGTACATTCTCATCAGAGTGATTCTTTGTAATCTTGAGAGAATAGAATGCTTCCAGTGCAGGGCAATTCCACTCTCCTTTAGTCAGCTCTTCCATTTTTGATTTAACATGTGGATAAATTTCACGATAGAATTCTATATCGTTCATTCCATCTACAACGGCTTTTACAGCATCAGTCTGTAAGTCACTTTTTACACGCCGATCAATAACCGCTTTAAACTCTTCGACTGATATTGATCTATCAATATCTTTCCAATTATCTTCTTCATAAACTTGGCAAAGGGCAGTAGCATCTTTACCGATATCTGACTGAGCTACTGAAGCAGATTCGCCACAACTCGCTAATAAAGCGACAAGAAAAATAAATGTGCAAAATAATTTAATCATATTCATAATTTTAATTAATTTGAGATTGAAAGGTTCTAAAAGCCCCATTGATGTTATTAACACTTTTTTCAATTTTGTTTGCGTTATTTTTCACTTCAAGAAGTATAGATAACGCTTCTCTATCTGTAATTTTTACTCCAACACCTTCTATTATTTTTCGCAAGTCTGCGGCTGCTTGAGTGGTAGCTACTGTATTATCCCAGTCGATTTCCTGTAAGCTTTTAATAATGGGACCATAGCGGTCATCAACAGCTTTTGCATAGGACTCTGGAGATTTTGTTGCAGATTTTATAACCCCTGTTGACAAAATCGTGAATACTGCCGACCAAAAAGTAAATGGCTTTGGCGATAAAACAGCTTTACCTACCAACACACCAGCAAGTTGGGCTTGAGTTTTCTCATCTTTAATCACTGTTTCAGGAAGATTCTTACCATAGTTCTTGATATTGACCTTATTATCAGCAACAAAGAACTCTTCCAGTTTTGAGTGCAAAACAGGTGCATAAGACTCTATATTTTGATGCTCATCCAGTAGGGTCTTACTTAATTGTTGTGCTGCTTTCGCTTTATCTAAACCAACAACACCGGATACGAAGATATCACCACCCACGACAATCACTAATGCACCCATGCTAAGAGTCGAAATCAGCCCCAACAAGAAATACATCTCATATTTAACAATGGTAACAACAGGTGCGGTTGTCTTGGCTACTTTTCCCGCCATACTACGTGTTGTAACATCGAAAACAAAATCATCCATCTGCTGAATAAAGAATTGATATTTATTGGTTGATGTAGGGTCGATAAGGTTATAGATAACGGAATTACAACCAACCTCATAAATTAGACGCTTACCGTCAAACCCTTCATAAACTTGGCCGCTTTTCAAAACAAAATCAGGGATTTTCATCCCCAGCATATTGGAAACACTCAATCGCTGAGTATAGCTATGATCGAAAGGTAAATAGTTATGTAGGAGTATATTTGATATTTTTTTAGGGAGCTTATGCGCCTTTTTTCTATCTTCACAAACGCGTATTAACTGATAACTACCGTTTTTATTTAGGGTAAATTCTCTTACTTTTGCCATGTCTCTTACCTTTCCCTTTCGTAATATGAAAAAACACTCCATGTAGGAAGCAGGTCAATCATAGCGGAAACAGCTGTTGACATACCCTGTCTGGAGAGGATTCCTATTTATTAAATGGCAAGTATCTTAGCTTCTCACCATAATAAAAATATGGCATTTTGTCACAAAGCCAAGACTAAGACTTTTTATCATAACGAATGTCATGGAAGTCAACAAAATACATATACATAAATATTGAGCTTATCTGCATTTCTTCTGTTCTATTTCTGCCATTAGATGAAAGTCATGAATGTAGTTAGTTCATGTAGATGGTGATATTAACCAGAACATATCCTTATACTCTGCCTACAGGTGCTAATGCGGTTCAAATTGTTCCACTTGCACGGACATAGGATGTTTATCTGAGGTACTTCGAGTACTAGAACCAAAAAAGCCCCGCTAAACAGCGAGGCTTTTTAAATTGGCGCACCCGGAGAGATTCGAACTCCCGACCAAGTGGTTCGAAGCCACCTACTCTATCCAGCTGAGCTACGGGTGCAAAAAATTGTTAACGTGTTTTAACCCATCCATGGTACTTGGTTCCAGCCCATACGTCCTGCACGGTCGTTCCATAATCACGCGGCCGGCTATTCTAAACCATATAATCCTGTCTGTCCTAGCCGTTTAACGTTATTTAATGCTTTTTGCCAACATCAACCACGTATCCAGTACTGAATCCGGGTTTAGAGAAACCGAATCAATACCCTGTTCCATTAACCACTGAGCAAGATCTGGGTGGTCCGATGGGCCTTGGCCGCAAATACCAATGTATTTACCTTGTTTCTTACAAGCGTCGATGGCCATTTTTAATAACACTTTTACAGCATCGTTACGCTCATCAAACAAGTGAGCAATCAAACCGGAATCACGATCCAAACCTAAGGTTAATTGGGTCAGATCATTCGAACCAATAGAGAAGCCATCAAAGTATTCGAGGAACTGGTCTGCCAATAATGCATTGGACGGTAACTCACACATCATAATAAGTTTTAAGCCGTTCTCACCGCGCTTCAAACCTTGCTCAGCTAGCAGCTCAGTTACCTGACGAGCGCCATCGACTGTACGCACAAATGGGATCATCACTTGTACATTTTCCAAGCCCATTTCTTCACGTACTTTACGCAAGGCTTTACATTCAAGCGCAAAACACTCACGGAATGATTCAGAAATATAACGTGCCGCACCGCGATAACCGATCATTGGGTTTTCTTCATCTGGCTCGTATTGAGTACCACCAATCAAATGTGCATATTCGTTAGATTTAAAATCTGACATGCGCACAATCACAGGCTCTGGTGCAAATGAAGCCGCAATCGTTGAAACACCTTCAACCACTTTTTCAATAAAATATTCTGTTGGTGAAGCATAACCTGCAATCTGGCGTGCCACTTGGTCTTTTAGTTCACCTTTTAACTGGTCAAATTCCAACAAGGCTTTGGGGTGAACCGCAACCATACGGTTAATAATAAATTCTAAACGCGCCAGACCTACCCCTTTGTTAGGCAAACTAGAGAATGACATGGCGCGATCAGGGTTGCCCACATTCATCATAATTTTAAAGGGCAGTTCAGGCATCTCATCGATTTCGTCTTGAGATAAGGTGTAGTCCAACTCACCTGCATACACATAGCCGGTATCACCCTCAGCACAAGAAACCGTTACTGGTGTACCCGTTGCTAATTTTTCAGTGGCATCGCCACAACCAACAACGGCAGGAATACCTAATTCGCGAGCAATAATGGCAGCATGGCATGTTCGGCCACCACGGTTGGTAACAATAGCACTTGCGCGTTTCATTACCGGTTCCCAATCAGGGTCCGTCATATCCGTCACGAGCACATCGCCTTCCTGAACCTGATCCATATTGGCGATGCCATCGACAATGCGAACAGGCCCTTTACCGATGCGCTGACCAATAGAGCGGCCTTCACAAAGTACATTACTGGTTTCATTCAGCTTATAACGGTCAACCGCATTACCTTCTTCCTGGCTTTTCACTGTTTCTGGGCGGGCTTGAACGATATATAACAAGCCGTCATCACCATCTTTAGCCCACTCAATATCCATAGGGCGGCCATAATGCTCTTCGATGATTAATGCTTGCTTGGCTAATTCTTCTGCTTCGCTGTCATTAATAGAGAACTTCAAACGATCTTCTGCCGCTACATCAACGGTATCTACCAATTGGTCTGGCTCAGAAGAATAAACCATTTTAATGAGCTTGCTGCCGAGATTACGGCGCAGAATAGAGGTTTTTCCGGCTTTTAATGCGGGCTTGTATACATAAAACTCATCAGGGTTAACCGAGCCTTGTACAACCGTTTCACCCAAACCATAAGAGGAAGTGATAAATACGGCATCGCGGAAACCAGACTCGGTATCTAGCGTAAACATCACACCACTGGAACCCGTTTCACTGCGTACCATGCGCTGAATACCTGCGGACAACGCCACTCCAGCGTGTTCAAAACCTTTATGAACGCGATAACTGATCGCACGGTCATTAAATAAAGAGGCAAACACTTCTTTAATCGAATGCATCACTTGCTCGAAGCCACGCACATTCAGCATAGTTTCCTGCTGGCCTGCAAAAGAGGCATCGGGTAAATCTTCTGCGGTTGCTGAAGAACGTACTGCCACGGCAAGGTTCTCATTACCTGCTTGTAGAGTCACAAATGCTGTTTTTATGGCTTCTTCTAATTCAGGCTGAAAAGGCGTCTCAACAACCCAGCGACGAATATCCGCACCCGCTTTTGCCAATGCATTTACGTCATTGACGTCCAAAGCAGAGAGGGTCGCTTGGATTTTATCATTCAGGCCACTTTGCTCAAGAAACTCACGGAACGCATCCGCAGTGGTCGCAAACCCATTAGGCACGCTGACTCCCATACCTTTAAGATGGCTAATCATTTCACCAAGAGAGGCGTTTTTCCCACCGACGCGATTCACATCGTCCATGCCTAAGCCATCAAACCAGAGTACATAATCTGTCATAGTGTTACCTTTAAATAATGAGTCCATAAACTAATTGCCGCGCATTATATAGTAGTCAGATAAATAGTGTAGTGCGACAAGGAATTCACTCCGGTAATATGGGGGCTAAATCCTGAAAGTTAATAACAATTACATCAAAATAGAGCATTTTTATGAATCATATGGCTTTTTTTATCTCGGATGGCACAGGCATTACTGCTGAATCACTGGGCCACAGCCTATTATCACGCTTCAGTAACCTCCACCTTGACCAAGTCACACTCCCCTATATCAACACCGAGGAACGAGCGATACAAACCGCCGAGCGCATCAAAGATGCCGCCATTAAAACGGGCAAAAAGCCAATTGTCGTCATCAGTATTGTCTCCGCTGAGCTTAGGGACATTATTAAAGCATCCGATGGCTTGGTATTGGACTTATTCGAAGCTTTCTTAGCGCCTATCGAGAAACTATTAGGGTATTCGGCAGACCAGCACCCGGGGTCAGCCTTTGGGATGGATCAAAGCAATTACCAGCAACGCATTCTTGCGGTTAATTTTGCACTGGATAATGATGATGGTGGCAAAACCAAAAACTATGACATCGCCGATGTGATTGTGATTGGCCTCAGCCGTAGCGGCAAAACACCCACCTGCTTATACCTTGGCATGCAATTCGGAATTCCTACGGCCAATTACCCGATCACCGAAGATGATCTGGATGACTCTACCCTGCCTAAAATCTTGCAACCTCATCGCAAAAAGCTATTTGGCTTACTGATTGATCCTGAGCGCTTGGCCAGTATCCGTCAGGAACGCTATGCCAATTCTCGCTATGCGTCTATGCAACAGTGTGAATTTGAAACCCGGCAATATAAAGCACTGTTAGATCGCTATAAAATCCCGCACCTAGATTCCACACATTTATCGATCGAAGAATTATCAACTCGGATTATGGAAAGCGTCGGCATTGAACGGCATTTTAATAGCTAAGAAAATCGTAAAGACAACAGGCAATTAGGCATCTTATTATTGGCCATTGCCTGAACAGCTTTAAAGACTTTTAATAAAATACATCGTCTTTAATAAGATCAGCCCACACACGATACCCTTCCGCATTTAAATGAATATCATCGCTGGTATAGTTTGCATTCAGCATGGATGCTTTTGCCAACCCTTTGTTTAAGTCAATATAAAACACTGAGTCCTTTTGTTTAGCCAATGCTTGGAGGCGAAGATTTAGGGCATCGATGTGTTTATTTAAAAAGTTATATGTTGACCCAACAAACAGGCTAGACTGTATATAAACTTTGATATTATTATTAGTGAGTTGCTCTACAATGGTGCGATAGTTTTTAAATAGTATTTCAGTGCTTTCATCTCTATTTCCTCCTTGAAAGAAATCATTCACTCCAATCATTAAAAATACTTTTTCAGCGCCCGTCGCGTAAACCGTTTCCAATCGATCAATAACACCTGAAGAGGTATCACCCATTATGCCAAAGTTAGCTATCGCTATCGGCGACTGTTTATGCGCCAAAAGAGACGGCCAATCAGCCTCATCGGTTAAGCTATCCCCTAAAAAAACGACATCGTATTGATTGTTTGCTAGATACTGGTGTTGAGATACCTGACGATAATAATAGTCAGAGTAAACCGTCGTATTCTGAGCAAGAGAGACATCGGGGAAAAACCGTTGCTTAATTTTTTTAATCTGTGGATAAGGAAAAGCTTGGTAATGAGCAACCACGATCCCCCCAAAAAAAGATAATAGCAAAACAACGATAAAGAAAAACAGCATTAAGCGATGACCTGACATTACGAAGCTCTATACAGAATTCTATTACATATAGCGTTAACCACTTTCAGGCTTACCAATATGCTCTAACGACATTGTCGCAAAATCAATATCGAATGCTTGCCCAAAACCAGCAATCAAACGGCCTTTTTGAGGCGTTAATTTAAACAAATGGAAATCGCCTAACTGTCGCAGCAAAGACACCGTTTCACCCAGCTTTTGCGTCATAAGATCTAAGACTTCCTCTCTTTTTTCATGCTCAATCTCTACCTGACAACTTGCACTGGCTCGCTGTATGGCAAAGGGATTTTTAATTTTTTCTTCTGCATTAAATATCAGCACAGACACATTAGGCAATTTTAATAAATGCTGCGTATGCCCTGAAAGCTGGCTAACAAAAACCCAAAAACAATCCGAGTCATATAAAAAAGGGACCAAACTTGCCTCAGGCTCTTGCTGCTCATTCACAACAGCAAGTGATAGCACAGGGCTTTTTTCTAGCAGCTGGTGCAATACCTGTTGGTATTCAGAAAGATCCGTTGATTCAGACATCACGACCCCTTAGCACTATAACCAAAGCGCAACTTAACAAATAGCGGCATCAACAACCAACCTAAGCCGACACCCACTAATAAACCTGAACCATTCGCCACCATATCCATTAACGAAAAAGATCGATACGGTAAAAAATACTGTATGCATTCAACTAAAAAGGAAAAGGCTAAAAATGCACAAAATAAACGGAGAGTATAAGCCCGTTTAGGAAACGCAAAAAAACCCGAGCACATTAACACCAAATAACCCACACCATGGGCAATCAAATCATTAAAGTTAGCGGCCACATCAGTAGGGATTTTCACTGTACCTAGATAAAGATAAATGCCCAGCAATAACAATAATTGAAGGCGAGAAAGGAAAGTCACTTAATACTCCTATTCAAACAATACCAATAATCCATAAATTTAAGGTCTATAGAAACTTCGCCTAGTTTACCGCATCCGTTTATATGTTTGTTAGAAGACCGCCATCAAATCAAACCTTTTTTCAAACCCTTTTCTGGCTTGATCTAATATAGCCTAGGATAAGTAACCAAAAAATCACACAAGCCCAAATAAACAAGCCAACAAGGCCTTGCAGTAATTCCATCGGCCAAGCGGTTGCAGCTGCAATAATCAGCCACAAGGTTGGTATACAACACAACAACCATTTTAAAAGTGAATGACGAACACTCATTAATACAAGCCCCAACGTTGATAAGGCAGTACTGTCCGGGCCAATACCAACCACATCCAGCGCACTCCAATCACGCCCTTCCGCCAGCCCTAATAAGGGCACAATGAATAGGCCGGAAAATAATAAAAAATACCCTGGCTTTTTATTTGCCGCCATTATATTTTGCGGAAGAATATCGCGATAAACACCAGCAATAACGAGCAAAACAACCCCTTGTAAAATAAAAGCCCAGCCATAATACACCGCCACCCAACTTAACTGTTGGTACTCTCCTAAATGGAACACCATGCCACAAGAAATCCATAGACCAGCAAAACCAGCAAGGGCTATTTGAATTAACCGCTGTTTGTGAATGATAAGGCTATAAAAAGTAAATATCCCCCAAACGAGACCTACTAGATGCAAAGGCCAATATTGCGCATTGATGGTTTGGTATAAACCAAACCAACCTTCGCTAGTAAAGAGAACGAGATCTTCCAGGCTATACATGAATAAGTTGAGCGCCTAGATAGATTGCAGATAAGCAATCATTTTTTGGCGGGTTTTGTTATCGGGCATGGGCCCTAGTCGAGCGGCCATATTTTGTTCCATATGTGGCACCTGTGTCGTCGCAGGAATAGCACAGGTTACCGCTGGATGAGACACAACAAACTTGAGAAAAAACTGCGCCCAATTATCACAAGCAATCTCTTTAGCCCAAGGGGGAAGTGGAGTACGCTGAACACCATTAAATAATGACCCACCTTGGAATGGTCGATTCACAATTACCGCGATTCCACGTTCGGCTGCCAAGGGTAGTAATCTATCTTCGACCTCCCTATCCACAATATTGTAAGTCAGTTGCACAAAATCAATGGTTTCGTTCTTCATGAGTTGCTCTAAATCTCGATGACGGCGGCCATGGGAGGTAGTGATACCGACATACTTGAGCTTTCCTTCTGCTTTCATCTCTTGCAGATAGGGCAAATGCCGTTCCCAGCCCACCAGATTATGCACCTGAAAAAGGTCAAAACGATTAATTTTCCACAGCTGGTGAGAATTATTAATCTGGCTAATGCCTTCTTCGGTCGACGATGTCCATACCTTAGTCGCCGAAAAATTCGTTGCAGGAAAAGCCAATTGATCAAGGCAATAGCCAATCACGGCTTCTGAAGAACCATACATGGGGGATGAATCAATCATGCCACCCCCATGCTGAAAGAATGTCTTTAAAACCTCAAGACGCTGTTTTCTCAATACTTGGTTGCGACCAACATTAAATGTTTGCCATGTTCCCATCCCAATAACAGGAATAGGCTGACCAGATGAAGGGATTATCTTGTCTGTTGGAGAGAAGGAAGAAGAAGCAAAAGCATAAGGAAACTGACTGGCACACAAGGCGGAAGCCGCTAACTTAAGGTGCTTACGCTTACTTGGGTCAATAACTTGGTTTTTCGATTGGTTTTTCATCACCCCAGACCCTCAGCATCATATTGGCTCAATTTAAATAGAGTCTATCAACTGATGAATGTTCCTAAAAGAGCAGGAAAACAAATAGGAAAAGGGGGAATAGATAAGAAAAAGGGAAAATAGAGAGTGTCGGTCTAGAAAGGATCGATAAGAACATCTGTAAAGGCAGCTAAAGCCACCTTTACAGAGAAGTTTCCCTTCCCCTTTATAAAGGAGAAGGGAAAGAAAGGTTATTTATGCAGCAATAGCTTCGAAGTTTTCTTCAGCCACTTTCTCAATCTTCGCTTCAGCAAGGATTTGGGGAGCAGGTGCTGCTTTAGTTGCAACAATATCAGTAACGTCTAACGTTGGAGCAACATAGCTAACCATCGTCCAAGGGTAACCTGCTGCGCCTTGTAACAACTTATGGCGAGAAAGGCCGATATCTTCAAGTTGTCTATCTGATAATGCGAGTAATTCTTTTGGCAATTTGCGGTTAACAGCTGCTTGGTAAAGGTTAGTCAGTTTGTTAACTACGGCGTTAACGAGTTGTTTCATTTCTATTGGCTCCGAGTGTGTAAGCGCACCGATGCAGTGCGCTATTTCATTGGGTGCACAATAATGGTTTGCTGTTTGCAAAACAAACGACAAATATTAGGGATATGGGTGAAATTTTCTCACTTATGAAAAAATGGCGTATTTTTTCACGCCATTAAAAGAAAAGAACCTACGGACATCTTAAAGTAGACAATCTATAGGGTTAATAATTAGCAAAGTTAACACCTTCAATCTCACAGACATTATTACTACCGGAACCTCTCCAATTAGGCTCATCATAGCCATTAATCTGAATTCTGGTTTGTGAATGATAGGCTGATAGCAACATGCTGAGGACTTCTGCCTTACCAGGAGAGTCAGCTAAAACATAATAACCGGTTTCACACTCAGGTGGCGCATTAGATACTCTTACAAATATATCACCAGGCGCTGTACTGCGGCTATAAACGGATAGAAAAGTAATATGGCCTACATTACCCTGAACATAAGCAGCACTCACTTGAAACGCAGTTAGTATCGAAAAGCATATAATAACTAGCCTAATAATATTCATTAACCTTCCTTATAAAATTACAAACTGATCACTCTCTAAAGAGTTAAATTTGTACCAGATCAAGCTACTTCTAATCAGCTGACAGGTTTAGTCTGCGAATAGTCGGTCTAGAAACACCCCATATAGCGGTGGCACATTCATCTGCATAACCAGAGATTGATTTACCTGACATAAGGGCTGCCAATAACATGCTAAACCTTTGCTGACTTGCAGGCGTGTCATCAACAACTAATAAGTAGGGCGAACCAGCACTGCAATTACCCACCCCTGGATTAGGGCTAAGAGAAATAGCAGCATAGCCTCCATGCTGCAAAATGTTTGTTACCTTTGCGTCCCATGCACTAGCATTTGTAGCAAACAAGAAAAGTAAAAATGATATTGAGAGTATTTTCATAAAACATTCCTTTTTAATTTATTTAATATATAAACTTCGTCACTTTTAGATAGTTAACGACTAACTAATCAACTGCAATTGATTCTAAAAACATCGACTGATCGCTATATCGCACTCTCAATGACCTATCAGCTGCCTGAGCGGCTAGTACGGTGGACAATGTGGCTTTTTCAAACTCTGTTAACGAACCAATATTGTTATTAAGCCGAACATAGGGGATAGCAATATCATTAGAGCATCCATTGGTAGCGATGGGAGTTGTGCCAACAATATTTTTAAAGTAAATATAGACTGTACCGCCATTACTGGTACAGACTTCGACTCGCTCTATTTTTCCATTGAAGTATTGAGTTGCGGATAGTGCAACATTTGAAAAAGTAAAAACAGCTATTAGCAATAAAATTCTTTTCATTTTATTCTCCATAATGAAAGTATTGGTTGCTTACTGAGCTTTTATCAAAACTTAATTAACCAGCGAAGGATAGTAGGCACATACAGGGAAGGTGGTTGCCGCACCGGTAATGGCGCTACATTGGTTATCGTAGATATAACATCGGAATTTTTTGCCTGACGCCTGGGCAGTTAACGCAAAACCAAGAGCCGCTTCAGATGATTCATTAGAATCAAGCACAACAACTCCCGTTTTACCGGTACACCCTACTGCAGGAATAGGCTGATCAAATTGAACGAATAATAGATGAAGACCGCTATAATCCGTCTTCTGTATCGCGACAGGTACTCCCTCTACAAAACCAGTCGCAAAACTATTAACCGATGCTACGAGCATAAGACTAGAAAATATTTTTACTATTAGCTTTTTCATGACATTACGTCCTTTTAATTAGTGATAATTTAGAAACAATTTTTTTAGTTTTCAGCCAAACTTAAACCAAAGAGACCCCACCCCTATCAAACTCCCTGAAAAAATAAATGCGTCCCCTTTATTCATTTAAATATATCCTTTTTATAGTTTGTAATTAACACTTCCCGTTCTAAGAAAATCAAGCTCTCTGAATCCTTGATTAAAATATTGTTTTTTAAAATTTAACGCTTCCAACTGATCAATAAAAAATCACTACGACCCCTTTTAGCTTTGTAGTTAACACTTCCCGCTCTAAGGAAATCAAGCTTTCTGAACCCTTGATTTCAGTTTTAATAACAAGAGTTCGCCAACATATAAACAAACTCTTCTGAATCTGTAGTTATACTCAATTGCCAGCTATCATCAGAGATAATAAAAAAATCTCCGGAAAGCATTTCAGAAAATACATAATGCTTTACAGAAAGGCTTTTGATATTAATTTCGCTTAATAAATTCACATCATCTTTCTCAATTTCACTTAGAGGTTTTCTTTGAAATGAAAGTGACACCCCAGTTTTGCTATCAAAAAATTGCTTTAGGAATTTTTTATCTAGAACCAACTCAATATTTGGAGGAAAATCGATCTGACAAACGTTAAATTTAACATAGTTTTCAGCCTTAACCTGACCACAAGATAACATAGCCAAAATTAAAACAGAAAGTGTTAAAAAGTTTATTTGTTTAATAAGCATAAAACTTGCACCCAGTTACGCCATGACAGCTAGTATGCGCCTTAGTAGGCCCAGAGTTGAGTTTACCACGCGCATACGACCTTAACGAATACCAAGCTCTCCCCTTACCTAAAAATGTAGATGTAACAGCCTCTTGAGGAGCTCGAATAAGGCCTGAACCTACACTATCAACTGTTAGGTTATGGCGCACTGCCCATAATTGTTTTTTTAATGTGCCCAATCTTGCTGTTGCCAAGCTAGAAGTATCACCTTCAAACCCATCAAAAAATGTTTGAGCAAAATCTACTTCCCCTGTCTCAGCGATATCATTTATTGCTGTGTCAATTAAATCCATTTCTGCATTGATAGATTTTACTAAAGCTTTGCGTTGAGCATCAGTCAGCTCAGAAGTAATTGCTCTACCATTTTGGGTAGACAATAATTCATTAAAAATATACTGAATCGCCGCCGTCGCCGCCCCATTAGCAAACTTACCACCACCTAGCTTCGATGCTGTCCCACCCACTAAAGCAGCAACCATCACACCTGCGATAGGAGCTCGATCTGATGCTCGCGCAATACCTGGTGATGCGAGTTTGGTAAAAAATGAGCTCGCAAAGCCTTGGCCAAATTTACCGCCTTGCAGGACGGATACTGAGCCTCCAACAACGCCATGGGCAATGGCTTTTCCAAAGGTGCTCCAGTCTTGTGCACCAATATAAGAAGAAACCACTGCTGTACCAAAAGCTATCTCGCCTGCTTGACGTATATCTTCAACACTGCCTCCTTGGGTATAAGTGACAAAGCTTGCCCAACCAGCAGCACCTGCAGCACCACCGTAATAAGAAGCGACAATACCACCCAACACTTGTGCCCATTGGTGAGTAGCGATGTAATCATTAACATTGCCTAGGGCCGGAACCGTACGCACCTGTTGTTTATTGATACGAATAAACAAGCGAGTCGATTCGTTCGCAACCTTTTTATACCACTGGTACTTTGTATTATAAATCAGGCTTTTCTTATGCAGGTCCTTAAAGAAATACCCACTAGGGTCCGTATATTTCAACGGATTATTCATTACATAAGAATATCGATTATAACTCTGGCTCATACTGCCCGCTTGAATATGTGGGTCAGCACTAATAAACCGTGCCAGCGTCGCATCGTACATGCGGCCATTCATATGAATCAGCTCGACTTCCTGTACATGCTCATGGCCGGTATAGCCTTTATTAGTAAATGGCAATTGTGTTAGATAGAACGGATCATCCAAGCCTGCCTGTGATTGCCACGGCATATTCCTGAGCTTGCCCCAGGCATCGAAACTACGTCGATCCACTACATTGGCATAGGCATCCGTGACCATATCAATACTGCCTAAAGCATCCTTATGTAGGTAGCGAGTTTGCGTGCCCTCACTAGTCGAAAGAATATGCTCAGCAACTAATTGTCCTGCGGCATAGATATAGTGCTTCTGCTCAACATTGCTATTGGATCGAGTCGTACGCTCATAAAGACCCAAGTACAGTGTGGTATCACCTTTATGATTAACCTTTTTATAACGCGCACGATCTGGCCCATAACTAAAGGTGGCTGAACGGCCATTGCGAATAATTTGGGTAGGCTTGTTGAAGCTAGACCATTGAATAGTTCTACCATCACCACTGGTCATATTGCCATTGGCATCATAACTGTAACTATTGCTACCGGCCTGAGTCACGGCATGTGGACGTGTGCCATAGCTATAGCCACCGACATCGGACTTATCGGTAATATTACCCAAGCCGTTATAGGTCAAGCTTTGGGTATTATTAAAATCAGTCCCTTGGTACAAGCTACTCGTAACCTGCGTCGAGGTTAAGCGATCCAGGCTGTCGTAGTTAAAAGTTTCGCGGATATCGTTAACCAAGTCATCACGTAAGGTGACGTTTTGGTAGGCATCGTATTGATATTCCAGATGACGAATTGCATCAACCACTAATAAACTACTGTGAATACTTTGCAGCTGCCCGGTTGCCTGGTTGTAGGCATAGTCATTCACAATGCCATTACCATAAACCTCCGCACTGATACGGCCTGAGGCATCCACATCAACGGCGCGCCAGTAGGTAATATGGCTGGTACTGCTTTCAGTGATTAAGTCATTATAAGCAGTAGCCGAATTATCCAGGGTATCGACAAATTCAAAATTGTGGTCAGCGGCTGCCAGTGTTTGTTCGGCTAGCACCACTAACTGCTCTGCAATACTGGCATAGCTTTGGGATTGAGTAGTTAGCAAACCCGTTACCGTTTGCAACTCAATAATGGTGTTATTGATGTGGCTCAGCAACTCCGGCGGTAGGGTTTGCTGATGCTGGAAGTGCACGATAGGCACCATAATATCGCCCATCATAATGGGGATAAATTGGGCCAGTTTTTTATCCACGCCCGTTGACTGCCCTTCGGCTACGGTTGTGTTTAACGTACTTTGGTGCTGACTTAGCTGAGCCTGCAAGGCACTATCAACGGTCCCACTGCCCGTTAGCGACTGGTAGTAGGCTATTTGTGATTGGTAATAAGCGCCGATGGTCTGTAGCTGGTTGGCACGGACGAGGTAATCATCCGCAAGGTCTACCGCTTCTTGAATCAGCGGTTGCAGTGCAGAATAATCATGGGCTTCAGCCTGAGAGCGCAAGCCCCGCACCGACTCTAAAAAGCCATTAGCATTGTAAATATTTTCGGTATAGAAGTTTTGGCTGCCCGGGTAGGTGACACGTTGCACACGACCTAAACTGTCGTATTGAGTTTCTGTTGTAAAGCTGCCTTCGCCCGCAATGGTTGTGGTGGTACTGACTGGGCGGCCTAAATTATCGTAGCTATAGTCTTTGGTTAAACCGTTGCCACTTTCTTGTAGTAATTTACCAATACTGCCTTGTGGTGCAGTGTTACCACCATAAGTCCAGGTACTTGTGCCTTCTGGCTCGGTACGGCTAACCATACGGCCTAGCACATCATACGCCATGGTTGTTACTTGACTCTTGGCATCCGTCTGAGTCTCTAGCTCGCCAAACGGCGTATAGGTGTATTGCCAAGACCCCATATCCGGGTCATCCATGCCAATCTTTCGACCAAACTCATCGTAGTGAAGGGTAATAGTCGTATCAATATCATCATTGACCTGTGTTGTTAACAGGTTACCATCGCTTCGATAGGTATATTCGGTGTAGGTATTTTCTTCCTCTTCAACACGAATTTTTTGGCCAATCGCATTATTGATAGTGGTTTTAGCCCGCGCTTCTGGACCAGAACGAACTGTGGTTGTAAGGCCATTGTACTCATAGGTAATTTCATTCCTTGACCCGTGAGGACCAGGCTCGGTCATCCTAGTGACTCGCTCCAAACTGTCATACTCACTAACAGCCCAATACAGTTGATCCCCGAAATAATAGTCACGACTGATACGCGCAACCTGTGCCAAGTGATTATATTCAGTATCCGTATAAGTTAAGCGCTCATCAAACCCTTGGGTGATTTTGCGGACTTCGCGACCAAAGGTATCGTACTGCACAATAATCGGCTGCGTCCCACTGGACTGAGTAATGGAACAGGTATAGGCAAAATTCGCCAGCACACCACAATTGCCACCACTCACAAATTCTCGACTAACCGTGGTACTCGTACCATCCGCACGATTTTCGGCGATTTGTCGACCCCATGTATCGTATACCAATGTGGTACTAATGCCGTTAGGACCTGTGGTTGTCTGTAACCAACCTTCGGCTGTATAGCTATAGGTCTCACATTGGTTTAATGCATTACAGGTTTGAGTAGGTCGACCTGTCGCATCATAAGTAGTCGTTGTTAATCGGTCTTGCTCACCAGCCGCAGATAATCTCTCCTCTATCTTTTGGCCGTAAGCATCGTAGGTATAAGTGGTAGTGGTCAGCGGTATACCGCTGGCATTGAGAATATTTTCTGTTAATAGTAATCCTGTCGTTGCATCATAGGTAAACGATGTACGACGAATTTCATCGTTGGCACTGTAGGGGCTTTGATGAGTCACCGTCGTATCACTTAAGCGCCCTAACCTTCTATCGCTATTGCTTGTGCCGTAATTACTTTCAACAATTTTGGTAAAGGTTTGCCCGCCACCTGTAGTTTCTGTTCTCACTCGCCCAACATTGCCATAAATATCAATATTTTCATAAGTGGTAGTGATTGTTGTTACTGGCTGAGCTGAACCACCTAATTCATAACTGGTTTGTGTGGCTTGACCAGGGTTCAGTTGTTGAACGCCAGGATAGCTTTCGAGAGCAACAAAAGTATTGCTGGATTCATTGACGGTATTGCCGTTATAGCTTTCAGTCACTTTTTTCACATTGCCTGCAAAAGGAAATGTACTTTGATCATACTCGGTAACAAGCTGTTTAAGCGTATCGGGGTAGGTTTCCGTTACTTTTGAAAAGCCATAGGAACCACGACCTTGCATATGGGTTTTTAAGCCTTCGTAGTGGTATTGAACCATTGTTGTGCCGCCTATACCATCGGTAGTCTCTACTTCGCTAACAACATATCGGGCATATTGAAGGTTTTGCACTGGATAGCTTGTTTCAGGCGGAGCACAAAAGCCGGGGGTAGGACACTTTGTATAGACACTATTATCAGTCAAAGGCTTATAAGAAAGTTCTGTGACATTAGTATTAGAATCTGTAATACGATGGAGCTGGGTCGCTTGCGCAGAGTTTAATGAGGTGTTCACCGCCCAGCCATATGAGCTACTCCAGTGAACTAGTGCTAAATCTATACTGCCGTCACCGTCAAAGTCACCTTCAAATTTATCCTGATCGTCGCTTATATTGCCGCTATGCAGGCCCCAATATTCATTTGCCGGCTCAAAGGTACCATCACCTCGACTTAACGATACTTTAGCGCTCCAGCCATAGTCATTACTGAAATGCACTAAGCCCAAATCTGTAAGGCCATCGCCATTGTAGTCCGTTTCAAACCGGTCAAAAGCGTCGGAGCCGCTGCCATTTCTCATGCTTGAACTGACTGATGCTGTAAAAGTACCGTCGCCCTCACCTAAAGCAATATGAACATTCCAACCATAACTATTACTAAAGTGAACAAGACCTAAGTCAGTCACACCATCACCGTTAAAGTCACCAGTGATTTTCTTTTGATGGTCAGTACCACTACCATCTCGCATACTCGTCGTCACGGAGGGCGCAAAGGTACCATCACCCCTACTCACAGAAATATGCGCACTCCAACCATAGCTATTACTGAAGTGAACTAACCCTAAATCCGTTAAACCATCACCATTAAAATCTCCTGTGATGTTGTCATATTGATCTGAACCACTGCCATTGCGCATACTACTTGATATCGAAGCGTCGAAAGTACCATCACCTTGACTCAAAGCGATATGCGTACTCCAACCATAACCATTACTGAAGTGAACTAGCCCTAAATCCGTGCGTCCATCACCATTAAAATCTCCTGTAATATGTTCGTATCGGTCTGAGCCACTGCCATTACGCATGTTAGTGGATATTGAAGCCTCAAAAGTACCATCGCCTCGACTTAAAGCAATATAACTAACCCATCCATAGCTGTTACTAAAATGAACTAAGCCTATATCCGTTCTTCCATCACCATTAAAATCACCCGAAATTTTTTCAAACCTATCTGAACCGCTGCCATTTCGTGGCGTACTCGAATGAGAAGAAAAAGAGCCATCACCATTACTTAACGCTGTTCTAGCAACCCAACCATGATTGCTACCGAAATGTATTAAACCAAAATCTGACTTGCCATCACCATTAAAGTCACCGGATATTTTTTCAAATTGAGTGTTACCACTACCATTGTGTAAACTTCCACTGGGTTGAGCAGCAGCAAAAGATAATGCAGCCGAGTTATATTCAAAAATATTCTTTCTAAGGCAACTAAGCGCTAGGTGGCATACTTCAATATCAACCAAATTTGATTGTGAATAATTAGAATCATCTTGATAGCCTAATTTATAATTCTTAATGCTTTCCCCATTACTATAGGTTGCAATTTCATTTAGCCTATAAGACTGTTGATAATAATTGCCAACAAGGTAGCCCGATATAATATCCGCTCTTGGTGAAAAGGACAGATCTACAGCCCCACCCTGATAATCAATCCTATCTAAATACTGTGTATTTTGGTCAATAAAATAACTAAAATTAATGGCGTTATTGCCAGTGGTATCGTTAATTTCACGGACTGACCAGGTAATCGTACCTTGGGCAAAATTGTGGGAGGCATTACTGTTACCGCCATAAGTTATCACCTGACCCGCTTTAGTTTTAACAATAAAGTGACTCGGGTTATAAGCAGAACCGCCGACAGAAAGTATTTGGGCGTAGCCATCTACTTCTGTACGATATTCAACACCAAGTCCGCCATCTCCACCATTAAGGGGGATTAATCTCTGGCCATCCAGGCAATACCGATCGTTAGCGTCAAAGTTAATACTGCCCACTTGGCCATCGTGCACAATAGTACGAGGACAACGACGAATTGCCGACAACCCACCTAGGCTCCAACCTTTACCTAGAATGCCATCACCCCCATCGCTGGAGTAATTTAATGATAGCTCTGGCTGCATTCCTCCTCTGCCAGACTCAATAGAAATAGGAATAGAATAATTAGCCGAGCCACCAGAGGCATTAAACTCCCCAGGCGTTGCACCCACCACGGTCTGCTGAGCAAACACTGAAGAAGCAGGTAATAAAGCAGCGATTAAAAGACTTAACGGTGCGAGGATGGTTTTTTTCAACATTGTGGTGTCCTTGTTGATTTTTTTATTTCAAAAAATAAATACTATTTTATAAATTTCGTTAACAAACAATAAAAAAGATTAGCTAGGGAGCGGCGAGCCAGATTCTGTCAAATTTTAGATAGCCTGCAAATGTACCCCGCATCTGGAGAGTAATATTTCTATTTGATGCTTGGGCCGCTAGGGCTGTAGAGTAAAAGAGTTTGGCAAACTCAGGGTTTTCATCTAAATCAAAGGCAGCGGCGCTAGGCTGGGTAATGGTTAGGCCTACCCCACTCGCAACATTGGGGTCTAAAGGTGTGTCAAAATAAATAAGAATGGTATTGCCGGTGTTAATGTAAATATTTTGAACCTTGCCTTGATAACGGCAATAAGGCCCACTGGAATGATTATGGCAAGTTGGCGCTCCGGCCCAGCTGATATTACTAAAAAATAAACCTATTGCTAAAATACAAAACCATTTTTTCATTTTTTTACTGCTCCCTTTCCCTTAAAACTTAACTTTTATTGTGTTTTTTTATTTTCAATATGCTGTTTAATCGCGTCTAGTCGTTTAGCCGTATCATCATTACTTGCCGTCGATGGCTGGGCCTGATTTTCCGGCACAGCAATACCTTTTTCGCGCAACTGCTGGTTCAGGGCAGCGAGCTGCTCATCCAGCTTTTGAGTTTGTTGCTGTAATTTATCTTGCGCTTCCGATTCCGCTTCGGTATCGGCGATAACTTTATGCAGTTTTTTTGCGGGTGCGGGGAAGCTGGCATCAGGCTTTGAATCTACGCTACTAGGAGTAGAGTTTGATAAAGATTGAAGTGACTTTTCTTCTGAGCCCTCTACCTCTGAACCTTCTGAGGCTGACTGTTCAGAGGCAATAATAGTTTTTTGTTGTGCAGGCGATGTTTGCCAGATAGTAGAGGCAAGCACTGCAATAACAAGAAGAGACAAGGCAATTGCCCATAACCAAAAGCGTTTTACGGAGGTCATAGGGATAAGGTCTCTCTATGCTTTCCATTGCCATTGTAGCTATTGTACATACTATCCCTACTCTTTCTGCCTTCACTAGAACAGCAAATAGTCTTTACGTTTGAAATTTTAATGCTATTTAAAAAAGAGTGAAGAGAACAACAAAAAGAATACAATCCTATAATGCAAATCATAATTTCCCTAAAGCTTCCTTGTATATTTTTTTAATTATCAATTGATTTTTCTTAACGCATCGCCCAAATTTTAATCTAACGTTGATTTTTGCGACACGCTTTATTGGGGATTATAGCGACAGCGCTCACTCTAAAACATGAATAATAAAAATACAATACCCAAAAAGTTTTACACTAATTTTACATACTATTTAATTAAAGGTGGGAGATGGGAAAAGCGTTAATAAAACAAAATGTAGATCGTGGGCTAATAATTAATAATATCCCCCAAGGCAGTTCACCTTGGGGAAAATCATATAGTAAAACCAAGAATACTTTTAAATCTTCAGCAAACTTACGTTTTTGGTAAAGTCACGCCCTTTTGTCCCTGGTACTTACCGCCACGATCTTTATAGGAGGTTTCGCACACTTCATCAGATTCAAAAAACAGCATTTGCGCAACACCTTCGTTCGCATAAATTTTTGCAGGCAATGGCGTGGTGTTTGAAAATTCCAGCGTTACATGGCCTTCCCACTCTGGCTCCAGCGGCGTAACGTTAACAATAATACCGCAGCGCGCATAGGTTGATTTACCCAAACACACGGTGAGTATGCTGCGCGGAATGCGAAAATATTCAACGGTTCTTGCCAACGCAAACGAGTTGGGCGGGATAATACAGACATCACTTTTAACATCGACAAAACTTTTTTCGTCGAATGCTTTCGGGTCCACTACCGTCGAGTGCACGTTAGTAAAAATTTTAAATTCGTCAGCACAGCGAACATCATAACCGTAGCTTGATGTGCCATAGGATACGATGCGATTGCCATCGTCACCATAACGGACCTGCCCCGGCTCAAATGGCTCGATCATTTTATTTTCTTCAGCCATGCGGCGCATCCAGTGGTCTGACTTAATACTCATTCGGGCTCCCAAACACTTAATCTGTAAATTTTTATGACTGTTTTTTTAAAACAACTTTTTAAAATAACGCTATAGAAAATAATGCAGCGTTATAAAAACCATATGGCACTTACGTCGCGCTTATCATGCATGGCTTTTAGCTAACGCTGACGCCTCGCCAGAAAGCAACACGGCCTTTGATTTCTTTAGCGGCCTCTTTTGGCTCGGCGTAATACCAGGCGGCATCTTTATTCTGGTTACCGTCAACATCCAAGGTGTAATAGTTGGCGGTACCTTTCCAACCACAAAACGTTGTGGTATCGCTTTCGCGAAGATACTCTTTGTTAACGGCATCTAACGGAAAATAATGGTTATTTTCAACGACAACCGTATCATCTGATTCTGCAATAATATGGTCATTCCACAGGGCTTTCATAAAATTCACCTTCACTTGAATACTTAAGCAGCCTGTAGTCTATTACACCTTCTACCGCGATATCTTTGCTATCGTTATCATCCTGTTATAAATGGCGCGCAAAATAACTTATTAATCTTCGCTGATGACTATTTCAGGCTGTGCCCCATTGTGCAAACGTTCCAGCCACAATAAGGCCGCCGTTTTTTGTGCGATATCTCTGTAATTTTTGGCGATTGCGCTTTCCGGATCCGCGATAACCGAAGGATTACCGCCATCGGCTTCCTCCCGAATTGACAAGGCTAATGGCAAAGCACCCAACAGTTGGCTGCCATAGTCATCGGCTATACGCTGGCCGCCACCTTCACCAAATATATGCTCTTCATGACCGCAGCTAGAGCAACGATGCACTGCCATATTCTCAACCACCCCCAAGACAGGGATATTGACCTTCACAAACATCTCGATACCTTTTTGGGCATCCAGCAGCGCAATATCCTGAGGCGTGGTTACAATCACGGCGCCGGAAACAGGCACTTCCTGGGACAATGTCAACTGAATATCACCGGTACCCGGTGGCATATCCACAAATAAGTAGTCCAAGTCATCCCAATCCGTTTGGAAGATCATTTGCTGTAACGCACCGGTTGCCATTGGCCCTCGCCATACGGCCGGTGACCGTTCTGATAATAGATAGCCCATGGACATGGACTGAATGCCGTGAGCCGCAATGGGAATCATCGCTTTTTCATCACGAATATCAGGCTTCTGATGCCCAATACCTAGCATCTGTGGTTGGCTGGGGCCATAAATATCGGCATCGAGAATCCCCACGCGAGCGCCGGTTTGAGCCAATGCTAAAGCTAGATTAACCGTTGTTGTCGACTTCCCAACACCACCTTTACCGGAAGCAACAGCGATAACATTGCGTACATTGGCAATCGGCTTTTTGCCTTCAACGTTAATACTGACAGGGGCTTGCCAACTGGCATCGATAACGACTTTATCAACATCGGCTAATGCCGACAGTTTTTGTGTTAATGAGTCCACCAGTGTTTGCCTGATGTCATCTCCCGGATACCCTAGTGTCAGCTTAAATGACAGGCGTTTATCCAAGTACTGAATATTGGTGACTGCCTCTAATGCTAATAAATGCTGGCCAGTTAACGGGTCGACGGTGTCGATCATGACAGGAAGGACATGCTGTTCGATCCATGCAGCAACGGTTGGGGAAATGGAGGAGGACATACTAAAAATTCACACTGTTCATCAATTAAAGGCGTGCATATTACCCAGCAATGGCTCAATAAACCACCTTATCTCTCCATAATCTCTCTATAAATACCATAATTTACTGTCGGGACTTTCACCATTACCGTCTTACCATTACTATCGCGGCTGCCTACCATTACTGCCGGAACCATCTACCATTTTAGCCACTGTTTTTATTGCCATTACTTATATCCTTAGAACGAAAAAGCATTGAATCAATAAAAGCATATTCACAAAACAAAAACAGGGTAATAGGTGTTATAATCGCCGCCTTTTTTAATTTACCTAGGGCTTATCCAATTAGTCTGGATAAAACTCTAAGCACCTCTGTATCCAAGGCATCTGCATACTTTTATGAGTCGTAAAATTCTGGTAACCAGCGCATTACCCTACGCTAACGGGTCAATCCACTTAGGCCATTTGGTCGAGTATATTCAAACCGATATCTGGGTGCGTTTTCAAAAGCTCCGTGGTCATGAATGTACCTATGTCTGCGCAGATGATGCCCATGGCACCGCCATTATGCTTAAAGCAGAGCAAAACGGCATTACACCAGAAGAACAAATTGCGAATGTGAAGGCCGAACACGAACAGGATTTCAGTGATTTTCAGATCCAGTTTGATAACTTCCATTCAACGCATTCAGAAGAAAACCGTGAGTTATCGGAACTGATTTACAATCGTCTTGTTGAAAACGGCCATATTGCCTCACGCACAATTACTCAAGCCTACGACCCAGAGAAAGAATTGTTTCTCGCTGACCGCTACATAAAAGGCACTTGCCCCAAGTGTAAAAGTGAAGATCAATATGGCGATAACTGCGAAGTGTGTGGTGCAACTTATTCACCGACAGATTTGATTAACCCCAAATCTGTTATTTCCGGCGCGACACCTATTCCAAAAGAATCCGAACATTTCTTTTTCAAGCTGCCTGAATTTGAAGAGTTCTTGCAAAAATGGACACGCGCTGGCCACCTGCAAACGGAAATGGCCAATAAACTGGCCGAATGGTTAGATGCAGGTTTACAAGAGTGGGATATTTCTCGCGACGCCCCGTATTTTGGTTTTGAGATCCCCGGCCATCCTGGCAAATACTTTTATGTCTGGCTGGATGCGCCTATTGGCTATTTCGCTAGTTTTAAAAACCTCTGCGATAAAACGGGTAAAAACTGGGAAGACTATTGCCTCGACGATGGCAAAGGCGACCCTAAACTCAGTAATGGAACAGAGCTTTATCATTTTATTGGTAAAGATATTGTTAACTTCCATGCCTTGTTTTGGCCTGCCATGTTGCATTCGGCTAAGTTCCGCACACCAACGGCGGTTTGTGTACACGGGTTTTTAACCGTTAATGGTAAAAAGATGTCGAAGTCTCGCGGTACATTTATTAATGCCCGCACTTACTTAAACCATCTTAAGCCCGATTATTTGCGCTATTACTTTGCGGCAAAATTATCCAATGCTGTTGATGACCTAGACCTTAATCTTGATGATTTTATTCAACGAGTGAATTCCGACCTTGTGGGTAAGGTAGTCAATATTGCCAGCCGTACTGCACGCTTTGTTCAGAAGTCTGGTGGTCAGCTTTCTAGCACGATTGAAAACGAAAGTTTATGGCAACAATTTGTCGATGCCAGCGATACCATTGCTGACTTTTACGAGCAACGTGAATTTGCCAAAGCGATGCGCGAAATTATGAACCTGGCAGATGCTGCCAACGAATATATAGCGGCTAAAGAACCTTGGGCCCTGGCAAAGGTCGAAGGTAATGAACAAGCTGTTTTAGATATCTGCACACTGGGTATCAATATGTTCCGCGTGATTACCACTTACTTAAAGCCAGTATTACCCGTATTAGCAGCTAATGCTGAGGCCTTTTTGAATGAAGAGTTGAGCTGGGACAAAGAAATTACGTTTAAGAAAGACCACACTATCAATAAATTCAAACCCTTATTGAACCGTGTAGAAAAAGATCAGGTTGACGCCATGGTAGAGGCCAGTAAAGAAGCATTAGCTGAAGCCAATAAGGCCGCTGAAAAACCAGCAAGCGCTTCTTCAGCAGATTCAGAGTTAGGCAAAGAACCACTCGCCGATGAAATCGACTTTAACGCATTCGCTAAAGTCGATTTGCGTGTTGCCAAAATTGTTAAAGCCGCGCATGTCGAAGGTGCCGATAAGCTTTTGCAACTGACACTGGATTTAGGCGGCGAAACACGCAATGTTTTTTCAGGCATTAAAAGTGCTTACAAGCCTGAAGACCTTGAAGGCAAGCTCACCATCATGGTAGCTAACCTTGCTCCACGTAAAATGAAATTTGGCCTTTCTGAAGGCATGGTGTTAGCCGCAGGGCCTGGTGGAAAAGATATTTATTTATTGGAACCTCATGAGGGCGCACAGCCTGGCATGAGGGTGATGTAAAAAACCTTATAGAAGAAATACAAAAGAAAAGTAACTGTAAATTCAATGACCGAATTTGTACTCATATTATTAAGCACAACCTTAGTGAACAACTTTGTTTTAGTTCAGTTCCTTGGTCTGTGCCCGTTTATGGGGGTTTCTAATAAATTAGAAACTGCTATCGGTATGGCCAGTGCAACAACCTTTGTATTAACACTGGCATCTATTTGTAGTTACTTGGTCCACGAGTTTATTTTAGAGCCGCTCTCGTTAACCTATTTAAAAACCATTTCGTTTATTTTAGTGATTGCGGTAGTTGTACAATTTGCAAAAATGTTTATCGAAAAGACCAGCCCGTTACTTTATCGAGTACTCGGTGTTTTCTTACCATTGATTACCACCAACTGCGCAGTATTGGGGGTTGCCTTATTGAACACCACTAAAGCTCACAACTTTTTTGAATCAGCGACTTATGGCTTTGGCGCTGCATTAGGGTTTTCTTTGGTATTAATACTGTTCTCTGCGATGCGCGAGCGTTTAGCCGTTGCTGATGTACCCACGCCATTTAAGGGCGCTGCTATTGGCATGATCACCGCTGGACTGATGTCACTGGCCTTTATGGGCTTTGCTGGTTTAATCCAGTTATAGCTGGGGCTGTATTTATGGTAAGCGCGCGTGTTTGATCTTATTTTTACTCACCCTATTATTGCTGCACTGATCGGCCTTGGCGGTCTCGCCTTGGTTTTTGGCGGCATATTAGGATTTGCCGCCGTCAAATTTAAAGTGGAAGGCGACCCTATTGTTGAGCAGATAGATTCATTGCTGCCACAAACCCAATGCGGACAATGTGGTCATCCGGGTTGTCGACCTTATGCTGAAGGTATTGCTAATGGCGAAGCGATTAATAAATGCCCTCCCGGCGGTCAATCGACAATTAATGCCATCGCCAGCTTGTTAGATGTCGAAGCGCCCAGTTTGGACGAAGAGCATGGCGAAGAGGCCGAACTAAAAACAGTTGCCTATATTCGAGAAGATGAATGCATCGGCTGCACCAAATGCATTCAAGCCTGCCCGGTTGATGCCATCTTAGGAGCGGCCAAACAAATGCATACCGTGATCATCGACGAATGCACGGGCTGCGATTTGTGTGTTGAGCCTTGTCCTGTTGATTGTATTGATATGATCCCTATTGATCAGACCGTTAAGGATTGGCATTGGGAAAAACCTGCGCCTGGTATCTCAACCAATATTATTGCCACAGATCGTGAGCCTCATAACGACGGGCAAGCCGCATGACACAAACGACGACTAAACCAGCGTTGATTAAAACCTACAATATTCCTGGTGGCATCCATCCCCCAGAGAACAAAGCGCAATCTATGCAGGCGCCATTGGGAGAAATACCAATTCCCAGCGAGCTGGTATTCCCGCTCAATCAACACATCGGCACCCCTGCCGATCCTATTGTCAATGTAGGTGATGCGGTACTGGCTGGAGAGAAAATTGCCGAGGCGGTTGGTGGTTTCAGTGTCCCTATTCATGCATCAACGTCCGGCACTATTATCGCCATTGAAGATAGAGTACTACCTCATACATCAGGGATAACGGGCCCCTGTATTGTGTTAGAAAGTGATGGGCAACACCGGTCAATAACTTATACAGAGACGACTGACTACCATTCTTTATCGCCAGCGGAGTTAATTGAAAAAATTCGCGATGCCGGTATTGCTGGCCTTGGGGGTGCAGGATTTCCGACAGCCGTAAAACTCAACCCTCGTGATGATGTTGCCATTAACACCTTAATTCTTAATGGTACGGAATGCGAGCCTTACATCACTGCCGATGATCGTTTAATGCAAGACTATGCCGACGATGTCGTTGCAGGTGCAGAATTATTGGCGTTTATTTTAGGCAAGCCACAACGTGTTGTCATTGGCATCGAAGATAATAAACCCGATGCGATTAAGGCGATAAAAGCAGCCGCTCAAGGCTCATCGGTTGAAATTTCCGTCTTCCCCACTAAATATCCGTCGGGCGGCGAAAAGCAGTTAATTCAAATTTTAACAGGTCAGGAAGTATCGTCAGGCACTATCCCCGCATCATTAGGGATTGTTGTACAAAATGTAGGAACAGCAATGGCGGCCTATCGCGCTGTTCGCTATGGCGAGCCGTTAACATGGCGTATCACTACCTGTGTCGGTGAGGCATTAGAAACTCAACGCAATATCAAAGTACTGTTGGGCACATCCGTTCAGCATATGTTGAGTGAAAATGGTTTCAATGCCTCTCAAGCGCCTCGTTTAATTATGGGCGGACCGATGATGGGTTTTGCATTGCCTAGCGCCGATGTACCCATCGTAAAAACAACCAATTGTATTATCGCGCCCTCTCAAAGTGAGATGCCAGAACCACCACCAGCTCAAGCCTGCATTCGCTGTGGATTGTGTGCAGAGGCTTGCCCTGCCAGTTTATTACCTCAGCAACTTTACTGGTATGCTAAAGCTGAGGAGTATGAGCGCCTGCAAAATCATAATTTATTTGATTGTATTGAATGTGGTGCCTGCTCTTACGTATGCCCATCAGCGATTCCTTTGGTGCAATATTACCGCTCGGCAAAAGGCGTTATTCGTCATCAAGAACAAGAAAAAATTAAGTCGGACCATGCTCGTCAACGTTTTGAGTTCAGAAAACTGCGCATTGAACGCGCAGAGCAGGAAAAAGAAGAAAAACGTCTTGCACGCAAACAAGCAGCTGAAAAAGCAAAGCGCTTAGCGGCTGAGAAAAAGGCGGCAGCGGCAGCCAATGGAGAAACAGCAGCTGATAAAACCCCAGCACAGGATACAACCGTTGACCCGGTTGCTGCTGCAATAGCCAAAATGCAAGCGAAGACTCAGGATCCTGCTGCAGAAAAAGCAAAATTAGAACGCGCTGTTAGTAGCGCACAAAGTCGCTTTGAAAAACTCGAAGCACGTTTTATTGATGCCGAGGAAGACCAACGAGAAAAACTGGAAGCACAGTTAAAGCAAGCTGAAGTAAGACTAAAAGATGCCAAAAAGAATTTGAGTAGCTTTTTAGAATCTCAAACTTTAGAGACTCAAACAGAACCAGCATCAACAAAATCGGAAGCATCAGAAGCCGCAGAAAACACGGCTAGCGAAAAAGCTGACTCTGAAACCAGCAAGCTAAAACCAGCCGATGAAAAGACGTTAGACGCAGCAGCAGCGGCCATTGAGCGCGCTAAAGCCAAATCCCAAGCGATGGCAAATATGTCGCAAGAGGAAAAATTAAAAACCCAATTGGCCTCACTGGAGACTCGTGTGCAGAAAGCTCGCGAAAAATTGCAGAAGGCAGAAGCAGAAGGCAGTGAACACGTCAGTGCATTTCGCACTGGCCTGGAAAAAATGGAAGCAAAACTGGCAACGACCCAGAAAGAGCTGGAAGCCCTCAACGAAAGCAACTAGACAACGACTAAAAAGTATAGAGAAATTGTAAATAATGGCCTTTATTCGAGTCACCTCACCTCACGCACACATTGCCACAACGACTGGCGATGTCATGCGTTGGGTTATTCTGGCAACCATACCGGGGCTATTGGCACTCTCACACTTTTTTGGTTGGGGCACCATTATCAATATAGTGATTGCCAGCGTTACTGCTCTGGCCTGTGAAGCATTAGTACTTTTTTTACGTGGCCGCCCTGTTTTATTTTACTTAAAAGACTGCAGTGCACTGGTTACCGCTATTCTATTGGGGTTGGCATTACCGCCCTATGCACCTTGGTGGATAGTGTTTATCGGTACGGCAAGCGCTATTATTCTCGCTAAGCAATTGTATGGCGGCTTGGGCTATAACCCTTTTAACCCGGCAATGGTTGGCTATGTTATTTTGCTAATTTCCTTCCCCGTAGAAATGACTCGCTGGGCGATTCCACAAAACCTCATTGCCGATGGTGAATCTTTGCCTTCACTACTCTCTGCTCTACAAGCTGTTTTTGTAGGTAACAATACAGGCATCGATGGGTTTACCGGTGCGACACCGTTGGACTTATTTAAAACGCAGCAAGGCTTGCTGGTCGAGCAGATCAATTCAGAAAATAGTATTTTTTCTCTATCCTCTTTTGCGGGTGTCGGCTGGGAGTGGGTCAATATTGGCTTTTTACTGGGCGGTTTATTTTTACTGTATAAACGTGCATTTACCTGGCATGCACCTGTGAGCATGCTAGCGGCACTTGCCGTTATGGCAATTCTATTTTACGACGGCGGCAGCTCTGAAAGTGGCGGCTCCGTTTTATTACACCTATTTTCTGGTGGTACGATGCTGGGGGCTTTCTTTATTATTACTGACCCTGTCAGCTCTGCAGTCAGTAATAAAGGCCGAATAGTTTATGGGGCTAGCATCGGCATCCTTATTTATGTTATTCGCATTTGGGGTAATTATCCGGACGCTATTGCTTTTGCTGTATTGCTAATGAATTTTGCCGCTCCATTTATTGACTACTACACCCTGCCACGGACTTACGGCCATGCCAAGTCAGAACGTGCGACACGGAGCCGTGACCAATGAGTGCTTCAATATCAAAATCCATTAGTAAAAATAGTATCTTGTTGTTTATTTTTGCCTTAGTGACAGCTGGTATTCTCGCAAGCACTTATGAAGGCACAAAGGAAACGATTGCAATCGCTGAGCGTAAAGCCGCTGAAAAAGCATTACTGGAAATTGTTCCAGCAAATCGTATCGACAACGATTTACTCCTTGATACCTTAGCGATACCACAAGGCGCATGGAAACTACTTGGCCTTAAGGAAGGCGGCAACATCCATATTGCTCGTAAGCAAGGCAAAACTATCGCAGTTATTATCCCCACAGTTGCACCTGATGGTTACAGTGGTGATATTAAAATGATTGCCGGTGTCAATATAGATGGCACAATTGCTGGCGTTCGCGTACTGACACATACCGAAACACCAGGACTTGGAGATAAAATCGATTTAAAGAAGAGTGAGTGGATTAAGAGTTTTAATGGCCGCTCATTAAACAACCCAACAGCGGACCAATGGAAAGTTAAAAAAGACGGCGGAGCATTCGATCAGTTTACTGGAGCTACTATTACCCCAAGAGCTGTCGTTCAACAAATTCATAAGGTGTTAGACTATGTTAACAGTCAGCATCGCGAGCTTTTTTCCCATAAACCAAGCAAGCCAACAGCCAGTACAAACTAAAGACTTATGACCGAAGTAGCAGACACTATTACCGACACAAGCTCTGAGCCCTCGAGAGAATCAACGGTTAATTATGGTGAACTCACCAAGAATGGCTTGTGGACAAATAATCCTGCGCTCGTCCAACTATTGGGATTATGTCCGCTATTAGCCGTTAGCGGGACTGTCGTTAATGCCTTAGGTTTAGGGTTGGCGACATTAGTAGTACTGATCGGTTCTAATATCGCCGTTTCTATTATTCGCAATATTGTAAGCGATGCTGTCAAATTACCTGCTTTTGTGATGATTATCGCTTCATTCACAACGTGTACAGAATTATTAATGCGTGCTTATACCTATGAGCTTTACCAAATTCTGGGTATTTTTATTCCACTTATCGTGACCAATTGTGCCATTTTAGGTAGAGCGGATGCCTTTGCCTGCAAAAATAAAATTATCCCATCCGCTATTGATGGTTTTATGATGGGGCTGGGCTTTTTAGTCGTGCTTGTCACTATCGGTGCTATTCGCGAAATACTCGGTGCAGGGACTCTATTTGCCGATATGCAACTTTTATTTGGAGAAGGTGCACGAGACTGGAAACTCAATATTCTCGGTGAGAATTACCCAGGATTCCTGATTGCTATCCTACCGCCCGGCGCATTCTTAGTGACTGGCTTTTTAATTGCCATAAAAAATGCTATTGATAGCCATATAGAAAAAAGACGATTAGCCGCTCAACCAAAAGAGATTGTCAAAGGCGCCAAGCGCGTTAGAACGACTGGAGTAATCAACTAGCTTTTAGACATCGATGGATCTAGGGTTATTCTAAGCGGTGAAGAAAGTTTTAGCATGTGATGTTGCCAAACTTTGCCTCTTAGTTCTGTTTAATAAGTTTTGTTGGTCTATCGTTGTTAATTCAACTTTAGATTCTCGCCAGAAATATATCTCAGCACCTTGATCAGATCGTTGACGAACAACCCCAATCTTCCTTAACTTTTGGTCTGACAACTCTGATAATTCTCTCGCTGCTGTATTCTCAGCGACAGTTTCCATATTGCTACACAGGTTATCCGCCAATATTTCAACGATGCTTCTCATATCAATTTCACCCACACATATACGACTTTAGTCGTATTAAGAATAGCGCAGATTTAGGATGAATCAACAATCAGAATGGCATATATAAAGGCTATTATTATCATCAAAAAATAGCTCTTATTCTCCTTAATAATTTTATTCATTAAATGCATTTTTGATATATCCAAATGTCACAAACAAGCCCCTTCATTCGTCTTTATCAAGAAACTGAAACTACTTATTGTAAAGAGGATTTATGGACAAACAACAAGCAATCCAATATCAACAGCATATACCCGACGTCTTACAAGCGTTGGCAAAAATCCACACTGTGATTGACAGCTATGAGCTTGACCGCACCCTTTATCATTTACTATTGTTACGAGCCTCACAAATAAATCGTTGTGGCTACTGTGTTGAAATGCATACTCGAGAAGCACGAGAAGACGGTGAAAGCAATGAGCGCTTAGACAAACTTATCGTGTGGGATCAAGTTAATGTATTCAGCCTTCGTGAAAAGGCGGCTTTTGCCTGGGTCGAAGCTTTAACTGAACTGAACCCAAAGGCAGATCTAGCCTCACTAAGAGAAACGTTAAGAAATTATTTCAGCGATACAGAAATCAGCCTTCTTACCGCCAACATAGCCATGATTAATTTATGGAATCGTGTACAAATTTCAGGACATTAATGTGTTAGATCAAAACAACATAAATATCTTCGAAGCATCACGCCCTAAATTATTAGGGCTAGCCTATCGTATTCTTGGGTCATTGAGCGACGCAGAAGATGCTATACAAGAAACCTTTATTAAATGGACAAATGCAAGGAGAGAAAATATTCAAACACCTGAATCATGGTTAGTCACTGTCTGCACTCGATATTGTATCGATCAACTTCGTTCGGCCCACTACTCCAGAGTTAATTACGTGGGTGCATGGTTACCCGAACCCATTCACACCCCCATTGAACACGATACCTTACATGACGCTGAACTTTCCAACTCTCTTAGTACTGCTTTCTTATTAATGCTGGAACGGCTCTCACCAAAGGAGCGTGCAGCTTATCTACTTTATGAAATTTTCAATGTCAGTTATAAAGAAATTGCACATACTCTTCAACTTGAAGAAGCTAATTGTAGAAAATTAGTATCGAGGGCTAAAGCCAACATCGGCAAAACTAATATTCGACATACTACTCCACTAGAAAAGCAAGAACAGTTTATTGATGCATTTCAATTAGCTATTACTGAAGGCGAAATTTCCCGGTTAAAAGACCTTCTTTCAAATGATATTACACTCAGCGCAGATGGCGGAGGCAAAGTACCCACAATATTAGAACCTATAGAAGGAAAAGAAGCGGTTATTCATTTTATGACGAAGCGCCTTAAAAACTATTGGGCTGGTTATTACTGGAATAGAATTCATATTAACCAACAACAAGGGCTTAATATTCAAGAACAAGAGACGATAACAGCGACCGTATCATTTGCTTATGATGATCAGGATAAAGTAACCCATATTTTTATTCTACGAAACCCTGAAAAAATTAAGCATCTAAATACGATTTCATCAATTCATTAAACCAACATTGAAATTCACAATGAAAAAATACAATCTTTCAGCACTAACATTTTTATTACTGCATATTATTTTTATTGGGAGACTATCCATGACTGCACATCCTGCCCACGCCTTACAATTAAAAACCGTCAACCCCACAGCCCTTTATGATCCAGCACCTAATGGTTATAGCCATGCAGTGGTTGCCAAAGGAGGTTCTGAAATTGCTTATATTGCTGGGCAAGGAGGAGAAGATTCGACTGGTGCCTTATCTACAGACTTTTCAGATCAAGTAAGGCAAGCCTATAAAAACCTTAATATTGTGCTTCAGTCTTTAAAAGCTCACCCAAATCAGGTAACTAAAATTACAACCTATGTTGTTAACTATGATCAAACAATGCTTGAAGAAATGACAAAACAAGTTAAATTATTATTCGGAGATACCTTACCTGCACAAACATTGGTCCCCGTTCCTCGCCTTGCCTTGGATGGCATGTTGTTTGAAGTTGATGCAATTGTGATTCTAGACTAATCCCGGGCTTGCTCACTATACTTTAAAACTTAAAGCTTATTGTCACTCGCAAACCATGGGGCTGAACATTCGTAAGTTGCATTGTCGCTTGATGAAATTCACTGATTTGCTGCACAATCGCCAGCCCCAAGCCGCTACCTGACTGTTGTTGATCAATGCGATAGAAGCGCTGGGTAACATCATCCAAGTGGCACTCTGGTATACCTGGCCCTTGATCTTCTACCTCGATGATTGCCTGGTTATCTCTCATACCGGATCGAATAATAATGGTTCCACGGTCGCTGCTTTCACTATTCGTCGCATAAAGCACAGAATTTTCTATAAGGTTAGTCAGTAAACCTGCCAACATAATCGGATCACCTTGAATAAAAACATCATCCTCATTACCCGTAGCTTGCTCGGGAATAAATTCCAACTCATGTCCTTGTTGATAAATGTTGGGGGCTAATTCTATTGCTATTTTTCGACAAAAAGAAATTAAACCCACTCTCTCCAAGTGTCGATTATCCAATAAGCTACGATTGGTTTTTGCATAATTAAGCAATTGCTGAGTTGTTCGAACAAGAAAGTCTGTACGTTGTTCAATGGTCTTGAGCGATGATTGCACTTCCTGTGGATCAGATTTTTTCTGGGCTAATTCAGCGAGCGTTTTCATTTCTGCTAATGGCGTACGCAACTGGTGCGACACATCAGAGTTAAAACGTTGAATATGTTCAATATTCTCTCTGACTCGGCTGATCAGCTGATTAATACTAGAAACCAGCGTTGCCACCTCTTTTGGAACTTGCTCATCGAGTGGAGCCAGATCATGAGCAGAACGTCCAAGAATTGATTGACGAATACGTCGTAATGGAGACAAACCTTGGTTAACTGCTAACACTGCCGCAATGATTGAAAGTGTTGCACTCAGCAAGGTTACAATAGCCAGAACAAATAAAATTTCATCTGAAAAAGCATCACGGCTATGAAGGGATTCTGCTGTATTGATATGAACATAGCTATCGCCAAAACCACTCCTTTTAACTTTTAAATAGACTGCACGCAGTTTATTACCCGCAAAATTTGTACTATAAAAAACAGGAGCAGAATCACTATTTTCATTTCCCTTATTGCCTTTATTTCCCCTACTGAGTTTTTTATCCGGAAAAGGTAGACCCTTAAAGCCTGCTAATAATTCTCCATCGCCACGTTCAACACGATAGAAGACTTTTTCTTCGCCTGCAGACTCCATGATATCCAGAGTGAAATAAGGCATATTTAAGTAAACCTCGCCTTTGCGCACCCCTAAACGTTGCTCAATACTGCGTGCTGCACCTAATAGATTCCTGTCAAAAACCTGATTCGCTTTATCAGTTAATATGATTGAGGTCGCCAATAAAGCAATTAAACTGAGCGCGGTTAATGGAATAGTCAGTCGTAATATCAACTGAGAGCGAATGGAAGGAATATCTTTAATCATTATTTAACTCTAACAAATAGCCAAGGCCTCTCACTGTTTTTAAATTTAAATCCTCACCCAACTTTTTACGCAACCTTGAAATGTAGGTCTCTATAGCGACAGGATTAATATCATCATCAAAAGAGCTGATATGTTCAGCTATTTGTTCCTTACTAATCACTCTTCCTGGATGAGTCAATATATATTCCAAAACACTTAATTCCCGCCGATGTAACTCAACATCACTACCATTCAACGTCAAATGGCGATTGACGGTAGCAAAGGCTAATCGGCCATGGTGAATTATCGGCTCAGCTTGTTGTGTACTTCGCCGCAGTAATGCTCGAGTTCTTGCAACCACTTCGTCCAACTCAAAAGGTTTACAAATATAATCATCCGCCCCAACATCCAAACCTTCAATCCGATGATCAAGCTGATCTCGCGCCGAAATGATAAGAACAGGTAGCGTATTATTCGTTCGGCGTAATTGCCGCAGCAAATCAATACCATCAATACTGGGCAAACCTAAATCTAATAACAAAAGGTCATAAGCCTGACACTTGAGCAAGTTAGCCCCCTGTTGACCATCATGTAGTAAATCAACAGCATACCCGGCTTGCTCTAAAGCAGACTTCAGGCCATTGGCCAATGTCAGGTTATCCTCTAAAATCAAAATACGCACTTACTATCCTCAATAAAAACCATGGTTGAATTTTATGCCATCCTGCAAGGTTTGTGACAGATTAGACCTTTATAGTTTGAACTTCTCCATAAAACTATAATAGATGAGAACAAATTATGATATTAAAAAATACCAATATGTTTATCCCCGATAAATACATACCTGCAGCAATAGCAATTATTATTGCCATCAGCTTACTGACAAGCATTAAAGTAATAGCAGACGATAATTACCCTAACAAACCTATTAATTTTGTTGTTGGTTTTGGCGTAGGCGGCAGCGCAGATCGCATGACACGCTCCATGTCTTCATTCATTGGAGATGAGTTAGGTGAGCCCATTAAAGTCGTTAACAAAAAAGGGGCCGGCACACAGATTGCTGCTAACTATATACTTAATCGCCCGGGTGATGGTTATACTGTTTTTTCATCTGCGTTTGCACCCTATCTAGCCAATACGATTTTGAAAGGCAATGCAGGTTATACCATTGATGACTTCACCTATATTAATTTTCAGTGGTTTGACTTTGATTTAATTGCCGTTAATAAAGACACGGAATTTACAAGCTTGGAACAATTACTGACTAAGATTCGTAACGAACCCAAAGCCGTTCGCGCTTCAGTAGTACAAGGCTCTGCTGGCCATTTAATGGTGCGACTATTATTAGACGTTAACAATATCCCCCAAGAAAACCTTGCCTTAGTCACCTATAGCAGTGGTGGCAAAGCTCGTTCTGCAGTTGCTGGAGGACAAGTCGACTTTATTGTGATCAGTGCACAGGGCAGTGAAGGTGTCCGCGAATTTTTACGCCCTCTAGCGGTAGTCCGTGAAGAACGCAGTGATAAGTGGGATGCCCCTGCTGTCAATGAAGCACTACAGCCTCTAAAAACAACTGTACCCATCTTACCAGGCTCTATGCGAGGCTTTGCTGTCAGTACAGAGTTCAAACAAAAGCATCCGGAACGCTTTGAGAAATTAACAATGGCTATGCAAAATACACTAGCACGCAAAGACGTACAAAAATTTCTTCGCCGAAGTGAAATCGGCGGAGTCTGGGTTGGTCCTGAAAAATCAACAGAACTAATGAATCAAAACTTTGAAATTTTCAAAAAATATTCCCACTTAATGAAAAATTAGTTATCACTACAATCACCGATAAAGAAAAAAGTGATAAGGCTAGTCAATATATAACCTCACTTTTTTCTTTATTAAACTACTAAAAATACCGTTTTTGATAATAACTCATTCGTAAAGGTTCTGAGTATATAGGGTGCTGCATGGAATTTAATAAAAAAATACTCGCTGACTTACTGGTTGTTATAGGGCTTGCGAGCTTTACTTTATGGTACTTGCTAGATGCATGGTCTGCTTCAAGCCAAGCCGAAAACCTCATTTTTATTTTACCGATAGCGTTAATAACGTTAGTAATGTGTGTTTTAGAACTGGCACAGCAATGGCAGCAAGGAGTTACCCCGGATCATGAAGAACGTGAGCCTACTAAAATTAGCGGGCCAATTATCGGTGTATTTGCGTTGTACGTTATTGCATTGGAATGGCTAGGTTTTGACTTAGCGACGGTATTGTTTATCGCTACTTTTTTATGGCTACAGGGAGAGACGCGATGGCTTTGGATTGTAAGTTATAGCTTATGCTTCGGTATGCTAGCCGCATTATTTTTTTCTCATATGCTGCCTTACCCCATGCCGATGTCCCTACTCCCTACTGATTATTAATTCAGGAGAACAATAATGATTGATATTGTCGCTGTAGAACAAGCCTTACTGTTATTATCATCAGACCTGATACCATGGCTAATTGTTATACCTGGCATTTTAATTGGTTTAGTTTTTGGTGCGATTCCTGGTTTACAAATATCCATGGCGATGGCAATTTTTTTGCCAATGACACTTTACATGGATTTTATGCAAGCCATGCTATTCCTGACCGCCATTTTTACAGGCGGATCCTTTGGTAGTGGTGTTCCCGCTATATTAATGAATATCCCTGGAACATCGTCTGCAATAGCAACAGCTTTCGACGGCTATCCTATGGCTCGTAGAGGCGAACATAACCAAGCCTTAGGCATTGCGTTAGGGGCTTCTGCATTTGGCGTATTAATTGGCTATCTCATTTTATTCGCATTAATAAAACCCATTTCAGGCCTGGTACTAAAACTAGGCCCGGCAGAGCTATTCGCCGTTATTCTTTGGGGTATGACATTAATCGCCAGCCTTAGTGGAGCCCATATGCTTAAAGGGTTGATCGCGGGATTCGTAGGTTTATTAATTGGCACCATCGGCTTTAGTGACACCGGTATATTAAGGGGCACCTTAGGCAATGAATATTTATTGGATGGCGTTCCGGTCATTCCAGCGATGATGGGAATGTTTGCAGCTTCCGAACTGTTGCGCTTAGTCAACACGCCTTATTTAGTTGATAGTGAATCTGCACGTAAAGTTAATATTAAACTTATCCTAAAAGGTTTTTTGCAGGCATTCCGTCATCCTATTGTATTAATACGAGGAAGCATTATCGGCGTATTTGTTGGTGCAGTACCCGGTGTAGGCTCATCAGTTTCTAATCTATTATCTTATGTAGAAACAAAACGACGAGATAAAAACCCCCAGAGTTTTGGAAAGGGTAATCCCAAAGGCGTCATTGCATCAGAATCAGCTAACAGCACTTCTGAAGCAGGCTCAATGGCGACGCTACTGGCCTTAGGTATTCCTGGCGGTGGCGCAACAGCCGTAATGCTTGCGGCATTTGCGATGCATAATATTACTGGTGGACCTCAATTCATTCGAGAGGAAACCAATATTGTATACGCTATTATTTTTGCGAACTTTGGTCAAGTTATATTGCTAATGGGATTAGCATTAATATTTTTACCTATGCTTGCCAGCGTCGTTAAAGTACCGATGAAATATTTAATTCCATCGGTACTAGCCTTAGCTGTATTTGGTTCATTTGGCTTGACAGGAAATATTTCTGGCCCAATAACAGTATTAGTCTTTGCAATTATTGGGTGGATATTCAGACGCTATAATTATTCCGTACCTGCTGCAGTGATTGGCATTTTATTAGGCAGCATGGCAGAAAATTCTTTATTGCACAGTTATCAAATCAGCGGTGGAAATCTAGCTTACCTATTAGAAAGACCAATTACATTAGCAATACTCGCTCTACTGATGCTGTCACTATTTGGTTCAAAGATTAAGTCGCTATTTCAGAACCACACAAAAAACTTAAATCCCGTATAAATATTAATTCTTTGAGCCTAATAATAAATAAGCATCAATTTATTCTAACGATTATTTCTCGTTTTCTTTTGAGAAATAATCGTGATTGCTATACCGATCGCAATAATGCCAGCCCCGCCCCATGTTGATAAACTATAGCGCTCATCTAATAAAAGAGTCGCCGAAATCAATCCAACAGCAGCAGCAACATAACCTATTTGGCTTAATAGGACAGGGCCACCTTTTTGTTGCAACCTAAAAAAAAGAGGGAATGTCATACCCGCTACAATCATTTGTACTACTGCAACCCAAGGCAACTGCTTTAGTGTATTGATGGGAATAGAGCCTTCGATTGATAGCAAGATAACCAGAAAAATCATTACTGAAAATAAATGACTCCAAAAAGCTAACATATCTGCTGATGCATTATCAGGCCAATCTACTGTTCGGTAAATATTTCCACAGGCAAGCGCTATTGGAATAGCCACTGCGGCCAGAATCCACAAAATGCTTGGTGCAGTAGGTTCTGCACTTCGGGTAATGCTGACAATAGCCGCGCCTAACAAACCAAATACAATTCCCACCACCCCTATTTTGTTAGGTATTTTTAGCCTAAACAAAACAGCTAATGCCAAAGTAAACACCGGGGATAACGCAAACATCAATCCAGTGTAGCCGGAACCTGCATGGGGAATAACACTAAACACTAAAATATTCGGAATGATAAAAGAGATTAGCGCAGAAACAATCACATAACGAAGCATTTTAGTTTTCGATACTTTCACTTCAGAAGCTTGAAAACTGAATAGCTTCAATTGCCCTCTTATTAGTAAGACCGGCAATAAAACCATACAAACACCGACGGAAAGTAACATTGCCCACAGGATTGGAGAAACATCTGCATTCCCGGCAATTTTTCCTAATGGAAAATTAAAACCAATCAATGTACCCACCATCAATAACAAGGCGATTGGGTTTTGAAAAATATTTGGCCAGTGATATTTTTGCGCTTTTAACAGTGTATCCATTACTGATAAACCTCTCCTATATTTGATTCAACAGAGTAAAGCTGTACTCGTTTCTTTATACCCATTTTTATATCGACTTAGTGATTGATAGATATTCCTCATCAACTGATGTCGTACCGGTAGATTCATATCGGTTTTTTTCATTTTTCTGTTCACTGAGGTATTCCATAAATTCAAACTGAAACCCAGCAGGATCATTAAAATAAACCGTTTTACGAAAGGGATGATTTTCACCATAAATATCAACATCAGCGCCGATGCTATTTAAGCGTTGAATCACCCCGTCAAGGTTATCCACCACAAAGCCAATATGAGCAAGTCCTGGCGCATGGCCTTTTAAATTTCTATTTTCCCCTTTTGCGCCATCATTCAGCGTAATGTAGTAGTCATCATCACCAATATGCAGCCATCGTCGTCGGCCATACCAGCTATTTGTACCTTGCCCTCTAACCTTCCAATCAGGAAAAGCCGCTTGGATAAATTCAACACTGGCGTTGATATCTTTTACTGATAAATTTACGTGCTCAATTCTGGCCATGTATCCTCCTATCAATTTAGGACTTACCATTAATTGGTATTTAGCGCCTCTTAAAACTCTTTAGAGACAATTTCATTGGATAAATCAACTTTATTAGGTTTCCTCTTGACTAACAATCTGCTTATTTAGAAAATAACTGTCAACCTAAAGTTAACAGTAAGGTAAAAATGGAACATTTTGGCGCTATACCCGTATTTATTGCAGTCATAGAAAGTGGTGGTTTTTCAGCAGCCGCTGAAAAGTTAGGAATATCGAAATCTGCGGTAAGTAAACGAATCAATAAACTTGAAATGCAATTGGGAGTGCGTTTATTACATCGCACAACTCGCAAATTGAGTTTAACCGAAGCCGGAGAACGGTATTTTGAGCATGCTGCACAGGCGCTCTTAGCCGCTAATCAAGCTGAGGATGCCGTGACAGAGTTACAGGGCGAGCCTCAAGGCACGTTAAAAATCAGTACACCGATGTCTTTCGGCCGACTACATATAGCACCATTAATCCCTAAATTATTGAAGCGCTACCCTAAACTACAAGTTAATGTCGTTATGGATGATAGAAAAGTTGATCTGATTGCAGAAGGCTACGACATTGCTATTCGATCTGGGTATTTATCTGACTCCACATTGATTGCACGTAAACTCGCTCCATTACATCAGGTTTTATGTGCGTCACCGGACTATGTTAAGCGGCACAAACACCCGAGCACTCCAGCAGAATTGAATGAGCATAATTGCCTACTCTTTAGCTACTCCAGTGATACAAATGAATGGACATTAAATCAAAAAGGCTACTCGGAAACTGTACGAGTATCGGGGAACTACCGAGTCAATAATAGTGAAGCCTTACTTGAAGCACTAAAAGAAGGTGTCGGCATTGGCCGATTACCTACCTTTGTTGCAGGGCCAGACTTAAAAGCTGGGAGATTAATAAAAATACTGGATACCTATCATATTCCCTCTCAAAACTTCTATGCCGTTTTTCCTGAGAGAGAGTATCTACCAGCAAAGGTGCGCGCATTTATCGACTTTGCAATAGAATATTTTGGTGGAGATACACCATATTGGGATATCGAATAGCAAAAGAATATAGGAACCTCTAATTAACCTCGGGTAATTTCTGGCTTACAGGCGTTGCCGAGATCAAGGCGTCTCTTGCAGGTAATGTCTAGACCTTGGCAAAAGAGACAACACAGAGACCGGTAACGCCTGCAAGCCCCGGAGGGCGTGGCTAACATGCGTTTATGCTGTGTTGAACTTCTTGCTAAGGACGACGGCCATTAGCGGCAAAGTTCGCCTTGCCTAAACGCATGTTAGACTCACGCAGAAATCATTCGAGGTTAATTAGAGGTTCCTATAGTTATACTGACTTATAAAACTCTGAGTAGCACACATGATTTATATTGGTAAAAGTTACACCTTAGAAGTCGTTAAAATTGTCAGCTTTGGCGTCTACCTGGATGCTGATAATTTAGGCAACATACTGCTGCCACGAAAATTCACACCGGATAACACAGAAGTTGGCGATAATATCCATGTCTTCTTATATTTAGACTCAGAAGACAGGTTGGTCGCAACAACACAAACACCAAAAGCCCAAGTAGGTGAGTTTGCCTATTTGGAAGTCACCGCAACCACCAACTTTGGTGCATTTTTAAATTGGGGCCTCGATAAAGACCTACTCGTACCCTTTGGTGAGCAACATAAACCGATGCAGGTTGGCACTTCTTACCTTGTCTATATTTATGAAAATCATGCCGATGAACGCATTGTCGCTTCATCAAAGCTGGACAAGTTTCTCGATAAGCAGCCACCCTATTATAAACCTCGACAAGCAGTTGATTTAGTCATTGCCAATAGTACAGACCTAGGGTTTAAAGCTATCGTTAACCACACTCATTGGGGTATTTTATTTAAGGAAGATGTCTTTCAGCGTTTAAGTTATGGGCAATCACTAAAAGGCTATATTAAGCGCATCAGATCTGATGGAAAAATTGACTTAACACTACAGGGAGGGAAAGAAACTCTCGATAAAAACTCTCAAGTTATCGAAGACTACCTTATTAAACATAATGGCTATGCACCTGTTCACGACAAAACAGACCCTCAGCAAATTTCTAAATTATTTGGCATCAGCAAAAATGCGTTTAAAAGAGCCTTGGGCTCTTTATACAAGCAACGTATTATTGATATAGAAAAAGAAGGTATTCGACTACTAAAAAATAATAAAACAAATACTTAAAGAATCTCTGATTAACAATATTTCAGATTTAATATACCCCACAATTCCAAAGGATTAATGTGAAAGTCATATCAATTAATGTCAATGGCATTCGTGCCGCTGCACGTAAAGGTTTGTATGAATGGTTAAAAAAAGTAGATGCAGATGTTATCTGCTTACAAGAGCTAAAAGCCCAACCTGATCAAATTGAAGATGAACTGTACCACCCTGCTGGTTATTACAGTTATTTTCACTGTGCCGAAAAAAAAGGCTACAGCAGTGTCGGCATTTACTGTAAACAAAAGCCTGATGCCATTCATATGGGTTTAGGGGCAATTAGTAAGGATGACTGGAGCGATGTTGATGCTGAAGGCCGCTATATACAAGTAGATTATAAAGGAATTAGCATTGCCTCTCTATACATGCCATCTGGCTCTTCAAAAGAAGAGAGACAACTATTTAAATATGATTTAATGGAACGGTTTGAGCCTGTATTAAAATCGATGTTACGAAAAAGGCGTGAATACATTATTTGCGGTGATTGGAATATCGCCCATAAAAAAATAGATATTAAAAACTGGCGTGGCAATCAAAAAAATTCGGGCTTTTTACCTGAAGAGCGAGCCTGGATGGACTGGCTATTTAGTGACAGTGATAATGCACGAGAGAAACCACTAAAGTTTATCGATGCCTTCAGGGTAATCAATCAAAAAGAACATGAGTATACCTGGTGGTCAAATCGAGGGCAGGCATGGACCAATAACACAGGGTGGAGAATTGATTATCAAGTCGTCACTCCTGGATTAAAAGACAAAATTATTACCGGCTCTGATGTCATCTACAAAGACGAGCGCTTCTCTGATCATGCGCCGCTTATTATTGAATATGACATTTAAACTTGTCACCATAGGTAAATCATAAGAGCGTGTATTCACTCTATGTTAGCCAACATTACATCGTTATTATTTAAAATATGGGCCAATATATCTAGCTGTTCACGGGATAAAGGCCCAGAGACAGCACCGTCACAGACAGACTGAGCAAATGCTTCATCAATAGCATAAGCTTCGCCGTTAACAAATAGTTGTTCGGACGAAAAGGCCAAGCGGCTATGTGGTGGCTTATATAAATCGAGTATTTTTTCTTTTTGCAATATGTTTCGAAGCTGTTCAGTACTCCAAATAGGCTCATCATCATCAAATGCACTATAACGCGGCTCGGTAACAAGCTCACCAAATGCCTGCTGCATAGCAATCTGTAATTTTTCTGCCGTCAACTCTGATAAAAAGCATTCCAGCTGATCATAAACTGCCTGGTTGATTTTTGCAGGGTGCTTATCGATCGATAAATGGTTGTCTCGGTAACGTTTATTCTCAGATAGGTTTTCTACCAAATGTTCCAATGCGGCTGTCAATAACTCTTTCTCGGATGGCGCACGAAAACCAACAGATAAAGTAATACAGTCATCACTGACAGCCGTGCCCCAGTGCGCAACGCCGGCGGGAATATAAATCATATCACCGGGGTTCAGCACATGAGTTTCTAGCGTATTAAATTCTGCAAGTAGCTTAACGTGATCATTGTTTTGTAGGGCTGTGGTTTCATCACATAACTGCCCCAATTTCCATTCCCGGGCACCAGATATTTGTATAAGAAAAACATCATAATAATCGAAATGCGGGCCTACACCTCCTCCCATAGGCGCATAGCTGGCCATAATATCTTCTAAGCGCCATTGCGGTAAAAATTCAAACTGGGTAAGAATATTTTCAACCTCTTCAATCCATTGATCGACACCCTGTACTAATAATGTCCAATTTTTATCTGGCAACGCTGAGAAATCACTTTCTATAAATGGGCCATGACGGCAGCTCCAGTCGTCGTTCAACCCAAAACCAGAAATTATACGTGCCTCCACTTCCGATTCACATGATAGGCCTGACAAATCCCCACCATCAACAATGCCACCTAACTCATTCATGGATTCTCGCATTAGCAGTGGCTTTTTTTGCCAATAATCGCGTAAAAAATTTTCTTTATTTTTCATAGGAAATACACAGTCAAATACCTTTAGCAGTATATCACTCTAACCTTGTACAAATATAAAACTAATGCCTTATTACCGTAACATTTGGACATTATGATCCGCGCTTTGTATAACTCTCATAAGTAAAAGGTATATATGAAAACACAACTAACAAAAGGCATACTGATAAAAGGGTTAATTCCTTTAGCCGCACTGATCACAACGTCGGTAGCAGATGCAAACTCATTTAAGCGCATTGCCTCATGGTCAACCGCTAGTAATTTACCATCAGAAAAAGATTATAAAACTGAAACATCAGCAGAAATTATCACCGCGAGTAAAGATGGCAAAACGCTTATTTATTCAGATAGCCCTCTAGGTGGCATAGGTTTTATTGATATCCGTAATGAGGAAAAGCCTAAAGCAGCGGGCTTTTTAGCGTTAAGTGGTGAACCTACCTCTGTTGCGGTATCGAAAAAATATGTACTCGCTGGAGTCAATACATCTGAAAGTTATACAAAACCTAGTGGATCTTTAGTCACTATTGATATTAAAAAGCAAACCGTTGTTAACCAATGTGAACTCGGCGGACAGCCTGACTCTGTTGCAGTGTCAAAAGATAATAAATATGTTGCCGTCGCCATAGAAAATGAGCGTGACGAAGATTTAAATGATGGTGCTTTGCCACAATTACCAGCAGGTAACCTCGTGATTATTCCGTTGGCTAAAGGACAACCAAACTGTCAAGCTAAAAAAGTGGTTGGGTTAACTAATTTAGCAGAAATTGGCGCTTCAGATCCAGAGCCAGAATTTGTCGACTTTAATAGCAAGAATGAACTGGTCGTCACTCTCCAGGAAAACAACCATATCGTTATTATTGATGCAAAAAACGGTAAAGTCATCAATCACTTTTCTGCCGGCTCGGTAAACCTTGACAATGTTGACCTTAAAGAAGAACGCGCACTAACGTTTGCTGGTACACAAAAAAACCGTAAACGTGAACCAGATGCCGTTAAGTGGATTGATAACAATCGCTTTGTAACCGCTAACGAAGGCGATTATGAAGGGGGTTCCCGAGGCTTTACTATTTTTAATCAACAAGGGAAAGTATTATTCGACTCAGGTTTAGACCTTGAATATCGTATCGCTATGGCAGGACATTACCCTGAGAAGCGCTCTGGCAATAAAGGCGTTGAGCCAGAAGGTCTAGAAGTCGCAAAATTTGGCAAAGATACCTATATTTTTGTACTCGCTGAGCGCTCTGGTATTGTCGGTGTTTATAAAGATACCGGAAATAAACCAGAATTTGTACAATTATTACCTGCTGGCATTGCACCAGAAGGTGCCATTGCCATTCCTAGCCGAAAGCTATTGGTTGTTGCTAACGAGAAAGACCTTATCGAAGACAAAGGGCCTCGCTCACATGTTATGGTTTATAAATTAGGCAAAGGCAACGCAGAATATCCGCGTATTGAATCAGTAATGGATGGGGATCGCCCAATCGGTTGGGGAGCTCTTTCTGGGTTAGTCGCTGATGAAAGCAAAGCCGGTATTTTATATGCGGTTAATGACAGTTTTTATCGTAGCCAACCCACTATTTTTACGATTGACGCTAACCAAACACCAGCGAAAATTATCAAAGCAATGCCTGTAAAACGCGACGGCATGCCTGCACAAAAATTGGACATGGAAGGCATTACAACAGATGGTAAAGGTGGCTTTTGGGTTGCATCGGAAGGTCGTACAGGGAAACTAGTTCCCCATGCAATCTATAAGGTAAATGCCAAAGGAAAAATTAAAAAGGAGATTCCCTTCCCTGCAGAATTATTAGCTGTCGAAAAACGCTTTGGATCGGAGGGTATTACTCGCATTGGTGATACTCTATGGATTGCCATTCAGCGCCAATGGAAAGATGATCCTAAAAACACGGTAAAACTGGTTTCTTACAACATAAAAAGCAAAGAATGGGGGGCAGTTCGCTATCCAACTGAAGCTGCAGAAAAAGGCTGGGTAGGCTTATCAGAGATTACAGCACATGGTAATTATGTTTATATTATCGAGCGAGATAACCAGATAGGAAACAAGGCAAAAGTTAAACGTTTATATCGTGTCTCTCAGAATGAATTGACACCAAGTAAGTTAGGCAGTGACTTACCATTGGTTACAAAAGAATTGGTGCGTGATTTTATTCCAGATCTTAAAAAATCTAATGGATATGTTACAGACAAAATTGAAGGTTTTGCTATTGATACAAATAATCAAGGTTATGCAATCACTGATAATGATGGCGTAGATGATAGTTCTGGTGAAACAGTTTTCTTCTCTACAGGAAAAATGTAATACCTCAGATATGGTGAAAGGTTGCACAATGCAACCTTTCACCATACTTTTCTGAATAAAACTCAAACAAAAAACTTTCTTTCCATAAGGTTATAACCTGTCAAATACAATAATTCATATCCAAAAAAAGTTAAGAAAATTACATATTTTTTTAACAATCTCGTAACAAACACACACTAATATGCCCCGCGTTAACGAAGTAAAAATTCCTAATAAAAATTATTTCTAGCTATTAATGCAGAATAATTTTACTCGTCTAGCAACAAATTAATATTTATTCTAATTTAACCTTAGGGGTTTTCCATGAAAAAATTACCACTTGCACTTGCAATTGGCGTTATTGCTGCGTCTAGTTCACTCAACGCTGCAACTGTTTACGATAACAAAGGCCTTAAATTTAAAATTGATGGCGACATTCAAATTCAACTTCGCCAGCGTGTTGGTGATGATGAAGAATTACATGTTGATTATGATGATTCTGAATTAAAATTTAAATTAGGTTATGACATTGGCAACAACTACACTGCTTTTGCAGAATCTCATTTTGATACAGGTAAAGATCGTGACGGCGCTGTTGAAGCAGAAGAAACGTTTGTCGGCATAAAAAATGATGCATTCAAAGTACAAATTGGTCGTATGGACTACGTAACTGATGAATTTGCAACTGAGAAAGGTATTGAAGAGCCTTTAGCTGAATCAGCTTTTGAAGCTGGAGAAGTTGATGGTGATGATGTTATTCTAATCGAAGCGAAAGCAGGTCCTGTTAACATCGCTTTATCTCATGACTTAGGCGGCAGAAACGAAACAGATGCTGACGAGTTCTCTTCTACAGACTTATACATCACAGGGAAATTTGGTCCAGTTAAAGCTGGCTTTGCTTACCAAGATCTTGAAGAAGACGAAAATACACAGTCTGAAACTGTAGGTGTAAACTTAAAAGCTAAGCTAGGACCTGTTAGCCTAGCTGGTGATTACAGTGAAAAAGAATTTGATGATACCCCTGCAAACGATTTTGAAGTAATCAACCTTTCTGCTGGCTTTAAAGTAGCCCCGACAACAAAAACTCATATTGGATACCAAAGCTTATCTCCTGAAGAAGGTGAAGATGTAGACGGCTGGTACGCAAATGTTGTTTACAAATTTCCTAAAGCGAAGAAAGTTAGCGTATTTGCAGAACTTCAAGATACCGATGAAGATGATACTGATGTTGGCTACCTAGTGGGCATGCGCGTTAAATTCTAATAATAGGATATTAATTCAATAGTACTGCCCCCCAATGCTATTGAATTCAATTCTTTAAGCCGGCTTATAGCCGGCTTTTTTTATACTCCAAAAATAGTGTATGATTCTGGCCAATTATCGACTCCAAGCGGCTAAGGCATATTGAACCCAGATAGACAAAACAATCAAACCGAAGATACCTCAGGACTTAAAATCTGGGTAGATGCAGATGCTTGCCCTGTCGTTATTAAAGAAATACTCTGTCGTGCAGCAGATCGCACTAAAACATTAATCACATTTGTGGCTAATCAACCGATTAATCTACCAAAATCTCGATATCTGAAAATGCTACAGGTTGAACCAGGCTTTGATATTGCTGACAATACGATTGTTCAACGGGTTAAAGAGAATGACTTAGTCATTACCAGTGACATACCATTAGCCTCTGAAGTATTGGATAAAGGAGGCTTGGTGTTAACTGCTAGAGGCCAGCGTTACACCCATGACAATATTAAAGCCCGTTTAAATATGCGAGATTTTATGGAAACCATGAGAGCCAGTGGTATTCAGTCTGGCGGGCCTGCTGCGATGAACCATAGTGACCGACAAGCATTTGCCAATGCACTAGATCGCTTATTAACCAGAAACAAGAAATAAATAGTAAACACTGTTCTTATGGCAAAAAAAACGCTCTACTTTCTTTGTTTTATTGTTGGTAGCTTTTTGGCACTAACGGTATTTTATATAGAATATAAAATTCTTTCTCAAATGATGCATTTTGAGGAACCTACTTATATTATTCCTCAATACAATATTAAATTAAGTGGTATGGCCGCCGCTTTTGCCCACTTCGCAAATATTGGATTTGGGCTACTGGCAACAATCATTGCAGTTGATGCTTTTAAGAAATTTAGAAAGTGAGCAAAATATCGCAGAAGTAACAAATAGACTAATACTTATCGGTTACTACTTTTCCCCATAATTTTTCTATCGTGCTATCTCTCCGGCAACCTGCTCGATAAAGCTTGTAGCGTATTTTATTCTTCTTATAATAATCCTGATGGTATGCTTCTGCAGGATAAAACGTTTGAGCCGAAAGAATTTCAGTTACAATTTTTTTATCGAAAGGTTTGCTTTTTTCAATTGCAGCGAATGAATCTTCAAATATTTTTTTCTGTTGATCGTTCTGATAAAACAAGGCTGTTTTGTAGGAAGAGCCTTTATCACAAAATTGACCAATAGGGTCTGTTGGATCGATAGTATACCAATAGAAATCAATCAGTTCGCGTAGAGACACCTGCGTCTTATCGTAAGTAATTTTTACCGCTTCAAAATGGCCAGTTTTATTTGTCGATACTTCTCGATAAGTTGGATTAGATGTAGAGCCATTAATATACCCCGACTCAGCACTAATAACGCCTTTATGCTGTTCAAAATCAGATTCGACACACCAGAAACAACCACCGGCAACAATAACCGTTTGCTCATCAACATCCTGACTGTTAGCTAGCGGAATCACTGATAAAAAACTCGTTATCAAAAAAAACAGATATTGCTTCATAATTTTTCTTTCTATTTGACTATTTATGAATTTTTACTTACATAATAAGGCGTGTCTGAGGGTATGCTGCATGCCAACCAAACCAAAAAGCTCTGCGGTAAGGCAAACGCCCCAAACGCTTATCATTACGAGAAGAAATTAAATTTTCTTCGCTTAAGGTCCACTTATTACCTTTAGCATCAGTCAACGTCACATTTTGATCATAGGATACGAAATCTATGCCTTTTGGATCATAGACACGATTTGCACCTGAAGAATCAGTCAGCACAATAAATTGTTGCTGCCCTATATTACCTTTATAAAGGGGATTTTTATTTAAAAAATCAGTATCAATGGCTAATTGCTCCTTAGGTGATGCTGGAAACACAAGCGCCAATACTTCTTGCTTGTTCTTTAAACGATCATCCTTAAATGGAGTATGGAACATCAAACGGTGATCAGCAAAGTAATCATGGTATGCGACACCTTCACCATAGTCTCTACGATGTCCGGTATTTAATGACAGCACTGTTGTATCGGGGTGTCGGCGTTTCCACTCTCCCCAGGTTGTTGTCACCATACCCAGATGCTCTAGCTTGATACCTTTACCTACCAACGGGCCCACAACGGGCTCACCTCTCACTGTACTCCATAGTGATTGTGTTGTTTGATCATACATTAATTTATTAGAGCGATATAAAAAACCACTGGTACCCAGCTGATAATTAAACCCATCAACATTCGTTTTAAATGGGATGACAGTGCCACATAAAGTACAGTAAACACCCGCAATATCAACGCCACCTACGTTATCAACAAACATCTCATGCCATGCAAGAATACGCTTGGGATAAGCTCGCGCATCACCATTGACCTCTAAACCAAAAATAATATTGTCATCATCAAGGTAGCTTGCCTCACTTCCTGAAATCATATTAGGGTTACGCAAAGGGGGAATCCCATCTTGCAAAACACCACCCCAGCGAATTTCATCCAGACGAATCCGCGCAACAGATTGACGATCACGGAAATATTTTCCAAAACGTGGATCGAGCCCCTGATAATAATTTGCTTTAAAGTTTGCGTAACTTGATGCTGCGTTTTCAGGTTGATTCCATAACCAGAAATACCATTGATGAATATCACCGACGAAGTTTTTCCCCGTTTTTTCTCTGAGCAAAGTCATCATTTTCTGGTATAAATCAAAATTTCGAGGGACGGCCAGCATATCTAACATATGCGGTATATAAGCATCGGTCCAATGCTTATCAATATCGGCAAGAGCTTTATTAACCGCAGCAAAATCATCAGCCGAGGTAAATTCAAACGGTTGCGAAAGCGTATTAAATGCCTGATCTATAAGACTATTACTCTTAGCAGCATCGTCACTAGCGTGCACCTGATAAACAAGAAAATTATTTATTATAAAAAATAGTATCGCTGTGCTTAAAAAATGGTATTTGGTTTTCATAAACATCACTCCTACTATTTTTCAGATCTATTTATGCCCCAAAAGTTGCAAAGCGAACGATGGTTTAACCACTATTGAATCGTAGTGATAATCCTAACAACAGCGCTTAAAGCGCTGTTGTTAGATACTTAAAATTAGTAAAAGTTTAATGTTTAATTGGATGAGAAATAAAAACTTAAGAGCAAAAAATAATTAACCAGATGATTTATCAATGATTTGCTTTTGTATATGACGTAAGTTCAACTCAGAATTTTGTACTGATTCGCCGGTATAGCAGCATGGATTACGGGGACAAGCGCTGCTACGAGGACATATCAAGCGAGCATCATGGCTAATGCCTCGTTCAACCCAAGCAATATTGAGAATCTTAGCGACTCTTAACAGTTCATTTTTGATATGTCCTGGAATCTTAGCCGTCCCGCCATTATCCAAACAGACCTCTTTTAAGTCAGCCGCCACGGAATGGGCATCAGTCCCTTGAGACTCCATCGCTGGGTTCATATCAATCCCGGCACATAGTACGTGGTCATTCCCCGCCAAATCCGTCACTTTGATTGACTCACAAGAATAGATACGAGGCTCATTATTGACTTCGAGAATAGAAATTTGAGAAGACGTTTCCGTTTGAGGGGCATTAATCATTCGAAAAACAGCCCAGTGCTGACAAGGGTCCAATACCATACGCATATTTCCCCAAGGCAAAGGAATCCCATTACCACGATAAACTGCTTTCAATTTGCCTGGTGGGTATGCATCAAAATAATGCCAATGTGAATAGGGAGAAACCGCTGTCATACGCCGCATAACAACAGAAGCCGATACATCAACCATATCACCAACATTCACTTCATAATTATGGCGATCCAGTAGTTGCCGAAAAGGCACTTTAGGGCAGAGCAATGCACCTGCAAAAAAGCTACATTCGAAATCGCGCCAGGCATGAATGATATCTTGAGCATCCACTGAGGCATCTTTACGGCGAAGACTGCTACTTAACCCCTGCCCCGCCACCATTGCACTTTTACCACCATCTTTATTGTGTAAAACACAATGGCCTATCTGTACCGCGAGATCATACTTAAGTCGCATTGGATGCAACTTGAGGAGATTATTGACATATATCGTATTGGGAGGTGTAAAAAAGGACCGCACCAGGTTTTTGGATTCATAGCCGGTTTCATCTCTAATTTCATCAGGCAAGCGATCAAACCAACGGATTTCCAGCCCCATATTTTTACAGATTGTAAAAATGGCATCCAAACTTAATGGCATTTGCTTACGACCCACGTCTTCTGCAGCTCTTTCTAGATCAGGAAAATGGTTCTGATGTTGTTCTTGGTGAGCTCGAATCAATAAGTGGGCAAATTGCTGACCAGACACCCCTGTCTGGGACAGCATTTCAGGAACTACAATTTCTAATATATCCTTCGAAAACAAAAACTTAGGTTCTAACGCCATACCGTGAATGCCGCCACGGTTTCCCTTAACAGGCTTAATCGCATCCTCTTCAGGTGTGTCATCCAAAAACCAACTGGCCTCTTTTTGAAACACCTCAGCAATAACTTCGAGCATTTCTTCACTAGGAAAACGTTTGCCTCGCTCTATCATTGATAAATACGAGACCGATGGAGCCACTTCGCTATTACTTCGAATACAGCGAGCCGATAAATCTTCCATCGTTAAATTATTACGCTTGCGCAAATTGCGTATCTTTGTGCCCAGAAAATGCGCGTTCCTCATAATGCTTTTAGTCATTATTTAACCACTGCTATTTTGTGAAATTTACACTGTAAAATTTTTATTGTGAAATTCTCACATATTTTACTATATACTACAATCATCCTCTCAAAAGACGAGCCAGAAACTAGAGAAATCAACCGTTGCTTATTGGATATCTGCGAACCTATAATCGATTTTTTTAATAGCTAACTGAGCGCAAAATCATGACGACAGCAAGTAAAGATATGCTCCCCAACCTTACTATCAATGAGGCTTTCCGCCATTTTATTGATAGTGAAGTGATGCCCCTCGCAGATGTAGATCCAGATAAGTTTTGGTTAGATGTTCAACAATTAATCGAGCACTTTGCGCCCCGCAACCGTGACCTGCTAAAAAAGCGTGAAGAACTCCAGCAAAAAATCGATCAGTGGCACCAAGATAACGATTATCACAGTACTAGCCCTGAGCAATATGAGCAATTTTTAAAAGATATTGGCTACCTTCTTGAGGAAGGAGAAGACTTTACTATCGAAACGGAAAACGTGGACGCCGAAATCGCGACCATGGCAGGCCCCCAGTTGGTTGTTCCTGTTAAAAATGCTCGTTTTGCTCTGAATGCAACCAATGCACGCTGGGGAAGCCTATATGATGCACTCTATGGTAGTGACATTATTCCCCGCACAGGGAAACTAAAACCCGGACAAACTTATAACCAACTACGCGGTAAAGAAGTTATACGGTATGGCCGTAACTTTCTAGATAAGTACTTCCCTCTGGATGACGGTGCATCACACCATGATGTTGACCTCTACCAAATTTATTATCAGCAATTTACCGCAGTACTAAAAGCTGGCACCTATGTTGGATTAAAAGATTCCAAGCAATTCGTTGCATTTAACGGCTCTAAAAATGCGCCCAATGAAATCCTGCTTAAGCACAATGGATTGCAAATCAATATCCGCATTCAGCCTAACAGCAATATTGGTGCATTAGATGATGCCAATGTTGAAGATATTCGTGTTGAAGCCGCTTTAACCACGATTATGGACTGCGAAGATTCTGTTGCTGCCGTTGACACCAAAGATAAACTTGAAGTTTATCGAAACTGGCTTGGTTTAATGACAGGCAACTTGAGCACAAACTTTATTAAAGACGGAAAAACGGTGACTCGCGCCCTACAAAGAGACCGTATTTTTACTAGCAGGGATGGCGACCCTTATTATGTGCGCCGCAGAAGCCTGATGTTTATTCGCAATGTTGGCCATTTAATGGATATTGACACTATTAAAGATGGTAAAGGCAATAACATCCCAGAGGGTATTCTTGACGGCATCTTTACTTCATTAATTGGCACAATCGATTTACAAAATAAAGACAAGCGTATCGCTAATAGTGCAACTGGCAGCATTTATATTGTAAAACCGAAAATGCATGGCCCCGAAGAAGTGGCTTTCACTTGCGACTTATTTAGCCGCATTGAAGAAATACTGGGACTTGCTGAAAACACCATAAAGATCGGTATCCTGGATGAAGAGCGACGCACAACCATTAATCTTAAAGAATGTATTCGTATAGCGAAAAAACGCTGCGTGTTTATCAACACTGGATTTCTGGATCGCACAGGTGATGAGATTCATACCAGTATGCATGCTGGCGCATTCCTGCCGAAAGAACAGCTTAAAGATGAACCTTGGAGAAAAGCTTACGAAAACAACAATGTTGATATCGGTTTAGCTTGTGGTTTTTCCGGTAAAGGCCAGATTGGTAAAGTCATGTGGCCCAAGCCAGATGAAATGAAAGGCATGATGGATAGTGAACAAGGTCCTCACCTTGCAGGTGCAAATACAGCCTGGGTTCCTTCGCCTACAGCGGCCATGTTACATGTCATCCACTACCATGAGGTAGATGTTTTTTCCCAACAGAAGAAGTTACTGAATCGAGAACGTGCAAATCTATCCGATATGCTGACATTACCGTTAATCCCTAAAGGTGAAACCTTAAGTGATGATGCCATCGAAAAAGAATTGGAAAACAATGCGCACAGCATTCTCGGGTACGTTGTACGCTGGGTTGATCAGGGGATTGGCTGTTCAAATGTGCCTGACATTAATGATGTTATCTTAATGGAAGATCGTTCCACTTTGCGTATTTCCAGCCAGCACATTGCTAACTGGCTACATCATGGCATTTGCACAAAGAAACAAGTGCGCAAAGTCTTTGAAAAGATGGCAAAAATGGTTGATGAACAGAATGCAGGAGATGAGACCTATCAGCCAATGGCAACTTCGTTCGAAGACAGTATTGCATTCAATGCTGCTCTGGATTTAGCGCTGAAGGGGATGGAACAACCATCAGGTTATACAGAACCATTGCTATACCAGTATCGTCAGCAAGCAAAGTCAATCAAAAAGTAACAGTATGCGAAGAGAAGATAAGGTTAGATTTACTGAAACCTAACCTTATCTGACACTTTGCAGCACAAGTTTTGGTGCCAGAATAGATTTTCTATAGCACCAAAAGGATATACATAGGTAAGGAACAATACTAAAAAGCGTTATTAAAAAGTCATACTCATATCTCCAAAAGAGATATAAGCAAAGATTGAAATGCCATTTACCATTAAATATGAGACAAAACATTTCACTACTAAGACTTTACAGCACTTTTGAATATCCGTATGATCCGCGTCCTAAGTATTACTAGCTTGAAAATAGGGGCTAGACCGTTTGGTGAAATTTTCCAAACGATATTTACACGCATGTATAATGCGCCACATTTTTGAAACTATAGCCATTAATTTATAGCTATTAACTATTAAGAGAGATTAACAATGTCAAATTACACACAAGACATCGCGGCTCTTACTGCTGTTTGCGAAGCTAACGGTAGCCCTTGGGACGCCATTAACCCAGAATCTGCAGCTCGTATGCGTGCTCAGAACAAATTTAAAACTGGCCTGGAGATAGCTCAGTACACTGCAGACATTATGCGCGCAGATATGGCAGCATTCGATGGCGACAAAACTAAATATACTCAGTCTCTAGGTTGCTGGCACGGCTTTGTAGGTCAACAAAAACTGATCTCTATCAAAAAGCACTTCGGAAGCACTGAGCGTAAATACCTATACCTTTCTGGCTGGATGGTAGCTGCTCTACGTTCTGACTTTGGTCCTCTTCCTGACCAGTCTATGCACGAAAAAACAGCAGTAGCTAGTCTTGTTGAAGAGTTGTACACCTTCTTACGTCAAGCTGATGCTCGTGAATTAGGCGGTCTTTTCCGCGCCTTAGACGCTGCTCGTGAAGCGGGTGACGAAGTAAAAGCAAAAGATATTCAAAACCAAATCGACAACCACGAAACTCACATCGTACCTATCATTGCTGATATCGATGCTGGTTTCGGTAATGCTGAAGCTACTTACTTAATGGCCAAGCAAATGATCGAAGCAGGTGCCTGTGCATTGCAAATCGAAAACCAGGTTGCTGACGAGAAGCAATGTGGTCACCAGGACGGTAAAGTAACTGTTCCTCACGCTGACTTCCACGGTAAATTACGTGCCCTACGTTATGCATTCCTTGAGTTAGGTATCGACAACGGTATTATCGTTGCACGTACTGACTCTGAAGGTGCTGGCCTGACTAAAGAAATTGCAGTTGTTAAAGAGCCTGGTGATCAAGGTGATGTTTACAACTCTTACCTAGACGTTGAAGAAATCGACGTAGCAGATATGGCTGAAGGCGATGTTGTCTTTAACCGTGGCGGTAAGCTAGTTCGTCCTAAGCGTTTACCTTCTGGTCTATACCAATTCCGTCAAGGTACTGGTCATGAGCGTTGTGTATTCGATTGTATCGAAGCTATTAATGCGGGTGCCGACCTACTTTGGATTGAAACTGCAGTTCCAACAGTACACGAAATCAAAGGCATGATGGACGAAGTTCGTAAAGTTCACCCAGATGCGAAACTTGTTTATAACAACTCTCCATCATTCAACTGGACCTTAAACTTCCGTCAGCAAACTTATGATGCGTGGGAAGCTGAAGGTAAAGACGTTTCTGCTTATGATCGCAGCAACTTAATGTCTGCTGAATACGACGATTCAGAATTGTCTGCAACAGCCGACGCTCGCGTTCAGACTTTCCAAGCAGATACTTCACGTGAAGCGAACGTATTCCATCACTTGATTACTCTACCGACTTATCACACGACTGCTCTGTCTGTTGATAACTTGGCTAAAGAGTACTTCGGTGAAGCGGGTATGTTGGGCTATGTTGCTGGCGTTCAGCGTAAAGAAATTCGTCAAGGCATTGCTTGTGTTAAGCACCAAAACATGGCTGGTTCAGACATGGGTGACGACCACAAAGAATACTTTGCGGGTGAAAACGCACTTAAAGCAGGTGGCGCGAAAAACACATCTAACCAGTTCAGCTAAGCTAACTGCGTTAATTAAGTACCCTGCTTATCCATGAGTAATTCCGAATAATCAGAGTACGGTCCACCCAAGGACATAAAGGCGACCCCTTGTATAAGGCGTCGCCTTTTTAATCAATACTTTGTATAGAAAAAATGCTTTCTAACGAAAGAACCAGATGGTTTTTTACGTTAGAATCCCAAATTGCCTTCCATTACGAACTGATTAAACGATTTCCACTATGGCCAATACACCTGCTTTCCTTAAAGACGCTAAAGACTTATTAACCAAACAAGGCTTTGTGACGAGTAATATCTGGTATCACGGTACTTCGTCAGCATTGATCGACTCAATCAATGAACAGGGTTTGAAGCGTTCTGGGGATAAAGCAATGAAAGCGGCCGCAAAACAAACGATGGCAACGATTGGCAACAATTACACAGAATCAATTGAACCGGTTTTTCTTACCCAAAGTAAGGAACTTGCGTTTTATTGGGCTGAGCAGGCTGTAAGAAACCGCAGTGTGCGCATTGAGGGAGAAGAGCAGCCCATCGTATTTGCAGTCAACTTCTCAGAAGAGCTAAATACAAAGGTAAAACCTGATGTGGGTGCAGCGAGCTTACTGCTATTGAAAGAAGGTGAGCACTTTATGGCCTACCTAGCCGAGATTTATCAAGAGAATGGTTTTGGCACACCTGAAATAGATTTGATGAAAGCCGACCGCTTAGAATATTTAACCACACTGGGTATGGCTTATTATGATGCCGATATTGATCCATCATATCTAGAGGTTGTTACTGACTAATTGCATTAATAAAATGAGAGATCCTGATTAGCATAAGATAAAAATCATAAAGCAAAAATATTATTTCCTAAGAGCTATATTCAGAAAGGCACCAATAATAATTAAACTGCCTCCAATAAGTGCCCAAATACTGAGTACTTCATCGAAAATCATATAACCTAGCAAAGCCGCAAAAACAACTTGAAGATAGGAAAAGCTCGTTGCACTACTTGCTGTCTCTGTTTGCATCGCTTTAGTTAGTCCAATTTGTCCTACCTGCGTGGCAATACCCACAAATAATAATAACAACCAGGTCCAACCCTGTGGCATAACAAAGTTATCCCCTAATAAAAAAATAGAAAGTGGGAATGCAATGATTGGGAAATAAATAATAATAACCGATGGATCTTCCGTTTGGTTTAATTTACGAACCAGCACATAGGCAACAGCACTACCAAAAGCACCCGCAACCGCTGCTGCAATCGCTAATGAAGAATACGAGCTGCTTAACTGACCAAATAGGAAGTCTGGGCGAACAATAATAATTAACCCGATAAAACTTAAAATAATACATAACACCGTTGAGCGATGTAATTTTTCACTGAGAAAGAAAATAGCTAACAAAGCGGTAAACATAGGATGCAAATATTGCAGCATCGTTGCTTCAGCAAATGGAATATGTACTAAGGCATAATAAACACAGATCAATGCAAAAGCACCTACAATGCCGCGAGCTAACAGCAGACCTCGGCGATTCCCTAATAACGAAATGCCTTTACGTTTAACATCTAAATAACTTAATACTACTGATACCAGAGAGCGCGCAGCGACAATTTCTAACACGGGAATACCTTGAGCACTGACTAATTTTACACAAGCGCCCATTATCGAAAATCCAAGAGCGCTTAATATCATGTAGCGCGCACCAAGTGGGATAAGATTAATCATCGCTATAGAGATTTCGCCATAATAATTGCGTCTTCTCTATTATTTTTAGAAGTACTTTTTTCTGCAGGATAATAATTGGGTCTCACCCCCACTTCATTAAACCCTAAGCCCTCGTAGAGTGAAATTGCGGGTAGATTGGATTCGCGAACTTCCAAAAATAATGTATAAATATTTTTGTGAACATCTGAATTAAATAGTTCACAGACCAACTGCAATAGTTGTCGTGCGATGCCTTGGCGTTGAAATTCAGGCGCAACCGTTATATTAAGCAGTTCAGCTTCATCAGCTGCTGTTGATGTAATAATGTACGCCACAATTTCTGACTTTTGCGATACGACTCGACATTGATGTGAGGAATTAATACTGGAAATAAAGTGCGATTCTTTCCAAGGGTGGCTATGAGTAACTTGCTCGATCGCAAGAATATCGGAAAGGTCTTCAAGATACATTTCTCGTAATTGAAAAGATTGATCATTAAAAAGAAATTGTGTCATTGAAGGAAAAGATCTCAAGATATACAAATAGGTAGCTTTACAGCCAGGAAATAGCAATTAGATTACTATTGAGGAATGCTCTGCAACGCAGCCCACGTTACCTCTTTTAGTAGTGGCTCTTGCAGCATAGAAAAAAGGCTCGGGGTTACAATGACATTGGCTTGCCAAGGCGAATCTTCAATAAATGTTCCCTGCAACTTAGCAAAGTCAGATGCTTCGTCTAAAGAATAATACATCGCATTTTTTCCCATCACCACAAGTGTTTTTATCGGCATTTTAGTGGTTTGAGCTGTGATATAAGCCTGCACCATGGCACGCGCTTGATTAACCTCATTGTCATGTTGCTCTTTAGTCATCGAGCTGCCATTTTTTTTCTTAGCAAACTTATCACCAATGAAGACAGGCCAACGAATTGTTTCACTTGGAGGTAATTGAACAACAGAATAACCGATAGTACGCAGTATATTTTGCAATAATCGATCGGTTGGTAAAGCAGTACCTGGCTCACGAGAATCAATCACTAAACAGTCTGCAGATACTCGCCAAACACTCAAGGCAAAATTAACCGGTACTCGTTCTGAAGATTCACTGCTAATATCGTCCTGAATCTCATCAACCTTTTCGCTAGCAGTGGAGGCAGCGATTAAACGCTCTGTTTTATTGGTGGCTTCAAATGCCCCGTCTATTTTTTTATTCTCGCCGCCTAAACCTTGTAATAAGGAGGAAACATCTGGTACCGATGAGGTATCAGTAGCAGCATTTATTTCCTTTTGTATATTTTTCTCGACACCAACTTTAGCATCTGTGTATATATCAGCTGAACCTTCAGCAGATTCAGTAATCGATGGGATCTGTAACAATTCGTCTGACAATAAGATCGAAGAAGCAGCACCAGCAGCTATTCTTCGAGGCACATAGTTCTCTATACCTAATACCGATAAATACTGCTGACGCCGCTGCTCTAACATTACACACCTTCCCTCTGAGGGTGGGCCTTATGCTTACCTGTCGCCAGCAAATTTAATGCATGGATATACGCTTTAGCCGATGCTGCAATAACATCAATATCTGCTCCAACACCATTTACGATATTGCCATTTGATTCTAAACGCACGGTAACGTCTGCTTGTGCTTCAGTCCCTGCTGTAATTGCATTCACCGAATAAAGCTTTAAATCTGCACCACTATTCGCCACTTTTTCTATTGCTTTAAAGACAGCATCAACAGGGCCTGCTCCTTCTGCACTAACCGTTTGCTGATCTCCTTGCACCTGAATATGAAGGTTAGCTTGTGGTGGCTGTCCTGTTTTACACAAAATTTCCATATTCTCGAATTGATAAACATGTGAAATAGAGCTTTGATCATGTCCAACTAAACTTTGTAAATCTTCGTCAAAAATTTCATGCTTTTTATCTGCTAACGCCTTAAACCGAGAAAAGACTTCATTAAACTGGTCTTGAGACTCAAAGCTAATACCCAATTCTTCGTAACGAGATTTAACCGCTGCTCGCCCTGAATGCTTACCCAATACCAGTTTATTCGTATTCCAACCCACATCTTCAGCCCGCATAATTTCATAGGTCTCACGATGCTTTAATACACCATCCTGATGAATGCCTGATTCATGAGCAAAAGCATTAGCACCCACAATTGCTTTATTAGGTTGCACAGGGAAGCCCGTGATACTGGAGACGAGGCGAGACGTCGGCACAATATGAGAGGCGTCAATTTGAGTAGCGACAGGATATATATCCTGTCGTGTGCGAACTGCCATGACCACTTCTTCCAACGATGCGTTACCTGCACGTTCACCTAAGCCATTAATAGTGGACTCAATTTGTCGAGCGCCATTCATCACTGCCGACAAAGAATTAGAAACCGCTAAGCCTAAATCATTATGACAATGGGTAGAAAAAATAGCTTTATCTGAATTGGGAACATTAGCAATCACACGAGCAAACATATTGCCGTATTCATCTGGCTCACCATAGCCTACTGTGTCCGGAATATTGATGGTACCGGCACCGGCATTAATCGTCGCCTCAATAATGCGACACATAAATTCAAAATCAGAGCGACTGCCATCTTCTAAAGAGAACTCGACATTATCGGTATATTGTCGAGCATGCTTAACTGCCTTAACGGCCTGCTCTAATACTGCTTCGGGCTCCATTTGAAGTTTGTATTTCATATGAATGGGCGATGTCGCAATAAAGGTGTGAATACGCCCACTGTTAGCAGGCTTAATAGACTCCCCTGCTCGATCAATATCTGCTGGAACTGCACGGGACAAACTACAGACCGTAGAATCTTTAACAGCTTCAGCGACGGCTTTAACGGCTTCAAAATCGCCAGGACTTGCAATTGCAAATCCAGCTTCGATGACATCAACACGCATCTTTTCAAGCATTTTCGCAATGCGTACCTTTTCATCTTTCGTCATTGAAGCGCCGGGGCTCTGCTCCCCATCGCGCAATGTTGTATCAAAGATGACTAATTTATCTTTTTTTGGTTTATTCATAATAGTCCTCACCTACCCGAAGCCTGAAGCGCTTTCCTAAGGTATAAATCTAGTAATGCATTATCTCTGATTGCTTTAGTCTATAAAAGAAGTCAGATGAAAGAATTTGGATTAACGATGTGTAAAATAGATGATTAGCCGCGCAGCGGCAGCAGGGAAACATATAGAAATAGGCCTAATAAAGCAGAACCAGTAGCTGGCGCTAGGATTGGAGAAGCCTGTGATGTCATTTTTCTAGAAATCATAATCAGACTATAGCCCTATCCAAGCTATCCGACAAGCTCTTGGATGCTGCCGATAAACTAAGAGCTCAATAGATTTTTTGTATTGCTGATTGTATATACTCTCGACTCTTTGGAAAAATCGCGGTTAATATCACACCTAATGATTCGCTTAAGCGAATGCTTTCAGGGTAAGTAAAACAGGCTTTAATATTATCGATACAGCCATCAATATGAGGCTCACTTTCATTATTATCATTCAAATTAGATACTTGAATCGCCGAATAAGCTTCCATAAGCTCTTGTAAGCCCTCAAGCAATAACTGCTCTGACTGAAGCTCCAAAGCTTTAACCTGGTCACGAAGTTGATCCCATTTCTGCTCTGCAATAGGCCATTCAGCCTGATAACCATGCTTCATATCACGGCGGATCCCCCTTAAGGTATGTGTAGTCATAGAACTCCAATCGTTGGAAAAGTCTACAGACTGTTGTAACAACTGCTTAGATACGGCACCATAGCGCACCCCTGACCAGCAGCAGAATAACAGTAAAGGGATATCAAAATGATACTCGTCCTGTAAATATAAGCATGCTGACTGGACCTGCGGAGCCGAATAAACAGCGCAAGAGAAATTCCATAAAGAAAGATCAGTGTTCATTGCATTGATTCGCAAAAAAGAGTTAAAGAGAAAATATGGCAAATAATATCATTTTAATTGGCATGCCAGGATCTGGCAAAAGCACCGTTGGCGTTCAGTTAGCGAAACACCTTGGTTTAAACTTTATTGATACAGACTTAGTGATACAAACTAATCAAGGAAGAATGTTACAAGATATTTTTGATAACGACGGTTATCAAGTATTGCGAGACATTGAGGAAAAGGAACTTTTGCAACTACAACTATCCGATGATTTGGTCTCTACTGGTGGCAGCGCTGTGTATAGTGACGCGGCAATGAAGCATTTAAGGTCACAAGGTACCGTCATCTATCTATCCGTGAGTTTTGAAGAGATAGAAAAACGTATTAACGATAGTGAAAATAGCCGAGGAATTGCCAAATCTGAGGGGCAGACATTAAAAGATATTTACGATGAGCGCCTTCCTCTTTACGAAAAGTACGCAGATGTAACGATTGATAATGAAACTTTCATGAGCATGGAAGACATCATAAGCCACCTCAAATAAGAACCTGCGAAACAAAAAAGCCACTGAAAACTCAGTGGCTTTTTTGTTTTTAACAATACAAGTTTATGGATAAACCCTATTTATACCATATAGTAAGCTATGCATTCACAGAGCTGGATGCTTCACCTTCAGGTGGAGGAACAGGCATATCTTTAGCGCTCTCAGCCTTGGCTTTAGGTGCTGCCTTTTTCCTAGGTGCTTTTGGCGCTACCGTGCTACGAACCAATTCTTTTTCATCAAAATGGTCAACATGTATCACTTCCATTAATGCTTTATCATAAGCCAATAAGGTTTTAGCCTCACCTTTAGATAAAACGTCCCCTTCTAGGGCCAAGTTGATTTGCTCTGCACCCAATGCTTTTTTGATCTTACCACTCTTTACTGCCGCTTTGATCTTATCAAACAGTGGCTTAAGTTCAGCCTGCTGCTTAAAGACAGCATCCACTTGTCCTAGCGGGTTAGTTGGCATATCTTTCACAAACACACTTTCAAGGTGACGCTCACGGACCTTACTATTTTTAGTAAATAGTTTAGAAACCGTTGTATCTAGAGAATCAGCGGGGGCATTAAATCGTGCACCTAAAGGAAAAATTAACCAACGTAACTTCATCGCCAAAAAGCGATTAGGGTAGTTTTGTAAAATTTCCTGCATCGCCACTTGGTATTGGTTCGTTAAATATTTCATGCTCCATTCAACCAGTGGGTATTCTTCTTCAGGGCAACCTTCATTTTCATAGTGTTTTAATACCATGCTCGATAAATATAAAGTACTTAGCAGATCACCCAGTCGTGCCGATAGCATTTCCTTAAACTTTAATTTGGACTGTAGCGTCAGCATTGATACATCAGCAATTAAGGCAAATGCAGTACTCAAACGGTTGAGATCCCGATAATGTTGTTCCAGTTTTGCACTACCTTCAACACTACCTAATTTCCCGCCAGTCACACCCAAAATAAATGAACGTGCTGCATTAGAGATAGAAAAGCCAACATGGCCAAAGAATGTTTTATCAAACTCATCGACAGTTTCATCATTAACAGGCTGGCCAGCCAATTCCATTTCTTTTAATACATAAGGATGGCTCCGTGTTGCACCTTGCCCGAATATCATGAGGTTACGAGTCATGATATTCGCACCTTCCACTGTAATCAGGATAGGCACTGAACAGTAAGCATCAGCAACATAGTTTTTAGGCCCTGTCATCACAGCTTTACCACCTTGAATGTCCATCGCATCAATACTGCATTGCCGAGCCATTTCAGTCAGATGATATTTCAATATTGCCGAAGGAACACTGGGTTTCTCACCATAGGAAAGTGACTGTACTGTATGAGTCACTGCAGCGTTAATGATATAACTGAAACCTGCTATGCGAGCGAGAGGCTTTTGTACGCCTTCAAACAGGCTGATCGGTAAACCAAACTGCTGTCGCAATGATGCATACGCGGAAGTACCCAATAGCATTTGCTTAGCATAACCGTTACTGATACTAGGCAATGTGACGCATCGGCCAACTGATAGGCAATTAACCAACATGGTCCAGCCTTTACCGGCCATGTCCGCACCCCCAATAATATAATCCAATGGGATAAAGACATCATTACCGAAGATAGGACCATTAATGAAGGCGTCTCCCACTGGCTTATGACGACGGCCGATACTGATTCCTTTTGTCTTGCGAGGAATTAATGCACAGGTAATACCGTATTCATCCTGATCACCCAATAAATGGTCTGGGTCACTTAACTGAAATGCCAAGCCAATTAACGTGGCAATAGGTGCCAGCGTGATATAACGCTTTTCGAAATTTAATTTAATACCGAGAATTTCTTTACCTTCAAACTCCCCTTTACAGATAACGCCAGTATCAGGCAATGATGTCGCATCGGAGCCCGCTAATGGGCCAGTTAGAGCAAAGCAAGGAACATCAACACCTTTTGCTAACCGAGGTAAGTAATAATCTTTTTGCTCTTCAGTACCATACTTAATCAATAACTCACCGGGCCCTAAGGAATTAGGCACACCGATAAAATTACCAATACAGCCACCGCATATAGATACTCGGCTTAATACCTCAGCCTGAGCCATACCAGAAAAGTCGAGACCGCCATATTCTTTGGGAATAATCATCCCTAAAAAACCGCTATCTTTAATGAACTTGACGATATTATCGGGAATAACCGATATATTGTGGTTGATATCCCATTTATCAGCCATACCACAAAGTTCTTTTACTGGCCCATCCATAAAGGCTTGCTCGTCTTCAGTTAAAGAAGGCTTAGGCAGTGATAACAGTTTATTCCACTCTGGTTGGCCACTGAATAATTCACCATCCCACCACACGGTACCGGCATCAATAGCTTCCTGTTCAGTTTGGGAAATTTCAGGCAATACACTCCGGAACCATTCAAAAATAGAACGGCTCAGGTACTGTTTGCGAATTGAAGCTTGCGCTAACACCACAAAAGCGGCTGATAACACAATCATAATAAGCCCTAAAAGGCCGAATCCCGACGTAATCAACTTCACCAGGGTCAATACCGACATGATTACCCCGGTTTCCATCAAAGAGGATTTGCTATAGGCACAATAAAGAAGAACGCCTATCGTCGCCAGCAAGAAAAATAATGTCATTTGTTCTCTCCGTATACAGGTTACTTTGACAGGTTGATTTATAGAGCTATTTTCACATCTCGAAAAAAAACGAGCGCTCGCTCTATAATTCATGTTAATATTAGTCTATTGTTTATACAAGCAATATTTTGTGTCTTTTAGTGCGCAAAATGACTGATATATATCAAATAATAAGAGTTGTTTCATTTATGGGCCTAACAACAACCTCAAAAGACGCTTTTTTGGGCAGTACTTTCGAAGAGTACAGTACTCACTTCGCTTATCAAGATGAATCATTGTTTCATCTATTATTCGAAAAAAACCAAGATCGGATTAAATCTAAAAAAGCAGATATAGCCGCCGCCAATCTCAAAAAGGTGTTTGAAGCCACATTTAAACTGTCGGCTAAAATTGGCTTCCATGAAATGTCACTTCGGGATTTATCCCGGGAAACAGGCCTTAGTATGGGTGGACTATACTCCTGCCTGACCAAAAAGGAAGACATAGCATTAATGGTACTCGATATCGTAGAGCTGGTATCCAACGAAAATAATGAAAAAGCTGCCGCCCAAACTGACGAGCTCGCCAGTTTAGAAATGGCCATTAAGTATCACTTATATAGTAGTACATTGTTACAACCCTGGTTTTTCTTCTTATATTTTGAAACGCGATCCCTATCCTTAGAAAACCAGGCAAAATCAAAAGCGATTGAGACGAATACGATATCAACCTTCGAAAAAATTATACAGTCAGGCGTACAAAAGGGAGTATTTGATGTAAATAGCCCCTATTTTGTAGCACACACCATATTAATCGTACTGCAGGACTGGTATCTAAAACCATGGAAAAATAAAGAAAAAGACATGGATCTCGAACAGTATTCAAAATACTTATTTATTATGGTTAAAAAACTACTTCAAATATAAATGTTGATGCAATAAAAACACCTTCAATAACACTATAAATGATAAAAAAGAGGTCAATATCCATGAATCGCTTCTGGCTAAACTCATACCCTAAAGATGTACCTCATGACATTAATACAGACGAGTTTTCTTCGGTACCTGCGATACTGGCTCATGCCTGTCAGCATTACCCAGAAAATACCGCGTACACCAATTTTGGTACTTCGCTGACCTTTTCTGAGGTCAATGTATTGTCATTAAAGTTTGCTGACTTTTTACAAAATACTTTGGGTTTAAAAAAAGGCGACCGATTGGCGATTATGCTACCAAACATCTTGCAGTACCCTATCGCCCTTTTTGCTGCAATGAGAGTCGGCATTATTATTATCAATGTTGACCCTATGTACACCAAAAGAGAACTAGTACATCAACTTAATGACTCTGGTGCAGAAGCGATTTTATTTTTAGAAAACTTTGGCGATACTGTTGCCTCTGCATTACCAGAAACCGGAGTTAAAAATGCTATATGCACACGAGTTGGTGATTGCTTAAAATTTCCAACATCACTCATTATTAATGCCGTCTTACGCTATGTTAAAAAAGCCATTCCAAATTTTTCTATTGAAGGAATGATAAATTTTAAAACAGCCCTCGCAAGTGGCAATCAGGCAAACTGTGTGGAAGCAACGCTGAATCACGATGACATTTTATACTTGCAATATACCGGAGGCACAACAGGTGTTGCTAAAGGCGCTATCTTAACTCACGGAAACCTTGTGGCTAATATGTTACAAGCAAAAGCCTGGATAGGCCGTACTTTAAATCCAGGCAAGGATGTGATTATCGCAGCATTACCGATTTACCATATCTTTTCAATGACCGCGAATATTCTGACAATGATGTCCATAGGTTGTCACAACCTTTTAATAACTAACCCAAGAGATTTTGAAGGTTTTGTTAAAATATTAAAAGGCAGCGAATTCAATGCCTTTATTGGCGTAAATACACTCTATCGAAAGCTGCTTAACACAAAAGGCTTTGACCAACTTGATTTTAGTGGGCTCAAGTTAACATTAGCCGGCGGCATGTCAGTCACTCGAGACGTTGCCGATGATTGGAAAAAAATAACCGACGTCCCAGTTATTGAAGCTTACGGTTTAACAGAAACATCTCCTGCTGCCACAATGAATCCTTTAGACCTAAAAGACTATAACGGTTTTATCGGTTTGCCTATATCTTCTACTTATGTACAAATCAAAGATGATGACGGCAATGATGTAGGCATAGATGCGGAAGGTGAAATATGTATTAAAGGCCCTCAGGTAACACAAGGTTATTGGCAGAAGCCAGAAGAAACTGACAAAGCATTTACGGCAGATGGATACTTTAGAACTGGCGATTTTGCATCAATCAATTCAGAAGGATATGTAAAAATACTGGACCGTAAAAAAGATATGATTTTAGTGTCTGGCTTTAATGTATTCCCTAATGAAGTTGAATCAGTATTATCGCAACACCCTGATATTTTAGAAACAGCAGCTATTGGCATACCTGACTCGACATCTGGAGAAGTGGTAAAAGTCTTTGTCGTTAAAAACAATCCCGACCTAACCGCTGAAGAAGTCATCAGATACAGCAGAGAACAGTTAACCGCTTACAAATGCCCAAAAGAAGTTGTATTTATGGATGAATTACCTAAATCCAATGTCGGAAAAATCTTGAGAAAAAATTTACGATAAAATTTTTCAAAAATATATACAACACACATTTATCAACAACGATAACGGTTAGCTATACCTATGAAGCCATACTCGCATATATTCGAACCTTTAAATCTTGGTTTCACTCAGTTAAAAAATCGCGTCATTATGGGGTCGATGCATACAGGACTTGAAGAGGCAAAAAATGGATATGAACGCATGGCCCTTTACTTTCAAGAAAGAGCTAAAGGTGGCGTTGGCTTAATTATTACGGGAGGCATATCTCCCAACCTGTCAGGCCGAGTGGCTCCTCATTCTTCGCAATTAAGTTTTCCTTGGCAAGTTAAGAATCATAAAATAATTACGGACGCCGTTCATGAAACAGCAGATGCGAAAATCTGTTTGCAAATCTTGCATGCAGGACGTTACGGATATCATCCATTATGCGCAGCACCGTCACGAATCAAATCACCTATTTCCCCTTTCACCCCCAGAGCATTAAGCAGGCTTGGAATTTATAAAACTATTCTTGACTTTGCAAATTGCGCTAACCTGGCAAAGCAAGCGGGATACGATGGTATTGAACTTATGGGGTCAGAAGGTTATTTAATTAATCAATTTGTGGCTCCCAAAACGAATAAACGTAAAGACAAATACGGTGGTGATATTCATAATCGTATTCGGTTTCCATTAGAGGTTATAAAAGCCATTCGAAAAAAAGTAGGCGAGCAGTTTATTATTATTTTTCGCCTATCCATGCTTGATCTAATCGACCAAGGTTCAACCTGGGACGAAATCGTCATCTTTGCCAAAGAGCTGGAAGCTCATGGCGTTAACTTGATTAATACCGGCATTGGTTGGCATGAAGCACGAGTGCCTACCATTGCAACCATGGTTCCCAGAGCATCTTTTACCTGGGTGACTGAAAAGTTAAAAAAAGATGTGAATATTCCATTGATTACAACCAATAGAATTAATACACCAGAAGTTATCGAACACATACTAGCAAATAAACAGGCTGATATGGTTTGCATGGCCCGCCCGTTTCTAGCTGACCCTTACTTTTTGCAAAAAGCAGCCAACGATAATGCACAAGCGATTAATACTTGTATCAGCTGTAATCAAGCATGTTTGGATCATGTCTTTAAACAAAAAATTGCCAGCTGTTTAGTAAATCCTAAAGCTTGTCATGAAACAGAATTCAGCCAGAAACAAGCCACTGTCAAGCGATCATTTGCTGTTGTCGGTGCAGGGCCTGCGGGACTATCGTTTGCCATAGAAGCTGCTGAACTGGGTCATTCGGTTACCCTGTACGAACGCAATCACGAGATAGGTGGACAATTTAATATCGCCAAAGAAATACCAGGGAAAGAAGAATTTAAAGAAACGCTCCGTTATTTCAATTATAAAATTGAAAAACTCAATATCACAATACAGCTCAATACCGAAGTGAAAACAGAAGATTTAGTGAATCAATTTGACGAAATCATTATAGCCACAGGAATCAGACCCAGAATACCGTCAATTGAAGGCTCTGATTTATCACATGTGCTGACCTATCAAGATGTACTGTGGCACAAAAGGCCTGTAGGGAAATCGGTTGCATTAATTGGCGCAGGCGGTATTGGATTTGATACCGCTGAATTTCTGGCTCATGACCCAGAGAAGTTACCGACATCATTAGATAAGCCTGCGTTTTATAAAGAATGGGGAATCGATATTCACTATAACCATAGAGGTGCAATAACCAATAAAAAAGTCGATATATCCCATAGAAAGATTTATCTGCTGCAACGAAAAACATCAAAGCTTGGCAAAGATCTAGGCAAAACAACGGGATGGATCCATCGGCAGTCACTCAGCGACAAAGGCATCGATATGATCGGCGGCGTTGAATATCAAAAAATTACCGAAGAAGGCTTGCATATTAACGTCAATGGAAAACCACAGTTATTAGAGGTAGACAACGTTGTGCTATGTGCCGGACAACTTTCTAATAATGAATTATATGAAGAGCTCAAGGCAAAAGATCAGCCCGTCCATATTATTGGTGGTGCACACGTAGCAGTAGAAATAGACGCCAAAAGAGCCATTAATGATGGCGTTCGCTTAGCTCATAAGCTTACTTAATCATCGAACACAATCACTTTCAATATTACTCAACAGAGAACTCTTTCACGATAGACACTATTCTTAGCGACATCAGTGATTGATTAAGAGTATTATTTAAAACAACGATCAGCAATAGGATTTATCTTATGGCAACAGCACCAAAAACGGCACCTAAAAAGAATCGTATCGCAGTTATTAGCGGTTTGAGAACGCCATTTGCTCGACAGGGTACTTTTTTCCGAACAGTCAATGCCATTGATTTAGGCAGAATGGTCGTAAAAGAACTTATCGCTCGAACCAACCTCGATGTCAATGAAGTAGAACGCTTAGTTTATGGTCAAGTCGCTATTCTGCCTAAGGCACCCAACATTGCCAGGGAAGTAGTATTGGGAACAGACCTACCGGTCACCTGCGATGCCTATAGCGTTTCGCGTGCATGTGCGACCAGCTTTCAATCGGTTGCGTGTATTTTTGACAGTATTAAAACCGGTGATATCAAAGTAGGGATCGCAGGCGGTGCTGATTCGTCTAGCGTCATTCCTATCTCATTCAGTGACAACTTCGCACTGAAACTCGTTCAAGCCAATAAGGCACGTACGATGATGGCCAAACTTAAAGCCTTTAAGGGGACTCGCTTAAAAGACCTGGCACCGATCCCCCCTGCTATTGCTGAATACTCTACCAATTTAAGAATGGGTGATAGTGCTGAGCAAATGGCCAAAGACCACAATATTTCGCGAGAGTCCCAAGATGAATTAACCATCCGCTCCCATACCCTGGCAAATCAAGCATGGGAAGACGGTAAATTAGATAATGAAGTTATCCGAGCTTATGCCGAACCCTACAAAAAAGCCTTCATTCGAGATGAAAATATTCGAGCTGACTCGACAATGGAAAAACTTTCATCGTTGCGCCCAGCATTCGATCGACGTTACGGCAGCGTAACCGCCGCCAACAGCACTCCGTTGACAGATGGTGCGTCGGCCATGTTGCTAATGAAAGAAGATGTTGCACTAGCGTTAGGCTATGAACCTTTGGGTTATATTAAACATTATGCCTTTACATCCAATACGGTTGACCGGGACTTATTAATGGGACCGACACAGTCATCGGCTAAAGTGCTTAAGAAAGCACGGATGACATTAAACGACTTAACATTGATTGACATGCATGAAGCATTTGCCGCCCAGACGCTTGCCAATGTACAAGCTTTCGCCTCTAAAGAATACGCTCAGACCTTTCTGAACCGCAAACAGGCTTTAGGTGAAATTGATATGGATAAATTTAATGTGCTAGGTGGATCATTAGCTTATGGCCACCCTTTTGCTGCAACCGGCGGCAGAATCATTACTCAAACATTACATGAGTTAAAACGTCGAGGTGGCGGTACGGCACTCACCACAGCTTGTGCTGCAGGTGGTATCGGGGCAGCCATGATTATTGAAGCGGAATAATAATATGAAAACATTTACAACCGAACTCAATGCTCAGGGAATATTCACAGTTTCCATTGATGTCCCTGATGAAACAATGAATGTTTTTAATCAGCAGATTGCCGACGACTTTGATGAGCTGGCAACAGAAATCGAACAAAACGATGACATTAAAGCGGTTATTTTTGTCAGCGGTAAGGAAACTGGATTTATTGCTGGTGCCGATATTAAAATGCTGCAAAAAGTTGAAACAGTTATGGATGGCAGCTCAATATCGCTGAATGCACATGACATGCTCAATAAAATATCGAATAGTCGCAAACCCCATATTGCCGCTATTGATGGCGTTTGCCTTGGGGTTGGTTATGAGCTGGCTCTCGCCTGTCATTATCGGATAGCTACCGATAATCGCTCAACTAAGATAGGTTTACCCGAAGTCATGATCGGCTTATTACCGGGTGGAATGGGCAACTCCAAGCTACCAAGATTGATTAGCTTGCCCTCCGCACTCGATATGCTGCTGACGGGGAAACAGTTAGACGCTAAACGCGCCTTACGCATAGGCATGATAGACGAAGTCGTTTCCCCTAAAATTCTTCGAACAGTCGCAGAATTTACGGCAGATCGGCTCGTTAAAAACGGAATCCCTGAAAGGAAGCTTTCATTAAAGGATAAAGTGCTAACGTTACCGTTTATTAAAGACCTCATCATCAATAAAGCACGCCAACAGGTGTTAAGGAAAACCCATGGGCTTTACCCTGCCCCCCTGGCCATTTTAGATGTTGTGCAAGAAGGCATAAACAAACCCCTTAATGAAGCTCTGGATATCGAAGCGGTTAAATTTGGAGAGCTAACCGTATCCCCTCAGGCCAAGCAATTAATTAAATTGTACTTTGCTACTACCACACTTAAGAAAGAGCGCTTTATCGAAGGCGATAGCGAAGCTAAAACCGTAGAGAAGCTAGGTATACTGGGTGGTGGCTTAATGGGAGCAGGTATTGCAACGGTCTCTATTGAGAAAGCGAATGCCAGTGTTCGCCTCAAGGATATACGCGATGAAGGGCTTTTGAGTGCCTATAATTATGTGAATAAATTCTATCAGCAACGTATTAAGCGTAGAATTCTTTCATCGGAACAAGCCAAAAAGAAAGTGAACCAACTAACAAGTTCATTAGACTATTCCGGCTTCGGGCAATGCGACCTTATTATTGAAGCGGTTTTTGAAGATACGGCACTTAAGCATCAAATGGTTGATGATATAGAGAATTTGGGCAATGAAGATACCGTGTTTGCCAGCAATACCTCATCAATCCCTATTACTGAAATTGCAGAAAAAGCAAAGCGTCCTGAGAATATTTTAGGCATGCACTATTTTTCTCCGGTAGAAAAAATGCCCCTACTAGAAATTATTAAACATGAACACACTTCAGAACAAGCATTAGCCACTGCTATTGAATTTGGTCGTAAGCAAGGCAAAACCGTTATTGTGGTTAATGATGGTGCCGGTTTTTATGTCAATCGAATACTGGCTCCTTACCTTAATGCGGCGTTGGAACTAGGAATGAAAGGGGTTGCATTCGATAAAATTGACAAAGCGTTAATGAACTTTGGTTTCCCAGTAGGCCCTATTAAATTATTAGACGAAGTTGGTTTGGACGTGGGCAGTAAAATCCAACCTATTTTGGAAACCGCTTTTGGCGAACGTATGGAAAGTATTGGTGTACAACAAACCTTACTTGACAATAAGCGCCTTGGGAAAAAAGTCAGTAAAGGTTTTTATCGTTACGACGACCCAAAGAAAAGCAAAGAAATTGATCCCACCATTTACGATGATCTCAACATAAGAGATTCTCTCGAGTTATCAGAAAAAGAAATTGTCGAGCTTTGCGTCTACCGCATGTTAAATGAAGCGGCTTTATGTTTGGATGACAATATAATTTACTCTGTTCGGGATGGTGATATTGGTGCTATTTTTGGCATTGGCTTCCCTCCTTTCCTTGGCGGACCATTCAGCTATATGGATACTCTGGGTATTAACTATGTTGTCGACAAACTAAAAGAAATGGAAAAAGAACACGGAATAAAATATACACCAGCGTCATCACTCGTCACTATGGCTGAAAAGGAACAATCGTTTTATGAAGAGGAATAAATTTTATTGATTTTTAGATTGCTCTCTGGATTTAACAAACGCATCAATTAGTTGACCCGATAATGTCGTTATAGGAGGTATTGTTGGTAATTCACTATAATGAAACCATTGAGCATCTTCTATTTCCAACTCTTCCAACACAATACCCCCTGAATCATATTCAGCAAAATACCCCACCATTAATTGATGGGGGTATGGCCAGGACTGGCTTGAAAAGTAACGAAGGTTTTTAACTTTTAAGCCAACTTCTTCAAATACTTCTCGATGAAGACATTGTTCAAGACTTTCGCCTGCTTCCACAAAGCCTGCTAGGGTCGAATATAATTCAGTAGCATATCGGCGGTGATGCGCTAATAGAATCTCATCGCCCCGAGAAATCAAACACATCATGCAAGGAGAAATGCGGGGGTAATAAGTTAACTGACAATGGTGGCAACAAACCGCAATTTCCTCGGCACTGCTTGTTGTTGGCCTACCACACTGCCCACAAAAACGATGTTGCTTAAACCATGTAATAAGTTGTAATGAACGGCTTGCAATATGGTACTTTTCTTCAGATAACAAATGCATTTGAGAACGTAGAGAAACCAAATTTTCATCACCTACGCCAACATCTATTTCAAACACATAGCACATGCTTTGCTCAAACTCACCGACAAAAAGGCAAGCATTATCTTTAATTAGTGATTGATTCACATCAGAAAAGCGGTATAAATCCCAATCGTGAGAAGTCTCTAAATAAAGCTGTTGGTCTTTAACCAAAATAATAAAATCCTGGGGTTGAATAGAATTTTTATTGCTTATTAACATCATATTAAAAAATAGCTGCTGGATATTCAGGTCAGATAGATCCATAATCATAGCATGGGTGTAGAAATCGACCGAACTGAATTTGATGATAATGATTATCGCCAGTTTCAACTAACACTGAGCGAACAGTTACTACTGCTTAAAAAAACCTTATCAAATCCTAACTTCGGTAACACATCCCCATCTATTGGTGCAGAACTAGAGCTTTATATCATAGACAAACAAGGCAAACCGTTGCCTAAAAATGAGCAGCTTTTATCTCTGGCACAAAATTCGCAATTAACCCCTGAACTCAATTCATACAACCTCGAATACAACGCTCTACCTTGCCCAATAGATAACCATCCATTTAGGACATTAGAAAATACAATCACTAAAGAACTGCAGTTACTCAATAAGCATGCATCAACGCTCAATGCTCGAATAGTGCCTATAGGCATACTGCCAACTCTCACTCCAAGTGATTTTGGACCTCACTGTATGACTCAACGCAAGCGTTACCATGCATTAGTGAGTCAACTTATACGACAGCGCGGTGGTGACTTTGAAATAGATATCAATGGAAAGTCACCACTCAAATTTAACCTTGCCGATATCACATTGGAAGGTGCGAACACTTCCTTTCAAATTCATCACCAAGTCTCACCCAAATACTATGCTGATACTTACAATGCACTTCAATTAATGACACCCTTGGCAATTGCTGTTGGTGCCAATTCACCGACATTATTCGGCCACTTTCTTTGGGATGAAACACGCATTCCTTTATTTAAACAATCCATCGACACCAGACACCTTGACCGTTATGAGTGGAATGAACCAGCGCGCGTCAACTTTGGCCACGGATGGTTAAGAGAAGGCGCTTACGAACTCTTCAGTGAATCGGTTAATTTATATTCACCCATTTTACCTATCTGTACTCCAGAGAAATCATTAAAGAAAAAGAATAAAGTTCCTGAATTATCAGAACTTCAACTACATCAAAGCACCGTCTGGTTATGGAATCGACCAGTCTATGATGCTGCAGGCAATGGCCATTTGCGTATCGAAATGCGATCACTCCCTTCTGGGCCGACAAGCTCAGATATGATTGCTAATGCTGCCTTCCTGATTGGCTTAGCAGAAGGGCATCGTGAACATATCAATGAGCTCTTACCTGCCATTCCTTTTCAAACAGCCGAATATAACTTTTATCGCAGTGCTCAATATGGCCTTGATGCGAGCCTAATCTGGCCCAAAGCCAGACTAGGATATAAACGTCAAAATATTATAGATATTATTGATGATAACTTATCAGTTGCGGAAAAAGGGCTTTCCTCTATTGGTATAGCAACAAGCGAAATAAATTATTATTTATCGATTATTCAGCAACGAATATCAAAAAAGCAAAACGGTGCCATTTGGCAGAAAAAAATGCTCGACAAATTAAATCAACATTTAGATATGAAAGAATCCTTGCATAAAATGCTTGAGCAATTCATTGAGAACAGCCAGCAAAATATTCCTGTTGCTGAATGGAAAATCAAATAAAGAATGTAATGATGATTAAACACTTTAGTAATTTTACGCCCGAGGATTTGGGTGAAAATATTGAGGCTTTCCTTAAAAAGCTGAATGGCCCAAGCTACATTGTCATTGATGGGGAAGATAATGCACGAACACGTGTTTTTGTTACCTTATTACATGGCAATGAACCATCAGGTGTAATGGCATTATACCGCTGGCTCAGAGAGAGCCGTAAACCTGCTGTACGCATTATTTGTATTATTGCGTCTGTAAAAACAGCTTTGCAAGCACCCTTATTTCATTATCGTACCTTACCTGGGCTCAGAGATTTAAATCGCTGTTTCAAACCTCCATTTGATGATGAGCAAGGCCAACTTGCTAAAGCCATACTCAATATTATTCATCAGTACCAACCAGAGGCCGTTATTGATATGCACAACACCTCAGGTTCAGGGCCTGCTTTTGGTGTTGCCACTCATCAGGATAGAGATCACGAAGCATTGACATCCCCTTTTAGTCAACGGTTAATGATCACTCACTTAAAACTGGGCGCTTTAATGGACATAAGCGAAAACTATTACCCAACAGTCACAATAGAAGCAGGGGGCAGACTAGACCAAGAGGCGCACGACACGGCATGGAAAGGACTAACTTATTTTTTTACCGAAAAGGATCTTCTTAAGAAAAATAAAAAAGAGTGGAAAATGGAAGTACTTATCGAACCTATACGCATTGAGCTCGCTAAAGGTATTAGCTTAAGTTACGCCAAAACCTCTAACACAGAATTTGATGTTACATTAAAGCACGATATTGATAACCTAAATTTTCGTGTAGTGAATACGCATACTCAACTGGGTTGGGTTAATCACGATGGTCTTGATAACTTTGTTATACAGGATTATAAACATCAAACGACCGTAAAAGACTGGTTACGCATCGATAACCATGAGCTCTACCCTGCAACGGATAATATTACGATATTTATGATTACTCCAAACCCCGTCATTGCTATCGATGACTGTTTATTTTATATGGCTAAATCTACATAAGTAGGTTTAATTATCTATTCTCAAAATTAATACATAGTGCCCTCAATAATTCTAGTCACGTTATATTGCCCCTTTCTCGTCCTTTAAATAATAAGTTCATATATACGTCATTTTTCTGTCACAGAAAGTTTTTAGTCTAGCCGGGCTATGGCATTAAACGCGCCATCAAGGAAACACCCCACAAGTAATCCTATTTGAGAGATACCCAACTATGATTAAAAACAACAATACCGACTTAAACGTGACCAATAGTGACGATAAAGAAAACATCCCTAGTAATACTTCTGGCAACCGTCCTTTTGCCGATGTTCTAAAAACCAATATCAGCCGACGCAGTGTTCTTCAGGGTAGTTTAGCAACTGCTGCAACTACATTCCTTGCCCCTCAAGCGATGGCTTTAGATATCTTAAATGAAGAACAGCCAAGTGAAGGCGAAGCGCCTGAAGGTCTATGTAATTTTGCACCGCTATCAATAGAAGATGCAACTCAAGACAATACTGTGCCTAGCATTGCTTGGGAATATAAATACCAAGTACTTATCCCTTGGGGAACGCCTTTAGAGCCTGGTATTGTCAAAGAGTACACAGGTGACCCAACAATCCGCCCAACCTCTAAAGAAGCATCACAACAAATTGGTATTGGCCATGACGGTATGTGGTTTTTCCCAGAAGATTCAAAATATAGTCCGTATAAAGAATATGGTTATGAACTAAACAGCAAAAGAGGCATGTTGTGTGTGAACCATGAATTTGGTCGCACTAGTCACGTATTAGGTAAATCTGCTCCAGAAAGCCTAGAAGACGTACGTGTTATGCAGAATGTTCACGGTGTTTCTGTCGTTGCTATTGAAACCGATGATGGTTGGTGGGATGTTGCTAAAAGCTCAAACAGCCGCCGTATTACTGTTAACACACCTGTAGAATTCAGTGGCCCAGCTGCTGGCTCTGCATTATTACAAAACCCTAATGGTAATATTCCACTAGGTACAGTTAACAACTGCGGTTCTGGTCCTACACCTTGGGGAACTTACTTAACGTGTGAAGAAAACTTCAATGGTTACTTTGGTGCTACTGAAGGTGAAGGCTTTAACGACAATCGTACAGAAGAACAATTACGCTATGGTTTTGATTACGATGGATTTGGCTATGGCTGGGAATTCTTCGATAAGCGTTTCGATTTATCAGACCCAGAATATGTAAACGAATCCAATCGTTTTGGTTGGATAGTTGAAATTGACCCATTCGATGCATCGAAGAAACCTGTTAAACGTACCGCTCTAGGTCGTGTTAAGCACGAAGCTATTGCTATTGCAGAAAGTGCTAATGGCCAGATAGCTGCTTATATGGGCGATGACCAACGCTTCGATTACTGCTACAAGTATGTTTCTGACTTGCCTTGGCAGCAAGCAATTGATGAAGGCAAAAGCCCTCTAGATGAAGGTAAGCTTTTTGTTGCTCGTTTTAATGATGATGGTACTGGCGAATGGATGGAACTGACGATTGAAGATCCTCTATTAGCTGATCGCTTTGCTAACCAAGCTGAGCTATTGATCAACACTCGTATCGCAGCTGATATTCTAGGTGCAACACCTATGGATCGCCCAGAGTGGACAACGATTGGTAAAAACGGCGAAGTTTATTGGACATTAACTAATAACTCTAGACGTACAACTCCAAATGCTGCAAACCCAGAAGCACCTAATAATGACGGACACATTATCCGCACTACAGATTCAGGTGACTTCTTAGGTAATACCTTTACATGGGAAATCTACTTGATTGCCTCTTCATTCCGTGGCACTGAAGAAACCTTTACTGACCCTGATGCTGCATGGGCCGATCCATTTGGTCGTTTATTCATCGGTACTGACGGTGGCCAACCAGACGGTCTACAAGACCAGCTAGTCGTATTTGATACAACCGCTGAAAACCCTGTACCTAAGCGTTTATTAACCGGCGTGAATAGTGATGAAATTACTGGATTTACTATTACTCCTGATCAACGCACAGCATTTATTAATATTCAGCACCCAGGTAATGGTGACCCTTCAGCAACTAACTTCCCAGCTAAAACTGACGGAATCACTATCCCACGTGATTGTACTCTGGTTATACAGCGTAAAGATGGCGGTATTATCGGTTCTTAATAAGGGCTATAACGCTAACTGAAAAGGCTGCCAGTAGGCAGCCTTTTTTATAATCATCACTTTAATAAAATCTTAATTATCACTTCTTAAACAATTTCTTATAGGCCTTTTATACACTCTTGAAAGCTACTTATCTAAAAACACCTTTCCTTAAGAAGGTATCCATCTAAAAACATCCTAGATAATTTAACATTTTGAGACTAATATCACAGACATAGGGTTATTGTTGTACCTATCGGTTTTATATGACTTGTTTTGTCAACTCATTAAATCAAGGAATTAAAGGTATGATTAGTAAACTTTTTGAATTTTTAGCCTCAGAGGGAAATTGTGAATGCTGTGGTAGTTCTTGCAAAACAGCACTTTGCTCATCCTGCCAGAAAGATCTTGTCAATATCATTGATGAGCAATCAAATTCAGGTAAAACCAGTAAAGAGTCAAAAGTTAAATCAACTAAAATCCAGCCCACGGCTTAAGCTTTTAGTGGCTTATTAGATTCATGAAAATACCTTTTTGATGCTGTGGAAATAACAAGCATAAGTCAAATATGGTATAGAATCTTATTTACTATATAGAAACTACCCTCTCTTTTTACAGAAGCTCTTAGTATTTCTACTTTCATCTTCCTATTTACCCCATCAAAAAAGCTTGTTCTAATATTCTGCTAGTTATTCAATTGGAGAGATCTTTGGCATGTAATTGGCCTTCGCGAATAAAATTAGAGTTATTAGGGCATAGATATCTCACCCAGATAAAAATTAACAGTAACAACAATGGGAATACGTAAACATATATCAATCATTTTTGAAATGGAGCTGTCCACAATAAAAACTATAGTTGTATAATATACCTATATCGAAACCTAATAATTCCTACGAATGACAAAGCAACCCATTATAAGTATCATAATACCTGTTTATAATACACTAGAATTTTTAGACGATTGTATTAGCAGCCTTCCTTTAAATATAATTGAAGATATCCAAATTATTTTTGTTGACAATTGCTCCACTGATGGAAGCTATGAATATTTAATCGAGCTTTCCAAAACACTTAAAAAGATAGAGCTCTACCAAGTTAAAGGGGGAAAACAAGCTAGGTGCCGCAATTTTGGGATTCAGAAAGCTACTGGAAAGTATATAGGCTTCTGCGATAGCGATGATTGGTGCGCTCCCAATATGTTTACAGAATTATTGAGAGAAGTTGTAGAAAATGATGCTGATATTGCAATCGGGCAAGTTATCAAATCTAACTCAGAAAAAACCAAACAACACCCTCATTACAAAAAAAAATATTTTAAAAACAAGTTATACAATGACAGCGAAAAGCCATATTTAACAAGACTGACAACTTGCTATAACAAAATATATAGAAAAGAACTTCTAATTGAAAACAATATTACCTTTCCAGAAATAAGCCCGCATGAAGATGTAGTTTTTGCATTTAAAGTTTTATACCTTGCAAAAACTATTATTGGCGTACCAAATGCACAATATTTTTGGCGGACCAATCCAGAATCCGCAACCCAAAAATTACAAAATAAAAAAGATTTAAATCCAGTTATTTTTGAGATGATCGTAAAACTAAGAGAAGAATGTGATAATTTAAACGTACCTCATGAGTGGGTTCTTGCAGCAGATCGCTTAATAGAAAATCATTTAAAACTCATGCTCAAAAATCTATCAAAAAACAACATTCCCTCTTACTTAGAGAAGACAATAACTTCCGCAGGGTACATCCCATCCAGCATATTTAAGAAAATAGGAAAAGAAATCACCAAAGAAACTGTTGGCGAGCTACCCTATGAATACTATACTGCACAAAATAAATTCTTAACACACTCTAACAAAAAAGCAGAAAAGCAGAAAAAAATATTAACAAATGTAGCAATATTACTTTTAATTAGTATCTCTTTTAACGCTTTTCTATTCTTTCTCTAGCATAGATTGTTCAAATTTAGTTTTTATTAGCTCCACATTCACCAGAACCAATGGCAGCCAAAAAATCAACCACGCTTCATTTCTCGGAGGTCTAACAGCAATATGGCCATCTACTGCAAAAGCCCCGCAAGCTGCTACGAAGGCATATATCCAAATAAGATTATTCTTAATACCATAGTATAGTGTTGTAAAAATAAACGATAACAATAATACTAGCCCTAAAACGCCTGAATAAAACAGCTCTGAAACATAAATACTATGGGCATTCACAATCGGCTCATTCTTAGTAAAGTAGTGTATAGACACATCATAATCATAGCCACATCCAAGCAAGTAATTACACTGCTTAAATTGCTCTAACAACACACTCCAAATAACTAATCTATAGCTAGTTCCTCTATCTAATAAAACATCCAAAAAACCAAAAGTGTATAAAACAGAGACAACAATAAGAAAGCACCCAGAAAAGATGAATAAACGAGATAAGTGCTTTCGATCTAAGAAATAAAGCCTAAAAATAAGAAGGCAAACAAATGCAGTCCCCAAAGCAAAGTAGCCTGTCCTTGTTTTAAAAACATACATTAAGTAAAAGCAAATAAGCAAACCTATAGTCGCAATAAGATATTTTTTCTCAATCAAAAAAACAGAGATCCATCCAACACAAGACACAGCCAGTATACTAGAGAGATGTATTGGGTTTTCTGTCATCCAACCAATAAAGTACGGCCTATATGGAAGCTTTCCATTTGAGAAGTAAATCCACAAAAACCCCAACAGTATGCCCAAAACAGACAATACGAAAAAATATACAGCGATATTATCCAATGTAATAAGTTTATATTTAAGCAAAACCCAAACTGAACATGTAAAAATTAAAATATAAAGTCCGTAGCGTAGATATTTAGTTTTACCTGCAAAAAGCCATGCAACGCTTACATAGAGCAAATATAAAACTAATACTTTCGTTATGGGGGACCTCCATAGAACATAGATATCTTCTTTTTTTATTAACAATAATGTAGGAAGAATTACACCAATATAGAAAACTTGGCTGATAATTTTTTCATCCAGCGGGCTAAAATGAAGAATAAAAAATAAAAAAACTGATAACTTAAGCAGCCATAGAAGCTTATTTTGGTGTGTAAGCAATATCGATGAAGGCATATAAAAGTGCGCCTGATAAAAAGTAAGAATTTTGGAAAGTTAATATTAATATTTATTGGATATATAAATTGCTATTATATGTAAAATTGTATGGTAAGTGATCCTTTACAATAATGAAATGTGAGCTTTTTCGTATTATTCTCACCCACTAAAAAAGCCCTAACCGCTACCGGCTAGGGCTTCTTAATTAAAAGCTTGACGATGACCTACTCTCACATGGGGAAGCCCCACACTACCATCGGCGAGGAATCGTTTCACGTCTGAGTTCGGGATGGGATCAGGTGGTTCCAATTCTCTATGGTCGTCAAGCAAAACTGTGCCCCTCAAGGAGGAGGGGTACATCGAAAAATGTCAGGAACATTTTCGATGCCGTTGTCTCTGTTTAGCACTTCACTTAACAAAAACAACCAAAACTAGATGTCAAACGCAGAAGCAATCTCCTGCAAAGTAATTCGAGAACAAACAAGTGACAAGGTAATAGTTTCTCTTACCTGTCTTGCCCTCCAAGGAAGGAGGGTACACTAAAAATGCATGGAGCACTTTGTGTGTGTATTGATTGTTTTGCATAGCAACTTATATAACCACAATAATCTCAATTATATGGTCAAGCCGCACGGGCAATTAGTACTGGTTAGCTCAACGCCTCACAACGCTTCCACACCCAGCCTATCAACGTGGTGGTCTTCCACGGCCCTACAGGATCCTTAAAGGATCAGGGAAAGCTTATCTTGAAGGAGGCTTCCCGCTTAGATGCTTTCAGCGGTTATCCCGTCCGAACGTAGCTACCGGGCAATGCCATTGGCATGACAACCCGAACACCAGAGGTTCGTCCACTCCGGTCCTCTCGTACTAGGAGCAGCTCTTCTCAACTTTCCAACGCCCACGGCAGATAGGGACCGAACTGTCTCACGACGTTCTAAACCCAGCTCGCGTACCACTTTAAATGGCGAACAGCCATACCCTTGGGACCGGCTTCAGCCCCAGGATGTGATGAGCCGACATCGAGGTGCCAAACACCGCCGTCGATGTGAACTCTTGGGCGGTATCAGCCTGTTATCCCCGGAGTACCTTTTATCCGTTGAGCGACGACCCTTCCATACAGAATCGCCGGATCACTATGACCTACTTTCGTACCTGCTCGACTTGTCAGTCTCGCAGTCAAGCACCCTTATGCCATTGCACTAATCTCCTGATTTCCGACCAGGATTAGGGTACCTTCGTGCTCCTCCGTTACTCTTTGGGAGGAGACCGCCCCAGTCAAACTACCCACCAGACACTGTCCGCAATCCCGATAAGGGACCTACGTTAGAACCCCAAACATATCAGGCTGGTATTTCAAGATTGGCTCCACAACAACTAGCGTCATCGCTTCAAAGCCTCCCAGCTATCCTACACAAATAGGTTCAGAGTTCAGTGCCAAGCTATAGTAAAGGTTCACGGGGTCTTTCCGTCTAGCCGCGGGAACACAGCATCTTAACTGCGATTTCAATTTCACTGAGTCTCGGGTGGAGACAGTGCCGCCATCGTTACGCCATTCGTGCAGGTCGGAACTTACCCGACAAGGAATTTCGCTACCTTAGGACCGTTATAGTTACGGCCGCCGTTTACCGGGGCTTCGATCAAGAGCTTCGCCGAAGCTAACCCCATCAATTAACCTTCCGGCACCGGGCAGGCGTCACACCCTATACGTCCACTTTCGTGTTTGCAGAGTGCTATGTTTTTAATAAACAGTCGCAGCGGCCTGGTATCTTCGACCAGCGTCAGCTTAGGGAGCAAGTCCCATCACCAACACCGGCGCACCTTCTCCCGAAGTTACGGTGCCATTTTGCCTAGTTCCTTCACCCGAGTTCTCTCAAGCGCCTGGGTATTCTCTACCTGATCACCTGTGTCGGTTTACAGTACGATTCTTTATTACCTGAAGCTTAGAAGCTTTTCTTGGAAGCATGGCATCAACCACTTCAACTCAAAATGAGTCTCGTCATCAACTCTCAGCCTTAGCAACCCGGATTTACCTAAGTCACCAGCCTACAGCCTTAAACACAACAACCATCAGTGTGCTGGCCTAGCCTACTCCGTCCCTCCATCGCAGTAATAAAAAGTACAGGAATGTTAACCTGTTTCCCATCGACTACGCTTCTCAGCCTCGCCTTAGGGGTCGACTAACCCTGTCCCGATTAACGTTGGACAGGAAACCTTGATCTTCCGGCGTGGGAGTTTTTCACTCCCATTATCGTTACTCATGTCAGCATTCGCACTTCTGATACGTCCAGCAACCTTCTCAAGTCACCTTCAACCGCTTACAGAACGCTCCCCTACCATACTTAAAAAGTATCCGCAGCTTCGGTTGCTAGTTTAGCCCCGTTAAATCTTCCGCGCAGGCCGACTCGACTAGTGAGCTATTACGCTTTCTTTAAAGGATGGCTGCTTCTAAGCCAACCTCCTAGCTGTCTAAGCCTTCCCACATCGTTTCCCACTTAACTAACATTTGGGACCTTAGCTGGCGGTCTGGGTTGTTTCCCTCTTGACGACGGACGTTAGCACCCGCCGTCTGTCTGCCACAATTGCACTCCTCGGTATTCGGAGTTTGCATGGGGTTGGTAAGTCGGGATGACCCCCTAGCCCAAACAGTGCTCTACCCCCGAGGGTGAGATGTGACGCACTACCTAAATAGTTTTCGGGGAGAACCAGCTATCTCCCGGCTTGATTAGCCTTTCACTCCGATCCACAGCTCATCCCCTCATTTTTCAACATAAGTGGGTTCGGTCCTCCAGTGCCTGTTACGGCACCTTCAACCTGGCCATGGATAGATCGCCGGGTTTCGGGTCTAATGCCTGCAACTCGCGCCCTATTAAGACTCGGTTTCCCTACGGCTCCCCTAATCGGTTAACCTTGCTACAGACAATAAGTCGCTGACCCATTATACAAAAGGTACGCCGTCACAGAATAAATCTGCTCCGACTGCTTGTACGCACACGGTTTCAGGATCTATTTCACTCCCCTCACAGGGGTTCTTTTCGCCTTTCCCTCACGGTACTGGTTCACTATCGGTCAGTTAGGAGTATTTAGCCTTGGAGGATGGTCCCCCCATCTTCAGACAAGATAACACGTGTCCCGTCCTACTTAATACGTCGATCTTTGCTTTCGTGTACGGGGCTATCACCCTCTATCGCGCAACTTTCCAGAAGCTTCCACTAGCGCCGATCGCTCGGCTAATCCCCTTTCGCTCGCCGCTACTTGGGGAATCTCGGTTGATTTCTTTTCCTCCGGGTACTTAGATGTTTCAGTTCCCCGGGTTCGCCTCTTACACCTATGGATTCAGTGCAAGATACCCGCAAGCGGGTGGGTTTCCCCATTCAGAAATGTGAGGATCAAAGCATGTTTGCCG